>NZ_JBFRCH010000008.1:0-255762 GCF_040965635.1 Paraburkholderia phymatum
CGCCGCACCGGCCGGCCGACGAGCCGTTCTGAAACGACAACGGGGGCATCATCGCCCCCGTTTTACTTGATTCCTTCAACATCATTTATCTTGATCATTGCCCCATCGATTTACGTGCTCACGCTCACTCTAGCTCAACCGTTCTGATATGCGATAGACGTGACGTACGCTGTCACGGATGTCCGCTTGGTCCGGTTGTCGCTCTAGACATGGGCAAGCAAGGGAGCAATGGACCGTTCGAGGCTTCATCGTATAAATTTCCCGAAGCAACTCGACGATGAAGCGAGCCCCACTGCAATCTGCTTGATTTGCATACTTCTCGAACGCCGAGAGCCGCGCATCGGGCCCGGCTATCGAGTAAAAAAAACCCCTATTCCCGGCCGAACGTTGATTCGCTCTGCCATTAGCGATACCTTTACATCTATCCTGGTCGTCGAATTCTGGTCAACGAGGGAGAACCGTTTCGTGAAGAGAACGTTCGCTTTCTCCTGCATTGTCGCCTTGAGCGCAATCCTCGGCGGATGCGGCAAGGACGGTTCGCAAAACGTCACTGAGGCATCGGGTGCATCCGCGAGCCAGGCGCCGGGTCAGCCAGCGCAAGGCGCGAGCGGCACACCCGCCGCATCGGGCGCGCGAGGGACGGGCGCACTGGTCGCCGTCACCAGGACACAGTTGCCTGGGGAAGCCGCCGAAACGCTTCGGCTGATCAAAGCGGGCGGCCCTTTCCCTTTTAACGAGGACGGCGTCCTGTTCCGCAACAGTGCGCTCTTGCTGCCGAAGCAGCCGCGCGGCTACTACCACACATACACGGTACGCACGCCTGGCTCGACGGATCGCGGGCAGCGCCGGATCGTATGTGGTGGACCGCGCAGGCAAACCGGCGACTGCTACTACACCGACGATTACTACGCCAGTTTCAAACGCATTGCCGAATAACTTGAGCCAATGAAAACGCCCCGCGCCTATAGGAAATGCCGGGGCGTCGTGTTTTCAGCGACCGTGCAGCGACGGCACAATCAGTGGCAGAGGTAACAGCGACCGTCTTCTACCGATTCTTCCACTCATATTCGGTCGACCCGCCACACACCGCGTCTTCCTCGGCGTGAGCGCGCGCGCAAAGCCGCGTGGGATCGAAGGCCATGACGGTCCCCTATCGTTCGCAGGAGTCGTAGCATGAGCGCGATCATTAGCCCTTGCGGGCAATACCGCTACCTCCTGATGCGTCACGCCGAGTCGATGTCGCCTACGAAGTCGACTGCGCTGTTTGTGATGCTGAACCCGAGTACGGCCGATGCGACGCTCGACGATCCGACCATTCGTCGCTGCCGCGGCTTTGCAAGGCTGTGGGACTGCAATGGTCTCGCCGCAGCAAATCTCTACGCGCTGCGCTCGACTGATCCTGCCGCGCTCTGGTCGCATCCCGATCCGGTCGGCCCAGATAACGACGACTACCTGCGGAACTTAGCGCGCGAATGCGGCCTCGTGGTTTGCGCGTGGGGTTCGAATGCAAAGGCGGAACGCGCCGCACACGTCGCCAGCATCCTGACTGACGCCGGTGCTCGATTGTGGTGCCTCGGCACGACTAACGACGGTTCGCCACGTCACCCGCTTTACGTGCGCTCGGATCAGCCGCTTGTCGAATGGCCCCCGGTCGAGGCATCCCGTTAACGAGGAGATAAGGCGCGAGTCTACACCCCCGATCTTCAAGTACCGGAATCTTGAACGATGGCCGACGCCGTGCCTAATCCCCAACGAAAAAAGACGAAGGGTCGCTTTTGGATGTTTCGAATGAATGGCCCGCATGAGAGTCTCCGCGTCATCGCTCTCACGCGTTTGGCGAAGTCCTCTTTACGGTACTTTCGGGCGAAGGCGGGGACGGACAAGACGACTTCGACCGGCAACGTCCCGCAGGCCAAGAAGCAGTTCGGACACGGCTCGATCAGCATGACCGAACACTACGTTCGTAAGCGCCGAGGCGACACGGCCGGAGCGACCCGATAGAAGGAATTGCGGAACAGAGGGTTTTTTGCGGAGCGAGAAATCCGGCGCGTAATAGCCGGAATTGCTTGGTGGGCCGGGTGGGATTCGAACCCACGATGTCCTTTCGGAGGCGGATTATGAGTCCGCTGCCTGCAACCAGCACGGCGTCCGGCCCAACGATGCTTCACGACGAAGCCAGGAGGGGACCAACAAAAAGACCCGGTCTGAAGGCCGGGCCTGTTCATTGATTGGCCGACATACTACACGAAAAAAGGGCTTCCGTGATCGCTTCGCTGAACAAACGATCGGGAAGCCCCATATGCAGATCAAGTCAGCGAGCAGTCAACGAACGCACCTCGATCAGTTGCCTTCAAGGAACGACTTCAGCTTGTCCGAGCGGCTCGGGTGACGCAGCTTACGCAGCGCCTTCGCCTCGATCTGGCGAATACGCTCACGCGTCACGTCGAACTGCTTGCCGACTTCTTCCAGCGTATGGTCGGTGCTCATTTCGATACCGAAACGCATGCGCAGCACCTTCGCTTCGCGCGGCGTCAGCGAATCGAGCACGTCCTTCACCACATCGCGCATGCTCGCGTGCAGCGCGGCGTCCGACGGCGCGACCGTGTTCGTGTCCTCGATGAAATCGCCGAGATGCGAATCGTCGTCGTCGCCGATGGGCGTTTCCATCGAGATCGGCTCCTTCGCGATCTTCATGATCTTGCGGATCTTGTCTTCCGGCATCTCCATCTTCTCGGCGAGCGTTGCCGGATCGGGCTCGAGGCCCGTTTCCTGCAGAATCTGGCGCGAGATGCGGTTCATCTTGTTGATCGTTTCGATCATGTGAACCGGGATACGGATCGTGCGCGCCTGGTCCGCGATAGAGCGGGTGATGGCCTGGCGAATCCACCACGTCGCGTACGTCGAGAACTTGTAGCCGCGTCGATATTCGAACTTGTCCACCGCCTTCATCAGGCCGATGTTACCTTCCTGGATCAGATCGAGAAACTGCAGGCCGCGATTCGTGTACTTCTTCGCAATCGAGATCACGAGACGCAGGTTCGCCTCCGTCATCTCGCGCTTCGCCTGACGCGCCTTCAGTTCGCCCGCCGCCATCTGGCGGTTGGTTTCCTTCAGGTCCTTCAGCGGCAACACGACGCGCGCCTGCAAGTCGAGCAGACGTTGCTGCTGTTCGCGGATAGCGGGGACGTTACGCGACAGGATCGCGCTATACGAGTGATTCTCGGCGACGATCTTGTCGGCCCATTCGAGGTCTGTCTCGTTGCCCGGGAAACGCGCGATGAACTCAGCACGCGGCATGCCGCACTTGTCGACTACCGTATGCAGGATCTGACGCTCGACCTGGCGTACTTCGTCCACCTGCGCGCGCAGCGTGTCGCACAGACGCTCGACGGTACGCGCGGTGAAGCGGATCATCATCAGCTCGTCCTGAATGGTTTCCTGCGCCTTCAGGTAGGACTTCGACTTGTAGCCTTCCTTCTCGAACGCACGGCGCATCTTGTCGAACCATTCGCTGATCAGCGCGAATTTTTCGAGCGACAGACGCTTCAGTTCCTCGAGCTGCGCGGCGTTGGCCGTCGCTTGCGCGGCGCCATCGTCGTCTTCCTCTTCTTCGGCCTCGTCTTCTTCGGCTTCTTCGTCTTCGTTCTCGATCGCTTCGGCTTCCTGTTCGGAGAAGCCGTCCGCGTCTTCCGCGTTCGCGTCGATCAGACCGTCGACGAGTTCATCGATGCGAATCTCTTCGTTCGCGACACGCTCCGCCATCGCGAGAATATCGGCGATCGTGGTCGGGCACGCGGAGATGGCCATCACCATATGCTTCAGGCCGTCTTCGATGCGCTTCGCGATTTCGATTTCGCCTTCGCGCGTGAGCAGCTCGACGGTGCCCATCTCGCGCATGTACATACGCACCGGGTCGGTCGTGCGGCCGAATTCGGAGTCGACGGTGGAAAGCGCGACTTCCGCTTCCTCTTCCACTTCATCGTCCGAAGAAGCGTTGGGCGCGTTGTCGTTCAGCAGCAGCGTTTCGGCATCGGGCGCCTGCTCGTAGACGGCGACACCCATGTCGTTGAACGTGCTGATGATGCCTTCGATCGCCTCGGTTTCCGTGAAGTTGTCCGGAAGGTGGTCGTTGATCTCGCCATAGGTCAGGAAGCCGCGCTCCTTGCCGAGCTTGATCAGCGCGCGCAGCTTCGAGCGGCGCTCTTCAAGCTCCTCGACGGTACCAGGCTGCGAAGACGCGAACGCGTCCTTGAGCAGCGCCTTTTCCTTTGCGCGGCGGTCGCGTGCCCTGGCCTTTTCGCCTTTGCCCGGAGCGGGAGTTGCAGCTTCTTCGCTCTGGGTTGCGTCGTCATCGACGGATACTTCGTTCAGCTTTTTCGTCATGGAGTTCGCCATACCGGCTGTAGTCTCGACTGCCGGCTGCTGGACAACAGCCGGTTGAACCGTGGATACCAAAGACTCGCGGGCAGCCGCATCGTCCCGCGCGACATCCGCTTCCCTTTCGCTTCTGACTCCTTGCCGCTTCGCAACCGATGCCACCGACTTCGAAGTCACCGACGCCGCTCTCGCGGCTGAAGAGGTCGAGGCTTTCTTCCGGGCTACTGGCGTGGCGGTTTCGGCAGACGCCTTTCTGGCGGAAGAAGCCGGCCTGGCTGCGCTGACCCTGGTGGTCTTTTTCGGCTCCTCCGAGCCTTTGCCTGTCGCCCTTTTTCCGCCTGTAGTCTTTACCATTGCAATCGCCTTTTATCGCCTTTGCCTGGAAAACAAAACCGCTGAGAACCTTTTATTATAGCACCCGGGTTTCAGCCCTTCCCTTTCACTGTCCGAGCTGACGCTTCATGTCAGCGCGTTTTTTCATCAGCTCCGTCAATTCCGAAAACTCCTCAGGGGTGTGCCTCGACTGACGCGACAATTGATCCAGCCGCTCGCAATACGCGTCATAGCGCATCTTCAGAATGGCGGCCTTCAATTCCTCACCGGCGAGGCGCTCGTGCTCGCGGCGCTCGTCGGCGACCGTCGCATCCTCGGGATTCTTCAACAGCAAATCCCGGACGTTTTCATCATAGTCCAGAATTTCGCGGAAGATTTCCTCGAAGGTGGGGGCGTTCGCCCCGTTTCGCAACAGATCGGACAGCAACTGAAATTCCGCCGTGTCGCCCAGCCCGCGCGCGTGCGTCGTCACTTCCTCGAACAGTTCGCCGTGCCGCGTAACCTGTAGCAGCGCCTGCTCTTCTTCTTCGTCGAGCGCCGCGACGATGCGCGGATGCATCACCAGATTCCGCAGCGCCCGCTGCTCAATGCCCGTGACGCTGCGGCGATCCTTGCGGGCAGGCGCGCTGCGTGCTACGGCCGCGATCCGAGCATCGACTTCGCACAAAGCGGCCACTTCCTCGAACGGCACGTCGAGCCGGTTCGCGAACATGTGCATGATCTGTGCGCGCAAAGCGTTTGCGGGCAGCATCTGCAAGAGCGGCTTCGCGTCGAAGAGCGCCCGCGCGCGGCCTTCGGGCTGATCCAGCTCTTTGCCCGCCAGCACCTCGTTCAGCAGGAACTGTGACAGCGGCATCGCGCGACGCACCTGTTCCGCGAAGGCGTCGGTGCCGAATTCGCGGACGTAGCTGTCGGGATCATGCTCGGCCGGCAGGAACAGGAATCGGATCGTGCGGTTGTCGGCGGCATGCGGCAGGCATGCGTCGAGCGCGCGGCGCGCGGCGCGGCGGCCCGCCGAATCGCCGTCGAAACTGAACACGACGGTATCCGTCTGGCGCATCAGTTTCTGCACATGAATTGGCGTGCAGGCCGTGCCCAGCGTCGCAACGGCGTTCTCGAAGCCCAGCTGCGCGAGTGCAACCACGTCCATATAACCTTCGACGACCAGCACGTAGCCCTGTTCACGGATCGCGAGCCGCGCCTCGAACAGGCCATACAGCTCGCTGCCTTTGTTAAATAATGGCGTTTCGGGCGAATTCAAATATTTGGGCTCGCCGCCGTCGAGCACACGTCCGCCAAAGCCGATCACCTGGCCTTTCACGTTGCGGATCGGGAACATCACGCGTTCACGGAAGCGGTCGTAGCGCCGGTTCTGTCCCTGGGCATCCGACTTCTCGCTGACGATCACGAGGCCCGCCTCGACGAGGGTGTCGTCCCGATAGTTGGGGAATGCCGCTTCGAGGTTCTGCCAGCCGTCGGGCGCGTAGCCGAGGCCGAAGCGTTTCGCGATTTCGCCCGTCAGACCGCGCTTCTTGAGGTACTGGATCGCGTTCGGCGCGCCGCGCAACTGAGTGCGGTAGTAGTCGTTGGCCGTCTGCATCACGTCGGTCAGCGCCGTCGCCACGGCCTTCGATACGGCTGGCGCGTAGCCTTCGCCTGCCGAACCGCCGCTTCCCGAGCCGCCGCCGCGCATTGGTGCGGGCTCCTGCGGCACGGTCAGACCGACGGATTGAGCCAGCTCATTGACGGCTTCCGGGAACGACAGCCCCGCGTGCTCCATCAGAAAGCCGATGGCCGTGCCATGCGCGCCGCAGCCGAAGCAGTGATAGAACTGCTTAGTCGGACTAACGGTGAACGAAGGGCTCTTTTCGTTGTGAAACGGACAGAGTCCCATGAAGTTCGCGCCGCCCTTTTTCAACTGCACATACCGGCCGACCACGTCGACGATATCGACGCGGTTCAACAGGTCTTGCAGGAAGGAATGCGGAATCACAGTGGAGACGCGGCCTTAAAAGGAGTGAGGCAGTGGGGTAAGGCACTGGCGCGAGCCGCGCCTACCGTGCGCGCAGCCGCGAGGCAGCAGGCACGCACGGCGAAAATCAACGACTGGCTTATTTCGACAGCGCGGCCTTGACCTGTGCGGACACGGCCGTCATGTCGGCTCGGCCGGCGAGCTTCGGCTTCAGCACGCCCATCACCTTGCCCATGTCCTGCGGACCGGCGGCGCCGACCTGCGCGACGGCCGCCTGCACTTCGGCGGCGATTTCCGCGTCCGACAGCTGCTCGGGCATATAGGCACTCAGCACAGCCACTTCGGCCTGTTCCTTTTCGACGAGATCGGTGCGGCCGGCCGTTTCGAACTGGGCAATCGAGTCCTTGCGCTGCTTGATCATCTTGTCGACGACGGCCGTCACGCCGGCATCGTCCAGTTCCACGCGATCGTCGACTTCACGCTGCTTGATGGCAGCGAGCAGCAGCCGGATCGTGCCGAGGCGCTCGGTTTCGCGCGCGCGCATCGCTGCTTTCATATCGTCATTGATTCGGACCTTGAGACTCATCGTTCACCTGAATGCGTGGAGTTAAAAAAGCGGGTGAAGACGCGGTGCAGAGCGCAAAAACCCGCTTGGGATCGTTCCTCAAGCGGGTTAGTACCCGTGCTGAAACCCGGGTTGGTCCGGATACACAATGAATTCGCGCATCTGGATGAGGCCTTGCGGAACTCTGACCGAAACGGCCTGGAGCCGTTTGGGACCGTTCGAGGCCGGTTGCCGCAGCGCCGGCTCACTTGCACGCCGTCACCTTGTGTGAACCGCTGCTTTCGCGGAAACATCGGGCGAGAGCCGCGACTTCACGTTGAATCAGTAAAACTTCTTGGGCAGTTGCTGGCTGCGCAGGCGCTTGAAATGGCGCTTCACTGCAGCCGCCTTTTTCCGCTTGCGTTCTGACGTCGGCTTTTCGTAAAACTCGCGCGCACGCAGTTCGGTCAGCAGGCCGTTCTTTTCGATCGTGCGCTTGAAGCGGCGCATCGCGACTTCAAAAGGCTCGTTTTCTTTAACGCGGATAGTCGTCATCTTTCAATAACGGAGCTTGGCAAAGAAGGGAAAGTATAGCAGGTGTTTCGCACAATCATATGACGGTGTCAAGCCCTTATTTTGCGAGCGCCCGGCCATGCGTCCCGACGTATTCGGCGGCCGCCTGGCCTGCCGCCACGCCTGACGCCCACGCCCACTGGAAGTTGTAGCCGCCGAGCCAGCCCGTCACGTCGACGGCCTCCCCGATGAAGTACAGACCGGGCACGCGCGCGCTCATCATCGTCGCCGACGACAGCTCTCGCGTGTCGATGCCCCCGCGCGTCACCTCGGCTTTCTTGTACCCTTCGGTGCCGTTCGGCGTGAGCGTCCAGCGCGACAGCGCCTCGCCGACCCGCCGCAGCGACTTGTCGGGCAGATCGGCAAGACGCGCTTCGGCGGGCACGCCGTGCGTTTGCAGCCACACGTGCGCGAGGCGCGTCGGCACCCATTCGGCGAGCAGATTCGCGATCTGGCGCTTCGTCGCGCTTTTCGCCTCCAGCAGCGCCGCGACGGCGTCCTGTTCCGGCAGCAGGTTGATATGCACGGGCTCCCCCGGCTGCCAGTAGCTCGAAATCTGCAGCACGCCGGGACCGGAGAGCCCGCGATGCGTGAGCAGCAGGTCTTCGACGAACTCGCCGCCCGACTTCTTCGCGCCCGTCGCCAGATGCACTTCCAACGAGACGCCCGAAAGCTCCGAAAACGGCTGCCAGTCGGCGGAAGCAAACGTGAGCGGCACGAGAGCCGGCCGTGTATCGATCAGCTTGTGTCCGAACTGCTTCGCGAGACGATAGGCGAAATCCGTTGCGCCGATCTTCGGAATCGACAGCCCGCCCGTCGCGACGACGAGCGCACGGGCGCGGATCGGACCGGCGCGCGTGTCCAGCGTGAAGCCGTCGGAATCGGCATGGCGCGCCTCCTCGACGGCGAGCGGCCGGCGCCACGCGATGTTGCCGGCGTCGCATTCGCTCTTCAGCACGTCGATGACGGCATCGCTCGACTGGTCGCAGAACAGTTGTCCCTTGTGCTTTTCGTGCCACGTCACGCGATATTGCTTGAGCAGCGCCATGAAATCGCGCGGCGTGTAGCGCGCGAGGGCCGAGCGGCAGAAATGCGGATTCGCCGACAGATAATTCGCGGGCCCGGCGTACAGGTTCGTGAAGTTACAGCGGCCGCCGCCCGAGATACGGATTTTTTCGGCGAGCCGCGCCGCGTGGTCGATCAGGACGACGCGCCGGCCGAGCTGCCCCGCCACCGATGCGCACATCATGCCCGCCGCGCCCGCGCCGATTACGGCGATATCGAAGGATTCCATGGGGCTGCATTGTACCGGCGCGACGGGCGGCTCCGGCGCCGCAGCGCTCGCGCTGCTATACTTTCAGGCTCCTCTTTTATGGTTCGGGCGCCCTTCCCAGACGCCCCGACTGACTCCGATTGGCGTTCGAATCATGCTCGTTCTCGGCATAGAAAGCTCCTGCGACGAAACCGGCCTCGCGCTCTACGACACCGAACGCGGCCTGCTCGCGCACGCGCTGCATTCGCAGATCGCGATGCATCGCGAATACGGCGGCGTGGTGCCCGAGCTGGCATCGCGCGACCATATCCGGCGCGCGCTGCCGCTGCTCGAAGAGGTGCTGGAGCGCTCGGGTGCCGCGCGCGGCGACATCGACGCGATTGCCTACACGCAAGGCCCGGGGCTCGCGGGCGCGCTGCTGGTCGGCGCGAGCATCGCCAATTCGCTCGCGATGGCGTGGAACAAGCCGACCATCGGCATTCATCACCTGGAAGGGCATTTGCTGTCGCCGCTGCTGGTCGACGCGCCGCCGCCGTTTCCGTTCGTCGCGCTGCTCGTGTCGGGCGGCCATACGCAGTTGATGCGCGTCACGGACGTGGGCGTCTACGAGACGCTCGGCGAAACGCTCGACGACGCCGCCGGCGAAGCCTTCGACAAAACCGCGAAGCTGCTGGGCCTCGGCTATCCGGGCGGACCGGAAGTGTCGCGGCTCGCGGAATTCGGCACGCCGGGCGCGGTCGTGCTGCCGCGTCCGATGCTCCATTCGGGCGACCTCGATTTCAGCTTCAGCGGACTGAAGACAGCCGTACTGACGCATGTGAAAAAGCTCGGCAGCAATGTCTGCGAGCAGGCCAAGGCCGATCTCGCGCGCGGCTTCGTCGACGCAGCCGTCGACGTGCTGGCCACGAAGTCGCTCGCCGCGCTGAAAAAGACGAAGCTCAAGCGGCTCGTGGTGGCGGGCGGCGTCGGCGCGAACCGGCAATTGCGCGAGGCGCTGTCCGCGGCGGCGAAGAAGCGCGGCTTCGACGTGCACTACCCGGACCTGTCGCTGTGCACCGACAACGGCGCGATGATCGCGCTCGCGGGCGCGCTGCGGCTGCAACGCTGGCCCGCGCAGGCCGCCAACGATTACGCGTTTACCGTGAAGCCGCGCTGGGATCTGTCGTCGCTGGCGCGCTGAGGCGTTTTTCACACGACGCCGACAACGGCGCCGCGCACAACGTAAAACGGCCGCTCATCGCTGAGCGGCCGTTTTACGTTGAAAGCAGTGAAAGCGGTCAGGCCTTGCGCTTGTCGTTCTCGATCACGGCATACGCGCTGTGATTGTGGATCGACTCGAAGTTCTCCGCTTCGAGCACATACGCGACGATCCGCCGATCCGCGTTCAGACGTGTTGCGACGTCGCGCACCAGGTCTTCGACGAACTTCGGATTTTCATACGCGCGCTCGGTCACGAACTTCTCGTCGGGCCGCTTGAGCAAGCCCCACAGTTCGCACGACGCCTCGTCTTCGGCGATGCGGATCAGGTCCTCGACGGGCACGTCGTCGGCCAGTTCGGCGTCGATCGTCACGTGCGAGCGCTGGTTGTGCGCGCCATACTCCGAAATCTTCTTCGAGCACGGACACAAGCTCGTCACGGGCACCAGCACCTTCAGGAACAGACGCGTCGCGCCGTCGCGAGCATCGGCCGTGAGCGTCACCTCGTAGTCCAGCAGACTTTGCACGCCCGACACGGGTGCCGTCTTGTTGACGAAGTACGGAAACGACACCTGGATGCGCCCAGCTAGCGCCTCCAGCTTTTCGAGCATCGAAGCGAGCATCGCGCGGAACGCGGACGCATCGAGCGGCGCCTTGTTCTCTTCGAGCAGCGCGACGAAGCGCGACATGTGCGTACCCTTCACCTCGGCGGGCAGATGGACATCCAGATTCCACGTGCCGATGGTCGGCTGAACGTTGCCGTCCGGCGTGCGGACCGTCAACGGATGACGCACCGCCTTCACGCCGACCCGCTGAATCGGAATCTGGCGGGTGTCGACCGTGCTTTGCACGTCGGGCATCACGAAGGCGGGGTTCATCTGGTTCATGTTCTTATCCTCAACTGGCAGCTGACAGCGCGAATCGACGCGCAAAATGACAACCGCCGGCTTGCGCCGGCGGAGCCCAGCGGGCACGCGACCCGCCGATTCATATTGGAGTAGATGCAACGAGCCGCTTATTCGTTCCGGCGGCCCGCCATGTTAAGCGACGCGTTTCACCGACTTGCCGCTTGCGTGCTCCACAAATCGCTCGCGGATGGACTTCGCGATACCCGCGGCGTCGAGGCCGCACGAGGCGAGCAGCTTGGCCGGATCTCCGTGATCGATAAAGCGATCGGGAAGTCCCAATTGTAGTACGGGCCGGATAACCCCACTCTCCATCATGGCTTCCACGCACGCGGAGCCCGCGCCGCCCATGACACAGCCCTCTTCGACCGTGACGATCGCGTCGTGGCTCTCGGCCAGCTCGCGCACGAGGTCGGCGTCGAGCGGCTTCACAAAGCGCATGTTCGCGACCGTCGCGTCGAGTTGCTCCGCAGCTGCCAGCGCCGGCGCGACCATCGTGCCGAACGCAAGAATCGCGATGCGCTTGCCCGCCGGCTGCGACGTCTCGCGGCGCACTTCGCCCTTGCCGAGCGGAATCGCGGCCATCTGCTTGACCGTCGCGATGCCCGTGCCGGCGCCGCGCGGATAACGCACAGCCGTCGGGTTCCGCTGCTGAAGCGCCGTGTACAGCATCTGACGACATTCGTTTTCGTCCGATGCCGCCATCACCGTCATGTTCGGAATGCAGCGCAGGAACGCGAGGTCATAGGCGCCCGCGTGCGTCGCGCCGTCCGCGCCGACGAGGCCCGCGCGATCGATTGCGAACACAACGGGCAGATTCTGCAGCGCGACGTCGTGGATCAACTGGTCATATGCGCGTTGCAGGAACGTCGAATAGATCGCGACGACGGGCTTGAGTCCTTCCGTCGCGAGGCCGCCTGCGAACGTCACCGCGTGCTGCTCGGCGATGCCGACATCGTAGTAGCGATCCGGGAAGCGCTTCTCGAACTCGACCATGCCCGAGCCTTCGCGCATCGCGGGCGTGATGCCGACCACGCGCGAATCGAGCTCCGCCGCGTCGCACAGCCATTCGCCGAAGACCTGCGTATAGGTCTTTTTGGCGGGCGTCGTCGACGGCTTGATGCCTTCTGCCGGATTGAACTTGCCGGGACCGTGGTACAGCACGGGATCGGCCTCGGCGAGCTTGTAGCCCTGGCCTTTCTTCGTCACGACGTGCAGGAACTGCGGACCGCGCAGTTCCTTGATGTTCAGCAGCGTCGGGATCAGCGAATCGAGATCGTGGCCGTCGATCGGCCCGATGTAGTTGAAGCCGAACTCTTCGAAGAGCGTAGCCGGGACGATCATGCCCTTCGCGTGCTCTTCGAGCTTGCGTGCGAGGTCGAGCACGGGTGGCGCATGGCGCAGCACGCGTTCGACGCCCGCGCGCGCGGCAGCGTAGAAGCGGCCCGACATCAGGCGCGCGAGATGGCGATTCAGCGCGCCAACGGGCGGCGAGATCGACATGTCGTTGTCGTTGAGGATGACGAGCAGCGGCACGTCGTCTTCGACGCCGGCGTTGTTCATCGCCTCGAAGGCCATGCCCGCCGTCATCGCGCCGTCGCCGATCACGGCGATCGCGAAGCGGTCTTCGCCGCGCAGCTTGCTGCCGATCGCCATGCCGAGCGCCGCTGAAATCGACGTGCTCGAATGCGCGGTGCCGAACGTGTCGTACGGCGACTCGTCGCGGCGCGGGAAGCCCGAGATGCCGCCGAGCTGGCGCAGCGTCGACATCTGGTCGCGGCGGCCCGTGAGAATCTTGTGAGGATAGGTCTGATGACCCACATCCCAGACGATGCGGTCGCGCGGCGTGTCGAACACGTAGTGCAGCGCGATTGTCAGTTCGACCGTACCGAGGTTGGACGACAGATGGCCGCCCGTCTGCGATACGCTGTCGAGCACGAACGCACGCAACTCGTCGGCAAGCGGTTGCAACTGGCGGCGATCGAGGCGGCGCAGGTCCGCGGGGTCGTCAATGGTTTTCAGCAAGTCGTACATCGTCGTTCCATTGTAGGAAAACTTACGCGCCCGCACTTCGTTCGCGCACACCCCAGAAGTCTTGTGCGGGCGGCGGGCTTTCGCGTTACAGCCACTTCAGCTGACCCGGTTCACCACGAGATCAGCCAGCTCGGCGAGCCGCTGTGCGCGGGCGCCAAAGGGGGCAAGCGCATCGTGCGCGTCGCTGCGCAGTTGCGCAGCCAGCGCGCGCGACGCGTCGAGCCCGATGATCGACACGTAGGTCGGCTTGCCGTCCTTTGCGTCCTTGCCGGCCGTCTTGCCGAGCGTCGCGGAATCGGTCGTGACGTCGAGAATGTCGTCGACCACCTGAAACGCAAGGCCGACGGCGGCCGAATAGGCGTCGAGCGCCTGCAGCGTCTGCGCATCGGGCGTTCCGCCCGTCAGCGCACCCATCCGGACGGCCGCGCGCAGCAGTGCGCCCGTCTTCAGGCGGTGCATCGTTTCGAGCTGCGGACGCGTGAGCGTTTGTCCGACGCTCGCGAGATCGATCGCCTGACCGCCCGCCATGCCGACCGAGCCGCTCGCAAGCGCCAGTTCGCGCACCAGCGCGGCCTGCTGCGCGGGCGCGAGCACATCCGATGTCAGCGCAACGAAAGCTTGCGATTGCAGCGCGTCGCCGACCAGCAGCGCCGTCGCTTCGTCATACCTGACGTGCACGGTGGGCTTGCCGCGGCGCAGTTCGTCGTCGTCCATGCAGGGCATGTCGTCGTGAACGAGCGAATAGACGTGGATCATTTCCAGCGCCGCCGACGCCGCTTCGAGGCACTCGGCCTTCGCGTCCGTCAGCTCGCCCGCCGCATGGCACAGCAGCGGGCGCACCCGCTTGCCGCCGCCCAGCACGGCGTAGCGCATCGCTTCATGCAGCCTGGCGGGCTCGGTCGACGTCGCCGGCAAGTATTGTTCGAGTGCGCTCTCTACGCGGTCCAGCACCGAGCGCATCCATTGTTCGAATGTCATAGATCGTCTCCGCTGTCGGCAGCGGTTGTACCTGCTGTGTTCACGGGAAGCGGCTTGAGCGTCTCGCCATCCAGGACGCGCACCTGCTGCTCCACCTTTTCGAGCTGCTGCTGGCAGAATGCCACGAGCGCGGCGCCGCGCCGGTACGCTGCCAGCGACTCTTCGAGATTGAGGCTGCCGCCTTCCATCCGCCCGACGAGCCCTTCCAGCTCCGCCAGCGCCGCCTCGTAGCTCTCGGGCAGCGGCGTCTGGTCGGAACCTTCTGCGCTGGCGGGGGACAAACCCGTCGTCTCGGTCGATGCGGTCTTCGCCATGAATCGTCGCAAAATTAAAACAAGTCGAACATTCTACGGCAAAAGGAACGTTCTCGACCTGTAAGCGCACCGATCGAGGCAGGCGCGACGCTTGCGCAACACTTCTGGCAACAGAAAAGAATCCAGCGTTTTCCGCCATAAATCGCGAACTTCAACGACATTTTTAACCCAAATCAGGTACTTAAGCGCCCCAAGGAGGGGGAAACAGGTATAATCGCGGGCTCCCTAAATCGAATCTTCGATGGTTGGGTTGTTCACTGCTTTCACGTCTTCATCGGGAGTGGGAATGTCCAATCTGAGCAATGCATTGCAGCTGAAGGCTATCCACAGCCAGCTGCCAGTCACGGCTTACTTTGACCAGGCGCTTCACCAGCGCGAACTCGAAATCCTTTTCAAGAAAGGTCCTCGCTACGTCGGGCACGAACTCATGGTTCCCGAAGCGGGAAACTATTTTGCCCTGCCCAGCGAAAGCGAGGGGCGCGTGCTCGTTCGGAATCAGCAGTCGCAAATCGAACTGCTGTCGAACGTGTGCCGCCACCGTCAGGCGATCATGCTGAACGGGCGCGGACAGACGGAGAACATCGTCTGCCCCCTGCATCGCTGGACATACGATCTGAACGGCCAGCTGCTCGGCGCGCCGCATTTCGCCGACAACCCCTGCCTCAACCTCGGGGCCACGTCGCTGCAAAGCTGGAACGGCCTGCTGTTCGAGTCGCAGGGCCGCGACGTCGCGAAAGATCTCGCGCGTCTCGGCACGGCGAAACACTTCGACTTCGCCGACTACATGTTCGACCACGTCGAAGTGCACGAGTGCAACTACAACTGGAAGACCTTCATTGAGGTCTATCTGGAGGACTATCACGTCGTGCCGTTCCATCCGGGCCTCGGCAGCTTCGTCAATTGCGACGACCTGAAATGGGAGTTCGGCGAGTGGTACAGCGTGCAGACGGTCGGCGTGCACAACGAGCTCGCGCGTCCGGGCAGCCCGACGTACCGCAAGTGGCACGACGAAGTGCTGCGTTACCGCGAAGGCAAGATGCCCGAGTTCGGCGCGATCTGGATGGTGTACTACCCGGGCATCATGATCGAGTGGTATCCGCATGTGCTCGTCGTGTCGTGGCTGATTCCGCGCGGTCCGCAGAAGACGACCAACGTCGTCGAGTTCTATTACCCTGAGGAAATCGCACTGTTCGAGCGTGACTTCGTCGAGGCAGAGCGCGCCGCGTACCTGGAAACGGCGCGTGAAGACGACGAGATCGCCGAGCGCATGGACGCCGGCCGCCGCGCGCTGCTGGAGCGCGGCGAATCGCAGGTCGGTCCGTATCAGAGCCCGATGGAAGACGGCATGCAGCACTTCCACGAGTTTCTGCGGCGTCAGCTCGGCGCGGTCTGAGTATTCGTCGGACGGCTATCGGCAAAGGAAGACGGGCTTCGGCCCGTCTTTTTTGTTTAGACTACCTGTATCGTTCGGCGCTGCCGAAGCCAGTCTCTCAGGAGCCGTCATGCCACACACTCACTACACCACGCTGATCTCCGCCGATAACCTCGCTGAACGTCTGGCTGCCGCGCCGGGCAGCGTCTTCATCGCCGATTGCCGCTTCGATCTCGCCGACACCGATGCGGGCGAGAAGGGCTACGCGGCGGGCCATCTGCCGCACGCGCACTATCTGCACCTCGACCGCGATCTGTCGGGCCCGAAGACGGGCACCAACGGGCGCCATCCGTTGCCCGATCGTCAGAAGCTCGTCGACCGTCTCACCGAGCTCGGCCTCAAGCAAGGCCAGCAGGTGGTCGCCTATGACGAACAGGGCGGCATGTACGCCGCGCGTCTGTGGTGGCTGCTGCGCTGGCTGGGTCACGATTCCGTCGCGCTGCTCGACGGCGGACTTCAGGCCTGGCAAGCGGCCGGCCAGCCGTTGACGCAAGACGCGCCGCCCAAGGCCAAGGGCGACTTCAAGGCGGGCGCCCCGCTTGCCGTGACCGTCGACGCGCAGGCCGTCGAGCGCAACCTTGGTACGCACGAGCGCGTGCTGGTCGACGCGCGCGCCGCGGACCGCTATCGCGGCGAGAACGAAACGCTGGATCGCGTCGGCGGCCACATTCCGGGCGCGCGCAACCGCTACTTCAAGGACAACCTGACCGCGGACGGCCGCTTCAAGTCGGCACATACGCTGCGTGACGAATTCGGCGCCGTCATCCCGGGCGTAGCCGGCGAGCACGTCGTGCTGCAATGCGGCTCCGGCGTCACCGCGTGCCACAACGCGCTCGCGATGGAGGTTGCGGGACTGCACGGCGCAGCGCTGTATCCGGGATCGTGGAGCGAATGGAGTTCCGATCCAGCGCGGCCAGTGGCGACGGGCGCCAATCCTTGAACCGCCGCTAGCCGTTCGCTGACTGCGGCGCCTTTGCCGTGGTCAGACTGGCGCGCCGCCGGTATCCGCGCGGCGCGCCCGCACCCCAAGGGGAGCGCGGCGCGGCGTGCAGGCGGAAAACGCGGACCCGAAACCGACCCTGAAGACCCATCGCAAACAACTTTGCCACGGCTGTAAAAGACGGCCGGACAGCCCACCGCGACTCCATAAAGCCGATCCGTAGAGGAATCCGACGTTACCGCGATGCGGCCAGCGCATGGTCGCGCGAAATCCGCACGGCCGACGCAACACCACAATCAGCCGACGCCATGCTGCTTGAACCAGGCAAGCGCCCGCTTCCAACCGTCCTCGGCATCGGCCTGCCGGTAGCTCGGCCGATAGTCGGCAAAAAACGCATGCCCCGCGTCGTCGTAGACGACGAACTGCGCCCCACGCCCCGCCTGCGGCCCTTGCGCGATCGCCTGCTTCATCTTCTCCAGCGAGTCTTGCGGAATGCTCTGATCCTGCCGTCCATACAGACCTAGAACGGGCACCTGCAGATCGGACACGCGGTCGATCGGATTGGCGGGCGTCATCGGCGTCTGGTCGCCGGCCACGCGCCCGTACCACGAAACGGCCGCCTTCAGCCGCGGATTGTGTTCCGCGTACAGCCACGCGATGCGCCCGCCCCAGCAAAAGCCGTTAACCCCGATCCGGTTCATGTCGCCGCCGTGCTGGCCGGCCCATTTGAACGTCGCGTCGAGATCGGCGAGCACCTGGGCATCGGGCACCTTGCTCACGACCTCCTCGTTGAGCTGCTGCATCGACGGGTACTTCGTCGGATCGCCCTGGCGTACATACAGGTTCGGCGCGACGGCCAGATAGCCCTGCTTTGCGAAGCGTCGGCAGACATCCGCGATATGCTCGTGCACGCCGAAGATTTCGTGGATCACGATGATCACGGGCAGATGCGTCTTGCCCTTCGGCTGCGCGCGGTACGCAGGCACCAGCGTATCGCCCGAGTGGACGCCGACCTCGCCCGCATCGAGCCCTTCGCTATCGGTGTGGATAGTCTGCGCGGACACGGGCAGCACGCACGCCGCAAAGCCGCTGCCGAGCGCCGCCTTGATGAAGGTGCGCCGATCGAAGGGCACGTGAGGAACGAGACTGTCGACTTCTGGCTTCAGCATGCGGTGCTCCTTGATGAAATGACAAGGGTGAACGGCAAGGAAGGCAAGCAAGGATCTTGCAGGGGCGGGAGCAGGTGCCCTGTATGGGGCTGGAGTAAGTGCTAAAGCACTAACTCCCGTCGACTACCCTGTATGGGACCGGAGTAAGTGCTAAAGCACTAACTCCCGTCGACACAGCATACGCGCAAGCGCATTCCGTTGCAGAAGCATCGACCGGCAATCAGTGCAGCTTCACGCGCGGCAATGTAGTGCGCCGCAACCAGTGCGCGAACGTATCGAGCACCATCCGCGCGTAGCCGTGCAGTGCCGCGATATGCAGCCGGTACAGCGACATGTACATGAAGCGCGCGAAGAGCCCTTCGATCAGCATGTTGCCGCCGATCACGCCGCCCATCAGATTGCCGACCGCGCTGAAGTGCCCAAGCGACACCAGCGAGCCGAAGTCGTGATACGTGAACTCGGGCAGCGGCCGGCCTTCGAGCAGATTGCCGAATGCGCGTAACAGAAAGCTCGCCTGCTGATGCGCGGCCTGCGCGCGAGGCGGCACGTTGCGCTCGTTGCCGGGCCACGGGCACGCTGCGCAATCGCCGAGCGCAAACACGTTGTCGTCGATCTCGGTCTGCAGCGTGCGGCGCACCTGCAACTGGCCGAGCCGGTTCACAGGCAAGCCGTCGAGCTGGCTCAATACGGGCGGCGCCTTGATGCCCGCGGCCCACACGGTCAGGTCGGCGCGGACGGTCTTGCCGCTTGCCGTGCGCACGAGGCCCGGCGCGACTTCCGCAACCGTCTCGCCCACCATCAGCTTCACGCCGAGCTTTTGCAGCAGTTCGGCCGTCGCCGTCGATACGCGCTCCTGTAGCGCCGGCAAAATGCGCGGCCCCGCTTCGATCAGCACGATGCCGACGTCATGACGCGGATCGAGCTTATGCAGCCCGTACGCGGACAGCACCTGCGCCGTATTGCGCAGTTCCGCCGACAGCTCGACACCCGTTGCGCCGCCGCCGACGATCGCGACCTGGATGCGCGGCTCCGTCGATGCGTGCGTGCCGGGATTCGATTCGACGGGCTCATGCGCCTGATGCTCGGCGCGCATGCAGGCGGCAATGAGGCGCTTGCGAAAGCGCTCGGCCTGCTGGACGGTGTCGAGCGCAATCGAACATTCCGGCGCGCCCTTCACGCCGAAGAAATGCGTGGTGCTGCCGATCGCGATGACGAGCGTGTCGTATTCGAGCCCGCGTTCGGGAAGAAGCTCGGCGCCGTCGTCGTCGAGCACGCGGCCGAGCGTGATTCGTTTTGCGGTGCGATCGAGCGCGGTCAGTTCGCCCTGCTGGAATTCGAAGCCGTGCCAGCGCGCCTGCGCCGCGTATTCGAGTTCCTGCGTGAAAGGGTCCATGCTGCCCGCTGCAACTTCATGCAGCAGCGGTTTCCAGATATGCGTCGGATAACGGTCGACCAGCGTGACCTGCGCGAGCGGCACGCCATTTCTCTTCTTGCGCGCATAACGGTCGCCGAGCCGCGTCGCCAGCTCGAGACCGCCCGCACCTCCACCCACGACGACAAAACGATGCATCAGGACTCTCCGTATGAAACGACAAGTTGTGCGTCGATGCGGCTCACTTCGCGCGTGTGCGGCCGCTTTTGTTTGTTGTTATTCGCGTTCTGTCGATTGTCGGCGACCAGCGGGACAAGTCACAAGTCCGTCATGTGCGACTGTGACTTGCGAGCGACGTGTCCCGCTCGTCGTTCCGCGCATTGTCCCGTTGACCTGGAGAAGCAACAATGCTGTGTCAGTGTGTCGTGGCACGCATGACTGGCATGTCAGTGCGCTTCTTCCCAGTTCGCGCCCGCGCCCACTTCGGCGACGAGCGGCACCTTCAGTTGCGCGACGCCGCACATCAGTTCCGGCAAGCGCTTGCGGACATCGGAGAGCTCGTCGTCCGGCACTTCGAGAATCAGTTCGTCGTGCACCTGCATGATCATGCGCGTGCCAATGCCCGACTCTTCGATCCACTTCTGAACCGCGATCATCGACATCTTGATCAGGTCGGCGGCCGTGCCCTGCATCGGCGCATTGATCGCGGCGCGCTCCGCGGCCTGGCGGCGCGGGCCGTTGCCGCCGTTGATCTCGGGCAGCCACAGACGCCGGCCAAACACGGTCTCGACGTAACCCTTCGCCTTCGCGCTCGAACGTGTGTTCTCCATGTACGCGGCAACGCCCGGATAACGCGCGAAATAGCGGTCGATATAGAGCTTCGCGGCATCGCGCGTGATGCCGAGGTTCGATGCGAGACCGAACGAGCTCATCCCGTAGATCAGGCCGAAGTTGATGACCTTCGCGATGCGCCGCTGATCGTTCGACACTTCGAGCGGCGTCACGCTGAACACTTCGGATGCCGTAGCGCGGTGAATGTCTTCGCCCTGCTTGAACGCGCGCAGCAGCGCTTCATCGCCGGAGATATGCGCCATGATCCGCAACTCGATCTGCGAGTAGTCCGCCGACACGAGCTTGTGTCCGGCCGGCGCGATGAACGCTTCGCGGATGCGGCGGCCTTCACCCGTGCGCACGGGAATGTTCTGCAGATTCGGATCATTCGATGCGAGGCGCCCCGTCACCGCGACGGCCTGCGCATAGTTCGTATGCACGCGGCCCGTGGTCGCGTTGACCATGCGCGGCAGCTTGTCCGTGTATGTCGACTTCAGCTTCGACAGGCCACGATGCTCGAGCAAAATTTTCGGCAGCGGAAAATCTTCGGCAAGCTTTTGCAGCACTTCTTCATCGGTGGACGGCGCGCCGCTCGGCGTCTTCTTGATGACGGGCAACTCCAGCCTTTCGAAAAAGATCTGCCCGATCTGCTTCGGCGAGCCGAGATTGAATTCGCCGCCCGCCAGTTCATAGGCCTCTTTTTCGAGTTCGACGAGACGCGTTGCGATCTCGTTGCTCTGCACGCGCAGCTTTTCCGCGTCGATCAGCACGCCGTTGCGCTCCATCTTGCGCAGCACGCGCGACGTCGGCACTTCGATGTTCCGGTACACGTGATCGAGCGGCACTTCCGCGGCGATCTGCGGAAACAGCGCACGATGCAGGCGCAGCGTGATGTCGGCATCTTCGGCCGCGTATTCGGATGCCTTGTCGAGTGGCACTTCATCGAAGCCGATCTGCGATGCGCCCTTGCCCGCCACGTCCTCGTACTTGATCGTCGTGAGGCCGAGATGGCGCAACGCGAGGTTGTCCATGTCATGCGGACGATGCGATTCGAGCACATATGACTGCAACAGCGTGTCGTGCTCGATGCCGTTCATCGTGATGCCGTAGTTCGCGAGCACCTGCTCGTCGTACTTCACATGCTGGCCGACCTTCTTCTTGTCCGCGCTTTCGAGCCACGGCTTGAGCTTCGCGAGCACTTCGTCGCGCGGCAGTTGCACGGGCGTATCCGGCCCGCGATGCGCGAGCGGAATATACGCGGCCTTGCCCGCTTCGACCGCGATCGAAATGCCGACGATCCGCGCAACCATCGGATCGAGCGACGTGGTCTCCGTATCGAACGACGTGATGTCGGCGGCGTCGAGCTTCGCGAGCCACGCGTCGAGCTGCTCCCACGTCTGCACGGTGTCGTACTCGCGCGCGCGCTCGCCGTCGACGGTCGGCGCGGGCGGCACATCCGTCTCGGGCCCTTCGACGGCATCGGCGATTTCCACTTCGCGCAGCCACGTCTTGAAGCCGTGACGCGTGAAGATGTCGCGCAACTCCTCGCGCGCTTCGGGTCGCGTGGCGAGCGTCTCTTCGAACGAGTTCACGTGCTCGGTCAGATCGCATTCCGTCTCGACCGTGACGAGCTTTTTCGCCATCGGCAGGAAATCGAGCGCACGCCGCAGATTGTCTCCTACCGCACCTTTGATTTCATTCG
The DNA here is from genome assembly GCF_040965635.1 of Paraburkholderia phymatum. Lineage (GTDB taxonomy): Bacteria > Pseudomonadota > Gammaproteobacteria > Burkholderiales > Burkholderiaceae > Paraburkholderia > Paraburkholderia phymatum_B. The sequence goes on from NZ_JBFRCH010000008.1 coordinate 21,947, forward strand.
CGTGTGCGACGATGCCATCGAGGGTTTCGAATTGCGTGAGCCATTTGAGTGCCGTTTTCGGGCCGCATTTCTCGACACCCGGCACGTTGTCGACGGTATCGCCGATCAGCGACAGGTAGTCGACGATGCGCTCGGGCGGCACGCCGAACTTCGCGACGACGCCTTCGCGGTCGAGCTTCTCGTTCGTCATCGTATTGATGAGGGTGACATGATCCGTCACGAGCTGCGCCAGATCCTTGTCCCCCGTGGATACGATCACGTTCATGCCGCGCTGTTCCGCGCGCCGCGCGAGCGTGCCGATCACGTCGTCGGCCTCGACGCCTTCGATCATCAGAAGCGGCCAGCCGAGCGAGCGCACGGCAACGTGAATCGGCTCGATCTGCTTGGCCAGATCTTCGGGCATCGACGGACGGTGCGCCTTGTATTGCGGGTACCAGTCGTCGCGAAACGTCTTGCCTTTGGCATCGAACACGCACGCGCTATACTCTGCCGTAACTTCCTTGCGCATACGGCGCAGCATGTTGATGATTCCGTAGAGCGCACCTGTTGGTCCGCCATCTGGACCGCGCAGATCAGGCATCGCATGGTAGGCCCGGTACAGATAACTCGAACCGTCAACCAATAGCAGGGTCTTACCTTCCAGGTTCTGTTCTTCAGGCATTATGACTAAGAGAAAAGTGATTCCGAGTCTGCGATCGCTCGCAGATCAAGAGCGCGCAACAGCCAAGAAGGCCCGCGCATCGTGGCAGATGTTCACGATTATGGCAGAGTTTATCGAGGCGACCGAGTACCTGTCGGAGATCCGCCCGGCCGTGAGCATCTACGGTTCGGCACGTCTGAAACCGAACTCGCCGTACTACAAACTGGCCACCACTATTGCACGCAAGCTCTCCGATGCCGGCTTCGCTGTGATCTCCGGCGGCGGCCCCGGCATCATGGAGGCGGCCAACAAGGGCGCACATGCAGGCAAGGCGCCGTCCGTCGGCCTGAACATCGAATTGCCTCACGAGCAATCGGGCAACCAGTGGCAGGACATCTCGCTGCGCTTTCGCCACTTCTTCACGCGCAAGGTCACGTTCGTGAAGAACTCGGATGCCGTCATCGTGATGCCGGGAGGCTTCGGCACACTCGACGAACTCGCCGAAGTGCTCACGCTGATTCAAACAAAGAAGTCGCGACATGTGCCCATCATTCTCGTCGGCGCGGAGTTCTGGAAGGGCCTGCTCGGCTGGTTCGAAGCGCAACTGGTGCCGATGGGCCTCATCAATCCCGAGGACATGAACCTGATGCAGGTGATCGACGAGCCCGACCAGGTGCTCGAAGCCGTGCTCGCATTCTATGAAGAGCGTGAAGAGCCCGAAGCGCATCCCGCGAAGTCGGACGAAGACCGGATGTTCTACCTGTGATGGTTTGAAGCGCGCATGGCGGACAGTGCGTTGCGTTGTCCATCATCACGTCTATCGCGACGCGACATGCGTCTTGCCGTGTGTCGTTGCCGGCGTATCAACTTCTGCTCCCGTTTCCACTTTCGTCTGCGCCGCCTGTGCTTCGAGCCAGCGGCAAAACTGTCCGACGAGCGGCGCGTTCGCCACTTCGCGCCGCGCGACCCACCAGTAGCCGCGCGCGCCGATGCGCGGTCCTTTTAACGGCATCACCAGCCGCCCCGACGCCAGCTCGTCGTCGACCAGCGGCATTGGTCCGAGCGCGACGCGCAAGCCATCCACGGCCGCCTGCAACGCCAGGTAGAAGTGATCGAACGACTGCTTCTTGCGGCACTTCGCGGTGACGCCCGCCGCGTGCAGCCAGTGCTGCCACGCGTCAGGCCGCGTATCCGAATGCAGCAGCACATGACGCGCGAGATCGTCGGCCGCATGGATCGGCAGGCGCTGCAATAGCGCGGGACTGCACACAGGAAGCTCGCTTTCTTCGAGAAACTGCCCGCTCGCGCAATTGGGCCAGTGCGCGGGCCCGCGCCGCACGGCGACGTCGAAGCTGTCGAGCGTTTCGACGGGCGCATTCGACGTCGATAGCCGCAGCTCGACGTTCGGCGCCATCCGCTGAAACTGCGAGAGCCGCGGCAGCAGCCACTTCATCGCGAACGTCGGCAGCGCGTTCACGCGCAGCACGTGCACGACGCCTGTGTCGCGCAACTGATCGGTCGCCGCGGCGATGCTGTCGAACGCCGCCTGCACCGTCGATAGATAGCGGCGGCCGTCTTCCGTCAGCCGCACCCGCTTGCCGACGCGATGAAACACGTTCACGCCGACCCATGCCTCGAATGCGGCCACCTGACGGCTGATTGCACCGTGCGTCACATGAAGCTCGTCCGCGGCGGACGTGAAGCTGTTGTGCCGCGCCGCGGCTTCGAAGGCGCGCAGCGCCGGGAACGGGGGAAGCTTGCGGTTCGTCCTTGCATTCATCCTTGTGATTCTAGATCACAAGGACGTGCCCGATAAATCGTTTTGCGCCGCCCGGAATCGGCGCTAATCTTCACGCCTTGTACTGAATAGTGAACGCGATGGATCAGCACCCCGACGCGCCGGAGCATGCGCCCCCTCCGACCACGCGCGAAATCTTCATGGGCTTTCTGGGCCTCGGCCTGACGTCGTTCGGCGGCGCGCTGCCGCTCGCGCGGCGGACCATCGTCGAGCAGCGCCGCTGGCTGACGGCCGCCGAATTCACCGATCTGCTCGGCCTGTGCCAGTTCCTGCCGGGGGGCAACGTGATCAATCTGTCGGTGGCTCTGGGCATGCGCTTTCGCGGCCTGCGCGGCGCGCTGGCGGGCATTCTCGGACTGATCGCCGGACCGTCGCTCGTTGTGATCGCACTGGGCGTGATCTACGAGCGCACGCAGAACGATCCGCACATCAGGCATCTGTTCGCCGGACTCGCGGCAGCGGCAGCCGGCCTGCTGATCGCGATGGCCGTCAAGATTCTGCTGCCGCTGCGCCACGACCCGAGAGCCGCGACGATCGCCGCGCTGGGCTTCGTCGCGATCGCATTGCTGCGCTTCCCGCTGCTGCCGACGATGCTCGTACTGACGCCGCTCAGCATCTACATCGCATCGCGCGTGGCGAAAGCCGATACGGCTGCGGCACAGGCGCAAACGCCGCGTCGCCAGAACGAGGTATCGAAATGACCGATACGTTGATTGCGCTCGCCGTCATCTTCAGCCAGCTATCGCTGCTCGCGTTCGGTGGCGGCAACACCATCTTGCCGGAGATGCAGCGGCAGGTCGTCGAGGTGCATCACTGGATGCCGGCCAGCGAATTCAGCGCGCTTTTCGCGCTCGCGCAGGCCGCGCCGGGGCCGAACATGATGGTCGTGACGCTCGTCGGCTGGCATGTGGCGGGCTGGGCGGGGATGCTCGTGACGTCGCTCGCGAAGTTCGGACCGTCGTCCGTCGTCACGCTGCTCGCGATGCACGCGTGGAACCGCTTCAAGGACCGTCCGTGGCGGCGCATCGCGCAGAAGGGGCTCGTGCCCGTGACGGCGGGTCTCGTCGCGGCGAGCGCGGTTCTCATCGCGCAGGCGTCGGACACGTCATGGCTCGCGTGGGTCATCACGGGCACATGCGCGGTGCTCGCGTTCAGGACGCGCATTCATCCTTTATGGCTGCTCGGAGCCGGCGCGCTCGCGGGGCTCGCCGGACTCCCGTTCGTCGGCTGACAAGCGCTCACACGCGCGTACCGCACACGCCACTACTGAAACGCCACTTCGGCGAAGCTGCGCAGCTTGCGACTGTGAAGCTTGTGCAGTCCGTTGGTGCGCAGAATCTCCATCGCCTTCACGCCGATCTGCAAATGCTGGTCGACCTGCGCGCGATAGAACTGGTCGGCCATGCCGGGCAGCTTCAGTTCGCCGTGCAGCGGCTTGTCGGACACGCACAGCAGCGTCCCGTACGGCACGCGGAAACGGAAGCCGTTCGCGGCGATCGTCGCGCTTTCCATGTCGAGCGCGATCGCGCGGCTTTGCGACAGGCGCTGCACCGGCTCGCGATGATCGCGCAACTCCCAGTTGCGGTTGTCGACGCTCGCGACCGTGCCCGTGCGCATCACGCGCTTCAACTCCGCGCCGTCGAGCTGCGTGACCTGCGCGACGGCGCGCTCCAGCGCGACCTGCACTTCGGCGAGGGCAGGAATCGGCACCCACAGCGGCAGGTCGTCGTCGAGCACGTGATCCTCGCGCACATAGCCGTGCGCGAGCACATAGTCGCCGAGACGCTGCGTGTTGCGCAGACCCGCGCAGTGGCCGAGCATGATCCAGGCGTGCGGGCGCAGCACTGCGATGTGATCCGTAATGGTCTTCGCGTTCGACGGGCCGACACCGATGTTGATCATCGTGATGCCGCTGCCGTCCGCGCGCTTCAGGTGATACGCGGGCATCTGCGGCAGGCGCGGCGGCGCCGTGCCTTCGTCGTCCTGCTCGCCGATATTCGCGTTGTACGTGATCACGTCGCCCGGCTCGACGAACGACGTGTACTCGCTGCGGTACGCGCGCAGATCGGCGTCGTCGGTCTTCGCCATCATCGTGCGGCCGAGCTTCACGAACTCGTCGATATAGAACTGATAGTTCGTGTACAGCACATAGTTCTGGCAATGCGTGGGCGACGTCGCTGTGTAGTGCTTGAGCCGATGCAGCGAAAAGTCGACGCGCGCCGCCGTGAAGAGCGCCAGCGGATGCGGCTCGCCGGGCATCGGCTCGTAGGTGCCGTTGACGATGCGGTCGTCGAGCAGCGCGAGATCGGGCGGGTCGAACACATCGCGCATCGAGAGCAGGCGCTCCCGGTCCAGATCGCCTTCGAGGTGGATGCCCTCGGCGAACGCGAAGTGAATGGGAATCGGCTGATCCGACACGCCCACTTCGACGGCCACATGATGGTTCTTCACCAGCAGGCGCAATTGCTCGCGATAGTAATTGCCGAACAGATCGGGCCGCGTCACCGTGGTCTCGAACACGCCCGGACCAGCGACGAAGCCATACGAGCGGCGCGAATCGACATGGGTGTTCATTTCCGTGCGCACGCGCACGAACGGATAGCACGCGCGCACGCGCCGGTCGAAAGGCTCGTTGCGCCGGAAACGCGCAAACGCATCGCGCAGGAACGATGTGTTCGCTTCATAGATGGCGGACAGGCGCGTGACGGCATCGGCGGCGTCGTCGAAGGCCTCGGTCGGGAACGCGTTAGCGGGCATGTGCACCGCGCGTTGATTGGTATCGTAGTTCATCTTCGTTCGCCTCGATTGATGCGACGACATTACCACGGAACCCGCGCTTTCTGATGTCCGCGCACCCGCTCATCAGCCGCCTGCGCTATCACGCGCACACATGATCGCGCGGTCCGTGCGACGCCTCGCACACATGCCGCGCATGCCGCGCGAGAAGCGCGCAAAATAAGGCTATCGCCCGCTGCTCATGCCCGTGAGCAGCACTGGATTTGCTAGAATCGGGCCATCCAATCGGAGAAACATCATGAAGCCGCTCTTCCCCGCCGCAGTTGCGCTGGCGCTCGCCGTCAGCGGCGTGGCGATGGCTGCCCAGCCTGCCCAGTCCGCGAAAGACGCAGACGCACAAGCCGAAGCCAACGAACGCGCGGGCCTGCCGGATCTGAGAGCGATCAACCGTCCCGCGGCCGAAGTCAGCTCGAAGGTCGAGATCAACAAGCCGCGTACGCCGAGCTTCTACGAGCGCAGCGGCAACGGCACCGAAATCACCGAATACCGCGACAAGGGCAAGCCCGTCGAGATCGACGTGCGCTCGAACTTCGGCACGCGCTACCAGATGAGCGCGCCCACCGACACGTCGCCGAAAGTGTACGAATCCGGCAAGCCGCCCGCGCGCCTGCCGTCCGTGAACCTGCATTACTGATCGACGCGAGCCGGCGCGTGCGCCCACTCGTGGCGATGCGCGCCAGCCTGCTTCAACCCGATAGGCGCTGGCGAACATCACATCCGGCACCCATCACATCGACGCACAACGCCGTACAACGAAGGCAACGACGTTTTCAACCCGCTTGCCCCGGCTCACACTGGCATCGCGCCAGCCGAACAACCTGATTCGACGCCCCCACGCATGGCCGTTTTCACCGCTGTCACCGAAGCCCAGCTCGCAGACTGGATGCGCCACTACAATCTCGGCGAAGTCGTCGACTTGCGCGGCATCACATCCGGAATAGAGAACAGCAATTTCTTTCTGACGACCACGCGCGGCGAGTACGTCCTCACCATTTTCGAAAAGCTGACGGCCGGGCAACTGCCGTTCTATCTCGACCTGATGCGCCATCTGGCGTCGCATCGCGTGCCCGTGCCGGACCCGATGCCGCGCGACGACGGTGCGCTGTTCGGCATGCTCAACGGCAAGCCCGCGACGGTCGTCACGAAGCTCGACGGCGCGCCAGAACTCGCGCCCGGCGTCGCGCATTGCGTCGAAGTGGGCCAGATGCTCGCGCGGCTGCATCTGGCGGGCCGCGATTTCCCGCATCATCAGCCGAATCTGCGCAGCCTGCCGTGGTGGCAGGAAACGGTGCCGAGCATCGTGCCATTCGTCACAGGTGCGCAACGCACGCTGCTCACGGAAGAACTCGCACATCAGCAGGCGTTCTTTGCGTCGGCGGATTATGCGTCGCTGCCGGAGGGTCCGTGCCATTGCGATCTGTTCCGCGACAACGTGCTGTTCGCGCACGCGGCGCCCGATACGCATCATGAAGTCGCGCTCGGCGGCTTCTTCGACTTTTATTTCGCGGGCTGCGACAAGTGGCTCTTCGACGTCGCCGTGACGGTCAACGACTGGTGCGCCGATCTCGCCACGGGCAAGCTCGACGAAGCACGCGTCGAAGCGTTGCTACGTGCCTATCAGACGGTGCGCCCGTTCACTCCCGCCGAAAACCGGCACTGGGGCGACATGTTGCGCGCGGGCGCGTACCGCTTCTGGGTGTCTCGCCTGTATGATTTTCATATGCCGCGCGCCGCCGAACTGCTCAAGCCGCACGACCCGGGTCATTTCGAGCGCATTCTTCGCGAGCGCCTCGCTGGCGTCGCACTCCCTGGCATTCATACCTCATGCAACTGATCGAAGTCCCGGCGAAAACCGGCTACGTCTGGTTCCGGCAAGGAATCTGGCTCTTTCGCAAGAACCCGCTTGCGTTTCTCACGCTGTTTTTCGCGTACCTGCTCGCGATGACGGCCATCTCGCTCATTCCCATCATCGGCGGCGTGCTGCCGCTGATGCTGATTCCGGGCGTCGCGGTCGGCTTCATGGCGGCGTGCCGCGACACGATTGCGGGCAAGCCGGTGCTGCCGACGATACTCGTCGACGGCTTCCGCTCGTACGGCAGCCAGGTCGCAAAGCGCCTGCTGCTGCTCGGCGTGCTCTACATCATCGCGATGGCCATCGTAATGCTGGGCTCGGCGCTCGCGGACGGCGGCGTGCTGTTGCATCTGATGGTCAGCGGCGAATCGATGCAGCCGGAAGCCATCGCGAACAGCGATATCCCGCTGGCCGTGCTGACGGCGCTCGCATTCTATGTGCCCGTCGCCATGCTGTTCTGGTTCGCGCCGATTCTCACCGCATGGCACGACGTGCCGACCATCAAGGCGATGTTCTTCAGCATCGTCAGTTGCTGGCGAAATCGCGGCGCCTTCGTCGTGTATGGCGCGCTGTGGTTCGCCGTCGCGACAACGGTGTCGATCGGACTGTCCGCGCTGCTGCAGGCGATCGGCGCGGGCGATCTCGCGCTCGTGATCCTGATGCCCGCGTCGATCATCGTCACCACGATGCTCTACTGCTCGTTTTATGCGACCTATCGCGGCTGCTTCGGCGTGCAGTCGCCCGGACAGCCGCTGCCGCCTGCGCCTTCTTCGCCGTCTTCGTAAGAGCCGGCTTTCTTCGGACCTGCGCCGTCGCTATGCGGCGTGGGTTTCCCGTCCGTTTGCATTGGTCCGTTGTGCCGTTTTTGCGGCACAATAGTTTGCACGCAATCCATTCGCACGCTTCGCTTCAGGGGACGCACATGACCCAGCGCACCGCTTTTCCCGTCACGCTCGACGAGCAGCTCTGCTTCGCGCTCTATTCGACGTCCCTTGCGATGACTAAAGCGTACAAGCCGATTCTCGACCGGCTCGGACTCACTTACCCGCAATATCTGACGATGCTGATCCTGTGGGAAAGCGACGACGTCACCGTGAAGGACATCGCCGCGCGCCTGAATCTGGACTCGGCGACGGTCACGCCGCTGCTCAAGCGGCTCGAAGCGCAAGGCTATATCGAGCGCTTGCGCGGCACCGAGGACGAACGGCTTGTGTTTATCCGGCTGACGAAATCGGGCGTCGCGCTCAAACGCACTGCACGCGATGTGCCGGGCGAAATTTTCTGCGCTACCCAGCAGACGCCCGAGTTCCTCACACGGCTGCGCGACGATCTGACGAAATTGCGCGGCACCCTGAACGACCATCTCGACCGCTACTGAAAACGCGAGTCCGGCGTAGCTATCGGCGGCTATCGGATCGATAGGCAATATAGTTTGTACACAAATGATTTGTACGCTATCTTTATCGCATGCCAGTCCGATAGCGATGCGCGCGAAAAGACCGGCAAGCACTGACCCAATCACTGAAACCGATCAAGGAGCGGAAAAATGAACGTACTGTACAAGGCAACGGCAACGAGCAACGGCGGTCGCGACGGTCGCGCGATCTCATCGGACAACGTGCTCGACGTGAAGCTGTCCGCACCGCGTGAACTCGGCGGCAACGGCGCGCAAGGCACGAACCCGGAACAACTGTTCGCCGCCGGCTACTCGGCGTGTTTTCTGAGCGCGATGAAGTTCGTCGCCGGCCAGCGCAAGCAGGCTGTGCCCGCTGACACGACGGTGACGGCCGATGTCGGCGTCGGCCCGAACGACAAAGGCGGCTTCGCGCTGGATATCGAATTGCGCGTGTCGCTGCCGGGTCTCGACGCGGCGGCGGCGCAGGATCTGGTGAACGCGGCGCATCAGGTGTGTCCGTACTCGAACGCGACGCGTGGCAATGTCGATGTGCGCGTAAAGGTGGTTTGAGTTCGGCGGCTCATCTGCATTAAGGCGCCCGCCCCTTCATGCGGGCGCTCTTCGACAGCACATGGCCCGCGCTCACGATCTCCACGCACATTTCGTCGCGGACTCGTCCGTTTTCGCTGCGATCTGCGCACGGACGACAACGCCACGCTGTACTACCGCGCTCGACTTCCACTTTGCGTGAACAACGGCTCTGCTGGCAGTGGGCGGCAACGACGGGCTGCGATGCGCAGCCATGGTTCCGGATGTTCAATCCGGTGACCCAATCGGAGAAATTCGATCCGCAAGGACGCTTGCGGAACTGGAGAAGGTGCCCGCGAAGTGGATTCACGTGCCCAGGGAGGCGGACCCGATGATCTGAAGAACAGGGGCGTGGCGAGAAGGACTGTCCACGGCTGTCGTCGATCATGCAAAAGCGCGCCGGGCGACGCTGGCGCGCTGCGCCCACGTTGAGCGCGCGTTTCTGGCCGGCTCACACACGCCGGTCAGCGCGATTCAGCTTAGCCCTGGCTCATCCACGACGGATGGCGCATTTGCGATTCGCGATCGATCTTGCGCATGCGGAACTCGAGGTCGTGCACATCCGCAGCTTCTGCCAGGTAGGCGTCGTTGCGCTCTTTGACGCGCTCGTCGTAGGACTTCGTCAGGAACAGGAAAAAGCGGCTGATCAGATACATGGTGAACCTCGAATGTGGCGTTAGGTGGCTGACACCTGGGGATAACCCGCATTATAGGGGAAAACCCTTGGTTTACGCCAGCACCCAATTCGAAGTGTGGCAATTTGTCAACTGGCGCGCGTACGGGCGCCTTCCGTGGCGCGAGCGGGCACGCGCGTCGACTCGGCGCGGCGCTGATGCCTGAAGAAATCCCACAACAGGCTGCTCGCATCCGGCCCTTTCGACGAATGGAACGGCACCGCGTCGTCGCCGCCGCTCCATGCGTGACCCAGCCCTTGAACGCGGCACAGCCGCACTACGCGCCGCCCGCCGCGCGTGTAGTCGCGCGTGATGACGGTCGCCTTGCGGTCCTCCTTCACGTCGCCGACCTTGCGCACGCCCTGCGCGTCGACGATGCCGTTCAGCCGCAGGAACTGCTCGGTCAGCTGCTCCGCGTTGACGGGCGCAACCACGTGGTCGGACTCGCCTTGCAGAATGATGGCGGGCATGCCCGGATACGCGGTCACGTCCGCGAGAGCATCGACGAGCGTCACGGGGTCCTGTCGCGTGCCGCGCCGCATGATGTCCATCGCGGTGATGCCGGAGTGCGCCTCGCCGAACGCCGGCCCCGAATGCAGCGCGACGGCTGCGAATCGGTCCGGAAAGTGCAGCGCCAGCAGCGTCGCCAGCCCCGCGCCCGCCGACAGCCCGGCCACATAGACCCGCTCGCGGTCGAAACGGTACGACTCGACAAGCGCATCGACGAGCGACACCACGGAGCGCGCCTCGGCCCGGCCGGCGCGGTCCGTATCGTCGTACCAATGCCAGCAGCGATGCGCGTGCGCGTGCTTCGACTGCTCCGGGTACAAGACTGCGAAGCCGTAGCGGTCGGCGAGCAGATTCATGCGCGTGCCTTCGGCGAATTCGTCGATTGACTGATTGCAGCCGTGCAGCATCACGATGAGCGGCACGTGCTTGAGCGACTTGCCGGCGGGCAGATACAGCCCGTATTGCAGATGATTGACAAGGCTGCCCGGCGCGGCGGGCGCCGAGTGAAACGAGCGCGTCCACGTGCCGCCCGCCCATGCGGCGGCGCGCGGCCGCACGCGCGATTCGCGCGCGCCGTGCTGCGGCACGTCGCGGGTGACGGTCTTGCGCACTTTCACCGAAGGCTTGGCGACGGGCGCCGCAGGCCGCGTCACGGGACGCTTGGTCTTGGACGCACGCTTCAACGTCGCGCGGGCGTGCTCTGTCTGGATCGCAAAGAGGCGCTTGAGGCCGCCTAGCCAGATTTTCGTAAGGCTTTTCGGCATAGGATTTTCTCGCAAATAGGGATCAATGCTGTCTGCCTAGAAAGCAGACTTGTGCAATGCACAATAACACCAATCCCGGTGCGATGCTGAACGTTGGCCGATGTGGATTCAGCGAAAAGGCTGTCGTCACACGTCTTTCCTCACACGATTTCCGAATTGTCCTAGCATCTGTCAGTTATAGCGTTTCTGTTTGCGACTGCGGCCGAACTACTCCCTCTATACTTATAAAATATGCGCCGCGCGAAAGTGCTCTGGGAAAAGCGCTATCCGATCCCGCACCGCCGCACGGCGCACGAATCCTCCGGCCGCAGGCCGCAACACGCTGCGCCCGATTCCATGTCGTGAACAAATGCCCATGCCTCATCTGCCATATCACTTCTGGTATCTGATCACCAGCTTCGGCGGCGCCGGACTGACGCTGCCGCTCGCCTTCGCCATCGCTCTGTGGCTGTCCGTCGGCTATTCGTGGAAGCTCGCGGCCGGCTGGCTCTTTCTGCTCGGCGTGGCCATCGCGCTCGTCACGGCGACGAAGGTAGCGTTTCTCGGCTGGGGCGTCGGCGTGCGCATGTGGGACTTCACCGGCCTGAGCGGACACGCGATGCTCGCCACGGCCGTCTACCCCGTCGCGGCCTTTCTCGTGCTGCTGCCCGCGCCGCCCGCCATGCGTGTCGCCGGCGTGGCGCTGGCGCTGTTCGGCGGCGCGCTGGTCAGCTTTTCGCGCATCGTCATCGAGGCGCATTCGCCTTCCGAGGCGATCACGGGCTGCATCGTCGGCGCGTTGACGGCGCTCGTGTTCATCCGCATTGCGTGGAACGCGACGCCGGGACGCGTGTCCATCGTCCCCGTCGCGCTGAGTCTGATGTTCATCGCGCTCGGCCTGCACAACGTACATGTGCCGACGCACCGCTGGGTCACGCATCTCGCGCTGAAGGTCTCCGGCCACGACCGGCCGTTCGTCCGCGGCAGCTGGCGGACACTGCGCGATACGAGCGTGCCCGTCACGCCATTCTCGCCGTTGCCGAACACGCGCAACGTCGCCATTCCGCTGCAAGATTCCGACGCGTAAAAGATTCGCCATTCAGGCCCCGATATGCTCAACATGTCGAGCGCTGTAACCGTACATATATTACGATGGCGTTTTCAACTCGTTTCCGGCCAGTCCGGCGCCACGTGCCCATGTCCGTCACGTCGATCCATCGCTTTCTGAAGCGCGCCGCGCTCGCCGCGAGCGCGCTCTCCATTGCCTTCAGCGCGCAGGCTCGCGCCGACGAGATCATCGTCTCCGCTGCCGCCAGCCTGACCAACGCGTTCAAGGCCGTCGGCGATGCGTACGAGCAGCAGCATCCCGGCGCGAAGCTGCTGTTCAACTTCGGCGCATCGGACGTGCTGATGCAGCAGATCGCGAAGGGCGCGCCCGCCGATGTGTTCGCTTCCGCCGATCAGAAGGCAATGGACAAGGCCGGCGTGCAAAAAGTCATCGTGCCGTCGACGCGTACGGACTTCGCCGCGAATTCGCTCGTGCTGATCGTGCCGGCGGACAGCAAGCGCGCGCCGTCTACGCTGAACGAGTTGACGACCGCAAGCGTGAAGCGCGTCGCGTACGGCGATCCGGCATCGGTGCCCGTGGGCCGCTATACGGAAGGCGCGCTGAAATCGGCGGGCGTGTGGGATGCCGTCAGCGCGAAGGGCGTGCTCGCGTCCAACGTGCGCCAGAGCCTCGACTACGTGTCGCGCGGCGAAGTCGACGCCGGCTTCGTCTTCGGCACCGATGCCGCCGTCATGCCCGACAAGGTCAAAGTCGCGCTGACCGTGCCGACGATCACGCCGATCACCTATCCGATCGCGCAGGTCGAAGGCAGCAGGCATGCCGCCGACGCGCAGTCGTTCATCGCATTCGTGCTGTCGCCGGCGGGCCAGGCCGTGCTCGCGAAGTACGGCTTCAAGCCGGCGCACTGAGCGGTCATTCGAGGCAAGGCGCGCATGATGGAACAGGCCTGGATTCCGCTGCTGCTGTCGCTGAAGGTCGCGGGCTGGGCGACCGCGCTGAACGTCGTGCTCGGCGTCGCGCTCGGCCTCGGCCTGTCGCGCTGGCGCTCGGGCGCGCGCGACGTGATCGATTCGCTGTTGACGCTGCCCCTCGTCATGCCGCCAACGGTGCTCGGCTATTACCTGCTGGTGCTGCTCGGCCGGCGAGGCGTAATCGGCGTATGGCTCGACCGCTTCGATATCCGGCTGGTGTTCACGTGGCAGGGCGCGGTGATCGCGTCGATGGTCGTGGCGTTTCCGCTCGTGCTGAAGTCCGCGCGCGCGGCGTTCGAATCCGTCGATCCGCAGCTCGAACGCGCGGCGCGCACGCTTGGCGTGAACGAAGCGGCCATCTTCTTTCGCGTGACGCTGCCGCTCGCGTCGCGCGGCATTCTGGCGGGCGCGCTGCTCGCGTTCGCACGCGCGCTCGGCGAATTCGGCGCGACGCTGATGATCGCCGGCAATCTGCCGGGCCGCACGCAGACGCTGTCGGTGGCCGTCTACGCCGCCGTGCAGGCCGGCGACGACAACACGGCCAATATCCTCGTGCTCGTGACGTCGATCACCTGCGTCGCGATCCTGCTGCTAGCGGGCCGGCTCGTGCCGCAACATTCGCTGATGACTTCCCGCTGACATGCCGCTCACCGTCGACATCCGCAAATCCCTGCACACGGCCGAGCGCCAGTTCACGCTCGACGTGTCGTTCAGCGCGAGCGCGCAGCGCATCGTGCTGTTCGGGCCGTCGGGCGCGGGCAAGAGCCTGACGCTGCAGGCGATCGCGGGCCTGCTGCGCCCCGACGAAGGCAAGATCACGCTGCACGGCGACGCCCTCTTCGACAGCGCGCGCGGCATCGACCAGAAGCCGCAGGCGCGCCGCCTCGCGTACCTGTTCCAGGACTACGCGCTGTTTCCGCATTTGAACGTGCGGCAGAACATCGGCTTCGGCATGCACTCAGGCTGGCTCAATCCGGGCCGGCGTTTCTCGCATCCGCAGATCGATTACTGGCTCGATACGCTGGACCTGAAAGGCGTCGCCGGGCACCATCCGGCGCAACTTTCCGGCGGGCAAAAGCAGCGCGTGGCGCTGGCGCGGGCGCTCGTCGCACAGCCGCGGCTGCTGCTGCTCGACGAGCCGTTTTCGGCGCTCGATCACGCGCTGCGCGAGCGCATGCGGCGCGAGCTGTGCGATCTGCAAACGCGGCTCGACATTCCGATGCTGTTGATCACGCATGATCCCGACGATGTCGCCGCGTTCGGAGATCAGGTCGTTCAGGTGTACGACGGCAGCGTGCGCGAAAACGCGCCGTTCAAGGGCTACGTGCGCACTCTTTCCTAACCGAGTGCACCGCTGCACCGCGCCGGGCAAACGCGGCGCCATCGGCCCATCATCCCTAAGCAGTAGTCACGCCGAGAATCACGCTCGACGCCTTGAACGCGGCCACGAGCGCCTCGCCCTCGGCGATGCCCAGCTCGTCGACGCTCTCGTTCGTGACGACGGCCGTGACGACAGCGCCGCCTTCGAGCGCAAGCGACACTTCCGCGTTGATGGCCCCGCGCTGCACCGCCGACACCTTGCCGCTCAGGCGGTTGCGCGTCGACAGCCGTTGCGCCGTGCCGTCGTCGGCAGCCAGCAGCACCGACGACGCCTTCACGAGCGCCACGGCTTCCCCGCCGACCGCGAGCCCGAGCGTCTCCGTGCTTTCGTGCGTGACGATCGCGACGATGACCTGTCCGCCCGGCAGCGCAAGCGATACTTCGTCGTTGACGGTGCCGCGCCGGATCGCGCTGACCTTGCCGTACAGCTGGTTGCGCGCGCTCGTCTTCATGCCGATGCGGCCGATCAGCCGCCAGTCGTCGCTGAATCCGGCAATTGCGGCGCCGGCGCGCTCCAGAAACAACCGATGCTCGCGCTCGACCGCGTGAAACGTGTCGATCAGCGTACGTGCGCGCGGCGTGAGCGTCGTGCCGCCGCCGCCCTTGCCGCCCGTCGAGCGGATCACGAGCGTCTCGCCGGCGAGATTGTTCATTGCGTCGATGGCGTCCCACGCGGCCTTGTAGCTCATGCCGATGGCTTTCGCCGCGCCCGTGATCGAGCCCGTGTCGCCGATCGCGGCGAGCAGTGCGATGCGTTGCGCGCCGCCGAGCGTCTGTTCGCCGGAACGGAACCAGACGGAGCCGCCGAATTGCAAAGGGTCGTGGGAAGCGTCGTTTTGATCGGTCGTCATGGCTCGCGCGCGTCGGCAAATGGCGGGTAGGAGTGCAAGCCATTATAGCGACGCGCGCTTCGCCGAAAGTGCGCGAGCGGCCGTGCGAAAACGCTCAGAGCGCGTACTGCGCGATTCCGTTGCCGAACGACCAGTTCTCCTTCAGCACCTCGACGACGTTCACGAACACGTCCTCGCGACGTACGCCCGGACTTTCGGCCAGATTGTCGGCGATGCGTTTGTAGAGCGCCTTCTTCTGGTCGACGGTGCGCGTGTTGCTCGCGGCGATCTGGATCAGCACGAAGTCGTCGCTGCGCTCGATGTCGAGGTAGTTGCGCCCATAGACGAAGTTGCTCGCGTCGTGCTCGGTGATGACCATGAAGATGTCGTCTTCGGGCACATTGAAAACGTCGATCAGTGCGCGCTGGATGCCCTGCGTGAGCGCCTGACGGTAATCAGCCGGCTTGCCGGCGCGCAATGCGATTCGGGTGAGAGGCATGACGAACTCCTGAGTGAAGAGAAAGTGCATTCAGGCTAGTTCGCGCCTATCATAATGAACAGACATGCCTGCATATTTCATCCATTTACGATTGAAATGAAAGTACTCGATCTCGACGCGGTGCGCGCCTTTGTTCTCGTCGCCGATTTGCGCAGCTTCACGCGTGCCGCGGATGCGCTCGACACCACGCAATCCGCCGTCAGCCTCAAGCTGAAGCGGCTGGAAGCACATGTCGGCACGCAGTTGCTGGAGCGCACGCCGCGGGTCGTGCGTCTATCGGCGGATGGCGATGCATTCCTTGAAGGCGCGCGCGATCTGCTGACGGCGCACGACCGGGCGCTCGGCTCGCTGTCCGTGGACCGGCGGCGTCTTGCGCTGGGGTTGAGCGAGCATGTCGCGGGCATCGACCTCGCGGGGATGCTCGCGCGCGTCAATGCGCATGATCCGGGGCTCGTGCTGGAACTGCATATGGGATCGTCGGCTGCGCTGCTTCAGCAGTACGACGAGCGGCGGTTCGACGCCGTGGTCGTGCGCTCCGAGCCCGACGGCATGCCGCACGAGGATGGCCAGTTGCTCTTCACAGAGCCGCTGTCCTGGCTCGCGGCGCCCGAATGGCAGCCGCGCGCGGGTGAGCCGTTGCCGCTCGCGCTGCTTGCCGCGCCATGCAACGTGCGCTCGAGCGCGCTGCGCACGCTCGACGGCGCGGGCATCGCGTGGCGCGAAGCGTTCGTCGGCGGCGGGGTGTCTGCCGTGGGCGCGGCAGCGGCGGCGGGACTCGCCGTGTCGCCGCTCGCGAGGCGCGTCGCGCCGCGCGGTCTCGTCGATTCGGGCGCGCGGCTTGGCTTGCCGCCGTTGCCTGAATCGCGCGTGACGCTGCACTCGCGCGTGCGCGACACGCGCTCGGCCGAAACGCTGCGGATCGTGACGAACGGGCTCAACGCCCGGTGACGCTTATTTGAGGATCGGCGGAAGCTCGCGCGGCATGGCGCCGCCGTTGGCCTGAGGCGCCGGAACGTCGGCGGCTTGCGCGGACTTCGGCGTGGCCACCGCGACGGCAGGTTTTGCGTGCGCGGCCGCGGCTCGGGCTTGGGCTTGGGCTTGGGCTTGGGCTTGGGCTTGGGCTTGGGCTTGGGCTTGGGCTTGGGCTTGGGCTTGGGCTTGGGCTTGGGCTTGGGCTTGGGCTCGGGTTTGGGCTCGGGTTTGGGCTCGGGTTTGGGCTCGGGCTTGGGCCTGCGCTTGAACCCGTGCCTGGCGCGTCGCCATATGCGAACCGCTCACGTGCGCCGTTTTTACAGCAGCGACGGCCGAGCCACTGGCTTTTTTGGCGGCACTTTCGCGCCTGCCTTAGCCGCCGCAACTTTCGCGCGCGGCACAGCCGCGTGTCGATGCCCACCAGCCGCCGCGCCAGAACCAACGGGCGCGGCTTGTTTCGAATGCGTGACGTGCCTGGCGCCCGGCGCGGCCTCAGGCGGATTCCACACTTCCTTGTATTCGGCGCGCGCCGCCACGGACGCGCACAGCAAACCGACCGCCACTCCCACTCTGAATCCGAACGACACCGCCGCCTCCGCGCAAAACTCGTGGCGCGGATTATACATGCGGGCTTGCATTAATCCATATATGGACTAATATGTAGAAAAAGTTCAACTCAGGACTCCATTATGTCTTCCGCCGCCCACATCTCGAGCGCCGAACGACCGCTGCGACGACCGCCCGCCGAACCTTCGATGGCGGACATGTCCGCCGCCGGTCTGCGCGCGTTCTTCAACATCGCACGCGACTGGGAATTGAGCGCCGACGAGCAGATTATCCTGCTCGGCTCGCCCGGCCGCTCGACGTTCTTCAAGTGGAAAAACTCGCCGCAAACGGCGCGCCTCGGCCGCGACACGCTGGAACGGCTGTCGCTTCTGCTTGGCATCTACAAGTCGCTGCAAATCCTGCTGCCGCAGCCTGCCGCCGCCGATGCGTGGATCAAGCGCCCCAACAGCGCGCCGCCGTTCGGCGGCCGCCGTGCGCTCGACCGCATGCTCGCCGGCAATGTCAGCGATCTCGTCGCCGTGCGCCAGTATCTCGACGCAATGCGAGGCGGCTGGGCGTGACGGAAGCACAATGGCAAGAACGTTGGCGCGCGGCATCGCTCGCCTGGACGCCCGCGTACCGCGTGATTCCGACTCGCTTTCCCGCCGTCAATCTGTTCGACCGTGTCGCATCGCCCGAAGACTTCGAAGCGCTCTACGCGCTCGAAGCGATGACGAACGACCGCGTGCGCACTGAAGTCGGCGATCTCGATCTCGTGCCGCGCGAAGAGCGGCGCTTCGGTCCCGGCTACGGGCCGATCATGGCCGCGCTCACGCATCTGAATCCGCAGGGCAGCCGCTTTTCCGACGGCACGTATGGCGTGTTCTACTGCGCGCGCTCGCGCGAAACCGCGATCGCCGAAACGCGCTATCACTCGGGGCTCTTTCTCGCCGCGACCCAGGAGCCGCCGATGCGCCAGCAGATGCGGCTCTACACGGTGATCGCGCAAGGCGATGTCGTCGATCTGCGGGATATGGATTCAGCCGATGCATCGGTGCTGTCGCCGAACGACTATGCGCCCGGCCAGGCGCTCGGCCGCGCGATCCGCGAGGCGGGCGCGCCGGGCATCGTCTATCCGTCGGTGCGGGATGCGGAAGGCGAATGTCTCGCCGCGTTCAGAACGACGCTGCTGCGCGACTGTCATCACGCGGCGTATCTGGAATACAACTGGAACGGCAACACCGTCGACATGGTGTTCGAGCTGAGCCGGGTCGGTTGACGCATCCCGCGCAACGGCCTTCTACGGCAGCGCAAGCGCCGATGCCCCTGCCGAGCGCGCCAGATCGACCGTCACCGACCAGCGCGCCGTCGTGCGTGCCTCGACGACCGTCAGCTTGCCGCCCGGCCCGAACGCGCCCGTGTCGATGAACACCTGCGCGCCGAACTGCTGCACCTCGCGCACGGGTGTATGCCCGCAATACGTGAGCGACAGGCCGCGCTGGCTCGCCGGGTCGGACGTGCCCATCGCGAGGCTGCGACCCCACAACAGTTGCTGGCGTGTCTCGTCGGAGAAACGGTTTGCGTCGAGTTCGGCGTCGGTGCCGAGAAACTCCGCGTGCAGCACATTGAAGCGGTCGCTGCCCGAGCCGATCACGCGCACGAGCGGCAGCGCGCGCAGCCGCTGCGCATACGCGCGCAACCGCTCCATCGGCACGTGCTCACTCCACAGGCCGCCGATGCCGTACCACCATTGCTGATTCAGCCTGCCTTCAGCAACGGCGCACAGCGTGTCCTCGTGATTGCCGAGAACGACATGGAACCACGGCTTGTCGAGCAGCGTGAGCGCCTCTTCCGACTGCGCGCCGCGATCGACCAGATCGCCTACGGAGAACAGCCGGTCGCGCGACGGATCGAATTCGATTTCGCGCAGCAGAAAGCGCAGCGCGTCGACGCAGCCATGCAGATCGCCGACCACGAAATCGCGTCCGTCGCGATTGACGTCGTGATGTTGGACGGTGGTGACAAGTGTGGAATCCATGAAGCAATGATAGTGCGCGCACGCAAGCCCTGTATGCGCGGCATCCCGCGTTCGTCCGCCTGTCGTCAGGCATGACACGCGAGGGACGTCGTAGTGGGATTCGTGCGCCGCGCGCTGCGTCGCCGTCGCACTACTCGCGTTTCATGCCGTCATTGCGGCGTCGCGCGCAGCCTGCCGATCTGCTCGACGCTGACGGTCGATTGCGGATTGCCGAACCGCTTCGTCACGTAGTTCGTGATCGCGGCGATCTGCGCGTCGCTCAGATCGCGGTCGAATGCAGGCATCAGGACGTCGGCGACTCTGGTCGTGCGGCTCACGCCGTGCAGGATCACCATCGCGAGATTGTTCGCGTCGCTCGCACCCGACACCGTGTTATGGATCAGCGACGGATACGCGCCCGGCGCGCTCGCGCCGACGCCCTCGCCCGTCCAGTTGTGGCACGTCGCGCAGTTGGCGAGGAACAGTTGTGCTCCATTCACGCCATTGATCTTTGTGCCGCGCAACGCGACCACGTCGCTTGCCGGCGCGCCCCATCCGGCCCGCGTGCGCGACTCGCCCTTGTCGATCGGCTTGACGGTGCGCAGATACGTCGCGATCGAGCGCAGGTCCTCGGAATCCAGATACTGCGTGCTGTCCGCGACCACCTCGGCCATCGGCCCCGCAGCATTCGCGCGGCCGGGAGCGACGCCCGTCGACAGATAGCCGATCACGTCCTGATCCGTCCACTCGCCGATGCCACTCGTCTTGTGCGGCGTGATGTTGTACGCACGCCATCCGGCCTGAATTGCCCCTGAGAATCGTTCGCCCGTCTTGAATCCTTGCGTGAAGTTGCGTGGCGTATGACACTCCTCGCAGTGCGCGAGCCCCTGCACCAGATACGCGCCGCGATTCCATTCGGCACTTTGCTTCGGGTCGGGCACGAAGCGGCCTTCGTCGAAGTTCAGGAGGTTCCAGAAGAACATCAGCCAGCGCAGATTGAACGGAAAGCTCAGGTTGTTCGCGGGCGGCGTGTAGTGCACGGGAACCACTGTGTTCAGATATGCGCGGATCGCCTGCACGTCCAGTTCGGTGACTTTCGTGTACTCGACATACGGGAACGCCGGATAGAGCCGCTCGCCTTCCTTGCCGATGCCTTCGTGCATCGCGCGCATGAAGTCGGCGTCCGTCCAGTGGCCGATACCCGTGTCCGGATCGGGCGTGATGTTCGGCGTATAGATCGTGCCGAACGGCGTGTGGATCGCAAGGCCGCCCGCGAAAGGACGGCCCTTGTCCGACGTGTGGCACGCGATGCAGTCGCCGACGCGAGCGAGGTACTCGCCGCGCTTGACGAGATCGAAACCGGAGCCTGTAGCGTTGCCATCGGGCGCTGTGCCTGTGCTCAACGCCGCGCCTTGCGCGGCGGCCTCCGCGAGCGGCGCGTCGTCGTTGTGACGCGGGGCCGCGTCATACGCTTCGAGCCACGCGAGATACAGCGCGAACAGCGAGAACATCGCGGCGAGCGCTGCCATCTTCCAGACCCGGCGGCGGCATTTGAGCGCCACGCGCCGGCTGCCTGAGAAAACCGTCGCGTCCAGGTTGCCGGTGCGTTCGCCTGGCTTGCGCGCGCGGGACATGTGGTGGTTCATCGTGTGTCTTCGTGCGTTGGGTCAGAGTTCGCGCTTGAGCTTGTCGGCGAGCTTCAGCGAAAGCGCCGCGATCGTCAGCGTGCAGTTCACGGCGCCAGCGCCCGGCATCACGCCGCTGCCCGCGATAAAAAGGTTCTGGTGATCGTGCGTGCGGCAATCGGGATCGACGACGGAATCGGCGGCATCGCTGCCCATGATCGTCGTGCCCATGATGTGATTGTTCGGCGCGAACGTATCGTCGAACGACACCTCCGTGCCGCCGAAGAGCCCCGCGATCTGCGCATACAGTTCGTGCGTGTGCGCGGCGCTTTTCTTCACGTAGTCGTTGATCGAGTAGTAGATCTCGGGCTGTGGAATGCCGAGTGCGTCCTTGTGATCGGCGGAAGGCACGATGCGGTTGCTCGGCTCGGGCAAATGCTCGTGGAAGCTGTTGATGACGACGAGGCGCGATGCACGGTTGCGAATCTGCCGGTCGAGTTCGGCGCCCGTCAGGCCCTGTCTGAGCAGCGCCGACGTGATCGCGATCGTCGGCACGCCGTTCGACACATGCAGCTTCTTCGCCGCATAGTCCGAGCGGAACGCGCCGTCACGGAAGTTCACCACCGACGTCATCTCCATCGGCCCGCGCCCCGGCCACAGCGACTCGTTCGCAAGAAACGCGATGCCCGTGCCCGGATGGTCCATCAGATTGCGGCCGACCTGATCGGAGCTGTTGCCGACGCCGTGCTGGAATTTGTCGGAGGTCGACATCAGCATCAGCTTCGGCGTCTCGATGCCGTTCGCGGCGAGCACGAACAGCTTGCCGGTGACGCGCGTGCTGTTGCCGTTCGGGTCCTTGTAGTGGACGGCCGTGACGAGCCCTTTGTCGTCCACTTCGATACGGTAGACGACGGCTTGCGCAATCAGCTTCGCGCCCGCGCGCTCGGCCTTGTCGGCGTGCACGATGCCGTTGTACATCGCGCCGATCGGACAGATCGGCATGCAGTTGTTGTTGCCGCAGCAGGTAGGCCGCGCATCGTACGGACGGCTGTTGCGCGCGACGGGCTCGGGCACGACCTTGAAGCCGTTCGCGTTCAGCACGTCGGAGAAGCGCTGGTCCATGTACGACAGCGGCAAGCCCGCCATCGGATACGGCTTCGAGCGCGGCGAGCCGAGATCGATCGACGGGCCCGGCCCGGACACGCCCAGTTGCACTTCGGCCGCGTAGTACCACGGCTCGAGCGTTTCATACGGATACGGCCAGTCGCGGCCCACGCCATACCGCTTCTTCAGTTCGAAATCCGACGGCAGCAGACGCCACGTCGCGGCGGCCCAGTGCCACGTGGTGCCGCCCACGAGCCGCAGATACTGCGAGTTATACGGATAGTCGCCCTTCTGGATCAGATAGTCGTTGGCGGGCGAGTACTCGGGATGCGGCGCATAAGGCGTCGACGGATACGGCGTCGCGAAGTCCAGTTTCGCGGGCGAATTGCGGAAGTTCTCGACGATCTGC
The DNA here is from genome assembly GCF_040965635.1 of Paraburkholderia phymatum. Lineage (GTDB taxonomy): Bacteria > Pseudomonadota > Gammaproteobacteria > Burkholderiales > Burkholderiaceae > Paraburkholderia > Paraburkholderia phymatum_B. The sequence continues at coordinate 44,366 of NZ_JBFRCH010000008.1, forward strand.
CCGCGCTGCAGACGCGGCCCGGCTTCGAGCAGAATCACCGACGCGCCCGCGAGCGCCATCTGATGCGCGACGAGACCGCCCGCCACGCCCGAGCCGACTACGACGACGTCGGCGGAATTTGCGTTTGCCATCCTTGCCCTCTTCTTTGCCCTCTGCGGCTGGCTCGATCCGCTGGCTTATGTGTTTTGTTCACGGGTGTGGCGACCCGTCCGGAGACCCCGCCGCGCGCATCGAAGGCGAGCGGCGGCGTGCGAGACGAACGCGTGACGCTGCATGCGCAGCGCTCACGCATTCGCGGGTTTCCGGGTCCAGTAAAACGGCACGTCGCGGCAATACGACGGAATAGTCAGGATGTCCTTCACGGGCTCGAACATCAGTGCGCTTTCGTACGCGATCACCTGGACATTCGGCGCATCGCCGACGAGCCCCAGATACCACGCTCGCGTGATCGCGCTGACGGTCTTCGCAAGATTCGGCCGTTCGGCCTGCAATGCCTGCGTGACGATGTCGGATGGCACGCCGCCGTGAGTCTGCAGCCACGCGTTGAGCGCGGCGACGTTCTGCGTGAACTGGCTGTCCGCCTTGGACAACGCTTCGTAAGCGCGCTTGCCGAGCACGGGATCGAAGCTGGTGTGCCCCGTGAGCTTGCCCGACAGGGCAATGAACGCATCGAAGCCGCCGCCCGCGGGCAGCGTATCGGCGAAGGCGGGCGAGATGCCCGCGAACTGCGAAAGGCTCTCAAGGCCCGCAATGGGACCAATGCCGCGCGCGGCGCGATGGCTCGCCGCCGTTGAAAACGCAAAGCCTGCCGCCGATGCGAGCGCACCGAGCATCCACGCGCGCCGGCGCGGCGAACGAGCGATGAAGCCGGAACCCGAAGCTGTGCCGGGACGGGAACCGCCCCGCGCGCCGTCGATGCCCGTCGCTTGCACCGCCTCGGAAGCGGCCTCATGAGCGGCCTCGCCGGCGTGCGCGGCATCCGTGCGCGCAGCGTGTCGTTCAACATCTGTCATTGGGGGCTCCAGATGATGTTTGTCGTTCGACGGGTGCGCGCCGTCCGGCTAATGGCCGAACCCTGCGAGCACGCCGTGTGTCCACCCCAATACTGGTCTTGCTGGTCTTGCGCCGCTGTCTTGCGGTCTCTAATCGTCGGGCCGTTGGGCGCGTTCGAGCGCTTCGATCGTGCAGCCATCCGCGCGGCGCCAGCGATTGCGCCGCATGCCCGGTCATTCCGGCGATGCCCGATCATGATTGACCTCGCCGGCCTGTTGCGTGGTTCGTGCTTCGTGCTTCCGTTGCGCCACGGAAAAGGCAACGCATCTCGTGAAAGCCGCATGCAAGGCCATTGAGTAAAACTGCGGGAAAACTATAACGTCCAGGCACCCTTTTCGACAAATCATGCTGCATGCAAACGTAGAATCGCCGCAACCTTCGGCATCGCTTCGCGACATGCCCTTGTCACAACATCCTGCCATGAGGGCGCGTCCATGAACGTCTTTCCCCAGGTACTACGCAACCGCCCGCGCATGATGGCGGGCGTCCTTGTCGGCGCGCTGATCGGCGTGCTGCTCGCGGGCACGCCGATGCGCCCGATGATCCGCGTGCTCGTCTCGTGGGATGTCGCCGTATGGACTTACATCGCGCTGATGTGGATCGAGATGGCCCGCGCCGATCACGATCGCGTGCGTGATATCGCGCAGCGCGAGGACGAGAACGCGACGGTCGTGCTGTTCATCATCTGTCTCGCGACGGTGGCGAGCATCGCGGCGATCGTGCTGGAGCTGGCGTCGTCGAAAGGCGGCTCCGGCTCGCCGGGGCCGGGCATCTCGCACTACGTGGTGACGGCCGTCACGCTGATCGGCGCGTGGTTCCTGATACCGACCATCTTCACGCTGCACTACGCGCGCCTGCACTTCGCGACCGACAAGCAGGAAACGGCGCTGAAATTTCCCGACCACAAGCTCGATCCGAACTACTGGGACTTCCTCTACTTCTCGTTCACGATCGCGGTCGCCTCGCAGACATCGGACGTCGTGCTGCGCTCGCGAGAAATACGCCGCGCGGCGCTCGCGCAATCGGTGCTGTCGTTCTACTTCAACGTGGCCGTGCTCGGGCTGTGCATCAACATGGCGGCGGGGCTGCTCGGCTCGTAGCCGAACGTTTGCGGCAGGCGGCGCCAGGCGCTTCGCGCCGCACCGGCCCGCTGCGCATTTGCACGTTCGCACGCCGCGCGACGCCGTAACAACCCGCCATGTAACAGCCGCCGCACGACACGCCCGATTTACACGTCGCCCTCAAGCCTCGCATCGCGATTCCTATGAACGGCGATGCGAGCGCGCTGTTTCATCGCGCCGTATGCGAGCGCGCCAGCCTTCGTCCGCGCTCACATCGCCTTGCCTGTCTTGTCCGCACTGCATCGCCTTCTGGCATAGCGCTTGCTCCTTTACCGCCTGCCGACGGGTGCCGGACGGGCGACATGGCGCACGTCCTGTTCAGATCGGCCAGTCCGAATCAGACGCTTTGAACTGGCGCGCGGCATTTCGATCAATGCACTACATTGAGCAATACGCGCCGTCGCAGGACGCATCGCGCGGCATCCGGCTCTGAAGCCTAATAGGCGGTCGTGATCGTACGAATGTGCATCCACGCCGCAAAGCAGGACGAATCTGGAAACGACCGATGGAAGCTCCTCACGCTTATGCGCCGCGGATCTACTTTGTTCATTCCCCCCTCGTCGGACGGCTGGATGCGTGGCCCGCGCAGTTCGAACATGCCGCCGCGCTCGGTTTCGATCATGTACTGATCGGCGGGCTGTTTCAGCCGGGACAGGCGGGACACGCGCAGATCGTCAGCGATCACGCGCGGCTGCACCCTGCGTTCGCCACCGATCAATCCGCGCCCGACGTGCTGCACCGTCTCGCCGAGTCCGCGAGCCAGCATGGGCTGACCCTGCTCGTCGATCTCGTGATCGATCGCGCGGCCGCCGACGGCCAGCTCTTCCACCAGCATCGCGACTGGTTTCATCCGTTCGAGCCGGAGGAAGCGCGGCTCGATCCGCGTCACGCGCGCCACGAAGACAACGTCGCGTATGCGAACCTCAGCAACGACCAGGCCGCCGCGCCGCTGATCGACTGGTGGGCGCATACGCTCGATGCGCTCGCGGAAACGGGCATCGGCGGCTTCCGTTTCGATTCGCCGCATCGCGTGCCCGCGTTCGCATGGCGGCGTCTCGAAGATGCCGTGCGCTCGTCGCAACATCCGTCGACCCGCTTTCTCGCCGCGACGCCCGGGCTCGTGCGCGCGGACATCGCGGCGCTCGAAGGCGTGGGCTTCGATGCCGTGTTCACGTCGTCGCGCTGGTGGGACTTTCGCGCGCCATGGCTCTTCGACGAGCACGCGGTGCTGATGCGCGTCGGCTCGCCCGTCGCCTTTCCCGAAGCGCCATACGGCACGCGGCTCGCCGCCGATCTTTCGCACGTGCACGATTCGGCCATCGTCGAGCGCGCGTACCGGCGTGCGCTGCTGATGGCGGCATCGACGGGCACCGGCTGGCTGATGCCGATGGGCTTCGAGTACGGCATCGCGGAGCCGATCTCGCACACGCTCGGCAACGCCGACGAGTATGCGAGCAAGCGCGGCGCGGCGCGCTTCGATCTCTCGGAGCGCGTGCGCCACGCGAACGCCGTTTCCCGCGACACGTGGGCGCTGCAGACAAACGGCGAGCTGTGCTCGCTGTCGAGCCCCGATACGCACGCGACAATCCTGATGCGCGGCGATCAGCGCGATCTGCGCAACGCGGGCGAAGCCGTGCTGATCGCGATCAATCCCGAACTCGGCATGCCCGTGCATGTCGATCCCGCGCGCTTTCTCGACGGCGTGCCCGGCAGCTTCACGCGCTTCGTGTCGCTCGGCACGGAGACGCGCAGCGCGCCGCAGCCGCTTGGCTCCTTCACGCTCGCGCCGGGCGCCTGCCGGCTGTTTCGCGGCGTCGCCGAAAAGCCCGTGCTGCTCGCGCCGCCCATCGACAAGAAGCACGACGACAAGACTTCGGGACACAAGAGCGTGCTGGACGCGATCGCGACATCGCGCGTGGCGATCGAAAGCGTGTCGCCCGCCGTCGATCATGGGCGCTTCCCTGCGAAGCGGATCGTCGGCGAGCGTGTGCCCGTTACGGCGGCCGTGTTCGCGGAAGGCCACGACAAGATCGCGGCCGCCGTCATCTGGCGCGCCGCCGACGAAACGGCATGGCACGAAGTGTCGATGACGCCCGCGCAGCCCGCCGGCAACGACATCTGGGAAGCGCGCGTTCCGCTCGAACGCATCGGGCGGCACGAGTTCACGGTGATAGCGTGGCGCGACGATTTCGCGTCGCTCGTCGATCACATGCAGAAGAAGCTGAAGGCCGATCAACCCGTCGATCTCGAACTCGAAGAGGCGAAGCATCTGTTCGCGCTCGCATTGGCCGAAGCCGAAACGGCCGAGGGCTCGCAGCCGAAGCAGCTTGAAGCGATCACCAAGGAATTCATGAAGGCCGACACGGGCGAGCGGCTCACGATCGTGCTCGCGCCGGCGACGGCGCAAGCGTTCGCCGCCGCGCGTCACCGGCCGGGCCTGTCGCGCGATGCCATCGTGTATCGGATCGACGCCGAACGCGCCCAGGCGCGCTTTGGCAGCTGGTATGAGATCTTCCCGCGCTCGATGAGCGACGACCAGCATCGTCACGGCACGTTCGACGATGTGATCGCGAAGCTGCCGCGCATCCGCGACATGGGCTTCGACGTGCTCTACTTTCCGCCGATCCATCCTATCGGCCTCGCCAATCGCAAAGGCCGCAACAACACGCTGACGGCGAACGCCGACGACGTCGGCAGCCCGTATGCGATCGGCGGCGAAACGGGCGGCCACGATGCCGTGCATCCACAACTCGGCACGCTCGACGACTTCAAGCGGATGCTCGCCGCCGCACACGACGAGGGCCTTGAAATCGCGCTCGATTTCGCGATTCAATGCTCGCCCGATCACCCGTGGCTGAAGCAGCATCCGACATGGTTCGCATGGCGTCCCGACGGCACGCTGCGTTACGCGGAAAATCCGCCGAAGAAGTATCAGGACATCGTGAACCCGGACTTCTACGCGCGCGACGCAAAGCCCGATTTGTGGATCGCGTTGCGCGACGTGATCCTGTTCTGGGTCGATGCGGGCGTGCGCATTTTCCGCGTCGACAATCCGCACACGAAGCCGTTCCCGTTCTGGGAGTGGATGATCAACGACGTGTGCTCGCGTCACCCGGACGTGATCTTTCTGTCGGAAGCGTTCACGCGCCCGCGCGTGATGGCGCGGCTCGCGAAGCTCGGCTTCTCGCAGTCGTACACGTACTTCACGTGGCGCGAGTCGAAGCGCGATTTCACCGAGTATCTGACGGAACTCACGCAGACCAATCTGCGCGAATTCTTCCGGCCGAACTTCTTCGTCAACACGCCGGACATCAACCCGCGCCATCTGCAAGCGCAGGGACGTCCGGGCTTTCTGATCCGCGCCGCGCTCGCGACGATGCTCTCGGGACTCTGGGGAGTCTACAGCGGCTTCGAACTGTGCGAAGCGGCCGCGCTGCCGAACAGCGAAGAGTATCTGGATTCGGAGAAGTATCAGATCCGCGCGTGGGACTGGAATCGGCCCGGCAATATCGTCGGCGAGATCACGGAGCTGAATCGTATCCGCCGCACGAATCCGGCGCTGCACACGCATCTGAATCTCACGTTCCTGCCCGCGCACAACGATCACATCCTGTTCTTCGAAAAAGCCACCGAGGCGCGCGACAACGTGATCGTCGTCGCGATCAATCTCGATCCGTACAACGAACAGGGCGCCGATATCGAACTGTCGTGGACGACGTTCAACCGCTGGGGCCTGCACGATCACGCAGCCATCGACGTGATCGACCAGATGACGGGCGAGCGGTTTCAATGGCATGGCAGATGGCAACACGTGCGGCTCAATCCCGGCTTGCGGCCTTTCTCGATCTGGCGCATTGCGCCGGCGGGCGGCCTGCCGCGCGACGAGGTTCCCGAAGACACGGAACCGACAGCCAACGACATACTGATCAACGAATTGCAGGTGCGATATGAAACGTGACGATCCCGCGGAAAGCACGTCGCAAGCGCATATCACCGATACGACGGCCGCTGTGCCCGAGAAACCTCGCAGGGCGCGCCGCGGCAAGGTCTCGATGCTTGCCGACGATCCGCTCTGGTACAAGGACGCGATCATCTACCAGGTGCACATCAAGTCGTTCTTCGATGCGAACAACGACGGCGTGGGCGATTTCCCAGGCCTGATCGCGAAGCTCGACTACATCGCGGAACTGGGCGTGAGCGCGATCTGGCTGCTGCCGTTCTATCCGTCGCCGCGCCGCGACGACGGCTACGACATCGCCGACTACAGGAGCGTGCATTCCGATTACGGCTCGATCGGCGACGTCAAGCGCTTCATTCAGGAAGCGCACGCGCGCGGCCTGCGCGTGATCACCGAGCTCGTCATCAATCACACGTCAGACCAGCACCCGTGGTTCCAGCGCGCGCGCCGCGCGAAGGCCGGCTCGAATCATCGCAACTACTACGTGTGGTCCGACACGGACAAGAAGTACGAAGAGACGCGCATCATCTTCATCGACGCGGAGCCGTCGAACTGGACGCACGACCCTGTCGCGGGCCAGTACTACTGGCATCGCTTCTATTCGCACCAGCCCGACCTGAACTTCGACAACCCCGCCGTGATGCGCGAAGTGCTGCAGGTGATGCGCTTCTGGCTCGACATGGGCATCGACGGTCTGCGGCTGGACGCCGTGCCGTATCTCGTCGAACGCGAGGGCACGAACAACGAGAACCTGCCGGAAACGCACGCGGTGCTTAAAAAGATCCGCGCGACCATCGACGCCGAGTACCCGAACCGGATGCTGCTCGCCGAAGCGAACCAGTGGCCGGAAGACGTGCAGGAATACTTCGGCAATGAAGACGAATGCCATATGGCGTTCCACTTCCCGCTGATGCCGCGCATCTACATGTCGATCGCGAGCGAGGACCGCTTCCCGATCACCGACATCATGAAGCAGACGCCGGATCTCGCCGAAACGAACCAGTGGGCGATCTTCCTGCGCAATCACGATGAACTCACGCTCGAAATGGTCACGGACTCCGAGCGCGACTACTTGTGGAACACCTATGCGAGCGACCGGCGCGCGCGGCTGAACCTCGGCATCCGCCGCCGGCTCGCGCCGCTGATGGAGCGCGACCGCCGGCGCATCGAGCTGATCAACTCGCTCTTGCTGTCGATGCCTGGCACGCCCGTCATCTATTACGGCGACGAACTCGGCATGGGCGACAACATCCACCTCGGCGACCGCGACGGCGTGCGCACGCCGATGCAGTGGTCGTCCGACAGAAACGGCGGCTTCTCGCGCGCCGATCCCGAACAGCTCGTGCTGCCGCCCGTGATGGGCGCGCTGTACGGCTTCGATGCCGTCAACGTCGAAGCGCAGAGCCGCGATCCGCATTCGCTGCTCAACTGGACGCGCCGCATGCTTTCGACGCGCCGCTCGAATCACACTTTCGGGCGCGGCACGATCCGCTTCCTGAAGCCGAGCAACCGCAAGATTCTCGCGTATCTGCGCGAGCTGCCCGGCGAGCCGCCCATTCTGTGCGTCGCGAACCTGTCGCGCGCGCCACAGGCCGTCGAACTGGATCTGTCCGAATTCAACGGCGCGGTGCCGATCGAAATGACGGCCGACTCCGTGTTCCCCGCAATCGGCCAGCTGACCTATCTGCTGACGTTCCCGCCGTACGGCTTTCTGTGGTTCCTTCTTTGTGCGGACGGAGGCCGTCCGACATGGAGCCAGGCGCCCTCTGAACCGTTGCCCGACTTCGTGACCATCGTGATCCGCGAAGGGCAAACGGGCCCGACGCCCGAGAACGTGCGGCTGCTCGAATCGGAAGTACTGCCGTCGTGGCTGGGACGGCGGCGCTGGTTTGCATCGAAGGATCAGAAGATGCACGCGGTGCGGCTCGCCGCGCTCACGACGATTCCCGAAGCGGGCTTTGTGTTCACCGAAATCGAAGCGGATGTCGGCAAGCACACCGAGCGTTATGTGCTGCCGATCGCCATCACGTGGGGCGCCGACACGACGACGCCGCTCTTCATGCAACTCGCGCTCGCGCGCGTGCGGCGCGGCCGCACGGTCGGCCATCTGACGGATGCTTTCGCGCTGCCGCAATTCGCGTACGGCGTGCTGCGCAAGATGCGCGAGCGCGCCGCCGTGCCGACCGTGCAGAAGAGCACGATCCACTTCGTGCCGACCGACCGTTTCGCGGAACTCGATCTCGGCGACCAGCCCGAAATCCGCTGGCTCGCGGCCGAACAGAGCAACAGCTCGCTCGTGATCGCCGACAAGATCGTGCTCAAGCTCGTGCGACGTCTGCTGAAGGGCACGCATCCCGAAGCGGAGATGAGCCGCTACCTGACGCAGCTCGGCTATGCGAACACCGCGCCGCTGTATGGCGAAGTCGTGCGCATCGATCCCGAGGACGTGCCGCATACGCTGTGCATCCTGCAAGGCTTCGTCGACAACCAGGGCGATGCATGGAACTGGGCGCTCGACACGCTGCGCCGTTCCGTCGACGAGCTCGCGCTCGCCGTCGAGAGCGGCGATCCGAATCAGGCGAGCCAGGACCGCGTGAACGAGGAAGAGGCGATCGAAGGCTACGCTTCGTATATGGGCATCATCGGCAAGCGCCTGGGCGAGCTGCACGTCGCGCTCGCGACGCCTTCCGACAACCCTGCGTTCGCGCCCGAGCCCGCCGACGCGGGGCACGTGCAGGCATGGATCGACGGCACGCAGACGATGCTTGCTGCGGCGCTCGAACTGCTCGAGAAAAACGTGGACCATCTGACGGAAGACGGCGCGCTGCTCGGGCGCAGCATTCTCGATCGCAAGGACAAGCTGGTCGAAGCCGTCTCGAACCTCGTGACGCCGGACGCGCATGCGCTGCGCACGCGCATTCACGGCGACTTCCATCTGGGCCAGGTGCTCGTGTCGCAAGGCGACGCGTTCCTGATCGACTTCGAGGGCGAGCCCGCGCGCGAACTCGAAGAACGCCGTGCGAAGTCGAGCCCGTTACGCGACGTGGCTGGCCTGTTGCGTTCGCTGTCATATGCGAGCGCCGCCGCGCAATCGTCGACGGAAGCCGCGCCGCAGATGACGGCCGATCGCAAGCGCGCCCTCTTCGACCGCTTCCGCCAGGCCGCCGCCGAAGCGTTCCTCGACGAGTATCGTGCCGCGACGGAAGCCGCGTCGCAGCCGCTCGTCGCGCCGGAGCACGAACAGGCGCTGCTCGACCTGTTCCTGATCGAGAAGGCCGCCTACGAAATCCGCTATGAAGCAGCCAACCGGCCCGCATGGCTCAGCTTGCCGGTGCGCGGGCTCGCCGCGCTGACGAGCCGCCTGCTCGGCGACACGGGCGCGCCGCCGGAGCCGCCCGCCGACGACGCATCCACGCCTCCCGCCGCATCGGAGGGTGACTATGAATGAGCAACACGACGTTCAGCTTGAAGCGGCTGGTCTGCATCGCGTGGACCTGGATGCGCTCGTCGATGCGCGCCATCACGATCCGTTCTCGCAACTCGGCATGCATCACACGAGCGGCCGTCCCGTCGTGCGAGTGATGCAGCCGAACGCGGCACGCGTGTCGGTGATCGCGCGCGATGACGGCAGACTGCTCGGCGAACTGGAGCCGCTGCATCCGGGCGGCCTGTTCGCGGGTCCCGTCAGCGAGGCCGTGCCGTATCGCTTGCGGATCGACTGGCATGGTCCCGTTCAGGAAATCGAGGACACGTATTCGTTCGGCCCCGTGCTCGGCGACGAGCCATTGCAGCGCGTCGCGTGGGGCGATCCGTATGCGGTGCTCGAATGTCTCGGCTCGCGGCCCTGGACGATGGACGGCGTGCCGGGCGTGCGCTTTGCCGTGTGGGCGCCGAATGCGCGGCGCGTCTCCGTGGTGGGCGATTTCAACTCGTGGGACGGCCGCCGGCATCCGATGCGGATGCGTCATCAGGCGGGCGTGTGGGAGCTGTTCGTGCCGCGTATTGGCGCGGGCACGCGCTACAAGTACGAGATGCTGACGCGCGACGGCCATCCGTTGCCGCTGAAGGCCGACCCTTGCGCGATGCAGACTGAGAAGCCGCCCGCGACGGCCTCCCTGGTTGCGCATGTCGATGAAGTCGAGCGCTTTGCGTGGACGGACGGCGACTGGATGCGGACGCGCGCGGCGAAGCAGACGGTGCAATCCGCGATCTCGGTCTACGAGGTGCATGCGGAGTCGTGGCTGCGTATCGCCGAGGAAGGGCATCGCGGGCTCGACTGGTCAGAACTTGCAGACCGCCTGATTCCGTACGCGAAGGAAATGGGCTTCACGCATATCGAGTTCATGCCGGTTGCCGAGCATCCGTTCGGCGGATCATGGGGCTATCAGCCGTTGTCGCAATTCGCGCCGTCGGCGCGCTTCGGCACGCCGGAGCAGTTCGCGGGCTTCGTGAACCGCGCGCACGAGGCGGGGCTCGGCGTGATACTCGACTGGGTGCCCGCGCACTTTCCAAATGATTCGCATGGGCTCGTGCAATTCGACGGCACCCCGCTCTACGAGCACGCCGATCCGCGCGAGGGCTATCACCAGGACTGGAACACAATGATCTACAACCTCGGACGCAACGAGGTGAGCGCGTTCCTGATCGCATCGGCGCTTGCGTGGCTCAAGCGTTATCACGTCGACGGATTGCGCGTCGACGCCGTGGCGTCGATGCTGTATCGCGACTACTCGCGCGCAGCGGGCGAATGGGTGCCGAACATCTATGGCGGCCGCGAGAACCTCGAAGCGATCGCGTTCCTGAAGCGGCTGAATCATGAAGTGCAGCATATGCCGGACGTGCATGGCGCGATCACGATTGCGGAAGAGTCGACGGCATGGCCTGGCGTGACGGCGCGCACGGAGGACGGCGGGCTCGGCTTCCAGTTCAAGTGGAACATGGGATGGATGCACGACACGCTGCACTACATGCACGAGGACCCGATCCACCGCCGGTGGCATCACCACAACATGACGTTCGCGATGGTGTATGCGTACTCCGAGAAGTTCGTGCTGCCGCTCTCGCATGACGAGGTCGTGCATGGCAAGGGATCGCTGCTCGGCAAGATGCCCGGCGACCGCTGGCAGAAGTTTGCGAACCTGCGTGCGTACTTCGCGTTCATGTGGACGCATCCGGGCAAGAAGCTGATGTTCATGGGCGGCGAGTTCGGGCAGATGGCCGAATTCGATCACGACGGCTCGCCGCATTGGCATCTGCTCGACGATGACATGCATCACGGCGTGCAGAGGCTGGTGCGCGATCTGAACCGGCTGTATCGCGAGGAGCCTGCGTTGCATCGGCTCGATTCGGAGCCTGGCGGGTTCGAGTGGATCGTCGGCGACGACACCGAGAACTCTGTGTTTGCGTGGCGGCGCGTGGATGGCGCGGGGCGCGAGCTCATTACCGTTTGCAACTTCACGCCGGTGCCGAGGCAGGGATATCGGGTCGGCATGTCACGTCCGGGGCGTTGGGTCGAAGTCGTGAATACCGATGCGGGTGTTTATGGTGGGTCGAATGTGGGGAATGCCGGGGTGATCTATACGGAAGAGGTGGCGGCGCATGGGCGGCCGCAGTCGGCTTCATTGATCTTGCCGCCGTTGGGGACGGTAGTACTCCGGGCAGATTGAGGTTTGTTGTTGCCCTTGTCGCGGGCGTCTGCGATTTTGTTCTGGTTTTTATGGCTTGCCGCCGGCGATGCGGTTTCGTTTTGATTTTTTATGGCTTGCCGCCGGCATCCGCGATGCGGTTTTGTTTTGATTTTTTATGGCTTGCCGCCGGCATCCGCGATGCGGTTTTGTTCTGGTTTTTATGGCTTGCCGCCAGCATCCGCGATGCGCCTCGCGGCGCGGGCGCTGCCCCTGTGCGGGGCGGCACCTACTTTTCTTTGCCGCCGCAAAGAAAAGTAGGCAAAAGAAAGCGGGCTAACACCGCCAGTGCTTGACCTTTACCCACGGGCTCTCAACGTCCCCGTGTTTCATACGACAGTGTGCTCGCTAATGTTCGTCGCCAACGCTCTGGCTAAACGCCTCACCCACTTCACGCACGTGTGACACAGCTAAGGGCATCGAACGTTTTGGCGCCCCATGTCGGTAGTGAATATGGGTTGCTGTGTTGTACGTGGCAACGCCCGCACTATGCGGCGTATCGCGTAGCGAGGGTTTCCTGTTTGGTGCGAATGCCTACACACAGTTTGCCGCAAAGGGGCCGGGGACCTTCGATGTCGCGAGCCGTAATTCGGGTGCACGATGCAGGTGAGGCGCTTAGTAGTGCGTTGGCAACGCACATAGGCAAGTACGTTGCGGTGTGAACGATGGGGACGTTGAGGGCCCGTGGGTAAACGTCAAGCATTGGCGGTGTGAGCGGCTTTCTTTTGCCTACTTTTCTTTGCCGCTGCAAAGAAAAGTAGGTGCCGCCCCGCACAGGGGCAACGCCCGCGCCGCGAGGCGCATCGCGGATGCCGGCGAAGGGCAAAGCAAACCGACGCATCGCGGATGCCGGCGGCAAGCCATAAAAACCAGAACAAAATCGCAGACGCCCGCGATAAAGGCAAAACAGCAGTCGCAGACAAAAAAAGGAAAACCATGTCCCATGTACTACCAGACCGACTGTTGCCGGGCAACCCATACCCCTTGGGTTCGAGCTGGGACGGCTTGGGCGTGAACTTCGCGGTCTTCTCCGCGAACGCGCAACGAATCGAATTGTGCCTGTTCGAGCCGACAGGCCGAAAGGAACTCAAACGCTACGCACTGCCCGAATGCACCGACGAGATCTGGCACGGCTACCTGCCCCACGCGCACCCGGGCACCGTCTACGCGTTCCGGGCACACGGCGCCTATCAGCCGCAAAACGGGCACCGTTTCAATCCGCACAAGCTGCTGCTCGACCCCTACGCGAGAAAGCTCATCGGTCAGTTCAGATGGTCGGATGCGCTCTTCGGCTATCGCGTTCATTCGAACAGAATGGACCTGTCGATCGACCGGCGAGACTCGGCGCCCGCAATGCCGAAGTGCGTCGTCGTCGACGAAGCATTCGACTGGTCCCACGACAAGCGCCCCAACGTGCCGTGGAACGAAACCGTCATCTACGAGACGCACGTGCGCGGCGCATCGATGCTGCGCAAGGACCTGCGCGCGCCCGAGCGCGGCACGTTCGCCGCGCTCGCATCGCCGGAATTCATCGAACATCTGCTCAAGCTCGGCGTCACAGCCGTCGAACTGCTGCCCGTCCACGCGTTTCTCAACGACCGCTTTCTCGTCGAGCGCGGACTGCGCAACTACTGGGGCTACAACACGGCCGCGTTCTTCGCGCCGGAACCGTCGTATCTGTCCTCGCACCGGCTCGACGAAATGCGCATCGCCGTCCGTCAACTGCACGCGGCGGGCATCGAGGTGATACTCGACGTCGTCTACAACCACACGTGCGAAGGCAATGAAATGGGCCCCACCGTGTCGTGGCGCGGACTCGACAACGCCAGCTACTATCGCCTGATTCCCGGCGACGAACGGCATCACATCAACGACACGGGCTGCGGCAACACGCTCAATCTGCCTCACCCGCGCGTGCTGCAAATGGTGATGGACTCGCTGCGCTACTGGTCGACGGCCTTCAATATCGACGGCTTTCGCTTCGATCTCGGCGTCACGCTCGGACGCGAGCACTCGGGCTTCGATCCGGGATCGGGCTTCTTCGACGCGTTGCGTCAGGACCCCATCCTGTCGCAGCGCAAGCTGATTTCCGAGCCGTGGGACATCGGCCCCGGCGGCTATCAGCTCGGCAATCATCCGCCCGGCTTCGCCGAATGGAACGACCGTTTCCGCGATTCGGTGCGCCGCTTCTGGCGCGGCGACGCCGGCATGCGGCCCGATCTCGCCGCGCGTCTGACGGGATCGGCGGATCTCTTCAACCGGCGCTTTCGCAAGCCTACGGCGTCGATCAACTTCGTCGCGTCGCACGACGGCTACACGCTCGCCGATCTCATCTCGTACACGCAAAAGCACAACGAGATGAACGGCGAGAACAACAACGACGGCCACAACGAAAACTGCAGCTCGAACTGGGGCATTGAAGGCCCGACCGACGATCCCGCCATCGCCGAAACGCGCGAACGCGTCGCACGCTCGCTCATCGCGACGCTCTTCATCGCGCTCGGCACGCCGATGATGCTCGCTGGCGACGAAATGGGCCGCACCCAGCGCGGCAACAACAACGCGTACTGCCAGGACAACGAAATCTCGTGGATGGATTGGGAACGCGCCGCGCTCCCTCACGGGCGCAAAATGACCATGTTCTTCGCGCGCATGATCGCGTTGCGCAAACAGCACCCGCTGTTGCGCGAAAACCGCTTCCTGTTCGGCGACCGCGAGGTGCTGCCCGGCCTCTACGACGTCGGCTGGTTCGACGAAAACGGCGAGGCGCTCACGATCGAAGCGTGGCAGGACCCCGAAGGCCGCGCGTTCACGCTGCGGCGCGCGGGTCCGGGCCTGAACGAAGAAACGGAAGTATTGTTGATGATGTTGAACGCGTCGGCGGCGGCCGTGCGCTTCACGCCGCCCCCGCCGCACCTGGAATGGCACGTGCTCATCGATACGTCTGACCCTCACGCGCCGCCCGTTCCCCTCGCGGCGCCCGATCTGGAGGTCGCGGCGCACAGCATGGTCGTGCTCGCGGCGCAGCCCACGGGCGACGCGGACTGGCAGGCGAGCTGGCGCGCGGGTGCGCAGTACGGCCCGCGTCTGTTGACGGCGCTGCCGCCGGACCCGGGCACGTCGATGCCCGACCCGGAACCATCCGAATCAACGCGCGAATCGACACGGGAATGAGCGCACGAACGAACGCACGAATGAACACACGAACGGGCCGTCAATGAGCACACGAATAAGCACATCGATGGGCACGCCGATGAATGGTGACAATCATGCATGAACGTCCGATCGACCCTCACGCGCATCATCACGCGCACTGCCTGCCGTTCGGCGCGCAGCTGCTCGGCGCGGCGAGCGCGAAGCCGCGCACGCGCTTCAGGCTGTGGGCGCCGTCGTGCGCGAAAGTGCAGGTGATGATCGAAAGCGGCCCCGCGAAGGGCCTGCTCGACATGAACCAGACAGGCAACGGCTGGTTTGAAACGGAGGCCGAATGCGGCGCGGGCACGCTGTATCGCTACAAGCTCGACGGCGCGCTGCTGGTGCCCGACCCCGCGTCGCGCTTCCAGCCGCAGGATGTGCACGGCCCGAGCGAAGTGATCGACCCGCGCGCCTACCACTGGCAGCACACGCACTGGAGCGGACGCCCGTGGGAAGAGACGGTGCTGTACGAGCTGCACGTCGGCGCGCTGGGCGGCTACGCGGGCGTGACGAAGCGTCTGCCCGAGATCGCGGCGCTCGGCGTCACCGCAATCGAGCTGATGCCGCTCAATGACTTTCCGGGCCAGCGCAACTGGGGCTACGACGGCGTGCTGCCGTATGCGCCCGACTCCGCGTATGGCCGCCCCGACGACCTGAAAGCGCTGATCGATGCCGCGCACGGACTCTGCCTCGCCGTGTTCCTCGACGTGGTCTACAACCACTTCGGCCCGGACGGCAACTATCTGCGGCAGTATGCGAAGCCCTTCTTCCGCGAAGGCACGCACACGCCGTGGGGCCTTGCTATCGACTTCGAGCGCAGCGAAGTGAGCGAGTTCTTCAGCGACAACGCGCTGTACTGGCTCAACGAATATCGGATCGACGGCCTGCGCCTCGACGCCGTGCATGCAATCGACAACGACGCGTGGCTGCGCGGTTTCGCCGATCACGTACGCGCGCATGTGCAGCACGGACGCCACGTGCATCTCGTGCTCGAAAACGAGCGCAATACGGCGAACCTGCTCGACACGCACTTCACCGCGCAATGGAACGACGACGCGCACAACACGCTGCACGTGCTGCTGACGGGCGAGCACGAAGGCTATTACGCCGCTTACGCCGATCAGCCGATCCACAAGCTCGCGCGCATACTCGGCAGCGGCTTCGGCTATCAGGGCGATCCATCGCCGATTCATCATGGCAAGCCGCGCGGCCAGCCGAGCGGCCATCTGCCGCCCGCGTCGTTCGTGATGTTCCTGCAGAACCACGATCAGATCGGCAATCGCGCGATGGGCGAGCGTCTGCGCGCGCTGTGCGCCGACGATGCGCTGCTCGCCGCGACGGGTCTGCTGCTGCTCTCGCCGCAAATTCCGCTGCTGTTCATGGACGAAGAGTACGGCTCGAAGCTGCCGTTCCTGTTCTTCACTGACTACACGGGCGAACTCGCGAACGCCGTGCGCGAAGGACGCCGCAAGGAGTTCGCGCGCTTCTCCGCGTTCGCCGACGAAAAGCGCCGCGCGCTGATTCCCGATCCGAACGATCCGCGGACGTTCGCGAAGTCGTCGCCGCCAACCGCGCGCAGCAACGACACGCCCGAAGACAAGGAATCGTTCGAATGGATGCACTTCTACAAGTCGGCGCTGGCCGTGCGCGCGAAGCTGATCGCGCCGCGCCTGCAACGTGCGAAGCCGCTCGGCGCGGCCGTGCTGAAGGCGAACGGCGGACACGATGCGAACGCGCTCGTCGCGCGCTGGAAGCTCGATGACGGCGAGACGCTGTCGATCGCATTGAATCTCGCCAATGAAACGGTGTGGCTCGATGTCCAGCCCGAGGGCAAGGTGATCTTCGAGACGCCGCCGCGTGTGCGCGATCGCGTCGATGCGGGCGAGCTGCCGTCGAATGCGTTCGTCGCATGGATGACGGGCGACGTCTGCGAGTACGCGGTCGGTCACGACGCGCGCAAGAACGCCGATGCCGACGCGGCATGGGACCAGAGTAAGTGCTCTGCATGGGGGCCGGAGTAAGTGCTAAAGCGCCAACTCTGGTCGACCGCCGCACAGCTCCAGGTAAGCGCTAAAGCGCTAACCTGGAACACTGCGGCATGGGGGCCGGAGTAAGTGCTAAAGCGCCAACTCTGGTCGACCGCCGCACAGCTCCAGGTAAGCGCTAAAGCGCTAACCTGGAACACTGCCGCATGGGGGCCGGAGTAAGTGCTAAAGCGCCAACTCTGGTCGACCGCCGCACAGCTCCAGGTAAGCGCTAAAGCGCTAACCTGGAACACTGCGGCATGGGACCAGAGTAAGGCGCTAAAGCGCCAACTCTGGTCGACACAGGAGTGACACGCTTGACCACTACCCGACGCCCCGGCCTGCCCCTCGACAGCCTCGCCGCGCGCGCTGGCTTCGAAGTCGAATGGGAAGACGCGCATCACAAGAAGCACCGCGTGCCCGACAGCACGCTCGCCGTGCTGCTCGAGCGCATGGGCCTGCCGTGCGCGAGCGCCACGCAGGTCCGCCAGAGCACGGCCGCGCTCGAAGCCGAATTGTCCGGCCGCAAGCTGCCGCCGCTGATGACGGTCGAATGCGGACGCGGCATCGCGCTGCCCGCGGCCTCGATCAAGTCGGGCAGCCATTACCGGATCGAACTGGAAAGCGGCTCGCTGATCGACGGCCGCTTCACGGCGCCCAAAGGCGAAGCGGCGCTGCTCTCGCCGATCGACGAGCCCGGCTATCACACGCTCGTGCTCAACGATCACCGGATGACGCTCGCCGTCGCGCCCCCGCGCTGCTACACGGTCGCCGATGCGTGGCACGCGATGCACGGCGACGACGCGAGCCCGCCGCCGCTGTGGGGCATCGCCGCGCAAATCTACGGCTTGCGCCGTACCGGCGACGGCGGCATCGGCGATTACACGGCGCTCGCGACGCTCGCGATCGAAAGCGCGAAACGCGGCGCGCATGCGCTCGCGATCAGCCCGACACATGCGATGTTCAGCGCGCTGCCGAAAAGCTTCAGTCCGTATTCGCCGTCGTCGCGTTTGTGGCTGAACGTCACGCATATCGACCCCGCCGCCGTGTTCGGCGCGCAGGCCGCTCGAGCCGCAATGGATGCAGCAGGCGCCGCCGATGCCTGGACGCAACTGGAGCCGCTGCCCCTGATCGACTGGAAGACGGCGATCCCGCTGAAGCTCAAGGTGCTGCGCGTGCTGTTCGAGCGCTTCTGCGCCAACGACCGCGCGCAGGACCTGCCGCGCGCGCTCGAATTTCACGGCTTCTGCGAGCGCGGCGGCCGCGCGCTCGAAGACCACGCGCGCTTCGAAGCGCTGCATGCATTCCAGTTGCAGCACGGAGGCGTTGGCTACTGGCGCAAGTGGGCCGAGCCGCTGCAAGACCCGCGCAGCCCCGAAGTCGAGGCGTTCGCGAATGAGCATCGACATGAAGTCGAGTTTCATCTGTTCCTGCAATGGCTCGCCGCGAAGGGCGTGTCGCACGCACAGCACGCGGCGCGCGACGCGGGCATGGCCGTCGGCCTGATCGCGGATCTCGCCGTCGGCTGCGACAGCGCGGGCTCTCACGCATGGTCGTATCGCGACGACATGCTGCAAGGCGTGTCCGTCGGCGCGCCGCCCGACCTGTTCAACCAGGCGGGCCAGGCATGGGGCCTTACGACGTTCTCGCCGCGCGCGATGCGCAACCAGGGCTTCTCGGCGTTCATCGACATGCTGCGCACGGCATTCGCGCACGCGGGCGGCATCCGCATCGATCACATCCTCGGCTTGCGGCGGCTGTGGCTCGTGCCCGAAGGCGAGTCCGCGAAGAACGGCGCGTATCTGCGCTATCCGCTCGAAGACATGCTGCGGCTGATTGCGCTCGAATCGTGGCGGCATCGCGCGATCGTGATCGGCGAGGACCTGGGCACCGTGCCGCCCGGCTTGCGCGAGCGGCTGACGGAGCGCGGGCTCGCGGGCATCCGCGTGCTGTGGTTCGAGCGCACGAAGGACGGCAGCGGCTTCAAGCGGCCAGCCGAGTGGGACCGCCATGCCGTCGCGACGACCACCACGCACGATCTGCCGACCGTCACCGGCTGGTGGCGCGGCGAAGATATCGTGTGGCGCCATCGCGTCGGGCAGACGGCCCCGCGCGCCGATGGCCGCGACCCCGTCGCGCTCGCTCAGGCCAAACGCGCCGACGACCGCGCCGCGTTGTGGCAGGCGTTCCAGAAGGCGGGCATCGCGCCACACGATGTCGCTGCCCCGCCGCCCGACGATGCGCCCGTCGACGAAGCGCTCGCGTTCGTCGCCGTCACGCCTTCGCCGCTCGTCACGTATCCGCTCGAAGACCTGCTCGGTCTCGCGGACCAGCCGAATCTGCCCGGCTCGATCGACGAGCATCCGAACTGGCGCCGCCGCGTGATGCAGCCCGTCGAAGCGCTCTTCGCCGATGAAACGTTTTGCGACCGCCTGCTTGCGATCGAGCGGGCCCGCACCGATCCAACCTCAGCTTCTTCGTTGTCCGATACGCCATGACTGTTCCGCGCGCCACGCTCCGACTCCAGTTCCATCGCGGCTTTACATTCGACGATGCGCTCGCGCGCGTCGACTACTTCGCCACGCTCGGCGTGAGCCACCTGTACGCATCCCCCGTCACGACGGCGACGCCCGGCTCGATGCACGGCTACGACACCGTCGACTACAGCCAGGTCAGCGCCGAATGCGGCGGCGAAAACGGCCTGCGGCGTCTCGCCGACAAGCTGCACGAACGCGGCATGGGCCTGATCGTCGACATCGTGCCGAATCACATGGGCGTGAGCCGGCACAACGCATGGTGGCGGGACATCCTCGAATGGGGCCGGCACAGCGCCTATGCGCGCTATTTCGACGTCGACTGGCACTCGCCCGATCCCGCGCTGCGCGGCAAGGTGCTGATGCCCGTGCTCGGCGGGGCCTACGGCGAAGAGCTGACGGCGGGACGCATTGCGCTGCGCTTCGATGCCGATAGCGGCCGCTTCGATATCGCGTATGGCGAGCACACATGCCCCGTGTGTCCCGTCGACTACGCGGCGATCTTGCAGTCGGCGGATCGCGCCGACCTGAGCGCGCTCGCCGAGCGTTTCGCTCCCGTCACGACGCAGCCCTCCGATCAGCCACGCGCCGTCGAAGGCCGCGAAGCGCTCGTCGAGTTCGTGCGGCAGAACGGCGCGTCGGCGATCGAGTTCGTGCTCGAAACGTATTCGCCGCACGAGCCCGTCACGCGCGACCGTCTGCACCGGCTGCTCGAGCGGCAGCACTTCCGGCTCGCATGGTGGCGCACGGCATC
Organism: Paraburkholderia phymatum; assembly: GCF_040965635.1. Taxonomy (GTDB): domain Bacteria; phylum Pseudomonadota; class Gammaproteobacteria; order Burkholderiales; family Burkholderiaceae; genus Paraburkholderia; species Paraburkholderia phymatum_B. Next base: position 64,689 of record NZ_JBFRCH010000008.1, read on the forward strand.
GGACGAAGTGAACTGGCGGCGCTTCTTCGATATCAGCTCGCTCGCGGCCGTGCGCGTCGAGCGCCCCGAAGTGTTCGACGCCGTGCACGCGCTGATCTTCCGTCTCTATGCGGAGGGCGCGATCGACGGCGTGCGCGTCGATCATGTCGACGGGCTCGCGGAGCCGCGCGAATACACGCAGCGGCTGCGTCAGCGGCTCTCGGAGCTGCGCGAGGGCACGACGCCGTATATCGTCGTCGAAAAAATTCTCGGACGCGGCGAAACGCTGCGCGACGACTGGCCCGTCGACGGCACGACGGGCTATGACTTCATGAACGACGTCGGCGCGCTGCTGCACGATCCGGCGGGCGCCGCGCCGCTCGCGAACGCGTGGGCCGAACTGAGCGGCCGCCCCGCGAACTTCGCCGACGAAGCGCCGCCCGCGCGCCGCCAGATACTCGCGGAAAATCTGCCCGCCGAACTGGACCGCGCGGCGCGCGCGCTGCATCGGATTGCACGCGACAACCTGACCACGCGCGACTTCACGTACACCGCGATCCGCCGCGTGACGAACGAACTCGCGGCGCACTTCCCCGTCTATCGCATCTATCCGCAAAACGGCTTGCGCAGCAGCGCCGACAACGCGTACTTCGACATCGCGCTCGACGCCGCGAAGCAAACGCTGTCGCGCGCCGATCGTGGCGTGCTGGCGCAGGTCGACGCGTGGCTCGGCAGCGGCACGGACGAGAACGGCAACGGACGTTCTGCTTCGCAGCAGTCGCAACAGTCGTCACAGTCGCAACAGTCGTCACAGTCTCAGCAGTCCTCACAGTCGCAACAGGCGCAGCAGAGCAATCCCGGCGCGTTCAATCACACGGCGTCGGCGCGCCGCACGGTGCAGACGCTTTTTTCGCAACTGACGGCGCCCGTCGCCGCGAAGGCGATCGAAGATACCGCCTGCTATCGCTATGGGCGTCTGCTGTCGCGCTGCGAAGTGGGCGCCGATCCGGGCGAGTTCGCGCTGTCGGTCGAGCAGTTTCATGCAGGCAATCAGGAGCGCGCGCGGCGCTTTCCTCACGCGATGCTCGCGACGGCCACGCACGATCACAAGCGCGGTGAGGACATGCGCGCGCGGCTCGCCGTGGTGAGCGAAATCGCCGACGAGTGGATCGCGACGCTGCGCGCGTGGACGACGCTGAACACGCCGCATCGCCGTGCGCTGAACGGCAATGGCGGCGACTGGGCGCCCGGTCACGCCGCCGAGGCGATGCTGTATCAGACATTGGTCGGCTGCTGGCCACCGGGTCTGTCGCCCGACGACGACGCGGGCATCAAGGCGCTCGCCGAACGGGTCGCGCAATGGCAATTGAAGGCGCTGCGCGAAGCGAAACTGCGCACGACGTGGCTCGCGCCCGATGAAGCGTTCGAGAACGGCTGCCGCGAGTTCCTGTTCGACATTCTCGCGCCGCAGCGCCGCGACGGCTTTCTGCGCGAGCTGTGCGCATTCGTTGAGCGTATCGGCCACGCGGGTGTCGTGAACAGCTTGCAGCAGACGGTGCTGCGCCTCGCGTCGCCGGGCGTGCCCGATCTGTATCAGGGGACGGAGCTATGGGACTTCAGTCTCGTCGATCCCGACAACCGCCGGCCCGTCGATTTCGCGCAGCGGCAAGCGATGCTCGCGGAAGCGCCGCCTTCCGCGTATCTGGCGAACTGGCGCGATGGCCGCGTGAAGCTCGCCATCATCCAGCGCATGCTCGCGTTGCGCGTGCAGATGCCGGAACTGCTCAGCAAGGGCACCTATCTGCCGCTGACGGTGCAAGGCCGGCACGCGGACCGCGTGATCGCGTTCGCGCGGCGTCATGGCAATTGCTGGGCGGTGGTGATCGCGACGCGTCTGTCGACGGCGCTGATCGATAAAAACAGCGACGTGCCGCTCGTCGATCCGATCAGCTGGGAGGACACGGCCGCGCAGATGCCCGAAGAACTCTTTGCGCGCGCGCTGTTCGACTGGGTGAGCCCCGCCGCACCAAAGGTCGAGGATACGGGGCTGCTCTATCTGCGCGATGCGCTGACGACGATGCCCGTTGCCGTGCTCGTTGAGGATGGGGTGCCGCGCGTGTGAGCGCGGGCGCGGCGAGCAACGTTTATGGACGGCAATGTCTAAAGTTTGGAATCTGTGTGACGGTGAAAGCCCTCCCGCGGGCTTTCATTTTGTGGGTCTTGGCATTTCGCGGTTCCCCGCGCAAATCACACATGAACTGACGAGGATTACGCGTGCCTTGACGCAATGTGACAACTGCTCTGCATGCCATCGCTAGGATTGGTGCGAACAATCACTGCGATGGAGGAGAGTCGTGCGTATAAGCTACAACAGCCTTCAGGTCCCGCTGGATATCGGGACGTGGCAATGCACGCTCGTGCTCGCCAGGGAGTTCTACAACCTCTCTAGTGGATACTGGGACGCCTTCGCCGACTGGGATAAACGCCGGGAGCGGGAGCGCGAAATCGAAGATGACAAGCGCACCTTCGACCGTTATTTTCGGCCCAGCTACGACTTCAGATCGCTGATGCGCACTGATATCAACGCGATCTGCTCGTTTCTGAGCGATCACCTGAACGTCGTCCACTGGAACCTGCCGACCGACAACGCCGGCATCGAGCGCGCCCTCAAACAGGCTGTCCGCGACGGACTGCTCGTGCCCGTCGTCAACCGTGACTGGCGCTCGCTTCCGATGACGTTTCGGCCTACGCCCGCCCCGCTGCGGTGGCTGTCGACATCGGGCGGAGGCGGGTTCGGCAGCAGTGGCGGCACAGTGTGGGCCGCCTTCAGGAATGCGGGGCCGGGGCCGTTGGTATGGAACGGCAAACCGGTCCTGAGGGGACCATACGATCCGTCTACACAGGAGGCACAGTTGAAGGCCGCGCGCGCCGCGATGGCTGCCAGTGCTGCCTATAGTGGCGACGGCTTCGACCTGGGGGATGTAGCGGAAGCAGCGGCCGTAGCTACGCTTGGTGATGATTTAGATGAGGATGAAGGCACTGTCGACGCGCTCGCCGAATACATAGTCGATAGCAGCGACGACACGTCGACGCCGCTGGGCGATGCGCAGCCGTTCGATCTAGGCGACTCTCTGGACAGCGATAATGTGTTGACGATGGCCGCGCGCGGAGTCAGCGAGGAGCAGGAGGCAGAATGTTTCGCGGCCTACGAACGAGAAATGGAACAGTGCGGCGTGAGACGTGCCCTGCTCGGCGGCAAAAACTATCGGGACTACATGCAGTGCACCCACGACGCTTTCACCAACTACCAAGCATGCAGAGGACACTGAAATGAGCAAATACCCCGCCGCGATGATCACTTTTTACGATGATGAAACACGAACCTTCAAGACATGCGTTACGCTCAGAAGCCGTGTCCAGACCGCGATTGATCGCGCCGTCATCCATACCGTAGAGCCAGAATCACAGAGCGAGCCTATTACAGACGAACACGCCCGTCTCTTGGGGGCGATGGCCTTTCTCCAGTTCGCAGCCGGCAATCCGGAATTGCGCTCTCGCCTTGAAATCACCACGATAGAACCGATGAACTGGTCGCCCGTGAAACCACCCGCAGAATGACCCGTCGACGGATCGAAGGGGATGGGAAAGGGCCACAGAATTCGGCATGGGGCTATCCAACTATTGCACACGTACAAGCGGGGTATCGATCCATCCTATCGCCGATCAATTGCCGGTGAAGCGTAAGAGCGATGGAGGATTAATGAACGGCCAGAATAAAACATGGGGTTGGGAGCATGCAAAAAACAATAGTTTGCTGATTAAAGTATTCGGGGAGTACCCGTCATTTCATGACTCAGCCGTCAGAACATTTTGCATGCAGCGAAATAGACGATCGTATGAAAGTGTGGAGGGCAAGCCTTTACCGGATGGTCGCTCGCGCGATCTGCTTGGTCTTGAGCTTGAAGTACTACATAACCGTTATGGACCGCTTGGCAGCGACGGGGGTCCCGACTTTCTGGTTGTGCTGGAATTTCTGGATATCAGAAGCTCCGAAATCGACGTAGACGCCATGCTCGAAAAAGCGTCGATAATGGATATTTCCTTATCCAAAGAGCCGAATGGCTTAATCAAGCTTGATCTCATGCCTAATATTGGTCTGGACATACGCTTGATTTGCAAAGAAGTCGCGGCCAGTTCTATCCGGCCTTATCTTCGTGGCGAACCTTAACCGTGCGTATTTTCCCGCGTCATCGCGCCAGTAATACCAACGGGTGCTGCCCTAACGGATAGAAGTCGGCTCGGACAGCTTGTCGGCCCGCCACGACGAAGGTACGGTTCTTACCGACCATGTCCGCGTCTTCAACATCCTGTAAGGACCTGCCAGATGTCCCGATCACGTGGCGACCATCTGTGCTCTTCGTATGGATTGCGTGTCACGGCGGGCTCCCGGGGCTAACCGCCTTCGTCATCGAACGTCTTCGGATATACGCGCACCAGCACGATACGCGGGCCCTTCATCTTCTTCACGACGACATCGAAGCGGTCGAATTCGATACGCTGCCCTTCTTCAGGCAGATCGCCGAGCGCGTTGATCACGAGGCCGCCGACGGATTCCGCGCGGCCTTCGTCGATGTCGATACCCAACGCGCGCTCCAGCGACACCACGGGCAAGCTGCCCTTGCCCATCAGCGTGCCGTCGTCCATGCGCGTCCAGTCGGCGTCGCCTTGACGGAACTCGTCGTGAATCTGGCCGACCAGTGCGCCCAGCAGATTGTCGAGCGTGAGAAAGCCGATCGGCTTCGCGTTCTTCTGCCCGACGAGCGCAAGATGCGGCGCGCCCTTGCGAAAGCGCCGGAACAGTTCGAGCGCGGGCATGTTGGGCTTCACGTACTGCACGGGACGCACGTAGTGCGACAGATCGTCGAGCGTGCTGCCCGCGTGACGCGCGAGCAGCAGGTCCTTCAGATGTATCGTGCCCGCGACGCGCTCGCCCGTCGCATCTTCGAGCAACGGATAGCGGCTGAAACGATGGCGCGCGACGATCTGCATGTTCTCGCGCCACGGCAAATCGCGGCGCAGGCTCACGAGTTCGTGCGCGGGCCGCATCAGGTCGGACACGGTCATCCGCGAGAAGTCGAGCGAATGCGCGATCGTGTTCCACTCGTCTTGCGAATAGGCGTCCTTCGGCGCGTCGAGTCCGTTCGCGACGCTCGCGTGGCGGCCGCGCAGAATCAACTTGAGTTCTTCCGTCGAGTAGTGCGTGTCGCCGCCGTGATCGGCCGACAATCCCGCGACGCGCAGCACGGCATTCGCACTCGTGTTGAGCAGCCAGATCGCGGGATACATCGCCCAGTAAAAACCGTACAGCGGTATCGCGACCCACAGCGCAATCTGCTCGGACTGACGGATCGCGAGCGACTTCGGCGCCAGTTCGCCGACGACGATGTGCAGAAACGAAATGCACGAGAACGCGAAGAACAGCGAGATGCCGTGTATCAACTGCTCGGACTCGATGCCGAACAAGCGGAAAAGCGGGTTGAGCAGTTCCGCGAAGGCGGGCTCGCCGATCCAGCCGAGTCCCAGCGACGCGAGCGTGATGCCCAGCTGACACGCCGACAGATACGCATCCAGCCGGCCATGCACTTTCGCGAGCAGCTTGCCGCGCAAGCCATGCTGCGCGGCGAGCGTTTGCACGCGCGTCTGCCGCAGCTTCACGAGACCGAATTCGGCGGCGACAAAGAAACCGTTGAGGGCAACGAGCAACAACGCGCCAACGAGCGCGACGACCTGGATCAAAGCGGACAACTCCGGCAACAAAAGCCGTCAGTATAGAGCGCGAAAGACGTGTGAAAGAGCGTGTCGCTCATCGATTAGCCATCCGGCCAGGTCATCGGTGCATCGCGCGTGCCGTCATGCGCCTGCGAGCGGCACGCGCAGCTTGAGCGTCGCCGGCTGGCCTTCGATCCATTCGCCCTGCTCGAATGCGCCGTCGTGCGCTTCGGCGACACGCTTGCACAAACCCAGCACCCACGAGATGCGGCCGGCTTCGCGCGGGTGCGTCGCTTGCTCGCGCGCGAACTTTTCGAGCACGTGCGGCAGCCCGGCATCCGTCAACGCGGCGGATGTGTGCGGCCACGTGACGGTGGCCTCGAATGTCGACGCATCGACACGCGCAGCGAGCGCGACCGTCGCGCCGCTCGCGCTCGCTTCGACGGCGAACGTGACGAGCAGCCACAGCGCGGCAGCGAGCCGCTCGCGATCGCCATCCAGTTGCTGCGCATCGACGGTCGCATCGAGTTCGAGCGCGACGTTGCGCTGCGCGGCGAGTGCGTCGCGCACGTCGCCGACCGTTTCGTCGACGAGCGGCCGCAACGCAAACGGCGCGCGGTTCAACGCGAGCGTCCTCGTTTCGGCGCGCGTCGTATCGACGATCGATTCGAGCAGCTTCACCTGCTGATCGACGCCGTTGCGAATCCCTTCGAGCGCGCGTTGCGCAGTGGCGTCGCTCGTGTCGATCTTGCGGTCGAGCACATATGCCCAGCTATGAATCGCGTTCAACGGGCTGCGCAGATCGTGAGAGACGAGGGAAAGCACATGATCGCGCATGAAGAGCGCCGTTTCGGCGCAGCGCCGCGCGGTGCGATCGGCGGTGGCGTGCATCCCCTGGTTGCTGCCGGAAGAAGACGGTGTAGACGTGGTCACGATCGACATCCTCGTTGGCGGTTCATCATCGGTTGCGGTCTGGTCATTATAGGCTTGGCCGTTCGGACGATCCCGTTCGGACGATCCTCACGACAGTACGCCGACACGCCTACAATAACGGTTTCGAACGATTATCAAAGGAGCATCGCATGACCACTGTCACCACCGCCTCGGGCCTCAAATACGAAGACCTGAAGGAAGGCACGGGCGCCGAAGCGAAGGCCGGCCAGACCGTCAGCGTGCACTACACCGGCTGGCTCACGGACGGCCAGAAGTTCGATTCGAGCAAGGACCGCAATGACCCGTTCGCGTTCGTGCTGGGCGGCGGCATGGTCATCAAGGGCTGGGACGAAGGCGTGCAGGGCATGAAGGTCGGCGGCGTGCGCAAGCTGACCATCCCGCCGCAACTCGGCTACGGCGTGCGCGGCGCGGGCGGCGTGATTCCGCCGAATGCGACGCTCGTGTTCGAAGTCGAATTGCTCGACATCTGAGCGTTCCTCGCTTTTGATTTTTTGATTTCGACGTCCTGAGATGAGCCACGCCGCCAACGACGCGCCCAGCGTTTCCCTGCGCCGTTACGGCGCGGTGGAAGCGTCGGACGTGCACGACTTTCATCAGATCGTGCTCGGTCTCGACGGCTCGATGGTGATGGCCGTCGACGGCGTCGCGCGCGAGATCGACAGCACGTCCGCGTGGCTCATCCCGGCGGGCTCGCGGCACGATTACGCAGGCGTCGGCGAGAACCGGCAGCTCGTGCTCGATCTGCCCGCGTCGTCGGTTGCCGTGCCGCGGCGGCTGTTCGACAAGGCGCGCGCGATGGCGATCGATGCATCGCTCACGCAACTGGCTTCACACATCGCGGGCCGCGCGACGGGCCATATCGACGGCGATGCCGCGTGGCGGCGCTTCAACTGGGATGCGGCGGCGCGTCTGTGCGCGGCGATCGTCGAAGAGACGGGGATCGCGGATGCTGCGCCCGGCGCGGGCCTCGACTTTGCGCGCATCGACGGCTGGCTGCGTGCTCACCTGTCAGAACCGCTGCGCATCACCGATCTCGCCACGCATTGCGGCTTCGGCATGCGGCGCTTTCATCAGCTGTTCATCGAGGCGTTCGGCGAAACGCCACATCGCTATTTGCAGCGTCTGAGGCTGGATACCTCGGTCACGCTGCTTGCCGATCCGCGCCGTTCGCTGACGGATGTGGCGCTCGAAGTGGGCTTCGGCGATCAGAGCGCATACACGCATGCGTTCACGCGGCGTTTCGGCATGGCACCCGGCCAGTGGCGGGCGCTGCTGCACTGAACTTTCCCTTCACACGACGAACCGGACGCGTGCGCGCGCCCGGCTCTCTTCAGACGATCAGCCGATGAGGCCGCGCGCCAGATCGTCGCGGATGTCGTCGGCATTCTCCAGACCCACGGCGAGGCGGATCAGCCCTTCCGTGATGCCCGCCGCCGCACGCGCCTCGGGCGCGATGCGGCCGTGCGTCGTCGTGGCGGGATGCGTGATCGTCGTACGCGTATCGCCGAGGTTGCCCGTGATCGAGCAGATCTTCGTGCTGTCGATCACGCGCCATGCGTTCTCGCGCATCTGCTCGGCCGTGTCGCCCTTCACTTCTAACGAGACGATCGCGCCGCCCGCCTTCTGCTGACGCTTCGCGATCTCGTACTGCGGATGCGATTCGAGGCCCGGATAGAACACGCGGCGCACGGCGGGATGCGCGTCGAGCCAGCGCGCGATTTCGAGCGCATTCGCCGACTGGCGCTCGACGCGCAGCGACAGCGTCTCCATGCCCTTCAGCAGAATCCACGCGTTGAACGCGGACAGCGTCGGGCCCGCGCTGCGCACGAACGGAAACACCTTTTCCATGATGAACTGCTTCGAGCCGACCAGCGCGCCGCCGAGCACGCGGCCCTGGCCATCGAGGAACTTGGTCGCCGAGTGCATCACGACATCGGCGCCGAGCTTCAGCGGCTGTTGCAGCGCGGGGCTGCAAAAACAGTTGTCGACGACGAACAGCGCATTCGCGGACTTCGCGATCTTGCTGATCGCTTCGATGTCGGCGATTTCGGTCAGCGGATTCGACGGCGTTTCGAGGAAGAACATCTTCGTCTCGGGACGCACGGCGTTTTTCCACGCTTCGAGATCGGTCGGATCGACGAAGGTCGTCGTGATGCCGAACTTGCTGAAGATCTGCGAGAACATGCCGAGCGTCGACCCGAACAGGCTCTGCGAGCTGACGAGATGGTCGCCCGCCTGCATCGCCGACATCACCACCGACATGATGGCGGCCATCCCCGACGCCGTCGCCATGCACGCCTCGCCGCCTTCGAGCGCCGCGAGACGATCCTGGAACATCGTGACCGTCGGGTTCGTGAAGCGCGAGTACGTGTAATAGTCTTCGGATTTCTTGAAGCGCTCGGCGGCTTCGGCGGCGCTCGCAAAGACGAAGCTCGACGTCAGAAAGATTGCCTCGGAATGCTCGCCGAAATCGCTGCGCAACGTGCCCGAGCGGACTGCGAGAGTGTCGAAATTGAGGGAGTCGTCCATGTTCGTTCTGTTCCGTTTTTTCCAGGCCGAATGCGCTTCCCAGCTTCCGCCAGGGTTCGCGCACGCGAGAGCAACAAAAAAGCCCGCTTTGCGTCGGCATAAGCGGGCTTCGTGTACGGAGATGCTGTGAGCGTCGATGGCTGTGCTGCTGGCCCCATCGTTCGCTTTAGCTGTTTCGGGTTTCCCCGCGTCCGCAAGCTGAGATCAAATCGACGCAAGACCCGATCGTAACACTGCATTGCGCCCTTCGGGACCGAAACACGGCGCGCGAGACTCGATGACGCCCAATCACGCGCGCCTGCCGCGATTTACTCCATCGACAGTTGCAGATGCAATTGCGATCGCGCGGTGCCGCCTTCGAGGGCTTCGCTCGCTGCGTCGCGGTCCGATTGCGCGGACGGCGCGAGGCGCGCGGATTCGATGCGGTCGAGATACTCGGTCGTCACGTCGCCGGTGATGTAGTTGCCATCGAAGCACGATGCTTCGAATTCCTTCAGCGCCGGGTTGATGTCGCGCACCGCGCTCTTCAGCGCATCGACGTCCTGGTAAACGAGGAAATCGGCGCCGATCAGCCGCGCCACTTCTTCGTCCGAACGGCCGTGCGCGACGAGTTCGCCGCGCGTCGGCATGTCGATGCCGTAGACGTTCGGGTACTTCACGGGCGGCGCCGCGGACGCGAAGATCACCTTATTCGCGCCCGCATCGCGCGCCATCTGCACGATTTCGTGCGAAGTAGTGCCGCGCACGATCGAATCGTCGACGATCAGCACGTTCTTGCCCTTGAACTCGATGCCCATCGCGTTCAGCTTCTGGCGCACCGATTTCTTGCGCACCGCCTGACCCGGCATGATGAAGGTACGGCCCACATAACGGTTCTTAAAGAAGCCTTCGCGGTATTCGACGCCGAGCTTCGCCGCGACCTGCATCGCCGCCGGTCGCGAGGAGTCGGGAATCGGCATCACGACGTCGATCTTCACGTCCTTCGGCAGTTCGCGCAGGATCTTCTCGGCCAGATAGTCGCCCATGCGCAAACGCGCGTTGTAGACGGGCACGCCGTCGAGCACCGAGTCCGGACGCGCGAGGTAAACGAGTTCGAAGATGCAGGGGTTCAGGCTCGGATTTGTCGCGCACTGCTGCGCGTGGAAATTGCCTTCGAAGTCGATGAAAACGGCTTCACCCGGCGCGACGTCGCGCACGAATTCGAAACCGATGCCTTCGATCGCCACCGATTCCGACGCCAGCATCCATTCCGTGCCCGACGCCGTTTCCAGCTTGCCGATGCACAGCGGACGGATGCCGAAAGGGTCGCGGAAGCCGAGCAAACCATAGCCCGAAACCAGTGACACGATCGCGTACGAGCCGCGCACGCGACGATGCACGCCCGACACGGCCTTGAACAGCGCCGCCGGATCGAGTTGCAGACCCGAGCTCGCCGTTTGCAGCTCGTGCGCGAACACGTTGAGCAGCACTTCGGTGTCGGAGTTCGTGTTGATGTGGCGGCGATCGACGCGGTACATCTCGTCCTTCAGCTGCGGCCAGTTCGTGAGGTTGCCGTTGTGCGCGAGGATGATGCCGAACGGCGCATTCACGTAGAACGGCTGGGCTTCTTCTTCGCTCGATGCGGAACCCGCCGTCGGGTAGCGCACCTGGCCGATACCGCTCGTGCCGGGCAGGCTGCGCATGTTGCGCGTGCGGAACACGTCGCGCACCATGCCGTTGGCCTTGTGCATGTGGAATGTGCTGCCGTTCGCCGTAGCGATGCCGGCTGCGTCCTGACCGCGGTGCTGCAGGAGCAGCAGGCTGTCATAGATCAGCTGGTTGACGGGAGACTGGGAAACTACGCCTACGATGCCGCACATGGCATGTCCTTCAAAGGGTACGAAATTCGATCAGTGGCGGTGCCGGGGAGGCAACCGCGCGCGCCGTGGTTCTGACTGCTTCATCCATCGGCCCGCCTTCTCTTCCGCCTTCGTCCCGTTGCGTGCAACGCTTCGTTACACGTGGACGTAGGCGGCGAGCGTCTCGGGAAGCAGAGGCTTCAACTCTCGAACGCCCTGCACGGCATAGGGCCGCAGCAGCGCGTTGCGCCAGAATTCCTGTTTGGGCAATTCGGTCAAGCCAGCGAGGGCGACCAGAATTAGCACCAGTATGACCCCGCGTACGAGGCCGAACATCAGTCCAACCGAGCGGTCCACGCCGCCCAGGCCGGAAACCTGCACCAGCCGGCTCAGCAACGCATTCGCCACGCTAGCCACCAGTATCACGCCGATGACGATGGCCGCGAACGCGATCAGCCACTGCGTCAACGCGCCGCCCGGCCAGTTCGCCGGGACGAAGGGCGCCAGCAGGCCAACAAAGCGCGCCGCCACCAGGAACGCGACGACCCAGCCGATCAGCCCGAACACCTCGGACAGAAAGCCACGCCACGCTCCGCGCAGCGCCGACAGGCCGATCACCGCCATTACAGCGTAGTCGAATGCGGTGAACATCGCCGGCTTACTGCGCGGCGCCGTTGTTCGCACCCGACGTCAGGCCCGCCTCGCGCACCTTCGCGATAGCCGCCGACGCCGCCGCGCGGTCCGCGAACGGACCGGCACGCAACAAGGTTCGGGTCGAGCCGTCAGCCTGCTTGCGACGCTCGGTATATGCGGGCACGCCCGCCGCTTTCAACTTGCTTGCCCAAGTGTGCGCGCTGGCGTCGTCCTGGAACGCGCCCAGTTGCACTGCGAAACGGTTGCCGGGAGGCGCCGCGGGCGTGCCCGATTCGGTGCCGGACGCGGCAATTTGCGCGGTATCCGTGACGGCGGGTTTCTGTTCCGCCTTCTGCTCCGGCTTTGCCGCCGGCTTCGCTTCAGCTTGCGGTTTGACAGCGGGCTTCGTGGCCTGAGCCGGCGTATTGTTCGCGACGACGGAAGGCACCTGCGGCTTCGCCGGCGTCATGTCGATCGGCGCGCTCCGGCTGTCGTGCTGCGACGCGACGGCACCCGTTGCCGCCGTGCCCGACGCGGCGCGCGCAAGGCCCGACGCAGCCAGCGCCGCATCCGGCACTGCGGGATTGTCGGGCGCGACGCCCGCTTGCGTGTCGGCGTCGTCTGCCGCGCGCGACTTCGGGATCGGGCGGCTGGGAATGTCGATGGAAATGTCGTCGGTGACGGGCTTCGGATGCGAGTCAAGCACCATCGGCAGGATCACGACGGCGGCGATCACCAGCGCGATTGCGCCAACCAGGCGCCGGCGCGCGCGCTGCTTCTCGGGAAGCGTGGGGTCGAGCATCATCGCATCGGCGTCGCCGGAACGGTCCGTGCGGCGGCTGCGCCGTTCGACCCGCTCAGTGCGCTCGGCACGACTGCCGCGACTGGAACTTGAATTTGCGCCGCGCCGCGTAGGTGCGTCGTCTTTCTTGCCGAACGAGAAAATACCCATGAATGGCTTGGTTCGAGGCCCGCGCGTTCAGTGTTGCTGCGATTTACGGTAGGTCATTACGCCTGCAACCGTATAGAAACTGCCGAAAACGACGATTCTATCATTGTCGGATGCCCGTTTTAGCGCATCCTGGAAAGCTTCTGCCGGTGTTGCAAAACGCGTGACAGTGGAGTCCGGCCCATCGGCGACGCCCGCGTCGCGCAGCGCCGTTTCCAGTTCTTCGGCGCTCGCCGCGCGCGGCGTAGGCAGATCGGTCACGCACCAGTGATCGATCTCGCCCTTCAGGTGCGCCACGACGCCCGCGATGTCCTTGTCACGCATGGAGCCAAATACGGCGTAAGTGTACGGAAAATAGCCCATGTTGCCGAGATTTTGGCCCAACACGGCAGCAGCATGCGGATTATGCCCGACGTCGAGCACGATCGAAGGCTTGCCGGGCAGCACCTGGAAGCGTCCCGGCAATTCGACGTTGGCGAGACCCAGCCGGATGTCCTGCGCCGACACGGGCAGACGATCGCGCAGCGCTTCCAGCCCCGCCAGCGCCGCCGACGTGTTGATCAACTGATTCGCGCCGCGCAGCGCCGGATAGGCGAGCGCGGAACGGCGCATCGACGGGCCGATGTAACTCCACTGCTGCCGCTCGCTGCCCGCCTGGCCTTCGTAGCGGAAGTCGCGCCCGAAAAGCCACAGGTCAGCGCCGATCTTTTCGGCATGCTCGATGAGCGTTGGCGGCGGAACGGGATCGGCGCAGATGGCCGGCTTGCCCGGACGGAAAATGCCCGCTTTCTCGAAGCCGATTTTTTCGCGCGTATCACCGAGAAAGTCGGTGTGATCGATGTCGATGCTCGTGATGATCGCGCAATCGGTATCGAGGATGTTCACGGCGTCGAGGCGCCCGCCGAGCCCCACTTCGAAAATCACCACGTCGAGGCCGCGCTCCGCGAACAGATGCATGATCGCGAGCGTCGTAAACTCGAAATACGTCAGCGAGACGGGCTGGGGCAGCGACCGGCGCGCCTGCTCGACGGCCTCGAAATGCGGCAGCAGTTCGGCATCCGTCGCCATCTGGCCGTTGATCCGCGCGCGCTCGTTGAACGCGAGCAGATGCGGCGACGTGTGGCAGCCGACGGAATAGCCGGCGCGCAGCAGGATCGACTCGAGAATCGCGCACGTCGACCCCTTGCCGTTCGTTCCGCCGACGGTGATCACCGGGCACGCGAACGACAATTGCAGCGCGTCGCGCACCTGGCTGATGCGGGCCAAGCCCATGTCGATGCCGACGGGATGCGCGGATTCGAGATGGGCGAGCCACGCGTCGAGAGTGGGGAAAGTGGTCATCGGATGAAACTGAAGTGCGGACCGGAATTATCCTGGAAATGACAACGCGCCGCTTGATTACCTCTCGCGGCGCGTTGGTTTTTCTTACCGGCTGCGCGGTTCAATTGCGCGGCCGTTAGCGTGGACAAGCGTTCAGGCGACGGCGTCGGCGGGCTGGCGCGTCAGCAGCGCCATCACTTTCGCCAGTTCTTCGCGCAGCTTGCGGCGGTCGACGATCATGTCGATCGCGCCCTTTTGCAGCAGGAATTCGGCGCGCTGGAAGCCTTCCGGCAGCTTTTCGCGCACGGTCTGCTCGATCACGCGCGGGCCGGCGAAGCCGATCAGCGCCTTCGGCTCGGCGATCACGACGTCGCCGAGGAACGCAAAGCTCGCCGACACGCCGCCCATCGTCGGATCGGTCAGCACGGAAATGAACGGCAGCTTCGCTTCGGCGAGCTTGGTCAGCATGGCCGTGGTCTTGGCCATCTGCATCAGCGACAGCAGGCTTTCCTGCATCCGCGCGCCGCCCGAAGCGGTGAAGCAGACGAACGGCACGTGCTGCTCGATCGCGTTCTGCGCGCCACGCGCGAAACGCTCGCCGACCACGGAGCCCATCGAGCCGCCCATGAACGCGAACTCGAAGCACGCGACGACGACAGGCAGCGTGTGAATCGCGCCGCCCATCACGACCATCGCGTCGGTTTCATCCGTCTCGTCCATCGCCTCTTTCAGACGATCCGGATACTTGCGGCTGTCCTTGAACTTGAGCGCATCGACGGGAAGGATTTCCTGGCCGATCTCATAGCGGCCTTCCGGGTCGAGCAAGCCGTCGAGCCGTTCGCGCGCACCGATCCGCATGTGGTGATCGCACTTCGGGCAAACGTGCAGATTCGCCTCGACATCGTTGCGGTACAGCACCGCTTCGCACGACGGGCACTTGATCCACAGCCCTTCCGGAATGCCCTTGCGGCTCTTCGGATCGGTTTGCTTGATTTTCGGCGGCAACAGTTTGTCGAGCCAGCTCATGGTCATTCCTTCCAGGATTCGCGATACGCATAGCGGCGCGGTCCAGTCCGCGCCGCCAGCGTAACTGCGACAAAATTATTGTTTATCAGGCAGTCGCGCCGATGCTGTCGATGGCCTGGCGAATCTCGGTGATGAAATTCTCCAGCTTGCCGGCAGCGGACTCGGGTGCCGCTTCTTCGAGCAATTGCACGATACGGCTGCCGATCACGACGGCATCGGAAACCTCGGCGACCGCGCGCGCCGACTGCGCGTCGCGAATGCCGAAACCGACGCCTACGGGCAGCGGCACGCACGACTTGATGGCCGGGATTTTACCCGCGATGCTCAAAACGTCCAGATTCGCAGCGCCCGTCACACCCTTGAGCGATACATAGTAGACGTAACCGCTCGCGATTTTACCAACCTCGGCGATGCGCTCGTCCGTCGACGTGGGCGCGAGCAAGAAAATCGGATCGATCCCGGCCGCCTTCATCTTTTCGGCGAAGTTAGCCGATTCTTCCGGCGGATAGTCGACGACCAGCACGCCGTCGACGCCCGCTTCCTTCGCTGCCGCTGCGAACGCGTCGGCGCCCATGCGCTCGATGGGGTTTGCGTAGCCCATCAGCACGACGGGCGTCGTGTCGTCGGTTTCGCGGAAGCGCTTTACGTCGGCGAGCACGTGCTTCAGCGATACGCCCTTTGCCAGCGCGCGCTCCGACGACTGCTGGATCACAGGGCCGTCTGCCATCGGGTCGGAGAACGGCACGCCAAGCTCGATGACATCCGCGCCGCCCTTGGCGAGCGCGTGCATGAACTCGACGGTGCGCGCCGGGTCCGGGTCGCCGGCGGTGATGAACGGGATCAGGCCTTTCTTGCCCTGCGCGGCCAGAGCCGCAAACGTCGATTGAATACGGGACATGGAATTTTCTCGAAGTCGATTACTGCGGGTTTGGCTCAGGCCGCCGGATCGGCGACGATTGCCTTGCCGCGAGAAACGGGCTCGGGCGGATTCGCCGCCAAACTGACGCGTTCTCGCGCGATTGCGCAGTAACTTTCATTGATCTCATAGCCGACGAATTCGCGCTTCTGGCGTGCGCAAGCGACGGCCGTCGTGCCGCTTCCCATGAACGGGTCGAGCACGCGGCCACCCGGCGGACAACTCGCAAGCACCATCCGCTCGACGATTTCGAGCGGCTTCTGTGTCGGGTGCGCGACCCGCTCGGCGTGCTGCCGATGCAGGCGCGAGACCGACCAGACGTCCTTCGGGTTGTAGCCGAGTTCCAGCCACTTGCTGCCTTCGAACAACTTGCGCGAACGCGCCTTCTTCGTGGCGGCATCGTACGGGATGCGGACGGGATCGAGGTCGAAATAATAGTCTTTCGACATCGCGAAGTAACCGATGTTGTCGTGCACGGACGTAAAGCGGCGTGTCGTGCCACCCATGCTCGGCACGCGCCGGTCCCAGATGATCTCGTTGACCATCGTGAGCCGGCTCTTCAGAAACACGAAGATTTCCGGCGCGTACTGCCACGTGCAGAAGATGTACAGCGAACCCGACGGCTTGAGCTTCGGAATGGCGAGATCGAGCCAGCCACGCGTCCAGGCGAGAAAATCCTCGCCCGTGCGCATGTCCGAATCGTTGCCATAGTCCTTGCCCAAACCATACGGCGGATCGGCAACGATCAGATCGATCGAGCCATCCGGCAGATTCGCTGCCTCGGTCAGAAAATCGCGGTTCAGAAGCTCGATGCCAGCCGGTAGCGGCAGCAGCGATGCAGTGTCCGCCTGATGAAACGACTCGGCGACGCCTGCTTCAGCGTCGCCGTTCAGCGCGGGCGGCTGCGGCTCCTCGAACTCGTCGCGCATCGTCGGGGCGCTCAGAACTGGATGCCCGATCGCTCGGCGACCGTGTGCATGTCCTTGTCGCCCCGGCCCGACAGGTTCACCAGAAGGATTTTGTCCTTCGGCAGCGTCGGCGCGAGCTTCGCCGCGTATGCGAGCGCGTGGCTCGACTCCAGCGCGGGAATGATGCCTTCGATGCGGCAGCAGTCGTGGAACGCCTTGAGCGCCTCTTCGTCGGTGATGCCGACGTACTCCGCGCGGCCGCTGTCCTTGAGCCACGCGTGCTCAGGACCGACGCCCGGATAGTCGAGGCCCGCAGACACCGAATGCGTCTCGATGATCTGGCCGTTCTCGTCCTGCAGCAGATACGTGCGATTGCCGTGCAGCACGCCGGGGCTGCCGCCGATCAGCGATGCCGCGTGGCGCCCCGTATCGATGCCGTCGCCGGCAGCTTCCACGCCGATCAGCTTCACGGAAGTGTCTTCAACATACGGGTAAAAGATGCCCATCGCGTTCGAACCGCCGCCAACGCACGCGATCACGGCATCCGGCTGGCGTCCCGTCAGTTCGGGCATCTGCACCTTGCATTCATCGCCGATCACGCGCTGGAAGTCGCGCACCATCATCGGATACGGATGCGGACCGGCCACCGTGCCAATGATATAGAACGTGTTTTCAACGTTCGTCACCCAGTCGCGCATCGCTTCGTTGAGCGCGTCCTTCAGCGTGCGCGAGCCCGATTCGACGGGCACGACTGTCGCGCCGAGCAGTTTCATCCGGTAGACGTTTGCAGCCTGGCGACGCACGTCCTCGGCGCCCATGTACACGACGCACTCCATGCCGAAGCGCGCCGCGATCGTGGCAGTTGCGACGCCGTGCTGGCCCGCACCCGTCTCTGCGATCACGCGCGGCTTGCCCATGCGCTTCGCGAGCAGCGCCTGGCCGATCACGTTGTTCACCTTGTGCGCGCCCGTGTGGTTCAGGTCTTCGCGCTTCAGATAAACCTGCGCGCCGCCGAGCAGTTCGCTCCAGCGTTGCGCGTGATAAACGGGGGAAGGACGACCGACGAAATACTTCAGTTCGCGATTGTATTCGGCGATGAAGTCCGTGTCTTTGGAGTACTTTTCGTATGCTTTGCGCAGTTCGTCGAGCGCATGAATCAGCGTCTCGGCGACGAACACGCCGCCATATTGACCGAAGTGGCCGCGTTCATCGGGTAAGTTGTACATATTCCGTCACTCTTCTCAGTGTGCCGCTGCCTGCGCGATGCGCGGCGCGGCCTGGGAATCATCCGGCGTCCGCTTCGCGCACCGCGCGCACGAACGCCGCCATCCGGGCGTGATCTTTCACGCCCTTTGCGCCCGGCACCTCGATGCCGCTCGAGACATCGACCGCGTACGGGCGCACGCGATGAATCGCATCACTGACGTTTTGCGTGCTCAACCCACCACTCAAAACGGCCCGACGCGCGAGCTCTGCTGGAATAAGTGACCAATCGAAGACCTTCCCGCCGCCGCCATAGCCTTCGACATGAGTGTCGAACATGAGACCGCTGGCGGCTGAATAGTTAAGGGCTGATTTTATCAAATCGGCCGGTTGAGTATCGGGCGCAATTCGCAGCGCGCGCAACCAAGGCAAACCCGCAATGCCCGCCAGTTTCTCGCACTGCTCGGGCGTTTCGTCGCCGTGGAACTGGAGCATCGTCAGCGGCACGTTGCAGGTGACTTCGTTGAACCAATCCGGCGTCGGATTCACGAACAGCCCGACCACCGACACGAATGGCGGCACGATGCGCGTCATTTCGACGGCTTGCGCGACGCTCAGCGCGCGCGGACTGGGCGGGTAGAACACGAGGCCGATCGCGTCGGCGCCCAAGGCGACGGCATGCGCGACGTCGGCGGCATTGCCGAGCCCGCACAGCTTGATGCGCGTGCGGTGCGGGACGGTTTCGTCGGCGGGCGAGACGTTTTCTGCCTGGCTATCAACGGAAACGGCGGCGGAAGCGGAGGAATCGGCGGATTTGGCGGAAGTCATGAGTCGGTCCAAACAGTGCTCCACGGGACGCTGCCCGCCTGCGGCGCAGGCACAGCGAACGCCTCAGGATAGCCCACTTGCGCGAGATACAGCCCGTCGGGCATGAATGTAGGCGCGGCCTGATTCCGGTCGAGGCTTTCGAGCACTTCGGCGAGCCATGTTGCCGGATAGCGTTCGCGGCCCACGGCCACGAGGCAGCCCATCAGATTACGCACCATGTGATGCAAAAACGCGTTCGCCCGGAAGCGGAAATGGATGAAGTCGCCCTGCGGCCGGATATCGACCTGATACAGATGCTTGACGGGCGTCTTCGCCTGGCACTCCGACGAGCGGAACGCCGAAAAATCATGCTCGCCGATCAGGCAGGAAGCCGCTTCGCGCATCGCGTCGATGTCGAGCGGCGTGTGAATCCAGCCCGCGCGGCCCACGAGCATCGGCGAGCGCACGGGATGCACATAGAGCGCGTAGTAGTACGTGCGCTCGAATGCGGAAAAGCGCGCGTGGAACGCGTCGGGCATCGGCTTCGCCCATTGCACGGCGACCGTCTTCGGCAAAAACGCGTTCGTGCCGCGCACCCACGAAAATTCCGCGCGATCCAGCTCGGTGTCGAAATGCACGACCTGCCCGAGCCCGTGGACGCCCGTATCCGTGCGCCCCGCGACGACCGTCTGCAGCGGCGTCTGCGCGAATTCGCGCAGCGCGCGCTCGAGTGCGTCCTGCACCGTCTTGCCGTGCGGCTGCGACTGCCAGCCGCAAAACGCCGCGCCGTCGTACTGGATGCCTAGCGCAATACGCTTCACGGCAGACATCACGAAAGCGGCGCGAGCGTCGACAGCAACGCGCGAGCATCGGCGCGCGTCGCGGCATCGTTCGATTCGATGACTTCGTTGATCAGCGTGCGCGCGCCGACGACGTCGCCGAGATCGATGTATTCGACGGCCAGATCGAGCTTGTTGCGGGCGATCCGAGCGAGTTCTTCCGGTGTGAACGCGGGCACGGCCTGCGATGGGCCGGGCGGCAATTCGAGGTCGAAATCGAGCTTCAGCGCGCCGAACGGCGCGGCGCCCAGGCCCGCGACGGCAGCCGCGCCCGCCGTGCCCGCGACGATTTCATCGGCGGCGGCGGGCGGCTTGGGGGCGTGCTCCGGCATCGCCTGCTGCGCAGTGATGTCCGGCGCGACGACGGGTTGCGTGGTCAGCGACGCGGGCGGCGTCACAGCGTGCGCGCCCAGCGTGTCCGGCAAGTCGAACTCCGCCGCGGGCTCAGCGTGGGCGGCGCGCGGCGGCAACGCGAAGTCGTCGAGGCTATCGAGCGCGCGGATGGCATCGCGCGGAAAATCGTCCGCGAGGGCGGGTCCCAGCGGCGGTGGTTCGCCCAACGGGAAACGCTCGGGCGTCGACGGCCGCTCGGGCAACGCGAGCGAGTCGTCGTCGGGCAGGGGCTCGATCAGTTGCTCATGTTGAGCGGCGGGTTCGACCTGGCCCTGTTGAACCGGCGGCGTGGCGGACGAGATGGGCGGCTCGAAGGTCGGCTCGCGAAACGCCACGTCCGGCGCCGCGTCGAGGTCCAGCTCGAGCGGTGCTCGCGTAGTTGCCGGGGCTTCTTCGGATTGCTCGAGCGCTGGATGCGCGGGCGACCCGGTGGGCGCGTGAATCGGCGCTTCGTCGAGCGACGACTCGACGCGCGCGGTTTCAGCGGCACGATCGGCCGTCGGCGCAGCCTGTTCGCGCGAGGCCTGTTCCTGCGCCGCAGCCTCGGCGGTACGCGCTTCCTCGCGCGCGGGGTCGAGCGACTCGCGCGGCAATGCGTCGGCGCCCAGCGACGCAGCCGCCGCCAGACCGGCTTCAGCCGACGCGTCGTCGAAGGTTTCAGGTTCCGACTTCGGCTCGCTTTCGGCGACGGGCACAGTCGCAGCGGCGCGCGGCGCTTGATGCGTGTCGGCAGGCGAGGTTGACGGTGATTTCGGCGCGGCAGGCGTTTCTTCGGAAACCCGTGCCGCATCCGGTGTGACGCGCGGCGATTCATCGCCGGGCGCGGACGCCTCGCTCGCCGCCGCCTCGTCGCGCGCAGCCTTCCGGCGCCGGCGCATCGTGAGGCCGGCCAGCAGCGCCACGAGTGCCGCGCCGACGGCGGCCGCCACGCCCAGATACTCCTGCGGAATACCGGCGGGGCCGCTGACAGGGTGCGTCACTGCCGGTGCCGGCGTTGGGGAGGCGGGCGTCGCATTTGCGGGCGCGCTGGCGCCAGCCGTCGAATTCGAAGGCTGTGTCGCGCCAGGCGCAGTCGCGGCGTTTCCGTTCGACGCCGGCTGCTTGCCGATGCCATGCTTCTGCAATTCCATCAGCACGCGGTTTTTCAGCGCCAGCAACTGCTGCAAGCTCGAAACCTGCGGATGCGCCTGCGATGCGGATTGCGCGCTAGCGGCCGGTGCGCTGCTCTGAATCGAGCCCGTCCACGCATGCGTGCCGCTCGCCGCCGATGCCGGCGGCGCGGTCGTGCCCGCAGCCTGCGAGCCGGCAGCCGGCGTCGTTTCGGTTGTTGCCGGCGCGCTGGCGCTCTGCGAATGCGGCGCCGTCGACGTCGACGAAGCCCCCGTTTCAGCGGCCGCGCCCGTATCGGCTGGTGCGGCGGGCGTCGGCGCCGCTGGCGCTGCCGCCGACGTCGTCGCAGAAGCGTTAGTCGCTGCCTGTGCCGTCGAGCCCGGCGCGGACGCCGGCTCCGCCGCCGCAGCCGCACTGGCCGCCGCGCCCGTCGCATCGACGGGCGGCAGGTTCAGGACGGCACCCAGCCGCAAGCGGCTCGGATCGTGCCCCATGAACGCGTTCGGATTTGCGTCGAAAATCGCTTTCGCCGCACGCGCCAGCACCGCGCGATCGTGCGACTGCGTGAGCGCAATCGCGGCATCGTTCAGCGATTGCCCCGGCTGCACGGTGAATTGCGCCGCGCCCGCGCCGGCCGTTGCAGCGGCGCTCGCTGCGCCCGTGGCGGCTGTCTGCGCGAATGCCGCGCCGGGCGTCGACAGTGCGCCGGCAAATACGATCGCGACTGCCGCCGCGATCTGATGCGAGCCGCTGCGCAGGGCGGCGGGAAGAGTCTGGAATCGGGTCGTCATCGGGACCTTTGTTGCATGGCCATGCGGCACATGTTGAAGAGTGTTGGCGACAAGATTCGGTAATGCCCAAATGAAAAAAGCGCCGCGAGAATCGCGACGCTTTCTGGAGTTTTTTACGCGTCGTTGAACTGATCGCGCGTAGTTTACTTTACTTGTCGAGCAGAATGCGAAGCATACGACGCAGCGGCTCCGCAGCGCCCCACAGCAACTGGTCGCCGACCGTGAACGCGGACAGATATTCGCCGCCCATCGCCAGCTTGCGCAGACGGCCGACGGGAACCGTCAGCGTGCCCGTCACGACGGCGGGCGACAGATCGCGGATCGACGCTTCGCGCTCGTTCGGCACGACCTTCACCCAGTCGTTCGCCGATGCGAGGATGCCGTTCACTTCGTCGAGCGGCACGTCCTTCTTCAGCTTGATCGTCAGCGCCTGCGAGTGGCAGCGCATTGCGCCGATGCGAACGCACAGGCCATCGACAGGGATCGAGCCCGGCTCGCCCATCGCGGGCTTGCCGAGAATCTTGTTGGTTTCTGCGCCGCCCTTCCACTCTTCCTTCGACATGCCGTTGCCGAGATCCTTGTCGATCCACGGAATCAGCGAGCCGGCGAGCGGCACGCCGAAATGGTCGGTCGGCATGCGCTCGCTGTTCATCGCCGACAGCACGCGGCGGTCGATGTCGAGAATCGCCGACGACGGATCGGCCAGGTCTTCCTTCGCCGCGCCGTACAGCGTGCCCATCTGCTGCAGCAGTTCGCGCATGTTCTGCGCGCCCGCGCCCGATGCGGCCTGATACGTCATGGCCGTGATCCAGTCGACGAGGTTTTCGCGGAACAGGCCGCCCAGCGCCATCAGCATCAGGCTGACCGTGCAGTTGCCGCCGATGAAATTCTTCTGGCCCTTGACCAGCGCGTTCTTGATCACGTCGAGGTTGACGGGATCGAGAATGATGACGGCGTCATCCTTCATGCGCAGCGCCGACGCTGCGTCGATCCAGTAGCCGTTCCAACCCGCTGCGCGCAGCTTGGGGAACACTTCGTTCGTGTAGTCGCCGCCCTGGCAGGAAATGATGGCGTCGCACTTCTTCAGGTCGTCGATGCTTGTCGCATCTTTGAGCTTGGTCTCGTTCTTGGCGAACGACGGCGCATTGCCGCCCGCGTTGCTGGTGCTGAAAAACACCGGTTCGATCAGATCGAAATCGCGTTCCTCTTGCATACGCTGCATCAGGACGCTGCCGACCATGCCGCGCCAACCTACGAGACCTACGTTCATGACTTACCCTTGGAGTGGACACTTCCCCGCAACTTTGCCCGGCGTGACCGCGCGGGGAAGATGGGCGGGCACGACGGACGATCAGCGCTTCGTGATCGTTTTCGGGGTAATCGTTTTGGTGGTAATGGCGAGCGCAACCACGCGGGCCGTTTTGCCGCGCAGTGTCGAAATCGAGGTGATTTGAGGAATCGTCGCCATCGTTGGAGTGTACACGAAAACCCGCTTTTTGCGGCGCGTACGCCGCGTTTCGCGTGAACCGGCACGAAACCGACCGATTCACGCGTATTTGCCTGTAAAACAGCGCGCGTTACAGCGCCGCGACGACGGCATCGCCCATCGCCGACGTGCCGACCTGCTGGCAACCCGGCGTGACGATGTCGCCTGTGCGGTAGCCCTGCTCCAGCACCTTCTTCACGGCGCTTTCGATGCGGTCAGCCTGCTCGGCCTTGTTCAGCGAATAACGCAGCATCATCGCGGCCGAGAGGATGGTCGCGAGCGGATTCGCGATGCCCTTGCCGGCGATGTCCGGCGCCGAACCGTGCGACGGCTCGTACAGACCCTTGTTGTTCTTGTCGAGCGACGCCGACGGCAGCATGCCGATCGAGCCCGTCAGCATCGCGGCCTCGTCGGACAGAATGTCGCCGAACATATTGCCCGTGACGATCACGTCGAACGACTTCGGCGCCTTCACGAGCTGCATCGCCGCGTTGTCGACGTACATGTGCGACAGCTCGACGTCCGCGTATTCCTTCGACACGTCGATCATGATGTCCTTCCAGAACTGCGACGTTTCGAGCACGTTCGCCTTGTCGACGGAAGTCAGCTTCTTGCCGCGCTTCTGCGCCGCCTGGAACGCGACGTGCGCGATGCGGCGGATTTCGGGCTCCGCATACCGCATCGTGTCGAAGCCCTCCTTCGCGCCTTCGAACAGACCGTCCGGCGCCTGACGCACGCCGCGCGGCTGGCCGAAGTAGATGTCGCCGTTCAGTTCGCGCACGATCAGGATGTCGAGGCCCGAGACGATTTCCGGCTTCAGCGACGAAGCGCCCGTAAGCTGCGGATAGCAGATCGCCGGACGGAAGTTCGCGAAGAGCTGCAGATGCTTGCGCAGGCCGAGAATCGCCTGCTCCGGGCGCAGCGCGCGCTCGAGCGAATCGTATTTCCAGTCGCCGACCGCGCCGAACAGAATCGCGTCCGCTTCCTTCGCGAGCTTCAGCGTGGCTTCCGGCAGCGGATGGCCCGCCGCTTCGTAGCCCGCGCCGCCGACGGGCGCCTCTTCCAGCTCGAACTTCTCTCCGAGCACGTTCAGAACCTTGACTGCTTCCTTGACGATTTCCTTGCCGATGCCGTCGCCCGGCAACACTGCGATCTTCATGCGTATTCCTTGTCGATTTCTATCTGGCTTTTATCGGGCGCTTCAACGCGTGAGTGTGGACTTGAGCGCGAACGCGCGCTTCAGCGCACGAGGCGATGATTCAGCCACGGCTGCTTCGCGATGCGCTCCGCTTCGAACTGGCGGATCTTGTCCGCGTGACGCAGCGTGAGGCCGATGTCGTCGAAGCCGTTCAGCAGACAATACTTGCGAAACGCGGCGACCTCGAACGGATACTCGGTGCTGCCGTCCGTCGTGCGCACGACCTGCTTGTCGAGATCGACCGTCAGCTGAAAGCCGGTGAACGCAAATGTTTCGTTGAACAGATGGTCGACCTGCTGCTCCGTCAGAACGATCGGCAACAGGCCGTTCTTGAAGCAGTTGTTGTAAAAGATGTCCGCGAAGCTCGGCGCGATGATCGCGCGGAAGCCGTACTGTTGCAGCGCCCACGGCGCGTGCTCGCGCGAGCTGCCGCAACCGAAGTTCTGGCGCGCGAGCAGGACGGAGGCGCCCTGGTAGCGCGGCTGGTTCAGCACGAAATCGGGATTCAGCGGACGCTTCGAGTTGTCCTGCCCCGGCTCGCCGTGATCGAGGTAACGCCATTCGTCGAATGCGTTCGGACCGAAGCCCGTGCGCTTGATCGACTTCAGGAACTGCTTCGGAATGATCGCGTCGGTGTCGACGTTCTCGCGATCGAGCGGCGCCACGACGCCGGTGTGTACGATGAATTTTTCCATGACGCTTTCGCCTGTTCGAAGCCGGACGGCGCGCGCTGTGCGCGGCAGGCGCGTCCGGCGAATCAAAAACCGCTTACTTTGCCGCCTTGTCGCTGATCGACCCGCCCAGATGCTGCAGGTCTTCGCCAAAGCCATGCACCGTGTTGCAACCGGCGAGTCCGAGCAGCAGCCCGGCGAGCGTCGCGAGTGCGAATCGGCGCAGAAGTGCGATGCGATCGATGTTCATGTTGCGTGTCATCCCAGCTTGCGAATGTCGACGAAATGCCCTTCGATGGCGGCAGCCGCAGCCATTGCGGGGCTCACGAGGTGCGTGCGTCCGCCCGCGCCCTGACGGCCTTCGAAGTTGCGGTTCGACGTGGACGCACAACGCTCGCCCGGCTCGAGCCGGTCGGCGTTCATCGCGAGACACATCGAGCAGCCCGGCTCGCGCCATTCGAAACCGGCGTCGGTGAATACCTTGTCGAGCCCTTCGCGCTCGGCTTGCGCCTTCACGAGACCCGAGCCCGGCACGACCATCGCGAGACGGACGTTCGACGCGACGCGGCGGCCGAGCTTCTTCACCACCCACGCGGCCGCGCGCAAATCTTCGATGCGCGCGTTCGTGCACGAACCGATGAAGATCTTGTCCGGCTTGATCGATTCGATGGGCAGATTCGGTTCGAGCGCCATGTATTGCAGCGCGCGTTCCATCGCGTCGCGCTTCACCGGGTCTTTCTCTTTCTCCGGATCGGGCACGCGTCCGTCGACGGATGTGACCATTTCCGGCGACGTGCCCCATGTGACCTGCGGCACGATGTCGGCGGCGTTCAGCTCGACCACGCGATCGAAACTCGCGTCGGGGTCGGACTTGAACTGCTTCCAGTACTCGACGGCCTGATCCCATTCGACGCCTTCCGGCGAGAAAGGACGGCCCTTCAGGTATTCGATCGTCGTATCGTCGACGGCGACCATGCCGGCGCGCGCGCCCGCTTCGATCGCCATGTTGCAGACGGTCATGCGGCCTTCCATCGACAGCGCGCGAATCGTCGAGCCGCCGAATTCGATCGCATAGCCCGTGCCGCCCGCCGTGCCGATCTTGCCGATGATCGCGAGCACGATGTCCTTCGCGGTGCAGCCGCGCGGCAACGCGCATTCGACCTTCACGAGCATGTTCTTGCTCTTCTTCTGCAGAAGCGTCTGCGTGGCCAGCACGTGCTCGACTTCCGACGTGCCGATGCCGTGGGCCAGCGCGCCGAACGCGCCGTGCGTCGACGTATGCGAGTCGCCGCAGACGATCGTCATGCCCGGGAGCGTCGCGCCCTGTTCCGGCCCGATGATGTGCACGATGCCCTGGCGCAGGTCGTTCATCTTGAACTGCGTGATGCCGAACGAATCGCAGTTCGAGTCGAGCGTATCGACCTGCAGCTTCGACACGCGATCGGCGATGCCGTGGCTGCGATCCGTGGTGGGAACGTTGTGATCCGACACAGCCAGATTCGCGCTGATGCGCCACACCGGGCGCTCCGCCATCTTCAGGCCTTCGAACGCCTGGGGACTGGTCACTTCATGCAGCAGGTGACGGTCGATGTAGAGAATTGCCGTACCGTCTTCTTCCGTGTGGATCACGTGCGTGTTCCACAATTTGTCGTAGAGAGTCTGTGCCATGGTATGCGGGGTAGTAATGACAACGGGCAGTGCGTGTCCGATCGATTATGCCACGCAGTTGGCGCCCGGGGCTCACCAGCTATCGAAAAAACCGATAAAAAACATAGAGTTGGCTGGTAGTGCCGATACCTGTATCGACACTACCAGCGGTGAGCGTTTTTCTCCCGCGCCAGGCACCTGCCCGTGGCACCTGCGTTTGGCACCTTCCCCTAGCGCCTGCGTTTGACACCCGTTTGACACCCGCGCGCTCGCCTCAGAGATCGAACCCGAGTTGCGCGCGGCCGAGCGGCGTCAGGTCGCTCCCGGTTGCGCGCCCGATGAAGTCCGTTTCGAAGTGATCGGACGGGAAATCGGGCGGGCTCTCGCCGCGCATGAAGCTCGGCAACTGGCGCTTCAGATACGCCTCGTTCTTTGCGCACCAGGGCGCCGACGCGATATACATCACGTTGCTATAGCCACTGCCACGATGCGCATCTTCGACGGAATGCACGACGTCGCAGTGCCAGAACACAGCGTCACCCGGCTGCATGTGAGGAATCGGCGTGACGGCTTCGAGCAGCAACGCGTGCCATTCCCGCTTGATCGACAGCGCACGCGACGGTTGCGCGCCGCACAGCTCGTCGTCGGGGACGTCGTCCTGAAGCGCGCGCAGCAGGATGTAGGGCATCGCGTTCGCAATCGGGACCAGTTGAAGCGTGCCGTCACCGGGACCTTGCGCCGTCAGCGCCGTCCAGCCCTGAAACGTGCGGAACATCGAGCACACGGCGGGCGACGGAATCTCCTCGGCATCGGGACGGAACGCGGCGTCGTACGCGTCGTAGGCGCGCCAGTTGCCCGACAGCACGTGTCGATAGACCTTCCGATAATTCGGATCGAGCCACCGTTCGACCGAGCCCCCATCGACGTGCGGCGACAACCCCAGCGATTCCGAGCCCGGCGGCCGCCGTCGGATGCGATCCGCGTAGACGGGCACGCGATCAGGATCGAAATGGCGCTTGCCTTCGCTTTCCGCGCGCCACAGCCGGTTGAGAAACACGCGCGTGTTCGTCAACGGCTCGGACTGGCGCGCGAGCGTCTGAGGCTTCGACCAGTACACGCCGTAAATCTGCGGCTTGCTCGACGCCAGCGTGCCGAAGTACTTGTCCTCCGCGCGATGCGCGAGCCGGTCGTCGAGATGGTTGCTCGCGACATATTGCGCGATTTCGTCGTTCCATTCGCCCGCCTGCTGCGGATCGAACACCCGGCGCACGACACACGCGCCACGTTCCTTGATGCGCGCGACGACGCGCGGATCGACGTCGCCCGACGCAATCGACGCGTAATCGAATACGGGTATCGCCTCCTCGCCGCGCTCGCGCTCGCTACGGATCGCTTCGACCTGCCGGGCGATCGCGCCTTCGACTTCGCCGAACACCTTCGCATAGTCCGGCAGCGCGTCGCGCAGTGCGCGTTTCGTGCTGCGAATCGCCTCGGGCACGTTGTCGATGATGAGTGGCATGGCATGTCTCCGTTGGACTGATCGTGTACCGCCAGATTAGGCATCTTCGACCCACACCGGCGATGCAATTTGGCCATTTATCGATACAATCCGGACACGCACCAACACCGCCATATCGTGTGAGCGGAAAGCCAGGAGCCGCCGATGAAGCCGCAATACGAACGCGTGACGATCCCCGCCGGCTGCTCGGTGCGCGTCTATCACCGGCGGCTCGCGCAGATTCCGTTCGAATGGCATCACCATCCGGAATACGAACTGACGCTGACGCTGAACAGCCGGGGCCGCCGCTTTATCGGCGATCACGTCGACGATTACGCCACCGACGACCTCGTGCTCGTGCCGCCCGACATGCCGCACACGTGGGCATCGACTGCGCCCGTCGATGCGGCGCGTCCGCAGGTGGCGATCGTCGTGTGGTTCAGCGGGGACTGGGCGCGGCGCGTGGCCGACTGCTGCCCGGAGTTTGCGCCGCTTTCCAAGCTGTTGCGTCGCGCCGCGCCGGGCCTGCATTTCGATCCGTCAGCAACGGCGATGATGCGCGGGCGAGTCGATGCGCTGCTCGATGCCGAACCGCGCACGCGTCTTGCGGCCGTGCTCGACATCCTCGCCCTGCTCGCCGGTGCGGACGCACAGCCGCTTGCGTCGCCGTCGGCGCACACGGGCAAGCCCGATGAGATGGCCTCCGAGGCCGAGCGCCTGAACCGCGTGCTCGATCTCATCGACAGGCGCTTCGACGAGCCGCTGCGCATCGCCGATCTGTGTGCCGTCGCGCATCTTTCCGAGCGCTCGCTGCATCGTCATTTCATGCGGCACGTCGGCGAAAGCGTGGGGCGCTATCTGGGCCGCGTGCGCATCGGCTATGCGTCGCGTCAACTGACGGCGACGACGTGGCCCGTTTCGGTGATCGCGACGAAAGCGGGCATTCCGAATCTCGCCAACTTCAACCGGCAGTTCCGCGCGGCGCGCGGCATGACGCCGGGCGCGTGGCGCCAGTTCTTCGAAACGCACGGACATGCGCCCGCCGGCGCGCCGCAGCCCGCGCTCGACGTGCGCCCGCCGTCGCTGGAGCGGACCAGCAGGCGCAAACGGACCTGACGCACAAAATAAAACACCCCAACGGCGAACCGTTGGGGTGTTTCCGCGATGCGTTTGACTCGTGCTCGAGGCGCTAGCGCGCCCGTTGCTTAGCGCTTGGCGATCGGCTTTGCTTCACGCGGCGTTTCGCCGATGAAGAGCTGACGCGGACGGCCGATCTTCTGCTCGGGATCGGCGATCATCTCGTTCCACTGCGCAATCCAGCCGACGGTACGCGCCATCGCGAAGATGCACGTGAACATCGACGTCGGGATGCCCAGCGCGCGCTGCACGATGCCCGAGTAGAAATCGACGTTCGGATACAGCTTGCGCGACACAAAGTACTCGTCTTCCAGCGCGATCTTTTCGAGCGCCATCGCAAGCTTGAACAGCGGGTCGTCGTGCAGGCCCAATTCGTTCAGCACTTCGTGGCACGTTTCGCGCATCAGCTTCGCGCGCGGATCGTAGTTCTTGTACACGCGGTGGCCAAAGCCCATCAGCTTCACGCCGGAGTTCTTGTCCTTCACCTGCTTGATGAACTCAGGAATGTTGTCGACCGAGCCGATTTCTTCCAGCATGTTCAGCGCGGCTTCGTTCGCGCCGCCGTGCGCCGGGCCCCACAGACAGGCGATACCGGCTGCGATACACGCGAACGGATTCGCGCCTGACGAACCCGCCAGACGCACCGTCGACGTCGACGCGTTCTGCTCGTGGTCTGCGTGCAGGATCAGGATGCGGTCCAGCGCGCGGACCAGCACTTCGTTGACCTTGTACTCTTCGCACGGGTTCGAGAACATCATGCGCATGAAGTTCGCGCTGTACGACAGATTGTTCTGCGGATACACGAACGGCTGGCCGATTGAGTACTTGTACGCCATCGCGACCAGCGTCGGCAGCTTCGCGATCATGCGGATCGCGGAAACTTCGCGGTGACGCGGGTTATTGATGTCGAGCGAGTCGTGGTAGAACGCCGACAGCGCGCCGACTGCGGCGACGAGAATCGCCATCGGGTGCGCGTCGCGGCGGAAACCGCGGAAGAAGAACTGCATCTGCTCGTGAACCATCGTGTGGTTCGTGACCGTCTTCACGAACTCGTCCTTCTGCGCCTGGTTCGGCAGATCGCCCTTCAGCAGCAGGTAGCACGTTTCGAGAAAGTCGGCGTTTTGCGCGAGATTGTCGATCGGGAAGCCGCGATAGAGCAGCTCGCCCTTGTCGCCGTCGATGTAGGTGATCGCCGAGTTGCACGACGCCGTCGACATGAAGCCCGGATCATACGTGAACTTGCCGGTCTGACCGTACAGCTTACGGATGTCGATCACGTCCGGGCCCATCGAACCCTTATAAATCGGCATTTCAACGCTCGGCGAGTTGTCGCTGAACGATAGCGTGGCTTTAACATCTGACGGGGTCATAGCACATCCTCAATCGAAAGTATGGAAACAGGGTTTCGATAATTGCACGCCTGGATCAAACTTATCTGCGCATCTGTGACGCTCACACAGTGCGCAGCATCTCCAGCACCCGCGCGACATCGGCGTCGGCGAGGTCGCCTTCCGGTTCCTTGCGTGCGAGAAGCAAGTCCATCAGGTCGTTATCGCTCAGTTCGAGCAGGCGCGTGAGCGCGCCCACATCCGCATCACTGAGGTCATGCTCATATCGGCTGAAAAAACGTTCGAAGATCAGATCGTTTTCCAGCAGGCCGCGCCGCGCGCGCCAGCGGAGACGCGCGCGGCGTAGAGGGTCGGACTGATGCGATGATCCGTCCATCTCAGACAGCGCGGCGAACCATCAATTCCTTGATCTTGCCGATCGCCTTCGTCGGATTGAGGCCCTTCGGGCACACGTCGACGCAGTTCATGATCGTATGGCAACGGAACAGACGGTACGGATCTTCCAGGTTGTCGAGACGCTCGCCCGTCGCCTGGTCGCGGCTGTCCGCGATGAAGCGATAGGCTTGCAGCAGGCCCGCCGGGCCGACGAACTTGTCCGGGTTCCACCAGAAGCTCGGGCACGACGTCGAGCAGCTGGCGCACAGGATGCACTCGTACAGGCCGTCGAGCTCGTCGCGTTCTTCCGGCGACTGCAGACGTTCCTTTTCCGGCGGCGGCGTATCGTTGATCAGGTACGGCTTGATCGAGTGATACTGGTTGAAGAACTGCGTGAAGTCGCAGATCAGGTCGCGCACGACGGGCAGGCCCGGCAGCGGACGCAGCACGATCTTCTGCGGCAGGTCGTTCAGGTTCGTCAGGCAGGCAAGACCGTTCTTGCCGTTGATGTTCATCGCGTCCGAACCGCACACGCCTTCGCGGCACGAACGGCGGAACGACAGCGTTTCGTCCAGTGCCTTCAGCTTGACGAGGGCGTCCAGCAGCATGCGTTCGTGCGAGTCGATTTCGATCTCGTACGTCTGCATGCGCGGCGCGGCGTCCTTGTCCGGGTCGTAGCGATAGATTTCAAAAGTACGCTTGGCCATTTCTCAGATCCTTTGATGTGCCTTGGAAGGTACGCGCTTAGAAGGTACGTGCCTTCGGCGGCACCGATTCGACGGTCAGCGGCTGCATGTGAACCGGCTTGTAGTCGAGGCGATTGCCTTCGCTGAACCACAGCGTATGGCGCAGCCAGTTTTCGTCGTCGCGATGTTCGAAGTCGCTCTGCGCGTGCGCGCCGCGGCTTTCCTTGCGAGCTTCCGCCGACACCATCGTCGCGCGCGCCACTTCGATCAGATTCTCCACTTCGAGCGCTTCGATGCGCGCGGTGTTGAACACCTTCGACTTGTCCTTCAGATGGACGTGAGCCGCGCGTTCCTTCAGTTCCTTCATCTTTTCCACGCCTTCAGCCAGCAGCTTCGACGTACGGAACACACCTGCATGCGCCTGCATCGTCGAGCGGATGTCGCCCGCAACGACCTGCGCGTATTCACCGGAGCTGGAGTTGTCGAGCTTCGCGAGACGCGACAGCGCGAAGTCGGCAGCGTCGGCGGGCAGCGGCTTGTGTTCCTTGATTTCCTTCACGTGCTTGACGATGTGGTTGCCGGCCGCGCGGCCGAACACCACGAGGTCGAGCAGCGAGTTCGTGCCCAGGCGGTTTGCGCCGTGGACCGACACGCACGAGCATTCGCCGACCGCATAGAAACCGTTGACGGGCTCTTCGTGACCCTTCGACGTACCCACGACCTGGCCGTGGATGTTCGTCGGAATGCCGCCCATCTGGTAGTGGATGGTCGGCACGACGGGGATCGGCTCCTTGATGCAGTCGACGTTCGCGAACTTCAGCGCGATTTCGCGGATCGACGGCAGACGCTTCATGATCGTCTCAGCGCCGATGTGCGACAGGTCGAGCAGCACGTGGTCCTTGTTCGGACCCACGCCGCGGCCTTCCTTGATTTCCTGGTCCATCGAACGCGAAACGAAGTCGCGCGGCGCCAGGTCTTTCAGCGTCGGCGCGTAGCGCTCCATGAAGCGCTCGCCGTTCGAGTTGCGCAGAATGCCGCCTTCGCCGCGCACGCCTTCCGTGATCAGCACGCCCGCGCCTGCCACGCCCGTCGGGTGGAACTGCCAGAACTCCATGTCCTGCAGCGCGATGCCCGAGCGGGCCGCCATGCCGAGGCCGTCGCCCGTGTTGATGAACGCGTTCGTCGATGCCGCGAAGATGCGGCCCGCGCCGCCCGTAGCGAACAGCGTCGTCTTGCCTTCGAGGATGTAGACGTCGCCCGTTTCCATTTCGAGCGCGGTCACGCCCAGCACGTCGCCGTCGGCGTCGCGGATCAGGTCCAGCGCCATCCATTCGACGAAGAACGTCGTCTTGGCCTCGACGTTCTGCTGATACAGCGTGTGAAGCAGCGCGTGGCCGGTACGGTCAGCCGCCGCACAGGCGCGCTGCACGGGCTTTTCACCGTAATTCGCGGTGTGGCCGCCGAACGGGCGTTGATAGATCGTGCCGTCCGCGTTGCGGTCGAACGGCATGCCGAAGTGCTCCAGTTCGTACACTGCGTTCGGCGCTTCGCGGCACATGAACTCGATCGCGTCCTGATCGCCGAGCCAGTCGGAACCCTTGATCGTGTCGTAGAAATGATAGTGCCAGTTGTCTTCGCTCATGTTGCCGAGCGATGCGCCGATGCCGCCTTGAGCCGCGACCGTGTGCGAGCGCGTCGGGAAGACCTTCGACAGCACGCAGACCGACAGGCCCGCGCGTGCAAGTTGCAGCGAGGCGCGCATCCCGGAGCCGCCCGCGCCGACGATGACCACGTCGAAGCGGCGACGCGGCAGAGAATTCTTGATTGCAGCCATTCTTTTACACTCTCCAGAGAATCTGCGCAGCGTAGCCCGCGCAAGCGAGCAGCCAGACGATCGTCAACGCTTGAAGCAGAAGGCGCGTGCCAACGGGCTTGATGTAGTCCATCCAGATGTCGCGCACGCCGACCCAGGCGTGATAGAACAGCGACAGCAGCGTGACGAAGGTGGCGAGCTTCATCCATTGCGTAGCGAAGATCGCGGCCCAGCCGTCGTAAGAAAATGCCTGCGCGCCGAAGAACCAGCACAGCAGGATGACGGTGTAGACGGCCATGATGACGGCCGTGATGCGCTGCGCGAGCCAGTCGCGCAGACCGTAGTGAGCGCCGACGACGAGGCGCTTCGAGCCAACACGGTTATTAGCTGACATTTTTTTAGAATGCTCCGAACAGTTTGAGCGCGAATGCAATCGTCAACACCGACGACACGACGAGCACGACGATCGACGTGTTCTTGCCGCGTTCCTTCGACACTGCGTCATGGTTCATGTCCATCAACAGGTGACGGACGCCGGCACAGAAGTGGAACAGGAAGGCCCACGCGAGAACGAGCGTGATGAGCTTGACGACGATGTTGGACAGGAAGCCCTTGAAAACTTCGAAACTGAGTTCAGATGTGAGACTCTGATCGAAGAGGTACAGCAGGAACGGAAGGAAGATGAAGAGCAGTCCGCCGCTTACGCGGTGAAGAATCGACACGCGTCCCGCGAGAGGGAGACGATATGCCGTCAATATCTGCCCGATACCGATGTTCCGGAATTCCGGCCTCGGTTTTTTTACGGCTTCAGCCATGCTAGACCCCTACTATGTAGTCACACTAATCCGCAATTTTAGCGCCTTTTTATTTCGCGCTGCAGCGAAACCCCGCACAAGACAGCGTTACACCACGCGCACGTAAAGGCACCGGCAAGCCTCGCCGCAAGCCCGCGGCGAAGCTGCTTCGCTCAACTCAAGTCGTTCTGATAGTAATACCCGGTTGTGACATACCATCCTCGTCGAACTTCGACGGGACGGTCTCCATAGGTATAGGACACGCGCTCCACGGACAACAGCGGAAATCCCGTCGGCACGTGCAGCAGATCTGCAACGGCCGGGTCGGCGGCAACGGCGCGAATCTTCTCAGATGCGCGGATCATCCGCGTGCCGAACTCCGTTTCGAACATCGCATAGAGCGGCCCCTTGTACTCCGACAGGCGTTCGAGCGTCAGCCCGCGAAACACGCCGCCCGGCAGCCAGATCTCGTCGAGCACGGTGTCTTCACCGTCGAAGGTCAAGAGACGCTTGATCAGCACGACGGGATCGGCCGGCTTCAGATCCAGTTGCCGCGCGATTTCCGCCGACGCGCGCAGACGCCGGCATTCGAGCAATCGGCTGATATGCGGATGCTCGACGCCGTCGTCGGCGAGAAGGCGCAGGAAGCGGAACTGGGCGCGGTCTTCGTTGTGCGTCGCAACAAACGTGCCCTTGCCCTGGCGGCGCACCAGCAGGTTGTCGGCGGCGAGTTCGTCGATCGCCTTGCGCACGGTTCCCTGGCTGACCTTGTAACGCGCGGCCAGCTCGACTTCACTTGGAATGATCTCGCCGGGCTTCCATTCACCCGATTCGAGACTCTGCGTGATGAGCGCCTTGATCTGCTGATAAAGAGGACTGAAGGTCGGCGATGGAGCCGGCGTGGAGACAGGCGCGGCGTCACCCGCGCCGGACGCGCCGGGAGGGTTTGCTGTGCTGGCCTGGTTCGAATTCATGCGCGCATTTCAACACAAAGCGCCTCATGCCGTCCAGATTTTTTGCCGCAATAATTATGTCTTATATAAGACATAAGATACTGTTGACTTTGTGCGCCCCGAATCCTACACTCCTTGTCGAGCAAGGGTTTGCGGGTAGTGCCACGCATTTTTGATAGCGGTTTGTGTCAACAGCGTGATGCACTGAAGGCCACCCTGCATCACGCCGTTCCCTCACGCAGTTCAGGTTTCGCTTCGCCCCGCATTGCCCGGCATGTGCCGTCAGTGCCCGCCGAAACGCGCTGTTTGCAGGAGCCCGCGCCATGCAGCGGCCACATCCGGCATCGCCGCGAGGCGAGCCTCGCCAGCATCCCCCGTTCCCCGCGCTCGGCAGCATCGATTATCCGGCATGGCGGTTTCGCCGGCGGCGTGCCTTCTGGCCTTCTCGTGAGCGCCCGCAAGGCTCGCGCAGCGAATTCGCCGTGCTTAAACCACGCTTCGCGTAACGCGCATATAGAATGGCGTTTTCCCTAGCGTTCAACGCATCGTCCTGGAGATTTCTCAATGGCTAAGCCCGCAAAGCGCGTTGCCGTCACTGGCGCCGCAGGTCAAATCGGTTACTCCCTGCTATTCCGTATCGCCAATGGCGACATGCTCGGCAAGGACCAGCCGGTCATCCTGCAGTTGCTGGACCTGCCGCAAGCGCAAGCCGCCGTCAAAGGCGTCGTGATGGAACTCGAAGACTGCGCGTTCCCGCTGCTCGCGGGTGTCGTGGTGACTGACGATCCCAAGGTCGCATTCAAGGATGCAGACGTCGCACTGCTGGTCGGCGCGCGTCCGCGTTCGAAAGGCATGGAGCGCAAAGACCTGCTGTCGGCGAACGCCGAAATCTTCACGGTTCAGGGCAAGGCGCTGAACGAAGTCGCAAGCCGCGACGTGAAGGTGCTGGTCGTCGGCAACCCGGCGAACACGAACGCGTACATCGCGATGAAGTCGGCACCCGATCTGCCGAAGAAGAACTTCACGGCCATGCTGCGCCTCGACCACAACCGCGCGCTGTCGCAACTGGCCGCGAAGTCGGGCAAGCCCGTTTCGTCGATCGAAAAACTCGTCGTGTGGGGCAACCACTCGCCGACGATGTACCCGGACTTCCGCGTCGCAACGGCCGAGGGCAAGGACCTGACGAAGCTGATCAACGACGACGAATGGAACCGCAACACGTTCATCCCGACGGTCGGCAAGCGCGGCGCGGCGATCATCGAAGCGCGCGGCCTGTCGTCGGCGGCTTCGGCGGCCAACGCGGCAATCGACCACGTGCGTGACTGGGTGCTCGGCACGAACGGCAAGTGGGTGACGATGGGCATTCCGTCGGACGGCTCGTACGGCATCCCCGAAGACATCGTCTACGGCGTGGCCGTGACGTGCGAAAACGGCGAATACAAGCGTGTCGAAGGCCTGTCGATCGACGCGTTCTCGCGCGAGAAGATGGACAACACGCTGAACGAGCTGCTCGAAGAGCGCGACGGCGTTCAGCACCTGCTCGGCTAATCGCCGGATGCAGACACGAACCGGGACTCCGTTGCAGCGCGACGGGTTCCGGTTTTTTACGTCCGATCTCTTGCATGACGCTCTGCGCGGCAGACGGCATGCAGGAGATCGCAACTGATCCGAACGCGTTTTGACTCACCTGCCTGTTCGACCTGCTTCGACCAGGGCCGAAAACGGACAGAACGCGTCCGAATCAGAACTTTCAAACACGCTCCCGACGCCGACAATGCGCGCACTGACTCCCGCCGAAGTCCTGTTTGACGGCGAAGCGCCGCCTGCTGTGCTGCCTGCCTGCGATCACTATGCGGGCAGCGAAAAGCTGATGCTGAAATCGCTCGCGTTGCAGCAGCAACTCGGGCCCATCTTCGACGTCACGCTCGATTGCGAAGACGGCGCGCAAGTGGGCCGCGAGGCGGAGCATGCCGAACTCGTCGCATCGCTCGTCGGCGGCGAGCACGACCGCTTCGGTCGAGTCGGCGTGCGCATTCACGATTTCAACCACGCGCACTGGCGCGACGACGTGCGCCTCATCCTGCGCGCAGCAAAACGCGCCCCCGCCTTCATCACGCTGCCGAAAATCCGCAACGTGCCCGATGCCGCCGAAATGTGCGCGTTCATCGAGGCCACGCGGCGTGAGCTCGGCATCGCGACGCCCGTCCCCGTCCAGTTGCTGATCGAAACGCACGGCGCGCTCACGCGCGTGTTCGATCTTGCCGCGCTGCCGGGCGTCGAGGCGCTGAGCTTCGGCCTGATGGACTTCGTGTCCGCACACGACGGCGCGATTCCCGACAGCGCGATGCGCTCTCCGGGCCAGTTCGATCATCCCCTGGTGCGGCGCGCAAAGCTCGAGATTTCGGCGGCTTGCCATGCGCACGGCAAGGTGCCGTCGCACAACGTATCGACGGAAGTGCGCGACATGGACGTGGTCGCGAACGACGCGCTGCGGGCCCGCAACGAATTCGGCTACACGCGTATGTGGAGCATCCACCCCGCGCAGATTCCCGCGATCGTGTCGGCCTTTGCGCCGCGCGACGAAGAGATCGCGACGGCGACGGAAATCCTGCTCGCAGCGCAATCGGCGCAATGGGGCCCGACGCGCCATCGCGACTCGCTGCACGATCGCGCGAGCTATCGCTATTACTGGTCGGTGCTGCGCCGCGCCCGCTCGACGGGCCGCGCTGTGCCCGCCGAAGCCGCGCCGCTTTTCGGGCCAAACGACATGCCCGCGACGAAGGAGTCCGCATCATGAGCACGACCGCACAACCGTCCGCGGGCGCCGCGTTTCGCGCAGCCGTCGCCGCCGAAAAGCCGCTGCAGGTCGTCGGCACGATCAACGCGAATCACGCGCTGCTCGCGCAACGCGCGGGCTTCAAGGCGATCTACGTATCGGGCGGCGGCGTCGCGGCCGGCTCGCTCGGCTTGCCCGATCTCGGCATTTCGACGCTCGACGACGTGCTGACCGACGTGCGCCGCATTACCGACGTGTGCGATCTGCCGCTGCTCGTCGATGTCGATACGGGCTTCGGCCCGTCGGCGTTCAACATCGCGCGCACGGTGAAGGCGCTGACGAAAGCGGGCGCGGGGGCGATGCACATCGAAGACCAGGTCGGCGCGAAACGCTGCGGACACCGGCCGGGCAAGGCGATCGTGTCGCAGGCCGAAATGGTCGACCGCATCAAGGCGGCCGTCGACGCGCGCACCGATCCGGACTTCGTCATCATGGCGCGCACGGATGCGCTCGCCGTGGAAGGCTTGCAGTCGGCCATCGACCGCGCGGCGGCATGCGTCGAAGCGGGCGCGGACATGATCTTCCCCGAAGCGATGACGGAGCTCGGCATGTACAAGCAGTTCGCACAGGCCGTGAAGGTGCCCATCCTCGCGAACATCACCGAGTTCGGGGCGACGCCGCTCTTTACCGTCGAAGAGCTGCGCGGCGCGGATGTGTCGCTGGTGCTGTATCCGCTGTCGGCGTTCCGCGCGATGAACAAGGCGGCCGAAAACGTTTACACGGCAATCCGTCGCGACGGCACGCAAAAGGCCGTCGTCGAGACGATGCAGACGCGGGCCGAACTGTACGACCGCATCGGCTATCACGCGTACGAGCAGAAGCTCGATGCGCTGTTCAGCCAGAACGCGCAGAAAAACGGGCAAGACAACTAACGCAAGCGGCACCTCAAGGAGACCCCTGGCATGAGCGATACGACGCAAGCGGCTGCATCCGAAACGGCAAGCGGCTTCAAGCCAAAGAAATCCGTGGCCCTGTCGGGCGTGACGGCGGGCAACACCGCGTTGTGCACGGTCGGCAAGACGGGCAACGACCTGCACTATCGCGGCTACGACATTCTCGACATCGCGGGCGCCTGTGAATTCGAAGAAGTCGCGTATCTGCTCGTGCACGGCAAGCTGCCGAACGTCGCCGAACTCGCTGCGTACAAGACGAAGCTCAAGGCGTTGCGCGGGCTGCCCGCGAACGTGAAGGCCGTGCTCGAATGGATTCCCGCCGCAGCGCATCCGATGGACGTGATGCGCACGGGCGTCTCGGCGCTGGGCACGGTGCTGCCGGAGAAGGACGATCACAACCTCGCAGGCGCGCGCGACATCGCCGACAAGCTGATGGCCTCGCTCGGCTCGATGCTGCTGTACTGGTATCACTACTCGCACAACGGCAAGCGGATCGAAGTCGAAACCGACGACGATTCGATCGGCGGCCACTTCCTGCATCTGCTGCACGGCGTGGAGCCGTCGAAGTCGTGGGTCGACGCGATGCATGTGTCGCTGAACCTGTATGCGGAGCACGAATTCAACGCGTCGACGTTCA
Source organism: Paraburkholderia phymatum (assembly GCF_040965635.1). Classification (GTDB taxonomy): domain Bacteria; phylum Pseudomonadota; class Gammaproteobacteria; order Burkholderiales; family Burkholderiaceae; genus Paraburkholderia; species Paraburkholderia phymatum_B. The sequence continues at coordinate 104,626 of NZ_JBFRCH010000008.1, forward strand.
CGGGCCGCGTGATCGCGGGCACGGGCTCGGACATCTATTCGGCCATCACGGGCGCGATCGGCGCGCTGCGCGGGCCGAAGCACGGCGGCGCGAACGAGGCCGCGTTCGAGATCCAGTCGCGCTACCAGACGCCCGACGAAGCGGAAGCCGACATCCGCCGCCGCGTCGAGAACAAGGAAGTCGTGATCGGCTTCGGGCACCCGGTGTACACGATCTCCGATCCGCGCAACAAGGTGATCAAGGACGTGGCGAAGAAGCTGTCGAAGGAAGCGTCGAACATGAAGATGTTCGACATCGCCGAGCGGCTCGAAACAGTGATGTGGGACGTCAAGAAGATGTTCCCGAACCTCGACTGGTTCAGCGCGGTGTCGTATCACATGATGGGCGTGCCGACGGCAATGTTCACGCCGCTGTTCGTGATTTCGCGCACGTCCGGCTGGGCCGCACACATCATCGAACAGCGCATCGACAACAAGATCATTCGGCCGAGCGCGAATTACACGGGTCCGGAGAATTTGAAATTCGTGGCGCTAAATAGGAGAAAATAGCGTCCGCTGTGCGCTCCGGGGGTGCGTGCAGCCTCCGGCGGTTGCGATGTTGCGGCCGCGCACTGTTTAAACTTTGAAATTCGATAGAAAGGTTCTCTCCCATGAAAAAACTGCTGATCGCTACCGTTATTGGCGCTCTGTCCTCGACGCTGCTGGTGACGGCGCCCAGCGCGTTCGCACAATCAACGACGACGCCTCACGCCAAGCCGAAGGCACCGGCGCCGAAGCGCCTGTTCAAGCGCAAGGCCAACCCTGCGAAGGAAGCGAAGGTCGATCCCGTGCCGGAAGGTTCGGAGAAGTGGTCGTGCAACGAAGGTCTCGCATTCGATCTGAAGGGCGACATGAAGCGCGACCAGATCGTGACCGTCCACTGGGCCAACAAGAACTACAACCTGCCGCGTGAAGCGACGACGACTGGCGCAGACCGCTTCCACGACGCCGCAACCGGCATGGACCTCGTCGTGATCCCGACCAAGGCGATGCTGTTCTCGGACAAGGACAGCTCGCGCCTCGCCGACGAGTGCAAGACGGCCGCCATGGTGCAAGGCTCGCCGGCTCCGACGCAGTCGAACGCCATCAACAAGACCCAGTAAGCGGGCCAACCAGGAAACCTCGATGTCCGCACCGATCTCCAACGTCCGCCCAAAACCGGACACAGTACTGGTCGATATCGTCGACTATGTGCTGAATGAAAAGCTCGAGAGCGATCTCGCGCTGGAGACCGCGCGCAACTGCCTCATCGATACGCTCGGCTGCGGACTCGAGGCCCTCTCCTACCCTGCCTGCACCAAGCTGATGGGGCCGCTCGTGCCGGGCACGATCGTCCCGCACGGCGCAAAGGTACCGGGCACGCAGTTCCAGCTGGACCCAGTGCAAGCCGCGTTCAACATCGGCGCGATGATCCGCTGGCTCGATTTCAACGACACCTGGCTTGCGGCCGAATGGGGCCATCCGTCCGACAACCTCGGCGGCATTCTCGCGACGGCCGACTGGCTCTCGCGCACCGCGATTGCGAACGGCAAGAAGCCGCTCGTGATGAAAGACGTCCTGATCGCGATGATCAAGGCGCACGAAATTCAAGGCTGCATCGCGCTCGAAAACTCGTTCAACAAGGTCGGCCTCGATCATGTGCTGCTCGTGAAGCTCGCTACGACGGCAGTGGTCGGCGAGTTGATGGGACTCACGCGCGATGAGCTGATCAACGCAGTCTCGCAGGCGTTCGTCGATGGACATTCGCTGCGCACGTACCGCCATGCGCCGAACACGGGCTCGCGCAAGTCCTGGGCAGCAGGCGATGCGACGTCGCGCGCGGTGCGTCTCGCGCTGATCGCGAAGACGGGCGAAATGGGCTACCCGTCGGTGCTGACGGCAAAGACGTGGGGCTTCTACGACGTGCTGTTCAAAGGGCAGCCGTTCAAATTCCAGCGCCCGTACGGCTCGTATGTGATGGAGAACGTGCTCTTCAAGATTTCGTTTCCCGCCGAATTCCACGCGCAAACGGCCGCTGAAGCGGCGATGACGCTGCATGAGCAGATGAGCGCGAACGGCAAGCGCGTCGAAGACATCGCGAAGATCACGATTCGCACGCATGAAGCGGCGATCCGCATCATCGACAAGAAAGGGCCGCTCGACAATCCGGCCGACCGCGATCACTGCATCCAGTACATGATCGCCGTGCCGCTTATCTTTGGGCGTCTGACGGCCGCCGATTACGAAGACGCCGTCGCGCAAGACCCGCGCATCGACGCGCTGCGCAACAAGATGGAATGCGTCGAAGACCCGCAGTTCACGAAGGATTATCACGACCCGGACAAGCGCTCGATTGCGAATGCGCTGACGGTCGAGTTCACCGACGGATCGAAGTTCGACGAAGTGGTCGTCGAATATCCGATCGGTCACAAGCGTCGCCGCGCCGAAGGCATCCCGCTGCTGGTCGAGAAGTTCAGGACGAACCTCGCGCGGCGCTTTCCGGCGAAGCAACAACAAGCGATCCTCGATGTGTCGCTGGACCAGGCAAAGTTAGAAGCAATGCCGGTCAATGAATACGTCGATCTGTACGTCATTTGAGTTCAGAAACGTAGCAACGTCATTTCCTCGAAACCCCAGGACAATTACCATGGCCCACAACCTCCACAAAACGCTCAAGGAATTCGACAGCGGTTCCGGCAAAGGCAAGTTCTATTCGCTGCCGCAGCTCGGTAATGCACTGAACGTCAAGATCGACCGCCTGCCGGTTTCGATCCGCCTCGTGCTGGAATCGGTGCTGCGTAACTACGACGGCAAGAAGATCTCGGAAGAACACATCGAGCAGCTCGCGAACTGGAAGCCGACGGCTTCACGCGTCGACGAAATTCCGTTCGTCGTTGCGCGCGTCGTGCTGCAGGACTTCACGGGCGTGCCGCTGCTCGCAGACATCGCGGCAATGCGCGGCGTCGCGCAGCGCGCGGGCAAGAACCCGAAGTCGATCGAGCCGCTGGTTCCCGTGGATCTCGTCGTCGACCACTCGGTGCAGGTCGACCACTTCCGCGAGAAGGGCGCGCTGGACCTGAACATGAAGCTGGAATTCCAGCGCAACAACGAGCGCTACCAGTTCATGAAGTGGGGCATGCAGGCGTTCGACACGTTCAAGGTCGTGCCGCCGGGCGTCGGCATCGTTCACCAGGTGAACCTCGAGTACCTCGCGCGCGGCGTGCACAAGAAGGCTGACAACGGCGACACCGTGTACTACCCGGACACGCTCGTCGGCACGGACAGCCACACGACGATGATCAACGGCATCGGCGTGGTCGGCTGGGGCGTGGGCGGCATCGAAGCGGAAGCGGGCATGCTCGGCCAGCCGGTGTACTTCCTGACGCCTGACGTCGTCGGCGTGCACCTGAAGGGCAAGCTGCGCGAAGGCGTGACGGCGACGGACCTCGTGCTGACCATCACCGAGCTGCTGCGCAAGGAAAAGGTCGTCGGCAAGTTCGTCGAGTTCTTCGGCGAAGGCACGCGCTCGCTGTCGCTGCCGGACCGCGCGACGATCGGCAACATGGCGCCGGAATACGGCGCGACGATGGGCTTCTTCCCCGTCGACGAAAAGACCATCGACTACTTCAAGGGCACGGGCCGCACGGACGCGGAAATCTCGTCGTTCGAAAACTACTTCAAGGCGCAGGAGCTGTTCGGCATCCCCGACGCAGGCGACATCGACTACACGAAGGTCGTCACGCTCGATCTGGGCACGGTCGCGCCGTCGCTGGCCGGTCCGAAGCGTCCGCAAGACCGCATCGAAATCACCAACGTCAAGTCGACGTTCACCGACCTGTTCTCGAAGCCCGTCAACGAAAACGGCTTCGCGAAGAAGGCTGAAGACCTGAACGCGCAATACACGACGAGCAACGGCGTCAACGTGAAGAACGGCGACATCCTGATCGCCGCGATCACGTCGTGCACGAACACGTCGAACCCGAGCGTGCTGCTGGCAGCCGGCCTGCTGGCCAAGAAGGCCGTCGAAGCCGGTCTGGAAGTCGCGCCGCACATCAAGACGTCGCTGGCTCCGGGATCGCGCATCGTCACCGAGTATCTGACGAAGACGGGCCTGCTGCCCTACCTCGACAAGCTCGGCTTCACGTTGGCTGCATACGGCTGCACGACCTGTATCGGCAACGCGGGCGACCTGACGCCGGAACTGAACGAGTCGATCACGAAGAACGACATCGTCGCGGCAGCCGTGCTGTCGGGCAACCGCAACTTCGAAGCGCGTATTCACCCGAACATCCGCGCGAACTTCCTCGCGTCGCCGCCGCTGGTCGTCGCTTACGCGATCGCGGGCAACATCACGCGCGACCTGATGACCGAGCCGGTCGGCAAGGGCAAGGGCGGCAAGGACATCTACCTCGGCGACATCTGGCCGTCGAGCGAAGAAGTCAACGCGCTGCTGAAGTACGCACTGGACGCCGACGCTTTCCGCACGAACTACTCGCAGCTCACGAAGAAGGGCGACCTGTGGAGCAAGATCGAAGGCGAAGAAGGCCAGGTCTACGACTGGCCGAAGTCGACGTACATCGCAGAGCCGCCGTTCTTCGGCTCGGACTTCTCGATGGAGCCGGCTTCGAGCATCGCTGCCGTGAAGGGCGCGCGCGCACTGGGCATCTTCGGTGACTCGGTCACGACCGACCACATCAGCCCGGCAGGCTCGATCAAGGAAGATTCGCCCGCAGGCAAGTGGCTGAAGGCGAACGGCGTGCAGAAGGCCGACTTCAACAGCTACGGCTCGCGCCGCGGCAACCACGACGTGATGATGCGCGGCACGTTCGCGAACGTCCGCATCAAGAACCTGATGATCCCGGCGAAGGCAGACGGCACGCGCGTCGAAGGCGGCCTGACGATTCACCAGCCGAGCGGCGAACAGCTGTCGATCTACGACGCAGCGATGAAGTACATCGACGCCGGCACGCCGACCATCGTGTTCGCGGGCGAAGAGTACGGCACGGGCTCGTCGCGCGACTGGGCGGCGAAGGGCACGCAACTGCTGGGCGTGAAGGCGGTTGTCGCGCGCAGCTTCGAGCGCATCCACCGTTCGAACCTGGTCGGCATGGGCGTTCTGCCGCTGCAGTTCAAGGGCTCGGATAGCATCCAGTCACTGAACATCACGGGCGAAGAAACGTACGACGTCGAAGGCCTCGGCGACGACTTCAAGCCGCAACAGGAAGTCACGCTGGTGATCCATCGCAAGGACGGTTCGGAGCAGCGCGTCCCCGTTCTGCTGCGTATCGATACGCCGATCGAAGTCGATTACTACAAGCACGGCGGTATCCTGCCGTTCGTGCTGCGCTCGCTCCTCGCGGCGTAAGTCATCCTTTGCAGGTGCTGCGTTCTCGTTGAGGACGCAGTGACTTTTGAGAGCCCGGTTATACCGGGCTTTTTTTTGGTTTGTGGGGGATGGGGGAATGTCTGGGTGCGGCCATCGACGGCCGTTCGCCCTTGCGCTCAGATGGTCAGATGGTCATTCCCCCTGCTGCTCGACTCACACTACAAACCTGCGGGCCACGGTCATGCGTGGCCCTCTCTGAGGCGTAGGTCAGCCTTCACATGGGCGGCACCACGCCGTCCTTTTCGACCACGACGCGCTGCGCAACGTAGGTCCCCTGCGACGCAGGCGTTGCGACAACGAACACCTTCTTGCCCGGCGTGAGTTCGCTTTGCTCCGCGGGCGCGAACGTGACGACGGGCACATTGGGCGGCACCGTCACCACGTTGCTGCCGCCCTTGTACGACAGCTTAAGATCCCGGCCGCTCGTGCTCTGCACGACGGTGTCGACGTTCGCGTTGGTCATCGAGCTTTTCGGGCCCAGGTCCCACGCGTAATGCCCTTCACCCGTGCCGCGCGCGGACTCGGGGAACACCACCACTTCCGTTGCTGTCAGCTTGCCATCGGCGCCCGTGGTTGCAGCCGTGCCGATAAACGTACCCGGCTTGACATCCGATAACTGCATCGCCTTCACGGCCGAAACCTTCGCAGGCGGCTTCACATCGATCGACACAGTATCGCCGCTGCGGCGATGGACCTTGAGCGTCTCACCGTCGTGCGAGACGATTTCGCCCCGGATGCGTGCGGGCTTCGTGTCGGGCGCCTGCGCGAAAGCAGCGCTCGCGAGCGCAGCAGCCATAAAGGCTGCGCCAAGTTTGATGCGAAAAGACATAGGAGCTCCCAACTGGATGATTGAAGAATGGAGGAAAAACATCATTGCCTCACGTGCCGCTGAACCAGTTATAGCCCTGGTTCTCCCAATAGCCGCCCGGATACTTGTTGGTGATTTCGATAGCGACGATATGCTTGGGATTCTTGAAGCCGAGCTTGGTCGGCACGCGCAGCTTCATCGGGAAGCCATACTTCGGCGGCAGCACGTCACCGTCGTAGGTCAGCGTGAGCAGCGTCTGCGCGTGGAGCGCCGTCGGCATGTCGATGCTCGTCCAGTAGTTGTAGTCCGCGCAATGCAGCGACACGTACTTTGCAGTCGTGTCCGCACCCGCGCGGCGCAGGAATTCGGAAAAGCGCACGCCGCCCCAGCGACCGATCGCGCTCCATCCTTCGACGCAGATAAGACGCGTGATCTGGCTTTCCTGCGGCAACGCGCGCAGTTCGTCGAGCGCCCACGTGCGCTTGCCGCGCACGAGGCCGCTGACCTGCAGACGGTAGGTTGCGGCATCGACCTCGGGCACATCGTCGATCTCATAGAACGCGTTGAACGGAAACGGCCGCGTGATCATCGATTCCGGATACGTGGGTGCCAGCCTGTTCGGATCGAATAGCAGCGCCTGCACGTCGTCGTTGAAGAACGAGATGCGTTGCAGCGCGGTATTCACCGCCTTGTCGTTGGTCAGATCGCAACCGGACAGCAGCGCGATCCCGCCTAGCGTCAGCAGCCGCCGGCCGAACAGGCGGCGCGCCGGCGATTTGAGTTCGCGCTGTGCGTCGCGAATGATCGATTCGCCATGTGTCGCGAGAAAGGTGCGTTGTTGCGCGGTGCGTTTTCGGATCGTCATGATTTACCGTCCGCGTATCATCAGCAGCAACGAGCGTGGCACCAGCGCGACCATCGCGATGTGAATGACGAAGAACGCCACCAGTATGCTCATGCACACGAAGTGCACCACGCGCGCGTTGTCATATCCGCCCATCAGCGTGCGCAGCAGCGGGAGCTGCACCGACTTCCACACGGCAAGCCCAGACAACACGATCAGCACGATGTCGGCGATCACGACGAGATAGGCGAGCTTCTGCACCGAGTTATAGTGCGCGAGGTCGTCGTGTTTCAGGCGCCCGCGCAGCGCAGCGACCAGATCGGCGGCCAGCTGTTTCGGCCTGACAGGCAGCAGCTTGCGTCGAAAACGTCCAGACGCCAGATTCAGCGCGAGATAGACGATGAAATTCGCGACCAGCAGCCACATCACCGCGAAATGCCATAGCAGCGCTCCGGCGAGCCAGCCGCCAAGCGTGATCGAAGGTGGAAACTGAATGGTGGGAAAGATCGGCGACGCGTCGTAAATTTGCCAGCCGCTCATTGCCATCAGCACGACCGCGACAGCATTGATCCAGTGTGTAATCCGCACCCATCCGGGTTGAACCATGTTGTGACTCAAGATCACTCCAGGTTTGGTGGCATTCATTCCAGTGCCGCGGAAGCCTTCGAGGCGGACACCGTCAGCGCCGGCACAGGGGCGCAAGCAGGATCGGACAACGACTCGCGCTCCCATCGTCAGGCTGCCCCGACACAAGCGCTAACGCGATTGATCGGCGATTATTCCGTTGTGCCTGAAGATTTTCTTCTTGCATTCGACTTTCAATGGCGATGCGCATCGCGCGGGAAGTCCGTCCCGCCGCACAGGCAAGGCAGCATGCGGCGTGCCCACCCAGGAAGGCCTATGATGCCCTCATCGGCCACCGCAAACGACGGCACCCCATGAACCGTTTCCTCATCGTTATCGGCGTGCTGTGCCTTCTCGCCGGCCTCGGCTGGCGGTGGCTCGCGCGCATCCCGTTCGGCCGGCTGCCTGGCGATATCCACATCGTCCGCGACGGGTTCGATCTTCACTTCCCGATCGTCACGTGCATCGTGATTTCGATCGTCGTATCGGTGCTGCTCTGGTTCTTGCGACGTTGAGCGTGACCTCACGCCGGAAGGGCACGCGGCGGAACGTGACCCACGAACGGCAACTCAACGGGGTCATACCCGCGTCTCCAGCGCTGACGAACAGAGCGAAACTCTTCTCCTAAGCGTGTCGAATTTGATAGTCTTCGTTCGTCGCATCCTAGGGCAGCATGCGGTTTTGCCTTTGCATCGAGCCAACACTGACAGGAGATTTGCCATGAAGGTTCAAAAGATCACGCCGTTTCTCTGGTACTCCAACGAAGCCGAGGAGGCCGCTGCCTTCTATACGGGTATCTTTCCGGACTCGCGCGTCATCCGGGTCACCGGGGTGCCGAGCGCCGGCTCCACGAAGGTCGTCGAGTTCGTTCTCTTTGGGCAGCCCTTCATCGCGATGAGCTCCGGGCAACCCGATCCGTTCAATCACTCGATATCCCTGCTGGTCAACTGTGACGACCAGGCGGAGCTTGATCGCTATTGGAGTGCCCTTCTCGAGGGCGGCGGCTCGACCCAGGCATGTGGCTGGCTGAAAGACCGCTTCGGTGTTTCGTGGCAGATCGTGCCGAACGATCTCATCCCGATGATTGCAGACCCCGATCCAGTCAAGGCGAAGCGCGTTGCAGAAACCATGATGACGATGGTGAAGTTCGATGTCGCCGCGTTGAAAGCCGCCTATGCAGGGACGGCGAGCTAACATAAACGGCTGTACACCGGGCCTGTACAACGCGTGCAAGAGAGAGCGTCGGCCAGCTTTGCCCACTTCAGCCGACGCTCTCATCACACACGGGCGAGCCGCAAGCGCCCGCTACCGCTGATAAAACCCCAGCCGCCCCATCACCCGCTCGACATAGCGCCGCGTCTCCGCATACGGTGGTATCCCGCCGCCGAACTTCCGCACGGCACCCTCGCCCGCGTTATACGCCGCGAGCGCCAGCGACACGTCGCCGAACGTAGCAAGCAACGCATCGAGCAAACGCGCGCCCGCCAGAAGGTTCTGCCCAGGATCGAACAGATCGTCCGCGCCGTGCTGCCTGCCTGTTTGCGGCATCAATTGCATCAAGCCCATTGCGCCCTTCGGCGAGACGGCAAACGCATTGCCACCCGACTCGACATCGATGACGGCCATCAGCAGCGCTTTGTCGACGCCGACACGCTTCGCAACGTCGTCGACGAGCGGGGTCCACGCCAGCACCTTCGACAACGCGCCGCCAGCGCTCATTGGCGCTGCGAACGAAGCATCCAGCTCGATCACCAGCGACTGACGGGCCGCATCGCCGACCTTCAATCCGCCGATCATCATCTCGACGCGTCCGGCCGCCCGCGCATCGTCGGCGTCAACCATCGCAAAGCCGACCGACAACACGAGCAACACGACACGCAGCATCAGCGTGCCGTCACTGAAGCAGCATCGTTGGCTGCGTCCGCGCGAAACGGCGACTGCATCCGCACGATCGCCTCCGACTCCAGCGCAATCGGCCAACGCTGGCTCTGCAATCCGTCGACGAGCATAGTCCGGCACAAGCCGTCGGGCCGTCGCGGCGAACCATGCGCATCGACGTTCGCATCAGCGGGCTCGCGCGAAAACAGGCCATTCGCCGCGACGTTGCCGATCACATTCGTCGCGTAGTACATGATCTTGTTGACGAGAGGCACGACGAGATAGAAGCAATAGTGCACGCGCAGCTTCAGCAGATTCGCATCCTGCACGTTCACATCCGACTCGGCGCCGGCCGACGCATCGCGATACATCAGCGTGTCGTTCGGAATCTCTTCGTGCGCGATGCCCTCGTCGGGATAGAAGCGCGTGCGCGCGAAGTCACGCGTCATCGCCGCGGTCGGGCTGACAATCGCAATCGACGCCGCCTTCGTCACTGCACTTCGTGCCGCAACCATGGCCGACTGCACGCCCGTCGCATCGGCATGCCGCGCGTACAACGGTGCGAGACCACGGGCGAGACCCGCTTGCATCGCCCGCATCGATCCATGATTCACCGCGCCTTCGCGTGCCGCTTCGAGCACGGCGACATCGAGCGTCGACTTTGCCTGATACAGCAGCACCAACTGCACGGTCGCGAAACCGAAGAACAGCAGCAGCGGCGCGACGATCAGAAATTCCGTCATCGCCTGACCCGTCATGCGTCGCTTGTCCGCGCATTCGGGCGTCACGGCAGCGCCCTCCATGCGAGCCTGTCGCCGATACCGATACCGCACACATGCGCTGCATTCGCGCTCATCTCCAGCACGCTGCGCGCTCGCCAGCAAAACAGCAGGCGCGCGCGTTGCACGTTCCGATGGATCGCCAGCACGCAATTGCGATCGTCGATAAACACCACGTCGATTGGAAAGCGCATGCCGAACGTATGCACGGCATTGCACGGTTCGAGCCACAGCGCTTGCGCCGCATCGAGGTGCGAGCGGCCGAGCAATCCACGCATGCGTTTGAGCGCGTGTGCGGCCACGTCGAGCGCGACGCGCGTCGCCTCGCCGCGATGAATCAGGCGCGCACGTTTCACAGCAAGCCCTCCTGCATAAACTTCATCGCAATCGGAAAGCCGAGCACGATGAACGTCACCGGGAAAATGAACATGAGCAGCGGAAACACCAGCTTGACGGGCGCTTCCATCGCCTGCTTCTCGGCGCACTGAAAGCGTTCCGTGCGGCGCTGCTCCGACTGGAAGCGCAGCGTCTTCGCGAGACCCGAGCCCATCCGCTCCGCTTGCGCAATGGTCCGCACGAGGTTCGACACTTCCCCGATGCGCTGACGTTCGTCCAGACGCCGCAATGCATCGGTTCGATTCAATCCCGATTTGAGGTCGCGCAGCACGTGTTCCAGTTCGCGCCGCAAGGGTCCATCGGGACCTTTCTCGACGGCTTTCTGGATCGCGCCATTGATATTGAGTCCCGTCTCGACGGCGAGCGTCAGGAAGTCCAGGTAAATGGGCAACTGACGCAGCACGTTCACGACGTGCGTGCGCCGCACATCGCGCATCCAGATGCGCGGATAGAAGTAACCGATGCTCATCAGCAGCAACAAGGCGATCCATGAGAACAGGCCGCTCGCGAACATCACGAGCAGAGCTGACGACAACGCGCTCATCGACGAAACGATCGACAGCGCGAGAAACTGCCGCGCGTTCATCAGGAAGTTCAGCGACGTGAGACGCAGCTTTGCATCGGTACGCTCGACGAGCCGCGCGCCGAAGCGCGCGCCCATGTGATGCGCGACAAAGTTCACGACGGGCCACACGAAACGCAGCAACGGCGGCAACGGATCGAGCCACGTGCGGTCCTCATGCGGAACGGCCCGCAACAGCGCACGCGCCGATCGCAGTGCAAGCGCGCACGCCAGCACGAAGCCGGTGCCGATCACGATGGATAGAACGAGCCGCATCATGATCTACACCTCGATGCGCACGATGCGTGCAATCGACTGATAGCCGAGCCACTCCATCATCGCGATCACGGCGAGCGTGCTCCAGCCGATGGGCGTCGTGAACAGCGGCGCCATCGCGACGGGCTCCAACGCGCGCAGCACCATCATCAGAAGGAGCGGCAGACACGTCATTACGATCCCCTGCATGCGGCCCTGCGATGTCAGCGCGCGAATCTTGCCTTCCATCTGAAGCTTGCTTTGCAGCGTGCGCGCCACGGATTCGAGCGCGTCCGCCAGATTGCCGCCCACTTCGCGCGCGATGGTCACGGCGGCCGTCACCATCATGAAGTCGGGCACAGGTATGCGTTTTTCGATGTTGCGCATCGCGATGTCGAGATCGATGCCGAGGCGGATCTCGCGCAGCAGCAGGTCGAATTCCTGTGAAATGGGCGGCACCGATTCCTGCACCGCGCTTTCGAGCGCAATCGGAAAGCTTCCGCCCGCTCGCAGCGCGCCTGCCATCATCAGCAGCGCGTCGGGCAACTGGCGTTCGAGCGTGCGGATGCGGCGCGCGCGCATCCATCCGAGCACGCGTCGCGGCACGAACCATGCCAGCGGCAGCGATGCGAGCGCGAACAGAACGCTGCCGCTCAGCATCAGCGCGAGCAACGGCAGCGCGGCCATCGCGAGCAAGGTCGCGGTCGCCGCCTTCTGGCGATTGACGAACACGAACACATCGGCCAGCGACTGCTCGACTTCGCTCGCAAGATGACGCGCGCCTCTCGCGAGCACGAGATGCGCGGCGCGCGCGATCGACCAGGCGAAGATGGCCGCGCCGCAAAACACGAACATGAAGAACGGCTTCATCAATTGGGCCTCACTCGTGGCGCGTGAAAATCGACGTATCGACGGGAATGCGTCGGCGAATCAGATCCTGATAGAAGTCGGGGATAGTCGAAGTCGGCACGAACTGCCCGCGAATCCGGCCGTTCTCGTCGAGGCCCCCCTCTTTGAACACGAACACGTCCTGCAACTGGATCACGCCCGACTCCATGCCGCTCACTTCCGTGATGTGCGTCACGCGCCGCGCCCCGCACGAGAAGCGCGTCTGCTGCACGATGATGTCGACGGACGCGCATACCTGTTCGCGTATCGCCTGCGCGGGCAGTTCGAGCCCCGCAATCAGCGTCATCACTTCGAGACGCGCAATGCAATCGCGCGGCGAATTGGCGTGCGCGGTGGTCAGCGAGCCGTCGTGGCCCGTGTTCATTGCCTGCAGCATGTCGAGCGTCTCGCCGCCACGGCATTCGCCGACCACGATGCGATCGGGCCGCATGCGCAGACAGTTGCGCACCAGCTCGCGTATCGTGACGGCGCCCTTGCCTTCCATATTCGGCGGCCGTGTTTCGAGCGCCACCAGATTCGGCTGAGACAGTTGCAGCTCGGCAGCGTCCTCGACGGTGACGATGCGTTCCTCGTCGGGGATATAGTCCGACAGCACGTTGAGCAGCGTGGTCTTGCCCGAGCCGGTGCCGCCCGAAATCACGATGTTCGCGCGATGTTCGACAGCCGTGCGCAAGAACGCTAGCATCGCCGGCGACAGCGAGCCGAACGCGAGCAGATCGTCGCCGCGCAGCTTGTGTTGCGGGAATTTGCGCACCGTCATGCTCGGCCCTTTCAGCGCGAGCGGCGGAATGACGGCATTCACGCGCGAGCCGTCTCGCAGTCGCGCGTCGACCATCGGCGAGCTTTCGTCGATACGGCGGCCGATCGGCGCGACGATCCGCTCGATCGCGCCCAGCACGGCCCGCTCGTCCGTGAAGATGACGGGCGAGCGCGTCAGACGTCCTTGCTGTTCGACGAAAATCTCGTCGTGCCGGTTGACCATGATTTCGGAAATCGTCGGGTCCGCAATCAGTTCTTCGAGCGGACCGAGCCCGATGATTTCGTCGAACACGCTCTTCTTCAGCACCGACAGGGGGATCTGCGGGTGGCGAAAACTCGCGTCGCGCGCGAGCAGGTCGTCGAGCGCATCGCTGACGGTCGCGCGCAACTCGTCGTCCGCCATCCGCGCAACGTTCAGGCGGCGCAGGTCGAGCGCCGCGATCACCTTCATGTGCAAGAGCTTGCGCAACTCGATGCCTTCGGCACTGTTGATCGGCGCAAGGCGTGGCGCGGCCATGCGCGACGGCGCGCAAGCAGACGAGACATCGCGTGGCGCAGGTTCGCGCGGTAGCGCGAGTCCTTCCGGCATGCTCGGTTTCGGCGCTGCATCGGCAGCGGCATTGGGCAATGGCGACATCGTTGCGTGAGGCGACGGCACCTGCATCCCCGCAACCTTCAGCACCGTCATCCCGATCTCGATCTGATCGCCTTCGGCAAGCGGACCATAACGCACGACAGGCGCGCCGTTCACCGTCGTCGCGACGATGCCGCCGTGGTCTTCGACATACCACGCGTGAAAGTCCTTCACGATCCGCGCGTGCGTGCGGCCGACCAGCATGCCCTTGATGACGATATCGCACGCCGCGTCGCGGCCGATCGTGCACATCCGATCGACATGCACCATCCGCACGGGCGCATTGCGCGCTTGTATTTGCAGTTTCAGCATCTCGATCAATGAGCCTCGTAAGCGGGTGCCTGGTCGCCGGGTGTTGTGCCAGGCGCAGCGGGCGCGCTATCGCGTTCATGTCCGCGCGCATCGGGCGCGAGCGGACTGGCCGCTCCGTAGCGTTCGCCATAACGCTGCGCGCCTTGCTGCGCACGCGCGAGCAGCCCTGTGTTCGGTTCGCGCGACGGCTCCGAGATCATCGGCGTCACGAAGATCACGAGATCGCTGTTCTTCGCGCGAAAGCTGTCCGAGCGGAACAGCTGCCCGATGATGGGCAGACGCGCCAGATACGGCATGCCCGCCGATGCGCTCATCGCATCGGCGCTGACGAGCCCCGAGATCGCGATCGTTTCGCCCGCGCGCAACGAAATGTCCGAGCTGGCGCTGCGCGTCAGAAAGCCCGGAAAGCCGCCAAACGACACGGATGGATCGATCTGGCTGATCTCCGTCTGCACGGTGGCCGAAATGATGTCGTTCGCGTCGACCACGGGCTTGATGTTGAGCCGGATGCCGTACGGCTTGTACTCGACATCGGTGGTGCCGAGCGCGCCCGCCTTCGGAATCGGCACTTCGCCGCCCGCGAGGAACGTCGCGGTGCCGCCGCTCTTCGTGTTCAGCTCGGGCGCGGCGAGAATGTATGCGTCGCCGTTGTTGATCGCGAAGTTGATGCGCGACGTGATCGTCGATGCGATGCCTGCAAGGAAGAAGTTCGCGCCGCTCGTCGCGCCGGAGCCGAAGAGCCCTTGTCCCGACACCTGCGGCCCCGCGAACTGGCTGTCCCACGCAATGCCGATATCCTTCTGCCCCGTGCGCGTGACTTCCATGATTTGCACCTTGAAATGCAGGGTTTTCTTGAGCGCATCGCCTTCGTCGATGGTCGTCGTGTCGATCACATTCGACATGTCGGCGATGGCCGCTTTCACGGCGGCCGCCCTGTCGCGATGCACGCTGCCCGACAGCACGATGTTCGGCCCGAGTTCCTGCACGCGCACGCCGGGCACCGACGCGAGCACGCTGCGCAACTGCGCCGCCGACATGCCGACGTCGCCCTTCGCGACGCGCACCGTCGTTTGCAGCGCGACGCCCTTTTCGTTCCACACGACAAGCGATGTCATGCCCGCGCTTTCCGCGAGCAGCATCACGCGCCCATCGACGACGTTCGCCGTCACCAGCTTGCCGTTGCCGATCGCGATGCGTTTGACGGTGCCCGGCACGTCGAGCATGCGCACCTCGCCTTTGTAAAGATCGAGCACATCGCCGTTGTGCGCGGGCAATGACGCGGCGTCGCGCTGCGCGCCGATTGCGTGTGCCGCGCCTGCGTCGAAGGCAAGCAAGCCCGTCAGCAACGAACCGGCGATCCGGCGACGCAGCGCCATCGAATGGAAACCTGCTTTCATGAGTCGGATGAGTTCTTCTAGTTCTGGTTGATCGCGCGGCGCGCGTCGTGCCGTTGCAGTTGCTGCGCAATGGCGGCAGCGCTTTCGTATAGCGTCGACGATGCGGACACGGGTTCGCTTGCGTCGTGTTCATCCCGCTTTGCGCCGTCAACCGTTATCGATTCGCGTGGCTTTGTCTCGCCCGACGACATCGGCGCAAACTGAACCGCGCTCGCAGCGGCCGCGCCCGCGCCGCCGCCCACGATCAGTTCGACGGACGCCTGCTTCTCGATGCGCTCTGCGGGAAACACGTCGCGCTCGGTCAACGCGGCGGGCGCTTCGCTGCCGCTGTCGCCGGCGTTCCTGAGGATGAGACGCAGCGCGCCCATCTTTTGCGCCAGCAGGACGCGTGCGGCATCGGCGGCCGGAACCTGCATCGTCACGGTGTCGTAGCGCGATGCGTTGCCCGTGCTCTCGTTGTCGCCCGCATCGCGCGGCTTCACGCTCTGGCCCGTCGCGAGCACCAGCACGTCGGGCATCAGAAGCCTTACCGTCTTGCCATCGTTCGACGACGCATCGGCTTGCGTGCCGACCCAGTACAGATCGACGCGATTGCCGGGCCGCAGCATCGACGCCGTCGAGTTCACGGCATCGATCTCCAGCGTGAGCGCGCGCTGACGGGCGGGCAGCATGTCGGAGAAATCGCGGCCGCGCAGCGCATCGATATCGCTCACGCGCAACGGCCGCCCACGCAGCACCGCGCGCACGAGCTTCGTCTTTCGCCACGCATCGAAGGCATCGACGCGCACCATGTCGTCGTAGACGAGATCGGCGGCGATCTCACGCGACACAAAATCGTCGCTCGACAACGGCGTGCCCGCAGGCACATCGCGGCGCGGCACGACGACTTCGACGCCGCGCTGCGCGAGCTTGCCCGTCGCTTCGGCGCGCACGCGCGCTTCGCGCTCGCCGAGATAGCGATAGACGAACGCAGTCAACGCGGCTGCCATCAGCACGGCAACGAGCAGCAGAACCCACGCATTGCCCAGCAGCGAATGAAACCTGATCTTTCTGAACATCTGATTCGAAGCGACTGGTTACGGTAAAGAAAGCGCGAAGCCATACGCGCGATAAAGCGACCTGAAGGCCGCAGAGAGTTGGCTGACGATCGACGCATCGCCGCCCGTGACGAGCGCGAACACGATCACGGCTGTAACGACGAGATACTCGACGCCCGCCTGGCCGCGCTGTGCGCAACTGTGCGAGCGCATGGCGTCAATGGTCCGTCGTCGCATGAATGACGGCCTCCGTATGTCCGTTGCGTTTCGAGAAGACGGCATCGATGCGGTCGCTGCCACGCTGCATCGCGAGTACATCGCCGGCCGCGCGCTGCGAGCCGTCGAGCGTCAACGCGAGCGCCCGCGTGACTGTGCGCCAGCCCTCGCCCTCCAGTTGGCGCGCGTAGCGTTGCGCGTTGTCCGCCGTGTCGCCGTCGATTTCGAGCAGCCACGTGCGCCCCGTCCGCCGCCCGTCGCGGCTTTCGACATCCGATACATGCCGCGCGCCATCCGGCAACTGAGCGAGCGAAGCGCCTATGCGATGCGATACGTCGGCGCTATCCAGACGCATCACGCTCATCAGCCCTTTGGTCTGCGCGCCTTCGATGGCTGGCGGAATGACGAGCACGTAGTGGCACGCGCCGTCGAGCGCTGCGAGCAGCAGTCCCGACGCATCGCGCCGCCCCATTGCGGGCACATGCGCCCTCGTCCAGAACGCGCGGAATTCGTTCGATACGTCATCGGGCGACGCGCCGAACTCCATGCCATAGACCGTGGCCGTCACGCCGTCGATCAGCATGTCGCCGCCGATCATCTGCACGCGCGCCGCGTGGACGGGTTGCCGGTTGCAGGCCTCGACGCCGGCAGCGACGCTCGACGGCATCAACGCCGCTGCGCAAGCGATGGAGAGCATCGAGAGCACTTTCATCGCGCGAGCCGGTCAGCGGGCACGACTTCGTCGCGAATGCGGCCGAATTCGAGCGTGTCGATTTCAGGCGCGTATTCGCGCAGCCCCTGATAGAGCGAAGGCGCGATCAACGCCGCATTGGCAGCCGGCACGGCCTGTGCGAACAGCGCGCGCGCATGCGCTGCGCCTTGCGGCAACCACGCGTTCGTGAGCAATGCGTTCGTGTCGCCGAACACAAAGCCGTCGAAGCCTTGCCATAGACGCTGCAGCGCGACGTTATGCGCCGCCGTCGCGATGCGCAGCGTCGCCGATTGGAGCGTGCGCGTCGGCAGATCGAGCATCGCGGCGAACGGTGCGCCGCTTGCCGTCGCGCTTGTCATCGGTATCGCACCGAATCCGTTCGACGTGT
The DNA here is from genome assembly GCF_040965635.1 of Paraburkholderia phymatum. Taxonomy (GTDB): domain Bacteria; phylum Pseudomonadota; class Gammaproteobacteria; order Burkholderiales; family Burkholderiaceae; genus Paraburkholderia; species Paraburkholderia phymatum_B. Next base: position 122,539 of record NZ_JBFRCH010000008.1, read on the forward strand.
ACGCGTCGAGCTGCGTCGGCATGTCGGACTCGCCCGTGCTGACGGTTACGTCGCTCGCGCTGTGGAGCAAGACCTCGCCGCCTTGGTCCTTCCACATCGCCGGTTGCGCGACTGCGAGGCTTTGCGCGTCGCGGTCCGTGCCCGCGATGGGAGCGCCGTTGCCCGCCACCACGCGCGCAAGCACTTCATGCTGGATCTGCTGATCGCTCTTTTGCAACCGCAAAGCGCCGTCGCCATAGCGCGCATACCAGTCGCGCGCCGATGAAACCGCCGCGCCTCCATCGATCCACACCGTGCGCTCCCACGCCGCGTAGCGCGATCCCATCAGCGTGTGATTGCGGACATCGTTGAACTTGCCGAGCATGACGATCGCAAGCAGCAGCACGCTTATCGCGAGCGTCGCCGCGATGAGGAATTCCACCAGCGCCTGGCCCGATTGCGCACGAGCGCGTCGTTCGATGCCGATGAGTGCGATGCCGTTCATCATGGCCGCGCCGCTTCCACACCGGATGCAATCTGCGCGGCTTGCGCGGCGGCGCGTTCCGCATCGCTGACGGGCGCCAGCGATGCCTGCCAGTACGGGCTGAACGTGCCCGGATATTCGGTGTTGCCGTCCGCGCGCACCCACACGTTCGCGTCGAGCAACGCGCCCGCGAGTCGGTCAGCGAGCAGCGCTTGCGACGGCCGCACGAAGTACGCGTGCGCGCTCGCCAGCGCGCGCATCGCGCCGCCCGCGCTGCCGTTGTCGACGCGCATGCGGCCCGCGCCATTGAGCCCCGCTGTCTTCAGGAGCGTCCCGGCTGCGCGCTCCACTTCGATTGTGATGCGCGGCGCCTCGCTCGCCAGCGGCGCGCCCGCCATGTCCTGATACGGCAGCAATCCGCCGTTCGCTGCATCGAGCGAAGCGCCTGGGCCCTGGGTGAACTGCTCGGCCATCGCGTCGGGCACATGCACGCCCGGTTGCGTGCTCGCGGGATCGCCGAAATTCACGTAGCCGCCATAGCCCTTCCAGTCGCTCCACGCGACGAAAGGCGGCCGCGTCATGTAGCTGCGCACGTTGCCGTTCGCGCTGCCGCCGTGTCCCGCGATCGCGTCGAACTTATCGACGCAAGTGATCGTGATGTGCGCCGTGCTCGCGTCGATCGATTGCCAGCCCTTCTTGTCGCTGCGCAACTGTGTGCCGCCGACATGCGCGACGCGGATCGCGATGCGTCCGCCGTTGCCGCAGCGCGAGCTTGTGTCGTCGATCTGCTGATAGTCGGGCGCGACGCTGCGCGATGACACGCGCTGCTTGACGAAGCCGTCGAGCGTTGTAGCGTTTGTGACGACATCGGCGAAACGGTCGGCGTTGAAATTGCCAGCAGGCGTGACAATGGCCGTGTACGTCCGCCACGCGGCCAGTTGCGCCGCATTGCGCGGACTCGTGAAATAGCCGGCCGTCACGTGCGTGTCGGGCTGATTGCGTTGCGCAACGTCGTCGGCTGCATCGGGGACGGCGGCGAACATCGCCGCGTGATAGTTGGTCTGCGCGGTGCTGAGCGCGCGCGTGACGCCGCCCACGCCCTTCGCGACGACAGGCAGCAGCGCATCGAGCGCCGCGCGCACGGGAGCAACGTCGATTCGCGCGTGATCGTTCGGGGTGCGCCACAGCGCCGGATGATCGGCGAAGGTCGTCACGAGTTGCTCGGTGTCGGGGTTGCCGATATACGTGTTGTCGAGTTCGTCGATCCACGACTTCAGCGCGACCACCTGCGCGGCGCTCACCTGGTTGGCGACCATCGCGCGGTTCGTGTACGCGGAGAAGTTGTAGTCGCGCGCCTGGAGCACGGCCGCGCTGTAGGCGGCGGCATCGGCCGTGTTCTGCAGCTTGATCTTTGCGCTTGTCATCTGGAACGATCCGAACGCGACATACAGGCCGATGCCGCCCAGCAGCAGGAACAGCAGCGCAGGCACCAGCGCCTGGCCGGCGTGCGCGCTCATGGGCTGACGGGCGGTGCGTTTCATGATGACGAGCGGCATCACGCGCTTACTGGTTGCCCGTCGACAGGCTGCCGTTGCTGCCGTATGCGCCCATGCCCTTGTTCTTGTCGGCCTGGCTCTTGCCGTCCGTCGCGGCCGCGCGGGCGTCGTTGATGTCGGTGGTGCTGTCGGTACCGGACATCTCGTGCATGAGGCCGGCCGTCTGCTCGCGGATCGTCTTGCCGAACGACGCATAAACGGCAATCGCCGATACGGCGATCAGCGCCACGATGATGATGTATTCCGTCATGCCCTGACCGGCCTGTTTGCGAATGCGGCGCATAAGAGAGATTTTCATGAACACCAATCCAGATTGATTAAATGAAATACCCGGCGGCTTTAAAATCCATTGCCATGCAATTCCATCCGCTTAACCGGGCAGCGATGAAGTATAAAAACGGCGAGCCGCATCTGGATTGCGACATTTCCGTATCGTCATCGCCCGATTTCACAATCGGCAGGCTGATCCATCTTGCGTCGAATCCATACCACACAAGGGTTCGACACGATGCGCGGTCGCTTATGTCGCGCAAGAGTGCGCCCATAACAAGCATTTCCTTTTCCCTTTCAAAAGCCGGGCAAAATCCTACGCACGCCGCCCTTTCAACTGATATTTAGAAATATCGCTCGCGAATAGATTTTCCCGTCGAATCAGAACCGGCTATTGCGCCTTTAAACGGCCATCGCGGTCCTGTTCGAATCAATTGTCCATTCAAGGGAAGACGCGAGGCATGAACAAAATCTATAAGTCAGTCTGGAACGAGGCCGCGGGCACCTACGTCGCCGCGGCGGAAAACACTCGCGCGCACGGCAAGAAGTCGAGCCGCTGCGCACTCAACATCGCATCGGCGGCCATCGCGTCGGCGTTCACGTTCGGCGCATATGGCGCGGCCTGGGCCGCCGACCCCGGGCTCACGCCGAAGCCGACATCGAGCGCAGCCAATCTCGTGACACCCGCGCCGACGAGCGACTGGTTCTGCTTTCTGTTCTGGTGCGGCGGCAGCGGCGGCACGACCAGCATCACGTACAACGGCGTCAATGCGCAGGATGCTTACGCGTACACGTACGACCGCAACAACCTGAAGTACTTTCACGTCGACTCGCATCTCGCCGATGCGTCTGCGAGCGGAGGCGGCGGCGACGCCATCGCGATCGGCGGCGCGGCGAAGGCGAACGGCATCAGCAAGGACGGCTCGACGTATGGCTGGCCTGGCTCGACGGCAGGCAACGGCCCGATCGCAATCGGCGGCGAAGCGGTTGCCCAGGGCGCGGCGAACGTCGCGCTCGGCATCGATGCGAAAGCCGACGGCCTGTATCACGCCGTCGCGCTAGGCGGCAACGCGCAAGCCGCCGACATCTACACGGTCGCCGTCGGCGGCCACGCGCTCGCGTCTGCGCAGGCTTCGACGGCGCTCGGCTCGCACGCGTCCGCGCTCGCGAACGGCTCTGTCGCGCTCGGCGAAAGCTCGCTCGCGACGCGCGGCAATACCGTATCGGTGGGCCGGCAAGGCGCCGAACGGCAGATCGTCAACATCGCGGCGGGGTCGGCGGGCACGGACGCCGTCAACGTGAACCAGCTGAATGCCGCGATCGCGAGCATCGGCGACGGAGGCAACGGCGGCGGCGATGGCGGCGGAAACGGTGGCGGCAATCTTCCGGCGGACCTGCGGTTTTTCCATGCCCACTCGGCGCTCGCCGACGCATCGGCGGCCGGTGCGGAAACGGTTGCGATCGGCGGCAATGCAACGGCGCTCGCAGCAGGCTCCGTCGCGCTCGGCTCGAACTCGATCGCCGATCGCGCGAATACCATATCGGTGGGCAACGATCTCACCAACCGCCAGATCACGCATCTCGCGGCCGGCACGGCCAATACCGATGCCGTCAACGTCGCGCAGTTGAACACCACGGTGCAGAACGCGCTCGCGGGAGGCGGCCGGCCCGATCTCGTCGCGTACGACTCGTCGGCGCACACGGCGCTCACGCTCGGCGGCGTGGGCGCATCGCACCCCGTGCAGCTGATGAACGTGGCCGCCGGCGCGATCGTGCAAAACAGCACGGATGCCGTCAACGGCTCGCAGATGTTCCAGCTTGCGCAATCGACGCAGCAAGGGTTTCAGGACATGGGCAGCGGCATGAGCGCGCTCGCGCAGAGCACGGCGGCAGCGCTCGGCGGCAACGCCAGCGCGAACACGACGGACGGCTCGATCGCGCCGCCGAACTACACCATCGCCGGACAGACCTATCACAACGTCGGCGAAGCCATCGGTGCGCTCGCGGCGCATGGCGGCGGCAGTTCGGCCGACAGCGTGAACTACGACACGTCGTCGCACGACGTCGTGACGCTCGGCGGCACGCTCACGCATGCGCCCGTCGCGCTGACGAACGTCGCGAACGGCGCGATCAACGCGAACAGCAGCGACGCCGTCAACGGCAAGCAGATGTACGCGACGGCGAACAGCGTGGCGAGAGCAATCGGCGCCGGCTCGACGGTGAAGACGGACGGCGCGCTCGGCGCGCCGACCTACGTCGTCGCGGGCGTCACGTACAACGACGTGGGCAGCGCGATCAACGCAATCGGCTCGGTCGGACAGGACGTGCAGGTCACGGCGAAGTACGTGAAGGTCTCGTCGACGGCGACGCAAGCGCTCTCCAACGGCGTCGAGACAACGGCCATCGGCGGCGCGGCTTATGCATCGGGCGACCGCTCGGTGGCAATCGGCACGGGTGCGCGCGCGCAGTACGACGACTCGGTGGCGATCGGCTCGAACGCGCAGGTGTATGAGTCCGACACCGTGTCGGTGGGCCGCAAGGGCGGCGAAAAGCGCGTGACCAATCTCGCGGACGGCATCAATGCAATGGACGCGGTCAACGTGCGCCAGTTGAACACTCTGCAACAGCAGCTCACGAAAGCGTCGACCACCGTGCGCTCGATGGCGATCACCGACACATCGGCGCTCGACTTCATCAAGGTCAGTCCGAACGTGATGATAGGCGCGCCGACTCAGGTATCGAGCGATCTGAACGCGATGGCGATCGGGCCGTCGGCGAACGCGTCGGGCACGAATGCCGTCGCTGTGGGCGCGGGCTCGGGCGCCGCGCGCGCGGGGTCGACGGCCGTCGGCTCGCGTGCCGCCGCGCTGTCGATCAATTCGACCGTGATCGGCCAGAGCGCATCGACGGGCTTCAACGCGGACAACGGCGTGTCGATCGGCTACATGTCCGACGCGGAAGGCGTCAACGCGATGGGCTTCGGCTCGTTCTCGATCGCAGGCGGCGCGGGCTCCGTGGCGCTCGGCTACAACGCGCTCGTGACCAACGCGGCCAGCAATTCGATCGCGCTCGGCACGAACGCGACGGCAAGCGCGTCGGGTTCGATCGCGCTGGGCGCGGGCTCGCTCGCGGACCGCTCGAACACGATCTCCGTCGGCAACGGCACGACGCAGCGACAGGTCGTCAACGTCGCGGCGGGCACGGCGAATTCGGATGCCGTCAACGTGTCGCAACTGAAGGGCGTGACGAACGCGTTGGGCGGCGGCGCGAGCGTCGCGGCGAATGGCTCCGTCGCGATGCCGTCGTATGTGATCGGCGGCACGACGTACGGCGATGTCGGCTCGGCCATCGCCGCCGCTGCGGGCTCGGGCTCCGATGCCGTCAGATACGACAGCGCCGCGCACAACAAGGTGACGCTCGGCGGAACGGGTGCAGCAGCGCCCGTGAAGCTGACGAACGTCGCTGCTGGCACCGCGAACACCGACGCGGTGAACCTGAAGCAGTTGAAGGATCTCGGCGCGAACATCGACGGCAGCGGCAATGTGACGAACGGCTTCATCGCCTACGACGACGCCTCGAACGGCAGCGTCACGCTCAAGGGCACGGGCGGCACGAAGATCAGGAACGTCGCGGCAGGCAGCCTGAGCGCGTCCAGCATGGAAGCCGTCAACGGTTCGCAGCTGTATCAGACGAACCAGAGCGTGTCGAGCGTCGCCGCGAATGTCAGCAACGTGACGAACGTCGTCAACAACATCGTCACGGGCGGCGGCATCACGTACTTCCACGCGAACTCGTCGCTTGCCGATTCGCAGGCGGGCGGTGCGAACTCGGTGGCGATCGGCGGCAATGCGCAGGCCACGACTGCGGGCTCGGTCGCGCTCGGCAGCAACGCACGCACCACAGCCGCCGATGCCGTTGCGCTCGGCTCGGGCTCGCTCGCGGATCGCGCGAATACCGTGTCGGTCGGCGCGGGCGGCGCGGAACGGCAGATCGTCAACGTCGCGGCGGGCACGCAGAACACCGATGCCGTGAACCTCAAGCAACTGAAAGACCTCGGCGCATCGTTCGATACGGGCGGCGGCGTGACGAGCGCCTTTGTCGCGTACGACAGTGCCGCGAAGAACAAGGTCACATTAGGCGGCGTGGGCGCGGCCTCGCCGGTGAAGCTGTCGAATGTCGCGGCCGGCAGCGCGAACAGCGATGCCGTGAACCTCAAGCAGCTGAAAGACCTCGGCGCATCGTTCGATACGAACGGCAACGTGACGAGCGCCTTCGTCGCCTACGACGATGCGCAGAAAAGCACTGTCACGCTCAAGGGTGCAAGCGGCACGAAGATCACGAACCTCGCTGCGGGCGCGCTGAACGCCAGCAGCACCGACGCCATCAACGGTTCGCAGCTTTACCAGATGAACCAGAATGTGTCGAAGGTCTCAGGCGATCTCGCGAACCTGTCGGGCACCGTCGGCAATATCGGCGACACGCTCAACAATATGAACGACGGCGGCGGCCTGAAGTATTTCCACGCGAACTCGTCGCTTGCCGATTCGCAGGCGGGCAGTGCGAACTCGGTGGCGATCGGCGGCAATGCGCAGGCCACGACTGCGGGCTCGGTCGCGCTCGGCAGCAACGCACGCACCACAGCCGCCGATGCCGTTGCGCTCGGCTCGGGCTCGCTCGCGGATCGCGCGAATACCGTGTCGGTCGGCGCGGGCGGCGCGGAACGGCAGATCGTCAACGTCGCGGCGGGCACGCAGAACACCGATGCCGTGAACCTCAAGCAACTGAAAGACCTCGGCGCATCGTTCGATACGGGCGGCGGCGTGACGAGCGCCTTTGTCGCGTACGACAGTGCCGCGAAGAACAAGGTCACATTAGGTGGCGTGGGCGCGGCCTCGCCGGTGAAGCTGTCGAATGTCGCGGCGGGCAGCGCGAACAGCGATGCCGTGAACCTCAAGCAACTGAAAGACCTCGGCGCATCGTTCGATACGAACGGCAACGTGACGAGCGCCTTCGTCGCCTACGACGATGCGCAGAAAGGCACCGTCACGCTCAAGGGCGCAGGCGGCACGAAGATCACCAACCTCGCTGCAGGCGCGCTGAACGCCAACAGCACCGACGCCATCAACGGTTCACAGCTTTACCAGGCGAACCAGAATGTCGCGAGCATCGGCGCGTCGGTGACGAACGTGTCGACCACGCTCAACAACATCACGCAAGGCGGCGGCATCAAGTACTTCCACGCGAATTCGGCATTCGACGATGCGCTCGCGAGCGGCGACGAGTCGATCGCAATCGGCGGCAATGCGCAGGCATCGAGCGCACATGCGATCGCGATCGGTGCAAACGCGCAAGCAGACGCCGCCGGCTCGCTGGCGATCGGCAGCAACGCGCAGGCCAGCGCGGCCAATTCGGTGGCGCTCGGCGCGAACGCATCCACGGCTGCGAACCTCGCTGCGCCCGCGTATCAACCGGGAACGACGACGCTGGCAGGCACGACGCCCGTCGGCGAAGTGTCCGTCGGATCATTGGGCAACGAGCGCCGCGTGACCAACGTCGCCGCGGGCGCCGCCGCGACGGACGCCGTCAACGTGAGCCAGCTCAAGTCGGCCGTCGATGCATCGTCTTCGGGCATGCTCGCTTCCGCCGTGCTGTACGACGACCCGGCGTCCCGCAACAGCGTGACGCTGGGCGGCGCATCGGCCGCTTCGCCCGTCGCGCTGAAGAACGTCGCGCCAGGTGCGATCGCATCGGGCAGCCGCGACGCGATCAACGGCTCGCAGCTCTTCAACGTCGCGAGCACGACGGCGGCGGCTCTGGGCGGCGGCGCGGCAGTCGGCAGCGACGGCAAGATCGGCGCGCCGACGTACGTGATCGGCAGCCAGTCGTATAGCGATGTAGGCCATGCGCTTTCGGCTATCAACACGACCGTCACTGAGTTGGACACGAAGAGCCAATACTTCGTCGTCGTCCCGCCCAACGGCGGCGACCCCGCGCTTCCCGTCGCGGCAGGCGCGGTCGCCGTGGCACTCGGAGCGGGCGCAGCAAGCAACGGCAATTACGCGATGTCGATCGGACCCGGCGCACGCGCGCTCGGCGACGGCGCCGTCGCACTCGGCCACAATGCGCTGGCACGTCTCCCCGGCTCGACGGCAATCGGTGAAGACTCCGTCACTTATGAAGAGAACGTCATCTCGGTGGGCAGCAGCCTCAACCAGCGGCGCATCACGAACGTCGCAGACGGCGTCGCCCCGACCGACGTCGCCACGCTCCACCAGCTCACCCAGTTGCACGACGAGCTGACGCAAGTCCACATCGATCCTCACTCGTCGTTGCTCGGCGCGCCGAATCCGCTCGATTACATCGCGGTCAGCCCGAATGTCGCTGCGGGCAGCCCCACGCAGACCTCCACGGATGTCAACGCAATGGCGATCGGTCCGGGCGCCAGCGCGATGGGAGCCAGCACCATGGCAGCGGGCGCGATGTCGACGGCGGGCGGCGCCAGTTCGACGGCCGTCGGCTCTGGAGCAGCGGCGGGACGCGAGAAAGCGACGGCCGTCGGCCAGGGCTCGGCCGCGCTCGGCACGGCTTCGACGGTGATCGGCACAGGCGCCTCGACCGGCTTCAACGCGACCTACGGCGTGTCGCTCGGCTATATGTCCGACGCCGAAGGCGCCGGCGCAATGGGCTTCGGGGCGATGTCGGTCGCGAATGCGGACGGTTCGATCGCACTCGGCGCGAACTCGCTGACGCAGAGAACCGCGACGAACTCCGTCGCGCTCGGCGCGGACTCGGTCGCGAGCCGCGCGAATACGATCTCCGTCGGCAGCGACACGTTGCAGCGGCAGATCGTCAACGTCGCGGCGGGCACGTCGAACACGGACGCCGTCAACGTGTCGCAACTGAAGGGCGTGACGTCGGCGCTCGGCGGCGGCGCGGGCGTGGACGCCAGCGGCTCGGTGACGAAGCCCGCCTACACGATCGGCGGACAGACGTACAACGATGTCGGCGCGGCGCTCGCGGCGGCGGCTGCATCAGGCGGTAGCACAGCGGCCAATGCCGTCGCGTACGACACGGGTGCGCATGACCGCGTGACACTCGGCGGCGCGGGCGCGACCACGCCCGTCACGCTCGCCAACGTCGCGCCCGGCTTGCTGGCGGCGGGCAGCACGCAAGCCGTGAACGGCGCGCAGCTCTACAACACGGCGAGCACCGTCGCCGGCGCGCTGGGCAGCGGCGCAACGGTCGGCGCGGACGGCAAGCTGAACGCGCCCGCGTACACGATCGGCGGCTCGACGTATAACAGCGTCGGCACGGCGCTCTCAGCCGTCGATTCGGCGCTCGGCACGGTCGATCGCAATCCGAATGGCCTCGTGTACGACTCGTCCGCGCGCAACAAGGTCACGCTCGGCGGCACGGGCGCCGCGACGCCCGTCACGCTCGCCAATGTCGCCGACGCGAAAGCCGATAGCGACGCCGTGAACCTCAAGCAGCTAAAGGCGGCGGGCATCGCCGTCGATCCGTCGACGGGCGTCGTGACCAACGCGCTCGTCGCGTACGACAGCGCGTCGAGAGCGAGCGTCACGTTCAACGCGGGCGGCACGCCGACGCGGCTGAAGAACGTCGCGGATGGCGTCGATGCGCTCGATGCCGTGAACCTTCGGCAGATGCAGAGCTATGTGTCGACGCAGATCACGAACATCGCGCCGCCTCCTTCGCCGACGCTTTCTCCCGTTGCCACGCCCGTGGCCAAGGACCTGCCCGTGGGCACGGCGACGGGCAGCGACGCCGTCGCGGTCGGCAACGGGTCGAACGCGTCGGGCAGCGGCGCGATCGCGATCGGCGCGCGCACGGCTACGGCAGGCGACCAGTCGGTCGCGCTCGGCGTGGCGGCGACGGCGCCCGCGACGAATGCGGTGGCGCTCGGTGCGAATGCGGTGGCCGATCGCGACAACAGCGTGTCGGTGGGCGCGGCGGGCGCCGAGCGGCAGATCACCAACGTCGCGGCCGGCACGGCGGCAACGGATGCCGTCAACGTCGGCCAGATGAACGGCGCGATCAACGGCGTCTACAAGAGCCTGCATGACATGGACCGCGACAATCGCCGCGGCATCGCGGCCGCGTCGGCGCTGAACATCGTCACGCCGTATCTGCCCGGCCGCACGACGCTCAATGCGGGCGTGGCCGGCTATCGCGGCACGGCGGCGCTGGGCGTCGGCGTGTCGCGCTGGAACGAGAAGGGCACGGTGAACTACAACCTCGGCGTATCGAGCGCGGGCGGCAACAGCACGATTGTCCGCGCGGGCGTCGGCATCGTGTTCGGCAACTGATCCGCTGACCTGACCGGGCTGCGCGGCGCTCTCCGTGCAGCCCTTTCCTGATGGAATCACACATGAAGCATTCATTGATGACGGGGGCGTGCGTCGCGTTGTCGGCGCTCGTCGCCGGCTGCGCGTCGACGGCCTCGCGCGACGCGTTGCAGGTGCAGAATCCGACCGTCCTTCAGCGCGGCGTCGGCGCGACGCAAGACGACGCGGCAGGCGCGGCGACGCGGGCATGGCTCGACACGTATCGCACCGCCGACAACGCGGGCGCGCTCGATTCGATCCAGAAGCGTCTCGACGCACTCGGCGCGCACAAGGACAACTATTTCGGCCACAAGGCGCAATGCTGGCTCGACGCGGCGCGCGACGAACGCTCGCATGGCGACCACTGGGGCTTCGTCGAGGAAGCGCTGCGCGAAGCGAGCCGTCTCGCGTCGGGACTCGAAACGGGCGGCAGCCTCGACGCCAGCAATCCCGAGTTGCGCACGGCGGCCGTGTTGCGTCCCGATGTGTGGGAACAGATTCTGACGGCCAAAAGCTCGCAGGCGTTTCCCGAATGTCAGCAGGCGCAGCGCCTGACCGCGTGCGCCGAAGTGGAGATGATCCACGCGGGCCATCTCGCGTGGACGAGAAACTTCACGGCGAGCGCGCAGCGCGTGGACAAGGTCGCGAATGAACTGCCGCTGATCGACGCCGCACTCGCGTCGTGCACGCCGCCGCCCGAGGCGCAGCCCGCCCCGCCCGCAGCGAAGATCACGCTTCAAGGCGACGCAGCCTTCGAATTCGATCGCGCCGATCTCGGGGGCTTGTTGCCCGAAGGGAAGACGAAGCTCGACCGGGTAATAGGCGATGTGAAGCGGGCAGGCGACGTGACGGCGATTCGCGTCGATGGGTATACGGACGGGCTCGGCAGCGCCGCCCACAACAGACGCCTGTCCGCGATGCGGGCGGAAACGGTGAAGCGCTATCTCGCGGCGGGCGGCATCGGCGCGCCGATCAGCGCGCAAGGCGTGGCGAGCGCGAATCCGCTCGTTCAGTGCGACGAACGAAACCGGTTGGCGTTGATTCGGTGTCTTGCGCCCAATCGCCGTGTCGAACTGGGTTTCACGCGCGGCGATGCGACGCCCGAAAAGCCTGTGACATCGGCCACACCCGTCGAACGCATCGAGCCGCCGCGATAGACCCAATGCGGCCCGCATGGGCCACGCCTGTCATGCGGGACGCACGCGCGCGGCTTGCTCACGACGAATCGCGCGTGTGCATCGCCTCGCGGAATACGCGCTCAATCTCTTCGAGCAGCAGTTGGGCATGCTTCATATCCCCCGATTGCGCGGCTGCTTCCAGCGACGCGCACAGCGCGATCGCCCGCTTGTCGTCCGTGAGCCGCGCCGATCCCTTCAAGCGGTGCGCGACATAGCCTATGCGCAATGCATCGTCCTTAGCAAGCGCATCGGCGGCATCGCGCAAATCGGCGTACACGCTGGTTGTCAGGATCACGAGCAAATCGGCGGGGCCCTCGTCGAAGACGTCGGACCAACGGCGCGTCATCGCATGGACCCGGAGCAAAGGCGAGGTGCGCTACGCCGTGAGTCCATTAGCCTTTGCATATTCGAGCAGGTCGACGACGGTGTGCAATTCGAGCTTTTGCATCAGACGCGCCTTATATGTGCTCACGGTCTTAGGACTGAGATTGAGTGACTCTGCGATTTCAACGTTGCTCTGGCCGCGTACCAGACGATGCAATACGGAGGTTTCTCGCCGCGACAGTGCGACGCCCACCGACTCGGCGACCTCCGATGCAAAGCAGGTGTAGCCCATCATCACCAGCCGCATGCTGGCGAGCAGCTCTTCAGGATCGCGCAGCTTGCTCACGAACCCATGCGCGCCGGCCTTGCGGACGTGCGCTGCATTGAGACGTTCGTCGACGGACGAAAAGACGAGGATACGCATATCAGGACGGGCTTCGCGCAAGCGAGCGATCAGGTCGAAGCCTTCGCCGTCGGGCAGCCGCAGATCGACGACGGCGAGCGCAGGCGCCGCAGCCGCGGCGACGGCCAGCGCTTCCGCCATCGTGCCGGCTTCCGCGACTGCGTCGAAGTCGCCTGCTTCATCGAGCACATGACGCAGCGCGCGCCGCATCGCCGGATGATCGTCGACAATCAGTGTCCGAATACACTTCTGATTCTGACGGAATTCGATTGGATTCAAGATAAGAATGTCGGATCTGTCCTACTGAAGATGCTGAGTGTTCTCTACGCTTAATCAGTAATCCATAGTTTATCGCTTTGCTAGAATCGTACATTATTTCCCTGCAGTGATTCCGTCGACGACAGCATGTTTTCGGTTCGCGATGGCAAAAAATGGACCAGAAATGAAAAGAATCGTCATCGTAGACGACCATCCGATGATTCGTGGCGCGATAGAAAGTGTGTTCCGTTCAGATCCGGAAATGCAAATCGTCGGAGAGTCCGGCGATGGTGAAGAAGGTTTGAGAATGGTCTTATCGATGAATCCGGATCTCGTCGTACTCGATCTCGATTTGCCGAGTCTCGACGGGTTGTCGATGATTCGCCGGATTCGCGCCCAGGACGACAAGATGCGCATCCTGGTGCTGTCCGCCAAGCCGGATCACGTGATGGCCGGTCACACGCAACAGGCGGGAGCGAACGGCTACATCAGCAAAGGCCGCGAAATGGCGGAAATGTTGACGGCCGCGCGCACCGTGTTGCTCGGCTTCGACTGTTTCCCGGCGCACGCGCAGCATGCGAGCCGGAACAGCGGCCTCGAAGTGCTGTCGCCGCGCGAGATGGAAGTGCTGCAGTATCTCGCGCGCGGCGTGAGCAACAAGGAGATCGCGAGCCGGCTGTTTCTCAGCGACAAGACGGTGAGCACATACAAGACGCGTCTGTGCGAAAAGCTGGGGCTGTCGTCGCTGGCTGCGCTGATCGAGTTCGCGTCGCTGAACAAGCTGATCGACTGACACGGTTGCGAGCATGACACTCCGCCGCGCGACAGACGCTCTCTCGTTCTCCATGCGCACGGTCGGCGGTTCGTCGCTCGCGTGCGCGCTGGCGCTGTTTGGGTCGCTCGCGGCGTACTGCGGGCCGCTCGCGGGCGCGTCGGCGGCTGCAACGCTGCTGCTGGCGCGCGCGCTGCACGTCATCGCCAGGAAAGGCGAGGCGCACCGCACGCTCTTGCTGGCCAACGAAAAGCTGAGCGCGTCGCTGCGCGTCACGCGGCAAGGCAACGAAGCGCTCGAGGCCGAAATCGCCCGCGCAGCCGACGAAGCCGCGCAGGCAGCCCGCGCCACTGCGCTCACCGAACACGCCCGGACATTGGCGCGCATGCGGCGCGCGATCGTGCCGCCCATACGGGCGTTGAACGATGTCTCGACTCTCGCCGACATAGCCGGCGTACCGTTCGCCGCGCGCCAGGCGATCAACGCATCGCGTGTCTACCGCTGCGCGGCGCGGACGCTCGTACAGGTCGCTCACGATGCGCTCGACATGCTCCCGCCGCACGAGCGCAATATCGTCCTCGATGAAGACGCCGTCGAACTGCGCGAACTGTTCGACGCGACCGCGCTGCTTCTCGCGCCCGTCGCGGCGGCCAAGCGGATGCGGATCCAAATGTGCATCGATCGTTCCGTCGCGGCGTGCGTGCTGGCCGACGAAGCACGCCTTGGGCAGATCCTGTTCGGCCTGCTCGCCTACGCGATCGAAGAAGCCGACGCAGGCACGCTCACGGTGGCCGCGCGCGCCGAATCGCTGAATGCGGGTGCGCAACGCATCGTGATCGGCATCAACGGCCCGGCGGGCGCAACGTCAACAACGCCGGCAACGTCCGCGGCGCGCGACGCGCGCAACGGGCGCTCCGGCGCGCATCCGGCCGTGGCCGAATCGGCGGGCTTCCGCGAGCATCCCGATCTCGCGATATGCCGCGAGATCGCGCGAAGAATGGGCGGCGACATCACCGTTTTGCTGGGCGGCAGTGTCGGCGTGTGCGTCGCGATCCATGCGCCGTTCACGATCGAGCGCCACGACTGGCCCGTGCTTGAGCACGAGCGCCGCTGGGCCACCGTCGACCTCGACACTTACGAGGACCGGCAGGCGCTGTGCGAGTTGCTGAAGAAGCTGGGCGTCACGGCGCTGCCTTCCGACGCGAAGCCGCCCGTGCGCATCGACTATCACTTTCCCGGCGCGTCGCGGCCGCCGTCGCCTCATGGCGCGAAGCGCACGATCGTGATGACGCGCGATGCGCTGCCGGGCGGCATCCGGGAGACAGACGGCGGCGTCGAACTGTCGCTCAGCCCGTTGTCGTGGACGGCGCTCAGGCGAGTCTGCGATACGCGCGACGAAACACTGCCCGTCCGCGCCTTACCGATACGCGCACAAGTCCGCCCGTCTTCCGGACAGGCAACCATCCTCGTCACCGACGACAACGAAGTGAACCGCAAAGTGCTCGCGCGTCAACTCGACGTGCTCGGCTATCGTTGCATCGCGGCCTGTTCGGGCGAGGAGGCACTCGATGTGCTGGGCCGCGAGCACATCGATCTTCTGATCACCGACCTGCAGATGCCCGGCATGGACGGCGTCGAGCTCGCGCGCCACGTCCGCGCGATGTTCAGTATTTGCAGCGCGCCGCTGCCGATCATCTTGTTGTCCGCGAATCCCGACATGAAAGCGACGAACGGCAGCGACCGGGCGATGTTCGGAGCGATTCTCGTCAAGACGGCGAGCCTGAGCACGATCGACGCCTGCCTCAAGCGCCTGCTTCCAGGGAGCGGGCAAGATCGCGCGGCAACGCCGGCGCGGCGTCTCGAAGCGTATGACTTCACTGCGCTCGATTCGCTCGCCGAACAGGGCGTGGATGTCGACAGCTTGCTGCGCGACTGGCGCAAGTCGATGGACGACGATCTGGCCCGACTCGAACAGTGCCGCGCGTCGGGCGAAGCGCAAGGCATCCGCAGCGCGTTGCACAAGCTTGCCGGGGCGGTCGGCATAGTCGGCAGCCGAGGCATGATGAATGCGTTGCAGCGGGCAAGCGCCGCGCAGCAGCCTGTCGATGGCGGATTGCTCGATGGGCTCGTCGCTCAAATGAGAGCGCTGATGATCGAACTCGACTGTTCCCGCGCGCGCTGGACATTCAGGCCATAAGCAGCGGCCACGACGGGCGACGCAACGTGCGCTGCAAAACAACAAAAACGACAAGATGACAAAAGGCCCGCAGAATGCGGGCCTGAAATTCCGCGAATCACGGTGGAGACGATCAGAGAACCGTGTGCGGTCAGCGCGGCTGGTTCGTGCAACCTCGGGGAAAGCTGCGCAGCCGCGCCTTATGACCAGTATAGAGCGCGATTTTGTCTGTGCAGGAGAAAATGCCAGCCTTTGCGCTAACAAGTATTTATTGCCGCATGCAGGATGATAGGCACAAGGCGTCCATTCGCCTGTCACGTCGGCGAGGTCAGCAAGCCGTTGAGCTGTTCGTTCAGTTGATCGACCGCTTCCGCCACGAATGGAAGCAGCGCGACGATCGTCAGCGCATCGCGCTCGAACGCCGCGCGCTCCAGACGCCGCGCCAGCGAGATTTCGCGGCTGCATTGCAGCATGCCCAGCGAACCGGCGAGGCGATGGGCGGCACGGCCCAGGTCGTCCCATGCTTCGCTATGGCGTGCCGCCATCATGAACACAAGCGTTGCGCGATTCGTCTCAATCAGCGCGCACGTCACGTCGCGCGCAACGGCGTGATCGCCTAGCGCGAGGGCATCGATTCGCGCGCGCAGCGTGCAGTCGAATGCGGTGCACATGGGAAGCGGCGTCATTGCTGCGCGGCCGTGATGCCACAACGCCGCGCGAAATCGACCAGCTCGACGAGGGTCTCGACGCCCACTTTGTTCATCAGCCGGGTTTTGTGACTGCTGACCGTCTTGTTGCTGATGAAGAGCGCGTCGCCGATCGACTTGTTGGACATGCCTTTGGCCAGCATCTGCAAGATCACGAGTTCCTTGTCGGACAGCATGTCGAGCTTGTCGGCTTCCGCGACGGCGGGAGCGGACCCAGGACCGTTCGCGCAAGACACGACGGGAAACACGCTATAGCCCGACAACACCGCCTCCACGCTGCGCATGATTTCCTTCACGTCCTGAGACTTGCTGACGAAACCCTGCGCGCCTGCCCGCATCGCGCGGGTAACGAAAGTAGCCGCGTCGTGGCTCGACAGAATCAGCACGCGCATGCCGGGATGTGCGGCTTTCAGACGGGAAAGAACATCGAGGCCATTTATTCGCGGAATATCCAGATCGAGAATAGTGAGATCCGGGGCGAATTGCCGCGCCATTTCCATTGCAGCCTGACCGTTGTCCGCTTCAAATACTTCCTGCGTACCGAGCAATTGCAATAGATGAGTCTTGATAACAAGGCGAAATGCAGGATGATCGTCCACGATTAATATAGAAGCCAACTCCTGTTCTCCAGATATCTCTTTGATCGCGCGTTCGTCAATTTCGCGGACTCCTTACAAATTTCCGCACGCCTCTTTACACGAAGATTCTAATTCATTATTGACGCATCCAGTCTGCGGAATATTCTGCATTCTTCATTGCGAATTCAATTCAAATGTTATCTAGAGTGCCGATAAATACCTCGCGCATAAAAAAGTAAATCAGCCAGGCAAAATCTGGCTCTAGCGAACAGGCACGCCCGCGCGAGGCAAGCGCGTCGCACTTCAGGTAAACCCGCTTGAATTTAACTAACTCGTCAATTAAGCTTGCGTCTCATGAACCCGAAGCGTCCACCGGCCAAACCGCGCGGCCGGCGCCCCGTCGTCGAGAACTTCGACGTGCGCGAGCATCTGCTCGACACGGCCACGCGCCTTTTCTCCGAGCGAGGCATCGCGGCGACCACCGTCGCGCAGATCGCCACGAGCGCGGGCGTCACGTCCGCGCTCGTGCACTACTACTTCACGAACCGCGAAACGCTGCTCGATGCGATCGTCGAAGAGCGGCTCGCGCCGTCCATCAGCTTCGTATGGAGCGCCGCAGGCGACGATTCGAATGCCGATCCATTCGCGATGGTCGACGATCTCGTCGCGCGTCTTTTCGACGTCACGCGCGGCATGCCGTGGCTGCCGCCGCTGTGGCTGCGCGAGGTCATCAACGAAGGCGGCATGCTGCGCGAGCGCATGCTCACGCGCATACCGTTCGACAACATCAAGCGCTTCGGCGCGCGCATCATGCAGGCGCAACAGGCGGGCGAAGTGAATGCCGCGCTCGATCCGCTGCTGATGTTCAACTCGATCCTTGCGCTCGTGATGCTGCCGCAAGCGGCCGCGAAGGTGTGGCAAAGCATTCGAGGCTTCCCCGCGATCGAGCGCGAGACGTTGCAGCGGCACGTGACGGCGCTGCTGCTGGGCGGCATGCGTCCGCCCACAACCGCTGACGACAAAGCCCCCAATGTCCGTACTGCGCGCAAGACCACGCGGCGCGCCACCACGAGGTCCAGGTCATGACGCCGTCCTGTTCATCCGCGAGAATGCTGCGGCTATTCGTCGTGTTCATCGCGTTCGTTGCATACAGCGCGCTCGGCGCATGCTCGCATCGCAACGACAACACATGGCAAGGCTACGTCGAAGGCGAATTCGTGTATCTCGGCTCGTCGCAATCGGGCAAGCTGACGCAACTCGATGTCGCTCGCGGCGACGAGATCGCGGCGAACGCGCCCGCATTCGCGCTCGAATCCGTCGATGAAGCGGCCGCGCTGCAACAGGCGCAGCAACAGCTCGCAGCAGCCCGCGCACAGCTCGCGGACATCCAGACGGGAAAGCGCCCGCCCGAGATCGACGTGACGAAAGCGCAGCTTGCGCAGGCCATTGCGAATGCGCGCAAGGCGACGCTGCAACTGACGCGCGACGAAGCGCAGTATCGCGTGGGCGGCATTCCGAAGGGACAGCTCGACGATTCGCGCGCCGCCGCCGATGCCGCCAACGCCCAGGTGCGCGAGCTCACGCATGAGGTCGATGTCGCGCGTCTGCCCGGCCGCTCGCAGCAACTGGCCGCGCAGGCGGCGCAGGTCGACGCGGCGCAGGCAGCCGTCGCGCAGGCGCAATGGAAGCTCGACCAGAAGCGCGTGAACGCGCCCGCGAAAGGCCGTGTGTACGACACGCTGTATCGCGTCGGCGAATGGGTGCAGGCGGGCAGCCCCGTCGTCCAGATGCTGCCGCCGCAGAACGTGAAGGTGCGCTTCTTCGTGCCGGAGATGCTGGTCGGCTCGCTCCAGCCCGGCCGCGCGCTGACCATTCATTGCGACGGCTGCGCGTCGGACGTGAACGCGAAGATCACCTATGTATCGAGTTCGTCCGAATACACGCCGCCCGTCATCTACAGCAACGAGAGCCGCGGGAAACTCGTGTTCATGATCGAAGCGCGCCCTTCCGTCGACGATGCGCCGCGCCTGCATCCCGGCCAACCCGTTTCGGTGAGCTTGCGATGAACACGCAGAACGGAACGCTCGCCATCGACGTGCACAAGCTGAACAAGCACTTCGGCGACCGTCACGTCGTCAACGACGTGACGCTGCAGGTCGCGCGCGGCGAGATCTTCGGCTTTCTCGGACCGAACGGCAGCGGCAAGACGACGTCGATCCGCCTGATGTGCGGACTGCTCACGCCGGACTCCGGCAGCGGCACGTGCCTCGGCTACGACATCGTGCGCGAGAGCGCGCAGATCAAGCGCAATGTCGGCTACATGACGCAGCGCTTCTCGTACTGGGACGACATGACGATTCGCGAGAACCTCGATTTCGTCGCGCGCATCTATCAGATGAAGAACCGCAAGGAGAAAGTCGATCGCGCGCTCGAAACGCTCGGGCTGCAAACGCGCGCGGGCCAGATGACGGGCGCGCTGTCGGGCGGCTGGAAACAGCGGCTCGCGCTGGCCGCGTGCATGTTGCACGAGCCGAGGCTGCTGCTGCTCGACGAGCCGACGGCGGGTGTCGATCCCACCGCGCGCCGCGACTTCTGGGAAGAACTGCACCGTCTCGCGGCGCAAGGCATATCGGTGCTGGTGAGCACGCACTACATGGACGAAGCGGAACGCTGCCACAAGCTCGCGTATATCGCGTACGGCAAGCTGCTCGCGCAAGGCAGCGCGCAACAGGTGATCGATTCACAGGCGCTCGCCACGTGGGCGATTCATGGCGAGCGTCTGACCGAGCTATCGGAACGGTTGCGCAACACGCAGGGCGTCGATCAGACCGTCGTGTTCGGCTCCGCGCTGCACGCGAGCGGCCACGATCACGCGGCGCTCGAAAAGGCCATCCGGCAGACGACGTCCGGCATGTCCGTGCGTATCGAGCCGATCGACACGGGGCTCGAAGACGTGTTCATCTACATGATGAGCCGCTCGACCGACAACTACGCGCAGGCAGGCAAGCCATCGTGAACCGCTTCTTTTCCGTCACGCGCTGGTGGGGCATCGTGCTGAAGGAATTCATCCAGTTGCGGCGCGACCGCATCACGTTCGGCATGATCGTCGGCTTGCCGATTCTTCAGCTCGCGCTGTTCGGCTTCGCGATCAACACCGACCCGAAGCATCTGCGCACGGCCGTCATCATCAGCGACGACAGCCCGTTCTCGCGCAGCTTCGTCGCGGCGATGCAGAACTCCGACTACTTCAATATCGTCGAAACGCTGCCCAACGATGCAGCCGGGCGCCACGCGCTCGCGCAAGGCAATGTGCAGTTCGTCGTGTCGATACCCGTCGACTTCTCGCGGCGGCTCTTGCGCGGCGAACGGCCCGCGCTGCTGGTCGAAGCCGACGCCACCGATCCGACGGCAACGCAAGCGCCCCTCGCCGCGCTGCCCGGTCTCGTGCAATCGGTCGCGGACAAGGACATCACGGGACCGCTCGCGCATCTGAACGGCGCGCCCGCGGCGTTCGACGTACAGGTCCACAGGCTGTACAACCCCGAAGGCATCACGCAATACAACGTCGTGCCGGGCCTGATGGGCACCATCCTCACGCTGACGATGGTCATGATGACGGGCCTCGCGATGACGCGCGAACGCGAGCGCGGCACGATGGAAAATCTGCTCGCGACGCCTGTTCTTCCCCTCGAAGTGATTGCGGGCAAGCTGGTGCCGTACATCGCGATCGGACTCGTGCAATCGTCGATCATTCTCGCGGCGGCGCGCTACGTCTTTCACGTGCCGTTCGTCGGCAGCCTGATCGCGCTCTACGTGGCCGCGCTGCTTTTCATCGCGGCGAACCTGACGGTCGGCATCACGCTGTCGTCGATTGCGCAGAACCAGTTGCAGGCGATGCAGCTCACCGTCTTCTACTTTCTGCCAAGCCTGCTGCTGTCGGGCTTCATGTTTCCGTTCGCGGGCATGCCCGTGTGGGCGCAATGGATCGGTAATCTGCTGCCCCTCACGTACTTCAATCGTCTCGTGCGCGGCATTCTTCTGAAGGGCAACGGCTGGGTGGACCTGTGGCCTTCCGTATGGCCCGTCGCGATCTTCACGGTCATCGTGCTGGCGATTGCGGTGCGCTTCTACCGGCGCACGCTCGACTAGGAGGACTCGATCATGAAACGCTGCGTCCTCATCGTTACGCTGCTGCTGTGCGGTTGCGCCGTCGGCCCGGACTTCCATGCGCCGTCCGCGCCCGATGCGCAGACCTATACGCGCGAAACGCTGCCTGCTTCGACGCAGGCCGCAGGCGCGACGCAAACGTTCGTCGCCGCCGATCATGCGTTGCCGGCGTGGTGGACGCAATTTCATTCCGACGCGCTGAACCGTCTCGTCGATATGGCGCTACAGCAAAGCCCGACGCTCGACGAAGCGCGCGCGAAGCTCGTCGAAGCGCGCGAAAACTATGTCGCGCAAGCGGGCGCGACGCAGTTTCCAGCAATCGACGCGAAGCTTTCTGGCGCGCGTCAGAAGGTCGACCCCGCTGCGTTCGGTATCACGAACGTGCCGAATCCCGGGCCGTTCACGCTGTTCAATGCGTCGGTGAGCGTGTCGTATGTGCTCGACGTTTTCGGCGGCAACCGGCGCGCGCTCGAAGCGCTGCTCGCGCAGGCCGACTATCAGACGTATGAACTCGACGCCGCGCGTCTGACGCTCGCGGGCAATGTCGTATCGGCGGCGATCCGGCGCGCGTCGCTGCAACAGCAACTCGCGCTGACGGAGCAACTCGCCGATTCACAGGCGCAACAGCTGAAGATTATCGAAGGACGCTATGCGGCGGGCGGCGTCGCGGAGCTTGACGTGCGCACGCAACGCACGCTGCTCGCGCAGACGCGCGCACAGCTCGCGCCGCTCGCGACGCAACGCGCGCAGGCCGATCATCAACTGGCGATTCTGCTCGGCGTGGCGCCGTCGAACGCGGACTTCGACGACGTCACGCTCGATGCGCTGCATTTGCCCGATACCGTGCCCATCACACTGCCGTCGACGCTCGCACGCGAACGCCCCGACATCCGCGCATCGGAAGCACTGCTGCATCAGGCGAGTGCGAACGTCGGCGTCGCGACGGCGAATCTTTATCCGCAATTCGTGGTGTCGGCGGGTGCGGGTTCGGAGCGCACGCGCATCGAGGATATCGTCAACGGCATGAACATCTGGAACATCGGCCTGAATCTGACGCAGCCGATCTTTCACGGCGGCGAACTGCATGCGAAGAAGCGCGCGGCGCAGGCCGCTTACGATGCGGCATTCGCATCGTACCGGCAGATCGTGCTGCTGGCGCTGCAACAGGTCGCCGATACCCTGCATGCGTTAAACGACGATGCGCGTGAACTGCAGGCGCGCGACGAAGCCGCATCGGAAGCACAAGCAAGTGTGAAGATCGCGCAGGCGCGGTATGCGGCGGGAGGTGTCAGCCAGTTCGGCCTGATCGATACGCAACGCCAGGCGTTGCAGACGGCGATCGACCGGACAAAGGCACAGGGCGATCGTCTTGCGGATACGGCTGCGCTGTTTCAGGCGTTGGGTGGCATGACGCCCGTTGGACCTGTTGACCAGGCGGCGAGGCCGTGACTGACGCAGCAACCGCGGTCTCGCACGCCGCCCACGCCACGCCGTAACGTCACCGACGCTTGACGAGGCGAATGACGAACAGCAGGATGACCGCGCCGACAAAAGCCGTGGCGATCGAGCCGATCCATCCGTTGCCCAGCGAGACATGCAGCACGCCCGACAGCCAGCCGCCGATAAACGCACCCGCAATCCCGACGACGATATCGATCAGCACGCCGAAGCCGCCGCCATCCACGAGCACACTGGCGAGCCAGCCCGCCACGCAGCCGATGATCAACCACGCGATGATTCCGTGTTCCATAGTTTTCCCAGGTTTGTACTGCAATTGTTGGAGCGGGTTCACGACGATGCTGTAACCCCGCTTTCGTTGACGCCACTCATGGGGTCAGCGTGGGTTGTACAACAGCGTTCAACCTGGGTTGTGAACGTTTGTTAAAGCGTGGTGCGTCGTGCGCGCGCAGCGGCACGCAACCCGCGAGCAAGCAGGCCCTAAACCGCCACCGCCCGCGCCGCATTCCTGCCGCGCAGCCATTCGAGCGCCAGCAGCAGGCAAGTGGAAAACACAATGAGGATCGTCGCGAGCGCGGCGATCGTCGGGCTGATGTTCTCGCGAATGCCCGTGAACATCTGACGCGGCAGCGTCGTCTGATCCGCGCCCGCGAGGAACAGCGTGACGACCACTTCGTCGAACGACGTCGCGAACGCGAACAGCGCGCCCGAAATCACGCCGGGCGCAATGACGGGCAACGTGATGTTGAAGAAGGTCTTCACGGGGTTCGCGCCGAGCGACAGGCTCGCGCGCACGAGGTTGTAGTTGAAGCCCTGCAACGTCGCGGCCACCGTCGTCACGACGAACGGCACGCCCAGCGAAGCATGCGCCATGATCAGCCCGATATACGTATTGGCCAGCCCCAGCGGCGCAAAGAACAGGTACATGCCGACGCCGACCACCACCACGGGCACGATCATCGGCGAGATCAGCACCGCCATCAGCAGCGCCTTGCCCTTGAAGTTCGCCTTCGTGAGCCCGATCGCCGCGAGCGTGCCGAGCACGGTCGCGAGCACCGTCGCGGACGGCGCGACGATAAAGCTGTTCTTCGCCGCCATCCGCCATTCGTCGGAAGCGATCAGGTTCTGATACCAGCGCAGCGACCAGCCCGGAATCGGATAGACGAGGAACGTGCTCGACGAAAACGACAGCGGCACGATCGCGAGCACGGGCAGGATCAGATACAGCAGCGTCAGCACGGCAAGTCCGCGCAGCGTGAAGTACCACACGCGCTCGATCATCGACGTGTGCGGCGCGAACATCGGTTTGGCCAGTTTCATCGCGTGCTCCTTGTCGTCAGCCGAGGCTCACTTGAGAACGCGTGAAGCGTCCGTAGATCACATACAGCACGAGCGTCGCCGCGAGCAGCAGACCGCCGAGCGCGCACGCCATACCCCAGTTGATCGTCACGTTCGTGAAGTACGCGACGTAGTAGCTGACCATCTGGTCGTTCGGTCCGCCGAGCAGTGCCGGCGTGATGTAGTAGCCGATCGCGAGGATGAACACGAGCAGCGCGCCCGCGCCGACGCCCGGATACGTTTGCGGCACGTACACGCGCCAGAACGCCGCGAACGGATGCGAGCCGAGCGAGATCGCCGCGCGCTGATAGCTCGGCGGAATCGACTTCATCACGCTGTAGAGCGGCAGGATCATGAACGGCAAGAGGATATGCGTCATCGAGATGTAGACGCCGACGCGGTTGAACAGGAGCGCCAAAGGATCGTGTATCAGCCCCGCGCCGAGCAGCGCCTTGTTGACGAGCCCTTCGCTTTGCAGAATCACGATCCACGCGGCGACGCGCACGAGAATCGATGTCCAGAACGGGATCAGCACGAGGATCATCACGAGATTCGCGCGCCGTTCATTGAGCGTCGAGATCCAGTACGCAAGCGGATAGCCGAGCAGCAACGCGAACACGGTCACGGCAAAGCCGATCACGAACGTGCGGCTGAATACGGCGAGATAGATCTGTTGCTCGGGATCGGTGGGAATGATGTGGCCGAACGCGTCCTGCTTGTGATCGAGCGCAGCGAGCAGATAGAACGGCGAATACGTGCCGCCGTTCTTCGCGATCGCCTGCCAGTACTTCACGTCGCCCCAGCGCTCGTCCGTTTCGAGAATCTTCGCTTTCATCTGAGCGGGCGGCAGCGCGTGGCCCGCATCGTCGTTCAGCGGCATCGCGCGCGCCGTCTTCGCGACGAGCGAACGATAACCGGGGATTTCCGTGTTCAGACGGCGCGCCAGCGCACCCATTGCTTCGCCGTCGGCGATGGCCGTCAGATCGGTGGCGAGCGCGGCATACGCCGCGTCGGTGGGCGCGGACTTGCGGTCCCAGTCGCGCAACACCGTCACGGTATGCGGCAGCGCCGTCGCGATCTCCGGGTTCTGCACGGCGCGCGTGAGCAGCGCGCCGATCGGCACGACAAAGATCATCAGCAGAAAAATCGCGAGCGGCGCGATCAGCAGCAGCGCCATCGCGCGCTTCTTCGCTTCCGCGGCCTTCAGTTCGCGCTTGAGTTTGTTCGCCGACTCGGGTGCCGAGTCGGCGGCGATCGTCATCGTCGTCACACGTTTCTCCATGTCTGACGTCACTTCAGTACCGCGGCGATGCGGCCTTTTTCAACAGAAGCCGCATCGCATTCACCCGATGCTTACTTCGACGCCCACGACGCGAAGCGCTGCTCCAGTTCGTCGCCGTGATCGGTCCAGAACGTGAGGTTTTGCAGCACCGCGTTCTTGCCGTTGGTCGGCGAGTTCGGCAGATTCGAGAGCGTCTTCGCGTCGAGCGACTTGATGGCCGATTCGTTCACCGGGCCGTACGCGATGTGCTTCGCGTATTCCTGCTGCGGCTTCGACGAGATCGTGTACGCGATGTACTTCTCGGCGAGCGCCTTGTTCGGCGTGCCCTTCGGCATCGCCCAGTAGTCGAGGTCGTAGATGCTGCCGTTCCACACGACCTTCAGGTTCTTGCCTTCCTTCTGCGCGGCGTCGATGCGGCCGTTATAGGCCGTCGACATCACGACGTCGCCCGCCACGAGGAATTGCGGCGGCTGCGCGCCCGCTTCCCACCACTGGATGTTCGGCTTCAGTTCGTCGAGCTTCTTGAACGCGCGGTCCTGGCCTTCCTTCGTCCCGAGCACCTTGTAGACGTCCTTCGGCGCGACGCCGTCGGCCATCAGCGCGAACTCGAGGTTGTAGCGCGCGCCCTTGCGCATGCCGCGCTTGCCCGGGAATTTCTTCGTGTCCCAGAAGTCGGCCCAGCTTGCCGGCGCCGTCTTCAGCTTGTCGGCGTTGTATGCCATCGCCGTCGACCACACGAAGATGCCGACACCGCACGTCTGCGGTGCCTCGGGAATCAGATCGGACTTCTTGCCGAGCTTCGACCAGTCGAGCTTTTCATACAGGCCTTCGTCGCAGCCGCGGCCCAGATCGCCCGATTCGACTTCGACGACGTCCCAGTTCACGTGCTTTGCCTCGACCATCGCCTTCACCTTGGCCTGCTCGCCGTTGTACTCGACGGCCGTCACCTTCGCGCCGTTTTGCGCTTCGAACGGCTGATTGAAGGCCGCCTTCTGCGCGTCGCCATTCGCGCCGCCGAAGTTCACGACCGTCAGTTCCGCCGCGTTCGCCTGATTCATCGCCGCCGCGCCGAGTGCGAGGACGAATGCGCCGACAGCCACGGCACAGCGCGATTGCACGATCTTCTTCATGGTGGTTCCTCTTCCGTGTGTGATGGTGTGATGAGTGTTGCTTACGACGTGGACGTTCTTCTCTTTTTCGTCAATGCTGATGCTCACGCGAACACGCGCAGATGCTCCGGCGCGAACTCGAGCGCGACGGGCACGCCCGGCGCAAAGCCTTCGAGCGCTTCCGTGCCGAGCGGCACCTTCACGAAGCACTCGTCCTGTTCCGGCAGACGGCAGCGCATGCGCACGTGGTCGCCGAAATAGATGAGGCCGCGCGCTTCGCCCGCGAGTGCATTCGCGCCCGCCTTCGACGCGCCCGCCGCGAGCTTCATCCGCTCCGGCCGGATGCACGCGATGCCTTGCGCGCCCGCCTTCGCGCCACCGATATTGCGCCCGACGAGCCGCGTGCCGTCGATCAGGTGAAACTCGCAGTAATCGCCGTCGACATTCGCAACCGTGCCGCGCAGCCGGTTGCTGTCGCCGATGAAGTTCGCGACGAACTCGTTGCACGGCGATTCGTAGAGGCGATCGACGGTATCGAGCTGCTGCACGATGCCCTTGTCGAACACGGCGACGCGATCGGACATCGTCAATGCTTCGCCCTGATCGTGGGTCACGTAGACGAACGTGACACCGAGCTTTTCGTGCAGCGACTTGAGTTCGATTTGCATGTGCTCGCGCAACTGCTTGTCGAGCGCGCCCAGCGGTTCGTCCATAAGCACGAGCTTCGGCTCGAAGACGAGCGCGCGGGCCAGCGCGATGCGCTGCTGCTGGCCGCCCGACAGTTGCGCCGGATAACGCTTCGCGAAGCCTTCCATGCGCACCATCTTCAATGCGTTGTTGACCTTGTGCGCGCGTTCGTCGGCGGGCAGCTTGCGCACGCTCAGCGGATACGCGACGTTCTGCTCGACGGTCAGATGCGGAAACAGCGCGTAGTTCTGAAACACCATGCCGATGTTGCGCTTGTGCGGCGGCACGTTGTTGAGCAACTGGCCGTCGAGCCAGATCTCGCCGCCCGTCGGAAACTCGAAGCCCGCGAGCATCATCAGGCAGGTCGTCTTGCCGGAGCCGGACGGCCCGAGCAGCGTCAGGAATTCGCCCTGATAGATGTCGAGATCGAGTTGCTTGACGACGAGCGTCTCGCCGTCATAGGTCTTGCGCACCCCCCGAAAGCTGACGATTACGTCTTCGGTTCTCATCGTGTCCGTCTCCATGTCCTGCCGTCGCACGTACGGGTTTCTACCCAGATGGTTCCACTCATCGCGCAGAATCGCATCGATTGCGTGATCCACTATAGCCGCTCACGGTTCTACAATAGGGAACCATTTCATAATTCCGGATAGAACCACTTGGACACTGTGATCCTGTCGGACTGGCTCGCCGCGCGGCTCGACCGAACGGCCGCCGAACCCGTCTACCGGCAAGTGCTCGGGCTGATGCAGCAGGCCATTCTGACGGGCCAGTTGCCGCCCGGCGCGAAGCTGCCCAGCTCGCGCACGCTCGCCGGCGATCTCGGCATCGCGCGCAACACGGTGCTGCACGTCTACGACCAGCTCACAGCCGAAGGCTATGTGATCTCGACGACGGGCAGCGGCACCTATGTCGCCGACACGCGTCCGGATACGACCGCCGTCAACGCGCGCAAGGCGCCACGCGCGGCAAGTGGCCCGGTTGGAGTCGTCACGGTCACGGCGCCACCGGAATCCGGCGCACCGGCGCACGGCGGCCTGTCGATGCGCGGCTCGCAACTCATCAGCAAGGCGGGCGTATCGGCGCGGCAATGGGGCGCGTTCATGCCGGGCGTGCCGGATGTCTCCGAATTCCCCGCGCGCACATGGAGCCGCCTGCAGTCGAAGCTGTGGAAGCAGGCGAACCCCGATCTGCTGACTTACGCGCCGGGCGGCGGCTATCGTCCGCTGCGGCGGGCATTGTCGGACTATCTGCGGGTCGCGCGCTCGGCGAAGTGCACGCCTGATCAGATCATCATCACGACGGGCATCCATCAGTCGATCGATCTCGCCGTGCGGCTGCTGACGGACGTCGGCGACCGCGCGTGGGTCGAGGAGCCGTGCTATTGGGGCGCGCGCAGCGTGCTGCAAGCGTCGGGGCTGACGCTCGTGCCCGTGCCCGTCGACGACGAAGGGCTCAATCCGCGCGAGCCCGATTTGAAGTCGCCGCCGCGCATCGCGCTCGTCACGCCATCGCATCAGTATCCGCTCGGCATGGTGATGAGCCTCGCGCGCCGCCGCACGCTGCTCGAATACGCGCGCCAGCACGGCGTGTGGATCATCGAAGACGATTACGACAGCGAGTTCCGCTACGGCAGCCGGCCGCTCGCCTCGCTGCAAGGACTCGACGACGCGGGCCAGGTGATCTACGTCGGCAGTCTGGGGAAGATGCTGTTTCCGGGCTTGCGGATCGGCTTCATGATCGCGCCGGAACACCTCGTCGACAGGTTTCGCACGGGCCTCGCCGAGCTGTATCGCGAAGGTCAGCTAATGCAACAGGCCGTGCTGACCGAGTTCATCATGGACGGTTATTTGACTTCGCACGTGCGGCGCATGCGGGCGCTGTACGGCGAGCGGCGCCAGATTCTGATCGATGCGATCACCGCGCGCTTCGGCGACACGCTGCCCGTGATGGGCGACGAAGCGGGGCTGCATCTGGTGCTCGGCCTGCCCGATCACGCGGACGACCGCGAAGTGACGGCGGCTTCGTACGACGCCGGCGTGATCGTGCGCCCGCTCGCGTCGTACTACAACAGCGAGACGCCCGAGCGACGCGGTCTGCTGCTCGGCTATGCGTGCGTGCCGAACGACGGCATCCGCCCCGCGTTCGATACGCTCGCGCGCGTGATCGAGCAGACGGCGCTCAAGACGCCGGCGGCGCCGACGCGCGCCGCCTGACGCGACGCTGGGTTGGGCGGGCGCTTCGTGTGAGTGCGAGCGCGTGCGCTTCGTGTATGCGTGTGCATCGCTAACCGCTAACCGCTAGCCGCGCGCTCGCGAAGCGCCGCCTGCACACGACCGGCGACGCCATCGGCACATCACAGCGCCGACGCTTATTTCAGGCCGAAATCGACACGCGTCGTCGCGCCCTTGTCGCTGATCCCCGACGCATCGAGCTTCGGCGCAACGATGAACACGCGGCTGCTGTCGATCTTGCCTTCCAAGTACTGTTGCACCGCCTGCGCACGCCGCTGCGCGAGATCGCGCAAGCTCGCATCCGTCACGGGTGCATGCTCGGCGAGCGCGGCCTTCATTTCATCGTCGGGCAGCGTTTTCGTCAGGCCCACGAAATTGCGCGGCTTCTTGAAGTCGGCATCCTTGTAGGCCTTCGTCAGATACTTGTCGTATTCCTTGTCATCGACCTTGACGCTCATCGGGTCGACGCTCTCGCCATTGCCCACGACATCCTTGATCTTCTGCTGACGCACGAGCCGATCGACATACGCGGTGCGCAGTCCGGGCTGATCGACGGCGGGATCGACGCGCCCGATGATCTCGATGCGCACCGACGGCTTGTCGGCGAGCGCCTTTACGATCGTGTCGAGCTTCTTCCGCGACGCGTCGGAAAGCACCGCTGACCCGGCATCGAACTCGACATACCCGAGTTCCTCGCCATTGCCTCCGAACGCGTGCGCGAGCAGCGAGAACGGCGCCGTCACGGCCTTTTGCAGCAGGTTCAGCACGGCATGCCAGATCAGCCCGCCGATGCTGAACTCTGGATTGTTCAGCGAACCCGAGACGGGAATATTCACGTCGATCTCGCCGCGCGAGTTCTTCAGCAGCGAGATTGCAAGCCGCACGGGGAGCTTGGTCGCCGTGTCGTTGTCGACGTGATCGCCGAATGTCAGCTGGTCGATGAAGATGTGGTTGTTCGCCGTCAGTTGATCATTCGCGAGCTGATAGTGGAGATCGACGTTCAGCTTGCCCTTCGTGATGGGATAACCCGCGTACTTCGCCGAGTACGGCGTGAGGTTGGTCAGTTCGATGTCGTGCGCCGTCGCTGTCAGATCGAGCGACGGCTTCGCGATCAGCGGATTGACCGAGCCGCGGATCGTGATCGGTCCGTTGGCCGCGAGCTTCGCAGACACATCGACGGGCGCCGGCTGCTTCGAGTCCGTGCCGAACGCGCCGACCGTCCCGTGAATCGCGACCAGGTTCGCCGAGTAGTTCGGCTTGACGAAGTTGTCGGTGTAGTTGACGCGGCCGTTCTGCAAGACGAGCTGGCCGAAGTGCAGGCGCACCGGGTTTTGCGGCGTCCCAGTCACCGTCACGGCCGCGCTGGAGGCAGCCGAAGCCGCAGCCGGTGCAGCAGCCGATGCCACAACGGGTGCAGCCGCCGACGCAGCGGACGGCGCCGCAGCCGGTGCCGCAGCAACCCGCGCTTCCGATGCGGCAGGCGGGCTCAGCGGAATCGGCTCACGGCCCTTGGCGTTCTTCTCGCGCGTGAGCGATTGCGGCTCGCCCGGCTGCTGCGCGACCACGTCCTTCAGATTCAGCTTGCCCCGCGCATCGAGCAGCACGCGGCCGTAGAAGTTCGTGAACGTGACCTTGTCCGCATCGACATCCGTCCCGCGCGCGTCGTAGTTCGCCTTCAGGCCCGTGAGTGCAAGCGAGCGCCAGCCCGCGAACGGGTCGGACGTCGCCTTGTCGATCATCCGCACGTCGACGAGCGCCGCGTCGCCGTGATACGTCGCGCGCACGCCCTTCGACTTCTCTTCCTGCGCCATCGTCACTTCGCCCGTCGCGTTGAGCAGCGCGCTCGCGATGGTCGCGTTCAGCTTGCTGCCGAAGTACGGCTCGAACGCAGCGGCATCGAGCCGGTTCGCGTTGATCTTCAGCCCGAGCTTGAGCGGCGCCGCCGTCACGTCGCCCGTCACGCCGAGCGTGCCCTTGCCGTTCACCGTCGCCTGAAGCTCGACGGGCAGCGCGTGGCTCATGTCCTCGCTGATCTTCTGCACTTTCAGTTGCAGCGGCGTCACGACGACTTTGACGGGACGCGCGGTCGCGTTGTCGGTGAACGTGGCCGACGAGTTCTTCAGATTCAGCTCGCCGATGCTGTAACGCCAGGCCGGCCCTTCTTGCGACGCCTTCTTCGCCGCGTGAATCACGGTGCGCTCGTGCACCTCTTCGTGCGGCGGGCCGGCGAGCGCCGCGAGATCGATCGTGCCGTCCTTCAGGCGCTGCGCATCGACGGACAGGCCCGTCAGGTCCACGCCGTCGATCTCGGCCTTGCGGCCCGGCAGGTCCACGTGCTTCACGCGCGCCTTGCCGTTCGCGATCGCGATGGCCGGCTGCTTGTCGCCCGCCGCCGCCACCTTGACCGATTGCAGACCGATCTGGCTTTCGCCGATCTGCAGGTCAATGGGCTCTTTCGACCAGTTCGCCGTCAGGTTCGTCTGCACGCTGAGCGTTCCGTCGACCAGTTTCGCCGCCGTCAGCGCGTCGAGATACGGCTGCGCGACGGGCAGCGACACCGACTTCAGATCGACCTTCGCATCGGCCGTCTTCGTGGCGAGCGTCAGATTGCCCGTCATAGCAAGCGCGCTCTTCGGCTGGTTCTTGAGGCCACTGTTGACGCTGTAGCGCGCCGGCGTCTTGCCGAGCGTCGAGAAGTCGTCGAGCGACGCGGCGAGATCGGTCAGCCCTGCCGACACGGGCCGCGACGCCGCTTCGTCCTGCACGTCGACAGTGCCGTTGGTGAGCGCGAAGCGCTTGATCTGCAAGTCGATGGGCGGCGCGGCCTTTGCTGCATCCGGCCTCGCCTGCGTGCCGGATGCGGGTGCGGGTGCGGATGCGGTTGCGGGCGCGCTCGCGGCCTTATTCGGCGCGCCGGCTGCTGGCGCTGGAGCGAACGTGTGCTGGACGCTCAGGATACCGTTCTTGTCGCGCGCGAGATGCACGTCGGGCGCATCGAGACGGATATCGTCGAAGTGATAGACGCTTTTGAGCGGTTCGAGCGTCGCCGCCGCCACATGCAGCGAGCGCGCCGCGAAGAACGGCGCCTTGTGCTCGTCGAGCACGTCGATGTCGGCGAGATCGGTCGTGCCCGTGATGCGGAGTGTGGGCGCATCGCCAGCCATCACGAAGTTGACCTTCAGATCGCTCGACAGCTTGCCCGCCTTCACCGTGACGGGCAGCTTCGCCGGCGAATAGGACAGCAGCTTCGGCACGTCGAGCCCCTGGAAGCGCAACGACACTTCGGACTCGCGCGACTTCGCGAACGGCTTCGTGCGGCCGTCGATGGCAAGCGGGCTGCCGTCGATGCGCGCGCGCAGCAACGGCTCGACGAAGATATCGGTTTTCGAAGGCAGCGTCGCGATGAACGGAATGCCAAGCTTCCATTGATCGATGACGTGCGTGACGCCGAGCAGGCGGTCGTCGAAGGTGATCTTGCCGTTCTCGATCCGAATGTTCGAAACCGAGAACTGCGCGGGCTTGCTCTCGGGCTTGGACGGCTGCTTCGCGAACTTCTCTATCAGGTCGCTGAAGTTGAAGCGCTGCGCGTCGTAGCGGACGATCGTGAAGCGCGGCGAGTCCAGATGCACTTCGTCGACGATGGGCGCGAGCCGGAAAATCGAGCTCCACGAAGTGCGCACGATCAGCCGTTCGATGTCGACGAAATCGCCCTTGCCGCCACGCTCGCCGATATGCACGCGGTCTGCTTCGAAGTTGAGCGTGTACGGATTGAGCGCGATGTGGCCGATGGTGGCGGGCCGGTCCAGTTGTTCGCTGAGTTGCTGTTCGGCGATGTGGCGAATCAGCGGCGGCGCGGCGAAAAAGCCGAGCAGGCCGAATACGGCCACTACGATGAACAGGATGAGTACGATGCGCCGGGCGCGTCGACCTTGCGCGACTTCGCGGACTGTCTGGATGGAAGAAATGAGTGTTGCTTTGGTGGGGCTTGCCATGCTCGGTCGCGGGTAGTGCGGCGCAAAGCTCGCCGCTGTGACGAAGATTCAGCTTGCCCAAAGTATACGTCGTGTACTTCGGGCAAACCATCAAATGTCATGGGAATGCCGACCGTTGCAGGCAAATAAAGGTGAGAAAGTGTAAGGCTGCGGATGCCCGTCTAACGACCGTGTTCGTGTCGTCCCGAGTTGTCGCTTTAGCTGTCGGCAGGAGTTAGTGCTTCAGCACTTATTCCTGCCCCACGCAGGGCGGTCGGCCAGAATTGGCGCTTCATCTGTCGGCAGGAGCAAGTGCTTCAGCACTTGCTCCTGCCCCATGCAGGGCGGTTGGCCAGAGTCGCTGCTTCAGTGCCGTACTCCGGCCCTATCCGCAATCGCTGCCGTCATGCGACCGACACGCGTTTCGCTATTGACGCACGACAGCGGGCGGCGCCCAGGTGCCATCGCTCGCTTCCGGCTTCGGCGCATAGAGACGCAGCACGAGCTGGAAATCGCCGCGCGGCGCGGGCAGCCAGTTCGCCGCCTTGCGCTGCCGCACCGACGACACCGTCACGTCGATCGAGCCGTCGCGATTGCGCCGCACGCCCGCCTTGTCGCCGACGGCCGCATGCGCGGGCGCGCTTTCGCCGAGCGCGCCGTCCTTCGCGTAGGCCGTGACCGACCAGAAGCCGCGCACGGGCGGCACCTGCCTCGGCGCGAAGTGCATCACGTAGCGGTTCGCGCCGTTCAGCACGTGGCCGTCGCTATCGAGCGACACGCTTGCGCGCACTTCGTCGTCCTTTGTACCGATGCCCGGCTGCGCATAAGCGGCATACGCGCGCAACGCATAGTCGGGACCGTAGTTGCCGACGCCATCGCCGAACCAGCTCCAGCCGTTGCCCATCAGCATGTTGGTCGGCGCCGTCGCGACGCGCGCATGGCCGTCCGCGAGACCGCCCACGATCGCATCGGTCGCCGACGACGGCAACTCGACAGGGTCGTCCGGTTGCACGCCGAGGTCCGCGAGAAATTTGAGCGCATGCGGATCAGCGGGCGAAGGCGGATTGTCGGGCAGCAGTTGCGCCACGCGATCGAAGAAGCCTTTCGCGTCGAGCGCGGCGACCTGGTCGGCGGGCGAGCCCGACGCGCCCATCTCGGCGGACAGGCTGCGCGGCGCGACAGAAGCCGCGGACGCGTCACCCGTATAGATGCTCAGCGGCGCCACGCGAATGCCGCGCTGCACCTTGCGCACTGCTGTCAGGTCGTGCGCGCCGTTGGTCTGGATGCGCACGTCGAACCAGACATTGCGGGTCGGCGCGTCGATGCGCTTCACGCCCTTCGGCAGATCGCCCTTCCAGTCCGGTTTCGCGAACGCGACCGTCTGCGCCTTGATGCCCGTCGCGCGCGAAGCGCCCTGCGAAGCCGTCGTCGACCACAATACGATGGTCCACATGTCGAGCGCGCGCGCATCGACGTAACGCCCCGGCGACGCGGGCAGCGACACGATCACCGGCTCGTCGCCGACGTCGAGCCATGCGGTCGAGTCGAGCGTGTCGATGCCGGGCGTCGGCGGATTGTGCGCGCCGACAGGCGGCAGCGCCGTCGCGTGACGCACCGTGTTGATGGGCGCTTGGCCCGGGCCCGTGCCGACGGCGGCATCGCGGGCCGCGCCCATCAGCACGAGCGGATACGCAAAAACGTAGGAATCGGCAACCTCGTCCTTGATCCATCCAGTGGGTTTGGGCGCCACGGTGGGAGTCGACGAGCAGCCGGCAAGGAATGCAACGCCTGCGAGCGCCGCGCAGGCCAGATGGAACGGAAATTGTTCTCGGCGATTTTTTATCATTCGATGAACCGCAGTCCTGGATGGATCTCTCGGGCCAGGACCGACTGGTCCGCCGAGCCCCCGCTCGCGTCAACCCGTCGCATTGTCCTGACATTGCTTTTCTGAGATCGGGTTTTATCTTATCCGCGGCGCGGCGGCAAGCAATAAGGCACGAACGTGAACATTGCCTTGCATTTTGAGATACGGTTGCGGTTTTGAGCGCGCTTTTAAGCGCACTTCTGAGCATCGTCGTCGCCGCCTTTTACCCGGAGCCGAGTTATGTACATTCCCGCCCATTTCGAAGAGAACCGTCTGGAAGTTCTCTACAGGCTGATCGCCGACTATCCGCTCGGATCGCTCGTCACCGTTGGCCCGAACGGGCTCGACGCAAACCACGTGCCGTTCGAATTCGACGCCGGCAAAGGCCCGCATGGCACGTTGCGCGCGCACGTCGCGCGAGCGAATCCCGTCTGGCAGGAAGTGGCCGAACGGCCTGATGCACTCGTGATTTTTCAGGGACCGACCGCGTACATTTCGCCGACGTGGTATCCGAGCAAGCACGAAACGCATCGTCAGGTGCCGACGTACAACTACATGGTCGTCCATGCGCACGGCCCGATCGTGGTGCGCGACGACGAAGCGTTCGTGCGCGGCCTCGTCGCGCGGCTCACGCGCAAGATGGAAGCGGGCGAGCCGGTGCCGTGGAAAATGGGCGACGCGCCCGCCGACTACATCTCGCAGATGCTGGGCGCGATCGTCGGCATCGAGATCGAGGTCACGAAGCTGACGGGCAAATGGAAGCTGAGCCAGAACAAGGCTTCCGCCGACCGGCGCGGCGCCGCCTCGGCGCTGAACGAGCGCAACAGCGACGAGCAGCGCGCCGTCGCGGACGCGATGCTGGCCGCGCCGCCCGACCTCGACTGACCACGTCGCAATAACCGATTCTCGACCGTCCTTGACCTTCCCATCATGGGAAGGTCGATACTGGCTCCAATAGACCTTATGTGCCGTAACTGGAGCCTCGCCGCCATGACCGATCTCGCCACGCCGCGCGCCGCCGGCACTTCCCACGTCGACGTGAAAACCGCCGAACTCGACATCCGCGGCATGACCTGCGCGTCGTGCGCGCTGCGCGTCGAGAAGGCGCTCGCGAAAGTGCCGGGCGTCTCGGGCGCGTCGGTGAATCTGGCAACGGAAAAGGCCAGCGTCGAGGCCGACGCCTCCGTTGCCGTCGATACCCTCGTCGCTGCCCTCATCGCTGCCGTACGCAAGGCGGGCTACGACGCGCAGCCCGTGGACGAAGCAGCGTCGTTGTCCGCGAGCGATGCCACCGCCGCGAGCGCGGAACTGGCGATCGGCGGCATGACCTGCTCGGCGTGCGCGCTGCGCGTCGAAAAGGCGCTCGCGAAGGTACCGGGCGTCGCGTCCGCGTCCGTCAATCTCGCGACAGAAAAGGCCGCCGTCACGATCAACGGCGCGGTCGGCATCGACCAGCTGATTGCGGCTGTCACGAAAGCCGGCTATCAGGCGACGCCCCTCGCGACCGATGCCATCGACGCCGGCACCGCGCCCGCCCGTCGCGACAAGGACGCCATCGCGCGTCAGGCCGTGCGCCGCGAACTGGGCGCCGTCGTGCTCTGCGCGCTGCTGACGCTGCCGCTCATCGTCCCGATGGTCGCGGAACCGCTCGGCCTTGACGCGATGCTGCCCGCTTCGCTGCAGCTCGCGCTCGCCAGCGTCGTCCAGTTCGCGTTCGGCGCGCGCTTCTACCGCGCCGCGTGGAAGGCCGTGCGCGCCGGCTCGGGCAACATGGATCTGCTGGTCGCGCTCGGCACGTCGGCGGCGTATGGCGTGAGCGTCTATCAGATGGCGCTCCATCCCGGCGACACGATGCATCTCTACTTCGAGGCGTCGGCCGTCGTCATTACGCTGGTGCGCTTCGGCAAGTGGCTCGAAGCGCGCGCGAAGCGCCAGACGACCGACGCGATCCGTGCGCTCAACGCGCTGCGGCCCGATCGCGCGCGCATCGTCGTCGGCATGCAGGAGCACGAGGTGCCGCTCGCGCAGGTGCGCGTCGGCATGATCGTCGCGGTGCGGCCGGGCGAGCGCGTGCCCGTCGACGGCGCCGTGCTGCAAGGCCGCACGCATATCGACGAATCGCTGATCACGGGCGAAAGCCTGCCCGTGCCGAAGCAGCCGGACGACCGCGTGACGGCGGGCTCGATCAACGGCGAAGGCGCGATCACGGTGACGACGACGGCCATCGGCGCGGAGACGACGCTTGCGCGGATCATCCGGCTCGTCGAAACCGCGCAGGCCGAGAAGGCGCCGATTCAACGGCTCGTCGATCGCGTCAGCGAAATCTTCGTGCCGGCGATTCTCGCGATCGCGCTCGTCACGCTGACGGGCTGGCTTCTCACCGGGCACGATGCGGAATCGGCCATTCTGAACGCGGTCGCGGTGCTGGTGATCGCGTGTCCGTGCGCGCTCGGTCTCGCGACGCCGACGGCCATCATGGCGGGCACGGGCGTCGCCGCGCGTCACGGCGTGCTGATCAAGGATGCGCAGGCGCTCGAAATCGCGCATCAGATCCGCGTGGTCGCGTTCGACAAGACGGGGACGCTGACGGTCGGCCAGCCGTCGGTGACGGCTTTCGACGCGGCGCCGGGCATCGACCGTGCGGATGCGCTCGCGCTGGCGGCCGCCGTGCAGCGGCATAGCGATCATCCGCTTGCAAAGGCGGTTGTGAAGGCCTTTGACGCAGAGCCGGAAGCGTTCGCCAGCGCCAACGCGCTGCCCGCGTCAGGCGAGGCGCGCGCCGTCGCGGGGCGCGGCGTGGAAGCGGACATCGGCGGAGAAACGGTCGCGATCGGCAGCAGCCGCTGGCTGCGCGAACGGGATGCCGCGCTGCCGCCCGCGCTCGCCGGGCGGGCGCACGAACTCGAAGCGCAAGGCAACACGGTCTCGTGGCTGATGAAGCGCGGCAACGCGGACGCACCGACAGAAGTCCTCGCGCTAATCGCATTCGGCGACACGCTGAAGCCCGGCGCGCGCGCCGCCGTCGAGCGCCTGTCGCGGATGGGCGTGACGAGCGCGCTCGTGACGGGCGACAACGAAGGCAGCGCGAAGAGCGTCGCGGCCGCGCTCGGCATCGACGAGGTGCACGCGCAGGTGCTGCCGTCCGACAAGGCGCGCGTCGTGCACGACCTGAAGATCCGCACGTCGAGCGTCGTCGCGATGGCGGGCGACGGCATCAACGATGCGCCCGCGCTCGCCGCCGCCGACATCGGCATTGCGATGGCGACGGGCACCGACGTCGCGATGCGCGCGGCGGGCATCACGCTGATGCGCGGCGACCCCGCGCTCGTCGCCGATGCGATCGACATCTCTCGGCGCACGTGGCGCAAGATCCGGCAGAACCTGTTCTGGGCGTTCGTCTACAACCTGATCGGTATTCCGCTCGCGGCGTTCGGGCTGCTGAATCCGATGATCGCGGGCGCGGCGATGGCGTTTTCGAGCGTCAGCGTCGTGACGAATGCGCTGCTGCTGCGAACATGGCGTTCGTCGCGATGACTTGCAGCGGGAATCGTCAGGACGTCGGACGGATCATCTGGAACATGTCCCCGATCTGCGCGTAGTCGGCGCGATAGCCCGCGCGCATGATCGGCTGCGCGGCGTGCGTGTCGAACAGGCCGTCTTTTAGATACTCGCTTCGGATATGCACGCCGACCACCTGGCCGAGCGCGAGCCAATTGTCCATCGGCTTGCCGCTCAGGTCGTGCAACTGGACGACTTGCAGCAGCTTGCATTCGAGCGCCGCCGGCGATTCGCCGACGTGCGGCACCGACACATTGCGTCCCGGCGCGGGCGTGAGGCCCGAAAGCCGAAATTCGTCGACGTCGGGCGCAACGGGCGCCGACGTGCGGTTCATCTTCTCGGCGAGCGGACGCGTCGCGAGATTCCAGACGAATTCGCGCGTCTCTTCGATATTGCGGATGCTGTCTTTGCGGCCCTCGCTGCAAAAACCGATGATCGACGGAAAGGTCGCGAACGCGCCGAAGAAACTGTACGGCGCGAGATTCAACTGGCCGCTTGCCGCCCGTGTCGAGACCCAGCCGATCAGGCGGGGCGCGACGATCGCCTTGAACGGATCGTGAGGCAGGCCGTGGCCGGCGGCGGGGTCGTAGAAATAGACGTCCGACATGATGTCGCTTCCTTTTTTGCTTCCGTATCGTTCGATTCGGTCTGGTTCGCTTGCGACTGGTTCGCTTGCGACTGGTTCGCTTGCGTCTGGCTGGCTTGCGTCTGGCTGGCTTGCGTCTGGCTCGCTTGCGTTTGCCTCGCTTGCGTCTGCTTGGCGATGCGCGGCGGCGCCGCTCAGCGTTATCCGTGCTTCTGTCCGTTCGACTCGATCACGCGCCTGCGTCCCGCTTTCACCTTTGCTGCGTGCGCGTCGTCCCAGTCGTAAAAGCCCGCGCCACTGCGCACGCCGACGCGCCCCGCCCGCACCTGCTCGCGCAGCAGATCGAGCACGTCTTCGTCCTTGGCAAGCGCCGGCATCAGATGGCTGGCGATATCGACGAACGTATCGAGGCCGCCCATATCCGCGCCTTCGAATGGCCCGACGATGCCCCAGCGCTTGCCCAGCGACGCCTTCATCACGCGGTCGACGACT
This sequence comes from Paraburkholderia phymatum, assembly GCF_040965635.1. Lineage (GTDB taxonomy): Bacteria > Pseudomonadota > Gammaproteobacteria > Burkholderiales > Burkholderiaceae > Paraburkholderia > Paraburkholderia phymatum_B. Next base: position 162,315 of record NZ_JBFRCH010000008.1, read on the forward strand.
TCGGGTGTCGCGGCGCCCGAGCGCACGATGTTCAGCGCTTCGCGCAACACCGCAAACTGCAGACGGTTGCCGACGAAGCCCGGAATCGCTTTCGAGAGCACGACGGGCTCCATGCCCGTCGCGTTCATCAGCGCGACAGTCGCATCGATGACGTCTTGCGACGTATCGCTGCCCGGCACCACTTCGACGAGGGGGATCATATGCGGCGGATTCCAGTAGTGCGCGATCAGAAAGCGTTCCTTCGCGCGCAGCGGCACCGACAGCTGATCAGGCGGAAAGCCGCTCGTGTTGCTCGCGAGGATCGCGTCGTCGCGCAGGATGTCCGTCAGCGCAACGTAAAGCCGATGCTTCAGTTCGAGCACTTCGGGAATCGCTTCGATCACGAATTGCGCATCGGCCATTATTTCGAGCGACGCGCTCGTTTCGATGTTCGCAAGCGCCACGGCTTTCGCCTGCTGATCGATACGGCCGGCGTCGATCAGTTCGTCGAGCACCGCTTGTGCCTTAGGCGCAACGCTGGCGAGCCGCGCGGGATCGACGTCGTTGACGATCGTCCGGTGTCCGTGCAGCGCGCTCTGCGTCGCGATGCCGACGCCCATCAATCCCGTTCCCACCACGCCTAAGACTGGCTTGCTCAATCCTTATTCCCCTTGCTGATACCGTGCCGCTGATCAAAGCACGCAAGCATAGCGCAGCATGCGTTTTTCCGACGCCGGATAGGACAGGGCCGGCGCGCTCCTGCGAGCGGCCGGCCCTGTTTTCGCCCCGGCGGCATCTCCAACCGATGCCGTCAGGCTGACGTCGTCGACGCGTTAGTAGTAACGCGGCGGCGGACGGTGGCCGTAATCGCGATGGTGGTACGGATCACGGTCATGCGGGTGACGACGCATCCAGTCGTCGTGCGCCCAGTAGCGGTGGCCGTCCCAGTAGCGGTCGCCGTGCCAGCCGGTGTTGATCTGCACGCCCACCGGCATCATGTGCGGCTGCCCGTAGACGGGCGCGTGCTGCGCAAAGGCGCTGGTGGCGCCGAGCAATGCGCCACCGGCAAGCACTGCCGCGACGATCGAACGCGATGTCTTGTTCAAGGCCTTCATGACTATTCTCCCTATCGAGTTTCGTTGCGAGCGACGGCTGAATCGACCGGACTGGTTTGAGATTCGTGCCGTTCGCTTGAGAACCACTCTAGCGGCGCAGACCTTTCATAAACGTGAGCACTTGTAAGCGCACATTTCAAAAGTGGGACGCATCAACGAGTTGGGCTTGCGGCCGACAAGCCCTGATTTCACAAGGCTGAACGCGCTTTCGATGTCTTTCGTGGCTGGCCTCGGGCGAATCGCCCGTTACATTCATTTCGGCCCCGAAATGGTGGACGACGCATTGCGACGTCGCGTGCAACGTCGAACCGGCCTGGCTTCGGGACTGGGCTATTGCAGCTCGCGGCATGAAGCGCAAAAACAAAAAACCCGGCTTGGCCGGGTTCTTATGAGTTTCGCCGCTTCTGGATGGCGGCGACATGCGCAGTGCAACGTCGTTTCGTTCGACGGCTGGCCGATCGGTGATCAGTCGGTCAGGCGGATGCCGAACAGGGTTGATTGCGACTTGCGAACACGCTCCGCTTCGCGGTGACGTGCTTCGTACGAGTAATCCGAATCCAGAGGCAAGTGAGGCGACGCAAAGAGGTCGCTAACCTTTTGGAACAGCGCGAAAAGATAGTTCATGGCGACTCCCGGTTGTTGATGATCTAGGGTTTTCCCTTGAGACGAATTATAGGGTTTTCCCTTAGCAAAAGCTAGTGCAATGCAGCAATTTATTGTGCGTGATCTTTCGCTGCAGGGAGTTTGAGGGGATATTGCGCCGCGTCACGCATATCAAATCGGGCTCGCAGACCCGCCCCCGTTTTTTCAAGATGGCGATGTGCGAATGCAACTATCCGATGTGCGTTGTTGGCGTGGGTACGAGGTAGACCGTTAGATGCGTTTGTGCGGGTGCGGGTGCGGGTGCGGGTGCGGGTGCGGGTGCGGGTGCGGGTGCGGGTGCGGGTGCGGGTGCGGGTGCGGGTGCGGGTGCGGGTGCGGGTGCGGGTGCGGGTGCGGGTGCGGGTGCGGGTGCGGATGCGGGTGCGGATGCGGGTGCGGATGCGGGTGCGGACGCGGATGCGGATGCGGATGCGGATGCGGGTGCGGGTGCGGGTGCGGGTGCAGGTGCAGGTGCAGACCGCAACGGCTTGGCGGCTAGGGCAAGACGCCGTCATGTCCTTCGCGCGAACACCGCCGATTTCGAAACGGGAGGAATTGCCGGCCGCGCAGCGACGCGCAGCCAGCGTCGATAATTAGTGAGCGTGCACTGACTTGCGCCGCTGTGCCTGCTGGGAGTGTTGGACTTGCGCAACCTGCGCATTGGCGGATTTTGCGGGCGCGGTCGCGGCAGCCGGCGATGCAGGTGCCGGAGCTTGCGCACTAACGGGAAGACTCGTCGTCGACGAATCCGTGTCAAGCAGCGTCGCCAGCGTGGCCTGCTGGTTGAGCATCATCTGCTCGATGCGCTGTTCCTGCGCCATCGACTGATGCGCGAGGCGCAATAGCAGAAACGTCTGCGCGATACCGATCGCGATCGTCATCAGCAGCGCACACACGACGATCGTCAGCAGCCATTTCATGCGCCGCGAGTGGTCGCTGTCGGCGCGACGCTGGTCGGCGATCACGCCATACAAGGCATCGACGGTATCGGCGAAGGCGGTCGCGCGTGCTTGGTCCAGTTCGGGCGTGCCGCGCGGCGCATGATGGTGGGACGTCGTTGCAACGTATGGGGCGCGGGTCGGCTGCGTGGCCATGTCCGTCGTGTTTGCGCCTGTCGCGCCTGTCGCGCCTGTCGCGCCTGTCGCGCCTGTCGCGCCTGTTGCGCCTGTTGCGCCTGTTGCGCCTGTTGCGCCTGTTGCGCCTGTTGCGCCTGTCGCGCGGTTTCCATCGATAGCACCGCTCCCGCCGCCCGGCTTCGCCGACGCATCCGGTGCCGTCACATCGCGCGCAGCCGTCGCGGCTTTGGCGCTCGCAACCTCGGGGCGCTGCGCCGTGCCGCCGGGCGCTCTCGCATTCGCGCTTTCCTTCGGATCGGCAGGATCGGCCACCGGTTCGGAAGCCTGGCGCAGCGCCGCCACACTGCGCATCACGCTCGCCGCCGCCAGCGACGCCGCCAGCGACGGCGTATCGCCCGTCGCCTTCGCAACGCTCGCCGACGTCGCCGTCTGCGCCGCGATATCGCCCTCAGCCGAAGACGCACGCGACGCTCGCCCTCTAGGGGCGCTGCTTTCAGCCGCAGTCGATTCAGGCAAGCCCGCTTCCGTTTCGATCAGCATCTGTCCGGCGTGAGGACCTTCGGCTGGCATCGGTTCTTTCGACGGCGACGCCGCCGCGCGCGTCCCGCGCAGCCCCGCTTTCGCTTCCGCCGGCCCCGCCGCGAAGCCGCCCCCATCCGCCGCGCCCGCCGCCGCCAGCACGACATCGGGCAACTCGAAGCCCTGCAGCGTGCCTTGCCGCACGTCGATGTTCATCGCGTGCTGCTCGGCGCGAGCGGTATCGTCGGGGAACAGATCGAGCGTGCTGTCGTCGCGCACGGCATCGCTCAACTGCGCGAGACGCTGCGCCGAGCGCGCCGCCCGCGCGAGCTTGTTTTCCGTTTCGGGAGAAACAGCGGACGCGCGCCGCTTCTGCGAACGGGCGCGCGCCGGACGGGAAATCGTGGATTCTGCGGAATCTGCCATGAGGGAAAGCGGGAAAGGCAGCGTTCGTCGCCTGTCGGGCGCCGCTACAACATGCCGTCAGCGTGTTTTTAGAGCCCGCATTGTCTCATGCAAAAGGGGACACAGAAACGGATCGCGGGCCTTTTTGCGACGGGCTTCGCGCATGAGCGGCGCGCGTCGCTGATCCGTTCGGCGCAGCCGCGCTTCCGCTGATGCCCACTCACCTCCGATCAAGCCGGCTCCCGTTTTCGCGAAACTCCTTTACGCCCGGCAGCGCCTTCAGTTGCCCGCAAATCGCCGTGTACTCCGTCGCCGAAATGCGATTCAGCGTGATCAGCACTTCGTCGAATTGCGGATCGTCGTCGCTCTGCTGCATCACGAACTGCTTGACGCGCGGGCTCGCCGGACCCAGCGCTTCGTGCAGCGAATGAAACGTCATAGAGCCGCGCCCGACGACGAGCGTCAACTGGCGGCGCTGCTTGACGGTGATGAAGCGCTTTTCGATCGGCTTGACGCCTGCAAGGATGATCAGAACGATGATCGTCGCGGCGATCGACGCCGTACACAATCCGCCGCCGACGGCGAGGCCGACCGCGGCGACGGACCAGAGACTCGCCGCGGTGGTCAGCCCGCCGATGATCGAGCCGCGCAGCAGGATCGAACCCGCGCCGAGGAAGCCGATCCCGGAGACGACTTGCGCGGCGACCCGCGATGGGTCGAGCACGATGTGCTCGTTGCCGAGCACATCCGCGAAGCCGAATGCCGAGACGATCATGATGAGCGTCGAGCCGACGCACACGAGCATATGCGTGCGCAGCCCCGAGGCCCACGAAAGCCGCTCGCGCTCGAGGCCGATCACGCTGCCGGGCACCGCAGCGAGGACGAGCCGTGAGATCAACTCGACATTTCCAATCATGTTGTTCGCCTGTCGGCTGGAGTTAGTGCTTCAGCACTTACTCCAGCACCATGCAGAGCTGTCGGCTGGAGTTAGTGCTTCAGCACTTGCTCCAGCCCCATGCAGGGCACTTACTCCAGTCCCATGCACAGCGATCGACGAGAGTTGCCGCTTTACCGCCTTACCCAGTCCCATACCCGACTACAAACCTACGCAACATCGCCGCCATGACATTCCCACTGGCCGGTTTGCGCGATAAGCGTTGCGCGCGGTTTGCTATGCTGGAGCCCCAGCGCGCGTGCGGCACGCGTGCGCCCCGTATGCGCTTGACATTGCGCCCACGACTCCACTCATCGAATTCCTCCACCATGAACGCACCCGCATCCACGCCCGAACTTGCAGCTGCGCTGCGCGATCACTTCGCGCGCGTCATCCTGCCGATCTGGCGAGGGCCCGGCTTCAACGCGGCGCTCGGCCTGCCGTATGAAGCCGTCGCAGCCGATGGCCAAACGCTGCTGCCCGTCATTCGCTATCGCGCGATGGCGTGCGCGCGCCAGATGTTCGTGTTTGCGCTCGCAGGTGAAATGGAGCATGCGCTGCGCCTGTTCGAATCGCTGATCCATATCTTTCAGGACAGCAAGCATGGCGGATGGCTCTACAGCGTCGATGCACAAGGCGCGCCGCTCGACACGACCAAGGATCTCTACACGCACGCGTTCGTTGTGTTCGCATGCGCCGAATACGGCGCGCGCTCGGGTAACCGCGATGCGCTCGACGTCGTGCATCGCGCATCGTCGCTGATCGAGGACCGCTTCGCCGCGGACGATGGCCTGCTGCACGCCGCGCTTGCCGCCGACTTCTCGACGAAAGGCGAGATGCCGCTGCAAAACCCGCTGATGCATCTGACGGAGGCGTGGCTCGCGGCGCGCGCCGCCACGCGGGACGCCGCGTTCGACACGGCCCTCGCGAAGCTCGGCGAAGCGATTGCGCGCACCTTCGTGCATAAGCCGACGGGCTGCATCGCCGAATTGCCCATCGGCAGCGCTGACAACCGGTTGGAGCCCGGCCATCAGTTCGAATGGTTCTGGCTCGTGCAGCAGGCAGGCGCTGTGCTCGCAGATTCGGGCTTGCGCGAAGCACTGGCGCGCGCGTTCATGTTCGCGCACGAACGGGGCGTCGACGCGTCCACGGGCGGCGTGCATGCCGCGCTCGACGAGGCAGGCGGCATCAAGGACTCGACGCAGCGCATCTGGGCGCAGACGGAATACCTGCGGGCGCTGGCCGTGCACCGCGACGCCGCCATACGCGCACTGCTGCCGCAGCAGATCGAGCGCTTCCGGCAGCGCTTTCTGCACGCGCAGGGCTGGGTCGAATGCAAGACGCTCTCGGGCGAGATCGCTCGCGCGGACATGCCTTCGACGACGCCCTATCACCTCGCCACCGCTTACGCCGCATTGCCGTCCGCATAACAGGCGCTTTTCACAGCGGCTGCGAGCGAGAAGAACCGCAAAGAAAAAGCCCGCGAAGCAAGTCGCTTCGCGGGCTTTGTCATAGGCGATCTGCGATCCAGGCCCCTACGCGCTAACGCATGCGCTCATGCGCCAACCGGCTCGCTGAACCCGGGCGCGATCGCATGACGCGTGCGCTGCGACGTGAACACGACATCGGAAATTTCGAACGCCGAGACGGCGTCCTTCAACTGCCGCGTCTGCTGATGCAGCGACGCAGCCGCAGCCGCCGCTTCCTCGACGAGCGCCGCGTTTTGCTGCGTCATCTGGTCCATCTGCACGACGGCCTGATTGACCTGCTCGATGCCCGTGCTCTGTTCGTGCGACGACGCGCTGATCTCAGCCATCATCTGCGTGACGCGCGAGATCGATTCCGACACGTTGCACATCGCTTCGCCCGCGCGTTCGACGAGCACCGATCCGCCCTGAATCTCCGCCACCGATTCGCTGATCAGCTCCTTGATCTCCTTCGCCGACTGCGCGCTGCGCTGCGCGAGCCCGCGCACTTCGCCCGCGACGACGGCAAAGCCGCGGCCCTGCTCGCCCGCGCGCGCCGCCTCGACGGCCGCGTTCAACGCGAGAATGTTGGTCTGGAACGCGATCCCGTCGATTACCGTGATGATCTCCGCGATGCGGTCCGAGCTATGCGCGATGCCGTGCATCTTCGTCACGACCTCGTTGACGACATCCGTGCCGCGCGAGGTCGCGTCGAGCGCCGTCTCGGCGAGCGTGTTCGCTTCGCGCGCGTGTTCGGCGTTCTGGCGCACGGTCGCCGTCAGCTCCTCCATGCTCGATGCCGTCTCTTCGAGCGACGCCGCCTGGTTTTCCGTGCGCGCCGACAGATCGGCGTTGCCCGTCGCGATTTCGTCCGCGCCGATGTGAATCGAATCGGCCGCTTCGCGCACGGTCTTCACGGTGCGTGCGACGCTCGCCTGCATATGCGAAAGGCCCGAGAACAGACGGCCGATTTCGTTCGTGCCGCGCTCGGCGATCGGCTGGTTCAGGCGGCCTTGCGCGATGCGCTCGAAATGGCGGCCCACTTCTTCGAGCGGCCCGACGACGCCACGGCGCAGCACCACGTGCACGCCGATCGTGCCGCCCAGCAGCAGCGCGAGAATCACGAGGCCGACCACGCGAAACATCGTCTCGCGCGCGTCGATCGAATCGAGCGACGCACGACCCGCCGCATCGCCGAATTGCGTGAAGTTGTGCAGCTCGGTCAGATACGCGTCCTGCATGCCTTGCGTCGGCTGATCGAGGAACGCCTGGATGTTGTTGGTGTCGAGATACTGCGCGAGTTCGCCAAGCGCCGTATGCAGCTTCTGGTACGTCTCGTTGAGCGCAGCGGCGCGCGCGCTGTTTTCATCGTTGAGTTTCGGCGCGTTCATGAAAACCGTGAACGAGCGCTCTGCGGCAGCGATCTGCTCTCGCGCATGCTGAACGATGTCGGTCGGCTCCGCGCCGCCGCGCACCATCCGCGTGCCGGCGCGCGAGAGGTTGATGCGTGCGTCCATCAGATGCTGCGTCGTCTCGTTGACGGCGTTCACCTGGCGCAGCGCAACGTTCGCCAGATCGTCGACGTCGTCATGCGTGCGCGTCATGGACCAGAAACCGAGCCCAGCCGTCACCAGCTGGAAAATGCAGAAAGCGGCCAGAACACATAGCAGGCCGGATGCGACCTTGATCTTGCTGAACATCGAGACACCTGAATAGCTGAGTAGGACGGGAGTGCATCCGGGTTTACGGCAGTGCCGGCCGTCGCCTTGAGCGTTCGCCGGAAAAATTACCCGTACGTGCGAATTGTGAAAGGCATGCCGTGGTATCACATCGAATTACGCAATAATTGCCGCGCAATCTTTTCGAATTCTCTTGACGCGCCGCATTCATGCTTCCTAGAGTGGGGACATCGCCACGCGGGCCATGCCCGAAGGAACGACGATGACTGATCTACTCGACCGGGCGCGCGGCGCACTGCACGCCCAGCCATTCAGCGTGTTGCTCGGCACCGAACTGATGTACGTCGGCGCGAACGAGCTGACGCTGTGTCTGCCGATCCGCGATGAATTGCGGCAACAGCATGGCTTCGTGCATGGCGGGGTAATCAGCTATCTCGCCGACAACGCGCTGACCTTCGCGGGCGCGCTGGCCCTGGGGCCCAGGGTCGTAACGGGCGAGTACAAGATCAACTATCTGCGGCCCGCAGTGACGGGCGTGCTGATGGCGCGGGCGGAAGTCGTGTACGTCGGCAGGCAGCAGGCCACGTGTCAGTGCAACGTGTTCGTCAGCGACGGCGACAGGGAGCGGCTGATCGCCGTCGCCCAGGGCACGATCAACCGTATCGGCGACGGCACGGAAGACGAACCCTCGCGCGCGGACGAAAGACGTCATCGCGAATGAAAAGAAAAAAGCCGTCCGGACATCGTGTGTCCGAACGGCTTTCTCTCTTCGTGAATGCGCTGCATGCACAAACGAACGGGCGACGCGCCGTTCATTGAGTCAGGACTCAGCGCGAATCACTCCGCCGCATACGTCTTCTGCTGCTGCTCGCCAAGACCTTCGATGCCGAGCCGCACCGTCTGCCCCGGCTTCAGATAAACGGGCTCGGGCTTCACGCCCATGCCGACGCCCGGCGGCGTGCCCGTCGAGATCACGTCACCCGGCTGCAGGCTCATGCACTGCGACAGATACGACACCAGCTTCGCGACGCCGAACACCATCGTCTTCGTGCTGCCGTTCTGATAGCGATGACCATCCACTTCGAGCCACAGCTTCAGGTTCTGCGGATCGCTCACTTCGTCGCGCGTGACGACCCACGGACCGATCGGGCCAAACGTATCGAAGCCCTTGCCCTTGTCCCATTGACCGGCGCGCTCGATCTGCCATTCGCGCTCGGACACGTCGTTGATCACGCAATAGCCCGCGACGTAATCAAGCGCATTCGCTTCGTCGACGTACTTCGCTTCCTTGCCGATCACGACGCCCAGTTCCACTTCCCAGTCGGTCTTCTTCGAGCCGCGCGGAATTTCGATGCTGTCGTTCGGACCAACGATCGCGCTCGTCCACTTGTTGAAGACGACGGGCTCGGTCGGCACGGGCAGATTCGATTCGGCAGCGTGGTCCGCGTAGTTCAGGCCGATGCACACGAACTTGCCGATCTTGCCGACGCACGGCCCGATGCGCGGATTGCCTTCGACCACCGGCAGCGACGCCGGATCGACTGCGCGCAGTTTCGCAAGCGCGGCATCCGTCAGCGTGCTGCCGTCGATGTCGGCGACCACTTTCGACAGATCACGAATCTTGCCTTGCGCATCCAGCAAGCCCGGCTTTTCCTGGCCTTTCGGTCCATAACGAAGCAATTTCATCGCTGCAGTTTCCTCAGTTCAGTGATTCAGGTTCATCGATGCCTACTCTGCGCGGCTCAGTTCGACCAGCCGCCGTCGATCACATGTGCCTGGCCCGTCGTGAACGCCGATTCGTCCGACGCCAGATACAGCGCCAGCGCCGCGATCTCTTCCGGCTTGCCCACGCGGCCCATCGGCTGGCGCGCGACGAACGCCGCGTGCACCGCTTCGACCGTCGCGCCTTGCGCCTTCGCCTGTTCCGCGATGCGCGCTTCGAGCGAAGGCGAGTGTACCGTGCCCGGGCAGATCGCGTTGCAGCGTATGCCGCGCGTGACGAAATCGGCGGCGACGGACTTGGTCAGCCCGATCACGGCCGCTTTCGATGCGCCATACGCGAAGCGGTTCGGCACGCCCTTCACGCTCGAAGCCGCCGACGACATGTTGATGATCGATCCGCCGCCCTTCTCCAGCATCGCGGGCAAAAACGCGCGGATCATCCGGTACATCGCCTTCGCGTTCAGATCGAAGGCGAAGTCCCAGTCCTCCTCGCTCGCATCGAGAATCGAGCCCGCGTGCACGTAGCCCGCGCAATTGAACAGCACGTCGATCGCGCCGAGTTCGTCGGCGAGCGCCTTGATCGCCGCGCCGTTGAGCACGTCGAGCTTGCGCGCTTCGACGGGTTTGTCCTTCAGCGCGTCGATGCGGATGTCGGTCGCGATGACGCGCGCGCCTTCACGCGCGAAAAGCTCGGCCGTCGCGAGGCCGATGCCTTGCCCCGCGGCGGTGATCAAGGCCGTCTTGCCGGCCAGTCTTTGTATCATCTACGGCTCCCGTTGGATTGGCGTTTGAGTCATACCGGGTATTGCAGCGGCTGCTCACCGGCAAGATCGTGGACACGTCGTCGAGCGGTTCAGAGCCCGCATTCAGAGGCCCGATTAAGAAGCGAGATTCAGAGGCCCGATTCAAAGGCGATAAAACGCAGCGGCGTTGCCACCGAAGACGGCATCGCGCTCCGCGTCGGAGAGTTGCGCGAGGAGCAGCGTCGCGATCGAGTGCCACAGCAGATAGTCGCCGTTCAGGTTCAGCACCGGCCAGTCGCTGCCCCACATCAAGCGCTTCGGCCCGAACGCGGCAAGCAGATGATCGACATAGGGACGCAGCGTCGCTTCCGTCCAGCCTTGCGCAGCTTCCGTCGCGAGACCCGACAGCTTGCAGTGCACATGCGGCCATTGCGCGAGCCGCGTAATGCCTTCGGCCCATGCGTGCCAGCCCGCGCTGCCGTCGCGGATCGACGGCTTCGCGCCGTGATCGACGACGATGCGCAACGGGTTGAAGCGCTCGATGAACGTCTGGAGCGCGTCGACGTGGCGCGTGAAGATCAGCGCATCGAAGGCGAGATCGTTCGCGATCAGCGTATCGACAGCGGGCTTCAGCGCGGGATTCGCGATCCAGTTGTCGTCGGGCAGGTCTTGCAGCATCGGCCGCACGCCCTTGAATTTCGGCTCGCGCGCGAGCGCCTCGATCAGCGCGGGCGCATCGGCGTCGAGCATCGGCACCCACCCGACGACGCCCGCAATCGATGCCTCGTTGCGCGCGAGTTCGAGCAGATAGCGCGTTTCTTCGACTGTCGGCGCGGCCTGCACGACCACCGTCCGCGCGACTCCCGCCTTTTCGCGCAGCGGCGCGAGATCGGCGGGACCGAACGTGCGATAGAGGGGGGCGAGATCGGGCGTGAGCCAGCCGTAGTCGCCGCGCTCCGGGTTCCAGTAATGCTGATGTGCGTCGATTTGCATGATGTCGTTGAGCAATCAGTTCGTTGGCACGGGCGCGCGCGGATCGAGCAGGTCCTTGTCGCGCAGCGCATGCCACAGTTCAGCGGGTATCGGTCGATCGAACGACGCGACGTTCTCACGCAGTTCGTCCGCATTGCGCGCGCCCGTCAGCACCGTCGCGACGGCGGGATGCGCATACGGGAACTGCAACGCAGCGGCAGCAAGCGGCACGCCATGCACCTTGCACACCGCTTCCAGACGGGCGACGCGCGCAATCACTTCCTCGGGCGCGTCTCCGTAATTGAACTTCAGATCGCCTTCGACGCCCCGCGCGAGAATCCCCGAATTGAACGCGCCGCCGAGCAGAATGCTGACGTTGCGCTTTTCGCATTCGGGCAGCAGATCGTCGAGCGTCGCCTGTTCGAGCAGCGTATAGCGGCCGGCGAGCAGCGCGCAGTCGATGTCGAAGTCGCGCATCGCGTCGAGTACCGCCGCGCCTTCGTTCACGCCAAGGCCGACCGCTTTCACGACGCCTTGCGAGCGCAGATCGTCGAGCGCGCGAAAGCCACCGCCTTGCGTCAGCTGCTGCCAGTAACGGTCGTTGCTTTCGCCGTGAGTAAAGCGGCCGATGTCGTGCACGAGAAGTATGTCGATATCGACGATGCCGAGTCGCTGCTGGCTGTCTTCGAACGAACGCAGAATGCCGTCGCGCGTGTAGTCGTAGATCGCTTCGAACGGCAGCGGGTTTTGCCAGCCTTCGCTGCCGTCATACGGATTCTTGCGCGGCACGAAGCGACGGCCGACCTTCGTCGACAGCACGAATTCGCTGCGCGGATAGCGGCGCAACGCATCGCCGAGACGATGCTCGGCTTTCGTATGGCCGTAGTGCGGCGCGGTGTCGAAGAAGCGCACGCCCGCGTCCCACGCGGCCTCGATAGCGCCGGACGCCTCTTCGTCGGACAGATCGCGATAGAGCCCGCCAAGCGGCGCCGTGCCGAGACCGAGGCCCGTCACTTGCAGCGCGCGGGCGCCGATGCGGCGGCGCTTGCGCACGTTTGAACCCGGCGCGTTTGTCATTGCGTGTGTCTCCTGTCGATCAGAGTTGGCGCTTTAGTTGTCGGCCGGAGTTAGTGCTTTAGCACTTACTCCGGCCCCATGCAGAGCACCATTACTCTGATCCCATGCAGAGCGGTCGATCAGAGTTGGCGCTTTAGTTGTCGGCTGAACTTAGTGCTTTAGCACTGACTCTGGTCCCATTGGCTCATATCGTGCGCGCAAAGCGATGCAGCGCTCACCGCTCCGTCAAACCAGCGACCCGTTGTGGCGGGGCCGCATGGAAAGGCAAGCACGCCGGCCCGACGGGCTCGAAGGTCTTGTACGTAAGAATAAACTCCTGATGCCCGAGCGACTCGGATTTCGACGCCGCGCCCTGCGCGACGGCGAGCGTGACATCGAAGACTTCACGGCCCACTTCGTCGAGCGTCGCGCGGCCCTCAAGAATACGCCCGGCATCGACGTCCATGTCGCCGGACAGATTGCGATAGGTGTTCGGGTTTGCGCAGACCTTGATGACGGGCGAGATCGCCGAGCCGACCACCGATCCGCGCCCCGTCGTGAACAGGATCACATGCGCGCCGCACGCGATCAGCTCGGCGATTTCCGCGTTGTCGCTGATGTTCGGAAAGCCGAAGCGCGGCTCGCCGTCAGGCACGACGTCGAGCAGATAGAGACCACCCGTCGGCGGCACGTCGCCGGGCTTCACGATGCCGATGATCGGCGACGCACCGCTCTTCGCATACGCGCCGAGCGACTTCTCCTCCTGCGTCGTGAGCCCGCCGTCCGCATTGCCCGGCGCGAAACTGCCGTGACCGAGTATCGAGTAATAGCGCGCGGCCTTCGCCACGCACGCGACGATCTCGTCGCCCAGATCGTCGCGCGCCGCGCGGCTCTTCATATGGAACTCGCAGCCGACCAGTTCGCCCGTCTCCTCGAAGATGCACGTCGCGCCCTGCTCGATGAAACGATCGAACGCGCGACCCACGGCGGGATTCGCGGTGATGCCGCTCGTGCTGTCCGAGCCGCCGCAGATCGTGCCGATCACGAGTTCGGACAGCGCCATCGGCACTTTCTGCTGCTGCGCGAGTTCGCTGCGCGCATTGCGCACCCAGTCGACGCCATATTGAATCGTGCTGCGCGTGCCGCCCTTTTCCTGGATCGTCAGCACGTGCGCGGGGCGTCCGCTCGCGCGCACGACATCCGCCAGATAGTGCTTGTTCATGCTCTCGCACCCGAGCGACACGAACAGCACAGCGCCGACGTTAGGATGGGTCGTCAGCTGCTCCATCATTTTTTCGGCGTAGCTGTTCGGATAGCAGCCGGGAAAGCCAATCAGATGAACGGGCTCGTGATCCGCCGAAGGATCGTCGAACGCATCGAACGAAGGACGAAACTGCGCGACGATCTCGCGCGCGACGTGATGCGCGCATTCGACGAGGTACGCCACCGCGACCACGTTACGGATGCCCTTGCGTCCGTCGCTACGCAGATAGCCTTGCAGCGCTGCGCCGTTTACTGCTGCTGAAATATCGGTCATGAGTTTCTCGCCCGCGTCAGTGATGGACGAATGCGTGGCCTGCTGCGTGCGTATACGTAGGCAGGTAATCGCTTTCGAGGTTGTGCGTATGCAGATGCTCGCCGCGCGCGACGTCGGCCGTCACATGGCCGATCGCCGCGCCGTAGCGCAGCACCTTTTCGTCGGCGCGCAGTGGACGGCGCGCGACCTTGTGGCCGAGATCGATCGTATTCGCGAGCGTCACGCGCTCGCCTTCGATATCGATCTGCGTCCCTGCATCCAGCCGCGCGGCGGCGATCAGACAGTTGTCGTCGGGGTTCAGCAAAATCAGGCGGGGATCGGTCATGCCATTCTCTTCATTCATTAATGAACGTATTATTCATATTCGAACTTTGGCAAGTCAACCAATGGCCGACCGCCAGGCGTGGGTATTTTCCCTGGCCTGGCGCGCCGTGCCCTGTGTGTCAGTCCGTTGACGGCCGATAATCGATGCAAATGTCAAACATCAACCGATAGACGACGATGGACGTGGAAGACAAGGAAGACGCCGACCGTTATCGCGCCCCTGCGCTCGACAAGGGGCTCGACATACTCGAATTGCTCGCCGAGCAGAAGGGCGGCCTGACGCGCGCCGAGATCACGAAGCTGCTGGGACGCAACGCCAGCGAGATGTACCGGATGCTGGAGCGGCTCGTCGCGCGCCAGTACGTCGTGCGATCGGCGGGCGGCGACCGTTACTCGCTGAGCCTGAAGCTCTATGCGCTCGCGCATCGTCATCCGCCGATGAACCGGCTGATTTCCGAGGCGTTACCGCGGATGCAGCGCTTCGCGGCGCAAGCCGAGCAGTCGTGCCATCTGGCCGTCTACGACCGCGGCAATCTGCTCGTGATCGCGCAGGTGGACGGCCCGGGCACGTGGGGCATTTCGGTGCGGCTGGGCGCGCGCGTCGGTCTGATCGACACGAGTTCGGGACGCACGATGCTCGCGTTCCAGACGCCCGAGCAGCGCAGGCACATGCTCGCCGAGCACACGAAGGTCAAGGGCGAAGTAACCGTCGATCACAACGCGCTCGAAGCCGCGTGCACAAAAATCCGCGCGGCCGGTTTCTCGCAGAAAGACAGCCAGCAGATTTTCGGCGTGACCGATCTGACGTTTCCGCTGCTGACGGCATCGGGCCAGGCGATTGCGGCGATGACGTGTCCGTTCCTCAAGCGCATCGACGAATACGTTGCGCCGTCGCTCGACGAAGTCACGCAGATGCTGCGCGAGACGGTGCAGGGCCTGTCGATGTTCGCGGAGCCGGAGATGCGCGCGGCTTCCTGAGCGCGCGATGCGCACGCTGCCGCGTATCGCACGGGCATTCGATTCGAATGCGCAAACACGTTGCGTTAGAATGTCGGCCCTTTTCCGAATCGACGACTTTCGCCGCATGCGTTCTTGCGCATGCGTGCTCACTGATACGCAATGGCCAAACTTCTGTCCGACCTCGAATTCCAGCGTTTTTCCGAACTCCAGCAGAAGCAGGCAAGCTTCACGATCAGCAGCGAAGAAGCTGATGAACTGCGCGACATCGTGGCTCGCGCGCAGCAGAAGCGCGACGACCGCGCCGCCGCGATGAAGCAGATCGAAACCTTCATCGCGCAGTTCGACATCACGCCCGACGAACTCTTTTCGGCTGACCAGATCGGCGACGCGGCCCGCAACTTCGGCCTGATTCCCGCCGCGAAAAAAGAGCGCGTGCTGCCGCCGACGCTGACGTTCAACGGCAAGCCGTATCAATGGACGCGCGCACTGCCCGACGAAGTGCGCGTGCCACTCTTCGAAGCGTTCACGGCGGGGCAGTCGGTAAAGGCGTTCATCGCGACGCCGAAGGACGCGATGCGCTGCGCCGCGACGATCGCGCGTCTGGAGCGCGAAACGGGCGCGGCCTATGCGCCCGCGTGGCTGGAGGAACTGTCGGTGTCGCGCGAACAGGTCGACGCGGCGGCGGCGAAGCTCGCGGCTTGATGAGGTCGACTTCGCACTTTCGCTGACGCGACGAGCACGCGCTCAGCGCTCACGTCAGCGCGTGCCAGAGCACGAACGCGACGCGCCGTAGGCTGGCGCGACGCCTTTTTGTCTATCGTTCTGCCCCTCTCCCTTCACCTCAGGCTGATCGAGCGCCATCCTGAAGCCGACGACGCCCGGATCTTCCGTCCGCGTGGCCGTAAAGCCGACGGCCGTCGCGAGCCCGATCATCGCCGAGTTCTCGCGCAGCGCCTCGCCGATGAGCCAATGCGTGCCGCGCGAGCGCGCGTACGCGATGATGCGCTCCATCAGCAGACGTCCCAATCCCTTGCCCTTCTGGTCCGAACGCACGGCCATCGCGAACTCGGCCGTTTCGTTGTCGGGGTCCGCGACCGCGCGCACGACGCCGAGCGTGCGGATCGAGCCGTCATCGTTTTGCATCGTCGCGATTAGCGCCATCTCGCGGTCGTAGTCGATCTGCGTCATGCGCGCAAGCTGCGAATGGTCGAACCGGCCGACTGCGCCGAAAAAGCGCAAGCGCAGATCGTCGGGTGTCATCGACTCGACGAACTCGCGATGCGCGTCCTCGTCTTCGGGACGGATCGGCCGCACGGTGATGCGCTGGCCGCGCCAGTCGAGCGTTTCTTCGTAGCGGCGCGGATACGGCATGATCGCGAAACGCGTGCGGTTCGCCGACAGCCGCAGGTGCGGCGCGACGATGGCCGCGCCGTTTTTCATTACGCGCAGCACGAGCTTGAGCGAGACGATCTCGCGTATCTCCGACACCGCCTGCGAAATCGACGTCAGCGCATTGAGAACCGGCTCGGGCGCGACCTCGCGCGCATACGCCGAATTCGACAGGATGTCGTCCGACAAAACCGGGTTGAGGGGCGGCAGGCCGAACACGCACATCGGCCGCGCCTCGTCGTGCTCGGGCGGCGCAGTGAAGCGGAACACGGGGCCGAAGTTGTCGTCGTCGCGCAGCTCGACCGTGATGTCGACGACGGCATCTTCGCGCGCATCGTCGGGCACCGTGCGCAAACCGAAGTGCGCAAGCAGTCGCGCCGCTTCGTCGCCGTCGAGCGACGTCACGCCCGACGACAGCGCCGCGCACGCCTGCGCCTGGGCCGCGTCGATGGCTTCGGGCGCGCGCGCGGGCTGGCCTTCGGGCGTCTGCATCAGCAGCTCGCGCACGAGCCGGTACTCGACCAGACGCTCGAACGCGCGCGCGAGACGCTGCGGCGTCGTGTGCACGGGAATGCCGTGCTCGTGCAACGCATCGCGCGTCTCGCGCTTCACGCCGCCGAAAAAGCACGCGAGCAGCCCGCGATACGCGTAACGCTGGTTCGCGACCAACGCCTGCGCGACTTCCTCGACGGGCGCGCTGTGCGTCGACGCATGCACGACGAACGCAGTGCCCGTCGAACGCTGATCGGCGAGCACCTTCAGCGCCGTGCCGAAATGCTCGGCACGCGCGTCGCTGCCGAGCAGCAGCGGATTGCCAGGCCTCGCGCGCGGCAAAGCCTGCGCAAGCGCATCGACGGCGCCCGGCGGACACGGCGCGAGCGTGTCGCCTGCGGCCTTGAAGGCGTCGGTAGCGAGCGTCGCGACGCCGCGGTCGCTCGTGATCAGCGTCGCCATCGCGCCCGCCGCGACGCGTCCCACGCCGAGCGTTTCGATTTCGTCGAGCAGATCGTCGAGGGCGTCGACACGCACCACACCCGCGCGGCGGAACGCGGCGGTGTAGAGCGCATCGGCGGGGTCGCTGCGGCCCGAGCGCAGCGCGAGCACCGGCTTGTTGCGCGCCGCCGCCCGAGCCGCCGACATGAACTTGCGCGCCGCCTTCACCGAATCCACTTCGAGCAGGATCGCGCGCGTGCCGGGGTCGCTCGCGAGATAGTCGAGCACGTCGCCGGCATCGACGTCGGCTTCGTCGCCGAGCGCCACCGCGTGCGAAAAGCCGAGGCCGCGCGCATGTGCCCACCCGAGCACCGCGTTCGTCAGCGCGTTCGACTGCGATACCCACGCGACGCCGCCCGAGCGCACCGTCACGGAAGGCGCGCCGAGATGCGCCTTGAGCGCGGGCGTCACGATGCCGAGGCTGCCCGGCCCGACGACGCGCAGCAGATGCGGCCGCGCGGCCGCGAGCGTGTGCTGGACGTCGGCGCGGCCGTCGTCGTCGCGCGCCTCGCCGACGATGATCGCGGCGCGCGTGCCATGGCCGCCGAGCGTGTGGACGATGCCCGGCCACGTGGACGGCGGCGTGCAGACGATGGCGACCGTCGGCGCGTCGGGCAGATCGCCCGCGTTGCCGACGCACGCATGGCCGTCGAGCATGTCGTACTTCGGATTGACAGCCCAGACGGGGCCGTCGAAGCCGCCTTCGATCAGGCGCTTCCAGACCATCGCGCCCGTGCTGCCCTCGCGATTCGAGGCGCCGATCACGGCGACGGACTTCGGTCGAAACAACGCGTCGAGATTGCGTACGGTCACGATTGCTCCGCGAGTGAGGTGGGCGCGCGGCGGATTCGGCGGGGTTCGGCCGGATTGGGCCGGATTGGGCCGGATTGGGCCGCATCTGGCCAATACGCGCGCGCGATTTCATCAGGATAGGCGAAGAGCGGAGACACCGTGATGTCCGTGCGGGCGCGATGCCGCGCGCAAAGGCGTGGGACTTGCGATCGTCGATCGCAACATGATCGTCGAGGAACTCGGCGAAGGCAGTCTTGCGCCGATGTCGGATGTCGAGGTCAGCGGGCCGTATGGGTATTGGCTCGATATCGCGCCGCGCCACGAGACGCTAGGACACGTGCAGGCGTTTGCAAGCTGGCTGCGGGAGCAGGTGCTGGAGATGTCGTAGAGCGCTGTCGCAACGCGTGACGCGTCCAAAGCAAAAAGCCGTGTTCGTTTTGGCGAACACGGCTTTTGTCATTTCGCGGCGGCGAATCGTGGGGCAAACCGTACGATTCGCGCGCGGTTACATCGCTTTCCTGAACGGCGCGCCGGAATGCTCGCGCAGCTCGTTGAACACGATCTTCGGCCAGGCCTTCTGCGCGACTTCGATTTCGGAGATGTGCGACGCGAGGTACGTCGGCGCTTCGGCGGCATCGTAAGCGATACGCGGCGAGTACGAATCGCAGAAGCGGCGCAGCTCGGCGGCGTCGTCGCACGTCACCCAGCGCGACATCCGATAGCGCGCCGGCGACATCCGCACGTCGACCTTGTATTCCGTCGACAGCCGGTGCGACACCACTTCGAATTGCAGTTGCCCGACAGCGCCCAGAATCATCAGACCGCCGACGACGGGCTTGAATACCTGGATCGCGCCTTCTTCGCCCAGTTGCTTCAGCGCTTCGCCGAGCTGCTTCGCGCGCATCGGATCGACCACTTCGACCGTCTGGAAGATTTCCGGCGCGAAGAACGGCAAGCCGACGAATTGCAGCAGTTCGCCTTCCGTCAGCGTATCGCCGAGACTCAGCGTGCCGTGATTCGGAATGCCGATGATGTCGCCCGCGTACGCTTCGCTCACCGTTTCGCGACGCTGCGACAGGAACGTCACGACGTTGTTCGCGCGGAACGTCTTGTTGTTGCGCGTGACCTTTAGCGCCATGCCGCGCTCGAAACGGCCCGAGCACACGCGGATGAACGCGACGCGGTCGCGGTGCGCGAGGTCCATGTTCGCCTGCACCTTGAACACGACACCCGTGAACTTCGGCTCGTCGGGCTGCACGGGGCGCTGCACCGTCATCCGCGCGGACGGCGGCGGCGCGAGATCGACGAGCGCGTCGAGAATTTCCTTCACGCCGAAGTTGTTGATCGCCGAGCCGAACAGCACGGGCGACTGCTGGCCCGCGAGAAATTCGTCGCGATCGAAGCTGGGCGTCGCGCCCGTGATCAGCTCGATCTCTTCCTTCGCGCGCACCCACGCGTGGCCGAAGCGGCGCTCGCCTTCCTCGTCGCCGGGCGCACGCACGGTCTCGACTTCGCCGCCGAGCGTGTCCTGTCCCGCGCGGAACACGCGCACCTGATCGTTCTGGACGTCGTAGACGCCCTGAAAGTCCTTGCCCATGCCGATCGGCCAGGTGAACGGCACGGCCGACACGCCCAGATGCTGTTCGATTTCGTCGAGCAGATCGAGCGGCTCGCGCACTTCGCGGTCGAGCTTGTTGATGAACGTGACGATGGGCGTCTTGCGGCTGCGGCACACTTCGAGCAGCTTCAACGTCTGCGCTTCGACGCCGTTCGCGCCGTCGATCACCATCACGGCGGCATCGACGGCCGTCAGCACGCGGTAGGTGTCTTCGGAGAAGTCTTCGTG
Source organism: Paraburkholderia phymatum (assembly GCF_040965635.1). Taxonomy (GTDB): domain Bacteria; phylum Pseudomonadota; class Gammaproteobacteria; order Burkholderiales; family Burkholderiaceae; genus Paraburkholderia; species Paraburkholderia phymatum_B. The sequence continues at coordinate 182,464 of NZ_JBFRCH010000008.1, forward strand.
GCCCGGCGTGTCGAGCAGATTGATCACGCAGTCGCCGTACTCGAACTGCATCACCGAACTCGCGACGGAAATGCCGCGCTGCTTTTCGATCTCCATCCAGTCGGACGTCGCGTAGCGGTTGCTCTTGCGGCCCTTCACAGTGCCCGCGATCTGAATCGCGCCCGAGAACAGCAGCAGCTTTTCGGTGAGCGTAGTCTTACCCGCGTCCGGGTGGGAAATGACCGCGAAGGTACGGCGGCGTTTGAGTTCGGAAACTGACATCGTGTGAGGCGGTTAGGAGTTCGGGCTGGGCGTGCGGCCCGCCTGCCTGCTTGGGATTTCGCGGCAGCGCGACCGGAATATGGCCATAACGCGCGCGCAGTATAGAGGGCAGAATCACCGGTGTCGGGCAGCGCCGGGACTGAATGATACACGCCATGCCACCGTCGAGCGCGATTTGCCGTTTAGCGAGCGCCAGCCCAGCCCTCCGGAGGACTCTCCTCCGCTCACTGTCAGGGGGATCGGCAACCGATGTGGCCCGTGGACCAGCCTATTGATAGCTCATCGTAAAGATGGCTGTCGCGCGAACACTGCCGGCCTTGGCCGCCGGCGCACCCACACGATAGTACTGTGCATAAAAGGGAAACGACATATTGCCCGTCGTGCTTGATGTCAACGTCAGGGGCGAGCTGAGTGTAATCGGAGTCTGTGTGGAGTCGAGCAATTGAACTCCCACGCCCTGCGCCGTACCGAGATTTCCGAGAACCGAGGCGACCCCTGAATTGCCCGATGTCGAACTGAACGTAACGGCAACCTTCACGCCAGACTGGCAGCTCAAACCAATCGAAAAACCTGTTTTCGCGGCGACGGACCCGGCCGTCGGAAACATCGAAGGGCTGACCGTCGCAAGCGGGATGGTCTGGTTTGCAGTGGCCGCAGTTACCGAACACGTCACGACGCGCACTTGCGTACCATTGGCAATGGACATCGCGCTGGAACCGTTGTTCAACACGTACCCGGTGTTCAAAACGCCCGTGTTGTACGAGGCGCCCGAGATCGAACCACTACTTACCGTTCCTGTCTTGACCAGTTCGAATGAGCCGGACACGTTGAAGCTGCCATCCGCACCCGTGTACCCCAGCGACGAGCTCATCGAACACGCTCCTGTACCTACCATCGGATTTCCATTGGCGTCGCGCATTCTCATACCGATGCCCGCGACATTCGTCGGATAGACGCCCGTCATACCGGGCACGGCGGTTCCACTCGGCGGACACGCGACAATCGGCATGTTGTAAAGCGAATTCAAGGAGCACTTTCCGATGATCGTGAACGCTCGCACAGTACCCGGAATGACGTCTCCGACCGCCACGCTGGCTGACACAGCCACGGAGCCATAGGTGAATGTCGCCGGCAAGCCGGTCGACGTCGGGCATTCAGCATGGGCCTGACTGGCGAAGCCAACTACCAGCGTCAGCATTGCAAATACGCGCACGAGCCGGCGCAACGTGTCATTGATGTTCATGACGTCATCCGTTATCAAAATGATATTTGCAGATCTGATCGATCAATCGCGTGCAGCCAAAGCCGGTGCAGTGCCCGCGCAATGCGACTCCACCGACGTATAAGCCGCACCCGCCTTGTCACCCTTCACTGGCAACGAATACTTCACGCTGCACTGCTGGCCCGGCTCGTCGCCCCACTTCACGGTCAGCGAACCGTTGTCCTCCAGACCGCGCGCAAAAATCCGGCTGTCCTGCGCGACGACACCCACGTTGCGACCTCCGGCATCGACCACATCGGCACCGAACGGCAGCGTTCCACCGCCCAGTTGCGGCGCATGGATCAACGCCGCGCGGCCCGTCACGGTCTTGTACTTCAACATCACGACCGAGCCGAGACGCGGCACGGCGCGCTCCGAAGTCGATTCGAATTCGACATCCGTCGATGAGCCCTTCGGATCGAGATCCACCGTGTTCATGCCGTAAGGCATCAGGTACGGCACGACCGCATAGCCATGCGAATCGACCTTCACGCCCGTTGCGCTCGACACCATCGCGCCTTCCGCGCCCTTCGCCTCGACGATGCCGAACGTGTCGCCGACCGTCTGCGAGAACGTCACGCCGCCCGGATGCGCGACGATCGAGCCGCTCACGCCCGCCGACATCTGCGACGACTGCGCGCCGCCGCTCGCCGACGCCGTCACCTGCGCATACGGCGCGCGGTACACGCCGCTCACGCCTGCACTGGCGTTGACGGCCTCGCTCGAACCCCGGCTCACCGTGCCGTAAGCGTTATACGAGTACTGGTTGTTTTCGCCCGCCGTGCCGCCGATGCTCGCCTGCATGCTCGACGTGCCGCTGCCCACGTTCAGGTTCGTCGACAGCATGGGCGCGTGCTGCGTATGACCGAGCGGGATCGTCGTGCTGACCATGATCTCGTCCGACAACGCGCCATCGGAATTGCGCGTACGGCTCGCCGTCACGCTGTACGTGCCGTACTTGAAACCGCTCGAATAGCCCGCCTGATAGAACAGGTCGTGCCCCGGGCGATTCCAGTAGTGCTGCGACGACACCGTGGCGAATACCGATCCGTGGCCCTTCAGATTCTGGTTGACCGTCAGTTGCAGACGTCCGCGCTCGCGATAGGCCGCATTGATGTTGCCGCCATGGATCGCGTAATCGCGCGTTCGGGCGGCGTCGGCGAGGTTGAGATAGTCCACACCCGAATAGCGATAGGCGGCGACGGCGATGTTCGTGTCGGTCGGATCGATGAACTTGCTGTAGCCGATATGCAGGCTCTGGCCTTGCTGCGTCGCATAGCCCGGCACCTCCGTGCGCGCCGACGTGATGTCGGCAGCGAACGCGCCCAGCTTCGTGTTGAACGCCGCGCCCACATTCGCCGCCAGATAGCCGTTCGACGCAATCGCGCCGCCGTACAGCGTCACGAGATTCGTGAGCCCGCGCTGCAGCGTGAACTGCGTGAAGCCGGGCTTCGTTTGCAGCGAGCTGCCGCGTAGCTGGCCCGCCGTGACGGCGAAGCGCGTCGTGCCCGGACGCAGCGACTGCGCGACGGATGCATAAGGCACGGCGAAATTCTTCGTGCGTCCATCGGCTTCCGTCACCGTCACGTCGAGATTGCCGCCGTAGCCGGTCGCATACAGATCGCGGATTTCGAACGCACCCGGCGACACGTTCGTTTCGTAGATCACCTGTCCGTTCTGGCGCACCGACACGCGCGCATTCGAATCGGCCGTGCCGCGCACGACGGGCGCATAGCCGCGCAGCGATTCCGGCAGCATGCGATCGTCGGTGGCGATCTGCGCGCCGCGAAACGACACGCTGTCGAACACGTCGCCCGTGGTTTGCGCGTCGCCGAGCGTCACTTGCGAGCGCAGCTTCGTGACGTCGTGCTGAACGTAGGTGGCGATGTTGTCGAACTGCGTCGGCTGCCCCGTCGATGCCGTCACCGACGACTGATGCCTGAAATGCCATGCGCCGATGTTTACGCCGGCGTTCAGGCCGAGATACGCCTGCGTCGAATGCAGGCCGCCGCTATTGGACTGGTAGGCGTTCGCGTTGTAGCTGAGAAAGCCCGCATTCACGCCGTTTTCCCACAGCTCCGGCGGCACGTAGCCGCGCGCCGCATTGCGCATGTATTTCTGCGGAACGAAGAGCGCCAGCTTCTGTTCGGTGAAGTCGAAATCGACGGTTGCGCCCGGAACGAACGCGCTCAAATCAACGCATTCGTCGGCTGTTGACTGCGCCGCGCCTCGCTGCCTGTCCGCCCCGATCTTCTCGAAGTCGATACCCAGTCCTTCCAGCATCTTGCGCGACAGGCACGCATGCGCGCTATCGCCCTCGTGCGCGGCGACGAAGCGCACGCTATCGTGCGCCACGCGGTTGTCGTTGACCCAGACGTCGACCGTATAGGCACCCGGCGACACTACGTTGCCACGCGCAAAACGAGCTACGTCGACCCGCTCGCCCGGATCGACTTGCAGGAACGTCGTGTCGAATGCAACCGTGCCGTTCGATTCAGCCGGCTCGGCCGCGTCCGCATGCGCCGAACCCGCACAACCGATCACCGCGAATACGGAGAGCACAACTGCCGTGACGGGATTCAGCACGAACCAAGCCGCCGGTTGCCCAGTAGGAGCTTGCGATTGTCTGGAATGCGAATGCTTCATGACGTGCCGACTTCGATTGCTGTGAAACGGAGGTCTCTCGATGGGTGCGAATCGATGCTATGGATCTACGAGATGGAAATACTCAGCGCGACTCCGATCTCTAAACTGCTCTGAAGCCGCGCGCACAAAGGCGCAGCGCGCACCGCGGAGTGACGCGCACCGGCTTTTACGAGGCAATTGAAGGCATTAGGCGTCCTGAATGCGGGCGCCTCGGTAAGGCAATGAGTTCGGCGTTACGGCGTGAGCGTCGCGTCGCCTTCGATCGCGCCGCCAAAGTCGTTGATGGCGACGTAGTGCACTTTGGCCGACTGCACACCGGCCATCTGCGGCACGGGGATGATCTCCTTGCCGTGCGGCGCGACCATGCCGCCGCTTTCGTTCTTGAATGTGCGTCCATTCGACGTGACGTCGATCTCGCTGAACGACACGTGCCACGCAGTCGGATTGGACACGGCAAGCGCCTGGCCCTTGCCTTGCGGCGCCGGCACGACCTTCCAGTCCAGCTGGCGCGGCGCTTCTTCCGGCGAGCCCGGCAATTTTCGCGGACGCACGAACACCTTGATCCGCGTGCGATAGGCGAGCTGCAGCGTGTTCGCGTCCTGCGTCGCGTCGGCTTTCGGCGGAATGTCGAGCACGTTGAGCCAGTACACCGACTCACGATCCTGCAGCAGTGCCGCGCCGCTGTACATGACACGCAGCGTCTGCGATTTGCTCGCGTCCATGCGGAAAATCGGCGGTGTGATCACGAAGGGCGCGTTGCCGGCACCGGGCTTTGCGTCGGCGTTGCCGTCGTCCATCCAGACCTGAACCAGCGACGGCATGCGGCTGTCGTTGTTCAGCTTGACGGTCACTTCGCGCTGATCGAGCGGATACACGACACGCGTGCCGCCGACCGTCACGCTCGCATGGGCCACGCCCATCAACAACGCGCTCATCGAGCCCAGCGCCGCCATCCATCGATACATCGCTTTCATCGCCTTGACCTTTGATCCCGTTCCGACATTCATCCGTCATCAAGGCGCTTGCTGACGCAAGCGCCTTGTACCGCGCGTTACTGGTATTGCATCGTGTACTGCACGGTCGTATTGACGCTGCCCGCCTGCGCCTTGCCCGTCGCGTAGTACTGCGCGAAGTAGTTCAACACGGCCGCACCGCCGGAGATCGTTGCGCCGTTGGTGGCGATCTCGTTGTTGGTGCCCGTGAGGACGTTGATCGGCTGCATCTGCGCGTTCAGGAGGCGCACTTCGACGTTCTGCGCGGGCGATGCCGAAGCCTGGTTCGTCAGATAACCGCTGCTCTGGTCGACGGTCGGGCCGTTCTCGAAGTGCGCAACCGCCTTCGTCGCGGCGCCCGAGCAGCCGCTCAGCGCCAGCTTGATGTCGCCGAGGTTCGACGTGCCGGCGACGGCACCGGCGCTCGCCAGCGAACCCGTCGGGACCGTCGGCAACGTCGTCGTCACGTTGGCGGGCGACCCGCTTGCCACGCCATTGATCGAGCAGGTCGTGTCCGACACGGCGCCGTTGACTGTGATCGTGCCGTCGGCGGCGTGTGCCGTAATCGACATGAGGCTGACGACGCCCGTAGCAACGATGACCGCTGCGGAAATGATGCGTTTTTGCATTGAATGCTCCCGATATCTAAATGAAGAACAACGTGGTTTGTGAAACTCAGCGGACTTTAGTGTCGTCACGTCGCACCGCTGGCCGATCAGCAGCGCCCGCTTGTCCATTTCGTCGGCGCCCTGCACGAACGAAATCCTGGAAAGGTCGACATCGAGAATCGCTCATACAAGTCCCAAAAAATTGAGATGCGCTACGGTGATGTCCGACACGAAGGAAAGCTTAAAAAGCTCGAGCCGATGAAGCATTAGAAAAAATTCGAAAAATCCCGACAGGCGGCAAAAAAGCAGAAAGCCCGAAGCCCCACAACGGGGCTTCGGGCTCATGCCGAAGAACCGAACCGGTACGCGCGAACCGCTACGCGCCGCTCGCCAGGTTCAGCGTCAGATGCTTGGTCTCGGACGCCCACGCAATCGACACGATCATGCCGACGAGCAGCACCGAGGCCAGCGCGAGCATCGTCGAATGAAAGCCGAGCCGCGCGATGCCGAGCGGCAGCAGGAATGTGCCGACGGCCGAACCGAGCCGGCTGCACGCGATCGCGAGACCGACGCCGCACGCGCGCGCTTCCGTCGGGAAGCCATGAATCGATGTTTTTTGATCCGGGGTATGAGGCGGGCTCAACTCCGGGTTTCCACTGAGCGAGGGTTATCGGCGAATGGCAAGGGTTGAGGTGAGCGTTTTCGGGAGATGCGAAATGCGGTGGCCAATGTGGCCTGGCGCAAAGCCGACGCGCGATCGTCATGCGCCGTTTGCATCAACAAAACCGGAAGAAGCAGCGGGCGGCCGCGCTTTCAACGGCACGCGCAAGCGCTTGTCGCACAAGGCTTTTCAGACGACCGCGCGGACTGGGCAAAGCGTGAGCGTAACTACTTCGACAGGCCATTCGCGCGCCGCGCGAATGTCGACCTCGCGAGCCTCGACGCGAACCGATCACATAAAGGTGAGGATTTTCGGGATGCCGCAACGGTGCGCGCGGCACCTATGCATTCGCTCACTGCACGTCTGACTCAGACAATGAACGATGCCGCTGCGGGACAAGAAGAACTGGGACGAAAGAAATCGACGCGCCTATGTGCGCGTCATACATTGGCGAATAGCCCGGCGCAACTCATGCGCCGATCAAAAACTTCTCGCGATTCTTACCCGCGAGCCAGGCCGGCGCGCGGCCACGGCCGCTCCAGGTTTCGCCCGTCTTCGGATTGCGATACTTCGGCGGCAGCGCGGCCTTGCGCGGCGCGTGCGCCTTGTCCGAGAACCCGAGCTCTTCGGCCGTGATGCCGTACTCGGCGATCTTCTGTTTGATCTCGGCGATCGCCTGCGTGACTTCCTGCTCGCGCGCCTGTTCCATCTCCTTCTGGAGCTTTTCGAGTTGCGCGGTCAACTGTTTGTATGTGGCCATCTGGCAAGGTCTCCATGCATGTCCGTACGGCAACTGTGACCGTATCGGACGTAAAAAGTGCCGGGTAGGAGTGTAGTGCCGTCAGAAAAGCATCGGTAGTGCGCGTTGTCAAAACATGACGAATTTAGTCGTCGATCGCATCGTACAGACGACGCTCGAACTCGACGACCATGTCGAACGGTTCGACGGAGCGCCGCTGGATCAACATCTGGCCGATCATGTTCTCGACGGGATCGGCGAACCAGCTTGTGCCGAATGCGCCTGGCCATCCGAACGATCCCGTCGACCGATAGCCGAGCGGCAACTGCTGCGCCGGATCGTCGACGATCGAAAGCCCGAGGCCGAAGCCTTGCCCCGACCACTGCACGTGTCCGATCGACGGCATCCGGCGCTGGTCGCGCGCGAGAAAATTCGTGCGCATCAGATCGACGGAACGATGCGACAGCAGACGCACATCGCCGACGCGGCCGCGTCCGAGCAACAGCCGCGCGAACTGCAAATAGTCTTCCGCCGTCGACACGAGCCCGCCGCCGCCGCTCTGAAAGCGCCTTGGGTTGGCCCAGCGGCTCGCTTGCGGACGGTCTTCGACGATGCGCCGGCGCGAGCCGGGATCGATCGCGTAGGCGGTGGCGAGACGCGAAAGCTGCGCATCGGGCACGCAGAACGCCGTGTCGCGCATGCCGAGCGGCTCGAAGATGCGCGTGCGGAAGAAGTCGCCAAGCGCGAGGCCGCTAATCCGTTGGATCAGCACACCGAGCACATCCGTTGCGATGCCGTAGTGCCAGCGCGAGCCGGGATGAAACATCAGAGGCAGCGTCGCGACGCGCGCGAGCCACGCATCCGGCCCGTGGCCCGAATCGAATCCGTTGAACACGGAAGCGTAGGCATCGGCGAGCGGCCCCGTCGACGTGAAGTGATACGCGAAACCCGCGCGATGCGTGAGCAGATCGAGCACCGTGATCGGCGCGCGCGACGGCTCGGTTTGATCGAGCGCGCCGGCGGGATCGCGCAGCACGCGCGGCGCGGACAGTTCCGGCAGCCACTGCGCGACGGGCGCATCGAGCGTGAGGCGGCCTTCTTCGACGAGCATCATGATCGCCGCGCTCGTCACCGGCTTGGTCATCGACGCGACGCGAAACAGCGTGTCGCGCTGCGTCGGCAGACGCCCAGCTTCGTCGCGCCAGCCGCGCGCGTCGAAGAGCCCCGTCTCGCCGTTGCGCCACGCGAGCGTGACGACGCCCGCCACTTCGCCGCGATCGACATAGCCTTGCATTGCATCGGTCAACCGGGCAAGACGCGCGGCCGAGAATCCTGCTCTGTGCATCGACGGTCCTCGTGGGCAGTTGGCAAGGCACGCATCGCGCGAATGGCGCAGCGCGCTCAGCGCTTGCAACGAACTTCGAGTGCGTGCAGTGCGTCGCTTAGCTTTTGAACACGCCTGACCTGCGACGGCACCTGCGCCGCCAGCGACACCGAATTGATCCGGCTGCGCCAGTATGACAGCGGAATGCCGTCGGCAGCCGAAATGCGCGATATCACGTGTTCGAGGTGCTCGATATCCTTTTCGATCTGTTCGTGATTCATTGCCTTCCCCGTGGTCCCTCGCAAGCCGTTATTGGATAGCACGAAATATGCAGCAGAAAATCTCGTGCGACCTGGTCTCTCTCTCTCTCGTTGTGCAGTCGCACGCTTTCCGAAAATCGGATGAGCCGCGTGTCTGGTATCCAGCGCCGCTGAATCCCGCCGCATTCTTTACCGGGCAATTTATACGAAGAGATCGTTGCGTTCCGTTAGGTGCCGCACGGAAATACTTCGCGCCGCGTGCCGGTGCAACGTTTCGAAGAAGTGTGTGCTACGGGGAGATCGCGGGCTGCGCGCGCTGTCCCGTGTCGCGAGCGAAACCAGCTACGGTCGAGGAAAACTGAACGGGAAAAACGCGCCGCTCACTTCCTGCGGCACGCGTACAACAGGCTGCGTACGCCGTTGTTGGTCGTGGTGCGCATCGTATCGAACGCGCCGCCGCACATCGCCTGCGCCTGCTGCTCGCAGTTGTCCGAGCCGGCCGGGCACTGGACCAGCGTAGTCGGCCGGCCGTCCGGCGAGAAGAGGGGCGGCGCGCTGCTGCACGCGGCGAGCGCGCCCGTCATCGCTAGCGCGGCGGCAAGCGACGCGCCGCGGACCCAATGCGCCGGGCGCGCCGCGAATGTATGACTGCGTTTCATGGAAGACCCCGTTGGCTGCTTGTTTTTCGACGAACGCGATTGTGCCATGGCCGCCTTGCGTTGCGTCGTCAGGCTACTGCGGCTGTGCATCGGACTTTATGTCTGGCTGTCGGTCGGGCTCCGCAAGCGTCTTGTAGGGCATCGCCCCACGCGTGCCCGTCGCGATGCGCACAAAAACCTGTTCGACATCGGGTATCGCTTCCAGTTGCTGTTGCAACGCGTGCCTGTCGAACGATGCGGGCGCGCATCCTTCCGCGTAAACGAAGCGGCGCTGCACGGTGATCCACAGGCTCGTGCCGTCGAACGCATGCGGATTCGTGAAGCGCGCGTGGATGGCGTCGGCGATCTCCGGGTCGTACATGTACGAGTTCGGCTTCGTGCACTTGTGCGCGAGCCAGCACGTCGTGCCGCGTTCCGCGCGATAGTGCGCGTCGTCCTCCATTTGCGCGCGCGTCATCATCGGACCCAAGGGCACGGGGCAATCGGCGATCGCATGCGAGAGCGCGAAGAACGGATCGTTGTACCAGTTGCGCCTTTCCGTCGATGGAGCAGCCGAAGCACCCGAACCAGCCATCGGCGCCTGCTGCGCATGCAGCGCACTGCAAGCCGCGCTCGCGATGAACAGCATGATGCCCGCACTCATGCCCGCGCCCCGGCGTGTCATGGCCTTGTCTCCTTGCGTCGTGCTTTCCGTGTCGAATGACGATCGTACTGCGCAGCGCCGCTCGCGGCGAGCCTCACACGTCGATGCCGTAAGCCGCGATCTTCTTGTACAGCGTCGCGCGCCCCATGCCGATGCGCGCGGCCGCTTCCGTCACGCGTCCGTTGCAGGCGCGCAGCGCATCGCAGATAAAGCGCTTTTCGAACGCGGCCATTGCATCGGCCCACTGCTGCGGCGGCGCATCGTTCGACTTGGCGGTCGCGGCCGATGCCTCTTCCGATACCGATGCTGGCGGCTCGAACGCAGCCTGTCCGCGCAGCGGCCCGATGAACGGCGCGAGCGCGCGCGCATCGATGCGCTCGCTGTCCGACAGCATCACCGCGCGCTCGAGCGTATTGCGCAACTCGCGCACGTTGCCGGGCCAGTCATACGCGCAGAGCAGCCGCAACGCGTCGTCTTGCAGTTCGAAGTGACTGCCGCGCACCTGCGTCGACAGATCTTCGAGGATCGTATACGCGAGCGCTTCGATATCCGTTTGCCGCTCGCGCAACGCCGGCGCGCGGATCGTCAGCACGTTGAGGCGGTAGAACAGGTCCGGGCGGAAACGGCCCTCGGCGACGAGCGCGGGCAGATCGGCCGACGTCGCCGCGATGATCCGCACGTCCGCGCGCACGATGCGATTCGAGCCGAGCGGCTCGAATTCGCGGTCCTGCAGCACGCGCAAGAGCTTGCCTTGCAGCGGCAACGGCATATCGCCGATCTCGTCGAGAAAGAGCGTGCCGCCGTCGGCCAGCTCGAACTTGCCGACGCGGCCCTTGCGATCCGCGCCCGTATAGGCGCCCGCCGCCGCGCCGAAGAATTCGACTTCGAGCAGCGCATCGGGAATGGCCGCGACGTTGACGGTGACGAGCGGCTTCGTCGAGCGCGCCGACGCGCCGTGTATCGCGTGCGCGAGCAGCTCCTTGCCGGTGCCCGTTTCGCCGAGCAGCAGCACAGGCGAATCGACTTGCGACGCACGCCGCGCCTGGCGCTTCACTTCGAGGCTCGCCGCGCTCGTGCCAACGAAGCTCCCGAACGTGTACTTCGCGCGCCGCGCCTGCGCGAGCGACTGGCGCGTCGCGATCAGTTCCTGCTGCACGCGCGAGTAGTGCGAGAAAAGCGGCGTGAGCGCCTTCATTTCGTCGAAGAGCGCGAAGCCGACGGCGCCGACCGTCTTGCCCGCGTCGTCTTTCAACGGCAGGCGCGTGACGACGAGCGGCTCGCGATCCGTTTCGAGAATGTCGAGCAGGATGGGCTTGCCCGTCATCACGACTTCGCGCATCAGGCTGTTCGGTATCACCGCTTCGCAATCGCGGCCGATCGCCTGCTGCGGATCGGCAAAACCGAAGCGCGCCGCGTAGCGCTTGTTGATCCACACGACGCGCGCATCGGCATCGACGATGAACGTGCCTTCGCTGAAGTTTTCGAATGTGCGGAAAAGCGAGTCCATCGCGCGGCGCAGGACGTCGCTGTAGGTCGCGGGCAAGCCCGACCAGTCGTTCATCATGTTGACGCTGTCTCCGTGTAGTCTTTATTGTGGTTGTCTCAATTTGTGGACAGATTATCTCAAGATCGAGACCTGCAACAACCCCACTGATAGGGTATGCTTCGCCGCATCGAATCCGACGGACGGAAATTCGTCTCGCATTTGAGACGATTCTGTACATTCGTTCGAATCGCCGCGCTGAAAATGTGGCCGGTGGTACGCCTGTCAATAGCCCGTCATGCCGTCGAGCCGCGTCTGACGGGCATGGCACGGAATCTGCGTCAGCGGCGCCGGCCGTCGCGCCGAACTTCGCGCGCGTCCACGGTAGAACAACCAAGCTTTGGAGACTCAATTGGCTTTTTTCATCGTCCTCGCCGCCCTAGCGTTCCTGATGTTTGCCGCGTATCGCGGCTACAGCGTGATTCTCGTCGCGCCCATCGCCGCGCTCGGCGCAGTGCTGTTCGTAGATCCCGCTGCCGTCGCACCCGTGTTCACGGGCATCTTCATGGAGAAGATGGTCGTCTTCGTGAAGCTGTACTTCCCCGTGTTCCTGCTCGGCGCCGTGTTCGGCAAGGTGATCGAACTGTCGGGCTTCGCCGCGTCGATCGTGCATTCGGCGATCCGCTATATCGGCCGCTCGCGCGCGAACGCGGTGATCGTCGCGGTCTGCGCGCTGCTGACATACGGCGGCGTCTCGCTCTTCGTCGTCGTGTTCGCGGTGTATCCGTTCGCGGCCGAGGTGTATCGCCAGAGCAATATTCCGAAGCGCCTGATGCCCGGCGCGATCGCGTTGGGCGCGTTCTCGTTCACGATGGATTCGCTGCCGGGCACGCCGCAGATCCAGAACATCATTCCGTCGACGTTCTTCAAGACGACCGCGTGGGCCGCGCCCGCACTCGGCATCGCCGGGTCGCTGTTCATCATCGTCGTCGGCCTGACATTCCTCGAATGGCGCCGCCGCTCGGCAATGGCGAAGGGCGAAGGCTACGGCACGTCGCTCGTCAACGAGCCGGAACGCGTCGAAACCGACCGGCTGCCGAATCCGCTGCTGGCGATTGCGCCGCTGATTCTCGTCGGCGTCGCGAACTTCGTGCTCACGCGGATGATTCCCGACTGGTACGGCGCGAGCTACACCGTTGCGCCCGACGTGCTGCCGGGCAACCACGGCGCGGCCGTGACGGCGACGATCAAGTCGGTCGTTGCGATCTGGTCGGTGGAAGGCGCGCTGCTGCTCGGCATTCTGCTCGTCGTCATCACCGCATTTGGCCGCGTGCAGGAACGCTTCGCATCGGGCACGAAGGCGGCTGTCGGCGGCGCGTTGCTGGCTTCGCTGAACACCGCGTCGGAGTATGGTTTCGGCGGCGTGGTCGCGGCGCTGCCCGGCTTCCTCGTGGTCAGCGATGCGCTCAAGAGCATTCCGAATCCGCTCGTGAATGCGGCCGTGTCTGTCAGCTCGCTGGCGGGTATCACGGGATCGGCGTCGGGCGGCATGAGCATCGCGCTCGCGGCGATGTCGGATCTGTTCATCAAGGGCGCGGAGGCCGCGCATATTCCAATGGAAGTGCTGCATCGCGTGGTCGCGATGGCGAGCGGCGGCATGGATACGCTACCGCACAACGGCGCCGTGATCACGCTGCTGGCCGTCACGGGGCTGACGCATCGCGAGTCGTACCGCGATATCTTCGCCGTCACGGTGATCAAGACGCTCGCTGTGTTTTTCGTGATCGCGCTTTACTACGCGACAGGTCTGGTTTAAGGATTGACGGCGTCAGGGCGTGTGGCTCGTGCGCCTTTCATGTTGTCATCGAGGCGACCCTTGGGTCGCCTTTTGTTTTGCGATCAATAACGGCTTTGCGTTCAGCGCCGCGCACAATCAGCCGCTTTCGGGGCGCTGCCGCTCGCGGCGCGTCCTCGCATTCGACACACAGCCGCGCGTTCGCGCGAAAGCGAAAGGGTCGCTGCCGCTAATGGCGCATCGACTCCGGCAGCGACAACAGCAACGCGGTCACGTCCATGTCCTCGTCGAGCTCGGGCCAGAAGAGCTGCTGCTTGTCGAGCGAAATGGCGAAGTGCTCGCGCTCCGCGTCGGTGGCCGCGGCGAGCGTCGGAAACCAGTTGAGGGGAAATTCGACGGCACGGCCGTCGGACAGGTCAAGAAACAGGTGTGCACTGTCGAAATGCACATCGACGGCATCAGCGCGCATGATCGTCTCCGGCAAGATCCAATCAAACGATAGTCGGGCGATGCGCGCGCTTCAAGCGCATTGCGCGGGGCCTGAACAGAATTTCGCCGGCGCCCGCGCGCTCACATTTCGGGCCGCGCGAGATCGCCTTCGACGATGTGTTCGCCGTACACCTGTGCCGCCGCGAGCGCTTCCTCTTTGGTTGGAAAAGGGCCGAGATCGGGCGCGCCGTCGAAGGGAAACAGCAGACGTCCGTCCGTCTTGCGCACGACGCGCAGCACGCCGAAAAAGCGCCGGTAGCCAGCAAGCTTCGAGCCCGCGCTCACTTCGAAATCGCTCTCGCTCTTGCCGGGGACACTGGGAATGAAACCGCTCATGATGACTTCTTGAATGCGTAATCTGTCGTACAGAAAGCGCTATTTTCGCATGGTCATCGTGAGCGAATCAGGTCGGCAACGCACGCTTGTTCATCGATGAGTCGCCCCGTCGCCCGGACGTTCGTTGATATACGGCGCGACGTTGCGCTCCTCCAGCGCGTCGCCGAGCTTCATGCGCAGGAAGCTGCTCGTCGTGTAGCGCGTCACGCCCGAATAGAACGTGTTGACGAGCTTCGTCACCATCGCCGAATAGCTGCCGATCAGCTCGGGATTGATCGAGAAGTTGTCGTAGTTGATGATCGCCTGCGGCTTGATCCGCGCGCCCGACAGGCGCGACTCGACCTGCTGCCGGATCGCGTCGACCTGTTCCGCCGACGTCACCTGCAAGCCCTCGAAGTTCACGAAGAACATGTTCTTCCCGGCGTCGTAATTGAAGCGCTCTTCGAGCGGCAGGCACAAGAGCATCGTGCGCAAGCCCATCGGCCCGGCGCGAAAGATGCGCTCGTCCATCAGACGCGGCGGCCGCTCGATGATCGGCGTGAAGCCCATCTGCGCAACGATGTCGTTCTGCACGTCGATGCCGGGCGCGACTTCCGTCAGTTCGAGTCCGCGCGGCGTCAGTGCGAACACGCAGCGCTCGGTGATGTACAACACAGGCTGTCCGCGCTTTGCCGCATATTCGCCGCTGAACGTGCGATGCTCGACTTCATCGACGAACTTCTGGCACGTGCCCTCGCGATTGATCCGCAGGTGGCCGTCCGCGATCGTCACGTCGAGATTGCCCGCGTTGAACGTGCCGACGAACACGACGCGCTTCGCGCTCTGGCTGATGTTGATGAAGCCGCCCGCGCCCGCGAGCTTCGGCCCGAACTTGCTGACGTTCAGATTGCCCTGGCGATCGGCCTGCGCGAGCCCGAGAAAGGCGACGTCGAGACCGCCGCCATCGTAGAAGTCGAACTGATACGGCTGATCGATGATCGCCTGCGTATTCGTCGCCGCGCCGAAATTCAGCCCGCCCGCCGGAATGCCGCCGATCACGCCGGGCTCGGTCGTCATCGTGAAGAGGTCGATCACGCCCTCCTCGTTTGCGACGTTCGCGATGCCTTCCGGCATGCCGATGCCCAGATTCACGACGCTGTTGGCCATCAGCTCCATCGCGGCGCGGCGCGCGATGACCTTGCGCTCGGTCAGCTCCATCGCGGGCACCGAATTCGCGGGCACGCGCAACTCGCTCGCGAACGCCGGCGAATAGGGTTCTGCAAACGTCTGCCAGTGATGCTCGGGCCGCGCGACCACGACGCAATCGACCATGATCCCCGGTATCTTCACCTGACGCGGATTGAGCGTATTCGTATCGGCGAGCCGCTCGACCTGCACGATCACGATGCCGCCCGAATTGCGCGCCGCCATCGCAATCGCGAGCGCTTCGAGCGTGAGCGCCTCGCGCTCCATCGTGACGTTGCCGCTCGCGTCGGCCGTCGTGCCGCGAATGATCGCGACGTCGATCGGAAAGGTCTTGTAGAACAGATGCTCGCCGCCGCCGATCTGGATCAGCTCGACCAGGTCTTCCGTGGTCCGCGTGTTCAGCTTGCCGCCGCCATGACGCGGATCGACGAACGTGCCGAGGCCAATCGTCGACAGGTGCCCCGGCTTGCCCGCGGCGATATCGCGGAACAGGTGCGAAATGACGCCTTGCGGCAGGTTGTACGCCTCGATGCGCCCGTCGATCGCAAGCTGCTGCAGTTTCGGCACGAGTCCCCAATGCCCGCCGATCACGCGGCGCACGAGCCCCTCGTGCGCGAGATGGTTCAGCCCTTTCGCCTTGCCGTCGCCCTGGCCTGCTGCATACACGAGCGTCAGATCGAGATGCGCGTTCGACGCGTCCGGCGTACCCAATGCGCCCGGCCCGCCCGATGTCGCCGCGTTCGCAGCGAAGAAGCGTTCTTCGAGGGCGATCGCCACTTCCTCCGCAAAGCCGACGCCGACGAAACCGCCCGTGGCGACAGTGTCGCCGGGCCGTATCAGTTCGACGGCTGCGCGTGCGCTGACCACCTTGTCGCGCGCGACGTTGCGCTCGGTGACGGGAAACGGGTATTGGAATACGGCGCGCATGGGGTCTCCTTGCTGGGTCTTCTTCCGAACGACGCCGTCGCGGCCGCGGAAATGCGGCGGTTGCGCAGTGCGGCGATCGCGGCACAACCGCCCGCCGGCGCGGCTATTGCGGTGCCTGAACACCGAATTTAGCAAGCCGGCGCGGGATCGTCAGCATATATCGCCGGCGACGGCGCGGCCGTTCGGCGGCACGCACTCATGCACAAGCGATTCGCTTCACATCGGATTTCGCAAACCGGCGCGAAAAGATTAGGTAAGCAAACGTTCTTCATCGCGCTTCGTTGCACGTGCAACGACAGACGACGTTATGGTTCGACCCCGTAAAAACAGGCACAATTCGACAGGCTAAACAAAAACTCCGGCGCGCCGTAAACAATTAAATCAGCGCCGCCTCGCAAGCGCAGCAATAATTACCGCCACAGCGGCTGGCTCCATGACAGGCATTTCTTTTCCCGAACCGATCGATGCAGCATCCGCCGCGCGTGAGTTTGCTCACATGCGCGGCGCATGCTCTATCGATCGACACGCCGCGCCGGCGATCCTGCGCGATGTTTCGCGTGTCCTCCTGAAGGCGGGTCCGCAATGACGACGAGCCTTCCGTTGAAATGGCGCCGCAATGCGGCGAAAGCGTCGCGTCAAGATCAGCACTTTCTCGCGCTCGTGCTCGACGCGTGGTCGAGCCGGCGCGCGCTCGGGCCTGTGAGTTTCGCGATCAGCGTCGCGACGGGAATCGGCGCGGGCACGGCAGGCGTCGCGCTGCAAATGGCATTGCGCTGGCCGGTCATGCCGATCGGCGTGCAGGCCGGAATCGGCGCGACAGCAGGCGTGCTCGCGATGATCGCGACGCGACAGCGCTTCGCCGCGCAAAAGGCGCGACAGGCGGCGGCAATGGCGCTAGCCAGTTCGTTCCTCGACGCGAGCCGCGATTGCGTCAAGCTGCTCGATCTGCAAGGGCACATGCTGCGCATCAACGACTACGGCGCCATGCTGATGGAAGCGTCGTCGCCCGTCGAACTCGAGGGCGCCGACTGGCTCGGCTTCTGGAAAGGCGAAGACCACGACGCGGCGATGGCCGCGTTCAAAAACGCGCTCGGCGGCACGGCCGCGTCGTTTCGCGGCAGCTGCACGACGACGGCGGGCCAGCCGAAGTGGTGGGACTCGCAGCTCATCCCCATCAAGGACCACAACGGCAACGTGATTGCCGTGGTGTGCGCGTCGCTCGACATTTCGAACCAGACGCGGCTGCTCGCGGAACTGCGCACGAAGAGCGAGCTGATGTCGGAAATGGAAGCGCACCTGCAGCTCGTGTTCTTCTCGTACAGCGCGAATTTCGAGTACTTCCATTACGTCACGGCGGGCTCGTCGAACGTGTTCGGCATCGATCGCGAGGAGTTGCTGCGCAACCCGAACGGCTGGCTCG
The DNA here is from genome assembly GCF_040965635.1 of Paraburkholderia phymatum. Taxonomy (GTDB): domain Bacteria; phylum Pseudomonadota; class Gammaproteobacteria; order Burkholderiales; family Burkholderiaceae; genus Paraburkholderia; species Paraburkholderia phymatum_B. Next base: position 200,153 of record NZ_JBFRCH010000008.1, read on the forward strand.
ACCTCGTAGTGCCCGAAGACCGGGTCGCGCTGCAGGCGGAAATGCGCCGCGTGATGGCCGAGTCGACGGACGGACGCGCGCAGTACCGGATCAGAAAAGCCGACGGCACGGTGCACTGGCTGCGCAGCACCGGCTACCCCGTCGTCGACGACAACGGCAACGTGCTGCGCATCGTCGGCATCACGGAGGATGTGACGGCCGAACAGGAACGCATCGCCGAACTGGACCGGCTCGCCTATACCGATTCGCTGACGGGCCTCGCGAACCGTGCCGCGCTGCTGCGCGAAATCGAAAGCCGGTGCGCGGCGCGCAAGCCGTTCGGCCTGATGTTCGTCGACCTCGACCGCTTCAAGGTGCTCAACGATACGCTCGGCCATCTCGCCGCCGATCATCTGCTGCGCGACGTCGGCGGCGTCATCCGCAGCTCGCTGCCTGACGATGCGTATGTCGCGCGGCTGGGCGGCGACGAGTTCGCCGTGCTGATCGGCAGCGTCATCGACAAGGCGGGGCTCGAAGCGCTCGCGCAGGCGCTGCTCGGGAGCCTTTCGGCGAACCGTCTGCAAGGCGGAGCGGGCGCGTTCATCACGGCGTCGATCGGCATTTCGGTGTATCCGGAACACGGCAGCGACCACGATGCGCTGCTCTCCAGCGCGGATGTCGCGATGTACACGGCGAAGAAAATGGGCCGCAACGGCTATCAGTTCGCGGGCGAAGAAGCCGCGCGCACGATCGGCGATTTCGAACTCGAGCGCGACGTGCCCGAGGCGCTCGCGACGAACCAGTTCTTCCTGCATTTTCAGACCATTCACGAGCCGCACTCGCTCGCGGTGCACAGTGCCGAAGCGCTGATCCGCTGGGAGCATCCCGCGCGCGGTCTGATTTCACCGAGCGATTTCATTCCGCTGCTCGAAGAGACCGGCTTCGTGTCGGATATCGGCGTGTGGGTGCTCGATCACGCGTTGCGCCAGCTGGCCGCGTGGCGTCAGGCGGGCGCGATGAATCTGGGCATTTCGGTGAACGTGTCCGCGCGGCAATTGGGCAGCGAGCAGATCGTGCGCGATGTCGGCCGCGCGCTCAAGCAGCATGGCATTCCGCCCGGCAAGCTCGAAATCGAGCTGACCGAGACGGCACTGATGAAGAATCCGCAGCAGGCGCAAAAGTCGATTGTCGAGCTGAAGCGGCTTGGCGTGCGCATCGCGATCGACGACTTCGGCACGGGCTATTCGAGCCTGATGTATCTCGCCGACTTCGCGCCGCACACGGTGAAGATCGACCGGCATTTCACATCGAAGATCGAGCACGACCCGACGACCCAGACGATCGTCGAAGGCATCATCGGGCTCGCGCACAAGCTCGGCATCAACGTGATCGCGGAAGGCGTCGAAAACGCGGCGCAGCTCGACATCTTGCGCCGCGCGAATTGCGACTACGTGCAGGGCTTCCTGCTCAGCGAGCCGCAGGCGCCCGAAGGCCTGATGAAGCAGCGCGCGTGACGGCGCGACGACCGACGGCGCGCCGCGCTTGCCCGTCCGTCAGAAGCGGTGCCGCAGGCCGGCGCCGATCAGCACCTGATTGTGATTCGACGACGGATCGGCCGTATTGATGACGGCAGGCGCGCCCGACGACGCGTGCTGATAGATCGCTTCCAGATAGGTGTCAGTGCGCTTCGAGAACTGATAGTCAGCCTGCACGCCGCCGTTGTGCCAGTGCGCGCCCGAGCCCTTCGTGTACGTGTACGAGCCGGCGAGGGAAATGGTCGGCGTCAGCTGGTAGATGCCGTTGACTTCGTAGTTGGAAAAGCCGATGGACGGCGACGCGTCGCCCGTATCGATTACGACGACGCCCGCGTACGTCGAGCGCGACCAGGCCGCGGCCATCGTGAAGTCGCCGATCGCATAGCTCACGCCGACGCCATACGTATTTTGCGTCTGCACGCCGGCATCGAACACATCCGTCGCGCTGGGCAGCACTACGGGGGTATAAGCACCCGCCGCCGTGTTGCCACGCCCGTTCGCATGCAGATATGCGGCGCCCGCGTTGAGCGCGCCGTTCTGGTAGCTCGCGCCGAAGCTGTACGCGCGGTTGTTCGCGAACTGCCCGGCGGCATTCGAGAACGCGTACATGCCGCCCAACGTGAGGCCGCCGAACGACGGGCTCGCATATTTGACCGAGTTTGCGGCGAGGTACGAGTTGTTGGCGTTGTCGTTGTCGAACGGATGGGCGAACGCGGTGCCGCCCGTGCCGCCCGTCAGCGTGAACGGCGCGAAGTAGTCGTGGATCAGGTCGTACTGATGGCCGAACGTCACCGTGCCGAGCTTCTCGTTGCCGAGGCCGACGTAGTACGGGTGATCGTTGAACATCTCGCCCGTCGTCACCGAATAGCCGCGCTCGAGCCGGAAGATTGCGCGGTTGCCGCCGCCCAGATCCTCGATGCCCTGCAAGCCCCAGTAGCTGCCGTCGACGAGGCCCGAAGTCGATTTCCACTGCGAATGGCCGCCGGCGTTGTTGATATAGGCGAGCCCCGTGTCCAGCTCGCCGTACAGCGTGACGCTGCTCTGCGCGTTCGCGCCTGTGCTGAGCGAGAGTAGTACGGCGGCTGCGGCTGCCGCTACGGCTGTCTTGTTGATCTTGTTCGCGGACATGCTCGGCTTCCCAAGGTTGAGTCGATTCGGATTCGAAGGCGACTTTTTATAGGAACGACAGCCATATGCACAAGTGGCGCGCATCAATTGTGTTGCATAGCAACACCCCGACGCGCCGCAATATAACTTACAAAACGCGTACAGAAAGCCAATTATCGAGTTCGCGTGAATCGGAAGTAAAGCGAAAAACAGTTCGCCGCGCACCGCCTGTCCGAATGCCTGTCGATGGAATCCGGCGAGGCTTCGGCAAACGGGCTTCTCCCGAAAGCGTACGCTCAATGCGCGCTCAAAGGCGTTGTTTCCGTGCGACGGCTGCCGCTTGCCGGAATTCAAAGGCCGCGCTAATGCCGCGTCGCACGCTTACCCGACTCGAATACCAGGGATACCCTCAAGCCCCGGAAGGCGATGCCGTTAAACCATGGAGATTCAATCGGATGCGCAGGCATCCGGCAGTCCAGGGCAAACAACGCAATGCGCAACAATCAGCCGGTTACACAAAACGAGTACGACTACCCTTCGTCGCAGATGCTGGTGTCCGCGACCGATCTCAAAGGCAAGATCCAGTACTGCAATCCCGCCTTCATCGCCGTGTCGGGCTATTCGCGCGAAGAGCTGATCGGCCAGCCGCACAACCTGATCCGCCATCCCGACATGCCCGCCGAAGCGTTCGCCGACATGTGGACGACGATCCGCGCGGGCCAGCCGTGGTCGGCGCTCGTCAAGAACCGGCGCAAGAACGGCGATCACTACTGGGTGCGCGCGAGCGTCACGCCCGTCGTCGAGAACGGCACGCCCGTCGGCTATCTGAGCGTGCGCGTGAAGCCGGGCCGCGAAGAGGTGCGCAACGCGCAGGTGCTGTACGCGAAGATGCGCGCGGGCGAGGCGCATGGCCACAGGCTGCATCGGGGCGTGGTCGTGCGCACGGGACTCGTCGGCAGGCTGCAGGCAATGATGCGTCTGCCCGTCGCGACCCGCGCGACGATCGGTTATACGGTCGCGCCCGTAGCGCTGCTTGCGGCGGGGCTCGCCGCGTGGGGCGGGCTGCCGCCGCTGCCGTTCTGGATCGCGTTCGGCGTGACGGCCGCGACGAGCGCCGCCGCTGCGTATCTGCTGTCGCGCCACCTGGCTCAACCCGTCGACGAGATGTCGTCGTTCGCGACGCGCATGGCCGCCGGCGATCTGACCCAGGACCTGACGATCGCCCGCCACGACGACCTCGGCGACGTCCTGCAGGCGCTCAACCAGTTGAAGGCCAATCTCGCCGCGATCGTGTTCGACGTGCGCTCGCAGATCGGCGGCATGCTCGACGCCGCGCACGAAATATCGACGGGCAACGTCGATCTCGCGCGCCGCACGGAAATGCAGGCGGCCTCGCTTGAAGAAACGGCGGCGACGATGGAGCAACTGACCACGACCGTTCAGGCGAACGCCGACACGACCGTGCGCGCGCTTGATCTCGCGCGTGACGCGCAGGCCGCCGCTGCGCTCGGCGGGCAGGTTGCGCAGCAGGTCGAGCAGACGATGGCGGGCATCACGGAAGCATCGAAGCGCATCGCCGACATCACGGGCGTGATCGACGGCATCGCGTTCCAGACCAACATCCTCGCGCTCAACGCCGCCGTCGAGGCCGCGCGCGCAGGCGAGGCGGGCCGTTCGTTCGCGGTCGTCGCGAGCGAAGTGCGCATGCTCGCGCAGCGCTGCGCGGCGTCGTCGAAGGAAATCAAGCAGGTGGTCGATACGACGGTGAGCGAGGTAGCGCAAGGCACCGAACTGGTCGCGCGCACGACGGCGCAGATGGCCGTGATCGACGAGGCCGTGGCGCGCGTGTCGTCGCTGATCGTCGAAGTGGCGAATGCGAGCAGCGAACAGGCCGATGGCATCGGCCAGATCAATCAGGCCGTTTCGCATCTGGACAGCGCGACGCAGCAGAACGCCGCGATGGTCGAGCAGGCCGCCGCGACGGCGCAGCGTCTCGCGGAACAGGCCTATGTGCTCGACGAAGCCGTGCGGCTCTTCACGGTGTCGGGCGCGCCATCGGGCACGCCCACGTCGCGCGCCCCGCGCAAGGCGCACACTCGCGCGGCCGAGCCGCTGCGCAGCCCGGCGACACCTGTTCACACGGTTCGCGCCGACTCCGAAGAAGACGCTTTGGTCTGATGGATCATCGTTACTCCCATCTCGACAACGCGCTTTCGTCAGATAAAGATACGACCGTCAGCGCCCAGGATTGTGTGCGGGCCGGCTGACCCGAGTAACAACGGCGTTTATGTAGCCCGCCCCTTTTGTGGACGGGCTATTTTTTATCCGCTCGTTTTTCTTGGCTCCCGTTTGTTTCCGCGTATGCGCCTCGCTCACAGCGCAGCGAGCAATTCGAGCTGCTGAGGCGCTTTCGACATCGGGCGTTCGAGCATCAGCAGCGCTTCTTTCCGATGCAGTCCGCCCGCATAGCCGGTCAGGTCGCCTGCGCCCGAGATCACGCGATGGCACGGCACGACGATCGAGATCGGGTTGCGCCCGTTCGCGGCGCCGACCGCGCGCGACGCCGACATCGGCAAGCCCAGCCGCCGCGCGATGCTGCCGTAGCCGGCCGTCTCGCCGTACGGAATCTCCACGAGCTGTTCCCACACGTCGCGCTGGAACGGGCTGCCCAGCATGCGCAACGGCAGCGTGAACTGCTGCCGCCCGCCCGCGAAGTATTCGCCGAGTTGCTCGCGCGCCTGAAGCAGCACGCGCGAAGGCGTGAGCGTCGCCAGCGCGGCGTCCGCGGCCGGGAAATACTTCTGTCCGACGAAAAACACGCCCGTCAGCGCATCGTCTTCCGCGCGCAGCAGAATATCGCCGAGCGGACTCGGCATCGACATGCATTGCTTCATGAGACCCTCCTGCAAGTTCACTCAAGCGGCGCTCGAACGCGGCATCGATCCGAAATCGATGTTTCGTGATTCGCCGCGATGCTGCATTCCGACGCTGCGTTCCGATGCTGCCCAAGCTGCCTTCCAACAGTACCGACTTTAGCGCAGCGCGCCGCGACGCCGCCTCCTGAAACTTGCGCTAATACACTCAAACGTCACTGCCATGACAGCGCGCGAAAGCTCGCCGCAAACGGGCGCGGCGAACGCGTCTTACGCAAGGCTCGATCGCGCCGCACGCGAGCGTGTGACCCGTGAAAAAATCGCCGCATCCCGCCCAAAGCCGCACCAGTCTTGATTCTGCGCTCTGCGTCTGGTTCCTTTTATGCGCCACGAACGGCTCGCCCGCATAATCGCGGGAGTGTGAGCGCCACGCGACAGACGGCGCGCGGCGCTACCCCTTACAATGCCTATTCGGCAACGTTGTTCAATCACGCAAGAGGGAATTTTCGATGCGCACCACCGGGTCTTCCGGGGCAATGGCCCTGCTCACCGAGCACGACGACGCAACGGGTCGCGAACTACGCTCGCTGCGCCTCGAATCGACAGAAGACGGTAAAGGCATTCTTCTGATCGAGGTCGATGAACGCAAGCCAGGCATCCACCGCGAGGTGCGTTATGAAATCACGCCGGCGGAACTGATTGCAGCCATCCGTGCGCATGGCGCCGAACTACCGGGCGAGCAGCACAATCACCGGCAATAATTCTCCGCAGTCAACAGTCGCTTCACAAAGATCGCGCGGCGTCCGTACTACGGCGCCGCGCCTCTTGTTTTTAGCGCAGCCGCCCTCACCTTTTTGGTTCCGGTGAACGTCGCATGACGTTGCATGACGCTCGGCGGGCGCGCCGAACACTTCATTTCGAAGCGCGCAGCGATACGAGTTTTCCGCTTTTCCGCAGTATCCTCGGCGCAGACCGCACCTCTCTTGCACGCGGTGAAAATGCGTCCATAATCGTTGAGTCCACCAAGTCGTCTTCCGGCCCAAACGGCCGCGAAAGTAAGCCGATGCTACATGATCTCGTCGAGCAGTACGGGCCTGCCATCGTATTCGCCAATGTGCTCGCCGCGTCGATCGGGCTGCCCGTGCCCGCGATGCCTTCTCTCGTGCTGTTCGGCGCGATGGCCGCTATGCATCCTGGCTCGATCGGAGCGCAGGTGGTGCCTGTGCTCGTGCTCGCCGTGTTCGCCACGCTGATCGGCGACAGCGCCTGGTTCGCGGCCGGCCGCATCTATGGCGGCAACACGCTGAAAACGCTGTGCAAGCTGTCGCTGTCGCGCGATACCTGCGTGAAGAAGACGGAGCGCTTCTTCGGCCGCTGGGGCGTGCGCGTGCTGGCCGTCGCCAAGTTCGTGCCGGGGCTGTCGATCGTCTCCATTCCGATGGCGGGCGCGATGGGTACGCCGTACCGCACGTTCCTCGCGTACGACGGCATCGGCGCGACGCTCTGGTCGGGCCTCGGCCTCGTGCTCGGCGTCGTGTTCGCGCAGCAGATCGACATGCTGTTCGCCGGCGCGAGCCGCCTCGGCAAGATGACGGCCGTGGTCGTGGCGGTGCTGCTGGCCATTTATTGCGCGTATCGGTGGTACCGGCGCCGTCAGCTGATCAGGAAGCTCGCGACCGCGCGCATGGATGTCGACGAGCTGTACAAGCTGATGCTCGACAAGCGTTCGCCCGTCCTGTTCGATATCCGCTCGCAGGAAAAGCGCAAGCTCGATCCGTTCGTGATCCCCGGCTCGGTGTTCGCCGACGAGCGCCAGCTCAACGAAATCGTCACGCAGTATCCGCACGACCAGAAGCTCGTGATCTATTGCTCGTGCCCGAACGAAGTATCGGCGGCATGGATGGCGAAGCAGTTGACGGAGGCCGGCTTCAGCGACGTCCTGCCGTTGCGCGGCGGCCTCGACGCATGGCGCGACGCGGGCCGGCACCTCGAGCCGCTCGCGGAAGAACCGGAGCCGACGGTCGCCGTCGGCATCACGCCGAAAACAGTCTGAACCGACAATCACATCGGCTGCGACCCTTCCCGGCGCGCAGCCCTGCAAGGAGCGAAACCGATGGGTGTCACGCGAGAGGGCGAAGACTCGCAGCATGTCGTCATCAATGACGCACCGTACTCGATGCTTTCGATGCGGCGTCATCAGATGTTCCCCGAACTCCAGCCGGACGAGATCAAGCGGCTGTGCAAGTTCGGCGAAGTGCGCCGTTTCGAACCGGGCGAGATGCTGTTCCGCACGGGCGAGCGCGGGCCGGGGATGGTCGTGCTGCTGTCGGGCTCGGTCAAGATTTATCAGCGCGACGGTCTTGGGCGCGAACACCTGATCAACGAGCATCACAAGGGCTCGTTCCTCGCCGAGGTCGGCCAGCTGTCGGGCAAGCCGGCGCTCGTCGACGGCATGGCGCTCGAAGCCGGCGAAGCCCTGCTGATCGCGCCCGATCGCCTGCGCGCGCTGATCGTCGCAGAAGCCGAACTGGGTGAGCGCATCATGCGCGCGCTGATCCTGCGCCGCGTCGGGCTGATCGAGAAGGGCGCGGGCGGACCGATCATCGTCGGCAAGAGCAACGACCGGCGGCTCGTGGCGCTGCAGGGCTTCCTGTCGCGCAACGGCCATCCGCACACGGTGCTCGACGAGCGCGACGAAGACGGGCTGCGCATCATCGAGCAGTTCGCGGCGGGCCCCAACGACATGCCGCTCGTGATCTGCCCGGACGGCTCCGTGCTGCGCCATCCGAGCGACCCCGAACTGGCGACGTGCCTCGGCCTGATCCCGGATCTCGATTCCGAATTCGTGTACGACGTGGCCATCGTCGGCGCGGGACCGGCCGGGCTGGCGACGGCCGTGTATGCGGCGTCGGAGGGCCTCTCGGTGATCGTGCTCGATGGCCGCGCGCCCGGCGGACAGGCAGGCGCGAGTTCGCGCATCGAGAACTATCTCGGCTTTCCGACGGGCATCTCCGGACAGGCGCTCGCGGGCCGCGCGTTCGTGCAGGCGCAGAAGTTCGGCGCGCACGTCGCCATTCCCGTCAGGGTCAAGTCGCTGCATTGCGACGAACGTCCGTACCGGCTCGAACTCGCGTGCCAGGGCAGCATCCGCGCGCACTCGATCGTCATCGCGAGCGGCGCGGTGTACCGGCGCCCGGAGATCGAAGGCATCGACCACTTCGACGGACGCGGCATCTACTACTGGGCGTCGCCCGTCGAGGCGAAGCTCTGCAAGCACGAGGAGATCGTGCTCGTCGGCGGGGGCAACTCGGCGGGCCAGGGCATCGTATATCTCGCGTCGCACGCGAAGCACATTCACGTGCTGATCCGGCGCAGCGGTTTCGAAGCGACGATGTCGCGCTATCTGATCGACCGTATCGCGTCGCTGCCCAATGTCACCGTCTATCCGGGCACGGAAATCGGCTGGCTCGAAGGCAACGAGGCGGGGCTCGCGCAAATCGGCCTGAAGCGTCCTTGCGCGGACGGCCGCGACCGTTTCGATTCGCGGCATCTGTTCCTCTTCACGGGCGCCGATCCGAACACGGACTGGCTGCGCACCTGCGGCGTCGAACTGGACGCGAAGGGCTTTGTGATCACGGGCGCGAATTCGGCGTGCGATCTGACGACGTCCGTCGATGGCGTCTATGCGATCGGCGACGTGCGCGCGGGATCGATCAAGCGCGTCGCGGCTGCCGTCGGCGAAGGCGCGCAAGTCGTCGCGCAGATCCATCAGATGCTCGCGGAGCGCACGGGCGAAACGATCGCGCTCGGCGCCTGATTCTTCCTCCCTCTTCTGTCCTGCACCGGCTGGCGCGTCTTATCGCGTCGGCCGGCCGCGCCTATTGCGGCGGGCAGCGCGTCCGCTTACCGGTCGTTACATTCGCCACCGTCTGCTTGCACCTGCGATGCTTTCTTCTTCGTAATATTTAGTCAGCGCCCCGTTAGAAACGCGCAGCCGCTTCGGGCGACGTCGACGGGGTCTTGCGAGCGTTGCATGCGACCTGAGTAGGGCGCTGAAGCGCCAACGTTGGTCGCGCTTTGCATGGGACCTGAGCAAGTGCTGAAGCACTAACTCAAGCCGACAGCTAAAGCGCCAACTCTGGTCGAGCTCTGCATGGGGCTGGAGTAAGTGCTGAAGCACTAACTCCAGCCGACAGCTAAAGCGCCAACTCTGGTCGACAAAGGAGGACAGGATGAGCAAACGTGCGATCGTATTGGCGGCCGTCGGCCTCGCGGCGGCGTGTGCATCGACGGCGGCTGCGGCCCATGTCGGCGTCGGCGTCTATCTGGGCCCGCCCGTCTACGGGCCGCCGCCCGTCTACTACGCGCCCCCGCCGCCCGTCTACTACGCTCCGCCACCGCCCGTCTACTACGGCGGCTATCGGGGCGACTACTGGCGCGGCCCGCGCTGGTATGGGCATGATCACTGGCGTCATCGTGGCTGGGAAAGACATCACGGTCACGGACGCTGGTGACGCGGGTCTATAGGCATACGGATACGGGCCGAAGATGCAAACCGCCCGTACGTTTTCTCCGATCACGCTACAGTAGCGAAGTCACGCATGGCGCGAGTCCATGCTGCTACTCGGCCCGCTACGACATAAAAGTGTGATCGCTCTCCCTCTTTCCGCCGCCCGCACGCTGCATCTGGCCGCACAAGGCCTGCTCACGCCGCCGCGCCGCAAGGCGACCAAAGCCGACGTGCTCGACGCGATCCGGCAGATGGCGCATCTGCAGATCGACACGATTCACGTCGTCGCGCGCAGTCCGTACCTGGTGCTGTTCAGCCGGCTCGGGCCTTATCAGTCGCAATGGCTCGACGAACATCTCGCGGAAGGCCGGCTCTTCGAATACTGGTCGCACGAGGCGTGTTTTCTGCCCATCGAGGACTACGGCCTGATGCGCCACCGGATGCTCGATCCCTCCGACATGGGCTGGAAATATGCCGCCGACTGGCACGCGCAGTACCGGGCGGACATCGACAAGCTGCTCGCGCACATCCGCGCGACGGGGCCGGTGCGCTCGGCGGATTTCGCGCGCGAGGCGGGCAAAGGCAATGGCTGGTGGGACTGGAAGCCGGAGAAGCGGCATCTCGAAGTGCTGTTCGCGATCGGCGAATTGATGGTCGCCGAGCGGCGCAATTTCCAGCGCGTCTATGATGTGACGGAGCGCGTGCTGCCGCACTGGAGCGATGCGCGCGATCTGCAACCCGCCGATGCTATCGCGCAAGAACTGCTGCGGCGCAGTTGCCGCGCGCTCGGCATCGTGCGCGCCGACTGGGTCGCCGACTATTACCGGATGCCGCGCCGCCCCTACGTCGACGCGCTCAACCGGCTGGCTGACGAAGGCGAACTGACGCCCGTGCGCGTCGACGGCTGGAAACAGGACACGTTCGTGCATCGCGACTTCGCGCCCCTCATCGACGACGCGTCGAACGGCAAGCTCGCATCGACGGTGACGACGCTGCTCTCGCCGTTCGATCCCGTCGTCTGGGACCGCAAGCGCGTCGCCGCGCTGTTCGATTTCGACTATGTGATCGAGTGCTACGTGCCTGCTGCGAAGCGCAAATACGGCTACTACGTGCTGCCGATCCTGAATCGCGGCAAGCTGATCGGGCGTGTCGATGCGAAGGCGCATCGCGCGAGCGGCGTGTTCGAAGTGAAGTCGCTGCACCTGGAGCCGGGCGTGCGCGTGAGTGGCCGGCTCACGTCGGAGTTGCGGCGCGCGCTGCAACGTTGCGCGGACTGGCACGGCACGCCGCTATTGCAGATCACGTCGGCGCCCGATGGCCTCGCCCAGGCGCTCGCCGCCGCCGACGATTGAGCGCGCACTTTCACAGTGCTCAGTGCAATGCTGCCCACGCGAGCGACAACGAAAACATCCCGAGCACGACGGACGCGGCGCGCTGCATCTTCACCGGATCGAGCCACTTGAGCTTGCCGCTGCCGAGCGCCGCGCCGAACGCGATCCACGCGAGCGCGATCGGCAAGAGCAGGCACGCGAACAAGGCCATCGCGAATGCGTAGCCCGCGAGGCTTTCGAAGGCAATCGGCGGAAAGATCGTGCCCGCGAACAGCAAGGCCTTCGGATTGAGCAGCGTCGCAACGAAGAGCGCGCGCGGTCCGTTCGCCGGCGCCATCGAATCAGGCAGCGCGACGGCCGCGCGCCACATATCGATCGCGAGATACGCGATGTAGAGACCGCTCGCGATGCGCAGCACCGAAGGCAGCCACGGCACCGTCTGCGATGCGCGCGCGAGAAAGCAGCCCCATGCGGAAATCGACGCGAGATAACCGGCCAGTTCCGCGCCGATCAGCGGCAGCGAGCGGCGCGCGCCCTGGCGCAAGCCGGCGGCGGCGAGCAGCGTGTTCGTGGGGCCGGGCGTGATCAGCACGACGACGATGCCGAGCGCAAGCAGCGCCGCTTCGCGAAGGGAAACCAGCGAGAAAAGCATCAGGAGAAGATGGGCGGTTCGAAACGAGCGCCCTTTGTATCACAGGCGGACGACGATGCCGAAATCCTGTGACCAGATGTTGCAGACGACGCATGCGGCGCCGGCGAAGCGCCGCATGCATGCAGGTGTTAAACCAGCCGTCAGCGGTCGAGCTTGACCCGCAATTCGCGGGCCGTTTCGAGCAAACCTTCGTAGCCGGAACGCGCATGCTCCGGCAGGTCCGGATCGCCAACCAGCGCGCCCAGCGTTTCGATCAGGCTGTAGAGGATGCCGCGCGCCGCGCTCACGGCAATGTTGCCCGACGACACCATTTGATCCACATGCGTTACGGCTGCATCGAGGTGTTCGAGGTCCGGCTGTTCGCCAGTTTTCTGCTTGCCCGGATCATCGCGCGTCATGATGAATCGTCACTCCTGTTCTGACATCGTGAAGGAATCGGTAATGTCGTTATATACCCATCGCGCACAGCCGTCCATTCGCACAGACGGCATGCGTCGGTGGGTATTTGTTCGACTGGCGGCGGTCAACGCCGGTTCACTCCACGCTCATCGCACATGGCGTCCGGCGAGAACGTCGGGATGTTAGCGGCATGGCTGTCCGCGTTCGCACGGCGACATGTCGCAATGAAGCCTCACGCGGTACGGGCACGCCGCACGAAGAGCCGCTGCGTCACGCCGAACGCAACGAGATTGCCCGCCACGACGAGCACGAGCCCGACGACGGCAAGCGCCGACCATCGATAGCCTTCGAACACCGTCGATACCGTAAGCGCGACGAACGGAAACAGCACCGTGCAATAGGCGGCGCGCTCGGGTCCGATGCGGCCGACGAGCATCAGATACGCAGTGAAGCCGATCACCGAGCCCGGCACGGCAAGATAGGCGAGCGCGCCTAAATAACGCGCGTCCGCTTCGAGCGCAAAAGGCAAGCCGGCGGCGAGGCTGCCGAGCGTCAGCACGCCCGCGCCGATCAGCATCGCCCAGCTGTTCGTAACGATGGGATGCAGGCCCATCGACTGCATGCGGCTCGACAGCAGATTGCCCGCCGAGAAGCACATCGTCCCTGCGAACGCGACGGCAAGACCGAGCCATGCCGCGTGATCGCTGAGATGCCCCGCCATCTGCTGCAACGACAGGCACACGATGCCCGCAAGCCCGAGCACCGCGCCGACGACCGCCGTCGGCTGCAACGGGCGTCCCATGAAAAGCCGCCCGTTGAGCGAGTTCAGCAGCGGCGCAGTCGAAAACACGACGGCGACAAGACCGCTCGGCACGACGCTTTCCGCATAGTAGAAGCACAGGAAGTTCACGCAAAAGAGCGCGAGGCCCTGTGCCGCGAGAAAGCGCCATGCAGCACGCGGCGGCCACACGGGACGGCGCATGAACTTGAGCAGCGCGAACAGCACGATTGCCGCGAGGCAGAAACGGCAAGCAATCGACACAGGCGCCGGCACGACGCCGAGCTGCCACTTGATCGCGATCCAGGTGGTGCCCCAGATCAGCACGGTCACGACATAAAGGAAGAGATTCATTGCCAGTGCGCCACACAATACGGTCTACGGTCCGCCCGACTATGCGCCCGTGCGGGTCCGTTCGATTGTCCAGAATTGCGCACTTTCGAGCGGCCGACGAAGGCGTAACGCATCAGGCCGTATACTTGTCGAACGACGTCTCATTCGTTTCAGCCTCGTTCACGTGAACATTTCGTCCATCGCCACAACCGACCCCGCCGATCCGCCGTTCGGCCTGCATTCGGTCTGCCAGACGCTCAGCGAGTCGAACGCGACGCTCGAGCGTTTCGCGTGGCTCGGCGACAAGCTGGCCATCGCGATCTGGACGCGCGAGACCAAAGAGGCAGAGACGGTCTACGATCAGCCCGGCCATCACACGCTGTCGTGCTATCTGGACGGCGGCTATCGCACCGAGCGTCAAAAGCTGCCGGGACGCTACGGCGCGCCGAGCCGCCTGTGCGCGCTGCCCGGCGATCACGAGTCGCGCTGGTGGGTGCGCGGCCATATGCACTTCATGCATCTGTATTTCCTGCCCGAGCACTTCACGCAGCGCGCGATCCGCGAACTCGACCGCGAGCCGCGCGAACTGACGCTGGCCGATCGCACGTACTTCGAGGACGAGCGCATTTCGAGCCTGTGCCAGTCGCTCGCAAACGACACCTGGGACGACGCCGACGGCCGCTTGCGTGCAAACGAAACGTCGCACGAAGTGTTGAGCCTGCTGTTGCGCTCGCAGGGTGTGAACCGCACGGACGCCGTGCTCAAAGGCGGTCTTGCCGTCGCGACGCGCCGCCGTCTGCGCGATTACATCGACACGAATCTGACTCAGCCGCTCACGCTCGGCGAACTGGCCGCCGTCGCGAACCTCTCCGAATTTCATCTCGCGCGGATGTTCCGCACGTCGTTCGGTCTGCCGCCGCATGCGTGGATCGCGCGGCAAAGGCTTGAACGCGCGCGCACGCTGCTGCGCACGACGGCGATGCCGCTCGCCGAAATCGCGACGCAATGCGGCTACGCAAACGCGAGCCACTTCAGCCACCGGTTCCGTCAAGGCACCGGCGTGTCGCCCGCCGTCTATCGCCAGGCGTTGCGCGCGGGCTGAAGCTTCGCGGCTCGCGACGCTTTCGGGCGTACTCTCTTCCCTGACTCTCTTCGTTGAACGCGTTGAGCGCGACGTCCTCTGACGCGCGCTCATCCGTCGAAGCTGTTCGCTGGCTCGATAGACTCATCTTGTCCATTTGAGACAAAATAGTCTATAGTCGACACGAACCCGCGCTGTGCACGCCACATTTGCCGCGCCCCATGCCACTGCTTTCACTCGAGGACAGAACTCATGCAAATCAGGGAATTTGGAGTCGAACGCTGGATGGATCTCTATGAGAACCATTGCGAACTGAATCTGGCGGAAACGTGCGTGGAATCGCTGACGGTCGGCGAACTGCTGAAGATCGCGGGCAAGGAAGACGCGCTGCTCGACGAAATTCTGCCGATGAAGCTGACGTATGGCGCGATCGACGGCACCGCGCGTCTGCGCAGCAACGTCGCGTCGCTGTATGAGAAGCAGCGTGTGCCGAACGTGCTGATCACGCATGGCGCGATCAGCGCGAACGCACTGGTCTACGAAACGCTCGTTGAACCCGGCGATCATGTGATCTCTGTATTGCCCACGTATCAGCAGCACTACTCGATTCCCGAGAGCTACGGCGCGAAAGTCGACATTCTGCGTTTGCGCGAGGAAAACGCGTTCCTGCCCGATCTAGACGAACTGAAGCGCATGGTGACACCGACGACGCGCGTCATCGCGATCAACAATCCGAACAACCCGACGGGTTCGCTGATGGACCGCGCACTCCTCGAACAGATCGCGCAGATCGCACGCTCATGCGGCGCTTATGTGCTCTGCGACGAGGTGTATCGCGGCACCGATCAGGACGGCAACGGCTTCACGGCATCGATCGCCGATGTCTACGAGAAAGGCATCAGCACAGGCAGCATGTCGAAGACGTGGTCGCTCGCGGGCCTGCGCGTGGGCTGGATCGCCGCGCCTGTCGACATCATCGAGCGAGTGCGGATTCATCGCGACTACAACACGATCAGTGTCGGCATGCTCAACGATCTGCTCGCGTCGATCGCGCTCGAAAACCGCACCGCGATTCTCGAACGCAATCACGGCATTCTGCGCACGAACCTCGCGCTGCTCGATGCGTGGATCGCGAAAGAGCCGCTGGTGTCCTGGGTGAAGCCGAAGTCGGGCACGACGGCGCTGGTGCGTGTCGATGTCGATATGCCGTCGCTCGATTTCTGCGTCGCGCTGATTGAAAAGACGGGCGTGATGTTCACGCCGGGCAGCGCGCTCGATGTGGAAGGTTATGTGCGTATCGGCTATGCGAACAATCGCGATGTGCTGGTTGCGGGGCTCGCGAAGGTGTCCGAGTTCTTGCGGGATGTCGCGCGTTGAGATTTTTTATTGTAAGTTCACTTCGCCTTTCGTCCCTGTCAGCGCATGGGCATACGGCGGAAGGCATCGCTGCGTGGCCCGCCTGACTCGCAAATCCAGTGGATTGAACACCGCTATTCAGCCCGCCTCAATCGCGGGCTTTTTTTCGTCTGCCCGGTAAACGCAATTTACGCGGCCAACAATCAGAAAACATCGATTTCTCTTGGAGAGTTGCGCCCGCGCTAGCGTTTGACAAACGTTGACAGAAACGCTGCGCATCTTCGATTAGGTTTACGATCTCGTTTAGTTCGTATACCAAAGTAAATGAACAATAATAATTGCCGGCTTGTATTCAGCCGGATTCGCGGGATGCTCGTGGCCGTCGAGGAAACCGCAACCGCTACGGGTAAATCGGGCGAGACGCGCGCAGGCCGTACGTCAATAAAGGAAACACGCTCACCGCTTCGCAGTCTCGTCGCGCTGCCGATGGCCGTCGCGCCGCTGCTTGCGTTCGCGCAGATCGTGCCGGGCGGCACGCATGCACCTTCCGTCATTTCAACGGCGAATGGGCTGCCACAGGTCAACATCAACCGTCCGTCTGGCTCGGGCGTGTCGATGAACACCTACAACCAGTTCGACGTATCGAACCGGGGCGCGATACTGAACAACTCGCCGACGATCACGAACACGCAACTTGCGGGCTACGTGAACGGCAACCCGAACTTCGGGCCGAACGACTCGGCGCGCGTGATCGTCAACCAGGTCAACAGCAATTCGCCGTCTCAACTGCGCGGCTATCTCGAAGTTGCAGGCCGCAGCGCCGAAGTCATCGTCGCGAATCCGAATAGACTACTGTTGGACGGCGCGGGTTTCATCAACACTTCGCGCGCGGTCCTGACGACGGGCACGCCGAACTTCGCGCCGGACGGTTCGGTGTCGGGATTCAACGTGACCCAGGGCAACATCACGGTCCAGGGCGTGGGGTTCAATGCTTCGAATGTCGATCAGGTTGATTTATTGGCGCGTGCCGTTCAGGCCAATGCCGCGATCTACGCGAAGAACCTGAACGTCATCACGGGCGCGAACGGCATCGACCACGACACGCTCAACGCGACGCCGATCGCGAGCAATGGCCCCGCGCCTGGCGTGTCCATCGACGTGAGCAACCTGGGCGGCATGTTCGCGAACCGCATCTGGCTGGTGGGTATGGAGAACGGCGTCGGTGTGTCGAACAGGGGCGTGCTCGCGGCACAGGCAGGCGACCTCATCCTGACGACACAAGGCCAGCTCGTGCTCGCGGGACAGACGAACGCAAGCGGTAACATCGCCGCGAATGCGCGCGATGGCATCGGCAACAGCGGCACGACTTACGCGCAGCAGAACGTCAGCGTGAACACGTCGGGCGCGCTCATCAACAGCGGCACGCTCGCCGCGAAGCAGATCACGACCATCAGCGCGGGCAGCGTCGCATCGACGGGCACGCTCGGCGCGGGCGTGAACAGCGATGGTTCGGTCGGTAACGCGGGCGACCTGAATGTTGCAACGACTGGCCACTTGAGTGCGACCGGCGAAAATGTTGCGGGCGGCAATGCGACGCTCTCGGGCAGCGGCGTCAATCTCGCGGGCAGCGAGACGGCGGCGAACGGCAATCTCACGCTGAATGCCAGCGCGGGCGACCTGAACCTTGCCGGTGCGACCACGAGCGCCGGGGGCACGGTCAATGCACAGCGACAGGCGCACTGGTCAACGACAACGGCACGATGACTGGCGTTGCCGTCACGCTCGGCGCGGGCACCCTCTCGAATGATGCGGGCAACGTGTCGGCACAGGGACCGCTCAATGCGACGGCGGCCGGTGCCCTGTCGAACCAGGGCGGCCAGTTTGTATCGCAGGGCGCGATGCAGATTCACGGGGGCACGGTCTCCAACTACCAGGGGACCATGCAGAGCGCAGCGGGTTTCGGACTGTACGCCGCATCACTGGACGATACGGCGGGCCATATCACGTCATTGAATGGCGACGGCCTGAACCTTGGCATTACGGGCACGCTGCTGAACACGGCATCGGCGGCGTAATAGGCGGCAACGGCAACGTGCAGGCGAATGCCTACGCCTTCACGAACCTCGGGCAGTTCAGCGCGGTCGGCTCACTGGCATTCTCGGCGTCGAGTCTGGTCAACAGCGGAACGGCCTCGGCGGGCGGCGCGCTCACGGCCACGGCGAGCGGCGCACTCTCCAATGCGGGCGGCACCTTCTCGGGCACAACCACCACGGTTTCCGGCGCCTCTGTCAACAACTCGAATGGCAACATCTACGGAAATGTGGTTGCCGTTTTGACACCGGGCGACCTCATCAACGAGAGCGGCGCGATCACCCAATCGGGCACTTCCGCGCAAACGGTCAGCGCGGGCGGCAAGCTCGACAACTCGGACGGCGGGCAGATCCCGTCGAACGCCTTGGACCTGACTATCACGGGCGCACAGATTAACAACGACGCGGGTGCAGTCACCCATGCCGGCACGGGCACGCTGACGATCAACGCGAGCAACGGCGCGGGCGCGATATCGAAGGTGGGCGGCGCGGCGACCAGCAACGGCAACGTCGTTGCGCAGGCAGGCGCGTTCAACAATACGAACGGCTCCGTTTCAGGCCAGGGCAGCATCACGGCGACGGTCGGCGGCGCGCTGAACAATACCAACGGCAAGGTACTGTCGAACACGAACCTGAGCGTGACGAGCGGCACGCTCACGAACGACAGGGGTGAACTCGGCGCAGGTTCGAAGGAAACGATTCATACCGGCTCGATGACCAGCAACGGCGGCAAGATTGTTGCGCCGGACCTGTCAATCACGACGACCGGCACACTGGACAACAGCGCTGGCGACATCGAGGCGAACCAGCTTGCACTATCCGCAACGGACCTCCTGAATCGCGGCGGCTCGATTACGCAATATGGCACGGGGCCGATGGGCCTTGCCATCAGCGGCACCTTCGATAATTCGGCGGGCGGCACGCTGCAAACCAACAGCACGGATTTCAGCCTCACGCCGTGGGCCATCAACAACAACGGCGGATCGATCCTCCACGCCGGAACGGGCACGTTCACGCTGTCGCCAGGCAACGGTGCGGGCACCTTCACGAACGTGGGCGGCCAGGTCATCACGGCAGGCCAGCTCATTGCGCGGGCCGGGAGTCTCGACAACACCACGGGCGTGCTGGCGGCACTCGGGAATCTCACGGCCATCATCGCGGGCGGCGTGAACAATACGTCCGGCGCCATGCGCACGCTGTCGTCCCTCTCGCTCACCAGTGGCGCTGCGCTGACGAACGTGAACGGACAGATACAGTCGGGTACGGCCGCGGCAGGCGACGCCAGCACGCTTGCCGTGCAGGCTGCATCGATTGACGACACGAACGGCGTCATCGGCAACCTCGGCACCGGCAACACGACCGTACAGGGCGGCAGCGCACTCGTGAACAGCGGCGGCCAGGTCACGGGAAATGGCGATGTCGATGTGAACGCGTCATCGATCGTGAATACCCAAGGCGGCTAGGTGAGCGGCGCGAACGTCGCAGTGGCGGGCGATACGCTGGACAACACAAACGGCGCAATCGGTAACGTTGCGCGGACGACGGGAGACGTGACGGTTACGACCACGGGCGCGATCAACAACACAAACGGCCAGATGGGTGCCACACACGACCTGTCGGTGAGTGCATCGACGCTCACGGGCGGCGGGGCCTATAACGCCGCCAATGACGTGGCGGTGAGCCTCCAGGGCGACTTCGCACCCACCGCCGATGTGCAGTTCAACGCGGGTCACAACCTGTCCTTTACGCTGCCTGGCACCTTCACCAATGGCGCAGTCGTCCAGGCGGTGAACGACCTGAACGTCAACGCGGGCGATATCGAAAACAGCGGCGTGATGATGGCGGGCGGCACGCTCACCACGCATTCGAACACGCTGGAAAACACGAACGCCATCGTGGGCGGCAGCGTGTCACTCAATGCGAACAGCAGCATTACCAACGTCGGGCCGACCGCGCTCATAGGCGCTACGGACAGCCACGGCAAACTTGAACTGCTCGCGCCCGATATCGAGAACCGCGACGGCACCACGGCGACCGACACGCAGGCGACGACCGCTATCTATGGTCTCGGCAAGGTCGTGCTGGCTGGCGGAAAGAATGCGGACGGCAGTTACTCGAATGCGAACGCTATCCGTAACCAGTCGGGCCTCATCGAATCGGCCGGCGACATGGAACTGCACGCCAGTCAGGTGACGAATTCGCGAACGACGATGACGACGACCGGTCTTAACCAGCCGGTCGACCCAACTCTGCTCGCCCAACTCGGCATCAGCCTGTCCGGCTGCACGGCCCTCGACGTGACCGCCTGCTCCGCAGGGCATCCGTATGTCGGCTGGTCCTCCCAGGGAGACCCGAGCCTCGTCGGCGGCGCGTATACCCAGCCTCCACACGGCGGCCAATGGAACAGCGGCTACCAGTACACGACCTTTACGGGCGTGGCGCTCGCGAACCTGATCACGGGCATCAGCCCGCAGGCACAGATCATCGCCGGTGGCAACCTCGACGCGTCGAACGTGGGGTTGTTCCAGAACTACTGGAGTGCGGTCGCGGCGGCTGGCAACATCGCCGCGCCCGTGACGCTCGACCAGAGCAGCTGGCAAGGGCAGACCGCGCCCCAGGTACAGGTAACGTACTCCGGGTACTATCACTACACGAACTATGACCATAGCATTGGGGACTGGACGTTGCCGTTTGGCGACGCCCCGTTCGCTGGCTCCCATCCGGGCGGCTACGCCCAGGCCGCGCCTGCCGATATCCGCACCTACGCGCTGCCGGGCTACGAATCGACGTTCGTCGCGGGCGGTTCGCTTTCCGGCACGGGTGTATCGATCAACAACACGGCGGGCAACGCGGGCATCCCGTCGCTAGGTCTCGCGCCTGGTCAGGCATTGTCCAGTGTCACTGTCAGCGGCGTAAGCGGCAGCGCAAGCGGCGCGAAGTCCGGCGCGGCTACCGTCAATGGCGGCTCGGGCATGGTCAACCCCGTTATCGCCAGCGCCACGGCGCAGAACGTCCGGCAAAACCTCACCGTTCGCCAGGGCGGACTGTTCAGTCCGGCAACCATGCCGGGCGCGCCCTACCTGATCGAAACGAATCCGGCCTTCACGAACCAGAAGACGTTCATTTCGAGCGACTACTACCTGCAACAGCTTGGCCTGAATCCGCAGACGACGGAAAAGCGCCTCGGCGACGGCTTCTACGAGCAGCAACTCGTGCGCAACCAGATCACGTCGCTAACGGGCAAGGCGATGCTCGGCCCGTACACCGACCTCCAGTCGATGTACCAGTCTCTGCTTGCGGCAGGCGCGTCGCTCTCGCAATCGCTGAATCTTGCGCTTGGCATGAGCCCCTGTCGCCAGAACAGGTGGCGGCGCTCACGAGCAACGTCATCATCATGCAGACCGAGATAGACGACGGGCAGTCGGTGCTCGTGCCCGTCGTCTATCTCGCGAAGGTCAGCCAGCAGAACATGTCGGTCGCTGCGATCAGCGGCCCGTTCATGCTTGCCGCCTGCATAGCCAACTTCCGCGTCCGCGTGATCGATCTGTCACGCAACTTCGGCAAGGAAGCGGCACTTACTGCTGGCATCGACGACGCCGAGGGAGTTGCGGTGATTCCGTTCGACGCCGATCTTCAGGACCCGCCAGAAGTCATCGCGCAATTGGTCGAGCGATGGCGCGATGGATACGACGTTGTAGTCGCGAAGCGTGTGGAGCGAAGCACCGACTCCTTTGCAAAACGGGGAACTGCAGCGCTTTTCTATCGCGTCCACAATGCCGTCGCGGACATCGTGATTCCAGAGAACGTGGGCGACTTTCGGCTGATGTCCCGGCAGGTGGTGGAGTCGCTGAAGCAGTTGCCAGAAAACCGGCGGTTCATGAAGGGACTGTTCGCCTGGGTCGGTTTCCGTACCGCTCAAATTGAGTACGTCCGGCGCTCCCGCGTTTGCGGAAAGACCAAGTTCTCAGGCTGGAAGCTTTGGAACCTCGCACTAGAAGGATTGACGAGTTTCAGCACATTACCGCTGCGGGTATGGACTTACATTGGCGGAATAACGGCGGCCCTTGCGATCTTTTATGCGGGATATCTGATCGTGCGTACATGGCTGAGAGGCGTCGATGTTCCCGGCTACGCGTCGATCATCACCGCCGTGCTCTTCCTTGGCGGTATGCAACTCGTGGGCATTGGAGTGATTGGCGAGTACGTAGGCCGCATCTACATGGAATCGAAGCACCGCCCGGTCTATGTCGTGCGTGATAGATACCGGCTGGGTCAACCGTGATGCGGTACGCAATGTTGCGATTTGCCGGCTACGCGTGCGTCGGCGCGATAGGAACGCTCGTCCAGTACCTCGTGCTTGTCACGCTCGTGTCAGTGCACATGCTTGGCCTCGTCGCGGCCTCATGTGTTGGCGCGGTCGCCGGAGCGCTCGTCAATTACTACTTCAACTATCGTTTCACGTTTCGCAGCACGCAGCCACACAGAAAGACAGCTTCTCGATTTTTTACGGCCGCGGCAGCCAGCCTCGGCCTGAACGGAGCACTGATGTTTGCACTCGCGCATTGGACGCACATGGCCTGGCTGCCCGCGCAATGCATAACGACAGGCTGCGTGCTGGTGCTGACCTACACGTCAAATGCCATCTGGACGTTCCGCATCCGCCAAACCTGAAAACCGGTGCTCTTTCCGCATCTGATTCGCGAAGAAGATATTTACATGACGCAAACCGCAATACTAATCGAGACCACCGCTGATTCGCCCTCGGACTCTGCTGCCGAACCCGTTGCTTTGCGCCTGCTCGCGCTGCTTCCAGTTCATGCCGTAGTGTGGACGATTGCCGCGTGGCTCTCGCGCGGAAATCTCGACACGCAGGGCGATATGGTTGAGAACTACGTGTGGGGCATCGAATGGCAGGCGGGCTACGCGAAGCATCCACCGCTTTTCGCGTGGATTACCGCTCTTTGGTTCCGGGTATTTCCTCACATTGATATCGCGTACTTTGCACTATCAGCGCTCAACGCGATGATCGGACTGCTGGGGATTGTCGCGTTAGCAGGTCGTTTCCTGCCCCGTCGGCTGGCGGTCGTAGCTGGGCTCGCGATGGCGGTTTCCCCGCTCTATTCGAATCTCGCGATCAAATTCAATGCAAACGCCGTGCTGCTGTCGGTATGGCCATGGACTGCCTACTTTTTCGTACGCTTCATGCAAACGGGGGGATGGCGGTCTGCACTTGCTCTTGGCGCGCTGGCCGGTGCTGCCGTTCTCGGAAAGTATTTTTCGGTGGTACTGCTAGTCGCGCTTCTTGTTGCATTGTTTGTGCGGCCGGTCTGGCGCACACGATTACTGGGCTGGCAATCGCTGCTCGTCGCAGGTGCGGGCCTCGTCATATTGCTACCGCATGTCCACTGGCTGGTAACGCATCATTTCCAGACTTTTGGTTATGCGGAGCAACGCACCCGTGGGAGTACGTTCCTGACGGCAATCGGACGGTACTGCATCTATACGCTCGCGCAAATTGGCTATCTGCTGCCCAGCTTCGGCTTCGTCGTTCTTCTCGTCGATAAGGCGCGTCTGCAGGCGCCGAAACGGATGGCGTTGAACTACGTCAGACCGTCAACGTGTCCCGACCTGTGGTGGCTCGCGCTTGGTCCGCTAATGATGGTCGGCGCGATCGCTGTCGCCGCGAGAACCCAGATGGCATCGGTGTGGGGGATGGCGCAGTGGTTCGCGCTCGCGCCGCTGTGGCTCGTAACGCTTCAGCACGCAAGCGTGTCCTTGCGAGTGGAGCGCGCGGTGCGCGTACTGATCGTCTACTGGTTGCTCGTTCTGGCTGGTGCAGCAGTAGCGGGTTATGCAGGTGTGCGCCGGAATACCGATGATGCGGCTGAACCTCGCGCCGAACTCTCCGCTGCGGCCAACGCCATCTGGAAACAGCGAACCGGGAAAGCCGATGTTCCCATCGTTTCCGGAGCAGTTCACGAGGCGCAGTCATTTGCTTTCTACACAGGCCGTCACACCCGCTACTGGGATATGGCCTCGCCGCAGGCCACGCCTTGGCTGCGCGTCGATGACGTTCAACGCCAGGGAGCACTTATTATCTGCCCAGGCGATGATTCCCGCTGCAACGCCGAAGCAACGGCGCTGAGCGTCGCACAGCCAGTTTCGCTTGATATTGGCAAGCGCGCGTGGGGCATGACACTTCCGTTGCGCCATTACCATCTGTATCTGCTGCCACCCGCCCTTGATGATCGATGGTCGATTCGTCAATACATTCCGAGGTATGGGCGGCTTGAATCACAGTAGTCCGAAACGGTCTGGATAGCGGCTATTCTTGCCCCAACAATAAAGACATATAACAAGACAAATGAGTATCTGCAAACAGCTTGTCCTGACTTCACTTGCTGCTTCGTATGCGCCCTTAGCAGCATACGCGTAGCAGAGTTTTACGGCTGATGACAAAACGGCAGCAGCGGCCCGAACGAACGCTGAACAGCAACAGCAGGTCGAGCGGCGCCGCGACGCGCAGGCGCGCGAGAAAGCCGTCGCCGCCCCGGTCGTGCGCTCGACGTACCGAAGGATGGCATCTTTCCCGACCTGCCCGCCGAGGCTCCGTGCTTTGTCATCACGAAGTTTGAGCTCTATGCGCCGACGACACCGCCGAACGTTATCCCGCGGCAGGGGGCATCGGCGCAACCCCAGGACCGCTTCGCGTTCGCGCGCGAGTGGCTTCAGCACTACACAGGGGCATGTGTCGGCAAACAGGGTATCGATGTCCTCGCGAAGGCATTGCAGCAGACCATCCTGAGCCGTGGGTACGTCACCTCGCGCGTGCTGCTGCCCGAGCAGAACCTGTCTTCCGGCACGCTGCGCTTCGCGCTTGTGCCGGGTGTCATCCGCAAGATCACGTTCGCCGATCCCGACACGCGCGGTACGTGGAAGTCCGCGTTTCCCGCGCGCGACGGCGACCTGCTGAACCTGCGCGACCTCGAACAGGGACTGGAGCAGATGAAGCGCGTCGCATCACAAGACGTGGACATGAAGATCGAACCAACGGAAGCGCCAGGCGAAAGCGATGTCGTCATTGCGGTGAAGCGCGCGAAGCCCTGGAGCTTCGTCGCGTCGGTCGACAACAGCGGCACGAAGGCAACGGGCAAGTGGCAAGGCAATATCAGTGTCGGCCTCGACAATCCGCTCGGACTGAACGACGTGCTGACGCTCGGCGCGAACCAGGACCTGTCGTTTGGCAACAAGACGCTGGGCTCGCATGGCTTCAACGGTTCGTATTCCGTCCCGTTGGGCTACTGGACCGCGACGCTGTCGGGCAACACGAAGACCTACTATCAGAACATCGCGGGCGTGAACCAGACATTTGCATCGAGCGGCAATGCGCAGACGGCCGCGCTGCGTCTCGCGCGCGTGCTCTCGCGCGGCCAGAACGATGCCTTTGGCGTGGGATTCCAGCTATCGAAGCGCTTCGGCGAGAGCTTCCTTGACGGCACGACGATCCCGATTCAGGACCGCAACAACACGTTCATCGAAGCAGGCCTGACCGATCGGCATTACTTCGGCGCGGCCCAGTTCGACGGCACGCTTGCGTATCGACAGGGCATTCACGGCCTTGGTGCGAGAGGCGACCCTGACCCGAACCTGTATGCACCCACGGACGACGGCAAACCTCGCGCACTTCCGACGTACCTGTACAAGATGATCGTGCTCGACGCGAACCTGTCAGTGCCGTTCGCGATCGCTTCACAGAACTTCCGCTACGTGACGACGGTTCACGGCCAGTTCACGAACGACACGCTGTTCTTCATCGACGACCTGACCATCGGCAGCCGCTACACGGTGCGCGGTTTCGACGGCGAAACGATGCTCGCGGCAGAGAAAGGTTTCTACTGGCGCAACGAACTGCAATGGCCGATAGGACAAACAGGACAGGCTCTCTATGCGGGGATCGACTACGGACGCGTGTTCGGCCCGAACACAGCAATACTGGCGGGCACGCTACTGGCGGGCGCGGTCATCGGCATTCGCGGCAGCGTGCCGGCGAAGTATGCGGGACTCTCGTATGACCTGTTCGCGGGAACCCCCATTTACAAACCGGCCGGGTTTCCCACGGCGCGCGTGACGGTCGGGGTCCAGGCAACGGTGCAGTTCTGATTGTGCGGAAAACCAACGGACTGCCATGTGCTAATTACACAGGAGTCGAAATTTAAAGGAGAAAGAAGGATGCTGTTTCGATGGAACCTGAGACACGGAATAGCACGTAAAGGCGCTGCGTCCGCAGCATTAATGGTCGCAGTCGCGCTGAGTGCGTGCGGTGGTGGCAGCAGCGGCAATCCGTCGTCCGACTCGAACGCTTCGGGTGCTTCGTCGTCGGCCCCGTCAGCGACGCCGTCAACAAACGCCAGTTTCTTCGACGGCGTCTTTATGGATGGCAGCGGGGCCGGCTACTATGAGTTTGGTGCGAACATGCCTCCTGCTGGAGGGCTGCATCCCACAGGGACTGGACGAATCCGCTACTACGTGAAAGGCGATACTGATTCGAACTTCAGCGTGTCGTCTGAAACCATCCTCGGCACATACGCCGCGGATGTCGATACAGGCTATATCACGGCTGAAGGATTGTTCATGTCGCGCAACCCCAACTTCGGCGACATCGGCAGCAATTCCCGGATTTTTCAGCGGCTATCGCAGGGCTATCAGTTAGGTATGAACGGCATGTCCGCGCCGCTGTACGAGATTACGCTGACGGTTCAGGACGTCTCGGGCCAGCCAGTCAACAAGGTAGTCGGAATCGACGAGGCGGGAGGCAACGCCTTGAGCTTCCTGCTTGGTAACGACACTACGCCGATGCCAGCGGGCGCGCAGACCTATCGGCAGACAGCGAAGGTGCTGGTTCCTCACCTGATGTTTGAGCTCAGCGGCAACAACACGGGGTTCGCTTCGCTGGAACAGGCGCAGGCTCGCGTTGGCGGCACGATCCAGACCCTGGGCGGGTACAGGTATCTTTCCCGGAATGGCACAGCGGGTGCCTATATCGAGTACAACGGCGCAGTCTATTTCGCGACGGTGTATGGCGCGGGTGACATACGCGATGCAATGCCCCAGGGCTACAACCGGTTAGCGGCCGATTTGCTCGCCACGGACGAGCAGAAAACAGGGCTGTGAGCCGCGCAATTCAGCGTCATCTGCGGGCGGGGCAAGCCCGCCCGCGCAGGCGGAAGTGGGCCGCACCCAATGCCTGTCAACGCCGCAATCACTACCCCAACGCCCGCACCAACACCCGCGCAACATGCACCGCCTCCACGCCCGCGCCATCGTGAATCTGATGACGGCAGCTCGTCCCGTCGGCGACCATCACCGTATTCGCGTCGATCTTGCGCACGGCGGGCAGCAACGACAACTCGGCCATCGCCATCGACGCGTCGTAGTGCTCCGCTTCATATCCGAAGCTGCCCGCCATCCCACAGCACGACGATTCGACCGTCGACACCTTCAGTTCAGGAACCCACTTCAGCACGGCTTGCACGGGCGATAACGCATCGAACGCTTTCTGATGGCAATGACCATGCACGAGCGCCTGATTCACGCCACCGCCTAGCGGCTTCAATTCGAGCTTCAGGCGACCAGCCTTCTGTTCGCTGACGAGAAATTCCTCGAACAGCATCGCACGCTTCGACAGATGCTCCGCTTCTTCTCCGAAGCCGTATTGCAGAAACTCGTCACGCAACGACAGCAGACACGACGGCTCCAGTCCGACCACGGACACGCCGCGCTCGACAAACGGCCCGAACGCATCGAGCATTCTGCGCGCCTCTTGCTTCGCTTGGTCGACGAGACCCGCTGCGAGGAACGTGCGCCCACAGCACAGAGGACGCTCGTCTGCACGCGTATTGAAGTGCACGGTATAACCCGCTGCTTCGAGCACCTGTTGCGCGGCGCGCGCATTCTCCGGTTCGATGCTGTTGTTGAACGTATCGACGAATAGCAGGACTTCTTTCTGTGCTTCTTTCGACGCATTCAAAGATGCAGCCTTCACATCGGCGTTGCTCAGAAACGGCTTGACGAAGCGCGGCAACGAACGCTGCGGTGCAAAGCCCAATGCGTGCTTGACCCATGGCAAGTTCACAGCGAATGCGAACACGCCCGGCATGCTGCCCGCCATCGCCGCATAACGCGGCATGAACGCGATCATCTTCTCGCGCAAACGCAGGCCGTGCTTTTGCGCCCATGCAGCGCGCGCCTCGATCTTGAACTTCGCCATGTCGATGCCCGTCGGGCAATCGCGCTTGCAGCCCTTGCACGACACGCACAGATCGAGCGTATCCTTCACGTCCTCGCTAGCGAGCCCATCCGCGCCGAGCTGCCCCGACAGCGCAAGCCGCAACGTATTCGCGCGCCCACGCGTCACATGCTGCTCGTCCTTCGTCACGCGATAGCTCGGACACATCGTGCCCGCATCGAACTTGCGGCAATGCCCGTTGTTGTTGCACATCTCGACGGCTTTCGCGAGGCCGCCCGCGAGATCGCTGCCCGTTCCCGGCGCCGTTTCCACGCCCGTCAGCGGATCGCGCTCGACATTCCACGACGACCAGTCGAGCGCGGGCTTCAACGAATGTATCTTGTATCTGGGCGCAAAGCGGAAGTTGCGCGCGTCGTCCATCTTCGGCGGACGCACGATCTTGTCCGGATTCATCCGGTTGTCGGGATCGAAGAGCGCCTTGATTTCGCTGAACGCCTGATTGATACGCGGACCGTACTGCCACGCAACCCATTCGCCGCGGCACAGGCCATCGCCATGCTCGCCCGAATACGCGCCCTTGTATTCGCGCACGAGCGCGGCCGCTTCTTCCGCGATCGCACGCATCTTCTTCGCGCCGTCGCGGCGCATGTCGAGAATAGGCCGCACGTGCAGCGTGCCGACGCTCGCATGCGCATACCACGTCCCTTCCGTGCCGTTGCGATGAAACACGTCCGTCAGCCGGCTCGTGTATTCGGCGAGATGTTCGAGCGGAACTGCGCAATCTTCGATGAACGACACGGGCTTGCCGTCACCCTTCATGCTCATCATGATATTCAGGCCCGCCTTGCGCACTTCCCACAGCGCTTTCTGTTCAGCGGCGTCGGGCATCTGCACGACGGAATCGGGCAAACCGAGATCGGCCATCAGTTCCGTCAACTGCTTGAGCGACGCAAGCTGCGCATCGCGATGCTCGCCCGCGAACTCGACGAGCAGAATCGCTTCCGGCCTGCCGACCAGCGCCTTTTCGATCACCGGCCTGAACGAAGGATTGCTCATCGCGAGATCGATCATCGTGCGATCGACCAGTTCGACGGCAACGGGCTTGAGCTTCACGATGTGCTGCGTCAGCTCCATCGCCTGCCAGAACGTCGGGAAGTTCACCACGCCCAGCGTCTTGTGCGCGGGCAGTGGCGCGAGCTTCAGCGTCAACTGGCGGCTGAACGCGAGCGTGCCCTCCGAGCCGATGAGCAGATGCGCGAGATTCGCAAAGCCATCGTCGGTATAGGCGCGCGGATTCTGGCAATCGAACAGATCGATGTTGTAGCCCGCGACGCGACGCAGCACCTTCGGCACCTGCGCGGCGATCTCATCGCGCTCGCGCAGCGCAATCGCCTTCACGCCATCGAGAATCTGCTGCAAACGCGCGCCCTGCGGCGCGCTGCGCAGCGAAGCGAAGTGCGCTTCCGTGCCGTCTGCGAGAATCGCGTCGATCGCTTCGACGTTGTGGACCATGTTGCCGTATTCGATCGAGCGCGAACCGCACGAGTTGTTGCCCGCCATCCCGCCGATCGTGCATTGCGCCGCCGTCGACACATCGACGGGAAACCACAGGCCATGCGGCTTCAGCCACGCATTCAGATGATCGAGCACGATGCCGGGCTCGACCGTCACCGTGCGCTTGTCCTTGTCGAAGTCGATGACCTGATTGAGCCATTTGCTCGTATCGACGACGAGCGCCTCGCCCACTGTCTGCCCGCACTGGCTCGAACCCGCGCCGCGCGCGAGCAGCGGCACATGCTCGCTGCGCGCAATGTCCAGCGCGACGCGCAGATCGTCCTGATCGCGCGGCACGACGACACCGATCGGCGTGATCTGGTAGATCGACGCATCCGTCGAATAACGGCCACGGCTCGCGGCATCGAACAGCACATCGCCGCGCAATTCCTTGCGCAGCCGGTTCGCGAGCGGCGTACCCATGCGCGCCGACGAAGGCACGAGATGGATCGGTTTGATGAGCAGAGTGGAGTTGGCGTTCGACATGTGCTTCGGCCTGTGAGAATGCCTGGAAGGCGAGGCTTATAGGCGATAGGCGAGCCCTGAAAAGCGGGACTATTCGAGCGTGACGCTGACGGGCGCGAGCCCTTCGATGTGTCCGCGCGCGATGCCCGCCTCCTGCGGAAAGAACATGCCCGTATACGAACCCGTCGTCACGATCATGTCGGGCGTCACGACAATGCCGCGATGCTGCGTGCAGTGATTGACGAGCCACGTCAGCAGACGCCGCGGGTCGCCGCACGGATTCGACGGCGCCGCCTTCAAGACGTCGCGCCCTTCGAACGTGAAAGCAAGCGAGGGTGCGACAAACGGAAAATCGCCCCGGTACTTCGTGAACTCACCGACGATCAACGCGCCGTGGTTCTGCAAGTCCGCGAGTTGCGCGAGCTTGTCGACATTGGGCCACTGCGCGAAGCGGCTCGCGACGATTTCGACCGCGGTCGCCATCGAGTCGATTGCGTCGAGCACTTCCACTTCGTGATACGCGTCCTCAGACGGTTCGAAACGCCGGTTGAAGCGGAACGCAATTTCCAGTTCAAGGCCGAGCGGCTTGTAATGAGCGCGCGGCAGACGCGCGCCGTCGACATGCAGATCGGTCGACGGCAGCGGCGCGCCCTGAATCGCGCCCTCGGCGGATTTCGCGCCGATTTTCCAGCCGCCGATGCGCGCGCCGCGCAATGCCAGCAGTTCGTGCTGAATCGCGTAAGCGGCGCTTGCGTCGGCGGGAATCAGTTCCGTCGGGAGCGACGCGAGCGTCGTGTGATCGGCGCGCGCGTCGGCGAGTTGTCGGCTCAGCATGTTCATTCAGACGTAGCAAGGTTCACGCGTTGAAGCGCGTGGCAGGTTGTGCGCTCGGCTCCGCGCCGACTGCGAAACGGCTTTCCGGTTGCATGCGGAACGCGAGCACGACGCCGATTGCCATCAGCAACATGCTGCCCACGAAAGGCAGTTCCCAGTTGCCGAACGAATCGATCAGATAGCCCGACAGCACAGGCGAGATGATCGCCGCGAGCGCCGAGCCCGTATTCATCATGCCGCTCGCGGTGCCCGAGTGTTCCGGCGCGATGTCCATTGGAATCGCCCACATCGGCCCGATCGTCATCTCGGCAAAGAAGAATCCCGACGACAGGCACACCATCGACACATACAGGTTGTGCGTCAGCATCAATGGCACCAGCGACGCAAGCGTGAGCAGCATGCAGATCGACACCATCCAGCTGCGTGCGCGCTTGAGGCTGCCCGTGCGCTCGAAGAGCTTGTCGGTGACGATGCCGCCCAGCGTATCGCCGATCACGCCCGCGAAGAACACCGCCGAAGCGAACACAGCCGACTTCTTCAGATCGAGGTGATAGCTATGCAGGAAGTACTGCGGAATCCAGCTCAAGAAGAGCCACAACGTCCAGCCATAGCAGAAGTACACGATGGTTACGGGCGCCATGCGCTTGAAAAGAGCTTTCCACGGCACGTTTGCGGTTTTGGGCTTCGGCGCGGGCAGCATGTCGAGTTCCGCCTGCGTGATGCGGCGATGCTCTTTCGGATGCTCGGTGAACGTCAGCGCCCACACGACGACCCACAGCAAGCTGAACGCGCCGCAGATATAGAACGATTCACGCCAGCCCCACGTCGTCATCACGAGCACGATCACGCCGGGCGCCACGGCATTGCCGATGCGCGCCGCCGCGTGCGTGATGCCCTGCGCAAAGCCGCGCTTCTCTTTCGCGACCCAGCGCGACATCGCAGCCGTCGCGGCAGGAAACGTCGCGCCTTCGCCGAAGCCGAGCAGCACGCGCGCGACGAGCAGCGAGATCAGACCGCCCGCGAAGCCCGTCAACAGCGTGGCGAGGGCCCAGATCGCGCCGCACGCGAGCAGCGTGCGCTTGGCACCGAAGCGATCGCTGACCCAGCCGCCGATGATCTGGAACACGAGATACGGATATGCAAAGGCCGAAAAGACGAGGCCGACTTCCGTATGCGAAAGATGAAACTCCTTGCCGAAGCCCGCAGCCGCCGTACTGACGTTGACGCGGTCAAGGTAGGTGATGAAGTACATGATGCATAGCATCAGTAGAACGATACTGGTCGCACTGTTCACACGAAACCGCTTCATCGTCTGTCTCCGTTGCTTGTGACGGCGCGCTCGCGCGGGCTTGTTCAGCCGTGATGCCGCGCGAGCCGACGTCTGCGTGGTCTGCCGTTTGCGTTGATCGCGTTTGTGGTGCTGTTCGCTTGCGTGCTTCTTTCTTGTGGTCGTGTGTCGCGTTGACGAGGCGTGTCGGTCACTACGTCTCGTCATCGTCTTCGAATGATGGAAACGCTGTGGTTCGCTTCCTTCATCGCTGGTGTTTATCGGCGGATCACGCGGCCGCCTTGAGTTTCGGCGTGTTCGGCTGCGACATCAGGAACTCCATCGCGGCGTGCAGACCGCTCTTGGCGACGGGCACGCCCGCGAGTTGCAGGCCCATCTCGACGCCTGCGAGCGTGGCCATCAGCGTGAGGTCGTTGCAGTCGCCCAGATGGCCGATGCGGAACATGCGCCCCTTCATCTTGCCGAGACCCGTGCCGAGCGACATGTCGAAGCGTTCGTAGATGACCTTGCGCACGGCATCGGCATCGATGCCGTCCGGCATCATCACGCCCGTCAGCACGGGGCTGTAGACGGACGGATCGACGCATTGAATTTCGAGGCCCCACGCGCGCACTGCGCGCCGGCATGCTTCGGCAAGGCGGTCGTGACGCGCGAACACGTTGTCGAGCCCTTCGCCGAGAATCATGTCGAGCGCTTCCGAGAGCCCGTACAGCAGATTCGTGTTCGGCGTGTACGGCCAGTAGCCGCTCTTGTTCATTTCGATGATTTCGGCCCAGTCCCAGAACGCGCGCGGCAGCTTCGCGTGTTTGCCGGCCTCGATCGCCTTCTGCGACACCGCGTTGAAGCTGATGCCGGGCGGCAGCATCAGGCCCTTCTGCGAGCCGGACACGGTCACGTCCACGCCCCATTCGTCGTGGCGATAGTCGGCGCACGCGAGGCCCGAGATGGTATCGACGAGCAGCAGCGCCGGATGGCCCGCCGCATCGATCGCACGGCGCACGGCGGCGATGTCGGACGTGACGCCCGTCGACGTTTCGTTGTGCACGACGCACACAGCCTTGATCGCATGCTGCGTGTCTTCGCGCAGACGCGCTTCGATCATCTGCGGCTGCACGCCGCGCCGCCAGCCCTCGATACCGGGCAGGCCGAGGAACTCCGGCTTCAGGCCGAGGTTGTCGGCCATCTTCTTCCACAGCGTCGCGAAGTGGCCCGTCTCGTACATCAGCACGTGATCGCCAGGGCTCAGCGTGTTCGACAGCGCGGCCTCCCAGGCGCCCGTGCCCGACGCCGGATAGATCACGACGGGCTGCTGCGTCTTGAAGATCTTCTTGATGCCTTCGAGCACTTTCAGGCCCAGCGCGCCGAACTCCGGACCGCGATGGTCGATGGTCGGATAGCTCATCGCCCGCAGGATGCGGTCGGGCACCGGGCTCGGGCCCGGTATCTGCAAAAAGTGGCGGCCTGCGGGATGAAAGTCGAGCTTCAGCATCGGTCGATCTCCTCGATTGAATTTTGCATGCAAAAAACTATAACAATGGATCATGTTTGCCCCAAGGCAGTGTTTACCCGTGTGTTTCCTAGAAAGGGTTCACATGCTTTAAAATCGGTGCATATCGCGCGAGGATTTTTGCATGCAAAATTCGGACATTGACGCAGGCGTGACACCGCCTCCCCTGATGCCGAAGGTCGAACGCCAGCGTCTGCACGACACGGTGGTCGAACACATCCGGCGCTTCATCGTCGAAGGCGTGCTGGAGCCGGGCAAGAAGCTGAACGAACGTGAGTTGTGCGAGACGCTCGGCATTTCGCGCACGCCGTTGCGCGAGGCGCTGAAGGTGCTCGCGGCGGAAGGGCTGATCGAGATCGAGCCGAATCGCGGCGCGTCGGTGTCGAAGATGTCGGAAGCGGAGATACGCGAAACGTTCGAGCTGATGAGCGGACTCGAGGCGTTTTCAGGCGAGCTGGCCGCCGAGCGCATGACGGCTGCCGAGCTGACGGAAATCAAGGCGCTGCACTATGCGATGCTCGCGTGCCGCACGCAGAACGATCTGGCCGGCTACTACAGCCGTAATCAGGCGATTCACGACAAGATCAACGAGGCCGCGCGCAATTCGGCACTGCGTCAGACGTATGTCGCGGTGAATCGCAGATTGCAGGCGCTGCGCTTTCGCTCGAACTTTCAGACCCCGAAGTGGGATCGCGCGATTCACGATCACGATGAAATGCTGAAGGCGCTGGAGGCACGCGACGGCAAACGTCTTAGCGCGATCTTGCGACAGCATCTGCTGGATAAGCGCGATGCCGTGTTGCAAATACAGTCGCGGGAGGATGCGGCAGCGGGGAAGTTGAGGGCTTGAAATGCAGGCTTGAAATGAAGAACGCACGGCGTGTTGCCGTGCGTTTTTTTATCATCGGATCACGAATCCATCACCCCTCCACCCGCCCCGTATGATCCTTCTGCCGCAACGACTGCGGCAGACCATACAGAACGATCAACGCGCAGATCAGGCTCAACGCGCCGATCACATACAACGCAGGCGTCGTGCTTCCCGTCACGTCGCGCACGCGCCCGACCATCACCGGGCTCACGATTCCGCCCAACTGTCCCAGCGTATTGATCAGCGCGATTCCGCCCGCGGCACCCGCGCCCGTCACGAGCTTCGGCGGCAGCGCCCAGAACGCGGGAATTGAAGCGATCACGCCCGCGCCGAGCACGGCGAGCGCGACCACGAGCATCACGGTCTGCTTGTCGAAGAAGCCCGCGGCAAAGAACCCGACAGCCGCCATCACCAGCAACACGCTCACGAACTTGCGACGCTCGCCCGATGCGTCCGACATCCGCCCCACCACCACCATGCAGATCGCGCCGCAGATATACGGCACGGCCGTCAGCAGACCGATGATCGTCGGGCTTTGCGTGCCGGCGCTGCGGATCAGATGCGGCGCCCAGAAATTGAGGCCGTAAGACGCGATCTGAATGAGGAAATAGACGAGGCCCAGCGTCAGAAAACCAGGTGTGCGGATCGCGCCGAGCAGCGAGTGACCGTGCGCCGTCGGCTGCGCCTGCTGCGCGACCTGAGCCGACAGATACGTCTTCTCGGTGGGCGACAGCCAGCCTGCATCGTCGATCCGATCCTTCAGCACCTTCAACACGAGAATGCCGAGCGCAACGCACGGCAAGCCGCCCAGCATGAAGAGCCAATGCCAGCC
Source organism: Paraburkholderia phymatum (assembly GCF_040965635.1). Lineage (GTDB taxonomy): Bacteria > Pseudomonadota > Gammaproteobacteria > Burkholderiales > Burkholderiaceae > Paraburkholderia > Paraburkholderia phymatum_B. The sequence goes on from NZ_JBFRCH010000008.1 coordinate 235,774, forward strand.
GCGAATGCCGAATACGCCGTCCATCTGACCGAGCACGAGACCCGAAATCGGCGCGCCGACCAGACCCGAAAACGCCGATGCGAGAAACAGCAGCGACGTGATACGTCCGCGATAGCTCGCCGGAAACCACAGCGTCAGATAGTAGAGCACGCCCGGCGCAAAGCCCGCTTCCATCGCGCCGATCACGAAGCGCAGTCCATAGAACTGCCACTCGTTCGTGACGAAGACCATCGCAGCCGTCGCGAGTCCCCATGAAATCATGATCCGCGCGATCCACTTGCGCGCGCCGACCTTGTACAGAAGCATGTTGCTCGGCACTTCAAAGAGCACATAGCCGATCACGAAGAGACTCGCGCCAAGGCCATACGCGGTATCGGAAAAGCCGAGATCGCTTTGCAGCTGGAACTTCGCGAAGCTGATGTTGATGCGGTCGAAGAATGCGAACAGGTAGCAGATCATGATGAGCGGCATCAACCGCCACGCTACCTTCTTGATGATGTCGGCTGTCGCCGATAGCTTGTCGTCGCGGCCGTCGGCCGCTACTGCGCCTGGTGTGCTCATGTTTTGTCTCCTATGTCGACCGGAGTTGGCGCTTCAGCGCCTTACTCCGGTCCCATGCAAAGCGGTCGACGGAAGTTCACGCTTTAGCGCCTTACTCCCGTCCCATGCAAAGCGGTCGACGGAAGTTCACGCTTTAGCTGTCGACTGGAGTTAGTGCTTCAGCACTTACTCCAGTCCCATGCAGAGCACTCACTCCCGTCCCACGTGTTGTTGTCGAAGTAAATGAAATGCGTCAGATGGCCCGCACGTAATCGGGCACGGGATGCACGTCGCAATTGCGCCCTGCCTTCATCAGTTGCCCCGGCACGTCGTGACCGAGCAGTGCGGGCAGCGTGCGCGACAACGCGATCAGCTTCTGCAAGTCGATGCCCGTCGGAATGCCCATTTCATCGCACATGTTGACGAGGTCTTCCGTGCAGATGTTGCCCGACGCGCCCGGCGCGAACGGGCATCCGCCAAGGCCGCCGAGCGCCGCGTCGAACCGGCGCGCGCCCGCTTCGTATGCGGCCAGCACGTTCGCTAGACCGAGGCCGCGCGTGTTGTGAATGTGCAGCGTGAGCGCGTCGGCAGACACGCGTTGCAGCATGCGCTTGACGAGGCGCGCAACCTGGCGCGGGTTCGCCATGCCCGTCGTATCGGCGAGCGTGATGCCGGTGATGCCCATTTCACGGTACGTGTCGACGATCGACACCACGCGGTCTTCGTCGATCGCACCTTCGAACGGACAGCCGAATGCCGTCGCGACCGTCGCGTTCAACGACACCGTCAAGTGCCGCGCGAGCCGCACGATATCGCCGAATGCATCGAGCGACGCTTCGCAGCTCATCCGCATGTTCGCGCGGTTATGCGTCTGGCTCGCGGACATCACGAGGTTCAGCTCGTCGGCGCGCGCAGCGAGCGCGCGCTCGGCGCCCTTCACGTTCGGAACGAGCGCAACGAAGATCACGCCTTCGCGTCGCTGGATTTGCGTGAAGACCGCTTCGCCGTCGCGCAGCGCGGGAATCGCTTTCGGCGAGACGAACGAGCCCGCTTCGATGCGCGTGAAGCCCGCCGTCGACAGCTGATCGATCAGCGCGATCTTGTCGGCCGTTTCGACCCACGTCGGTTCGATCTGCAAGCCATCGCGCGGCGCGACTTCCTGCACGATCAGCTTGTCGAACCGGATATCGTCGTCAAAATTCATTGCACGGCTCCTTCGCGGCGCAGCCGCTCGATTTCGCTTTGTTCATAGCCGAGATCGGCCAGCACGCTCGACGTGTGCTCGCCGAGCGTCGGCCCTTGCCAGCGCACTTCGCCGGGCGTCTCGGACAGCTTCGGCGCGATGCCCGGCATCTTCACCGACGCGCCGCCCGGCAAGTCGGCCTTCAGCAACATCTCGCGGGCCTGATAGTGCGGGTCGGCGACGATGTCGGCAACGGAGTAGATGCGGCCCGACGGCACTTCCGCGCCTTCGAGCGCAGCCAGCACGTCGTCGATCGAATGATGCGAGGTCCACGCGGTAATCGCGGCATCGAGCATCGCGGTCTGCGCGACGCGGCCATCGTTGCGGGCAAGCGCGGGATCGTCGGCGAGATCGGGGCGGCCGATCACATGCATCAACCGCTTGAAGATCGGGTCGCTGTTGCCCGCGATCACGACGAAGCCGCCGTCTTCCGTGCGATATGTGTTCGACGGCGCAATGCCCGGCAGCGCGCCGCCGCTGCGTTCGCGCACATGGCCGAGCAGATCGAATTCGGGCACGAGGCTTTCCATCAGGTTGAACACGCTCTCGACGAGCGACACGTCCACCACCTGTCCGTCGCCCTGCCCTGTCTTCACGCGCAGCACCGACATCAGCGCGCCGATCACGCCATGCAGCGACGCGAGCGAATCGCCGAGGCTCACGCCGACGCGCGCCGGTGCGCCATCGACATCGCCCGTCGTGTAGCGGATGCCGCCCATCGCTTCGCCGATCGCGCCAAAGCCGGGACGATCGCGATACGGGCCCGTCTGCCCATAGCCGGAGATGCGGACCATCGTGAGCTTCGGATTGATCGCGTGCAGCACGTCCCAGCCGAGACCGAGCTTTTCGAGCGCGCCAGGGCGCAGGTTTTCGATGATGATGTCGGCGTCGGCGGCGAGACGCTTGACGACGTCGGCGCCTTCCGCCGACTTGAGATTCACGCAGATCGACTTCTTGTTGCGCGATTGCAGATACCACCAGAGCGACGTGCCCTCATGCAGCTTGCGCCATTTGCGCAGCGGGTCGCCCGTTTCGGGTGCTTCGATCTTGATGACTTCCGCGCCGAACTCGGCGAGCAGCCGCGCGGCGAACGGCGCCGCGATCAGCGTGCCGATTTCGACGACGCGGATACCCTGCAACGGACCACTCATGATGTTGTCTCCAATCTGAATTCATGTTGGAGACAAGGTTAGAAGCGCGGCCGCCGCAGCGTCCAACCGCATTTCGCCAACGACCGTTCGCGGTTCGCGAACGCTCCGTGCTAAGGCTTGCTGGACAAGGCTTCGACTGAACGCAGATGGTCGAACAAGAGCTTTGCGACGGGCGAAAGACGCGCCGCGTTGCGCGTGACGATGATGAGATCGCGCTCGGCCCAGTCGTCTTCGAGCGCGACGCTGACGAGGCCCAGAGGCCGCCCCATGATGCGATAGACGTTGATCGGCAGCACGCCGACGCCCATGCCCGCCTGGATCATACGGCACACGGCGTCGAAGCCCGGCACGTGGATGCGCAGCCTGAGCGGCTTGCCCGCCTGGCGCGCGGCCATGTGCGTGCGCGCGTTGATCGAACTGGCCGAATGCAAACCGACGTGATCGCTATCGAGCGTTTCCGCGAACGCGACGCTCGTGCGTTCCGCGAGTGGATGATCGTCGCGCATCACGACACACAGCGCGTCGTGCCGATAGTGCGTCGCTTCGAGGCCGCGCGCGTCCGCTTCACCGGAACAGATGCCGAGATCGGCGAGACTGTCCGCGACGGCTTCGACCACACCGCCGCTCGGCCGCTCTTCGAGATCGATCTTCACGCGGTCGTTGACGGCGAGAAACGCGCGCAAATCTTCAGGCAAGAATTCGACGATCGCGGAGAGGTTCGCCATCATCCGCACGTAACCGCGCACGCCGCTCGCGTGGCCCGCAAGCTCGATGCCGATGTTTTCGATGCCGCGCATCACGCGGCGCGCGTGATGCAGCAGCGTTTCGCCTGCGGGCGTGAGCGTCATGCCGCGCGCGTTGCGCTGAAAGAGCGTCGCGCCGACCGCCTGCTCGAGTTCGAGCAGACGCTTGCTGGCTGCCGATACAGCGATGGCCTCGCGTTCGGCGGCGCGCGTCAGCGTGCCTTCCTCATAGACGGCGATGAAGAGCTGCAAAGTCGTGAGGTCGAGGCGGCGGTGGAGGTTCTTCAGGGTCATGGCGAATACGATGACGCGCAGTCTCGAAACTGCAATGCGTGATATTGTGCCGTGACCCCGCTTCGAATGCTTTCGGTGGAAACATCTCCGCTATTCGCGCTGCGCGGCGTGGCTGCCTGCGCGTCGGCCTCAAAAGCGGTTTTGCTATCCTGTGCGCTCTCTTCAACGCGTTGCCTGCGAGGTCATCGAATGCCGAGCGTCGCCATAGCGATCTTTCCGGGCGTCCAGGCGCTGGATGTCGCCGGTCCCGTCGATGTCTTCTCCGAAGCGAACGGCTTCATCGACGGCAACGACCGCTATCAAGTGACGCTGCTCGCCGCCGACACCAAGCCGATGCGCGCATCGAACGGCATCACGTTCATCGCCGACGAAACGTTCGACCAGAAGCGCTCGGACTTCGATCTCGCTTTGATCGCCGGCGGCCCTGCGTTGCCGGAGAATGTGCCCGATCCGCGCCTGACGGACTGGCTCGCGAACGTCGCATCGCAATGCAGGCGCTATGGCTCGATTTGCACAGGCGCGTTCGCGTTGGGTCACGCAGGGCTGCTCGACGAGCGCAACGTGACGACGCACTGGCAGCACGCGCAACAACTCGCGACGCAATTCCCGAAAGCGCGCGTCGACTTCGATCGCATCTATCTGCGCGACGACCGTCTCGTGACGTCGGCGGGCGTGACGGCGGGCATCGATCTCGCGCTTGCGCTCGTCGCCGAGGACCACGGCCCGCAGACCGCGCTGAAAGTGGCGAAGCGCCTCGTCGTGTTCTCTCAGCGGCAGGGCGGGCAATCGCAGTTCAGCCCTTATCTCACCGCGCCCGCCGACGAAACATCGCCCGTCGCAAAGGTGCAGGCGCACGTGATGACGAACATCCGCGAGAACTTCACGGTCAAGCAACTGGCTGACGTCGCGGGAATGAGCGCGCGCAATTTCGCGCGGATCTTCGTGCAGGATGCGGGCGTGACGCCGCATGAGTTCGTCGAGCGCGCGCGGATGGACGCGGCGCGCAAGCTGCTGGAAAGCAGCGGCGCGGCGCTCAAGACCATTGCGTACGATTGTGGCTTCGGCACGGCCGACCGCATGCGCATCGTGTTCACGAAGCGCATTGGCGCGACGCCGAAGCAATACCGCGAGCGCTTCCGGCAAGAGTGAGTGCCGCGTGAGAAAATGTCCGGCACATCCACGGCTCTTTAGAACCTCGACATGAACGCTACCACTTCTGTTCGCGCCATCGTCACCGGTCATACGCGCGGCCTCGGCGCGGCGCTCGCCGAACAACTGCTCGCGCAAGGCATCGCCGTGCTCGGCATTTCGCGCTCACGCAATGACGCGCTCATCGGGCGGCAAGATTTCGAACAGGTCGAAGTCGATCTGTCGAATGCGGAACGCCTCACGCAATTCCTTTCCGGCGACACGTTGCGCAACTTCCTGAAGGGTGCGCAATCCGCGCTGCTGTTCAACAATGCAGGCATGGTGCAACCGATCGGTCCCGTCGAAGGGCAGGACGTCGCCGCGATCGCGCAAGCCGTCACGCTGAACGTGTCCGCGCCGTTGATGCTTGCAAGCGCATTCGCCGCCGCGAGTCCCGATGCCGGCGACCGGCGGATCGTCCATATTTCCAGCGGCGCCGCGCGTCATCCGTACTCGGGCTGGAGCATCTACTGCGCGACGAAGTCCGCGCTCGATCATCACGCGCGCTCCGTCGCGCTCGACGAAAACCGCGCGCTGCGCATTTGCAGCGTCGCGCCGGGCGTCGTCGATACGAACATGCAGGCGGAGATTCGCAGCACAGGGCTCGACAAGTTCCCGATGCGCGAGAAGTTCGAGGAACTGAAGCGCAGCGGCAAACTGTCGACGCCGGAAGAGTCGGCGGCCAAGCTGATCAGCTATGTGTTGAGTGATACGTTCGGCGCGGTGGCGACTGCGGATGTGCGGGAGTTGCCGCAGTAAGCGCGCAGTCGCGTAGTGCGGAAGTGAAGTCCCGAAAAGCCTCACCTTTGCGTGAGGCAAACCTGATTGGGGACTTCATGAACAGCCCCATTGCGAGCTCGCCGCTCTTCAGAAAAACGCAAAACTACCGGGAAATTCGGGGCTTTTCACGCATTCTTTGTAGCAGCTATCCTGCTTGGGGTGCGTGACAAGCGCTCCGGAAGACTCACTCCCGAATATCCTCACCTCAAAGCATTCGGACCGCGATACGCAAGTCGGGAAACTCAGTATCGGTCGATGTCACGGTTCAGCATCTTGAGGCGCGTGCGCCCGTCCGGCGTAAAGTGCGTGCCGAAGCGCACGAGCCCTTCCTTGCGCAAATGACACGCCATCGTAAAGCTCAGCAGCATGCCCGGCGCGGGCTCTTCGATGCTGATCTCGATGCTGGACAGACGCGGTTCGTATTTGAGCAGCGTGGCCTCGATCTCACGCCTGAGCTTGTGCGCCGACGCCGGCAAGTGCCGGTATATCTCGGACAGGTCGTCGAGCCCATAGTCGGGCAGATGCGCGAGACCGTTGCGGCGGCTGTTCAAGATCCGATGGATGTTGTCCTGCACGGACAGAAACGTCTGAGTATGCGTGTCGAACTCGTCGATGGCGACGCCATTTGCGAAGTGTCCCGTCAACATCTCGAAGAGTCCGGGGCCACCCCGATTCATACCGTTGCCTCTATTTCGAGCGGCTCTTCTTCGAAATCGACGGTCACGCCGTCCGCCTCGCTGCACGACAACCGTATCCTGTTGGGCAATCTGCCCTTCGCCGAACGCAGCAGCAGTTCGCGCGACAGCACAGGCAGAATCTGCTGATCGAGCAGGCTGTCGATGTTGCGTGCGCCCGAGTCCGGCGTCTGACACGCGCGCACCAGTTCATCGATCAACGTATCATCGCAGGCGAGCGAGACTTCGAAACGCCTTGCAATTCGTTGCGCGACCTTGTCGAGCTTCATCCGAACGATGGTCGCGAGCGCCACTGCGGACAGCGGCCGATAGATCACCGTCTGAAAACGCGCGAGCAACGCTGGCTGAAAGTGTTCGAGCAGCGCCGGTCGGGCTGCTTCCATCAGCATTGCATCGCTGACCGGCTCATCGCCCGAATCCGGCGGTGCTTCGCCAACGCCTTCATTGTCGGCTTCCCGCGCAACCTCACCCGCAGCCTCTTTTGCGGTGTCGATCGCGGCCATGATCCGCTCGCTGGCCAGATTCGACGTCATCAGAATCACCGTGTTGCGAAAATCGATGACGCGTCCCTCGCCGTCACGCATGAAGCCCCGGTCGAAGACCTGATAGAACAGGTTCAACACGTCGCGATGCGCCTTCTCCACTTCGTCCAGCAGGATCACGCTATACGGACGCTGACGCACCGCTTCCGTCAGCACGCCGCCCTGGCCATAGCCGACATAGCCAGGAGGCGAGCCCTTCAACTGCGAAACGGTATGCGCTTCCTGATACTCCGACAGATTGATCGTGATGAGTGCGCGCTCGCCGCCGAACATCAGGTCGGCGAGCGCGCGCGCCGTCTCCGTTTTGCCGACGCCCGACGGGCCCACCAACAGAAATACGCCAAGCGGCGATTCGTCCGATTTGAGGCCTGCCTTCGCCGCGCGCAGACACCTGCCGAGCGCGGCAAGCGCCTCGTCCTGCCCCACCACGACGCGCGCCAGCCGTGTTTCCAGTTCAAGTATCGTCGCGAGTTCGTCTTCGAGCAGACTGCCGACGGGGACGCCCGTCCAGTCGGCGATCACATTTGCAATCGACGCCTCGTTGACCTCCGCATGAACCAGTACGTCACCGCCGTGCTGCGCGAGTGCGGCATGCGCCTCGCGTATGGAGAGCTGCAATGCGTCGCGCGTCGCATCGTCCGATGCCGTTCGCCATTGCTCGCGCAACGCGACGATACGCGCAGCCGTTTCCCTTTGTGTAGCGAGCATGGCTTTCAATGCCCGCAACTCGATGCCCAGTTCGCGATGCCGCGAATCGATGGTCTTGACGCGCTCGCTCACGTCCGCGGATGCCGCAGCCTGATCTTCGAACAGCGCCTTGCGCTCGACCTCCAGCGCCGCGCTCTCCGCCTCGCGCGTGGAGATTGCCAAAGGCGTCGCCTCGCAACTCATCCGCACGCGGGCGGCTGCGGTGTCGAGCAGATCGACAGCCTTGTCCGGCAGTTGGCGCCCCGTCAGGTACCGCCGTGACAACCGCACGGCAGCCACGACGGCTGCATCGGTGATATGCACGTGATGGTGCTGCGCGTAGCGCTCCTTCAGTCCGCGCAGCATCAGACAGGCGTTGTCGTCGTCGGGCTCGTCGACCTTGACCATCTGGAAACGCCGTTCGAGCGCGGCGTCGCGCTCGAAGTACTGCTTGTATTCCGACCATGTCGTCGCAGCGATGGTCCGCAGTTCTCCGCGCGCAAGTGCGGGCTTCAGCAGATTTGCCGCGTCGGCACCGCCCGCGGAATTGCCCGCGCCGATCAGCGTGTGTGCTTCGTCGATGAACAGCAGGATCGGCACCGGCGATTGCTGTACTGCTTCGATGACGTTCTTCAGGCGCTGCTCGAATTCGCCCTTCACGCCTGCGCCCGCCTGCAAGAGTCCGAGATCGAGGGTCAACACGGTGACGTTGCGAATCGCGAGCGGCACGTCGCCTTGAGCGATTTTCAGCGACAGCCCTTCGACGAGAGCCGTCTTGCCGACTCCGGGATCGCCCACCAGAATCGGATTGTTCTTGCGCCGGCGCGCGAGGATGTCGACCATTTGACGGATCTCGACATCGCGTCCGAAGACGGGATCGATGCGTCCTTCTCGCGCCTTCTGCGTAATGTCGATCGTGAATCGCGAGAGTGCATCGTTCGAGTGCTGCCTGCTGACCGGGTGACGATCCGCATGCTCCGCGGGCGCCGCCGGCAACGCGTGATCGCCTCTGGATGAAGAGCCGGTAGGCTTTGACTCCACTTGCGACAGCGTCGTCCCATTCGCGCGTGCGCGCGGCGCCTCGACGGAAACACGGTCCAGCTCCGGCATGAGCCGCTCGATCTGCGCAGGCGATACCGATAGCAACGCCCACGCATCCGTCGCGCGAAGCAGTGAAGGAATATCGGCGAGCGCGGCCAGCAGATGCGCCGAGCGAATGACGGCATCGCCCGCGCGCGACGTTTCAAGCGATGCCCGCATCCACGCGGCTTCTAGCAATTGCCCGAGACGGTTGGACAATCCTGGCTTGCCGCGCAACTCATGCGGCAGCCGGTCGATCGCGTCCAGCAGACCGTTCCAGATCGCGTCGACGTCCAGTTCATAGCGTCGCAGAATCGCGACGAGATCACCATCGCCGAGTTCGAGCAACTTGATGAGCCAGTGCTCGACCTCGATGTCGCGATGGGCGCGCGTTTCGCACAGACTCGCTGCATCGGCGAGCGCTTGCGCGCAATGATCGTTGAGACGACGCAGGAACGGGGAAAAATCTCGGGCAATCATGGCAGAAGTAAAACTGGGAGGGGAGCCGGTCCGAGCGACCGGACCGGAAACGATGACGGCCTCCGAACAGGCCTAAGCGGGGAGGCCCGTCACGATGCGGCGCTTACGAGCGCTCGTTCCACGTGTCGGCGTGGATGATGTTGCCGTCCTTGTACGACCAGGTGATCTTCTCGTAGCGCAGTTCCACTTCTTCGAGATGGTTGTGCTTTTCGAAGTCGGGGATCTTGATGTCGAGCATCTTCGGTCGCACGGCCACGACCTTGACGTTGTCGAGCTTCGTGTTGAAGTATTCCTTCTCCTTGCCCGCATCGTCGATCTTGTACCACTTGATTTCGACCGACTTCAGCGTCTGGCCGCTCGTCACCGCCTTGTACAGGTACGGCGTCGACGCATCCGTTTCCTTCGTGAAGGTGATCGGCGCGTGCACGCGGGTGCCCGTCAGCTTGCCGGTGTTGCCGTCGGTCGGAATGTGGATGCCGTGATCGAATGCGACCACCTCGACGCTGCCCTCGCGATCGTGGACGGTGACCGAGCCCTTGATGTCGGCGCCACCGTCATCCTTCAGCCACATGTATGCGGGAATTGCCATTTCTTCTTCTCCTTCTATGAGCAGGCCGGATGGCCATGGGTAAAACCGTTGCCACGATCGTCGCGGCAGTCGGGTACTAACGTGATCTCGACGCGCCGGTTTTGCGCGCGTCCCGCGTCGGTATCGTTGGAAACCTTTGGGCGGGTGTCGCCGTAACCCTGAATCGCGAATCGCGTGACGGAGATACCGGAGGCGTCCGCGAGCCAGTCGCGCACGGCTGCGGCTCGTGCCTCGGACAGCATCAGGTTGCTGGCCGGGCTGCCGACCGAATCCGTATGGCCGGCAATCAGCACCCGTTTGTCCGGATGCCCCTTGATCATCTCCAGCGCGCCGACGAGAGCCCGGTTCGAGCCGGCCTTGAGCTTCGAACTGCCGCTGTCGAAGAGCGACATGCTGTCCAGCTCGATCGTCGATGGCGGTGGAGCAGGCGGCTGATAACTTGCGATCAGGCGGTTCGCGAGCGGCAGCAACGGCGCACCGCGATAAAGCCCGAGACCGAGGCGCGGCGGCACGCCCATGCCTGCGTATCGTTCAAGCTGGTCCCGATCCTGTTTGACGGCCGCGAGCGCGTCCAGGCGCGCAGCGTCCAGCGCGGGCGGAATTGCCTGATAGCGCTTCATGTCGGCCGTCACGTGTGCGACCAGCGCGCGGTTCTGCCACGCCGAAGCCGCCGCAGCCGCGCAAAACCACACAGCGAGCCACGCGAACGCATGGACGAGCGCACCCGGCAACGCGCGACGAACGGGCTGCGGCGCAATTCCACGAATGAGCGGCAGCGGCAATGGATATCGCTGCGTGATGCCCGCGCCGGCAGGCACGTCGAGCGCGGTCCTCGCGGCGACGGATTGCGCATACAGCGAGTCGCGCGCACTCTGACCGGCCACCGCCGTGACACCGAACGCGTTCAACGTCAGCGCCTGCGCGCCGCGCTGCGTGTCTTGCAGCGGCGGCAAGACGGCTTCGCAACCCCATCGCACGATCGCTTCCAGATGTGCAGCCACGAATGCACGCGGCTGCCGGTCGTCAGGCTGCGCCCGTTCGACGAATGCGCCGAGCGATTCAGCAATTTGCTCCGCCGTGGTGTGCATGTCCAACGCGGTCGAGCCGGACACGCCGAACCAAGGGTAATCGGATGGTGTCTGCCGGTTTTCCATCCCGTATAACGCGACGCACGCGGGCAACCGGTAGCCGAGCGCCCGGCACGCTTCGTGAATCGCCACGCGCCAGCGCTTGAGCGCGGCTTGCAACGTGATGACGCTCGTCGCGTCGTCAGCCGTCATCAGCCACGCAACGGCATCTGGCCCTTGGCCGCCGCGCCAGCGCTTGAGAGCGTCCGCGAGATGCATCAGCCGCGACGGGTCATCGTGGCGCACCCATATGGCTGCTTCCGTCACGATGACGGAGCTCTTGTCGAACACGCGCGAGAGCACGCTGCCCGATTCGCCGATGGTCAACACGAGCGGCGTATTGCGCTTGATGTCGGCGGGCAACGATGCGAGCGCGGCGTCGATGGAACGCAGAACATGCTGAGTCGACGCACGCCGTTCGCGCATGCGCCGCGTGAAGAGCGCGATGCAAATCAATGCTGCGAGCACTATCAGCGAAGCGCACGCGACGTTCCAACCGGCTGGCCATGGCGAAAAAAGCGCGAGCCAGATTAGCGGTAGCAGCGCGATCCAGACAAACACAGACCGCCAGGGATAACCGGACACGACGGCCACCATCAGCGCGCGAGGTTTTCGATCGACGCGGACAGCCAGCGATCGAGCATCAGATAGAGCACGCCTGACACGACGCAGGCGGCGGCAACCCATGCCAGTGCGTTCATGCGGCGATACCAAGGGCGCGCATAGGGTGCCGTCACGATCACGGTCGTCGTCGCAGGATCGGCACGCTGCCAGCCACCGCGCTCGAGCCGATCGTCGATCGAGCGCATCAGCGCGGAGCGCGCTTCCTCGCCGTCGAGCGCGAACCGGCCCTTGAAGCCGAGACTCAGCACCGCATTGAACACGGCAAGCAACGTCAGCGAAGGCTGCCGCTCTGACAGCCGCCGTTCGATACGGCGGATGAGTTCATCCCCTGCATCATGGCTGCGAAACTCTGCAACCTGCAAAGGCTCCCGCTCCCATTGGTCTCGATCGTTGCCGTTCAGACAACGGAGGGTGACTTCGTCCAACAATGCGCACTGCGCGTACGCCGCGTCTTCGACGACGTCCGCGGGATGTCCCTTAGCCGACATCTGTTTGCGAAGATGCGCAACCTGTTCTTTACATGTTCGCCGGAACCCGTCGTACGCCCCCGGTACGCCGTCCTGCATGAGTTGAGTCACCAGCAGCGCCGTGTCGCGCAACGCGACAGGCAGCACATGGAAATCGGGTTGGTTTTCCGGATGCAAAGCGTTCGTCATGTCGGCAGCACCGCATAAAGCTCGAGCGATACATCCGGAATCGACGCCGGTATGTAAAACTGGCACGCGCGCGCAGCGAGCATCCGGGCGAATGCCGGATGCGAGCCATCGAGCGCGAAGTACTGGTTTTCGATGCGGACAGGGATCGCGGCGGGCAGACGCGACATCGTGCGCAATGGGATGCCAGGCAGCGCCGAATTGACGATCTGTTCGACTTCATCGGGAGCACCCGCCTTGCAAAGACGCGGCACATGATCGAGCAGCTGATGCGCGGGCAGGCCAGCCTGCACCGACAGGTAATAGTCCGCGCCTTCGACAAGACGCTCGTCGTTGAAGCGGCCCACCCAGACTGTCGGCTTGACGCGTTCGAGCACCACGGGCACGACGCGGGAAGGAATGACCGTGTCGAGCAGCGTGCGGATCAACGACTCCAGTTCGGCGAACACCGGTTCCGGCGCGCGATGATCGTATGCGGGAATGGCCTGCAAGGATTCCGTCGTCGAAAAAGTCAGCAGCGAGCCGGCAAGACGCGCCAGCACGCCATACAGTCGCTCGGGATGCTGATTTGGCGCCTGGCATAGGCGCGCGAGATCCGGCCACGTCGTGTTGACGCTATGCAGCAGCCAGAAGAGCGACACGTCCGCGACGGCGTAGTCCGCGATCTGGTCCGAGCGCTCGCGGCGACGCACCGCGAGACTCGCACTCTTCGCGAGCAGAATCTCCGCGAGCCGGTTCATACGCGCGAGCAGCTGCTCGTTCGCCGACAACACGAGACAAGGCGGAACGAACGATGTGTCGAATTCGAAACGCCCTTGTGCGTTGCGCACGATGCGACCGATCGGACAAGTCACGTAATCACCGGCCTGCTCGAAATCGAATAGCAACGCGAGTGCGTGACGCTCGACGCTGATCTCTTCCTTACCTTCGCCGTTGACATCGACGACCCTCAAGTATTCACGCAGAAAACGGCGCGGACGGGCGGGCCGTTCACCGTCTTCGATACAATTGCCGCCCTGCGCATCCATCAGCGGCAGACCGATCAATACGGTTGCGGCGTCGAGCTGTGCCGGCACTTCGGCAAGATCGCGAGACGGCGGCAGTCGATCCGATGTTTCCGAATCGATATAAGTTCCGTCGGGCAACCGCGCAGCGAGCGAAGTCAACTGCAGCCGGCTGATCGAGAGCGCGTGCGTATCGAAAGCAACGTGAGTCACGCCCCACGGATCAGGACTTGCAATGCGTGCCACGCGCTCGTCAGCAAACCGGTCCCACATGGCCTGCTGCTGAAAGTGCTGCGGGGTCATGAAAATCCCCTGAGCCCACAACGGTCTCGTAATCTTCATCATGCCTGCTAGTGTGCGAAATGGCGCTCGGTTACGCGATACAGAGCCGCTTAAAAGTTCTGGACTGCACAGCGCCCCTCGGACGTCGCGCAGTCTGCGCTGTCTGAAGCAGCGTGATTAGTTCTTCGCCTTGGGCATTTGCGAAACGAGCGACAGGTTGATGTCCATGCCCTCGATCTGAAAGTGCGGAATGATGAAGAGCTTTACGCGGAAGAAGCCGGGATTGTCCTCGATGTCTTCCACTGTCACCTGGGCTTCGCGCAATGGATGCGACGCCTGGAGATCGTCGCCCGGGTCGGTCATCTCGGTGACGAGCGACTTGATCCACGTATTCAATTCGAGTTCGAGAAGACGCCGGTCTTTGGTCGTGCCGATGTTTTCGCGCTGAATCAGCTTCAGATAATGTGCAATACGCGACAGGAGAAAGATGTATGGCAAGCGCGCGTTGACGCGGCTATTCGCGGTTGCTTCCTTGGTATCGAACACAGTCGGCTTCTGGGCCGAATGCGCCGAGAAGAAGCACGCGAAGTCGTGATTCTTATAGTACGACAGTGGAATGAAGCCGAGATTGGCGAATTCGAACTCGCGTGTTTCGGGAATCAGCACTTCACTCGGAATCTTCGCCTGATTGCCAGTGCCGAGATCGTACAGATGGATCGGCAGATCTTCGACCAGCCCGCCGGCCTGCGGACCGCGAATCTGCACGCACCAGCCGTTCTTGATAAAGCTCTTCACCATGTTCGCCGCGAAAGCGAACGACGCGTTGGCCCACAGATAGCGGCTATGGTCCAGACCCTTGACGGATTCCGTGTAGTTGAATGCGCGCACGGGAACCGTGTCTGCGCCGTACGGCAGACGCGCCAGAAAGCGCGGCAATGTGAGGCCGATGTAGCGCGCGTCATCGGATTCGCGGAAGCTCTTCCACTTCAGATATTCGGCGCGATCGAAATAGTTGCCGATGTCGCGAATGCTCGCGACTTCTTCCATCGTTTCCTTGCCGAAGAACTGAGGCGAGACGGAGCCGATGAACGGCATGTGAGCAGCGGCCGACACCTTCGCGATGTTGCGCAACAGTGCGATATCCTGCGGACCGCGGTCGAATTCATAATTCGAAATGATCGAGCCGATCGGCTCGCCACCCGGTGTGTCGTACTCCTGGATGTACGTGTGCAGATAGAGCCCGCTCTGAATGACTTCGGGGGTGTCTTCAAAATCTTGGCGCAGTGCGTCCTTGGACACATCCAGCACTTCGATCTTCACGTTCTTGCGGAAATCCGTTCGATCGACCAGAAACTTGAGCCCGCGCCATGCCGATTCGATTTTCTGGAACGTCTCGTCGTGCATGATCGCGTCGAGCTGACGGCTGATCTGCTGATCGAGATGCTCGATATGGAAATCGAGCAGGCTTCGGTCCAGACGGTCGACGTGCTGCGACGAGTCCTTGATCATCTTCAAGAAGACGTTCATCGCCTGCGCAACGCGCTCGTCCAGCGACGATTCCGACAACGCGTCCGCGCTCTGGAACGACTCGAATGGCCGGGTAGCTGTGACGGGCTTCAGATTGATCTTCTCGCACAGCGACTCGTAGACGCTCTTTCCCGGCGCGTCGAGTACAACAGTGTCTGCCTCAGCCGTCTCGTGAATACGTGTTTCGTTCTTTGCCATGATAGTTCTGCTCTTCTTTTGATTGCCTGGACCTTAGGCGGCTTCTGAACTTGATTCGCCGATTTTTGAAAGATCATCGCGCAAGCGATCGGACAATGCGGGGTCTTTCAGGATTCGTTCGAGCTCGCGGCGGAACGTGGCGTTATCGAGCAGATTGGACTTCAGGTCGCGAAGCAGATTGCGAGCCGACATCAACGCACGCAATTCAGGCACCTTGCTGGCGACGTTCTCCGGCTTGAAGTCGTCCATCGAACGGAATTCGAGATCGACGGGCAATTCCGAGCCGTCGCCCGCGAGCGTGTTCTCGACTGCAATGCGGGCTTTGGGTGCATGATCGGAAAGTACGGCGTTGAAGTTGTTCTTGCTGATACTGACTTTCGCGCGTTCCGCAAGCGGACGCCTGTCCTGACCGTTACTGTAGTCGCCCATCACGAGCAGCTTGAGCGGCAACTCGACCTTCTTCTGTGCGCCGCCCGTATGCAGGTCGAGTTTCAAATTGATGCGTGCCTTCGGCACCTCGTTCTGGAAACTTTCGCTCATGTCTACGTCCTTAATCCTGTTTCATATTAGTTAGGATTCCACATCCTGCCGCTTATATTTGTAGCACAACGAAGGAGTTGGAGAGAATCGAATTTTCCGATGTCGCGTGAAATTTTGTAAAACCCAAGTAATCGAAACAAAAACACGAAATGACTACTTCACAGCAGGACCTATAGCGTTTATCGTTTCGTCCAAAACGCGTGTGTGTATCAATTTGATATTATGGATTCCTGTTTATATTAGGATTCGTGGTCACGGGAGCGTAATAGCATGTCAGACATCTTGGAGAAGATTGGCATTTCGCAAGCAGCGCCAAGCCCTGTAACGGGCAGGCAAGCCTATTTTCTTGACGTATTGGGCGCCGGGAATGCAAGTGGGTTGTCCGTGGTTTCGTTCGAAGCTGTTGAGCGGTTGGGTGAACCTTACTACATCACCATCGCGCTCACATACCCTGACGAACTTTCTCGCGCGGATTATCTCGGCAAGAACGCGACCTTCTCCATTGTTCCCGGTGACTCGCAACCCCGGAAGTTTTCCGGCTGGATCACGCGCTTCTCGAAACTGAAGACCACGAAAGACTTCACCAGTTATGAGATCGTCGTCGAGGCGCACCTGTCGAAGCTCGCCTGCGTTCGCACGAGCCGCATCTATCAGCATCAGACTGCGCCCGAGATAATTGAATCGGTACTGCGACAGCACGGCTTTCAGGGTCATCAGTTCCGGTTCCGGCTGCGCCGACAATATCCGCAGCATGCCTTCAGGATGCAGTGCCAGGTCAGCGATCTAGCCTACATCCAGATGCTCATGCAGAAAGAAGGCATCTGGTGTCGCATCGCCGAGGACGAGCACGGCGATGTCATTCATTTTTCCGACGACATCGACCACTATGTTTATCAGCCTCAGCTCAATGTGCCTTATCGGGAGACAGCCGGGCTCGAAGCCGGTATTGAGGCCCTCTACGGTTTGAGGATGCATGCGCACAGTGTCGCGCAAGGCTATACCGTTGCTGATTACAACCCCGATCAGGCGTGGGAGCGCTTCAAGGCTGAGTCCAATGTCGCGAGCGACGATGCCACGACCTATGGCAAGCCTTATATCTACGGCACGAGCCATCTCGATGCCGATGGCGCGCAGTGGGAAGCGCAATTGCGTCACGAGGCGGCGATTGCGTGGCAGCTCGTCTATGAGGGCGAGAGCAATGTGCTCGCGCTGCAACCCGCGCGCATTCTGCATGTCGATGCGCCGCTTGTAGACGCACCCGACGGGCAGGTGGTTATCGAGGTAAAGCATCACGGTGCGAGAGACGACGCTTATACCAATACCTACAAGGCGATTCCTTCGGGACGCCGCTTCCGGCTCAAGCTTGATGAGGAGGCGTGGCCGAAAGTCACCGGCTCACTCAGCGCGCGCGTCACGTCGCCGGGCAGGTACAAGTATGCATATTTGACTCAGCAAGGTTATTACGTCGTTCGCTTCGACCTGGATTTCGACGAATGGAATCCGGGCGGGGAAAGTGTGCCGTTGCGGCTCGCGAAGCCGTTCGCGGGTGCGCTGCAGACAGGGTTTCACTTTCCGGCCCTCGATGGAACGGAGGCTGTCGTGGAGTTCCGCGATGGCAATCCGGACAAGCCGTATATCGCAGCATTCCATCATAACAGCCAGGCCGTCGATCACATCACCAGCGACGACCGCTGGCTCTCGCGCAATGTCATCCGTACGCAGAGCAACAACAAGCTGCGCATGGAAGACTGGGAAGGCCAGGAGGGGATCAAGCTGTCGACCGAGCACTCGGGAAAGAGTCAGCTCAATCTCGGGTATCTGGTCGATTCAAAGAAGCAGAAGCGAGGGGAAGGGTTTGAGCTAAGGACGTCGGGGTATGGGGCGATTCGTGCGGGGAAGGGGCTGTATGTCACGGCATATGACCAATCGCGTGCGACTGGTCAACAGTTGGATATGCAGGAGACTGTCGCCCAATTGGAGAAGGCTCTGGCCATTGCTCGTGCATTGGCAAGCTCCACCGAGCAAGCGACAGCGGTCCCCGCGGACGTGGATTCACAAGCGAATGCGAAAGAAGATTTAAGCAAGCTCTCGGGGCAAGCCTTGTTAGCCAGCGCGCCTGCTTCTGTCGGACTCGTGTCCGAGCGCAATATCCAAATGGCGACAGCGGAAGATATCGCCGCGGTCGCTGGCAAGAGCGTCGACATTAGCGCAGCAAAGCGGTTCACGGTCGCTGCGGGCGATTTAATCTCACTTTGCGCACACAAGTTAGGCCTCAAATTGTTCGCGGCCAAAGGAAAACTAGAAATCCACGCGCATGACGACGGACTCGATCTGTTTGCTGAACGCCAACTTCGTATAGCGAGCGCAAATGAGAATGTTCTGATCAGTGGAAAAACGAAGACCGTTGTAGCCAGCGGCGGTGCATGCGTCAAGATTGAGAACGGCAGCGTCGAGATAATTTGCCCAGGCGATTTTCGAATCAAAGCTGCGTCTTTTGCTTTTGAAGGACCGGCAAACCTGAATCCTGGCCTGCCGTCGCTTCCCAAAAGCAAACTGAGCCCGCCCGACGACAGTTACCTTCTTTCGAACTAGTGTCATGATCATCAGCCCTCCGCTTCTGCCGACAGTCGGCGCAGCCACCACTCCAGATCCTTTGATGGACGCAGTTGATGCATTTGCACTGAAACACGGAATCTATCCGGTCGCGTTCGATCGGCGTTGGCATTGTGGTCAGCACTTGGATTCGGGCGATCAGCACTCCACCGTGCACGCCATCGCCGACGGAGAGGTCGTAGCCTATCGGGTTTGTCAGTCCGCCGTATCCGATGGAACGGGGCAATCCAATAGCAACGCCGGCTTTGTTCTCCTCAAGCATTCAACCGAGACGGGGGAGAACCGCTCCCTTACCTATTATTCGCTGTACATGCATTTGCTGGACATCGATGGAATGAATGCCTTGGGAATCCATCCTCCAGCAGAGAATAGCGATCACCGCAAGCCCTACGATTTGGCGTCGTGGCTGCTTCATGATACGGGCGGCGCAGTATCCGGAGGCAACAAACACGTGCATCGAAAGGATGCCATCGGATACGTTGGCAAATGCCATGGTGTTCAGCAACTCCATTTCGAAATCTTCATGACACAGCCAGATTTCGAAGCGTATTTCAAGCAGACGCAACTCGGGCGCACGAACGTCACAACGCCGGCCGGAACGGACTATTGGGGCCATAGCTATTACGTCATTCCTGCGGGACGGACATTTCTGTCAATGCCACCCGGAACGGGTGCGGACCAAAAGTTACACGGAATCAAATTTGCACCCGGTCAAGGTGGACGAAATGCGTTGACGCTGCATGTCGAAGTGCATTTCCATCGTGGCGACAAATACACGAACGTATGGAGCGTTGCTGCCGACGGATCGCGCACATTGCTCACCTCGCAGTCAGATCGAGAGATCAACTACGAATACGATCTCTATAAGCGAGCAAGTTCGCTATATCCATCCTGCCCAAGCGACGGATACGAATTGCTTCGCTTTGGCCGTATTCTCAGCGCAAATCCAACGTTGGCGTCGACCGCACAATCTGGTGTCAATCCTCGCGCGACGTGGCTTCTGGTGACATTTGCTGCGGGACAGAAGGGTTACATCGATGTGAGCAATGAGGCGGTTCAAAAGCTTTCGGACGCCGACTTTCCGTTCTTCACGGGTTGGCAAAAGGTTAGCGACGCGAACACACCGTTTGATAGCGACGGACTGTGTGACGTGTCGAAGCTACGAGAATTGATTCAGAGCGCCAAAGCAACCGAGACACCTGCAGAGAAGCAAACTCCGGATGTGGACATCTACCGCGAGAACGAAGAACTCAGTCGCTACGTAAACGATCCGTCAAACCAGGGAATCTCTGCAAAAGTCCTGGCACTGACGTGAGCGTGAACTATCCTGGGATGGGGATACTTCAAGGAGCGGCGAGATGACACAGCTTGGTCTTGGTCTGGATCTGTCGACGAAGCGCACCCGCAAG
>NZ_JBFRCH010000009.1:0-216498 GCF_040965635.1 Paraburkholderia phymatum
CGCACGCCGAGTCACATCCAATGTTCGATCCAGCCGAGGTTGCCATGCTCACGCCCTCCGTCACGCCCGCCGATACGCTTCATCAGTCGGCCGTCTTTATCGACAAGGACGGCACACTGCTCGAGGACGTGCCGTACAACGTCGATCCGCAGCACATGCGTTTCGCGCCCGGCGCATACGAAGCGCTGTGCGCGCTCGCGTGCTGTCCATTCAGGCTGTTCGTCATCAGCAATCAAAGCGGGGTCGCGCTCGGGCGCTTCGATATCACCGCGCTGGATGCCGTCGAAGCGAAGCTGCGCGACATGTTCGCGTCGTGCGGCGCGACGCTCGACGGCGTGTACTGGTGTCCGCATCATCCCGAAGGCAGCGTGCCGACCTATGCGCAGTCATGCGACTGCCGCAAGCCCGCACCGGGCATGCTGTTGCGGGCGGCCCGCGAGCACGGCATCGACCTGGTCACGTCGTGGTTCGTCGGCGACATACTCGATGACGTCGAGGCGGGTAACGTGGCGGGATGCAAGACGATACTGCTCGACAACGGGCACGAGACGGTATGGCGCCGCACGCAAACGCGCATACCGACCGCCTATGCGCGCGACCTCCATCGTGCGGCGCTGATGATCCTGCACTACCAGGAAAAATGCAGCGCGGGCGCATCCGGTCTGTCCGGCCAGGCGGCACAATGAAGAGCCTCGCGCTGCTCCCACCGCCCGGCGCGGCGCATGCACCCGTCGCGGCATCGCGCGCGCTCGCGCCGTGGGGCGACGACGTCAAGCGCATTCTCTGCGTGCGCACGGACAATCTGGGCGACGTGCTGATGACGACGCCCGCCTTTCACGCGTTGCGCGACGCGTGCCCCGGACGTCACCTGACGATGCTGGCTTCGACGGCCGGCGCAACTCTTGCGCCCTTCCTGCCCGATATCGACGATGTGATCCACTATGAGGCGCCGTGGTCGCGCTCACGTCCTCCGCGCTCGCATCCCGCCGATCTGGCAATACGTGCGCTGCTCGAAGAACGACGTTTCGACGCCGCCGTGATCTTTACCGTCTACAGCCAGAACCCCTTGCCCGCCGCAACGCTGTGCTATCTCGCGGGCATTCCGCACCGGCTCGCGCGCTGCCGCGAGAATCCCTATGCGCTGCTCGACGACTGGGTGCGTGAGACGGAACCCGAACAAGGCACGCAGCACGAAGTCGAGCGGCAACTGACGCTCGTGCGGGCCGTTGGTGCGAGCACGAACGACACGCGCATGCGCATGCGCATGCGCGAACTCGATCGCAAGACGCTTGCCGCGACGCTCGCCCGGCGGCATATCGATGCCGAGATTCCCTTCATCGTCATCCATCCTGGTGCGAGCGCCGAGTCGCGCCGCTATCCGGCCGAACGCTTCGGCGCGGCTGCCGCGCAGCTCGTTCTCGCAACGGGGATGAACGTGCTGATCACGGGCAACCAGAGCGAAGCGCCGCTGATACGAGCGGCGATCGATGCAGCAGGCCCGTCCGCGCGGCCGTTCATGCACGATCTGACGGACGCGTTCGACCTCGGCGCATTCGCCGCGCTGATCGAAAGAGCGACGGTCGTGGTGTCGAACAACAGCGGGCCCGTTCATATCGCTTGCGCACTCGGCACGCCCGTCGTCGATCTGTATGCGCTGACCAATCCGCAGCACGGGCCGTGGCAAACGCCGCATCGCGTGCTGTTCAACGATGTCGAATGCCGCTGGTGTTATCGCAGCGTCTGCCCTCAGGGACATCATGCGTGCCTGCGCGGCATCCCGCCCGCCGACGTCGCAAAGGCCGCGCTCGATCTGCTCGACGAAACAGGCGAGCCCGCATCGGGCGCGCAACCGGCATCCAATGCAATCGCAACTCATACGGGATGACGTTCATGTACACACTGGGAATCAATGCCGTCTATCACGACAGCGCCGCCGTGCTCGTCCGCGATGGCGTCGTGCTGGCCGCCGCCGAAGACGAGCGGTTCACGCACGTCAAGCACGCGAAACGGCCCGTGCCTTTCTCGACGTGGCAACTGCCGTTCGATGCGATCGACTACTGTCTCGAGACCGCCGGCATCACGTTGAAGGACGTCGGCCATGTCGCGTACTCCTACGATCCCGCGCTGTTCGCGGGCATGCCGAAGGAGCCGCAAGCGACGATCGCGCTTCCGTTCGATCCCGCGCAATCCAGGATCGCAAACCCGTCGGAGTCGCCGTGGGACCCGCTCTTTCTGAGCTATATCGCGAATGCGAAAGAGCAACTGCTGGACGGCGCGCCACATCATCTTTCGAAGCGATTCAAAGGCGTCGATCGCAACGACTGTTTCGAGTGGCACTTCGTCGATCATCATCTCGCGCATGAAGCGAGCGCCTTTCTCGCGAGCCCGTTCGACGATACCGCCGTTCTCACGATGGACGGTCGCGGTGAAGGCGTGACGACCAGCATGGGGCAGTTCGTCGGCGGCAGGTACACGCGGCTGCGTCAGGTCGAGTTGCCGCATTCGCTGGGGCTGCTCTACGAAGCCGTGACGGCATGGCTTGGCTTTCTGCACTCGTCCGACGAGTACAAGGTGATGGCGCTCGCCTCGTATGGCAAGCCCGTCTATGTCGATCAGTTCCGTGCGATCGTCAAGGTGAGACAGGACGGCACGTATACCGTCGATGCGCCGCGTCTCGTCGAACGATTCGGCGCACCGCGCGAACGGGGCGGCCCGCTGGAGCAACGGCACTTCGACATCGCGCATTCGCTGCAATGCGTGCTGGAGGAAACGGTATTGCATCTCGCGCGCTGGCTGCGTCGGCAGACGGGTCTGACGCGGCTGTGCATGGCGGGCGGCGTCGCGCTCAATTGCGTGATGAACTCGAAGATCCGCGACCAGGGGCCATTCGACGAAGTATGGGTTCAGCCCGCCGCCGGCGACGCTGGCACCGCGCTCGGCGCCGCGCTATGGACCGACTATCGCGAGCGTGGCGACAACACGCGCCATTGGACGATGGACCACGCGTATCTCGGTCCCGATTACGCGGACGATGAAATCGAGCGCTTCCTGAAGTGGTCGAAGATACCTTATCGTCGCGCGAAAGATGTCGTGAACGAAGCCGCCGACATGCTCGCCTGCAACAAGGTGATCGGCTGGTATCAGGGCCGCACGGAGTTCGGGCCGCGCGCGCTGGGTGCCCGCTCGATTCTCGCGTCGCCGGTCGATCCCCGCATGCAGGCAAGGCTCAACGAGATCAAGGACCGCGAAGATTTCCGGCCCGTCGCACCCGTCGTGATGGAAGAGCACGCGGCGCAATGGTTCGTCGGCGGGCAGCGCGCGCCCTTCATGCTGTTCGTGTTCGATGTTCGCGAAGAACAGGCGTTGCGCATTCCGGCCGTGCGGCATGTCGACGGCACCGCGCGCGTGCAGACGGTGAACCGCGCGCAGCACGCGCTCTACTACGATCTGCTCGACGCGTTCCGGCAGCGTACGGGCGTGCCCGTGCTGGTCAATACGTCGTTCAATACGCGCGGCGAGCCGATGGTCAACTCGCCGCGCGATGCCATCGAATCGTTCTGGACGTCCCCTCTCGACGCCCTCGTGATCGGGCCATTCATCATCGAAAAAGTCGGTTCGGCGCGCTCGGGCGCAACGCATGCGGAGTCCACTGCATGAATGCGCGCCGCTTCGATGCTTTGGGCCATGGCTGCGCGCGGCATGACGCCGGGGCCGACGCGACAGGCGCCGACTGCGCGCAATGCGACGTCTCGGTGGTCGTGCCCACTTACAGGCGGCCGGCGCCGCTCATAGTCTGTCTGAACGCGCTGGCCGCGCAGGACTTCGGCGCGCATCGCTATGAAATCATCGTGTGCGACGACGGCCCCGACGACGCGACGCAACTGGCGGTGCAGCGCTTCGCGGACCAGGTGTCGGCGCGCGGGCTCACGGTCCGCTACGTGCCCGTGAGGGCGACGCAAGGGCCAGCCGGGGCACGCAACGCGGGCTGGCGCGCGGCCCGCTCGCCGTTGATCGCCTTCACCGACGACGATACGATTCCCGATCCGCACTGGCTCACGGCGGGCGCCGCCGCGCTCGCCACGGGCGCCGACGCTGCATCGGGCACGATCGCCGTGCCGTTGCCCGACGCGCCCAGCGATTACGAACTCGACGCGAGCGGCCTCTCGCGCGCCGAATTCGCCACCGCCAATGCGTTCGTGCGCCGCTCGCGGCTCGCCGCAATGGGCGGCTTCGACGAACGGTTCACATCGGCATGGCGCGAGGACTCCGATTTGCAGTTCGCCGTGCTGCAGGCGGGCGGCCGCATCGTGCGCGCGTACGATGCCGTCGTCGTGCATCCCGTGCGTCCCGCGCGCTGGGGCGTGAGCCTTGCGCAGCAGAAGAAGAGCCAGTTCGAAGCGCTGCTGTTTCGCAAGCATCCCGCTCTGTACCGGCAGCGAATCGATGCAGGGCCGCCGCACCTCTATTACGCGATCGTCGCGAGCATGCTGTGCGCGTGCGTCGCCGCACTCGCGGGGCACCGGCTGCCCGCCGCAGCCGCGCTGATCTTATGGGCGCTGCTGACCGCGACCTTCTGCGCCGCGCGTCTGCGCCACACGCGACGCGACCTTCCGCATATCGCCGAAATGGCATGGACGTCGATGCTCATTCCGTTTCTTTCGATCTACTGGCGTCTGCGCGGCGCGATCCGTTACAAGGTGTTCTTCCTGTGAGTTCCTTTATCGATCGACTCGCCCCGCAACGCATCGCGATCTTTCGCGCGCTGCAACTCGGCGACATGCTGTGCAGCGTGCCCGCGTTGCGCGCGCTGCGACGCGCGGCGCCGCATGCGCATATCGCGCTGATCGGTTTGCCGTGGGCCCGGGTGTTCGTCGACCGATACCCTGCGCTGCTCGACGAACTGATCGTGTTTCCTGGCGCAAGCGGATTTCCCGAGCAGCACGAAGACGATAGCGCGCTGCCCGCGTTCATCGACGCGATGCGGCAGCGCGCATTCGATCTCGCGATCCAGCTGCACGGCAGCGGCGGCATCGCGAACGACATCGTGTGCCGCTTCGGCGCGCGCGCGTATGCGGGCTTCGTGCAACCCGGCGAGATCGCGCGCTCCGGCTGCTTCATCGAATGGCCGGACGTGTCGCCGGAGCCGCATCGCTATCTCGCGCTGACGAATGCAATGGGCGCGCCGCGCGAGAGCGATGCGCTCTCGTTCGACCTGACCGCGCAGGACGAAGCCGCGTATGCGTCGCTCGCCGCCGCGCACGGCATCGAGGCGTATCGGCTCGTGCTGATTCACCCGGGCGCGCAATTGCCGTCGCGCCGCTGGCCCGCCGCGCGCTTCGCGCAAGTCGCCGATGCGCTCGCCGCCGGCGGCTGGCAGATCGCCGTGACGGGCACGGATGCGGAAGCGGAACTGACGGCCACCGTGCTCGGGTTGATGGCCGCGCCCGCACTGCATCTGGCGGGCTCGACTTCGCTCGGCTCGCTGGCGGCGCTGGTCGATCGTGCGAGGCTCGTCGTCTGCAACGATACGGGTATGTCGCACATCGCGGCCGCGATGCGCACGCCGAGCATCGTCGTCGCGTCGGGCAGCGACACGCGCCGCTGGGCGCCCCTCGATCGCGAACGGCACCGCGTGCTCGCGGATTATCCGGCTTGCCGTCCGTGCGCGTTCCGCGTGTGTCCTTATGGGCACGAATGCGCTTTGAACATCGCCGTGCCGGAGGTCGTGCAGGCGGCGCGCGACATGCTCGCGTGCGATTGCAATGCAAGCCCGGCCGCGCCGTGCACGTTGCACGCGGCCGATGCTTCCGTTCTGTCTGCCAGCGAGGAGGTGCGCCATGTTGCGTAGCGGTCGCCGGCTGCGCGTGCTGACCTGGCATGTGCACGGCAACTACCTGTACTACCTGACCCAGGCGCCGCACGATTTCTATCTCGTCACCAGGCCCGGCAATCCGCCCGGCTATGCGGGCGCGAATGGCACGCTGCCGTGGGGCGAAAACGTGCATGAGGTGAGCATCGCCGAAGTGGCGTCGACGGATTTCGATGTCGTGCTGTATCAGCATCGCCAGCATTGGGACCATGACCGCGAGCATGTACTGTCCGATGCGCAGCGCCGCTTGCCGCGCATCTATGTCGAGCATGATCCTCCGATGGAGAACCCTTATCAGCAATGGCACTGGGTCGACGATCCCGAGACGCTGCTCGTGCACGTCACGCACTTCAATCAGCTGATGTGGGATTGCGGCGTGACGCCCTCGCGCGTCATCGAGCACGGCGTGGTCGTGCCCGAAGGCGTGCGGTATAGCGGCGAGCGCGAATGCGGCATCGTCGTCGTCAATCATCTTGCGCAGCGCGGACGGCGCCTCGGCAGTGATGTATTCGCGCAGATGCGTTCGCGCGTGCCGCTCGATCTCGTCGGCATGGATGCGCAAAGCTGCGGCGGCATTGGCGAGATTTCGAATCTCGAACTTGCCGCGTTCATCGCCCGATACCGCTTCTTTTTCAACCCGATCCGCTGGACGAGCCTCGGGCTCGCGATCGTCGAAGCGATGACGATCGGCATGCCGATCGTCGGTCTTGCGACGACGGAGTTGTCGACGGTGATCCGCAACGGCGAGAACGGTTTCATCGACACCAGCACGGACGCGCTCGCCGATGCGATGCACACGCTGATACGCGATCCGGCGCTCGCGCGCTCGCTGGGCGACAACGCGCGGCGCACGGCGCTCGAACGTTTTCATATCGACCGTTTCGTGCAGGACTGGCACGACACGCTAACGCAGGTCACGGCCTGACAGAGAGCACGACGATGAAAGAGATATCGCGCAAACGCATTCTCGTGACGGGCGGCGCCGGGTTTCTCGGCTCGCATCTGTGCGAGCGGCTCGTCGCGCAAGGCCACGACGTGCTGTGCGTCGACAACTTCTATACGGGCACGAAGGACAATATCGCGCATCTGCTCGACTGCGCGAATTTCGAACTGATGCGTCACGATGTGACATTTCCGCTGTACGTGGAAGTCGATGAAATCTATAACCTTGCGTGCGCCGCTTCACCCATTCACTATCAGCATGATCCCGTGCAGACCACCAAGACCAGCGTGCACGGCGCGATCAATATGCTGGGGCTTGCGAAGCGCGTGAAGGCGAAGATCTTCCAGGCGTCGACGAGCGAGATTTATGGCGATGCGCGCGTGCATCCGCAAACGGAGGACTACTGGGGCCACGTGAATCCCATCGGCCCGCGTTCGTGCTACGACGAAGGCAAGCGCTGCGCGGAGACGCTCTTCATGGATTATCGGCGCCAGCATCGGCTCGATATCCGCATCGCGCGAATCTTCAACACGTATGGACCGCGCATGCATCCCGCCGATGGACGCGTGGTGTCGAACTTCGCGACCCAGGCGTTGAGCGGTGAGCCGCTGACGGTGTACGGCGATGGTTCGCAAACGCGCTCGTTCTGCTTCGTCGACGATATGATCGACGCGTTCATCCGGCTGATGAACCTGGCCGAAGATCCCAACGGCCCCGTCAATCTGGGAAATCCGCATGAGGTGTCGATGCTGGAGATCGCGCAACGCATCGTCGAGATGACGGGTTCGTCGTCGGTCATCGAGTTTGGCCCGCTGCCTGTAGACGATCCGTGGCATCGGCAACCGGACATCGGCCGTGCAAGACAATTGCTGGCGTGGGAGCCGCATACATCGCTGGACGAAGGGCTCGACGCGACACTCCGCTATTTTTCGGCGCTGATTCGCGCGACGCCGCGCACGCGTGACGCTACATGTCATGCTGGAGCGAAGGCGTCGATGTTGCAGCCGTAGCATCCGCGCGGTCAGCGTCCGTCCGAGGATGGGACGTGCCATTCCCTCTGCAGCGTGGCCGCGAGAATCATGTCCAGCGCGTTCAATGGCTTCGCGCCCACGCGCACGAGCGGCCGGAATACGGGGTCGCCGCGCCGCACGGGCGCGCCCGTCAGACCGCAGACTCCGGACGTGCGCGCAAAGCCTGCCCGCCACATCTGATCCTGATACCGGCCGAACGTCGAGTCGCTCCACGACACCAGTATCGTCGACGTGGTCTGCCGCTCGATGCGATCGATCGACGATGCATTTGCAACAGGGGACCGTGCCGGACGACAGAGTTCGCGCGACTCTCGCATATCGGGAGCCTGCCCGTGCAACCAGTCGACGATCTGAGACCACGGATCACTGCCGTTCATGTTCGACTCCTTGGCTGATGCACACGCGCGGCGTTACGCTTCGTCAGCGTCATCCGCCCGCGCGAGCACGACGAGAGCTTGTGCGCGGCCTCGAAGCCGCTCCCGCGTGCAAAGCGCGAATTGCGCGCAGTCCGTACGTGAAGCATCGTAGGCCTGCGCGCCGCCCGGCAGAAGAGCCGCAGAAGCATCCATCGTGTTGCGTCATCGGCACCAATCGGCACCAATCGGAAGCAATCGGAACGTCGAGGAAGATCGACGTTCGGCGCGCCGTCAATCGACCGCGGATTCGATTTCGGGCATCTCGTGCGTCGTGGCCAGATACTGCAAATCGAGCGCTCTCGTGTGCTCGGTCATGTAGTCGACGAACACGCGGATTCGGGCGGGAAGATGCTTGCGGCTCAGATAGCAGATGTAATGGCCGCCGTCGTCGGGCGCGTATTGCGGCAGACAGCACAGCAACCGGCCCCGCTTGAGCAGATCGCACACCTGATACGCCGGCAATTGCGCGATACCCTCGCCGTCGAGCACGGCCTGCAAGATCAGATCGGCGTCGTTGAACGTGTGCTGCGCGGCCGGCTGGCGCCGCTGCGGCAGGCCGTCGACCTTGAATTCCCATTCCCTGATGCGGCCCGACGTCATGCGGAAGTTGATGCAGTCGTGAGCGGCGAGTTCGTCGATATCGCGCGGCAAGCCGTAGACCTGCGCATACGCGGGCGATGCGCAGACGATCATTTGCATCGGTATCAGCTGGCGCGCGACGATCTCGCTGTCTTCCATGCGTCCGTCGCGAAACGACACATCGATGCGGTCGGCCGTGAAGTCAGTGGGACGGTCGTTCAGCAGCAGTTCCAGCGCGATGTCGGGGTAGCGCGCGCGAAAACCGCGCAACAACGGCGCGACGATCTTGCGGCCGAAGCCAGGTGTCGAGCAGACGCGCAAACGGCCGCGTGGCGGTCCGTTGCGCAGCTCGCGCATGTCTTCCAGCGCCTGCGCGATACGCTCGACGCCCGGCTGACATTTCTCGTAGAACAGTTCGCCCTCGCGCGTCAGCGACGTGCTGCGCGTCGTGCGAAAAAAGAGCCGCGCATCGAGCTGGGATTCGAGCTTCTGCACGTTGCGGCTGACGGAAGAACGGCCGATGCCGAGGCGATCGCCCGCGCGGGCGAAGCTGCCTTCGTTGGCAACGGCCAGAAAGGAAACAACGCCGGCGTAACTGGTCGCAAAGCTGCTGGCGATCGGGTCGTCGGCGCTCGAGGTCGAACTGCGTGGTGGGTAGTCTGACATGGTGCATAGTCGGTGGGTCGGTATCCGACTAGACGTATGAGCGCCCCCGTTTGTGACAGCGCTTGTGACGCCGCTTGTGAAATTTCACGCAGATTCCTTTCCTCGGCCCGGCTCGCCGCCGACCGCCACGCTCACTTTTCCGGCACGAGAATGGGCGCGCCCTTGTTCTTCAGGAACACCACGAGGAACCTGGCCGGCTGTGTCTGGCTCGCGTTGCGCCCGACCGTGTGAACGTCGTTCGGGCCTTCATAGAAGCTCTGCCCGGGCTTGAGCGTGACTTCCTTTCCACCCTTCACCTGCATCACGATCGACCCTTCCAGCACGTAGATGAACCCGTGTGCGTAATGCCGATGGACGGGATCGACGGAACCGGGCGGATATTCGACCGTGATCATCAGCCCTTCCTTGCCCGGATAGTCATCGAGCGGCTGCGTCATCACGGGTGTGACGATGGCCTCGGGCGCCGCGGCGCGGGCCGCCTGCCCCATCAATGCGCCCGTGACGACGAGCAAGGACATGATGGATCTCTTCGAGCGAAACATGGCACGCTCCTCAAAGACGCGGCCCACGCGCGCGGGCCGAATATAGCGAAACCCGACGGCGCCCCTCAGGCGAGGTTAGCCTTGTCGAGGCCGTATGCCTTGTCCTGCGAACCAGGCACCGTCCTGAACGCGATGTTTGCACGATTCCATCCGTTGATGGCCATCACGTCGTACGTCAGGTCGGACAATTCCTTTTCCGAGAACTGGCCGCGCACGCGCTCGTAGATATCGTCATCGACGCCGTGCTCGGGCAGCTTCGTCAGCACTTCCACCCACGCGAGCGCGGCACGTTCGCGCGGCGAGAAGAGCGTCGACTCGCGCCACGTCGGAAGATGATGGATGCGCAGCTCGCGCTCGCCGTGAATGCGCGCTTCCTTCACGTGCATGTCGAGGCAGAACGCACATCCGTTGATCTGCGACGCGCGGATCGAAACAAGGTCGCGGATCGTCTCTTCGATTGCGCTGTCCTTCAACAGCGTGGTGAATTCGAGGTACTTCTTGAACAGTTCCGGCGATTGTTGAACGTAGTTGATGCGCTGGGTCATGTTGTCTCCTGGTGTCGATCAGAAAAACACCCGCACTTCCAGGGTGCCATGAGCGGCGAGAACCGCATGAAGCCATGGTAGGTGTGCGAGGCGCGCGGCGGTAGACCCGCGATCGGGCTCATGCTGTTGCCTGTGAAGCACCAATCGGCGCATCGGTCATCTGGTACTCACCGCGCGTGCGCGCAGGATGGATCGGCGCTCAGGGATTGCCGTGCGCTGCGACGATGCGCGCCAGCTTGTCGGGATTGCGCTGCACGTGGATGTTGACGATACGCTGGCCGTCCGTTTCGAACGTCTGCGCCGATTCTAGCTTGCCTTCGAAATAGCGCAGCAGCGCCCACTCGCCGTTGAGCATCACGAGTTTCACGCGAAGCTCGCTCTTGTAACGCAGAGACGACGCATAGAAAAGCTGCGCGATGCGCCGGCCGCCCAGCATCGGACGCGGGAAGCTCTGTACCTTGCCGCCGCCGTCGCCGATCAGCGTCGCGTCTTCCGCGAGCAGCGCGTTGATCGACGCGAAGTCGCCGCCCTCGAGCGCCCGCGCGAACGTCTGCAGCAGCCGGCGATGCGTCTCGCGCGGCACGGCCTGGCGCGGGCGTGTGTCGCGCAGTTGCGCTTTGGCGCGGCTCACCAGCTGACGGCACGCCGCCTCCGTTTTGCCGATGATATCGGCGATGTCGACATAGTCCGTGTCGAAGACCTCACGCAGCAGAAACGCCGCGCGCGCTTCCGGCGTCAGCCGTTCGAGCAGCATAAGAAAGGCAACGGAGACATCATCGGCGCGCTCGGTCATTTCTTCGGGCGTCGCGGGCGGCTCCGTCAGCAGCGGCTCGGGCAGCCAGATGCCCGTGTAGTGCTCGCGCTGGATCTTCGCCGCGCGCAGACGGTCGATCGACATTCTCGTCGTGACCGCGACGAGCCAGGCTTCCGCATTGTCGATGCCCTCACGGGCCGCCGAATGCCAGCGCAGCCACACGTCCTGCACGATATCCTCGGCTTCGGCCACGGATCCCAGCATTCGATACGCAATCTTCTGCAAACGCGGGCGAAGCTGGTTAAAGGCATGCGCGTCGTCGTCCATCACGGTTTCCTCTCTTGCACCGAAAAGCCCAAACGCCGCACGAACATCGTGCCGGCAGTCAGATATTGCCATGGGAACTGTTACGACTTGAGCGGTTGAATCAGCCGGGCGCGTGGGCAACGCAACAAGGACGTACCGCGATAGGCATGGCTTTCAGGCCGCGGCGGGGATCTCGCAGGCAGCGTCGAGCGCGCCGCCCTCAAAAGCGACAGGGCGCGTGTCACTTCACGCGCCCTGTCCCGGTGCTGCTTTGTCTTCTGATCAGCCGTTGACCGCTTCGCACTCGCGAGTCGCCGGCTTGCTCTTGCGGCGCAGTTCTTCCGTGGTTTCGCCGCCGCCGTCGGGCAGCCAGCCGGGCGGCTGGATCACGTGGTTGATCGCGATCCACACGCTCTTCGCCTTCACGACGTCCCGGACCAGCGTCGCCCAGTGCTCGAACTCGACGACGAACGGATTGCGCGACGTGGTCGGCGTGACGAGGCCGTAGCGGCAGGGCTCGTCGGCGCGTTCTTCGACGTAGGTGCCGAACAGCCGGTCGAAGACGATCAGCACGCCGCCGTAGTTCGCATCCAGATAGTCCACATTCGACGCATGGTGCACGCGGTGCGAGGACGGCGTATTGAACACGTACTCGAGCCAGCCGAGCTTCGGAATCCACGTCGTGTGCAGCCAGAACTGATACAGCAGGTTGATGGAGAGCGTCATCAGCACGACTTCGGGACGCACGCCGAGCCAGACGAGCGGCACGAAGAACACGGCCGCACCCGACACCTTGCCCGTGATGCCGAGACGGTACGCGGTGGACAGCGTCAACTGGTTCGGCGAATGATGCACGGCGTGCGTGGCCCAGAAGTAGCGCACACGATGCGACGCGCGGTGATACCAGTAGTAGCAGAATTCCTGGCCGACGAAGAGCGCCAGCACCATCAGCGCGCTATTGAGCTCCACCGTGAAGAGGCGATGGTCCCAGGCGAAGGCGAAAACAGGTGCCGCGAGCGAGAGCGGCAGCAGCGCGAGCAGCTTGCGCGCGATCAGATCGATGATCGATAGCCAGACTTCGTGCCATGCAAATGGCGTGGCCGTATTGCGGTATTTGCGGGTGAGCCAGACGGCTTCGACCATCGATACGACGATGACGAAAGCCGTGACGTACAGCGTGAATTTTCCAAGATTTTCCATGACGATGCCATGACGGTGGTGGCGGGAGGTATCGTCTGCGGTGAAGTGGTGGATCAAGTGCATCGCATCCGATATGCGCACTGTAGTGATGGACGCGGTTACAGGCTATGCGGAAGTTATTTCACCGTGTGTCATCGGACGGAGAGGCCTGCGGGACGGGCGTTGCAGGCACTTTTGACATGCACTGGAATGCGCCGGAAAGCAGGTGAATCCGCACACTCCGGCGGCGTTGGATGCCGGGCATCGCCCTGAGCCCGGCAGGTGGAAATTCGCGCGTGGGGGGTGCGCTTCGCGGACAAGCCGGTTGAATCGCCAGCGCGTCCGGGCTTCGGATACAACCGCTGTCGTTCGTCGGATCATTCGGATGTTCGCGGGCAACGGCTGGTGGCGTCCGTTGCCCGGTCAGCGGCGCGCGCTAACGACGCAGCGGGAGCCCTGACGATACGGACCAGCGCGATCACGACATGGGCACGCTCTTCGGGAAGTCCCATTTGCCGTCGAGAACTTCGGGGCGCGGACGATACAGACGTACCGTGTAGTTCCATCCCGGCTCGATCGGCAGGCAGTTTTCGCGCTTGCCGTCGCATCCGCCGAACTGCACGTCGACCGCGCCGTCAGCCGCCTTCTTCGCTACGACGCTATTGATCGTGTAGGCGTTCAACGGATTCGGGTCGATATAGCCCGACGCGTTATAGACCGTGACCGACCAGAAGGCATCCACCGGGACATCGCGTACGTGAAGCTTGTACGAGGCCTTGCCATCGTTCTTCGGCGGCGTGACGGTCAGATAGATCGCATCCTTGTCGGGATTGCCGCCCCAGAGCACGGCTGCCCCGATGAGATGGCGTATCGGCGAAACCTCGCCCTTCTGGCCGAAGGCGCTCCTTCCGTCCGGCACCGTCGAACCCAGGACCCTGAGCGCGTCGCGCACCTTCTTGTGGCTCGCGGGGTCCCAATTGGGCACTTCGAACTGGCCCGCGCTGCGCTGCTCGACCTTGATTCCGTCCTGCAACGCATGAGCCTGCTTGAGATCCTCAGGATTTGCCGGATCGACCAGCGTCCGGACTGCCGCCAGCACGTAGCGCGTACCGATCTTGTCTTTCGTGAGCGTGTACTTGCCCCCGTCGTAGACCACCTGCTGCGCGTAGTGATCTTCGTTGATGACGATCATCGAGCGGAAGCGCTTGCCCGCGTCGGGAAGATCGATGGTGACGGGGCCTGCGTCGAGATCGAATACCGCGGTCGAATACAGCGTGTCGCGATTGACGCGCACGACGATTTGGCGGTTCAACGGAGCAAGTTCGCGAAGATGTCCGAAACGCCCAATGCCGTTCATCTTGACGATCGCGGCGAACTCCATGTCTGACTCGGCACGAACGAAGTTGTCTACGGTCACGGGTACTGTCGGCGTTGACGATCCGGCCGTCTGCGCCGATGCCTGCAAGGCACCGCACACCAGAGTCAGTCCGAGAAACAAGCGCTGTATGGAGAACATCGGAACTCCTGAAACGAGAGAGATGGGTGGACACCCCCGCCGCACACTGCGGGACCAATAAACGGAGGTACGTCAGGTTAGTACGGCCGCCGCGGGGCGGCCCCCTGCCGTTTCGAGGGGTGACAAAGGCGTGCAGATGCGAGGCGGCATCGGACGAGACAGCCCGCCGATCAGGACGGCAACGCAGACGGGACGCCGATGCGCCGGGGCGCGCGGCAATCAACGCCAATCGATCCGGAGATCAATCCGCAATCAACCGTGTCGCGGACAAAAAGAGTCCTTCGTGGATTTTCGGGGAAACGGCGGTTGTCGGAACGGGAGCGCGCCGAAGCAGCGGCGAGGCCTCAATGGCTCTTTGAGGTCGCGTAGACGCTCGAGCAGAAGCTTTGCTGCAATAGCAGCCTGGCCATGGAAATCGCTAGCTGATCCGAGCAAGCGCCGCGCGGTATGCGGCTTGCCCCTCTGCATAGTGCGCTGCACCTTCATGCAGCCGCGCGATATCGTTGTCGGTCAGCGCACGGACAACACGTGCCGGTGCGCCGAGAATGAGCGAACGAGGCGGGAAAACTTTTCCTTCAGTCACGAGCGCACGGGCCCCGACCAGACACTCCCGGCCGATCAAGGCGCCATCGAGCACGACCGCGCCAATGCCAATCAGCGCGCCGTCCTCGATGGTGCAACCATGCAACACGGCTTGATGCCCTATTGTCACGTGCTTGCCGATGATGAGCGGGCACCCGTAATCCGTATGCAGCACGACGCCTTCCTGCACACTGCTGCCCGCTCCGACGACAATAGTGTCGTTATCCCCGCGCAGGACCGCGCCCGGCCACACGCTCGCACGCGCGCCAACCGTGACGTTGCCAATAAGTGTGGCCTCGTGCGCGACGTAGGCATCGACATCGATCACCGGTTGGTGCTTGCCAAGTTGATAGATCGCCATAGGGTCACGGAATCGGAAAGGGGCGATGCAGATCCGCTCACACGGCGCTGATACCACCGTCCACGGCGAGAATCTGCCCCGTAATGTGCTTGCCCGCGTCGCTTGCAAACAGGGCTGCCGCGCCCTTGAGGTCCTCGTGGTCACCGAGGCGTTGCAACGGCACATCTGCGCACATGCTCTCTACGCCAAGCCGGTCGAGCGACCCTTGCGTCATCTTCGAAGGGAAGAAGCCCGGCGCGAGCGCATTGACGGTAATGTTGTACGCTCCCCATTCGCCTGCAAGCGCGCGGGTGAAGTTGACGACAGCGCCCTTCGACGTGTTGTATGCGATCGTCTGCATGGTGCCCGGCGCATTGCCCGAGAGCCCCGCAATTGAAGCGATGTTGATGATGCGGCCGTAGCGGCGCGGAATCATGGATTTCCTGCCGAAGTGCTGCGTGAGCAGAAACAGTCCGCGCACGTTCAGGTTCATGACCTTGTCCCAGGCGTCGAGCGGGTATGCTTCGGCCGGTGCGCCCCAGGTGGCGCCAGCGTTGTTCACGAGAATGTCGACGTGGCCCAGGCGCGAGAGAGCTTCATCGGCGAGGCGGGCGATGTCGCTTTCGCATGCGCCGTCGGCGGCGATCCATTCGGCTTCGACGCCGCGCGCCGCGAGATCCGTCCGCGCAGCCTCCAGTTCGTCCGCCTTGCGCGCGCTGAGCACGAGCCGCGCGCCCAGATCGCCGAGGCACTCGGCGATCTGGAGACCGAGCCCGCGCGAGCCTCCCGTGATGACGGCCGTCTTGCCCGTGAGATCGAACAGTCGTTGTACGTGGTTCATGTTTTCATCGACGAGAGTGAGAGTGATCAGTACCACGCATCGCACATGTCGAGCGTGGTGCGGTCGAGGGACACGAGCAGGTCGAACTGCGCTGCCACACGCGGCAATTCCCAGCGAAAGTACCATCCAGCGGCAGCGAGCTTGCCTCGGTAGAACTCCGCGCGCTCGCCGGGTGCATCTTTGTCGAGCGCGCACTGCGCGACGAGCGCCTGTTCGAGCCAGATCCATGCAAGCGTCACATGGCCGAATGCCTCCAGGTACACCGATGCGTTGGCGAGCGCCAGCGCGCGATCATCGGTCGAGCACAGCACGCCGGTGACTTCTTCGAGACGCGCGATCATCGCGTGAAGGCTTTGCGCCCATTCGGCGAGCGCGGCGTCTTCCGCGGCCGCCGCCCGTGCGATCGTCGCGCGGATACGACCGAGCAGAAGGCGCAGCGCGGCGCCCTCCTGCATCGTGACCTTGCGGCCCAACAGGTCCTGCGCCTGAATGCCGTGCGTGCCCTCGTGGATCGGATTGAGACGGTTGTCGCGCCAGAACTGCTCGACGTTGTACTCGCGCGTGTAGCCATAACCGCCGTGCACCTGGATCGCGAGATTGTTCGCTTCGAGACACCATTGCGACGGCCAGCTCTTGGCGATTGGCGTGAGGATGTCGAGCAGCAGCGTACAGTCGCGTGCCGCGTGTG
This sequence comes from Paraburkholderia phymatum, assembly GCF_040965635.1. Taxonomy (GTDB): domain Bacteria; phylum Pseudomonadota; class Gammaproteobacteria; order Burkholderiales; family Burkholderiaceae; genus Paraburkholderia; species Paraburkholderia phymatum_B. The sequence goes on from NZ_JBFRCH010000009.1 coordinate 16,798, forward strand.
CGTCGTCGTCCGATTGGGCCGCGCGCGCGTCGTCGACGAGCTTCGCGCAATAGAGATTGAGTGCGAGCGCGCCTTCCACATAGCTCTTTTGAGCGAGCAACATGCGGCGAATATCGGCGTGCTCGATGAGCTTTACTTGCGGGCTGGCGGCGTCTTTTCCGGCTGCGCCCGCGATGCGTCCCTGTGGCCGGTTGCGCGCATAGTCGAGCGCGTGCAGATAACCCGTGTAGCCGAGCGCCGCCGCGCCAAGACCCACGCCGATGCGCGCCTCGTTCATCATGTGGAACATATAGGCGAGTCCCTCGCCGGGTTTGCCGACGAGATACCCGATCGCGCCCGCGCGCCCGCCGGGCGTGTACTTCGTCCCTTCGCCGAAGTTCAGGAGACAATTGGTCGTGCCGCGATAGCCCATCTTGTGATTGAGGCCCGCCAACACCACGTCGTTGTGTTCGCCAGGCGCGCCGTTTTCGTCGGGCAGGTACTTCGGCACGATGAAAAGCGAAATACCCTTGACGCCGGGCGTGATCTTGCCGTCCGCGCCGGGGACCCTGGCGAGAACCAGATGCACGATGTTCCCCGCGAGTTCATGTTCACCGCCCGAGATCCACATCTTGTTTCCTCGCAGGCGGTACTGCGCGCCCAACGAAGACTCTCCCTCGTATTCGGCGCGCGTCGTGATGTCAGAGAGCGACGAACCCGCTTGCGGCTCGGAAAGACACATCGTCCCGAAGAATCGACCCGCCATCTCCGGGCGCACGAACGCGTCGATCTGCGCCGGCGTTCCGTGCGCGAGCAACAGGTTTGCGTTGCCGATGGTCAGGAACGGATAGGCGGCCGTGCCGATATTCGCGGCGAGGAACCAGGCGAAGCACGCCTTTTCGACGACGAGCGGAAGCTGCATGCCGCCGAGATCGTAGTCCTGCCCGGCGGCCATGAGACCAGCGGCGCAGAACGCGTCGAGCGCCGTCTTGACCTCGGGAATCACATGGACGCGCTCGCCGTCGAAGTGCGGTTCGTGCTGGTCGTTCTTCTTGTTGTGCGTGGCGAACAATTCGGTGGCGATCTGTTCGCAGGTATCGAGCGCGGCGTCGAACGTTTCGCGCGAATGGTCGGCGTAGCGCGGCACTTGCGTGAGTTGCCCGACGCCAAGCCATTCGTAGAGCAGGAAATTCAGATCCCGGCGGGAAAGTATCAGCGACATGGCGGCATCCGGTTCAAGGTGTGCTGGATAGAGAATTCGATCGGCACTGACAGCGGCTTCGACTACGTACTTCCACCATGCCGTCGATGGCTGAGGAACATGATAGGGAGCCGCGCCGCCCGTCAGCCCCTCGCCTTTTGAGGGGGTATTGCACGGCATCAATTCCTGCGCGATTTGATCCGTCGTCACGGGCGCCCCCCATGAGGGCAGGGGTGCCCGTCACCCGTGTCCCTCTATGCTCGACGGTAAGGCATGCTGGCACCGCCGCACCGGCCAGCACGCCGAACCCGCCGCGCGCGTGCGTGGCGGAAAAAACGGAGAGGAGATGACAAAACGTTCGAACGTGCTGGGCTCGCTGATGGCCCCCGTCCTCGCATTTGCGCCGCTGGCCTTGTGGGCGCAGACGGACACGCATCCTGCACATGCTTCCAATGCCGTGACGGTGGACAATTTCCCCCGTGCCGAAACGGACATGTACCTGCGCCTTTTCGTGAAACGCGGCGCATTCGGCCGGTTCTATCACTTCCGCGATCTCGCGCCGATCAAGGGCACGGGCGTGCGTCCCAATCGGGACACGCTTTATTCCGAGGCCGTCTTCGACCTCGATGCCGGACCGGTGACGATCTCCATACCGGAGGCAGGCAGGCGCTTCATGTCGATCATGGCCGTCAACGAGGATCACGACGTACTCAGCGTGGGATACGGCGGGGGCGCTTATACCTATACGAAGGCGAAGGCCGGCACACGCTATCTGTTCGTTGCCGTTCGCACACTGGTCGATGTGGCCGATCCTTCCGATGTCGACCGCGCGCACGCACTGCAGGGCGCGATCGCGGTTAGCCAGCCGGGTGGCACCGGCCGCTTTGAGGTGCCCGACTGGGACCCCGTCAGCCAGAAGAAGGTGCGCGACGCGCTGGTGTCGCTCGGCGCGACGCTGCCCGACTTGCGACGTGCGTTCGGTGCGCCCGGGCAGGTTGATCCCGTCCGTCACCCTGATAGGCACGGCGATGGCATGGGGCGGCAATCCCGACAAGGATGCGATCTATCTGAACCTGACGCCCGCGCACAACGACGGCACGACTATCTACCGCATGAACGTAAAGGACGTGCCGGTGGACGGTTTCTGGTCGATCAGCGTCTACGATGCCCACGGCTATTTCGTGCCCAACGCTCTCGATGCCTACACGCTCAACAGCATCACGGCGAAAAAGTCCAGCAACGGCACCATCGCGATCCAGTTCGGCGGCTGCGACGGCAAGGTCCCGAACTGCCTGCCGATTCCTCCGGACTGGAACTACATGGTTCGTTTGTATCGGCCGCACGCTGAGGCGCTCGAGGGCAACTGGTCCTTTCCACAGGCTTATTCCGTTGGCGCGAGCGCGACTGCGACTGCGCCTTAAGGAGCGAACACCAGATCATGAACACCACACCTAAGCTTAATCGCAACGGAATGCGTATTCTGCTCGCGGCAGCCGCATTCGCCATTACTTTGCCCGCGAACGCCGCTGCCTCGTCTCACCCCCAGGAACAGTCGGACCCGGCCACTCAGGGCATTCTCTACCGGCGCGCGGTCGAGGCTGCGATCTGGGGCATGCCGATCGTGAGCGTGGACGCGATGCGCGAGGCCTTCTTCCGCGATGCCCACGCGCACTACAACGACATCGTCTACTGGTCGCGCCCCGCCGACTGGATGAACCAGACGACGACGCCCAATTCGTCGACGCTTTACGTCTACTTCAACTTCAACCTGAAGGACGGCCCTGTCGTATTCGACCTCCCGCCGTCGAACGGGGCAGCGACCTTCGGCAGCCTGCTCGACGCATGGCAGGAGCCGCTCATCGACGTAGGTACGTCCGGACAGGATGCCGGCAAGGGCGCACGCTATCTGCTGCTGCCACCCGGCTTCAGCGGCGAAGTGCCGGCCGGGTATATTCCCGTGCGCAGCTCGACGCTGAACGGCTATGCGATGATCCGCGTGATTCCGAAGACGCTCACCGGCCCGGACCTCGCGTCCGCGGTTGCGTCGATCCGCGAGCAACGGGTTTATCCGCTCGCGCAGGACGCCCATCCACCAGAGCAGCGCCACATCGACATGGCGGGCAAGCTTTTCGACGGCATTGTTCGCTACGACGAGACGTTCTATACGCGGCTCGCGCGGATGGTGAACGAGGAGCCCGTCGCGTCGCGCGATCTCGTGGCAATGAACCAGCTGCGCTCGGTTGGCATCGAAAAGGGCAGGGCATTTGCGCCCAGCGCCGCGACGCAATCCATCCTGCGTGCAGCCGTCGGCGAAGCGCATGAAGAGTTCATCGCTACGATTCGCGACAACCGCAAGCTCTGGTGGCCCGGCGCGCACTGGGGCACCGGTAGCCAGGGCGTGGCGACGAAGACGGGCTTCACGTTCCAGACCGCCGACTATCTCGATGTGGACGAGCGCGGCGCGATCTACTACCTCGCCTATGCGCCACCCGTCAAACTCGGCAAGGCGAGCTTCTATCTGACCGAGTGGCACGACGCCAGCGGCCAGAAGCTGCGAGGCGAGCGAACCTACCGGCTGCGCGTACCGCCAAACGTGCCCGTGCGGCAGTTTTGGGCCGTGACGGTCTACGACGTGAATAGCGCCGGGTTCATCGAGCACTCGCCGCGCGTGAATCTCGATTCGTACGATACCGACGCGCAACGCAATGCCGACGGCTCGATCGATCTCTACTTCGGCTCGAAGCCTCCCTCGGGCAAGGCATCGAACTGGATCTACACCGCACCCGGCAAGGAATGGTTCGCTATTTTCCGCTTCTATGGACCAGAGCCGGCGATTTTCGACCGCAGCTGGGCGCTGGGCGATCCGGTTCGACAGTGAACCAGACCAGGCGGCGATCTCGAAGAAACGTTTGGTTCCGCAGCCTGTCGGCTCGCTACGCGGGGAAGCGTGTCCGTTGCGTGTTGCCCGCCTCTTGCGCCGCGCAATCCCTGGCGAACAAGAACTCGCCCCATCGGCCGATGCCCAACCCTAATTGCGTATCGTCTGGATGAACCACTCGCGCGGCAACGCCACGCCGACGCCCTGTCTGACCGCCTCACGGTACACATGTCCGCCGACGGCCGCGAACTGCACGCCCCAGTTGCCCACCGTGTAGTAAAACGTGATCTGCTCCGCGCTCGTGCGGCCCGCCGCGCGGCCCGTGATCGCATCGCTATAGACGGGCCAGCCGCTCGTATCGACGCGCTCTCCGCGCGAAACGGGCAGCCGTCGCCGTTCGTCGTCGCTGCCGCCGACGAACGCATTCGGGCTTCCCGAAACATGCTGGCTGAAGCGCTCGCTCTCCGACAACGGCAGGCGCTCGCGACCCTGCGCAATCGCGACGTCGAAGCGCCGCGCGACGCTTGCATCGAACTCGCGCGGCGTCAACGCGACCACATGCATCCCCGGTTCGAGCCACGCGGCGTCGAGCACGGGCGACATGCTGTCCGTGCAGGTCGCGACGATATCCGCACCGCGCACCGCATCGCGAGCGCTATCCACGGCTTCGATGTCGATCTGAAACCTGTCCGCCATCGTGCGAGCGAAGCGTCGCCGGTTCTCCTCGCGTCGGCTATACACGCGCACGCGGCGAACTTCGCGCACGCAGCACAGCGCATCGAGAAACGTTTCGGCCATGCCGCCCGAGCCGATCATGCCGACGGTATGCGCGTCTTCGCGCGCGAGCAGACGCGTGCCGAGCCCCGCAGCGCCGCCGACGCGCATATGTTGCAAATGACCATCGTTGATGATCGCGAGCGGTGCACCGTTCTCGGTGCTGAAGAGAATCACGAGCCCGCAGTACGTGCCCGGCTCGATGCAGTACTTCTGCTCGCTGCCCACGCGATACGATCCAGACTGATCGGCTCCATCGTCGCGAGGCCACACCATCACGTCCGACTTCAGCCGCACGGCGAGAATGCCGTCCGTCGCACCATCGACGGAACCGAAACGGTAGTAGCCATCGTCGCGCGCAGTCGGCACATAGGTATCGAAGCGCGGGCGGCCGATCGACGCGCCAGCCGGCAGTCCCGCAAACGCCCGCGCCTGCGCGTCGATGCAGTCGCGCATCGTCAGCAAACGCGCGACGCATTCGTTGTCGAGCAGCAGCATCGAGAAGCGCCCTCCGCTAACGCGTTCAGCGAGCGACGAGGCGCGCCGCGCCTTCGCCCGCCAGCCTGCCGAACACGACGCCCGCAACGAGTCCCGTGCCGCTGCCGTAGTTGTGATAGTAGAGACCGCCGACGATTTCGCCCGCCGCATAGAGCCCTGGAATCGGCGCACCCGAAACGTCGAGCACTTCCGCATCCGTCGACACCTTCAGCCCGCCGAACGTGAACGTCACACCCGTCGTGACACCGTATGCCTCGTAAGGCGGCGTATCGAGCCGGTTCGCCCAGTTGGTCTTGTCGATCGCGAGCCCGCGCGTGCGCAAGCCGTCGTGCACGTTGGGATTGAACGGCACATCGGGACGCTCGGCGGCGTTGTACGCGCGCACCGTGCGCAGAAAGCCTTCCGGGTCGACACCCGTCAGTTTCTGTGCGAGTTCTTCGAGCGTATTGGCCGTCTCCTTCGTGATGCGCGCAATGCGGTATTCGTCGCGCAACAGCTTCACCACTTTCTGATCGAAGATCTGCCATGCGAACAGGCCCGGCTGACGAAGCACTTCGTGGCCGTACTTCGCATACGTGAAGCTGTGAAAGTCGAGCCCTTCGTCGAGGAAGCGCTCGCCCTTCGCGTTCACCAGAATCCCGAACGGATAGTTGTGCTTCTGGAAGCGATCGCCGATCGTCAGGTCGCCATACTCGGGCGCGTTCATGTCCCACTGCACCGCATGCGCGCCCGACCAGTGACCCGTCACGGCCGCGCCGATCTCCATCGCCATCCGATGACCCCAGCCCGTGTTGTAACGCGTGCCTCGCACTTTCGCGAGATCCCAGTTCGGGCCGAGATAGCGCGCGCGCATCTCCGGGTTCGACTCGAAGCCGCCGCACGCGAGCACGACAGCCTTCGCTCGGATTTCGACGGGGCGTCCGCGATACAACGCGCGCACGCCTTCGATACGTCCGTCGCCATACAGGAGCCCTGCCGCCTGCGTCTGATAGACGACGCCGACTTCCGCGCGCTTGAGCGCCTCATGCAGCGTTTCGACGAGATGTGTTCCGCCGCCGAGGATATGGCATGCGAGACCGCCCCAGAAGCGAAACTTGCCTTCGACGCGAAACGCCTGGCGTCCGAGCGCCGGCTGAAAGCGCACGCCATGTCGCTTGAGCCACAACGCCGCTTCGTAGCTGTTGCCGATCAGCACTTCCGTGAGGTCCGGGTCGGCGCGATATTCGGTCAGGCGGCCGACGTCGTCGAAATACTGCTCGCGCGTATAGGTGCCGAAATCGATGTTCGGCAAATCGAGTTCGGCGATGTCGGGCGCGAGTTTCAGCAAATCATCGACCGACTCGTAGACGAAACGGAACGCGCCGCCCGTGAATGCCGAGTTGCCGCCACGCGCATTCTCGGGCGCGCTTTCGAGCATCGCGACGCGGCGCGCGCCGCCTTTGCGCGCTGCCAGTGCCGCATTCGCGGCGGCATTGCCGGCGCCGATCACGAGGACGTCGATATCGTTGAGTTCGTCGAGGGTCATCAGTCAAGTCTCCCGTTGCGTAGTCAGCGGCGTGGATAGTCCGCGAGCGGTTGCAGCGACGCGTCGCCCGTTGCATTCGGATCGACGGCGGGGCTCAGCGTTTCGAGGCTGCGGCCTGTCGTGCGCGGACCGAACATCAGTGTGATCAGCGCAGTGAGCGTCCACGCGCCCGCGATGTACATGAACACCGTCACGTAGCCATAGCTGGTGTAGATAGCGGCGATCACAAAGGCGTTCGCCACGTTGGCAACGCGGCCTGCACCATACGTCAGGCCCGTCGCGCTGTTGCGCACGCCCGTCGGAAACTGCTCGGGCGTGTACGAGTACAGCAGCGTCGCGAAGGTCTGCGTCAACATGCCGACCGCGAAACCGAACGCGACGATCAGCACGGGCTGGAAGCTCAGCCCGTACAGCAAGCCGAAGCATGCGATCAGAAACGCGACGATCGCGATCAGATGCTTGCGTTCGAAGCGATCCGCGAGCGCGACGGCGAGCAATGCGCCGAGCGGCGCGCCGACGTTGATCAGCGTGAAGTACGTGAGGCTGCGCGCGACCGTGATGCCGTGATGCACGAGCAGCGTCGGCACCCACGCTTCGAAGCCGTAGAAGCCGATGGTCTGCAGCAGCCAGATCGCGCACAGCGTGAGCGTGCGGCGGCGATAGAGGCTATTGAACATCGCGGTCCACGGCTCGCGTGCGTCAGGCGCGCGCACGACCACGGCGGGCGATGAGAGCACATGCCCTTCGGCTGCCACACGCGCTTCCATTGCGGCGATCGCGGCTTCGGCGTCGCCGAAGCGCCCCGCGCGAGCGCTCCAGCGCGGCGATTCGGGCAAGCGCCGCACGATCAGCGGAAACGCAATGCCGAGCGAGCCCCACACGAACACCCAGCGCCAGCCGTCCGGACCGAACGGAACGACGAGCCGCGCGACGAGATTCGTCAACGGAATCGCGCACAGGTTGATCACCATCGCCCACGACTGCCACGTGCCGCGCGATTTCGCAGGAAACAGCTCGGCGATGTACGTCATCACCGTCACCATGCCCGCCGAAATGCCGAAGCCCGTCACCACGCGCGCCGCGAACAGCCAGGGAACGCCGGGCACCAGCGCGGTCGCGAGCGACCCGAGCGACGAGATCAGCACGAACACAGTCAGCGAGCGCCGACGTCCCATCCGGTCCGACAGCATGCCGCCCAACGTAGCCCCGAAGAACATGCCGATAAAGCTCGCCGACGTGATCAGCGCGATTTCGTTGATTGCAATATGCCAATGCCGGATCAGCGCGGGCGCAGCCGAAGCAAACGTGTTGATATCGCAACTGTCGAAAAACAGCGGGATCGCAAACAGCAGCATCCATTCGCGATGCATCCGCGAGTTCGGCAAACGGTCGACGCGCGCGGCGACGAGTGAATCGTTCATGCCTGTCTCCTTCGAATCCGCGCGTTCGTGGCCGCGCGATGTGCTATCGGGTGTGGTGCGGGACGGTTGCGTTGCTCATCCGCTCGCTTCCTTCAATCGGGCTTCTATTCCGGCTTCAAGCCGGCCTCCATCTGCGCAGTGAAACGGGCGATATCTTCAAGAAGCTCGACCTGCCACAACGCGGCGAGCGCGCGCTCGCTCGCGTCTTTCGTCAGCGCGTGCGAGGCGCAATCCAGAAACTTCGCTTCGATACGCTCGTCGGGCAGCGGATTCGCCGACGTGCGGCCCGCCGCGCGCGCGACGCGCTTCGACAGGCGGCTTCCGTCGCGCAACTCGACGACCACCTCCGCGCCGAAATGATCGGGCTGCTGGTCCGCGAGCGGATCGGGCCCGGCCGTCACTTTCCCCATCACGGCCTGTATCGATGCAATCGCATACGAATCGCCTTCGAAATCGGATAGCACGACGCGACCTTGCGCGAGCGCTTTTGCAACGCAGTACTGCACGCTGAACTTCGCATCGAGCGCGCTCTTCGGCTGCGGACGGTTCGTATGCTGCAAGCGGCGCGGATGCGTGCGCGAGATCACGCGCTCGACTTTCTCCGGCGTCAAGCCGTGCTCGGCGACGAGCATCAGCATCGCGTCGATGGCGGGATGCGTGCTGCCGCAACACGGGTACTGCTTGATCGCGATGCCCGGCTCGACGATATCGAGCGGATCGGCCCACGCGCGCATCGCCGCGTCGGCATCGTAATTGCCCGCGCCGTTGTAGACATTGAAGAAGCCCTGGCGATGCTCGAACGCGTCGTCGCCGGCCGTGAAGCCTTCGCGTGCGAGCTGCGCTGCAATGAGCCCGTTGCGCGACGCGTGACCGACATGCAGCGGTTTCGTCATCGTGCCGAAATTCGCCTTCACGCCGGACGCAAACGATGCAGCGATCGACAGGGCCGTTGCCGTTTGCGATGCGTCGAGCCGCATCAGACGCGACGCCGCTGCGCACGCGCCGAATACGCCGAGTGTCGCGGTCGGATGCCAGCCCTTGTCGTAGTGATGGAAGTTCACCGCGTGCGCGAGCCGCGCCTGCGTTTCAAAGCCGGCGACATACGCGCTCACGAACTCACGGCCGCTTGCGTGCCCCTCCGCCGAAAGCGCGAAGAGCGCCGGCAGAATAGGCGCCGACGGATGACCGCCGAGCGTGTTGCTGCAATCGTCGAAGTCGAGCGCATGCGCGGCCGTGCCGTTGACGAACGCCGCGTCCGACGGCTTCATGCGCTCGCGTCGTCCGAACACCAGCGCGTCGCCCACAGACGGCGACGCGACGGCATGCGCGAGACGCGTGCAAGGCTCGCTCGCGCCCGCAAGCGTTACGCCGACGGTATCGACGATGCCGATGCGCGCCCAGCGCAACGCCTCGGGCGGCAGGTCTTCGAAACGGAATGCGGCGATCCTCTCACCGAGCCATCGGGCGATCGTCATGCGCGTGCTCCTTGCAGCCGTGACGCTGCAGCGTCGAGCCAGTGAAGGTTCGCTTCCTCTTCGATACGATCGAGGCGGTCGAACAGCGGCGCGGCCGCAGTGTCGAGCGTGCGCGTCATCCGCATGAATTTCGCGCGCAACTGCTCGCGCGAAAGCGGCGAACTCGGACAGCCCGGAAAGTCCGCGCGCGCTTCTTCGTAGCACGTGCCGTTGTCGAGCGTGATGCGTGTCTTCGTCGACAGCCCTTGCGCAACCGTTGCGACGATGCTCACGCGCTGCGCCAGTTCGCCGACGGCGGGATCGTCGAGCAACGGCTTGCCGAAGGTCGCGGGGTCGTCGGCGTCGTGCAGCAGCGCCGCGGCGACGCAGTACGGCACGCTGTACTGCGCGAGCGTCGCATCGGCCGGCGACTTGATGTCGTGATTCGCGGCGAGCCGTGCCGCGCCCTCAATGTGGATCGATGCGATGCGACGCGCGTCGATATTGTGCGCGGCACGCAGACGCTGCGCCGCATAGACGGGCGTGTGCGCGACGATGTGGCACGCGTAGCGCTTCAGGCAGACCGTCGGCGTTTCGTAGCGCGTGCCGAGACCGTCCGTCAGCAGCGCAACGTCCGAGCGCTCGCAATACGCGTGCAGAAAACCATAGCGCCCTTCGAGCACGCTCGACGGGCCGTCGAAACCCGCGCGCGCCAGTTGCACGGCGACGATGCCCGCCTGCGCCGCGCGCCCCAGATGCACGCGCTTGACGAGGCCGCCGTCGCCTGCCTTCGCGAATTCGAGCAGTCCGCCGCCCAGCGAACCCGCGATTCCGAGCGCGCGCCGCAGCGTCTCTCTGTCCACGCCCGCGAGCTTGCCCGCGACGACTGCCGCGCCGAACGGGCCCGTCAGACCCGGCGCGTGGAATCCGCGCGCTTCCGCCGAATGGTTCGTCGCCGCGCCGATCCGGAACAGCACTTCGATGCCCACGACGAGCGCGGTCAACACATCGCGTCCCGATGCGCCCGATATCTGCGCGGCGGCCAGCGCGGGCGGCACGAGCACTGCGCCGGGATGAACACCCGCGCCGGGCTGCCGCAGACTGTCGAGCTCGGCGGCATGCACGAGCACGCCGCCCGCGAAGGCCGCCGCTTCGGCGCCATAGCGCGCATCGGCGATGCCGGGGACGGCGCACAGTCCCGGCGTGGCATTCGCGAGATAGCGGCGCACGGCTTCGCCCGCCGTCACTTCGTGACCATAGACGGCCGCACCGACTGCATCGATCAGGCAATCCTTTGCGAGCCGCACGACGTCGGCGGGCAGTGCTTCGTATCGCAAGCCGTGAGCGTAGTCCGCGAGCGCGTGTGCGGCCGTCGTCGTCGATTCGTGCATCGTGTCGTCTCGTTGCGTGCTTTGCATGGCGCCGTCAGCCTCGCGCTTCTTCGTCGATGACGGAGCGATGGCGCGTCTCCGGCATCAGCAGATAGGTGACGAGCGATATCGCTGCGCACGCGCTCACGTAGTAGAAGAACCACGACTCGTGGCCCGCGTGCTTGAACTTCAACGCGAGGTATTCCGTCGTGCCGCCCATCACCGACGACACCACCGCAAACGGCAAACCGACGCCGAGCGCGCGCAGCTTCGCGGGAAAGAGTTCCGACTTCACGAGCCAATGTATCGAGGAGAAGCCGCTCAGAATGCCCAGCGCCGCGAGGTTCAGCGCGAACGCCGCCCACACGCTGTGCGTCGTGCCGAGCGCGTGCATCAACGGCACCGTGCAGAACGTGCCGCCGACACCGAAGATCAGCATGACGGGACGCCTGCCGACGGCATCCGACAGCAGTCCATAGAGCGGCTGAAAACACATGTAGATCACGAGCGCGACCGTAGTGATCAGCGTCGCCGTATTGCGGCTGAAGCCCGTCGTATTGACCATGTACTTCTGCAGATAGATCGTGAACGTATAGAACGCGACCGTGCCGCCGATGCTGATGCCGATCGTCCACAGCGTCTGCATGCGATGGCGGATCAGCAATGCGACGAGGCTGCCGCGCTCAGCTTCGTCGCGCGGCTTGCCCGCCGTGAGCGCATCGGCACGCTCGAATGCATCTGTTTCCGCGATGCGGCGCCTGAGGTAGAGCGCGAATACTGCGAGCGCGCCGCCGATCGCAAATGGAATGCGCCAGCCCCAGTCTTCGAGTTGCGCGGGCGACAGCACGAGCCGTTGAAGCAAGAGCATCAGCGCGAGCGCCACGAGTTGACCCATCACGACCGTCACCTGCACGAAGCCGACGAAGAACCCGCGCCGGCCCGCAGGCGCCATTTCGCTGAGATACGTCGCGCTCGTGCCCGCCTCGCCGCCCATGCTGAAGCCTTGCAGCAGCCGTGCGCAGATGAGCACGCCAGGCGCGGCAACACCGATCGTTGCGTAGGTCGGCGTGAGCGCGATGATCAGCGAGCCGATGCTCATCATCGCCACCGATACGCTCAGCGCGACGCGCCGTCCGTGCCTGTCCGCGAGCGCGCCGATCGCCCAGCTGCCGAGCGGCCGCACCACATAGCCGATCGCGGCGACCGCGGCCGCGTTCAGCAATTGCGCCGTCTGATTGCCGCCCGGAAAGAATGCCTTGCTGAAGTAGATGGAGAAGATCGAGTACGCGAGAAAGTCGTACCACTCGATCACGTTGCCCGCGCTGCCGCCGATGATCGAGCGCAAGCGTTCCCGCCGCCCGGCGAGCGAAGTCCGTAGCGACAGATCGTGAGGCGTTGCGGCCATCCTGTGTCCCCTTGCGGCCGCCCGGCCGCTATTGTCTGGTGCCTGGATTGCTGCCTTGCTACTTTCCTGCCTGCCGTGCTGCGTGTGATGTGCTCGCGTGTGATGTTCTCGCGGCGCTAACCGCGAGACGCGAGCAAGCGCACGAGTTCTGCTGCGTCCGTCTTTTCTTCGGCGTGCATGACCCAGTCCACGATGCGCTCGATCTGCTTGCCTTCGATGCGACGTGCGGCGAGCTTCGTCATCTTGCCGACGATTTCAACCTCGCTTGCAAACGCATGCTCGCTGCCGCGCTGCGATTGCACGGTTTCTTCGAGCCGCGTGCCGTCGCGCAGTATCGCTTCGACTCTCACCGTATGGCGCGCGCCACGGCCGCACGCGGTGATCGACGGGTCTTCGAGCACCTGTACGCGATCGGCCAGCGCCATGCGTTGAGGGTCCGCCACTTTGTCTTCGCTGAACTGGTCGACGAACACGTCGCCTTCGAGCAGCAGCGTCGCGACGCAGTAGGGCAGGTTCAACTGCGCGGACGTCAGCCCCTGCGGCACGTAGCGCCAGCCCACGTGATCGACTGTCACACGCGAGCCATGCACGACGATCGACTCGACGTCGTTCGCGCCGAACGGATGACGCGCCTGCATCGCGCGAATCGCATCGAGCGTCGTGTGATTGCTGCCCACGCACGAATAGAACTTCAGCGCGATGTTCATCGTCTCGAAGCGCTCGCCGAGGCCGTCGATCAGTTGCGTCAGATCGAAGCGGTCCGTCGATCGCGAGAACGTGCTGCAAAATCCTCCATACGGGTTTTCGAACACATCGACGATGCCCGTGAAGCCGTGTTGCGCCAATAGCGCCCCATACAGTCCGCTTTGCGCGGCGCGCCCCGCATGCATGCGCTTGACCATCGCGCCGAACTGCGCGGCCATCAGGCCCGCCGACTGCGTGCCGCCGATGCCGAGCGCGTGCACCGTCTGCGCGGTATCTAGACGCAACGCGGCCGCCGCGCCCGCCGCAGCCGAGAACACGCCGACCGTGGCGCCCGAATGCCAACCCTGCGCAATATGTTCGGGTCCCATGCACATGCCGACGCGCGGCCCCACTTCATAGCCGGCGACACACGCGCGCAGAAAGTCGCGGCCGCTCATGCGTGCATCGGCGGGCAGCGTCTCTGCGATCGCGAGCACTGCGGGCAACGTCACCGCGCCGACATGCAGCACGCCCGCGCGATGCACGTCGTCGAGCTCGAAGCTCTGGATCATCGTCCCATTGACGAGCGCCGCGTGTGGCGCCGACAGCTTCAACGGCATGCCCCACACGTTGCAGCCCTGCGTCATATCGATGCTCGCGAGCGTGTCCGAGAGAATGCGACTCCACTCGAGGCCCGAGCCGAACAGTGCGCAGCCGAGGGAATCGAGAATCAGCAGCTTGATGCGAGCGCGCACTTCGTCGGGGATCGCTTCGTAACGCAATCCCGCCACAAAGGCCGCGACGCCGCCGGTATAAGGGTTTGTGCCGATGTCGTTGTGCTGGTTCATCGCGTGTCAGGCGCAATGGCGCGCGGTAGTGGGTTTAAGCCGGGCATGCTGCTTTGCTGTCACCCAGTATCCGCACGCGCCGTGGGTTTGTGAATTGCGTGCGGCGCGATTATTATTGCCTCACATGCAATAGTCGATAGTCTGTGTATCCCTCACAGTCAGATCCACAGTCAGGCTCCCATGATTCGCTTTCCCGGCGTCGATCTCGATGCGCTCCGCGCTTTCGTCGCTGTCGCTTCCCACGCATCGTTCAACGATGCGGCGATCGAATTGAATCTGTCCGCATCGGCGCTGACGCGACGCATCAAGCGGCTCGAAGAAGCACTCGATCTGATGCTCTTCGAGCGCACGACGCGCACGGTCTCGCTCACGTCATCGGGCGAACTGCTGTTGCCGCGCGCGCAAAGCGTGCTGCGCGAACTTGACGCGTCATTGCAGCTCGTCACCGAGGCCACCCGTATTCGCGCGGGTCAACTGACGATTGCGTGCATCCCCACTGTCGCGAAGTTCCTGCTGCCGAAGATCGTGAGCAGCTATCACCACAAGCGGCCTGAAGTGCGGCTGAGGCTGATCGAAGCCGACCTCTCGACGGTCGCGCGGCGCGTCGCAGATGGTGACGCGGAATTCGGCATCGCGTTTCTCGTCAATGAAACGCCCGAACTCGCGATCGACGAGTTGCTGGTGGACCCGTACGTATTGGCGTGCCCCGCCGATCATCCGCTTGCGAAAAGCGAGCACGTCGCATGGCGAGAGCTGAGACCGTGGCCGTTGATCGTGTCGGGCACGACGAGCGGCAATCGCCGGATGCTCGATGCCGCATTGCGCGACATCGACTGGCGCCCGGACCGTCTGATCGAAATCGAGCATCTGACGACGTCGCTCGGACTCGTCGAAGCCGGACTCGGCATCTCGATCATTCCACGTTGCGCGGCGCCGCGCGATGCTCAATCGAGAATCGCGATCCGTCCGCTCGTCGAGCCGACGGTTGCACGCACAATCGGTCTGATCCGCCGACGCGATGCGACATTGCCGGCCGTCGCACGCGATTTTCGACTGACGCTGCGCAGAATGGCGCCGCTCGATCCGGCGTGGATGCAGCCCGCCGAGTGATTGCGTTTTGCCCAGCACCTGAGTGCGCGTACCGCCTGATGGCGCGAAGTATCTGCTCGTCAACCCGCGCAAAACTCACCGAAATGAAGCACGTTTGGCACTAACGCTGTGCATTTCCCGGTTTGTCTGGTTCCCCAAATAATTCTTGCTGCGCAACTGGCAAATTGGCGCAATACTCACTTGCCCGCTTCTTCTCGCGGGGTCTTCACTGATGGATGGCCCGCTTAAGCGCTCCTTTTCCCGCTGTAGCTTGACTCACGTGAAACGGCAATCAGCTCATGGAACTTTGCGACGAATGCGCCACGCTCCAGGGATGCTCCGCTGACAGGATCAGAGAAGACGGCCTGACCCTGATCGGCGTTGGCGAATGCGAAGGTGTAGTGGCAATCGAGCACTACCGTTGTGAGAAGTGCCGCGCGCTTCTCATTCGGCAACTCTGCGGGTGCACCGCCGAGCAGATCTGGACAGCGTTTTCCTAAGCTGCGGGCCAGCTCTTCAACACCGCCGCCACCAGTTGACGAAGCTGCCGACGCGTAGCGCCTCCTCTCGCCTGAACGGCGAGACCCTGAATAAACGTCGATACGAAAGTGGCCGCGTCATGACTGGTCATGCCCTCCGGAAGCGGCCCCGCCTGCTTCACTGACTCGAAGCGCTTGCGCAGACGCCGCTCGAAAGCATTGCGGCTCTCCGACAGTTCATCGGCGAGAGGACGCGCATCCGCGCTGCACGCAAGCGCGGCAAACGTCACAAGACAACCGGAAGGTGTGTTCTTCCCTGTGTGAAGTACAACGATTCCATCGAGCAGAGATTCGGCGATCAGCCTGGGTGTCGGTTGCGCCAACGCGTGCTCACGAAACGCCAGATGGTTGTCGTTGTATCGATCGACCACCCGCCGAAACAGCCCCTCCTTGTTTTCGAACGCCTTGTACAAGCTGGACTTCGTGAGCCCCGTCGCCTCCTGGAGATCCGCCAGCGACGCGGCATCATAGCCCTTCTCCCAAAACACATGCAGGGCTTTATCCAAAACATGATCTTCGTCGAACTCTCGTGGGCGTGCCATTTCAGTTTCCTCTGACAGACTGTCATTGTAGACCAAGCGGTTTACAACAGAGGATTGCCTCGATCGCGCTCGATGTCGTCAGATCGCTCGCCCGTACTCGTTCGATGAAACCGAACGACCTCGCGGGTCCCTTCGAACGACATTCGAAACCGGTTGGTCCATAATCTTCACAATCATCACCTCCTGTGACGTCAGGTGTTGAACGCTGCCGATGCAATAGCGTAAAGATCCATCCAGATTCAGGAGCCCCACCACGACTCAGAACATTTCATTCATTGTCCATCTGCCCGGCAAGCCTGAGGCGCGCGAAGAACTTTACTCGAGCCTCGTCAAGGTGCTCGACGAAATGTCAAATGAACCGGATTTCGTCAACACATATCTACATCGATCCGCAGATGATCCCGACACCCTCGTGCTTTACGAAACCTGGGCGTGCAGCGCGCAGTATTTCGTGGATCATCATCTGAAGAAGCCATACCGGGTCGACTATGAAGGCAAGCTCAAAGGCCTTCTGAAGTCCGACCGGACGTTCGAATGGCTCGATCTTGTCAAAGGCTATGAGCGTAACGAGTAACTTTTTTTGAAGCTCCATAACCAGAAGCGGGCTCGGCTTCGAAAACCCGCTTCTGGCACCCATCCCGCGTGCGCGCTCAGGCCGTTCTGGCACGTTCGAGAATGCAGAACGTTTCATTCGATACCTACGCATGCACTTCTGAACCGATAGGTCCATAATCTTTTCGGCACGTATCGATGTCGAATCTGCTTCTTCGGCTGCAAATTCGACATCGCGTGAGCGGAGTCGTAGCAGCGAACGCTGCTGCGGACTATCACCAACACCGATGCTTCATCCGGTGCTTCTATTCGACAGGAGCGGTCATGGAAAAGCTGACGAGCAAGCGCGCAAGGGCAAATGGAATAACGCTGCACTACGTTGCGGCGGGGAATCCCTCCCGTCCCGTGGTCCTCGCGATGCACGGATGGCCTCAGAACCACAGGGAGTTCATTCCTATCATCGACGCACTGGGCAACGAATATCGGTTCATCGCCCCAGACCTGCGTGGGTACGCGGACAGCGACAAGCCGTTCTCCGGCTACGAGCCGAAAACCATCGCCCAGGACATGCTCGACCTGCTCGAAGTGGAAGCCATCGATCGCTTCCATATTCTCAGCCACGACCTTGGAGGTCCGCCCTCGGTGGCGCTCGCGTATATGGCTGGCGATCGCGCTATTTCCCTGTCCACGATCGAAACACCGTTCTTCGGACTCGACTTCCCCGGATATGTCGATCCGCGTGTGCCGTACTGGCATCTCGGCATGCATATGAATATGGATATCACTCGCTTTCTTGTCGAAGGACGAGAGGCGCAATATCTGCGCCATTTCTTCCGCGACTTCGCGTACAACCCTCAAGCAATGCCAGAAGAGGAAGTGGCGCTTTATGTGATGCAGATGAAGCAGCCGGGCAATCTTCGTGCAAGCCTCAATCACTACGGCTACATTCCTCAAATGGCCGCGCAGACAGCAGAACTCGCAAAAGAGAAACTGAAAATACCGATGCTCGCCTGGGGCGGAAGTCACTCATTTGGATCGCACTGCTTCGATAGCGCAAAGGCAATCTCGGTCAATGCGAGTGGCGGCGTGATCGAGGAATGCGGCCATTGGGTCTTCGAGGAGAAGACCCAATTCATCTCCGAAGAACTGCAAGCGTTCTGGAAACGCGCAGACCGGGAGCAAGCATGACTTCGCGGCCGGAAGCCCACCAACCGAAAGACCGTCGACGCACGTCCCTGCGATGCAGGCTTTATCCACATCGCAACGTATGTGGATGACCTCGACGCACTGCTTGAGCGGATCAAGGAAGCAGGATGGCTGCCCGTCGGACAACTACAACACGTCGAAAGCGGCGAGCGAACTCACTGCCGGTTCGAGTTGACGTCGAAGGTAGGTTGACACTGACAAGCCTGGCAACGGTGCTCGCGACTGATGTCGCGAGCACTTCCGTTTTCAAGGGTCGAAAACGATTACGTCCTCAATGTGTTCGCACCGCCCATCGTAATTGCTCTGCATTAAACAGACGGGCTGAGCACCGATTCCCAAAGTGCTGCTTCGCGAATTAGCGCTCCCCCTCCAAAGGGCGGGGGAATAAAAAAAATAAAAGCCGTAGGATGCGTACTCCCCCTCGCAGGAGGCGTCGCAATGTTTTGCTCATGTGACACGATCCCTGTCGAACTAGCGGCCCTCAGCGGTCCATCAGGCACGCAAGTGCCGTATCGCCGCTCGATCCGTTCCTGTTGCCTCCTTGCCAGGAAGGTGGCCGGAACTGTTGAGCAATATCGGCGATGGCTCAATATATCAACAAAATTCGTCGGCACCGGTTGACCACTTCACCCGGCGCACGACATTGCCATCTTGCCTTGCAAGTCCGCTGCGGCGGTGATGAAGCAGTTACCACTTTTGAGAACGTGGAGGAGATGCGCTTGCCGAATTCAAACACACCCCTTGACTCGCGCTCGACCGTTTGATCGAAGATGCGCTTCCGATCCGATGGACGGCACGATTTCCACTCACCGCATTCGCCTTTTGGAGCTGTGTTTTGTCGACACGGCAAGACGCAACGACGGTGACGTTCATTCTGACTTTCACGGAGTACTGCGCTACTGCAGTTTGAACATGGCTCGACCCAGAATCCAATTTGAAATTTCGGCGGACGAACGTGAGCAGCTCATCGCGATGGTCCGCACGCAAGACCACCCTCCCTCATGGAGACTTCGTGCGAAGATCCTGCTGATGGCCGCTGACGGTCATTCGAACAACGACATCAGCAGCGAGTGTTCTATAACGTCGGCGGCAGTAACGTACTGGAAGAGGCGATTCCTCGCGGGCGGGCTCCATGGGCTGATCAATGGGTCTGTCGACGGCCGCTACGATCTTCTTCCGAACAAGGAGGCGTTGCAAATCGAGCAGGTGTGTAACGCATGGATCAGCGCTCAAGCCACCCAGGGCGAATCCAGCTAATCCGAAGACAGGCATGGGTTGCTAGAGACAGCGACCCATGCCACGCATCGCAGCAATGGGATGAACGCTTGGGCCGACGCCCCTTCAATCGGTGCAATGACGCCTTCGGGAGTCCCGCTTGTCACAGCAAAATCACAAAGTAGCGACTACCTCTATTTTTGGGGGGACTGGGTAAATCCGTAGGCCTTTTTCCCGCTCCGGCCCATAAAGTTCTTTTCACCTGCCTCCGATAGCCTTCTTATGGTGTCAGTCTGCGGCGCGACGCCATAGCACTCGATAGACAGTGCGCGCCCTTAGCGCGACGTCTGCGGGCACGACAAACATTCCAACTTTCGAGGGCCGTCCGTGCGCAATAACCAACCTGTCACGCAGCACGAGTTTTAATTTCCCGACAACAGGCACTGCGTGTCGCATCGGGAGAGAGCCAGAAAGCCGTTCACATGAATCGCGTCGACGAAATCGGCATGACGCTGCGCACGATCAGCCAGCTTGGGCTGATGTTTCGCTGGCTGATCGACGACGTCAGCGAACAGGTCATCAATGTGCAGCGTGCAGTCAACGAGATCGCGCAAGGCAACAACGATCTCAGCGGACGAACCGAGCAGGCCGCCACCAACGTGCAGCAGACCACATCGTCGATGACGCAGATGACCGCGACCGTCAAGAGCAACGCAGAAACCGCGATGCAGGCCAACACGCTGTCGGCGTCAGCGAGCGACGCGGCTGCGAAAGGCGGACAGGCGATGTCGCAGGTCGTCAGCACGATGGACGACATCACCGACAGCTCGCGAAAAATCGCCGACATCATCGGCGTGATCGACGGCATCGCGTTTCAGATCAACATCCTGGCCCTCAACGCCGCAGTCGAAGCCGCACGCGCGGGCGACCAGCGACGCGGGTTCGCGGTCGTCGCCGGCGAAGTCCGTGCGCTCGCGCAGCGAAGCGCGAACGCCGCGAAGGAAATCAAGAACCTGATCGGCGCGAGCGTCGAGAGAGTCGAGGCGGGCGTCAAGCTGGTCGACGATGCAGGACAGACGATGGACGACATCGTCGCGCAAGTGAAGCGCGTGTCGGACCTCATTGCGGAAATCCGGTCCGCCACCGAGGAACAAAGCAGCGGGGGCACGCAAGTCGATCGCGCAGTGAGCGATCTCGACACCATCACGCAACAGAATGCGGCACTCGTCGAGCAGAGCACCGCTGCGTCGGAGAGCCTCAGGCAACAGGCCGAACACCTCGTGGAAGCGGTCAGCGTGTTTCGCTGAGCGCAATTCGCATCGTACAGGCGATACGGTTTGGCATGAGTCTGCAATGAAAGCGCCTAGAACAGATGCGCAATCCCAATCGCGACCGCGAGTTGATTCGCACCCGTCGCGACCGTTGTCGTCGATCCCGTCGCACTCAACGCAGACTTCGAACTGTTGATCACATAGGTCACGTCGGTATAGAGAACCGTCCGCTTGGAAAGCCAGTAGTCCGCGTTGACACCCGAGCTCAGCGCGTGCGCCGATACCGCGCGATACGAGTGGTAGTAGGAAGCGGCCGCCAGCTGAAGTTGCGGCGTGACCTTGTAACGCAATCCGCCATACGCCATGTACTGCGACGGCGAAGCCTGCAACGTCGCGGCGATGTCGTTGAGCAACAGCTCGTATCCGCCATAAAGCGTCGCGTCGCCGATCTGCCATGAACCGCCGGCCACGTAACGGCGTTCGCTGTCATTCGCCGATGCGATGCTCTGGCCCTGCCGCTGTTCATACACGAACGACAGATTTAACGGGCCTTGACGATAGCGCCCGCCTACGTCGAACTGCTTGCCGACCCGGAACGCGCCCGGTACCGGACCGCCATTGGGCACGGTCGAGTCATAGCCGAAGCTGTAGAGCGCATTGACTTCGAACGGTCCCGCGTGCCCCAGATACTCGACGGCATTGTCGGCGCGGCCCACGAACTGCGCGTCCTGCGCGGAAAAACCATAGCTGGAATAGCCGAGCGGATCGAGTGGGAGAAAGTAGCGATACATCGGCGTCATCTGCCGGCCGGCCATCACGGAGCCGAACCGGTCGCTCTCGATGCCGACGAACGCCTGGCGTCCGAAGAGTCGTCCACCCTGCTGCAACGTCCCGTTGTTCATCGCGATGCCCGATTCGAGCGTGAAGATCGAGCGCAGGCCGCCGCCGAGATCCTCCTTGCCCGTTATGCCCCAGCGCGAGTTGATTCGATTGCCGGTATTGAGCCGGAACAGGTTGCCTGAACCCTGCTTCGCCGCGTGGTTCACGTACTCGACGCCTGAATCGACAATCCCGTACAGCGTCACCGACGATTGCGCGTGCGCCGCGACACTCATTCCCACTCCAACGCAAGCGACAAGCAGATTTCCGATCGCGCGGGCCGTGTAATTCGACTTCATCCTGTCTCCTTTGATTTATTACTGTAGTGGTACTAATCGAATCGCAAGGAACAAGAGAGCGAGACATAACGCTCTCTTTGGCATTGGTTTTATTCGCGGGAAATGTGTCTGCTGACGAACAACATCGCCACCATGCCGACGACGGGACCGATCGCGAGCGTCATCAGCGCGAGCATGAACGAATGCGTGCCGCCATATACGTGTCCCACGGCGAGCGGAGAAATTGCGCTGCCCGTTTGCCAGATCGCGTTGGTCCAGCCCGCGCTCGCGCCCGCAAGACGCTTGCCCGACGCATCGCTGATCTGCGCCATCAGCACAGGCAGATAGCCGTACGAGAACGCGCCCAGAATCGGCGCGACCACAAAGAACTGCGTCGTTGTCGAGCACATGCCGAAGACGAGCAGCATCAGCGCGAAGGCGATCAGACAGAGAATCGACATCAGCCGGCGCGAGATGCCGGGCAGATCGGAGATCCAGCCGAGCGTCGGCTTTGCGATCACTGCGCCGATTCCGAACGACGCAATGATGGAACCCGCAACGACGGGCGAGATGCCGTATTGCTTCGTCATCAACGCATTGCCCCACGCGCCGAAGCCGACCGTCGCCCAAAGGCCGCCACAGCCTGCAATCGCGAGCACGATCAGATTGCGGTTGCGCAAGAGGCCAAGCATTTCTTTCGCGCTGTTTCGTGTCGGCGATTGATCGCTGTTCGGCCGGTTCTTCAGGAACAGCAGCGATACGATGCCCCACGCGAACGTGACGACGCCGAGCATGCGGAACGCGTTGGACCAGCCGTGCTGCGCGGAAAACGACGGCACGATCCCATTCGCGAGAACGACCGCCAGCGATGTGGCCGTGGTGTAGATCCCCATCGCGCGGCCGCGGTCCCGCGTGAACCAGGCGGGGATGATCTTCATGCCGGCGGAGTAATCGGCTCCCGCCGCAAAGCCCATTGCAAGCTGGATCGCAATACCTGTCGTCAGCGTGCGGGTCTCGCCGAAGAAGAAAGTGAAAACGCCGAGCGGCAGCAGCGCCAGCGTCATCATCGCGCGGCCGCCGAGCAGATCGGTGAGCGCGCCGCCGATCACATTCGCGAGAACGTAACCCGCGTAGAAAGCGGTGACGAACGCGCCGAGCATCGCGACATTGAGACCGAGCGACGCGCCGACGGGCGCGGCGACCGTGCTCCATGCAACGCGATCCACGTAGCTCAGCAGAAACGCCGCCCATACGATGAACAATGCAACCCAGCGGTAAGCGCTCGTTTCAGTATCCGCCGCGCTTTGTGCGGACCACACGCCGCAAGATGCGTCGCCTGACGGCGTCAGATTCTTCTCCATGACTCCTCCAATGCAGGGCGTGCACGTGGCCGCCCCTTTATTCTGCACTTCTGATCCAGCCATTCGAAGCGGGCTGGTCCTGGTTCTATCGACCTGCTTGCATCGCTAAAGGTCCAGCACGAGCCTCCTCGACTTCGCGCGCGAACAGCACGGCAGAAACTGGTCGTTGCGAGCCTGTTCCTCGGGCGACAGAAAAAGATCGCGATGGTCGGGCTCGCCGTCGATCACGCGCGTAATGCACGTCCCGCAGATACCCTGTTCGCACGACACGGGGACATCCACGCCGGCATCGGCGAGCGCCTGGGCCACCGACCGGTCCGCGGGGATCGGCACGATACGTCCTGAGCGCGAGAGGCGGACTTCGAAAGCCCCGTCGTTGCTGGTATCGACGGGCGCGGCCGAAAAGAACTCATAGTGCAGTTGCTGCTCGGGCCAGCCCAGCGAACGGGCCATGTCGAGCACGGCATTCATGAATCCCTGCGGGCCGCATACATACAGATGCGCATCGGGCTGCGGCTGCGCGAGAAGCGCCTGCAAGTCGAGGCGCTGCGCAGCGTCGCCATCGTCGAAGTGATACTGGACTTGCGCTGCCCACGGCGAACGGGCGATACGTTCGATGAAAGCCGCGCGCGATCGCGAGCGGGTGCAGTAGTGCATCTCGAACGACGCGCCCGCATCGCCGAGATGTTCGGCCATGCAAAGCAGCGGCGTAAGGCCGATGCCGCCCGCAAGCAACAGATGCTTCACTTCGCCGTGCGCAAGCGGGAAATGATTGCGCGGCGCGCTGATGCGAATCTCGTCGCCTTCGTGCACGGATTCGTGCATGCCCGCCGAACCGCCGCGCGACTGTTCATCGCGCAACACAGCGATCTGATAGCGCCGACGGTCCGCAGGCGAATTGCACAGCGAGTACTGCCGGATCAGACCGCCGGGAACATGCACGTCGATATGCGCGCCCGCATCGAACGCAGGCAACTCGCGCCCGTCGGCACTCGCGAACTCGAAGCTGACAATGCCCTCAGCTTCGACGCTGCGTCGCGCGACACGCACGGTAAGTGTGGAATCGTTCATGCTGACCACCCATTACATGGTCGACAGGCCGCCATCGACCATCAGTGTCGTGCCCGTGATGAACGATGCTTCGTCGCTTGCGAGCCAGAGAATCGGCCACGCAATTTCTTCGGGCGCAGCCCAGCGACCGATCAGCGACGTGTCCTGCCGCTGCGTCTTGAGCGCGTCGACGCTCTTGCCGGCGGCACGCGCGCGGTTGACGTGAAAGTCGGTCAGCGTCGAGCCGGGACAGACGGCATTGACACGCAGGCCGTGCGCCGCTTCCTCGAATGCGAGCGTGCGCGTCATCGCGAGCATGCCGGCCTTGGTCGCATCGTACAGGCCCATCCCCTTGCGCCCCGTCACCGCATAGCACGACGACACGTTGACGATGCTCGCGCAAGCCGACTTGCGCAGCAGCGGAAGCGCGGCCTTGCAGTAATTCGACGTTCCGATCAGATTCACGGACACCATGCTTTGCCATTCGGCGGGTGTCGCCTCGGCGAGCGGGCTGTAGTTGCGCATCGCCGCGTTGTTGACGAGCACATCCAGACGATCGAACGAGCGGGCGGCAAGCTCGGCCGCTGCGGCCGCCTCGTCCGCGTTCGACACGTCGGCCACGAAGGTCTTCACCTTCGCGGAAGAATCGTGCTGAAGCAGTTCATCGGTGACGCGCGCGAGCGCCTCGGCGTTCGCGTCGACCAGCACCACAGCCGCGCCCTCGTCGCAGAAGACGCGCGCCGTCGCGGCGCCGATCCCTCCGCCGCCGCCTGTGATCAGCGCAACCTTGCCTTGAAGTCTTGTACCTTGCTGCATTTCATGCCGGCGCGATGCCGGCCTCCTTGTCGCGAATCAGGAACGATGCCCCCGCGCCGGACCAGCATCCGGCGCGGACGATCAGATCGAGTAGATCGGTTGACCCTTGCCGTCGGCAAGGTGGATGGCCGCCCATTCCTGCGGCTTCTGATCGCGAGGCAACAGCGCCCCCGCTGCGCGCACGCGCTGCTGATCGGCGTCGATGGCGGGCGGATCGGTATCGGGCAGCAACGCAGTGGCCGCTTCGTAAAGCATCCGGCGCGCCATCACGATCGCGCGGTCGGTCGGCAGCAGCTTTTCCTTGCTGTGATCCTGGATCGGCCCCATGCTCTCCTGCAGCGACGCATCCTGCATCGCGAAGCCGAACACGCCCGAGTACGCGCGCTTGTCCTTCTGCGCCTGGCGATCGATCAGATAGTCGTTGTCCTTGTTGGCCTTGGGCCGGAACGTGCCGGGCTCGTACTCGCAGTGAATGCCCTTGCCCGCGTTCAGATCGGCCAGCTCCTGTTCGCTCAGCGGACGGTCGGGGCGGAAGTTGATGCTCCAGGCCCAGCAGTTGTGATCGTCGATCGGCACCCACACGTGGCCCGCCAGCGAGTGATCGCCGAACGGCGGGATCAGCGTGTACCACGGGAACAGCCACTGCGTGACGCGCCAGTAGTACGAATCCGGCTCGCCGTTGCGACGGCCGAAAAGCGTCAGGCCGAACGGCTGCTTCTCGATTTCGAAGATCACGTTGCCATCGGCCTTGATGTAGTCGAGCGCCTTGGTGCCCTGGTGCATCGGATCGTCGTCGACTTCATAGCGGTGCACGTACGAGACATGGCTCGTGTCGATGCCGCCTTCCATCGCCTGCAGATAGTTCGATTCCTGCAGCCGCTTCGACACGAACACATGGCTGTCTGGAAGATTGCACCACTCCAGATCGGGCGGCGCCGGCTGGCGGTCCTTCGGTCCCATGTACGCCCACACGATTCCGCCGCGCTCGATGCACGGATACGCGGTGATGCCCATGTGCTTGCACGCCTGAGGCGCGGACGGCACGTCGACGCACTTTCCGTCGCGATCGAACTTGAGGCCGTGATACGCGCAGCGAATGCCGTTCTCTTCGTTACGGCCGAAATACAGCGACACGCCGCGATGCGAGCAAAACTCGTCGATCAGCGCAGCCTTGCCCTCGGAATCGCGAAAGGCGAGCAGCTTCTCGCCGAGGATCTGCACACGCACGGGCGGGCAGTCGGGCTCGGCGATTTCGCTCGCGAGCAGGATCGGCACCCAGTAGCGGCGCATCAGGTTGCCCATTGCCGTCCCCGGGCCCGTGCGCACCAGGGTTTCCGACATGTTCTTGTCCATGTTCATCCTCCAGATCGGTTGCGGCGTTGTTGTCCGCTGTGTGAGATTATGATTTCATTCTACGGACAGTTTGAGCGAAGTCAAGTTTCATTGCCGGTGACTTTCTCTACAATGTGCAGACGGCACCGTCCGATTTGGAAAGGAAATTTCAAATGCAAGAAAAAAAATCGCACGAGAATGTGCGTGCGGTGGAAAGAGCGCTAGAAATACTTCTTGCGTTCAGACCGGGGGATAACGAATTGACCGTCGCGGAACTGCTCACGCGCGTGAACCTGAGCCGACCGACGCTGTATCGGCTGCTGAACACGCTCGAACAAAAGGGCTTTCTCGCGTCGAAGGGTGAACCGCAGCGGTTTCACCTCGGAAGCGCCGTCGCGCATCTGGCGCACGTGTGGATGAGCGATCACAGCATCGCGGAGCTTGCGCAACCGATGCTGCGAAATCTTTGGGCGCAGACGTCGGAGACGGTGGCGCTGTTCGTGCCCGACGGCACGTATCGCGTGTGCGTGGCGGAACTGGAGAGCCCGCAGCCGCTGAGTTTCCGGCGGGGTGTCGGCTATCGCGAGAAGCTCGTGCTCGGCGCGAGCGGGCGCACCATCCTCTCGCAGATGCAGCTTTCCGCGGATGAACTGCGCCCGTATCTCGCAGAGCCGGATCAGGATGTGTCGGCGCTGCTCGCGGACATCGAAGCGATCCGCGCGCAAGGCTACGGAACGAGCCGCCATGAGCTGATCGAAGGCGCGGTTGCCGTCGCCGCGCCGTTCTTCAACGGGGCCAATCAGATTGCGGGATCGATTTGCATCTTCGGTCCCAGCGTGCGTGTCACCGACAACCGCGTCACGCAGTTTGCCGAGTTGCTCAAGCGAGAGGCAACCAACCTGTCGCGCGCACTGGGGCAACAGGCCGCTTAGCTTTTAGATTCTTCGTTGCTCAGGCGACGCTCGGCGCTTCGGCAACGCTGTCGAGCGCCGATCGCTGACGAAACGCAGCACCCGCATGTCGCCCGGGCAATCTGTCGCCCGCAGCGAACAGCTTGTGACGCAATGAGCCATCCGCATAAGCCGTCTTGTAGATGCCGCGATCCTGCAATTCGGGAACAACGAGATCGACGAAATCGATGTAGCTTTCGGGCACGACCGTACGACTGAGATTGAAACCATCGACGTCCGCTTCGTCGACCCATAGCTGGAGTTCGTCGGCGATCTGCGCGGGCGTGCCGACGATCGCCGGATAGCGCCCACCCAGCGCGAACATATCGAGCAGCTTGCGACGCGTCCAGCCGTGTGCCTTCGCCGTGCGAGCCGCCGATTCGATCGCGTTGCCGGGCGCGTAGTCGATCGGCTCGTCGAGATCGTACTGCGCATAGTCGATCCCCGTGCTCGCGGCGAAGTGCGCAAGACCCGCCTCGCGGCTCGCGTAGCGCAGATAGTCCGCGTGCTTGTCGCGCGCCTCGGCTTGCGTTGCGCCCGGCACCACAGCGGCCCCGACGAACACCTTCACGTCGTCCGGGCGACGCCCCGCTTTCACCAGTTCCTCGCGTAATGCACGCACCGTTGCGCGTCCCACTTCGCGATTCGGCGGCGATATGAACACGCATTCGGCGTGACGCGCGGCGAAGCGCTGCCCACGTCTGGAACTGCCCGCCTGAAACAACACAGGCGTGCGTTGCGGCGACGGTTCCGCGAGGTGATAGCCTTCGACGTTGTAGTACTGCCCCGCATGCCGCACGCGATGCACCTTGTCAGGCCGCGCATAGACACGCGCCGCCCTGTCGCGAACAACGGCATCGTCTTCCCAACTGCCTTCCCACAGCTTGTAGAGCACGTCGAGATACTCGTCCGCGCGATCGTAGCGCTCGTCGTGCGGCAGTTGCGCGGCGCGCCCCATCGCGCGCGCGGCACTGTCGAGATAGCCGGTGACGATGTTCCATCCGATCCGCCCTTGCGTCAGGTGATCGAGCGTCGAGAAGCGCCGCGCGAGCAGATACGGCTCCTCATACGTGAGATTCACGGTCACGCCGAACGACAGATGCTGCGTGACGGCGGCCATTGCCGGAACGAGCAGTGTCGGATCGTTGACGGGCAACTGGATCGACTCCTTGAGCGTGACATCGACGTTGCGCCTGTAGACGTCGTACACGCCGACGATATCCGCAAGAAAGAGCCCGTCGAACAGGCCTCGTTCGAGCGCGCGCGCGAGGTCCGTCCAGTACGACAGCAAGCGATAATCGGATGAGCGGTCGCGCGGATGCGTCCACAAGCCATGATTGATGTGTCCGACGCAGTTCATGTTGAACGCGTTCAGCAGGATTTCTTTCTTCGCCATCACAATGCTCCGTGTCGCGGCGGCAGCTTGCCGTTCAGATAGAAGTTGCCGATCGCGTTGTATTTCCAGCGCACGGGATCATGCAGCGTGTGCGTGCGCGCATTGCGCCAGAAGCGGTCGAGGCCGAGATCGTCGAGCGTCGCGGCCGTGCCCGCCAGCTCGAAGAGCCGCGAGCCCGCATCGAGCGATACCGTGGTCGTCGCCGCACGCGCCTCGGCGACGGCAATCGACGCTTGCGCAACCGACTGCTCGTCGGGCGCCGCCTGCGCCGCATCGACGATACGGCCAGCGCGTCTCAGCAGCGCTTCTGCCGCGCGCAGCCGCACGGCGAGGTCGCCGAACTGCGCGATGGTCAGCGGATCGTCGGTTGCGCGCGCCACGTTCGCGTCGATCCACGGTCGCGATTGCTCGCGCACGAAGTCGAGCGCAGCGGCAAACGCACCGCGCGCCTGACCGAGATCGATCGACGCGTGCATGATTTGCGCTACAGGGCCGATCGTCGTGGGCCGCTCGAACGACGATTGAAACGGCACGACCCATTCGGGCTCGACCCGCACATGATCGAACGTGACGGAACCGCTGCCCGTCACGCGCTGGCCGAAGCCGTCCCAGTCTTCCGTCACCGTCACGCCCTCTTCATTGCGCGGCACGAAAGCGAGCCGCGTCACGTCGGCGCCGTCCTCCTCCGTGACGACGAGCGTAGGAATCCAGTGCGCGTACAACGCACCCGTGCAATAGAACTTGCGGCCATGGATATGCCAGCCATCGCGCTCGCGCGTCAGCCGCGTGCGACGCTTGAAATCCTTGTGGCCGATTTCGGCGAGCGCATTGCCGAAGCGTTCGCCGGCAAGCACGCGGTCGTAAAAGAAGCGCTGCTGTTCGGCGCTGCCGCCGACGCGCAACACTTCGAGCGCATAGAAGTGGTTCTGCGGAATCTGGCCGAGCGATCCGTCGGCGGCCGAAATGGTCGCGATCACTTCAGCGAGCGTGCCCGCGTTGACTCCGGCACCGCCATGAGCGCGCGGCACGGTGATCGCCCACAGGCCGCTCGCGACGAACGCATCGAGTTCGGACCACGGCAAGCGGCGCTCGCGGTCGCGCAGCGCCGCATCGGGCGCGAACTCGCCAGCGAGCCGCCGTGCGACTTCGAGCGCGTGCGCATCGTCAATGATGGAATCGGGCGCGCGCAGCGGCTTGCGCGGCAAAAGCGGCGGCCGCGACTCAACGTACGTGTCCTGCGCAGGTGAGAGGTCGATCGTCATCGTTCAGTTCCATGAATGCCGCGCAGGCAGCACGTGATTCAAGTGATAGTTGCCGAGCAGATGCACCTTCCAGCGCACGGGATCATGCAGCGTGTGCGTGCGCGCGTTGCGCCAGTGACGGTCGAGATTGTGCGCGGCACGCGTCGCCGAAGAGCCTGCCAGTTCGAAGAGCTTTTCGCTGGCTTCGAGTGCGATGCGCGTCGTCAGCACCTTCGCTTCCGCGACGGCCACCGACGCCCGCGCGCTCGCTTCGTCGTCGAGCGGCGCGGCGGCAATCTCATCGAGCGTGCGGCCTGCTTCGAGCAGCACCTCGTGCGCAGCATGCAGATCGATTTCAAGGCGCCCGACGTCGGCGATGATGTATGGGTCGTCACTGGCGCGCTCGACACCCGAATCGATCCACGGCCGCGAACGTTCGCGCACGAACGCGAGCGCGTCGGCGATGGCCGCTTGCGCGATGCCCTGATCGATGGCGGCCTGGATCAGTTGCGACGTTGGGCCATAGAGACCAGAGCGGTTCGCCAGTTGCCAGATGGGCAGCACGTCGTCGGGATCGACGGGCACGTTGTCGAATAGCACGGTGCCGCTTGCCGTCGTGCGCTGACCGATCGAGGCCCAGTCATCGACGACTGTGAGGCCGGGTGCCGTGCGCGGAACCCATACTTGCACGGGCCGACCTTCGTCGTCCGTTGCGCGCGCCGGCACGCGATGCGCGAAGAGCGCGCCCGTCGAATAAAAGCGGCGGCCGACGAGACGCAAGCCGCCCGGCGTGTTTTGCAAACGCGTCGTGCCCTGCAAGATCGTATTCACGGCGGACGAGCGGCGCTCCGGGCCCGCGTTGCCGAGCCGCCGTCCAGCCAGCACTTCTGCGTAGAAGCGCGCCTTCTGCTCCGGCGAACCAGTTTCGCGCAGCAGACCCAGCACGCCGAAGTGATTCTGCGGAATCTGACCGAGTGCCGGGTCCGCTTCGCAGAGAATCACGAACACCTCCGCGAGGGTCGCATACGACACATCGGCACCCCCGTATTCGCGCGGCACGGTGATCGCGCCGAGTCCGCTTTTCGACCACAGGTCCAGTTCGTCCCACGGAAGCACGCGATCACGGTCGCGCCGGGCGGCTTCCTTCGCGAACGTCGAAGCGAGTTCATGCGCAGCGGCGAGTGCTTCTGCGTCGTCGGCGATGCGGTGTACTTCGTCAGGATCGAGCGGCCCCGCAATGCGGTCGCCGTTTGGATGGCTTTCTATATCTGGCATGGAGTTCTGTTCGAGCGACTAGAGCGCCCGCCATGCGTGCCCGCCCTCCTGCTACGTGGCAGATGAGGGGCTGCACAGCGGGTCCAGGCATCCATTGAACCAGTGCCTTGCGTTATCGCCTACCAGCATTTTCAGGAATGCTTATCCGCATTCGCGAATTTGTTTTGCGGCGGCTGTCGTTGGTCAGTCGAGCCTTGCAGAGCACGATGCGAACGTCAGTGCCGCACGCCCCAACGCCGCACCGTCACGCGTTCGAGCGTATCGAACACCAGATGCTCGACGAGCAAACCAATCGCGATGACGGCAACAAGGCCCGCAAACAAGCGATCGGTGTAAAGCTCGTTGGGGTTCTGGAAGATGTATCAGCCGAGTCCGCCCTGCCCGCTCGCGCCGAAAACCGGTTCCGCTGCGATCAGCGTGCGCCATGCGGAGACCCAACCGACGCGCAGGCCCGCCACGATCGGCGGCAACGCCGCCGGCACGAGAATCAGCAGCACCTGGCGCAGACCCTTGAGGCCGTAGTTGCGTCCCGTCATCCTCAGTGTCTCGGGCATGCCGAGAAAGCCTGTGTACATACTGAGCGCGATGGGCCGCAACACGGCATGAACCAGCACGAACAGCAGGCTTCCCGTACCGAGGCCGAACCAGAGCAACGCGATCGGCAGCAGTGCGATAGAGGGCAGCGAATTGAACATCGCGGTGAGCATCGACAGCAGATCGCGGCCGATGCGCGTCGACACCGCGAGCGACGTCAGCGCGAACGCGAGCGCCGCGCCGATCGCGTAGCCGCGCGATGGACGAAGCACGGGCAGAGTGTCAGTCGAAATCGCGCGCTTGTCGTATCGTTCGGCAAGATCGTGCCCGAACTGCAACGGCGCGGGATTTTCCGCCGTGCGTTCGAAGGCACGACCTTGCGCGAACATCTTGGCTTGCCGCGTCCGGAAAACAGGTTCTTTGCTTCTGCACGCAGCTGGAGTCGCCCGGGACGCAGATCGGGAACGAACCCGTCCCGATTGCGCACGCGGATCGATGCGAGTGCGTCACTCGGGTTCTATTTCGCCGATCACGTAATACATGTCGAGCGTGTATCCCATGTTGAAGTAGCCAGCACGCGCATAAGCGGCGATACGCTCGAGGCGCTCGGCGTCGTCGCGTGGCGAGGGCCTGTCTTGCGTATCTTTATCATGCGCGTCTTTCTGACGGGCCGCGACGCGCCGCGGCCTCGCATGCAGCCGATGCCGCGCGGCTTCGAACGGCTCGAAAACGGCATGACGGTAAAACGTTGCGAGATTCATCGACATGATGCGCCCTCCTGCTTGTGGCCTGTTCGTTGAATCTAGTCAGTGGCGCGCCCATGTGCAAACAAGCATTCGCGCAATGCTTTGCAACGCGCGGCGTGCGCCACGGCGAACGCATGCCGCGCATGTCGTGACTAACGGCAACTGCAAGCGCCGGCGCGCGCCGGAGCAGGGTCGACCGCCCGATAGTCTTCGCCGTCGATGTCATAACCCGACGGCTCCCAGCGGATCGCGAGCAGCACCAGCAGCGACGTGAGCGGCGCGATCGCGATGACCCAGAACACTTTCGTGCCGAGCGCGCCCGCCAGCACCGGAAAGAGGAACAGCGAGATCGTCGACGCCGTGCGCACGAGTGTCTGATTGAAGCCGACACCAATGCCGCGCAGCGACGTCGGGTAACTGAGCGACGCATAGGTCATCGAATGCGAGCCGGGCCCGAAGCCTTGCCCGAACAGATAGCCGCCCAGCAGCAGGATCGCCGCCGCGACCAGCGCGCCGCCGCTCGGCCGCCCGATCAGTGCGAGTCCGATCAGCGAAACCAGTTGCAACGCGTGGCCGAGCACGGTCATTTTCCAGGCGCCGACCGTCGGCGCGGTCCGCACGCCGATCAAGCCGCCAACGAATGCGAACAGCAGATTCAGCGCGAGCGATGCGACGATCGTCGTCAGCGGTCCTTGCGCGAAAAAGCTCGTGATGATGACGGGCAAGCCGAAGATGATTGCGTTGTAGCCGAACGACGACGCGCTGCCGATCACGGCCGCGAGAATCGTGCGCCTGCGATACGTGCTGTTGAAGAGCACGCCATAGTTGCGCCACGCTGCGCGGCGCGGTTCGCTCGCGGACGTTGCGCTTACTGCGGCGCGCTCGACGATCGCATCGACGCCATACGTGCGCTTCAGAATGCGCGCCGCCCCTTCGAGATCGCCCTGATTCGCCGCCCACACGGGCGATTCGCTGATATAGCGGCTGCGAACCAGAATGATCGCGAGCGCGGGCACGGCGCCGAACGCGAGCGTCAGCCGCCATAGCCAGCCGAGTTGCTGTTCGGGCAGGATCGCGTAGAGACCGAGAATCAGCAGATAGCAGGTGCTGGTTGCCGCGTACCACGCGGGGCACCATGACGCGACGCTCGCAGCCTTGTTGCCCCTGCCCGCCACGCGCGAGAACTCGGCGAGAAAGGCCATTGCAACGGGCAAGTCGAGGCCGACGCCGAATCCCATCAGAAAGCGGGCTGCGCCGAGCACCCACGCATTGGGCGCGAGACCTGCCGCGATCGCCGCGACGACGAAGAACAGCATGTCGGCCATGAACACGCGATAGCGGCCGATCCGATCCGTCAGATAACCGCCGAACAGCGCACCGAGAATCGCGCCAAACGTGATTGCCGAAGAAACGAAACCCACCTGCACGGGCGTCAGCGCGAACTGCTTTGCGATGTCCTTGATGCCGTAGGCGAGCGAGGTCAGATCATAGGCGTCGAGAAAAACGCCGCCGAGCGCAATCGCGATCACGATGCGTGCGTTGCTGCCCTTCGCGGCACCCGCGTTGACGATGCGCGAAACGTCCTGCGCGCTGCGGATGATGACGGGAACGGCGACATCGGCGTGTCCGGCCGGGACATCGACGGAAGTGGACGGAATGGCGACGGTAGACATGGTGGCTGTCGAACAGGGAGTCAAAAGTCCCTGCATGCTAGCGACGCGCTACACCTCTTCCAAACGACGAATCGATATATGCAAATGGCGCGTCTCGTGCGATGCCTACGGCGATCGTCACACGAGCGCTATCGTCGATTCACTGGTTTCGATATGCGCAAACATTGGTTGGATTCGCGCGCGCGCCGACTTAACGTCGTGAGTCCGACGCGCGCGATTGCGCCGTGAACAACTCCTGCTGACTGCGCCGCGCAGTCCGGCAAGCGGCATTCCTAACAGACATAACAGACATCAACGACAGATGAGCAAACACGACACATCCATCGATACCCAACCCGCCGATTTGCGCAGGCGCCGGCTCTTGCAGCGCGCCGCCGCCGGCTTGACGGGCGCCGCGCTCGGCGGCGCGTTCGGACCGTTAGGACCGTTCGCGAGCGGCGCTGCGCATGCGCAAGGCGCGAGCAACCGGCTGCGAATCGGCTATCAGAAGTACGGCAACTTCGTGGTGCTGAAAGCGCGCGGCGCGCTCGAAAAGCGGCTTGCAAGCCAGGGCGTGACCGTCCAATGGCTTGAATTTCCCGCGGGGCCGCAACTGCTGGAAGGACTGAATGCGGGCGCCGTCGATGTCGGCACCGTAGGCGAGACACCGCCTATCTTCGCGCAGGCGGGTGGCGTCGACTTCGTGTACATCGGCAGCGAACCGTCCGCGCCGCAAGGCGAAGCGATCGTCGTGCCGCACGATTCGCCGATCCGCTCGGTCGCGCAGCTACGCGGCAAGAAGGTCGCGCTCAACAAGGGCTCGAATGTCCACTTCCTGCTCGTGAAGGCGCTGCAAAAAGCGGGGCTCGCCTACACCGACATCCAGCCCGTCTATCTGACGCCCGCCGATGCGCGCGCGGCCTTCGTGCGAGGCAGCGTGGATGCGTGGGTAATCTGGGACCCGTATCTCGCGGCGATCGAACGCCAGGGGAATGCGCGCACCCTTGCCTATGGCGAGGGCCTCGTGCTCAATACGCAGTACTACGTCTCGGCCCGCAAATTCGCCGCGGCACAGCCGCAACTGCTGCACACGCTGCTCGAAGAAGTGAACGGCATCGACGGCTGGGCACACGACAACGTTCCCGAAGTCGCCGCGCTGCTGTCGCCGCTCGTCGGGCTCGATACGGCCACGCTCGAAGTCGCGCTCAAACGCACAGGCTACGGCGTTCAGCCGATCACGGACGCGACGCTCGCGTATCAGCAGCAGATCGCCGATACATTCAGCGCGCTCAAGCTGATTCCCGGCAAGCTGACCGTCGCGGACGCGCGCTGGAAAACCGGCTGAAGAACGCAGCCGGTTCCAACGCGCGAACGGGTCGATAGCGTCGGATATGGCGGTCCGCTCAGAAGCCCGCTGCGAGACCATCGCGGCGGCTGTCGCTCGCGGCCACATAGCCGCGCTCGGGCACGTTGCCGTCGAGCTTCCAGATGAACTGGCCCGAGCCGAAATCCATATAAGGATCGTCGATCGACTTGATCGTGTGGCCGAGCCCTTCGAGCGCGCGCGTCGTGTTGCGATCGAGCGTCGATTCGACGTCGATCGTGAAGTCGCGGTTGACCTTCCAGCGCGGCGCGTCGCACGCGGCCTGCGGCTGCTGGCCGTAGTCGAGCATGCGCACGACCGTTTGCAGATGGCCTTGCGGCTGCATGTCGCCGCCC
Source organism: Paraburkholderia phymatum (assembly GCF_040965635.1). Lineage (GTDB taxonomy): Bacteria > Pseudomonadota > Gammaproteobacteria > Burkholderiales > Burkholderiaceae > Paraburkholderia > Paraburkholderia phymatum_B. The sequence goes on from NZ_JBFRCH010000009.1 coordinate 52,478, forward strand.
ATCACGCCGAAGCTCATCACGGCTTCCTGCCGGCCGTCCACCTGCTGCGTGAGGAACGCGGGAATGATCGTGTGGAAAGGCCGCTTGCCGCCTTCGACGACATTCGGCGACTTCGAGTCCATCGAGAATCCGTAGCCGCGGTTCTGCAGTGAGATGCCGCTGTCCGGCACGACGACGCCCGAGCCGAAGCCCATGTAGTTCGACTGGATGAAGCTGACCATCATGCCGCGCTCGTCGGCCGCCGACATGTAGATCGTGCCGCCCGACTTCGGCATGCCGAAGCCGAAATGCGTCGCGCGCTTCGGGTCGATGAGCTTTGCGCGCGACTTCAGGTACGCGTCGTCGAGCATTTGCGCGGGCGTCACTTCCATCGAACGCGGATCGGCGACATAGCGATACACATCCGCGAACGCGAGCTTCATCGCCTCGATCTGCAAGTGCTGCGATTCGATGCCGTCGACTTTCAGCGAACGCATGTCGAACTGCTCGAGAATGCCGAGCGCGATCAGCGCGGCGATGCCCTGCCCGTTCGGCGGGATCTCGTGCACCGTGTAGCCGCGATACTGCTTGCCGATCGGCTCGACCCAGTCGGGCTGATAGTTGCGCAGATCGTCGAGCGTCATCGCGGCGCCGCATTCGCGCGAGAACGCCGCGATGCGCTCGGCGATCTCGCCTTCGTAGTACGCGCGCGGACCCTGTTCGGCAAGCACGCGCAGCGTCTTCGCGTGACCCGGCATCTTCACCAGTTCGCTCATTTCGGGCGCGCGGCCGCGCGGCATGAACGTATCGGCGAAACCCGGCTGGTTCTTGAGCTCGGGCACGGCGGCCGCCCACTTGCGCGCAACGATGCCCGCCACCGCATGACCGCGCTCGGCGATCTCGATCGCGGGCTCCATCAGGTCCGCGAACGGCAGCGAGCCGAACTTCTTGTGCAACGCTTCCCAGCCCGCGATCACGCCCGGCACCGTCACCGTGTCCCAGCCGCGCACGGGGTGCTCGGCGAGGCCGTTGTTCTCGCCGTATTTGCGCTTGAAGTAATCGACGTTCCATGCGGCAGGCGCGACACCCGATGCGTTCAGCCCATGCAGTTTCTTGCCGTCCCACACGAGCGCGAACGCATCGCTGCCGAGGCCGTTCGACACCGGCTCGACGACCGTGATCGCAGCAGCCGCCGCGATCGCGGCATCGACGGCATTGCCGCCTTTCCACAGCATCCGCAGACCGGCCTGCGCCGCGAGCGGCTGCGAAGTCGAGACGATGTTGCGCGCGAACACAGGCATGCGCGTCGTCGGATAAGGGTTCTGCCAGTTGAAACTCGTCATGTCTTCACTCTAGAGGTTGACCACGGCCATATCGCAAGCGACACGGCCACGGAAAGAAATCAGGATTCGCGCGGGTCGAGCGCGTCGCGCAGACCGTCGCCGAGCAGATTGAAGCCGAGCACGGCCAGAAAGATTGCGATGCCGGGAAAGATCGACATCCATGGCGCCTGGCTCACGAAGTCCTTCGCGGTGTTGAGCATCGATCCCCACGACGGCGAGGGCGGCAATTGTCCGAGCCCGAGGAACGACAGGCTCGCTTCGGCGATGATCGCGCTCGCCACCGTGAGGCTCGCCTGCACGATGATGGGCGGCAGCACGTTGGGCAGAATGTACCGCAGGATGATGCGCGGATGATCGAGGCCGATCGCGCGCGCGCCTTCGACGTACTCTTCGGCCTTCACGCTGATCGCCTGTCCGCGCGTGAGGCGGATGAAGCGCGGCATCGCCGAAATGCCGATCGCGGCCATCGCATTCGTCAGGCTCGGCCCGAGGAACGCGGACAGCGCGATCGCGAGAATCAGGAATGGAATCGACAGCAGCGCATCGGCGACGCGCGAGATCGCGCCGTCGACGAGCTTGCCGAAATAGCCCGCGAGCAGCCCGAGCGGCACGCCGAGCACGACGGCAATGCCGACGGACACGAGACCCGCGAGCAGCGACGCGCGCGCGCCGTACAGCAGACGGCTCAGCACGTCGCGGCCGAGTTCGTCGGTGCCGAACCAGTGAGCCGGCGACGGCGCCTGGCGCACGGTCATGAAGCTCGCCTGCACCGGGTCGTACTGCGTGAGCCACGGCGCGAACACGGCCATCACGACGACGAGCGCCACCAGCAGCGCGCCGAATACCGCGGCGCGGTTGCGCATGAAGCGCACGAGTCCACGGCGCTTGCGGCGCGGCAGCGTTGCGGCCGGCGATACGGCTTGAGCATCGAGAGGGGTAGCCATCAACTGCGCCTCAGTCGGGGATTGAGCAGGATGTACAGCACGTCGGCACACAGATTGACGACGATGAACGCGAGCGCCGTCACGAGCACGACGCCTTGCACGACGGGATAGTCGCGGTTGAACACGGCATCGACGACGAGCTTGCCGAAGCCGGGAATCGTGAAGACCTGCTCGGTCAGCACGGCGCCCGCGAGCAGTTCGCCGAACAGCAGCGCGAGCACGGTGACGATGGGGATCAGCGCGTTGCGGAATGCGTGCTTGACGACGACGGCACCGCGCAGCAGGCCCTTCGCGCGCGCGGTGCGGATGTAGTCGGTGCGCAGCACGCCGAGCATCGCACTGCGCGTGTGGCGCATCAGTTGCGCGCCGAGCGCGGCGCCGAGCACGAACGCGGGCATCAGCATCGTCTTGATGCTGAGCCAGAAGTCCTCGCCCGGCGACACGTAGCCCGACGACGGCAACAGATGCCAGCGCACCGACACGATGAAGATCAGCATGATGCCGAGCCAGAAGTTCGGTATCGACATGCCGGACAACGCGAAGATATTCGCGGCGTAGTCGAGCGGTCCGCCGCGGCTCGCCGCCGAAATCACGCCCGCCGGTATGCCGATGCCGATTGCGAGGATCATCGCCATGATCGCGAGCTGTATCGTGACGGGCAGCTTCTGCGCGATCAGCGAGCGCACGGGCACTTCCGTGCGCAGCGATGCGCCCAGGTCGCCGCGCGCGACGTCGCGCATCCACAGCGCGTACTGCGTCGGCACGGGCTGATCGAGGTGATACTTGACCCGCAGCGTCGCAATGACTTGCGGGTCCTGGTCCTCGCCCGCCATCGCCATGACGGGGTCGCCCGGCAGCAGCTTCTGCAGGCCGAAGATCAGCATCGACACCAGGATCAGCGTCGGCACGGCCACGAGCATCCGATTGGCGATGATCCGCAGCATGGTGCTCAGCCCTTCATCGAAACGCCGCGCAGGCGAACGAGGCCATCGGCGGAAGGCGTGAAGCCCTGCACCTTCTTCGACAGCACGAACGGCCACGGCTGCGCGTAGATGTAGACGATGGGATCGTCGTCGGCGAGGATCTTGCCGGCCGCGTCGTAGTCCGCCTTGCGCTCGGCCGCGGTGAGCTTCGTGCGCGCGCCGTCGAGCAGCGAATCGACCTGCTGGTTGCAGTAGTGCGCGTAGTTCAGGTTGCCCGAGCACGTGTTGAACTGATGCAAGTTGCCGTCGGGATCGACGCGGCCCGACCAGCCCGTGTACATCGCCTCGAAATCGCCACTGTGCCCCGCGTTCAACTCGGTCGCGTAATCGCTCGGGCGCAGCTTCAGCGTAATGCCCGCTTCGCCGAGCATCGCCTGCAACATCTGCGTGATCTGGCTGGCGACCGTGTTGTTCGGATACGCGAACTCGATCGTCGGATGCTCGTGGCCCGACGCTTTCAGCAAGGCCTTCGCTTTTGCGACGTCACGCTTCGTCGTCGGCAGCGATGCGTTGTAGTACGGGCTCGATTTCGGAATGCCCTGGTTGGCTGGCGTGAAGATGCCCGCGCCGATCACCTGATCGATCGCATCGCGGTCGATCGACAGCTCGAACGCCTGGCGCACGCGCTTGTCCTTCAACGGGCTGTTGCCGCGCGGCCCGTTGTTGATGTTGAACGTCACGTAGTAGAAGCCCAGTCCCGTGACCGGCTTGAATTGCAGGTTCGCATCGCTCTTCACCGACGCGACATCCGAAGGCGCGAGGCGTTCGAGCATGTCGAGCGAGCCCGAGCGCAGGTTCGCGAGACGCACGGTGCTGTCGGGAATCGGCTGGAACACGACGCGCTGGATCGGATACTTGTCCGCGTCCCAATAGCCCGCGAATTTCTCGAGCACCACGCGATCGTTCTGCACGCGCTGCACGAACTTGTACGGACCCGAGCACACGGGATGCGAGGCGACGCCCGCCGCATCGGAGAGCGTCTTCGGCGCGAGCATCATGCCGGCGCGATCGGAGAGCGTGGCGAGCAGCGCAGCGTCCGGCTGCTTCAGCACGATCTTCACGGTGCTGTCGTCGACGACGTCGACATGATCGACCGACGAAAGCTCGCTCTTGCGATTGCTGGTCGGCAGCGTGCGATAGCGGTCGAGGTTCGCCTTCACGGCAGCCGCGTTCAACGGCTCGTCGTCCTGGAACTTCACGCCCTGGCGCAGCTTGAACGTCAGCGACTTGCCGTCGGCGCTCGTGGTCCAGGAGGTCGCGAGCATCGGTACGATTTTCAGATCGGGCCCGACGTCGACGAGCGAATTGCACATCGACGCGAACACGATCCGGTCGACGAACTGCACGCTGCGCGCGGGGTCGAGCGAACCGATATCGTCCTGCAAGCCGATGCGGATGGTGGTCTGGGCCATCGCGGCGGATGCGCTCAATGCGAGCGCGGCGGCAATCAACATTCTTCGCATGCGTTATGTCCTTGTTGCGGTTCGAATTGCCATCAGAGGTGGGTTATCGGATCGCGCCCGCTGTCAGCGCGGCCTGGCGGTCGCGGTAAATTTCGAGGCGCTCGTTCAGCTTCACGCTGACACTCGCGGCAAGTGGCGCGCCGCTGCCCGCGTTCTGCACTTCGCGCCAGAAGTGGCAGGCGACCTGCCGGCCGCCGGGCAGTGCTTCGGCGAGCGGCCGCTCCTGCGAGCAGCGCGGCTTCGCGTGCGGGCAGCGCGTATGAAAGCGGCAGCCGGGCGGCGGCGCCGTCGGGCTCGGCAGATCGCCTTGCAGCGCTGGCTTCGTGCGGCGCTCGTGCGGACTGCTCGCGGGAATCGCGCGCAGCAGCGCTTGCGTGTACGGATGCAGTGGCGTATCGAACAGATCGTCGACTTGCGCCAGCTCGACGATCTCGCCGAGGTACATCACGGCGACGCGGTCGCTCATATGGCGGATCACGGCCAGATCGTGCGCGACCATGATCAGCGTGAGGCCGAGTTCCGCTTTCAGCGATTCGAGCAGATTGATCACCTGCGCCTGCACCGACACATCGAGCGCCGACACCGGCTCGTCGCCGACGATCAGCTTCGGCTCGCCCGCGAGCGCTCGCGCGATGCCGATGCGCTGACGCTGCCCGCCCGAGAACTCATGCGGATAGCGCTCGGCGTAGCCCGGCTGCAAGCCGACTTTCGTCAGCAGTTGCGCGACGCGCTCGCGGCGCTCGGCGGCGTTGCGCGCGAGCCCATGCACGCCCACGGGCTCGCCGATGATCTGGCCCACCGTCATGCCCGGATTCAACGAAGCGAACGGGTCCTGGAAGATGATCTGCATTTCGCGGCGCAGCCGCCGCAGCTTCGCGCCTTGCCAGTGCGTGATGTTCTCGCCCTGATAGATCACGCGCCCTTGCGTCGCGTCGATCAGGCGCAGCAGCAGCCGGCCGAGCGTGGACTTGCCGCAGCCCGATTCGCCGACGATCGCGAACGTCTCGCCCGTGTTCACGGCGAACGACACGTCGTTGACGGCATGAACGATCGGCGTGCGCGCGAACATGTGCCGCTCGCCGCCGAAGCGTTTCGTGAGCGCGCTGGCTTCGATGATGGGCGGTGTCATGTCCGAACTCATGCCGGCGCTCACGTCAGCTCCTTTTGCTGCGCGGGCTTCACGATCTGCTCGACGGGCGCGAGCCAGCACGCGACGCGATGTTCGCCCGAAAGCGTTCTGTCGGGCGGCGCGGAGTCGATGCAGCGCTGCTCCGCGAACGGACAGCGCGGCGCGAAGCGACAGCCGCGCGGCATCTGCTCCGGTGACGGCACCGAGCCGCGTATCGTCGCGAGCGGGCCCGCGCGCTTGCCGACGGACGGAATCGCGCCCATCAGGCCGATCGTGTACGGATGCTGCGGATCGTCGAACAGATCGGCCACGGTGCCGTACTCGATGATCCTGCCCGCGTACATCACGGCGACGTGATCCGCCACTTCGGCGACCACGCCCAGATCGTGCGTGATCAACAGCATCGCCGTGCCCGTCTCCACCTGGAGGTTGCGCACGAGCGACAGCACCTGGGCCTGAATCGTGACGTCGAGCGCCGTCGTGGGTTCGTCGGCGATCAAAAGACGTGGACGGTTCGCGAGCGCCATCGCGATCATCACGCGCTGGCGCATGCCGCCCGACAGCTGATGCGGAAACGCGTCGAGCCGCGTTTCGGGTGCGGGAATGTGGACGAGGCGCAGCATCTCCAGCGCTTCTTCACGCGCTTGCGCGCGCTTGATGCCGCGATGCCGCCGGATGCTCTCGCCGATCTGCTCGCCGATCGTGTACGCGGGGTTCAGCGACGTCATCGGCTCCTGAAAGATCATCGACATGCGGTTGCCGCGTATGTCGGCGAGTTCGCGCTCCGTCAGCGCGAAGAGATCGGCGCCCTCGAAATGCGCGGTGCCCGCGACGCGCCGCGCGGGCGGACTCGCGAGCAGCCCCATCAGCGCCAGCGACGTCACGCTCTTGCCGCAGCCCGATTCGCCGACCATGCACAAGGTTTCGCCCGCGTGAACCGGGAAGGAGACGTTATCGACGACATTGGGTACATCGGCCGCGTTTGAAAATTTCAACGAGAAGCCTCGTACATCCAGTACTGGTCGGCGTTCAGCACCGGTCATGCTTGGGCACTCCGCATCGTGTCGTCGTCCTTTCATGTCGTTACGAATCGATTATCTGGCCGGCGCCGCACAAAAAATATTAATATTTCTTTTCGACACTTAAGTTTTTCTCATGATTCGATCATGAGACGCACTCGGGACATACCATGCCGACGCTTCGCATGTTGAAGACTTTCAAGGCCGTGGCACGCACGGGGTCGTTTTCGGCCGCCGCCGACAAGGTTGCGCTGACGCAGGCCGCCGTCAGCCTGCAGATGCGCGGGCTCGAACTGGCGCTGGGCCGCCAGCTGTTCGACCGCCGGGGCCGCCAGATCGCGCTGACGCAGCACGGCCATACGATCTGGCCGAAGGTCGAGCAGATTCTGGAGCTTCTCGCCGAGCTCGAAGCGAAGCCTTCGGATGCGATGGAGGGGCCGGTGACGATCGGCGCGGTGGTGTCGGTGATCGGCGCGCTGTCGCTGGCCGTCGCGCGGCTGAAGGCGGCGCATCCGCGGCTCGACGTGCGCCTGCTGTCGGCGCGCTCGGACGAGCTTGCGGGGATGGTCGAAGCAGGCGAAGTGGATGTCGCCGCCGTCGTCGCGCGCGCGGACCAGACGCTGCCCGACACGCTGAAATGGACCACGCTCTACACCGAACCGATGATGCTGATCGTGAGCCGCGAGATCGTCGACAACGATCCGCAGCGCATCTTGCGCAGCCATGGGTTTCTGCGCTTCGACCGGCGCGTGCGCACGGGGCAGGTCGTCGAACAGGCCCTGCAGAAATCCGGCTTGACGGTCAACGAGTATCTCGAACTCAATTCGATCGAAACGATTGTCGCTCTGGTGCGCGAGAAAGTCGGCGTGGCGGTGCTGCCGCTGCTCAATCGGGGCAACTGGCAAAGCGACCCGTTGCTGCGCGTGATTTCGATCGGCAGTCCGCCGATCCTTCGAACGGTGGGCATGGTGCAGCGCGCATCGGATGAGGGGAAGGCATTGATGCGCGAGATCGTGGATACGTTCCAGGCCACGCCGCGCACCGGCTCGTGAAGCGCCGACAACGCGGGCATGCGCATGCATGTGGTGCCGATATGATAGAAAACCTGGCGATTAAATACTATTCAATGTCCCTAAGACGTCCGCGAAAGAGGTGAAATTGGCAATGTTCATTTCAATGACGAATGAGAGGCGAGGTTTAAAGACTCGTTAATCTTTCGTCCCGTAAGCGTTATGGAATTGCCGACAGGTTAGAAAAGAGAACGGGCGGTACTTCATTCATCCAGTGACGAGTCGCGAGAAGAACACGAAGAAATTTCATGAACACGTTGCTTTTCAATGCTCGCCGCTTCATTCGCTTCCTGTTTCTTCTCTGCATGTCATTTGTCCTTTGCGAGGCGAGCCATGCCGCGTCCGCCGATTGCAGCGCGGGCACGCTCGTTACCGTAGTCGCCCATCTCGACGACGATCTGCTGTTCGTCGAACCCGGCATCAGCGAGCAGTTGCGGGCGGGCTGGTGCGTCACGACGGTCCATCTGATCGGCGGGGCCAACGGAGCGAACTTCGCATACGTTCAAAAGCGCGAGCAGGGATCGCGTCTCGCCTACGCGCGCATGGCCGGCGTGCCGAATGACTGGGACGAGTCGACAGTGCGCATCGCTGGCAAGCCGGTGTTTCAGCTGACATTGAAGGCGCAACCAAAAGTGCGGCTGCTCGAACTGCGTCTTCCCGGCGGCGCCGTGCGCGGCGGCCGCGTGCCGCTCGCGTTGCTCTGGGATCAGGGCGCGACGATCACGACCTATCCGATGGGGCACGGCGAAATCGCGCCGGCACGTTATGCGCGCGATTCGCTGTCCGCCGTGCTCAAGGCGATTTTGCAAGACGCGACGCGCATTTACACGCTCAACCCCGACACCGTCCCGTTCATCGAGCATCCCGATCACATCTACTCCGCGCGGGTCACGCGGCACGTCGCGCAAACCCTGCGACGATCGATTCCGATCGCGTACCACATCACCTATCCAACGGGAACATGGCCATCCACGCTGTTCGGCGACGAAGCTCAACGCAAGCGTGACGTTTCGGCAAGCTACTTCTCGATCGACGGAGGGGACTTCGCGCACGTGTTCGGCGAGTACCAATGGGACGGCAACTGGATTCTGCGCCGATACGCGCGCTTCGACACATCCGATCACGCCACGCCCGATTTCGTCGCGCTGCCGACGGTGCTGTTCAACACGGCATCCAGCGAATGCCTGACTTCGACGGGCAGCGAGCGCAAACCGGAACTGGCGCCGTGCGACGGCTCGGTCAGCCAGCAGTGGACGTGGGAGCCGAGGCCGACCTATGCGGGCAATCAGCACAACGCGGCGCTCGTTTCGGCGTCGACACGGCAATGCGTTGCCGAACACGACGGCACGTTGACGGAAGAGCCCTGTGAAGCATGGGACGAATCGCAGCGCTGGACGCCGTGGGACTTTGGTCTGATCTTTACGCCGTCGCGCCGGTGCCTCGGCGAGGAAAGCGGACGTCTGAACATCCGCGGTTGCGCATCGCTGACGACGCAATACCGATGGTCGACGGCACGCCCTACGTGGGCAACCGATCTGCGGCTCGCGGGCGCGATGTACGGCGATGTGTCGGGTCGCGGCGAGTCGTCGGCGGTGTACGTTCAACGACGGGTAGACGGTCCGGGCTTCGACGTCAACGTTCAGGCGTTGAGCAAAGCCGATAAACCCGTGCGCTGGTACGCGAACGCCATTCCGTTCGACAGCCGGGCGACGACGGCAACGTGTCGCGCCGATAGTTTGTGCTTCGATAGCGCGCGCTTTCTGCTCGGCGATTTCGACGGCGACGGCCGCGCTGATCTGATGGTCGTCACGCCGCGAAACGGCGGCACCGCATTCTGGCTGCTGCGCAGCACGGGCAGCCGCTTTAGCGCACCCGCTCTCTGGTTCCAGAGCGATAGCCGGATGCCTGCCGGACGCGTGCAGCAGGTCACGCCGTTTTCAATCAAAGAGAAGGAACCAGCAAAAGTACTGATCGCAATTCAAAAGCCGGACAACGGCGCCGAACTATGGACAGTGGGCGCGGACCCGGCGCGACACATGCAGCAAACTCTGGTACTCGACGACAGCCGTCTCAAGTCGAATCTTTGCCTGCTTGCAGTGCGGAACGATCGCGCGGATGCCGCATCGTTTGTCGCCATTCAACCGGCCGACGGCAACGGGCGCATCGCCATCGTCCCGTTCGGTGTCGAAGGCGGGCGCTGGTCGGTTGGCGCACCCGCTATGCTGCCCGCGCCGTTCAAACCCGACATGACGAAATTCGCTGCCAGCGATCCGCACGCAGATAACAATGCCGATGCGTCGATCGTGATGACCGTACCTCATTTCGCGAACCCAGGCGGCGTCGACGTATGGAAGCTGGACGCCGCTCATCCCGATTCGGCGCCCGTTCTGCTGGCCTCATTGGGCGGCATCCGGTGGCAGGACACGACACCCGCGCTGCCCGGCGACGGCAAGCACACGACGCTCGCCTTTTACCAGCGCACCGACGCGATACTCGACAACACGCTCTTTACCGCTGGAAACGCGGCGCTCATCCAATACTCGATCAACGGAAACAGTGTGCAGGCTGTACCAGCAGGCACGCTCCAGCTTCCCGCGACGTACTCTGAAACGCTTTGGCTCGAACGGCTTACTCAATAGATGGGAATAGGCGTGAACGGGCAAAGAAATTGCATCACTGTTCGCGCTGCCTGCATCGATGATCGCAGAAAAAGCAGCGGTACAGGTAAGTACTTAGGTGTCGAGTAATGACTAGTCGTTGGCTGATGATTGTCGGTGCGATTGAGTATGTTAGAACCGTCATTGAACACACCAATTGACGGTCGATCAACGGAACCGTACGCTGCACAGAGAACAGAATGCAATTGACGATTCGCCATCGCGGCCTGTTCCCTTCGTACACAAGCCTTATTCGAAACGGTGACAAGTGCGGATACTACAGGTCGTACATGCGCCACGTCTGTCTGGTGCCGAGGTCCTCGCGAAGGGTCTCGCAATCCAGCATAGGGAGAGTGGCCACGAAGTCTGCATCGCATCGATGCTGCCTCAACTCGCAGACTTCGATCACAGCCGCAGCGAGCTGGCGGCTGCGGATGTGCTGTGCGATTTTCCCAATGCGTATCTGAGCAGGTTCGGGCGTCTGATGCATCTGTGGCGCTGCATCAAGCGGTTCCGGCCGGACATCATCATCGCTCATGCGACGCTCGCCGCACTCTACGTGCGTCTGCTTCCGTATGCCGCGCCCGTCGTCTACGTGATGCACTCCGGCTCCAACGATTTCGAGGACCCCAAGCTGAAATGGGCCGAGCGTTTTCTGTCGCGTCGTGCAAGAGCCGTCGTCGGCGTGTCCCAGCAGAATACGCACGACTACCTTCGCGAGTTCGGACCGCATCCGCTCGTGACCGTAATCCCTAACGGCGTCGACCTGTCGCGCTTCCAGTTCGTGGCATCCGCATTGAACCTGGCCGACCGCAGCACGGCAAAACAGATCGTGCAGCTGGGACGCTATGTCCGCGACAAAGGACAGCTCGAAACGATTCAGGCCTTCGATGGCGTGCTGCAACAGGAACCGGAAGCGCGCCTGCTGCTGTGCGGCGTCATCGAGGACAAGGCCTATCACGAGACAGCGATGAATCTCGTGGACCGCATGAACCTGAACGAGCGTGTCACGTTGTGCGGCCCCGAGACGAATGTCGCCGCGATCCTGCAAGCGTCGCGTGTGTTTGCGATGCCTTCTCACAGGGAGGCGCACAGCATCGGCTTTCTCGAAGCGCTGGCATCGGGAATCCCCGTCGTCGCAAGCCGCATTGCAGCATTCGAATTCGCCCGCGAATTTCCGGGCGTCTCGCTCGTCGACACGATGAATCCTTCCGCGTATGCGCGCGCGCTGATTCACGCAATGCACACGCCTCGCGCATATCGCCCACTGGACGGCTATACGCTGCGCGACACCGCCGAGAGCTACCTGAAAGTCGCGCAGGCCATTTTCGAATCGAGCGGCATCTCGTCGATGTCGAACTGGAATAGAAACCAGTCGACGTGACAATCAACCATCTACGCGGGAACAATATCGGCCCGCCAATCGTTTTGCTCTTGCGCTCACGCTGATTCCTGCAACCGGATGCAGTGCCCCTCGTGCCGAATCAAACGCATCGGCCGATGCGCGTGAAGTTCTTTGACACTACTTGTCGCGCTGCGTGCGCCCGCCCACATTCACTTTGCGATTTATCAAGGCAGGATTGGGAGTTAGCGGGAGAACTGGAGCCTTCCATACATTCGGTGACGCGCGCATCGTCTGGAATGCTTCCCGTCGACGTCGAGGTATCCGGGGTTCTGGTCCAGTTCATTGAGGTCGGGGAAGAACATGTCAACGCGTCCGCGTCAAAGACTCGATACCAACGAATCGGAGGGGCCGGACGGGAAAGCGCTGCGAACGCGTCATGTCGCCGTCGTGCTGTTCGAGGGGTTCGACCTGCTGAGCGCGAGCGTCATCGCGAATACGCTCGAGCTGGCGAGCGAGCTGTCGTCGCGCAATTCGATCCAGTGGGCGTATCGGGTCGCCGTTCTCGCGGCGCACGATGGATACGTCGGCAGTTCGGCGACGCTGCTCGTTTCCACGGAAGCATTCGACGCACACAGGAACGATGAATTCGACGCGATCTTCGCGATCGTCGGCGCGGACACGGATCTCGACGACCGCTCGGAGCCGCTGACCGCCTGGATCAGCCGCGCCCGCGCGAAAGCGGCCGATGTGCGGCTGGTGGGCGCGCCGCTGCCGGGGCCCGACAGTCCCATTCGCGATGGGCCGCGTGCGACGCATGGCGAATCGTCCTGCAACGCGGCGGGGCACGCAAACGACTGCAAGAGGAAATCCCAAAGCCTTCACGAAGCGCTCACGGGCGCGCTTAAACTGATCCGCCGCGACATGGGCGACACGATGGCGCGGCGCGTCGCCGAGCATCTGTCGATCTGCTCGCAAGACGCGCTGAATGCGATATTCGAAGATGTCGTCGGCAGCACGCCCGCCGAAAAGGTGCGCGCGGCCGCGCACTGGCTGCAGGACAATTGCCGCCGCCAGGTCACGATCGAAGACGCGGCGCAAGTGGCCGCGATGAGCGAGCGCAGCCTGCTGCGTCACTTCAGAAGCGAGCTCGGCATGACGCCGTCCGACTATCTGATGAACGCGCGGCTTCAGGTGGTCTGCAATCTGCTGATCGAAACCGATCTGCCCGTCGACAAGGTCGCGAAACGCGCGGGCATGACGAGCGGCGATCATCTCGCGCGCAGTTTCCGGCGACACATGAAGACTTCTCCGACCGAGTATCGCGCGCAGCGCAAGCTGCAATGCTGAGCGGCGAGCGGCGAGCGCGGAACGACATCGATCGCATGGCGCATGGAAAAGAAAAGGCTGGACGCTTTCTTTGCGGGTGATACGCTGCGGTATGCTTGCGACTTCGCGTTTCTCTCCAGCCACGATCACGATGTCCGACGAATACGAAGTGCACGGCCCGCACGATCACGCGATCGAGCACGCCGGTTCCCATGAAAGCGACACGAGCGCTTCGCGAATTGCCGTCATGACGGCGATCCTCGCGAGCGTAGGCGCAATCGCCTCGTACCAAAGCGGCGCTAACGAAAACCTTGCGCTCTTCTACAAGAACGAGGCCGCGATACTCAAGACGGAAGCCGCGAACCAGTGGGCCTACTATCAGGCGAAGGGAGAAAAACAGAACCTCGCCGAACTGGGCGCGGCGCTGAGCGATCCCGCATCGGCGGCGCACGCGAAATTCGCCACCGACGTGCAGCGCTACAAGACCGAAAAAGAGCCGATTCGACAGCAGGCGGAATCGCTCGAAAAGCAGGTGAAAAAGGACAACGATGTCAGCGAGTCGCTGCAACATCAGCATCATCGCTGGGCGCAGGCCACGACGCTGATCCAGATATCGATCGCACTCGCCGCCATTACGCTGCTCACGAAAAAGCGCTGGCTTCAAAAGCTCACGATCGGCATGGCCGTCGTGGCAGTCGGGCTTTTCATCACTGCGTTGCTCGGCGTGTGAACGCTTCGCAAACGCTCATTGCGTCGTGCTGAGCTTGCGCCACAACGTAGTCTTGCTGATGCCGAGCGCCTTGCAGGCGGCATCGCGATCGCCGCCGCACGCAGCCAGCATCGCGCGTATTTCGTCGGCCTCGACGTGGCGGCTGCGTTCGCGCAGCGTCAATGCGCTCTTCTTCTGCCGGCCCGATTGCACGAAGAGTTCAGGCGCAACCACCTCCAGCATCTCGCGTGTGAACGCAGCGCCCGCGTCGCCGTCCGCGTCGGCCAGCTCGACGGCGATCCGCTCGATCACGTTCTGCAACTCGCGCACGTTGCCCGGCCACGCGTAGCGGCACAAGGGCTCGCTGATGGGCGCGAGCACATGCGCCGCGGCCTGCAAGCCGGGCACGCGCGCCGCCAGACGCGGCTCGCGTGCTGCTGACTGCAACAGCAGCTCGGCGGCAAGCGGCATCACATCGGCGGCGCGCTCGCGCAGCGGCGGCAGCGCAATGCTCAGGATGTTCAGCCGATAGTAGAGATCCGCGCGGAACGTGCCAGCCTCGATCCCTTCCGTCAGCGCGCGATGCGTCGCGGCCACCACGCGTATGTCGACGCGCGTCGGCTCCGTCGAACCGAGCCGCACCACCTCGCGCTCCTGCAGCACGCGCAGCAGCCGGCTTTGCAGCGGCAACGGCATCTCGCCGATCTCGTCGAGAAACAGCGTCCCGCGATGCGCCGCTTCTATGAGCCCCGCCTTGCCGCCCTTGCGCGCGCCCGTGAACGCACCCTCGTCGTAGCCGAACAGCTCGCTTTCCAGCAACGCTTCGGGAAACGCGCCGCAATTGATCGCGACGAACGCGAAGTCGCGCCGCGCGCTCAGATGATGCATGCTCTGCGCGACCATTTCCTTCCCCGTGCCGCTTTCGCCGAGTATCAGCACGGTCGCGTCGGACCTCGCGTAACGTCGGACCAGCGTGCGCACGCGTTCGATCGACGCGCACTCGCCGACCAGATCGTCGAGCCGGTAACGCGCAGTGAACTGCTGCGCGCGCTGGCGCGAACGCAGCGTGCGGTCGAGCCGCTCGACCGCGCGCGACTCCTGAAACGTCAGCACCGTGCCCGCTGCGGGACCCGCGCCCGCGAGCGGCCCGCGATGCACGACGTAGCTCGCGCCGCGCACGGTCACGAGCGTGTCGCCGTCCGTGTCGGGCAGTGCGCTGGCCAGATCGGGGGCGAGCTGTTGCAGCGGAACGCCCGCAGCGCTGGCGGTATCGATGCCGAGCACGCCCGCGAGCCGCTGATTGATCGCTTCGACGCGCCCTTGCGCATCGAGCGCGACGACGCCGTCGCGCAAGTGCTGCAACAGGTTGTCCAGACGCTGACGGCGTACGCCTTCGGCGCGCGTCGCCTGCGCGACTTCGAGCGCCGTATCGAACGCCGCGCGAACCGACGTGCGCGAATAGAGGAACACGGCACCCATGCCCGCGCGCTCCGCGAGATCGGTCACGTGGCCCGGCCCGACGACAGCATCGACGCCGCGCTCGCGCAGTTCGCGCACGCAGCGCTCCGCGTCTTCCGTCGAACGGTACGACGCGAAGATCACGTCGACGCCGTACGCGGCCGTGAAGCGCTTGACCTCGTCGGGCGTCTCGCCGTGCGTGACGAGCGCCACCGAATCGCCGTCGCGTCTCGCGCGCGCGAGCGCCTGCATCACATCAAAGCCCGTCGGCGTGATGACCACCACGGGCACGTCGACGCGCGCCTTCAGATACGCGCCATTCGAGCCGCCTGCCACGATCACGTCGGGACGCTCGGCGCCCGCCGCGTCGATCTCCTGCATGGCATCGTCGAAACCGCGCGCGACGATGCGCACGTCGGCGCGCCCCGCATACTCGCTCGCGATATCGACGAACAGATCGCGCAGACGGCTGATGCCCATCGCCCAGATGCGCGGACGGGAATGGGAGGCGGCGGAAGGCGTGCTCATGGACGGGGCTCGGTACGGATCGTGGCGTCCATCCATTATAAGTTTCACAACAGAAACGGAGCATTCCATTTCTGAAATAGATGCGAAATTCCGCTCGAACGCGCGCCCCGCAAAATCAGAGACTTAGTAGCGCGATGCAGGTTGGCACGCTGTTTGCAGATAGAGGCCCGCAATCAACGGAGCCCCAAATGAATTCAGCCAAACAACCCGCTAGCGCCGGCGCCGCGTTCCGCCAGGCCGTCGCGGAAGGACAACCGCTGCAGGTCGTCGGCGCGATCACCGCGTATGCCGCGAAGATGGCCGAGGCCGTCGGCTTCAAGGCCGTGTATCTGTCGGGCGGCGGCGTGGCCGCGAACTCGCTCGGCATTCCCGATCTGGGCATCAGCACGATGGACGACGTGCTGACGGACGCGCGCCGCATCACCGACGCCACGAACCTGCCGCTGCTCGTCGATATCGACACGGGCTGGGGCGGCGCATTCAACATCGCGCGCACTGTCCGCTCGTTCATCAAGGCGGGCGTCGCGGCCGTTCACCTGGAAGACCAGGTCGGCCAGAAGCGCTGCGGCCACCGGCCGAACAAGGAAGTCGTCGCGAAGGATGAGATGGTGGACCGCGTGAAGGCCGCCGTCGATGCGCGCACCGACGATCAGTTCGTCATCATGGCACGCACCGACGCAGCCGGCGCCGAAGGCATCGACTCCGCGATCGAGCGCGCCGTCGCCTATGTCGAAGCGGGTGCGGACATGATCTTCCCCGAAGCGATGAAGACGCTCGACGACTACCGCCGCTTCAAGGCCGCCGTGAAGGTGCCGATTCTCGCGAACCTGACCGAGTTCGGCTCGACGCCGTTCTTCACGACGACGGAACTGCGCGAAGCGAACGTCGACATCGCGCTGTATTGCTGCGGCGCGTATCGCGCGATGAACGCGGCGGCGCTCAATTTCTACGAGACGGTGATGCGCGACGGCACGCAAAAAGCGGCCGTGCCGACGATGCAGACGCGCGACGATCTCTACAAGTACCTTGGCTATCACGCGTACGAGGACAAGCTCGACGCGCTGTTCGCCGCGAACAAGTAATGGCATCTGGAGGAAGACACATGAGCGAAGCAGACAACAACACACCGAACGCAGGTGCGTTCAAGCCAAAGAAATCCGTGGCCCTGTCGGGCGTGACGGCGGGCAACACCGCGTTGTGCACGGTCGGCAAGACGGGCAACGACCTGCACTATCGCGGCTACGACATTCTCGACATCGCGGGCGCCTGTGAATTCGAAGAAGTCGCGTATCTGCTCGTGCACGGCAAGCTGCCGAACGTCGCCGAACTCGCTGCGTACAAGACGAAGCTCAAGGCGTTGCGCGGGCTGCCCGCGAACGTGAAGGCCGTGCTCGAATGGATTCCCGCCGCCGCGCATCCGATGGACGTGATGCGCACGGGCGTCTCGGCGCTGGGCACGGTGCTGCCGGAGAAGGACGATCACAACCTCGCGGGCGCGCGCGACATCGCCGACAAGCTGATGGCCTCGCTCGGCTCGATGCTGCTGTACTGGTATCACTACTCGCACAACGGCAAGCGGATCGAAGTCGAAACCGACGACGATTCGATCGGCGGCCACTTCCTGCATCTGCTGCACGGCGTGGAGCCGTCGAAGTCGTGGGTCGACGCGATGCATGTGTCGCTGAACCTGTACGCGGAGCACGAATTCAACGCGTCGACGTTCACGGGCCGCGTGATCGCGGGCACGGGCTCGGACATCCATTCGGCCATCACGGGCGCGATCGGCGCGCTGCGCGGGCCGAAGCACGGCGGCGCGAACGAGGCCGCGTTCGAGATCCAGTCGCGCTACCAGACGCCCGACGAAGCGGAAGCCGACATCCGCCGCCGCGTCGAGAACAAGGAAGTCGTGATCGGCTTCGGGCACCCGGTGTACACGATCTCCGATCCGCGCAACAAGGTGATCAAGGACGTGGCGAAGAAGCTGTCGAAGGAAGCGTCGAACATGAAGATGTTCGACATCGCCGAGCGGCTCGAAACAGTGATGTGGGACGTCAAGAAGATGTTCCCGAACCTCGACTGGTTCAGCGCGGTGTCGTATCACATGATGGGCGTGCCGACGGCAATGTTCACGCCGCTGTTCGTGATTTCGCGCACGTCCGGCTGGGCCGCACACATCATCGAACAGCGCATCGACAACAAGATCATTCGGCCGAGCGCGAATTACACGGGTCCGGATGATCTGCCGTTCGTGCCGCTCGCGAAGCGCGCCTGATAGATGAGCTGACTTCTGTATCGCTGCGCGAGAGCTGCGATGCACTTGGGCCTTGGCTCGTGATACCCGCGAGCCAAGGCTGCTTTTTACGCAGCTTGCTTTACTGCGCAAGCCGTCCACTGACGCGCTAAACTTCGCGAGAAGCCCTCAAAGGAGCGCTCAGCTCCCGACGCTCACGATTACTACCGCACTGTCCCTACGTCATGAATACCGAATACCGCAAACCGCTGCCCGGCACCGCGCTGGATTACTTCGACACGCGCGCCGCCATCGACGCGATCCAGCCGGGCGCCTACGACAAGCTGCCGTACACGTCGCGCGTGCACGCTGAAAATCTCGTGCGACGCTGCAATCCGGCGACGCTCGCCGCATCGCTCAAGCAGCTCATCGAGCGCAAGCGCGAGCTGGATTTTCCGTGGTTTCCGGCGCGCGTCGTGTGCCATGACATTCTGGGGCAGACGGCGCTCGTCGATCTCGCGGGCCTGCGCGATGCCATCGCCGATCAGGGCGGCGACCCCGCCAAGGTGAACCCCGTCGTCCCCGTGCAGCTGATCGTCGATCACTCGCTGGCCGTCGAATGCGGTGGCTTCGACCCTGAAGCGTTTGTGAAGAACCGCGCGATCGAAGACCGGCGCAACGAGGACCGCTTCGATTTCATCAACTGGACCAAGAAGGCGTTCAAGAACGTCGATGTGATTCCGCCGGGCAACGGCATCATGCACCAGATCAATCTGGAGCGGATGTCGCCCGTGATTCATGCCGTCGATGGCGTCGCGTATCCCGATACGCTCGTCGGCACAGACAGCCACACGCCGCACGTCGATGCGCTCGGCGTGATCGCCGTCGGCGTCGGCGGGCTGGAGGCGGAGAACGTAATGCTAGGCCGCGCGTCGTGGATGCGCCTGCCCGATATCGTCGGCGTCGAGCTTTCAGGCAAGCGTCAGCCGGGCATCACGGCGACCGACATCGTGCTCGCGCTGACGGAATTCCTGCGCAAGGAAAAAGTGGTTGGCGCGTATCTGGAGTTTCGCGGCGCTGGTGCGTCGAGCCTCACGCTCGGCGACCGCGCGACGATCTCCAACATGGCGCCCGAATACGGCGCGACGGCCGCGATGTTCTTCATCGACGAACAGACCATCGACTATCTGCGCCTCACGGGGCGCGACGACGCGCAAGTGAAGCTCGTCGAAACGTACGCGAAAACGGCGGGCCTGTGGGCCGATTCGCTGAAAGACGCCGAATATGAGCGCGTGCTCAGATTCGACCTGTCGACGGTCGTACGCAACATGGCGGGTCCGTCGAATCCGCACAAGCGCCTGCCCACATCCGATCTCGCCGAACGCGGCATCGCGGGCAAGTGGGAGGACGTGCCCGGCCAGATGCCCGATGGCGCCGTCATCATCGCCGCGATCACGAGCTGCACGAACACGAGCAATCCGCGCAACGTGATCGCAGCGGCCCTGCTCGCGCGCAATGCGAATGCGCGCGGCCTCACGCGCAAGCCGTGGGTCAAGTCGTCGCTTGCGCCGGGGTCGAAGGCCGTCGAGCTGTATTTGCAGGAAGCCGATCTGCTGCCCGATCTGGAGAAGCTCGGCTTCGGCATCGTCGCGTTTGCTTGCACGACCTGCAATGGCATGTCGGGCGCGCTCGATCCGAAGATCCAGCAGGAGATCGTCGATCGCGATCTGTATGCGACGGCCGTGCTGTCGGGCAATCGCAACTTCGATGGCCGCATTCATCCGTATGCGAAGCAGGCGTTTCTCGCGTCGCCGCCGCTCGTCGTCGCGTATGCGATTGCGGGCACGATCCGCTTCGACATCGAACGCGATGCGCTCGGCACCGACAAGGACGGCAAGCCTGTTTATCTGAAGGACATCTGGCCGAGCGACGAAGAGATCGACGCAATCGTCAAAGAGAGCGTAAAGCCCGAGCAGTTCCGCAAGGTGTATGAGCCAATGTTCGCCGTCACGGCCGCGAGCGGCGAGCCGATCAGCCCGCTGTACGACTGGCGCGCGCAAAGCACGTACATTCGCCGTCCGCCGTATTGGGAAGGCGCGCTCGCGGGCGAGCGCACGCTGAAGGGCATGCGACCGCTCGCCGTGCTCGGCGACAACATCACGACCGATCACCTGTCGCCGTCGAACGCGATTCTCGCGAACAGCGCAGCAGGCGAATACCTCGCGAAGATGGGCCTCCCCGAAGAGGACTTCAACTCGTACGCGACGCATCGCGGCGATCACCTCACCGCGCAGCGCGCGACCTTCGCGAACCCGACGCTGATCAACGAAATGGCTGTCGTCGACGGTCAGGTGAAGAAGGGATCGCTCGCACGCATCGAGCCCGAAGGCAAGGTCACGCGCATGTGGGAAGCCATCGAAACCTACATGGACCGCAAGCAGCCGCTCATCATCGTCGCGGGCGCGGATTATGGCCAGGGCTCGTCGCGCGACTGGGCCGCGAAGGGCGTGCGGCTCGCGGGCGTCGAAGCGATCGTCGCCGAAGGCTTCGAGCGCATTCACCGCACGAACCTGATCGGCATGGGCGTGCTGCCGCTCGAATTCAAGCCGGGTGTCAACCGGCTCGCGTTGAGCATCGACGGTACTGAAACGTATGACGTGATCGGCGAACGCAAGCCGCGCGCTGACCTCACGCTCGTGATTCATCGCGCGAACGGCGAGCGCGTCGAAGTGCCCGTCACTTGCCGTCTCGACACGGCCGAAGAAGTGTCGATCTACGAAGCGGGCGGCGTGCTGCAACGCTTCGCGCAAGACTTCCTGGAGTCGTCGAAGGCAGCGGCCTGACACACACTGTTCGTTCACGCATGGGCGGTGCGCGTTGCACCGCCCTCGTCTCATCAGGACCACAACACATGGCACACGCACCCCAGATCAGGATTCCCGCGACCTACATGCGCGGCGGCACCAGCAAAGGCGTGTTCTTTCGCCTGAAGGACTTGCCCGAAGCCGCGCAGGTGCCCGGCGCGGCACGCGACGCGTTGCTGATGCGCGTGATCGGCAGCCCCGATCCGTATGGCAAGCAGATCGACGGCATGGGCGGCGCAACGTCGAGCACCAGCAAGACGGTGATCGTCGCGAAGAGCAGCAGGCCGGATCACGACGTCGACTATCTCTTCGGTCAGGTGTCGATCGACAAGGCGTTTGTCGACTGGAGCGGCAATTGCGGCAACCTGTCGGCGGCTGTCGGGCCGTTTGCGATCAGCGGCGGCCTCATCGATCCGGACCGCGTGCCGGACAACGGCATCGCGATCGTGCGCATCTGGCAGGCGAACATCGGCAAGACGATCATCGCGCACGTGCCGATGACCAACGGCGCCGTGCAGGAAACGGGCGACTTCGAGCTAGACGGCGTGACGTTCCCCGCCGCCGAAGTCCAGCTCGAATTCATGGACCCCGCCGCCGAGGAAGAAGGCGCGGAAGGCGCGATGTTCCCGACGGGCAATGTCGTCGACGATCTGGACGTGCCCGGCGTCGGCACGCTGAAGGCGACGATGATCAACGCGGGCATTCCGACGATCTTCGTGAACGCGGACGCGATCGGCTACACGGGCACGGAGCTACAGGAGGCGATCAACAGCGACGACGCGGCGCTCAAGAAGTTCGAGACCATTCGCGCGCATGGCGCGCTGCGCATGGGCCTCATCAAGAGCCTCGATGAAATCGCGAAGCGCCAGCACACGCCGAAAGTCGCGTTCGTCGCGCGGCCCACGGGTTATACGGCGTCGAGCGGCAAGCGTGTGGAAGCGGGCGATGTCGATGTGCTCGTGCGCGCGATGTCGATGGGCAAGCTGCATCACGCGATGATGGGCACGGCTGCCGTCGCGATCGCCACGGCAGCGGCGATTCCGGGCACGCTCGTGAATCTCGCGGCGGGCGGCGGCGAGCGCAACGCCGTGCGTTTCGGCCATCCGTCGGGGACGCTGCGGGTCGGCGCCCAGGCGACTCAGGCGAACGGAGAGTGGACGGTGAAGAAGGCCGTCATGAGCCGCAGCGCGCGTGTCCTGATGGAGGGTTGGGTGCGGGTGCCGTCCGAGTGATGCAGCGGACGTTGTGCATCGTCTGCCGCCATGCATGCGGCAAGACCGAACGACGAGTGACGCCACATACTAAATACCACTCGTCGTTCGAACCATAAAATCAACCAGCGCTTCGCTGCTTCACGCCGTCCGCTACAGTCCGGTGCCAGGACAGGATCACGCATCGTCGAACATGTAAAGTCTCGTGGCCGTATCCGCGAGGACCGCACTGCGCTCTTCGCCATCCGGAAGCAGCGCGCGAAACAGCTCGAGCGTGTAGGCAAAATCCTCTTGGGCTTCGTACTGTGTGTGCGGCCAGTCGCTGCCCCACATCAGGCGACCCAGTCCGAACGCCGCCTTCAAAAGACGAACCGCTTCGTGCATGTCATCGTCACCCGTGCGAAGGTAGCGCCAGCTCCTGTACGCCGCTGATATCTTCACCCACACGCGCTGCGTATGACCCAGTTCGAGAAGACGGCGAAAGCCCGGGTCACGGACACCGAGATCAGGATCGGGCCTGCCGAAATGATCGACGACGACGTTCAGGCCGGCTTCCAGAAGCGGCTCGACGATGCCCTGCAGCCGCGCCGCTTCCGCATGCACCTCGACATGCCATCCCAGTTCTCGAACATGCGCGAGCGTTTGTCCGCTCACCCAGTTATCGAGCGGCAGGTCGGCATGGCCGATCAGGTTCAGGCGAATTCCAGCGATGCCCGCGTCCGCCATCTCCGTCAGTGTGTCTCTCGCGCACTCGCGCCCGATCACGGCGACGCCGCGTAGTCTTTCGGGGGCGCGGCGCAACGCATCGAGCAGATAGCTGCAATCCGTGCCAAGAAAGCTGGGCTGTACGAGCACGCCGTGCGATACGCCGTACGCATCCAGCTGGGCAAGGTACGCGTCGAGCGGCGCGTCGTAGTTGGGCGCATAGCGCCGCTGCCGGGTGAGCGGCAGGCCGCGCTCGAATACATGCGCATGCGTATCGACAGATCCAATGCGGGCGGGACGACGCGCATCCTGCCGACGGCTCGCGTCTGTCCCCGACTTCTCCATCATGAACATTCCTTCATTACCAGTCTTGCACGGCTACGCGCGAATGCGCCGTGCCTCAACGCCTTTGCGCGTGAGAGAGCGCGCCCGGATGTTGCGTATCGAGAGCGGCATCGCCTAGTGCGCGGCCGCGCGTCTCCGGCAGCATCAGCACGGACAGCACGACGATCGTGTACGCGAGTCCTGCATCGATGCCGATCGCCGTTCCGAGCGACATATTCGCGGACATCTGTCCGACAAGCACCGGAAAGCCCGCCGATGCAACACGGCCGAAGTTGTAGCAGAACCCGACACCCGTGCCACGCATCCCGCGCGGATACAGTTCGTTGAACAGCGCGCCCATGCTCGCGGGAATACCGGCCGCAAAAAAGCCTAGTGGAAAGCCGAAGAACAGCATTGCGGTATTGCCGAGCGGAAGAAACAGATAGGCGATCACCGTTATCACGCAGCAGATTGCAAACGTGAGAATGGTTTTGCGGCGTCCGATGCGGTCCAGCAGTTGCGCGCTCGCGATGCACCCGCAAAAGAACGCGACGATCACGACAGCGAGGTAGCCTCCCGTGCCCAGCACCGACAGGTGGCGCTCGCTCTTCAGAAACGTGGGCAGCCAGGTCATCAGCGCATAGTAGCCGCCATGCGCGCCGACGCCGAGCAACGCGCCGATCAGCGTCATACGCAGCACTTGCGGAGAAAAGATGCCGACGATCGCACCAGGTGCCGCTTTGTCCTCGCGCACTCGCGCATCGCGCGCCGTGCGACCCGGCACGGCGGGTTCGTGCACGCCGCGTCGAACGTAAAGGATCAGCAGCGCGGGAACGATGCCGATCCCGAACATCGCGCGCCACGCGGTTTCCCCGGGCAGCAGCGAGAACATCACCGCATAGAGCAGCACCGCTGCGCCCCAGCCGACGGCCCATGCGCTCTGCACGCTGCCCATTGCCTTGCCGCGATGCTCGTTGCGGATCGTCTCCGCCATCAGCACTGCGCCGGCCGCCCATTCCCCGCCGAAGCCGAACCCCTGCAGCGTCTTGAGCACGAGGAACTGCGGATAGTTTTGCGCGAACGCGCACAGGAATGTGAACACGGAAAAGAACGCGACCGTCCATTGCAGCGTCTTTACGCGACCCAGCCGGTCCGACAGCATGCCCGCGATCCAGCCGCCCAGCGCCGACGCCACGAGCGTGACGCCGCTGACGAGTCCCGCTTGCGTGCGGCTGATCGACCATTCCGTGATGATCGCCGGAATCACGAGGCTGAACATCTGCACGTCGAGCGAATCAAGCGCCCATCCGCCGAAACACGCCCAAAACGTCCGGCGTTCGTTGCCTGAAATCTCGCTGAACCACTTGAACATTGCCGTCTCCCTGGGTCGCCGCTCCTGCATGGAAAACGACGTGCTCCTGATGGCCGCCGACAGTTATCGGATCTCGGCCTGGTAGATGAATTCGCTGGCGGGCCCGCGCGAGCGGCGCCATTCCAGCGGCTGCCTGTCGTAGCCATACGCGAGTCGCTCGATCACGACAGCGGGCGTGCCCGGTTCGATGCGCAACAGCCGTGCATGCAGCGGGTCGATCGCTTCGACGGTCAGTGTTTCCGTGGCAGAGGCCACGACCTGATTGCACTGTGCCTCGTACACGGGATACAGCAGGTCACCGACTTCGTTGAGATCCATCTGCGCAAACGCGGCAAAACGGACGTACGGCAGCCAGATTTCTTCGGCCAGCATCGGCACATCGTCGATCAGACGCAGGCGCGACATCTGGATCACACGCGCGCTACTCGAAATCTGCAACGTGGCGGCGACTGCGGACGGCGCATCGACAACCTCGCGACGCAAGATGCGGCTCTCAGGAATGCGCCGTTCGCCCTGCCGCGTCTGGAAGCGGAAGAAGCGAAACAGCGAACTGTCGAAGCTCGCGCGACGCACGAAGGTCCCTCTGCCCTGGAAGCGCTCGAGCAGGCCTTCCGCGACAAGCAGGTCCACGGCCTTGCGGACCGTGCCGACGGCCACGTCATAGCTCTTCGCGAGCGCCTGCTCGGTGGGAATCGCTTCGCCGGGCTTCCAGTGGCGTGCTGCGATCAGGGCAACCATTTCATCGCGCAAACGCTGGTAGCGCGGCAACCGGTCATCGGCACGCATCATTTTCTCCATCACATTCATCTATATGATTTCATGAATCACGTTTCGAATAGATCGGGGATAACCCTTGAAGTCCCACACCACCCTCAATGACGGGGTTTCTACCCATTGCTGACAGGTCGCATTCAACTAAACATATATATGAATTGATAACGGAGATCTGTCGTGAGCCAAATCCAGACCGCTGAGCAGGCTGTCGTGAAGAAAATCGCCTGGCGGCTCATGCCGCTGTTGATCGTAATGTTCCTTATCGCGTTCATCGACAGGCAGAACGTCGGATTCGCCAAGCTGCAGATGGTGCATGCACTGGGAATGTCGGAAGCGTCGTATGGCCTGGGCGCGTCGCTTTTCTTCATCGGCTATCTGCTGTTCGAAGTGCCGAGCACGCTCGCGCTGCATCGCTTCGGCGCGCGCCTGTGGCTCGCGCGCATCATGGTGACGTGGGGCGCCATCACGGTAGCGATGGCATTCACGCGTTCGATGGAACTGTTCTATGTTTTCCGGTTCGCGCTGGGTGTCGCGGAAGCCGGCTTCTATCCGGGCGTGATCTTCTATCTGACGCTGTGGTTTCCGCAGAGTCATCGCACCCGCATGCTCGGCTTCTTCACACTCGGCAGTGCGCTCGCCAACATGCTCGGATCGCTCGCGGGCGGCTTGCTGCTCTCACTCGACGGCAGCCTTGGCCTCGCCGGCTGGCAGTGGGTATTCATGGCGACGGGAGCGCCCGCGATCGTCGTTGCACTGGTGGCGTTGCGTTTCCTGCCTGAGTCAGTCGAACGCGCGCCGTTCCTGTCGAGCGAGGAGAAGAACCTGATAATCACGGCGCTGCGTCGCGAGGCGCCCACGCAAGCCATCGCTGAGCATCCGTGGCGGGCGCTGGTCGACAGGCGCGTACTGATGTTCGCGTGCGGCTATATGCTGATGTCCACGTCGCTCTATGGCGTGACGTACTGGCTGCCGACACTGCTCAAAAGCGGCGGCGTCTCGCATTCGTCGCTCAACGGCCTGCTCAACATGATTCCGTGGATGCTCTCCGCGCTGCTTCTGCTGTGGCTGCCAGCGAAACTCAAACACGAGGGCGTGGTGCTCAAGGCAATGGCGACGGTGGCGGGCATCGGCGTAATCGGCTTCGCGCTAAGTCTCGTGCTGCCGGGCCTGCCGCTGCGGTTCGCCGCGCTTGTACTGGGCGGCGCATGCATTCCGCTGCTGTATCCGTGCTTCTGGTCGCTGCCTCCGCGTTACTTCACGGGTGCCCGCGCTGCGGCGAGTATCGCGGCGATCAATTCGATCGGCAATCTCGGCGGCTTCTTCGGGCAGAACCTGATGCCTTACGTCGGTAAGGTCGCGGGCAACGCGAGCGCCCCTATGCTGGTGCCCGTGGTCTGCCTGACATTGCTCGGCCTGGGCATGTCTATCGCCTCGGCGCGCAGCGGATCGGGCGCGCGCGTGCGGATAGCTGCGAGGCAGTGAGCCAAAGACGGCGAAAAAACGGGTGGACCCATATCGTGCGGGTGAGCGAGCGGATATCCATGGCGGCTGCCGCCGTCAGCAAACGGATCACGGACCCGGCCGGGAACAAGGTAAATCGAGTCGGGGTCTGAAAGGACCCCGACTATGCGGCAACCGGGCTCCTTCTCGCGCGCAAGCTGCGCCTGCTATGCCAGCCACTTCTTGATGTTGCTAGCCATCACGTTTGTGGAAATGCCATAGCGGTCATGCAGCGTCGGCAGCGCACCCGCATCGAGGAACGCGTCGGGCAGTGCAATTTGCCTGTATGCGCAAGCGACGCCTTCACTCAACAAGGTCGTCGCCACGGCCTCGCCGAGCCCGCCAATGACCGTATGATTCTCCGCGACAACGACCATCCGACCCGTTCGCTTCGCTTCGCGAATGATGGTCTCCCTGTCCAGCGGCTTGATGGTCGGTACGTGCAGCACGGCGACGTCGACCTTATCCGCTTCGAGTGCCTTCGCGGTTTCGAGCGCGCGCATCGTCATAATTCCGGACGAAATGATAAGTACGTCGGAGCCATCGCGGAGCATCCTGGCCTTGCCGAGTTCGAATCGATAGTTGTACTCGTCCAGCACGGCAGGTACGTTACCGCGCAACAACCGCGCGTAAACCGGGCCCTTGTGAGCAGCGATGGCGGGGACCATCTGCTCGATCTCCAGCGCATCGCACGGGTCGATGACAGTCATGTTCGGCATTGCGCGCATCAGCGCCAGATCTTCGGCAGCCTGATGGCTTGGGCCGTAACCAGTCGTCAGCCCAGGCAGCGCGCAGACGATTTTGACATCCAGATCGTCTTCAGCGATGGTCTGGTGAATGAAGTCGTAAGCACGGCGCGTCGCGAACACCGCATAGGTGGTGACAAACGGCTGCGCGCCTTCATGAGCGAAGCCAGCCGCCGCTCCCATCAACAACTGCTCGGCCATTCCCATCTGATAGTAGCGCTCCGGAAACTCTTTCGCGAAGACGTGAAGGTCGGTGTACTTGCCGAGGTCAGCCGTCATGCCGACGACGTTCGCTTTCGTGCGAGCCAGCTCAACCAGTGCATGGCCGAATGGTGCGGACCGGGTAACCTGCCCTTCACCTGCGATGGACGCAATCATCGCCGATGTCTTCAGGCGAGGCTTTTTATCGATGACCGAGCTCATGCTTTTCTCCCTGAGAAAGTCTCATCAAGTGCTTCGAGCGCCAGCTTCCACTCGTGTGGGTCGACGCGAATAAAGTGATTCTTCTCGCGCTCCTCGAGGAACGGCACGCCACATCCCATCTTCGTGTCGCAGACGATGATGCGCGGCTTCGCGTCCTTCAGGTTTCGTGCGTTGTCGAACGCCTGCTTCACCGCATCGATGTCGTTGCCGTTCACCCGCTGCACATACCAGCCGAATGCTTCGAGCTTCGGCACCAATGGCTCAAAGGCCATGATTTGCGTCGACGGGCCATCGGCTTGCTGATTGTTCACGTCGATCATTGCAATGAGATTGTCGAGCTTCCAGTGGGCCGCCGACATCAGGCCTTCCCAGATTGCCCCTTCGTCGAGTTCGCCATCGGAGAACAGCGTGTAGACGAATGACTTCGAGCCTTTTCGCTTCAGGCCTAGGCAACGGCCCACCGCGATCGTCAATCCCTGGCCCAGAGAGCCGCCGGACATCTCCATGCCGGGCGTGTAGCTCGCCATGCCGGACATCGGCAGGCGGCTGTCGTCGCTGCCATAGGTCTCGAGTTCTTCCTGAGGAAGAATGCCGGCTTCGAACAACGCCGCGTAGAGCGCGATCGCGTAGTGGCCGTTCGATAGCAGGAAGCGGTCGCGGTCTTCCCAATCTGGATCGGCGGGACGGTAGTTCATTGCGCCGAAGTACGAGACGGCCAGCACGTCGGCGATGTCGAGCGCTTGCCCGACATAGCCTTGACCTTGCACTTCGCCCATCAGAAGGGCATTGCGTCGGATGCGATACGCGCGCTCGGCGAGCGTCACATCCTCGATGACGGGAGTACTCATTTGCGTGTCTCCAGAAAAGAACCTGGTTCAGCGATTGACGGTCTTGGCGGGAACGAAGAACACCAGCACCGCGCCAAGCACTACAGACGCTGAGATAAAGATGAGGCCTGCAGTGGACTTGCCTGTGAAGTCGTTCAACCAGCCCACGATCGCAGGCGAGAAGAACCCTGCAAGATTGGCGAAGCAGTTGACGGCGGCGATGCCCGCCGCGGCCGACATGCCGCCGAGGACTGCAGTAGGCAGCGCCCAGAAGAGCGATGACGATGCAAGAATGCCCGCAGCCGCAACGCTCACGCAGACAATCGACGCGCCCACGCTGCCGAGCATCGGCAAGGTAGCGAAGCCCGCGGCAGAGACGAGCAACGGAATGGCGAGGTGCAGTCGACGCTCGCGGCGTTTATCGGCGCTGCTTCCTAGCAGTGGCAGCGCAATGATGGCGCAGATGTACGGAATCGCGGTCAAGATGCCCACCCAAAGCGGGTCTGCCACGCCTGTGCGCCGGATGATGGTCGGCAACCAGAACGTGAGTCCGTATTGACCCAGCACGACGCAGAAGTAGATTGCAGCCATCAGCCACAGGCGGCGGTCGGCGATGAACGCACGAATCGACATGTGCTCAGTGGTCTGGGTGCGGTCCTTCTCAACGTTGCGCTTGAGCAGGGCCTTCTCCTCGTCGGTAAGCCACTTCGCGCCCGCGATGCCGTTGTCGAGATAGAGGATGATGGCAAAGCCAAGGACAAGCGACGGCAGCGCTTCGAGCATGAAGAGCCATTTCCATCCTGCGAGGCCGTGCATACCCTGGAACGAATGCATGATCCATCCCGAAAGCGGCCCGCCTACGATGCCCGCAAGCGGAATCGCCATGAAGAACATCGAGAGCGCCTTGGCGCGCCGTGCCGCGGGAAACCAGTACGTGAGATACAGGATCACGCCGGGAGCGAAGCCCGCTTCCGCGACGCCAAGGAGGAAACGCAAGATATAGAACAACGTCGGCGATTTGACGAACACGAAGCTCGCCGAAATCAGCGCCCAGGTCAGCATGATGCGCGCGAGCCAGTTGCGCGCGCCGACCTTGTGCAGGATGACATTGCTCGGCACTTCGAAGAGGAAATAGCCGAGAAAGAAGATGCCCGCGCCGATGCCGTACACCGTTTCCGAAAAGCGCAGATCATTGAGCATCTGAAGCTTCGCGAAACCTACGTTGACGCGGTCGAGATACGCGCCGAGGTAGCACAGCATCAGAAAAGGAATCAGTCGGCGCGCCACTTTGGCATAGGTTCTTGCTTCGAAGCTGACGACGTCGTCAGACGCGGACAGGTCTGCGCCGATCGTGGGCGAGGCCATTTTGGATTTCATGGGTTGTCTCCTGTTGATCAGACGCATGCCATCGCTGGTTCGCCCGACCGCAAGCTTGTGGGCCGTCTCAGCGGCGCGACGCCCCGCGTGTTTCGGGTGCGCCGGGAGCGTGCGCGTCGTTGCGAAGCGCACGCGACTTCAAGATTAATGAATCAGCATGCCGCCGTTGACATCGAGTGTGATGCCCGTGAGATACGTCGACAGACTGCTTGCCAGGAACAGGCACGCGTTGGCGATATCGTTGGCTTCACCGAGGCGTCCAAGCGGAATGCCCTTGATAATGTCGGCGCGCATTTCCGGCGTCAGCTTGTCGCCCGTGATGTCCGTCTGAATGAGACCCGGCGTGATTGAGTTCACGCGAATATGATCGGCGCCGAACTCGCGCGCCATTGCCTTGGCAAGCCCGAGCACGCCTGCTTTTGCCGCGCTGTAGTGTGGACCGCCGAAGATGCCGCCGCCGCGTTGCGCGGAGACAGACGACATGCACACGATACTGCCGCTTCGCTGCTTCTTCATTTGTGGAATCACCGCTTGCGACATGTACAGGGTGCCGAGCAAACTGACACCGATCACTGCGTCGAAATTTTCGCGTCCAATTTCGAGTGTCTTGATCGGTTGGGTGATGCCTGCATTGTTCACGAGCGCATCGATGCGGCCATACTTCTGCGCGACGGCATTCGCGGCGTTCACGCATGCCTCCTTGTCGGTGACATCGCACGCCAGACCAAGGTGTCCGTCACCCAGATCGCGCGCCGCGCTTTCCGCGTCGGCTTGTTTCAGGTCCAGGATGGCGACGCGGGCGCCCTGCGCGGCCATCGCTTTTGCCGTCGCTTTGCCGATGCCGCGCGCCGATGCCGCGCCCGTGATGACGACCACTTGATTCTCGAGCAACATGCTGATGTCTCCGTTGATGAACTAGGTGTAGGCGGAAGTTTCTCCGTCTGCGACCTGCCCATCAACGCAGTTTTCCTCAACTCGTGCTGAGAAATTTTCAGCTAGCCCGGGATTTCCCTGACACGCTGGGCGTGCTGCGTTCAATCTCCTGCTCAATCCACGCAAGGAACCTGGCGACCCTTGGCAAGTCCGCGTTCTGGCTCGGGTAAACAAGATGATGAGCACCGACCTCGACTGAATGCGCATCGTCGAAGACTGGAACCAGCGCGCCTTCCCGAACCTTGACCGACGCCAGCATCAAGCTCTCCAGTGCGATGCCGAGTCCCAGCGCCGCCGTTTCGATAGACATATATGAACGGTCGAATGAGAAATCAAAGGTCTTTTGTGCGCCCGTCACGCCGAGGCGTCCAAACCATTGACGCCACTGGACGAGCGGCGTCTCGGAATAAATGAGCCGGTGCGCAAGAAGGTCTTCGGGTGTCTTTACCGGGTGTTGTTCCAGATACTTCGGCGAGGCCAGCGGCGCGATGAACTCGCCCCTGACGGTTTTCACTTCGACATTGCTCCACTCGCCGTATCCGTGACGAATGTCGATGTCGTAGTAGCCGTTCGAAAACGAGACGTTCTCGTAAGAGCATGCGAGGTTCAACTGGATGTCGCCATTCGCCTCCTGGAATGAAGCCAGTCGCGGCATCAGCCACATGAGGCCAAAGCTCGGGCTTGAATGCACTCGCAGGATGTCGACCTCCTTGCGGCTCGACGCCCGCTCCGTCGCACGGCTGAGATCTGCCAGCGAACCCGTTACATCAGACAGGTAGCGCTCGCCTGTGGGCGTGAGGACGAGGCCGCGCCCGGTTCGCTGAAACAACGGTTGACCGATGATCGACTCGAGATTGCTCAACTGATGGCTCACTGCTGACGCTGTGAGGCCAAGCTCCTCTGCTGCCCGGTTGACGCTCTTGGTTCTGGCGATGCATTCGAAGGCGATGATTGCCTTTAGTGGTGGGATGCGCATAGGGGAAATTTTTTCAGGTGCAGTTGAACGGACCTGCATTGCTCGCATGTGGCTGTCGCTGCCATCCTGACTGCAAGCGCCTTCGGTTCGAGCTTCCGGGGATTCAACCCCCGCGTCCGCACCCGGGAAGTCAACGCTTCTGCCCTTATACAAAGATTGCGCATTGCCGCAAGTGCGCCGGAGACAGTCAATGCATTATCCGTTTTTACCTCGCAGTTTGCGAACATCCCCTAATCAACCAGGCCGACGGCGACTAGCGCAAGTCGACGGCCCGGCTTAGTCTTTCCGACGGCCGGTACAAATACGGTCCGGCTGTTTCAACTATCTGTCCGCGCAGTCACGGCTCGCGGCGAGCGGCATTCGCGCCATCACGATGCCCAGCGCCACTGCGGCGGCGAAATAGACGACGGCCACGCGGAACCAGGCGCGGCTGCGAGCATTGTCGGTCATGGCATTGCACCGTGATGGTCAGCGGCCGTCACGAAGCGGCCGGGACGGTGCCCAATTGCTGCATGATCGAAGCGAGATCGATCCACACGTTCTCGCGCCGGATCAGTCCGTCGGGCGCCATGTCGAACACGTGCAGCAGGCGAAAGCTCAGGCGCCGGCCGCCGCCCGAAATCCCGAAGGGCGTGCCCGGTGCGGTGCCCTCCCACAGGCTCTCGTCAACGACGAAGTCCGGCCCGTAATAGCGGCGCAGCGAGGTCACCTTCTCGCCGGAAAGGTCCGCGAACAGCGCATCGTAGAAGGCGCGCGCCTGCTGCCTGCCGTGCAGCGGGCCGGCGGGCGAGCCCACCACGTCATGTTCGACATTCGGGACCATCGTGCTCAGCACACCCTCGACGTCGTCTTCTGCCTCGAAACGGAAATGACGATCGATCATGCGATCGAACTGCTCCTTCTGGATCGGCTCCATGATGCTCCTCTATCGTGCGACAATGACTTATACTAAGGCAGTATCTTTTGTTGAGACAGATGTCTCATTAATAGACCATGAAGACCAATTCGTCAAGCGGGGACGCACGCCCCGCGTCGGCCGGCGAAGGCCGCGCCAATCAACGCCGTCGCACGCGGCGCGCGCTCATCGAGGCGGCGCTCGCGCTCTGCGAAGGCGGCCGCAAGCCCAGCTTCCCGGAGGTGGCGGAGCGCGCGATGGTGTCCCGCGCCACGGCCTATCGCTATTACTCCTCGGTCGAGGACCTGATCAGCGACGCGATGTTCGAGCGGGCGGTGCCGCCGCTGGAAAGCTTCTGCCGTCCCGGACACGACGATCCGGCAGAGGTGGCGGCCCGCGCGGCGCGCACCATGAACAAGCTGTTGCTCGACGACGAGGTGGGCCTGCACGCGGTGGAGCGTTCATTCATGTCGGCGTGGCTGGACAACCGGCCGGAATCGCGACCGCCGCGGCCTGCGCGGCGCATGCAGTATGTCGGTCCGATCGTGGAGGCATTGAAGAAGGAGTTGACACCGGCTGCGCGTCGACGGCTCGCCCATGCGTTGGCCATGCTGATGGGAACGGAGGCCATCCTGTCGCTTCGCGATGTCGCCGGTGCAAGCACCGACGAGGCGCTGGCTGCCAGTGGCTGGGCCGCGCAGGCCTTGGTCCGGCAGGCGCTTGCAGAGGCCAGCGAGCGGCCCCGCAAGCGCCGGGGAAGGTCTGCGATGAGCGACGGCTCTCGCGTGGGAAGTGGACAGTAGCGTCCATGAGCGGACGCGGCAACGGGTCGAGAGTGTGGGTTCGCTCGCAGCGAAAGCTGACGTTCGCCGCCACCGCAGTGCGAATCTCGGCACAATGCCTAATATCAGCCTGACGGACGCGACACCTGAATGTCGGCATTGGCCGATCAGCCGCCGAATTCCGCGCCCCTTCCCTCTTGCAAACGCGGCGCCCGACGCCAGGATGCTTGCCGCGATAAGGCGCGGGCTATCGCGGCAATCACGCTGACGACGCTACGCCGACGAAGCCGCCGACGCATTGCGTCCCACGCCGCGTCGATACAACCCGAGCGTCGCGCACAGTCCGCACAGCGCCGCGAAGCTGAGCCAATAACCTGGCGCGGCCTTGTCGTGCGTGACTTCGATCAGGTACGTCGATACGGCGGGCGTGAAACCGCCGAACAGCGCCGTCGCGAGGCTAAACGCGAGCGAGAAGCCAGCGACGCGCACCTCAACCGGCATCACTTCCATCAGCGCCGCGACCATCGCTCCGTTGTTCATGCCGAAGAAGAACGAAAACCACAGCAGCACGATCAGCATGCGGCCGAAGCTCGGCCCACTCGCGAGCCACGACAGCGCCGGATACGCCGTGCAGATTGCGAGAATCGCGATCATCGTCAGAATCGGCTTCCCGCCGATGCGGTCGGAGATCGCCCCGCCGATCAGCAGCCACACGAAGTTCGACAGGGCGACGAGCAGCGTCACCATCAGGCTGTCGCTGGTCGAGAGCTTCAGCACGGTCTTGCCGAAGGTCGGCGTATAGACAGTGATCAGATAGAACGTGGTGGTGGTCATCGCCGTGAGCAGCATGCTGTTGAACACCACGGAAAAGCTCTCCCGCGTAACGGTGGCTGACGCATGGCGTCAACAGGAAGGTATCGAATTTGGCGGGAGTAGCCACCAGCGACGCGAGCGGTGTGCCGCCCCATGCGGCTTTCATGTAGGAATAGAAGGGGACGTGCTGCTGATGCCGGCGCAGACGAAATCGACGATCACGGGTGTACCCGATGCGGGGGCCGGGTTGTCCCGCACGACGCCGCACTGAAACGCATGCAGGTCCCCGCTGATGGCGACGACGTTATGGATGCCCTGCTCCTTCAGGTATGAGAGCAGTTCATGCTTGTGCGCCGGATAGCCGTCCCATGCATCGCAATCGATCACGAGGCGCGCCGCCGGGGTCTCTGGCGCGCCCGGCATCACGGCCCACAGACGGTTTAGCATCACCTCGTTCCCCCACACCTTCCAAGTCGCAGGCGAACCCTTCATCGTGGTCTTCCACCATTGCGTCTGCAAAGTAGCGCGAGCCGGCCATGGACCGGGTCGTGCCCATGCGCGCGGGCGACAGCCGCCTCGCTCACGACGTGGTCGTCGCGATACAGCCGCTCGTCCGTCATCACGAGATGCACCAGCATGCCGAAGCGAAATTCGCGGTAGATACGAATGTTGGTGTATGACGGATTGTGCGGCTCGAAGCGAACGTCGCCCCAGTCCACCGGCATACACTCGGCCCACGCGCGGCTGGCGTTGCGGCGGCGCTGTGTCTCCTGCGTTTCCGCGTTCGTGTAGACCTGGTGATCTTGCCAACAGTCGTCGGAAAATTCGTGGTCGTCCCACCCGGCAGGTTGGGTGAATGCGTACTCCCGGCCATGAAGAGACAGCTGCGTCCCCAACGCGATGACGGCTGACTCTATAAAACCGGCCCGTCGCACGTCACGTCCGTGGCTCCCATCAAAGGCTGCGCAGACGGGCGGGGTCCCGATGGGCGCTCTCTGCTGAATCATGCAAAATACTCGGCATCCAAGATGCGGAGGCCGGTCCGTGGGCGTTAACTTCGATTTGAATGATTTGCAGGCGTTTCGCGCGGTGGTTGAGCTCGGGAGCTTTCGAAAGGCCGCCGAGGCGGTCAGCATCTCCCAGCCTGCCTTGAGTCGTCGGATCGACAAGCTCGAGGAAGCGCTCGGCGTGCGTCTCTTCGAGCGCACCACGCGTAGCGTCACGCTCACCACCGTCGGCCGCGTGTTCGCCCCGAGCGCGGAGCAACTTCTCGATGACCTCGACGTCGCGCTGCTCGGCATCCGCGATGTTTCATCGAGCCGCCTGGGCCATGTGACCATCGCATGCGTGCCTTCGGTGGCGTATTACTTTCTGCCGAACGTCATCGCGAACTATCATCGCCGCTTCCCACGCATCAGGGTCAAGCTGCTGGATTCGAGCGCGAACGAGGTGCTTGGCGCCGTCATCAGCGGCGAGGCTGATTTCGGCGTGAGCTTTATGGGCAGCCAGGAGTCCGAGGTCGAGTTCAAGCTGCTGCTGCAGGAGCGGTTTGTTGCTGCCTGCCGCCGCGACCATCCCCTCGCGCGCAAGAAGCGCGTGACCTGGAACGAGCTTTACGAGCACGAATACGTTTCGGTGGACAAGACTTCCGGTAACCGCCTGTTGCTCGACCAGGCGCTCTCGGCCGTGGCGCCGCGTGCACCGAGCGTCTGCGAGACGCGGCACGTCACGACCATGCTCGGGTTGATCGAAGCGGGGCTTGGCGTCGCCGCGGTGCCATCGATGGCCATGCCCGGACGTGACCACCCGATCCTCACGAGCGTGCCGCTCGTCGAACCGGTGGTGAAACGACGCGTGGGAATCGTAAGACGGCGCGGACGGCCGCTCACACCGGCCGCACAGGAGTTTCACCGGACGATCATCGAGACGAAGCGCGGCGGCGTTGCAGGCAGCGATGCCATGGTCAATAACGTGACGACAGCGAAGACAAGAAGGAATACCGCATCGTGAGGTTGGCAAGACCGCTTCGTTTGCTCTATGTGCAGGTCCTGCTGGCCATGGTGCTCGGCATGACGCTCGGCCATTTCTGGCCGCCAGCGGGCGCGCTGCTCAAGCCCCTCAGCGACGCGTTCGTTGGACTCGTGCGGATGATGATCGCGCCGATCGTCTTTTGCACGATCGTCTCGGGCATCACGTCGCTTGCCAGCGGCAAGGCCATCGGGCGCACGATCATCCAGGCGCTGGCGCTTTTCTATCTCCTGACGGCTATCGCGCTCGCGCTCGGACTCGTCACAGCGTTCGCACTGCGACCTGGCGCCGGCATGCACGTCGACGTGCAGCATCTGGATTCGAGCATCCTCGCGCAATATGCGAAGCACGCGCAGGAGCGCGGGCTTGTGGCGTTCGGGCTCAGCATGATCCCGGAGACGATGCTCGGCGCCTTCGAGAAGGGCGAGGTGCTGCCGGTGCTGCTGCTCTCGCTGCTCTTCGGCTTCTCGCTCAATTCGTATCCGCGGGCGGGGCGGCCAGTGCTGGCGCTCATTGACGGCGTCGCCCAGATGCTCTTTCGCATCCTCGCGATGATCATGCGACTCGCGCCGCTCGGGGCATTCGGTGCGATGGCTTTCACGGTGGGCCGCTTCGGAATCCGCTCGGTCGGCTCGCTCGGCATGCTGATGGTGTCCTTCTATGTGGCATGCCTGTTGTTCGTTGCACTGGTGCTCGCGCCCCTCGCGCGGCTGCACGGCTTCGCGCTTTGGCGGCTCTTGCGATACATGCGCGAGGAATTGCTCATCGTCCTCGCGACATCGTCGACGGAGCCCGTACTGCCGCGCCTGATCGCGAAGCTGGAGGCGCTCGGCTGCGACAAAGGGGTCGTGGGGCTCGTGCTGCCTGCGGGCTATTCGTTCAATCTGGACGGCACCGCGATCTATCTGACGCTTGCCTCGCTGTTCATCGCGCAGGCGTGCGATGTGCCGCTTTCCGCGCCGCAGATCGCGACGATGCTCGCCGTCATGTTGCTCACTTCCAAGGGCGCGGCCGGCGTGTCCGGCAGCGGGCTGGTCGCGCTCGTCGCTACGCTCACCGCGATTCCCGATCTGCCCGTTGCCGGGGTGGCGCTACTGGTGGGCATCGACCGCTTCATGTCCGAGGCGCGCGCCCTGACGAGCGTGATCAGCAACGCCTGCGCAGTGATCTTCGTTTCGCTGTGGGAAGGCGCGTGCGATCGCGCGCGTCTCGCGCAGATGCTCAGGGCGGCCGCGCCGGGCTGCCCGGACGGTGCCAATGACGCCGCGACAGACACCCCGGCGTGACGGGAAGGCTGTCTGCGGCAAGCCTTCGCATGTTGCCGCCTCAATGTGCGGAAACGGAATCGAGCCCGGTCGATTTCACTTCTGCCTGTACGTCGGGTGATGCGAGGTAGTCGAGGAGCGCCTTCGCTTCCTTCGGATGCTGCGCGCCGACGGGGATGCCGGCGGCGAAGCGCGTGACGGACTGCAGAGACTCGGGAATCTTTCCGACGAAGGTCGCGCCCCGGACGGGCAGCAGCTCGCTCACCTGCTGGAAGCCGATTTCGTAGTCGCCGTTCGCCACCACCGACGCCACCGGAATCCTCGGAATCATCTTCGCCTTCGACCTGACCTGATCCTCGATGCCGAGCTTCTTGAATAACTCTCGCTCGATGTAGACGCCGCTCGCGCTATCCGAGTAGGCGATCGACTTCGCATGCAGCAGGGTCTGCCTGAGGCCTTCGGCAGAGCCGATGTCGGGCTTCGCCGTACCTTCGCGCACGACCATGCCGATGCGCGAATCGGCCAGCTCGACCCGCGATCCGGGGATGACCTTGCCTTGCTCGATCAGCTCATCAAGTGCGTAGCCGACCATGATGACGGCGTCCGCAGGCTCGCCACGCGCGAGCCTGTTGGGGATCGCTTC
This sequence comes from Paraburkholderia phymatum, assembly GCF_040965635.1. GTDB lineage: Bacteria > Pseudomonadota > Gammaproteobacteria > Burkholderiales > Burkholderiaceae > Paraburkholderia > Paraburkholderia phymatum_B. Next base: position 91,119 of record NZ_JBFRCH010000009.1, read on the forward strand.
GGGCGATTTGCCCATCGAGGGCCCGAGCGCGGTGTCGAGCGTGTTGCCCGTCTGGGACGCGAACCTGGGACCGAGCACCTTGTACGCGGCGGTGAAGCCGCCCGAGCTCATGACGTGCAGGTCGGCGGCCTGCACGTTCGCCGCAGCGGCCGAGGTTGCGACGAGCGCTGCCGCGCAGAGTTTCAGAAGCAGGTTTCTCATGATTGGAGTCGTGTCAGATTGCGGTGATAGACGCTTGCGCAACGAGATGGGCATCAGTGTGCCGGCGTCAGCGTCACTGCGCGGCGGCGATAGAGTGCGAACGTCGCCAAAAGGGCGCACGTTGCGGCCAGGCTCATCCAGTAGCCGGGCGCGGCCTTGTCGCCCGTCATGTGAATGAGAGCCGTCGAGATCGCGGGCGTGAAGCCTCCGAACACGGCCGTAGCGAGGCTGTAGGCGAGCGAGAACCCAGCAACGCGTACCTGCACCGGCATCACCTCCGTGAGCGCGACGACCATCGCGCCGTTATAGATGCCGTACATGAACGAGAGCCAAAGGAGGACGAGCAGCATGTTGACGAAGCTCGGCGCGTGAGCGAGCAGCGACAGTGCCGGGTATGCGGTCGCGATGGCGAGCACCGTCATGCCGACGAGGATCGGCCGGCGGCCGATCTTGTCGGAGAGCGCCCCGCCAACCGGCAGCCACACAAAGTTCGACACGCCGACGCACAGCGTCACGAGCAGACTATCGGCGGTGCTCAGGTGCAGGACCGACTTGCCGAAGGTCGGCGCGTAGACCGTGATGAGGTAGAAGCTCGCCGTGGTCATCGCCACCAGCATCATGCCGGCGACAACGACGGTCCAGTTTTGGACCAGCGTGCCGAACACTTCCTTCATGCCCGGACGATGCTGGCGTGTCTTGAACTCCTGCGTTTCCTCCAGATTACGGCGCAGCATGAAGATGAACGGCACGATCATGCAGCCGACGAAAAACGGTACCCGCCATCCCCACGCCGCGATAGCCGCTGCGTTCAGCGATTGATTGAGCGCGAAGCCGAGGCCCGCAGCCACGACGATCGCCACCTGCTGGCTCGCGGACTGCCAGCTCGTGAAGAAGCCCTTGCGGCCGGGCGTGGCCATCTCGGCGAGATACACCGACACGCCGCCCAGCTCGGCGCCCGCCGAGAAGCCTTGCAGCAGCCGCCCGAGCAGCACGAGCGCGGGTGCCAGAAGTCCGATCGTGGTGTAGCCCGGTACGAACGCGATCAGGATGGTGCCGCTTGCCATGATGGAGAGCGTGACGATGAGGCCCTTGCGGCGGCCGACGTCGTCGATGTACGCGCCAAGCACGATCGCGCCTAGCGGCCGCATCAGAAAGCCGGCGCCGAAGACCGCGAACGTCATCATCAGCGAGGCGAACTCGCTCACGGCCGGAAAGAAAACGTTGGCGATCTGCGTGGCGTAGAAGCCGAAGAGGAAGAAGTCGAACTGCTCAAGGAAATTCCCGGCCGTTACGCGGAAAACCGCAGCGGCCTTCGAACGTCCGGTAGAAAGGCTAGACGATGGGTGCATCGAGGTGTCTCCTGAGATCCAGAAAATACGCGGTGATCCGGTCGATTGTGGTTTTGGCAATGTTCGCCCAGGGCCGGCAAAACGATAAGTGCAATTTTCGGAACGATTGATGTTTGATCGTTATCAATCGAGGCCCCGCTGACACCGCCGCGTCTTGCAACGCGAGCACGCGGCGGCGGCCCGTCACAGACCTTTGGTCACGCCACGAAGTGGCACTGCGAAGCGGCGGTGCGTGTATCCATATTGCGTCCACGGTTCAAGTGATCGTCGATTTCCGCGGCGCAGCCGAGCATGCGCGGATAAAGAAAGATCGTGAAGGCGGCGGTTTCGAGATCCGCCTCGCTGAACTTTCCGCGCCTGATCGGCTTCCACAGCATTTTGAGCAGCAGAGCGGCGATCACTGCGTCGACATTGACGCAATAGACGTTACGCGATACTCCGGCGTCGAAGAGTGCCTGCACCAATACGCGGTAGTAAGCATGGAACACGTTGTACTCGCCGCGGGCTTCATAGAGATCGGCGATGAAGATTTCGCGCGGATCATGATTCACCGGCTTGTCTTTGAAGACGGGGTGATTAACACCAGGAAGTTTGGCAATATCGAGGCTGCCCGCATGCTTCTGGCGCGCCTTGTACTGCGCGTAGCGCTCAACGGAGCGGCGCGCGAGCGCTTCGAGGTCGACGGTGTGGTGCGCATCGGAAGGATCATCGAGGCCGCTGCCGCGGAATGCCTCGTTGAGGAACGCGGTGCCCTCGTAGCCGTTGCCGCCATGCGTATAGCCGGTGTGTGTGAGGAACCCCACCAGCGCCTTATTCAGTTGGACGCGCTCGGGACTCTCGGGGCCATCGGCGGATACCGCGCCCTTTGCGCCTTGTGCCGAAATTGCACCCGGTCCGTTTGTCAGCAACAAGCCGACGAGGGTCTTGAAGGCGAACAGGTCATCGGCCGAGGGTTTCAGGTTGAGGAGTGCCGCGAAGGCGATCTCGGTCAGGGTGCGTTCGCCGAGCAACGCTTCGGTGGCGAAGCCGCAAAAGCCCTCGGGGCTGTGGCGCGAGGCGTCCGCCGAGGCGCCGATCATGGTGCCGAAGAGCTTCGTCCACCACGGCAGACTTTCCGCCGTCAGGCGGGAGATGCGCTTGCGCATGAGCGGACCCCAGGCGAGCGTCGTCGTGATGGCCGCGAGTACGGCTTCCGAACGCGGATGCCCCGGGCCGTTGGCAAGCCATCGCACGAATGCCGAACGCACGCCGCGCGTAGCGAGCCCCGCGAGCATCGCTTCGGCCTTCGGGTCGGGTTCATCGCAGAAGAGCGCGGCGCTGCCGGTGCTATCGACGGCATCGGCATCGAAAGCCTCGTCGAATGCGTCTGCAAGCCTGGCTGCCGCGAAGCGGTCGATCATCAGCCTGGCCGCCTCGCGCGCGGCACGCTGACGATTCGGCCCGATGATCGCCGCCGCGGCCGCGAGCACCGCGTTGGGCGCATTGCCCGCCTCCCGCGAGGCCTGCGCGGCCGCCAGTTCCGGCGTGCCGTGCAGGTTCACGGCAGCGCCAACCGCCACGTCGATGAGCTTCGCGTCGTTCGCTCCGCCGAACTCATGCAACAGCGCGAGGCACAGGTTCGCTTCGAGCGGGTGCGTCGCCGCTTCAAGCATCGACACGCCGTGCAGGCTGCTCACTTGCGATCTCGCGTCCATCTGCGAGGCGCCCGAGGCGTCCTTCAACGGCTGGCGCGGCGGGACCGCGCCAATCTGGCTGTTCACCCGCGCCACCTGCTCGTTGTAGGGCGCGACGGCTTCCACCACCGGCAGGGCGAGTTCGTCGGGCAGTGTGAGACCCTGATCCGAGCCAAACCAGGGCTTGAGCTCAAGGCTGCCTTCGGGCTCGAAGTCGGGCATCGTCGCGTTCTCGCGCATCACCGCCGTGAGTGCCGCCGGAATATGCGCGATGTTCGTCACCACCGCGCCCTTGGCCGAGCAGCACGGATCGTCTGGCGTGAAGAGCCGCTCGACGCCAAACTTCTCCATGAACCAGCGTTCCTTTGCGAGCGCATCATCTGCGCCGCCCGCCATTGCGCCCGCATGCCCCACCGCGCGCGTGAGACGGCTCTTCCAGCGGCCCACCACGCACGCGACTACCGGTTTCGTAAAAGTGGCGTCGGACTCGTAGTAGCCGCCCGGCTCGCAGTACAGCACGGCGGCCTTGCTGCGCACGTCGTTAGCGAGGGCGAATGCAAATTCCGGGGCCGCATAGTGGATGTAGACGTCCTTGCCGCTGGAGATGACGGTCGACGTGCCCCAACCGCTCATGCGCAGATATTGCGCGATGGTGGTGCTGAACCCGCCCGAATTGGAAAAGATCGCGATCGAGCCCTGCCGCAAAGTCGCGCCGGGATCATCGCCGCCGAGCGCGCCGCCGATGCGCACGCGCTGCCACGAATCCGCGACGCCCAGTCCGTTGGCACCGAAGATGTCGATGCCGGCCTGCTGGCCCATTGCGCGAATCTCCCGGGCGTCATGCACGGAGATCTTCTCCGTGATGATGAAGATCTTGCGCAGATCGGGATTCACGCGGATCAGCTCGGCCACGCCGTCGCGCGCAGCTGACGGCGGCAGGTACACGACGCCGCAATTGAACCGGTGACCGGCTTCGAGCCCTTCGCGCACGTTGTTGTAGACGGGGATGTCGCCGACGGACGTCGCAAGAACCTGTCCTCCCTTGCCGGGAGCCGTGCCGAACACGACGTTCGCGCCCGAAAACGCGTGGCTCACCGGCGTCACTTCCGACGACTCGCCACCCAGAATGTTGAGTACGCATACGCGGTCTTCGCGCGTGGCGATATGTGCGAGCGACTGGACGCCTACGAAGTACCTGAATTGATTGTTTCCTTGCTTGACCACGTCGATCTCCTTATGCCTCTTGCGTTTCTGCTTGCGGGTGCGCCTCGCGTGCGCCGATGCGCGCTGCGACCTGCGCGCGTCCGCCCGATTGCATCCACGCATCGGCCTTGCGTGCGTACTGGATCACTTCGCTGATGTCGGAGTCGAAGCCGAAGAGGCGATAGGGCAGGCCGAGCGAATCACAGGTGTCGCGCAGTGCGGACATGCCACGCACGAGGTTCGGACCGCCGCGCCCGAGGACGACATAGAGCGGCGTCGGACCGTGCTCGCTGAAGTGCTCGCGCAGCGCATCGGCCATCGCGCGCAGTGTTTCGTATATATCGGTGTTGTTGGACTTGCCGCCGATGATGAACAGTACGTTGGACTGCTTCAGCCAATGTCGGAAGCAGATGCGCGCCACTTCCTTCATCTTTTCGTAAGGTGGATTGCCACCGAAATCCGACGAGATGATGGCTGCATCGCCCAGCATCTCCGTAACGAGCGAGTTGGCGCCGCCGCCGAACGTGGGCGCGAGGATCGTTCCATTGTCGTTGATCACGTAGACATCGCTTTGACCCTGGTGGGTGCGAAGCAGATTGATCTCCTGCTCGAAGTCCGAGTAGTCCGCGGCGAATAGATGAGCGGGCAGGCTCAGGCGTGAGAAACGGGGGTCGTCGCGATCGAATCCGCATTTGAAGTCGCAGGCGACGGGCGTGAGGCGACCCTTGTTGTCCTCGCGCATGCGGATCGGATTCAACTCGAGCGTCGTCATGCCGAAGTCGTGAAAGAGTTCCCAGAGCTTCGGCAACTGCTGCACGAGCGGGGAAATGATCTCTCGCGGCGCGCCTATCTCGCTCAGCGCATTTGCGACGACGAATGCCTTCAGCCCGGTCAACGCATCGAAGGGCACCATTGCGACGTACCGGGGATCGACCTCCTCGATGTCCATGCCGCCCATGTGCGAGAGCGTCATGGTGGGAGCGCGAAAGCGAGTGGAATCGGTGATCGAGAAGTAGACTTCGTGTTTGGCGGGTACACCGGCTTCGAACGTCACGCCGTTCGCCTTGGCTCTCACGTGCCCCACGACATGCTCGGCGAAGTAGAGCCGCTCTTTCTCGGCGAGCGCAGTCTTGAGGTCGGTCGCGCGTCCGAGCAGCCCGGCCTTGCCCTTTTTGCCTACGCCGCCCTTGAATACGGGCTTGATAAAGATCTGCTTGTGACGATCGATCAGCGACTTTATCTCCTCTTCGCTGGCACCGGGGCCCAGCACTTCGCTGGCCTGGAATCCGACGAATTGCAGCAGGCGCGCGCCGTGCAGCATTCCAGTAATTTGCATGTAAAAGTCTCCTGAATCTCGTTGCGATATGAACTGAAAGCGGCTTTGCGTCCGGCGTGTGATCAGAGCTGCGCTTCGCTGGCAGCAGGTGCAAGCTCAGCCATTGCCGTCGAGCGCTTGCTTGCGGCGAGTTCGCGGTCGGATGCGTCGATATGAACGGCTTCAAGCCCTTGTGGCTCTTCTCCTGCGCGCTGTTCTTTTGAACCGATTGCTAGGGCTTCCGGTAACAGATGATTGCGCAGGAACGTCAATAGTAGAAGTGCGATCTTTTGAAGAATTGATGCGCGAAGATTATCAATGCGCAGACAGTCTCGATGGGTCTCTCTTTAGGGGGCGTCCGGTGCGGCAAAGGCGTCGCGGGGCGAGTGAGGTGTACCGCTCTGCTTGGTTGTTGCAGCGATACGCTGAAGGCGGTAGAGGAATGCCGGCAGCGCCCGAGTGTCGACACATGATCGAATGCATGACCGGGAGCCGGCTTTGGAGCGCAATTGAGACACTCGAGGAAAAGAGCTGAACGTCGGTAACGGGTCGCTAAGACTCATTCACCCGATACCTAGAGCGGCCATCCGCCGACGGCGGTTTGCGAACCTCAGCAAAGCGACCTGCAGCGGCCGCCTGGCTCTGGGTTGCCGAAGACCAGCGAAGGCCGATGACCTGCCGTACCGGATGTTCAGTTGAACGGCCGTTGCGCCCCGATACCAGCCCGATGACGCATTGGCGTCAGCGTGATTGCCGCGATAGCCCGCGCCTTATCGCGGCAATCATGCTAGAGACCATCGGCGTTCACGGCCGCTCGCAGGCGATCAATTCGCCGGGCACCCGGACATACGAGTGCCCGCATTCTCGAAGCGAGGGCCGAACTTTTCCGCCTGCTCGCAGGCCTGCGTCTGGTGGACATTTGGCGGTTGTCAGCGTGCTCCGGCGCGAAGCCATCGCCGGCAAACGAACCTACAGCGTTGGAATTATGCTCGGCACGTCCAGGTGATGTTCCACGCGCTTGATACCGGGCACCCCCTCGGCGGCGATGCGGATCGCGCGCTTTTCCTCTTCGGATTCAATGACGCCCCATAGATGCGCGACACCGTCCCTGACGAGCACACCCTGTTTCGGGAGTCTCCAGGGCTTCCATGCATTTCCAGAATGATCGCGTCGCGCAAGCTCGCATCGTCGTGTGAAGCTGAATTAACGGCTGGCGCGACGGTCGCCAGCGCGCGGATCAGGTTCGAACGGCTCACAATGCCGACCAGCTTGTCGTCCCTGAGCACCGGCACCCGCTTGAGGTGCCGACGCTCCATGAGGTCGGCGATCTTGTCGAGCGGCAAGTCCTCTGAAATCGAGACCACCTGGTCGCACATCACGTCGCCGACGACATGACCGTGCTCCTTCACGTACCTCGCGGCCTGCTCGCGCGGCGACGACAACAGGAATTCGAGCCACCACCGACGCTTCCCGTGGCCGGTGCCATTCTCCACGCGATGCAGCAGGTCGTCCTGGCTGACGATGCCGACGACCTTTCCGTTCTCGTCGACGACGGGCATGCCGCTGATACCGTTGTCGATGAACAGTCTTGCGGCGTCGTAAATCGTCATGTCTGGCGTGGCGGTAACGACGGACGTAGTCATGATATCGAGTGCGCGCATGATCGTTCCTTCAGCGTGTCGCGTCGGGTCCCCATCTGCTGCACCCGTCGCACCGTTTCGGCAGACGCACCGGCGGCGGACCGGCCGGTGCTGAGGCACCTTGGTTCAACAAGACGTGGTATCCGGCTGCGGACGCTCACTGCGACCGGGGTCTTCATACTGTTATTCCAATGACGCGTAGCCACAAATGGTCGCGGCTATTCATGCCATCAGCCGGCCCAGCATGGCGATGAGCGCAGGAAGTACAAATGGCAACACGACTGCCGATACGATTCCATTCATGGCCATGCCGAGACCCGCGAATGCACCGGCCTCCTCGCTAATCTGGAACGCCCGAGCCGTGCCTATGCCGTGCGAGGCCACGCCAATCGCGAAGCCTCGCGCGTCGTCGCGGCGAACGCCCACCAGGCCGAGCATGAGTGTGGATATCACGGCTCCCGTAATGCCAGTGGCGATCACAATCGCCGCAGTCAACGAGGGGATGCCGCCGACCCTGACTGAAATCAGCATCGCGATGGCTGCCGTGACCGATTTGGGTGCAAGCGAGACGACCGTCGTTGCCTGGCAGTGAAACAGCAAGGCGATTGCGACCGCCGACAACACGGCCACGGATGACCCCGCCAGCAGCCCACACAGTAGCGGAAAACACGCGCTTCGCAGTTTGTGAATCTGCCGGTACAGCGGAACCGCCAGCGCGACAATCGCCGGGCCCAGCAGGAAATGAATGAACTGCGCCTGTGCGAAATAGACGCGATAGTCGGTGTGGGTCAGCTTCAGCACGATGATCAACATCATCACCGCGATGGCGACGGGGTTCGCGAACGGATGATTCCGGCACCGGGCATGAAGCCAGCGCGCAAACAGATACGCTCCGATCGTCAGGGCGAGCGCCGGTACGGGAGACTCGCTCAGGTACGTGCGGGCGAGCGAGGTGATCTCTGGCGTGGACATGACCGCCCCTTTTGCGGATGATATGACGCGCCGTGTCTGCTAATGCTGCGCCTTGGCGGACGGGACAGCGGAGCGCTCGACACGCTTGCGCCTTTGCAAAAGCGCACACGTCACGATTCCGGTAACCGCGACCGAGAGGGCCGTGCTAACGACGATCGCCAGCAGGATGGCGATCAGTTGACCGTTCAAAGCCCCTGACAGCCCGACGACACCCACACCGGCTGGGATGAACAGAAGCGACAGATGATTCAAAAGTCCAAGCGCGGGTTTTTCCAGGCGATGTCCGACCGACGGCGCGGTCGCCAATACGGCAGTGAGCAGCACCATGCCGATGACAGGTCCGGGAACTGGCACGCGCAGGATGCGCGCGAGCAGTTCGCCGATGCCTTGGAATGCAATCAATGTCGCGAAGGTGCATACGACCCCGACGTCGCCGCTTACAACTTCGTTGGGTCGCGTATTGCGCAATGAAAGATTCATGTCAGCGCTCCGCATGGCGCGCCTGCCGGACGCACCGGAGAGCGCTTTCATTGAAGAACGATCAATATGGGTATCGATTTCAGTCTGGCGGCATGTGATTGCGCATCCAGGATCGTCGAACACGCCGGGCCGCGCCCGGGAAGCGCTGGCTCAAAACGCGCACCGTGCTGTTCTTGCAATCAGGCGTCGATTCAGTTTTCTCGCCTTCTGACAGGGACCGAGAGAATCGAAGTGACTCATGTCTGCATCGACGCCAATTGGACATCAAGGAACCAACGCTGCGAGGGCGCGCGCACTTGTGGCAGAGATTGACAAGATGTCTTTCGGATCAGGCGTCAGTTTCCTCCGCCATAAAATTCGTTAATCCGATCCAGTGTCCCATCCTGCTTCGCCCGGATCAGCTCCTGATAGACCTGGGCGCGCGTCTTTCCTGCACTCGCTCCGCTGGTGGTGCCTGCCGTCGTTCCGCCGACGGAGTCGGTTGTCATCGCGGCATTGCTGTCGGAACCAGCAGTGGACGTAGTAGCGTCTTCGGCATGGACCTGCATCGCATACAGTGACAATGCTGCGACGGGAATCAGAATCATGGCTTTCATGGCGTTCTCCAGCATGGTGCATTGACATTGCCGACGTGGCACGTCGGCATTGACGACTGTATGCGCTGGTCACATGCGCATGAATAAGGCACCCGTCCTAAAAGAGGCTCGGGGATTGCCCTATTAACCAGTCTGGCTCCGTTCCATTTGCTTTCGAATTACTTAATAGTTCGGACTCCACAATACAATTCGTGATGCACTTCACTTACATTGACAATGCTTTCATATTTTAGAAGCGTGTTTACCCGGCGTGATGGTGGAGATTGCGATGCGCAATACTATCGTGGCGTTGCTACTTGTAGCTATTTCGCTTTGCGCCGCACATGCCGAAGACGATTTGGCCGGTACGCCTGTGGGCGAATCTGCGGAACCGGTAAGGATCGGCGAGCGATAGCGGCGCGATAATCCTCTCTCAAAAGCTCAGCTTTTTCCGGCAGATCGCGATACATCAAGCGCTCTCACCGGCAGATCGTTTTCGTCAGCAAACTGAAGGACAAACCGGAATGCATCGGGGCAGATTTCCTGCAGCGCGCCCGCAACTCTAAGGCATTTTACATCGCCGTCCACGCAAGGCATCGCATAGCTGACAGCACAAACGTGCGACGCGTCAGCCCGCTCCCTCACGAAAATCGATACGACACCCGCAAGGCGTTCGGCCCAATCGTTCGGGCGAAACGGCCCACGAGCGCGAGTGTTTCCGCTGATCAGATAATGCGTCATGCAGCACCTGTCCCTGCAGAACGCAGCAAAGCCACCGGCTGGTCCGGTGCAAGATGATGAAGTTCGGTTCTGGTTGTGTGCGCCCCGTCGAGCCGGAACGACGACACCGCTTCGTCCAGTCCGCGCGCCTGTTCGTCGAGCGATGCCGCTGCCGCGGCGAGTTGCTCGACGAGGGCCGCGTTCTGCTGCGTCGTCTGCTCGATCTGCGCGACCGCGCCATTGACGTGTTCGATGCCACGCGACTGTTGACCCGACGCCTCGCTGATCTCGCCGATGATGTCCGCCACTTTGCGCGCCGCATCGACCACCTGCGTCATCGTCTCGCCGGCCGCTGCCGCGAGCTCACGCCCTTTCCCAACCCTGCCGTGGGACTCGGCAATCAGCACCTTGATCTCCTTGGCGGCGCCCGCCGAGCGCTGTGCGAGCGTCCGCACGTCGCCCGCCACCACGGCAAAGCCGCGGCCCGCGTCACCAGCACGTGCCGCTTCAACGGCCGCATTGAGCGCAAGCACGTTGGTCTGGAACGCGATCCCTTCAATGACGCCGATGATGTCGACGATCCTGTCCGCACTCGACGACAAATCCTCGATAGTACCGACCACGCGTCTCACCGCTTCGCGACCCTGGCCGGCTATGCCCGAAGCGTCAATGGCAAGCGTACTCGCCACGCGTGCATTGTCCGCGTTGCGGAGCACGGCGTCGGTCAACTGCCCGGTACTCGATGCGCTCTGCTGTAGCGCCACCGCCTGCTGTTCAGTCCGGCTCGACAGATCCGCATTGCCTTGCGCGATCTCGGCGACGCCCAGCGAGATGACCGCGGTTGCACCGCGAATCTGTGCGACGGACGCCGCGAGTGCCTGTTGCATCCGCGAAAGCGCATGCATCAGGCGACCCATTTCGTTCTTTCCGTGCGCATCGACAGCCACCGTTAGATCGCCCGACGCGATCCGGTCGAAGTGACGGATAGCGCGATCGATAGGCCGGACGATGGAACGGATGAGTAGCGATCTCGCCCATGCGCCCGCCAGCAATGCGACGGCAAGCACCACGCCGAACACTTGCAGCAATCGATAGAAGCGTGCCTCGGCGGACTCGAAGTGCATCTTCTGCTGCTGGAACTGAAAATCCTCCAGCGCGAGCGCCGCATGCCGGTAGTCGGTGAATAACGAATCGGGGGCCTGACGGTGCACGGAACGGTATGATGCAAAATCGTTCTGATCCAGCGCGGCGATCTCGGGCGTCATCGCCTGGCTCATCAGCGCAGCGCGCTTCGCCGTGAAAGCATCGACAAGCGCCTGCTCGATGGGCCCGGAAACGGGCTGGCCAAGATAGCCAGCAAGCTCGCGGTCGCTGCTCGCGAGTTCCGCGTGAATGCGCGCAAGCAGCGCATCCGTCGGCTTGCCCTGCATGACCAGCGCTTCGTACCCACCGAGATCGACCTGCACCTGAAGCAGCCATTCGGTACTCGCCGCCAGCTTGCGCAGCGCAGCGGTTTCGTTGCGATACGTTGCTTCGAGCGATGCATTCGCCGAACGCAGCGAAACGACGGAGATGCCCACCACGACGGCCAGCGCGATCGTGTAGCAGGCAATCAATACGGACAGAATTCTGCGAATGCTCATCGTCTCGAGTCTCGCGAGTCGACCACATAAAAAAGGCAGCGAGCGCAAATCTGCGTCACTGCCACGGATGGCCAAAAAAAGCTCGCGCCGGGCGTCCACGCTCGACATCACGTGAACGCCCTGCCGGCGTGCTGGCTTCAGAAGCGCGTGCGAATGCCGCCTGTCAGTTCGAGCTGATTGGATGCGCCGAACGTGCTGCCGACCGTATAGCCGCCGTGCAGCCTCATGTAGTCGCCCGCCACGTAGACTTCTGTGCGCTTGGAGAGGTGATAGAACACCGAGCCGTACAGCGTTTCCTTGAAGCCGTTGTGCAGGCCCGAGGTCGGATCGAACGTGCCCAGGTTGGCGTTCGGAATGTCACCGTCTGCGTTGTACGCCGCGTTGTGCACGCGCATCTGCTGATAGCCGAGTTCATAGTCGAGCGGTCCCTTCGGCGCGAGCTTGAGCGACACGGTCCACGCGTTGTCCTGACGCTGGCCGAGCGAACCCTGGTCGCCCCAGTAGCGGAAATAGCCGGCATTCGCGCGCACGATGCCAAACGTGTAGTTGCCACCGACCGAAAACGACTGGTTCGCAAAGCCGTTTTTATTCACATGGCTGTAGAAAGTCGACGCGGCAAACGAATTGCCGTTGTACCCGAGCGCAGCCTGATAGACCGAGTTCAGGCCAAAGCTCGTCTGGTTGCCGAATGCGTAGCCGGCAGCTGCAAAGATGCCGTTGTTGAACAGCTTCTTCCACGCCAGGCCATTCGAATAACGCGTGCCGGTCGAGCCAGCCGCGTAGAAGATCATCTGCTTGAAGTTGTTGGAGTTGGTCCAACCACCTTCTTCCGTAGTCAGCTTCGCATTGCCGTACGGGTCGCCGTAGATCGCGGCCGCATCGCGCGCAATCGAGTTCTGGAAGCCCGCGGTGAGCTTGCCCAGGGAATCGTTCTCGATGCCGACCCATGCGTCGCGGTCGAAAAGCTGGCCCGGGTCTTCCATCTGGCCATCGGCCACGCGGTATTCCGCTTCGAGCCGGAAGATCACTTTGGTGCCACCACCGATGTCTTCCGCACCCTTCATCCCGAAACGGCTGCCGCTGAACCACGGCTCGCCGCCGATGCCCATGCCAATGACGTGGTTGCCGTTCGCATCGGCATGCGACTGGTAGGTCGGCACACTCAGATCCATCAGGCCATAGAGCTGGACACTTGATTGCGCATGCGCGCCGCCCGCCACGACTGCAATGGCCGCTACCGTCGCGGCCATTGCGAAATGCTTCTTCGTCACTATCGTCTCCTCTTCACTGCGTTGAACAATTTGTTGTGCCGCCGTGGACGGAACCTCAACCCACCGGCGTGCAGTAGCGCACACGCGCTGCCATGCCATAACCACAGAACGTCGACCCTGCTTTGAACCTATTGCCGAGACGGTTTCCAACCCATCAGACGCTTCTCCAGCGACGTCATCAGGAAATCGGCAGCAAGCGCGACGACTGCGAGCACGATCATTGCCGCGAATACGCCGCTCGCATTGAACGCACCTTGTGCCGTCGAGATCAACAGGCCGATGCCCTGCTTCGAGCCGAGGAATTCGCCCACCACTGCGCCTACGAGTGCGAAGCCAAAGCTGACGTGCAGGCTGGCGAGAATCCAGCTCAATGCCGACGGAATCACCACGGACGTCATCACCTGACGACGCGAGGCACCGAGAATTTGTGCGTTGGCGATCATGTAACGGTCGGCTTCGCGCACGCCCTGAAACGCGTTCGCGAACACGACGAAGAAGACCATCACGACGGCCAGCGCAACTTTCGACGCCATGCCCAGGCCGAGCGCGATCACGAACACCGAACCGAGCACGACACGCGGTATCGAGTTCGCGATCTTGATGTAGAGGCTGAAGACATCGGAAAGCAGCTTGTTGCGGCCCAGCACGATGCCGCAGAACACACCTGCCACCGAGCCGATGATGAAACCCAGGCCCGTCTCTTCGAGCGTGACCCAGACCTGCAAGAGAAGTGGCCCTTGGGCCGTGCCGTGCTCGAACCAGTCGACGATCTGCGCAAAGATCGACGACGGCATCGAGAAGAAGAATGGATCGATCCACCTGAGGCGCGCAGCGAGCTCCCAGCCGCCGAGCGCGACGACGAGCACCAGCACGCGCAACGTGAGGACGAGCAGATCACGATAGCGGACTTTGCGTCGCCCGATCGCTTCGTCCGGCGTTGGCGAGATGGACGTTTGCCGGCTCATGCGCGCGGCCAGCGCGTGTTGTGGGGTTGTCATGTGATTTCCAGACGTCGATTACCCGATCTGCACTTCTTCGCGCAGGTCGTGCCAGATATCGCGCGAGATTTCGATAAAGCGCGGGTCATAGCGGATTTCGGAAGTGATGCGCGGACGCGGCAGATCGATCTCGTAGACCTCCTTCAGCGTCGCCGGGCGTGCGGTCAGCACGAAGACGCGGTCCGCGAGCGCGATCGCTTCTTCGAGATCGTGCGTGACGAACACCACAGAGCCCGCATTGCCCGACCACAGCTGCAGCAACTCGTCCTGCATCAGCGTGCGGGTCTGCATGTCGAGCGCCGAGAACGGCTCGTCCATCAGCAGGATTTCCGGCTTGTTGATGAAGGTCTGCGCGAGCGCGACCCGCTTGCGCATGCCGCCCGACAGTTGATGCGGATAGTGCTTGCCGAACTTGTCGAGCCCGACGCGGCGCAGCCATTCGTTCGCTTCGTCATACGCGGCCGCTCTCTCGCGGCCGCGATAGAGCGGGCCGGCCGCCACGTTATCGAGCACCGAGCGCCACGGAAACACCGCATCGGCCTGGAACACGAAACCGATGCGCGGGTCGATGCCATCGACGGGCGCGCCCATCACCCGCACTTCGCCCGTCGTCGGTTTGAGCAGGCCCGTAATCATGCTGAGCGTCGTGGACTTGCCGCAGCCCGTGGGACCAACGATGGCGACGAACTCGCCCTTGGCCACCGACATGCTGAAGTCGCGCAACGCGATCGTCGCTTTGCCATCCGGGCTCACGAAACGGCAGCTGACATCGCTAAACTCGATGGCAGGTGCGTGCCCGGCAATACTTCTGTTCATCAGGAACTCACCAGAAAAATGGGGGGCCGGTGCCCGGATGCGGACCCCGGCACCCCCTGAGGAGGAGATGGATGAAAACGACAAACAACCCGGCTCAGGCGATCGCCGGCCCTACCTTTACTTCGCCTCCACGAACTCGTCCGTGTAGGTTTTGGTGAGATCGATGTGCTTGCCTTTCACCGAGGGACTGAATGCGGAGAGCACCTTCAGCACGGTTTGCGGGCCGTCCGCCGGCATCTTGCCGTCCGCGGTGAACATCGGCATCGACGCCCGCAGGGCGTTGACATACAGCGTCTTGTCTTTCTGATAGTCCGTCGGCATCTTCGCCGCGATTTCTTCCGCGCTGTGCGTGTGGATAAACTGCATGGTCTTCACGAAGGCATGCGCAAGCTTCGCTGCCTGCGCCTTGTGCGTGTCCGCCCAGGCGGATTGCACATACAGGCTCGCCGCCGGATACGTGCCGCCGAGCGCTGCCTTCGTCCCCGCCAGCGTACGCATGTCGACGAGCACCTTTGCGTCGCCGGACTTCTCGAGTGCCGAGATGGTGGGCTCGGTCGTCATCCCGGTATCGATGCGGCCTTGCTTGATGGCCGCAATGAAGCTCGCATCGGCACCGACCGGGAGCATCGTGAACTGGTCGGCGTGCACACCGTTACGCTCGGCGAGGTATTGCGTCAGAAAGCTGGTCGAGGAACCCAGACCTGTCACGCCAAGCGTCCTGCCTTTTACATCGGCCATGCTCTTGATGCCGTCGGCTGCCTTCGTGGCGACCACTTCCGCTTCCCCCGGCACCTGCCCGAAGACCACGATCGCCTTGACCTGCTTGCCTTTGCTTTGCAAGTCGATCGTGTGATCGTAGAAGCCGACGACCGCCTGAACCGCGCCAGCCAGCAGCTCGTTTTCCGCGTCGACGCCGGCGGGTTGCGAGAGGATCTCGACGTCGAGCCCTTCGTCCTTGAAATAGCCGAGCTGTTCGGTCAGTTTCGCCGGGAGATAGATAATCTTCGTCGCGCCGCCCACCATGATGCTGAGTTTGCCGTCGTCTGCTGCATAGGCGTGTTGAGCGAGGCCGACGGATAGCACTGATGCGCAGAGCGCGATCTGCTTCAGCTTACGGAAGGTGTGACGCATCGTGGTGTCTCCTTTGTTGGCGGCAGCGCGAATGGCTACCTCTGTATCGATGCGGCATCTTAAGTGGGTGAAACCTTCCTCCCGCTTTCACGCTCAGGTCAATAAGACTGGGGCTTTTCCCTATGGATTTCAGAGGGCAAGGATTTCCCGGTTGTTCATTGAGGCTGCCCGACCCGTAACGGCCCGGACGCGAGCGTCACGCTTCACACGGGCCCTCACCTCGCGTCGATCCACTCCAGTGTGCCGGGGCATCGGGCGTCGCGTATCGGCGATGTGTCTTCAGCTATCCGTCGATGGTGATGTAGTGGCATACAGGCGCCGCTAGCTTATTTGGACGCTCGATGAATCGCTTTCACACGATGTGCTTGCATCGGATTTGCCCTCTGTCAGGCACTTGCGCATTGTGCTCAACGATGTGCGCGACTCTCCCTTCTCCACACGCCATCGAGCGCCATTTGACGATTTGGCTGAGGCAACCACGCAACACATCAAAAGCGTATCGCAACCTAAGCATTCGATAAGGTTCACACCGCCATAGTGTGGCGCAACAGTACGAACTTCGAATCGAATACGTTGATGCTGAACGTGTCTATTCAACGCCTTTGAATAAGGAGTGGAGAAAGAATGTCTGGCGCGAACGTCACACCAATGCAAAACAAGGTGCCTGAAGTTACGGCCGCCTTCTGGACGATCAAGATCCTGTCCACGACGGTCGGCGAGACAGGCGCCGATTATCTTGCCGTACACGTGGGGCTCGGCACCACCGTCGCGATCGCTATCACGTTGTCGTTGCTTGCGGTTTCGCTGGTCACGCAATTGCGCAAACGCACTTACGTGCCGTGGTTTTATTGGCTCACTGTGGTGCTCGTGAGTGTCGTGGGCACGCAATTGACCGATGTGCTGAGCGACGTGCTCGGTGTCAGTCTATACATTAGTACCGCGGTCTTTACCCTTCTGCTCTGCGGCGTTTTCGCTACCTGGTATCGGAACGAACGAACACTCTCCATTAACACGATCGTGACACGCAAACGCGAGCTGTTCTACTGGACCGCGATTCTTGTCACGTTTGCATTGGGTACTGCAGCCGGCGATCTCGCGACGGAAGCAATCGGCCTCGGCTTTAGCCTCGGCGTCGTTGTGTTCGGCATCTTGCTCCTGCTCATGGGCTGCGCAGTATACCTCGGCGCGAACCATGTACTGATCTTCTGGTTCGCCTACATTCTGACGCGGCCCTTCGGCGCGTCGCTTGGCGATCTGCTGTCCCAGTCGAGAAATTATGGCGGGCTGGGCATGGGCACCGTCATGACCAGCGTAGTGTTCCTCGCCGTCATTGTCGTGCTCGTGGGCATTCACGCTTCGGTCAGAACGCGCCAGAGTCAGGCCACGTAGCACACATCGAATTTCAGTCCGCGTCGCCCGGAACTGACGAAGTTATCGAATCTTCAAACGGAGGATCGGTTATGAACCGACGCATGGTAGTTCCTGTACTCGCAGTTGCCGCATTCGCAGCTTATACGATGGAAGATTCGCATATGGCTTCAATGTCGCAACGTCTGTCTGCGCTCTCGCCGATTTCGATGGCACATGCCACTACTGCACAATCGAAGCTCGGCGATCTGTCGGCGTTTCGCACGATTGCGACCGACACGTCGAAGCTCGTCGACGCGAATGATCTGGCCGGCGCGAAAAAGCGGATCAAGGATCTCGAAACATCATGGGATGAAGCGGAGCCTTCGCTCAAGCCGCGCGCCGCCGCTGACTGGCATAAGCTCGACAAGGCCATCGACAACGCGCTCGAAGCGCTGCGCGAGAAGTCGCCGGAACAGGCCAGGTGCAAGGTGGCTCTTGCCGATCTGATCGCGATGATGGATCAGATGAGTGGGAAAGGTTGAGTTCAAGGTTCGGTTCGCACCAGGAGCCGCGGCACCGATCGTCACCTTATGAGGCACATCCCCAATCCCGCGCTGATGCGGCAATACGGACGTGCTTAAGCGGCGAGTCCGCTATCCGATATTACTTGACGCGACCGCCTCCCAAGCGCCACGGTAGTTGCCCCGAACGTTACCCCGCCACCGCTCAGTAGGCCGCGCGCAGGGCCTCACTGGCGAGGGCGAGCCGCGACGCGATGACCTTCACCAGAAAGCGATGAAACTGCTGAGCAACTGCGGGGTTGTCCTGTTCGAGAGTGATGAGCGCGGCCAGTGAAAGCCTGCGCACGCGCGTCGGCACCTCCGCGAACGCGTCGGCGCTGCGTGGCTGCTGCGTATACACGGCCATTTCCCCAACCACCGTGCCGGGGCGGCAAGCGCGCAGCCTCACCGAGCGCCCGTTTCCGAGCGGCAGCGAAACCGCGACCCGCCCGCGCTCGATGATATACAGTGCATCGCCCGGCTCTCCGCAAAGAAACAGTGGCTGGCCTGCTAGCAGCTCATGCACTTCGAGCCGGGCGGACAGTGTGTTCAGCGCTCCGGCCGTGAAATGCGGCGCAAGCATCGCGTGGAGGTCGTCACCGCGTTTCGGCGCGAGCGCGCGTGACGCGAGCAATGTGTCTTCGACCCATTCCAGGCCCGCATCGAGCGTGTCGAATTCACGAATCCGCAAATTGAGCGTGCCGGTTTTAGTCAGCAGATCGCGCGAGCGCGGCGGCAGTGCGGTCAAGATCAAGTCCGCGTCCGTCGCCGCGCAGAGTTGCCGCAGCTTCACGAAGCTGTTCGATACCGACGCGTCTATGCCTTGGGTCGACGCGAAGTCGAGCACGACGAAGCGCACCGACGCCGGATCGCGCGCGGCGAGCCGCTCGCGTATGCGCTGGAGGATCGAATTGGCCGTGCCGAAGAAGAGAAATCCTTGCAGGCACATGCCGCACACCTGTGTGCCGAGTCCGCGCAGCGATTCGGTCTCCTCGATGTTGCGCTCGACATTCGATGTCCGGGTGCGGAGGTCGAACTCCATGCGTATGCAACTGACCCGGCCGTACAGCAGCGTGAACATCACGCACGCGGCGACGACGCCTGCGACCACGCCGATGATCACGCCCCAGGCCGCGATCGTGCCGAGAATGACGAGCACGAGCAGGTACTCGTACCAATTGAGCTTCGCCCAAGCGCCGACAACCCACTGCTCGAGCAGGCGCAGCCCCATGAAAAGCTGGAGGCCGACGAGCACCGGCACGGGAAAGAGCGCGACGAGACCGGGCGATGCGGCAAGCGCGACGAGGCACGCGAGCGACGCAAAGACGCCCGCCATCCGACTCGTCGCGCCAACGCGCGCGTTGAGCATCGAGCGATTGAACGACTGATAGCCGACCATTCCGCCCAAAAGCCCGCTCGCGAGATTGGCGAGGCCTGCGGCCCGCATCTCGCGATTGAGATCGACATCCTCGCCCGTCGCCGCGCCAATCGCCGTCGAATTCATCAGGATCGTGACAGCCGAGGCCGATGTAACCACGAGGCTTTCCGGAAGGTGTGCGGTAATCGCCGACCAGTCGATGCCGCCCTGCGTGAGCTGCGCGCTCAGGTGCAGCTCAGGAAGCATCGCGAGCCGCAGCGCCCCGCGCGGCAGCAGCAGCCCCATGCCGCGCGCTTCGTCGATCGACAGGCCCGCGGCGCGCAGCAGGACGTAGAAGAGCACGACCCCGAAGGCCAGCGTGAGCGGCAGTGCCGCGACGTGCTTCCAGGTGCGCATCAGGATGGTCGCCAGCACGCCTACGACGAGCGCGGGAAGCCACGCGAACCAGTGAAGATGTGTCAACAGCGCGAGCGTCCGCCATTGCAGGGATTCGCCCGTCATCACGCGGAACGCGCCGGCGAGGAGCAGATAGCCCGTGCCGGCGAGGAATCCGCCGAGGACCGGGTAAGGCAGGAACTGCAGCGAGCGGCCGCGCCGGGACGAACCGATCGCGTAGAGCACGATGCCGGTCACGAGCGAACAGAGCGCGATTGCGATCAGCACGGTCAGCAGGAGGGTCTGCGGGGAGCCGCCGTCCGCGCGCACGCTGCTCGCGACGCCTGCCGCCACGCCCGCGAGAAACGCCGCCGCGTTGCTGTCGGGGCCGCCGATGTTCAGGCGCATCGAGCTCGTCAAAGAAATAACGAGCGCCGTGACGACACAACTGACGAGCGCTGTGGGCACGCCGAGCATCGCGTAGCGGGCGAGATCGGCGCTGAAGATCATCGTGCCGAGGCTCATCGCGTAACACAGCATGATGAGCGAAGATATCGCCCCGGCCGCCAGATCGCTGGGCAGCTCCGCGACGCGCGAGCGCGGCGGGACGTCGGAAACGGAAACGGTCTTGCCCGGCTTCACGTGAATTCCAGGTGAAATGCGAAGGCGCGATGGAGAGCCAGTATGGGCCAGTATAGAGCCCTTATCCGTCCTCGATCGGAATCCTGTCAAACGCCATACGCGGGCTATGCGCGGTCCGCGGCTCACGCCTACACTGGGTTCATCGGCACGATCCCGGACGGGGTTGGTGCCGTTCGCATCGGCAACGGGCGCGCGCTTTTCGTCTGCGCTTTGAGTCCATGGGAAGGAAGCGGACCCGGGCGGCAGAATGGCGCGCGCCGCCCGGCATTGGATGCAGGCGGCGAACATGAATATTGAGCAATGGCTGCACGTCCTGGGTCTTGAGCAGTACGCGCAAGCGTTCGCGGCGAACGATATCGATCTGTCGCTGCTCGCGCAGCTGACCGAAGTGGACCTGAAGGAGCTCGGGGTGCAGTCGCTCGGCCACCGCAAACGCATTCTCGCCGCGGCCGCGCGAGACTCGGCGCCGGCGGCGCAGGCGACGTTCGCCGTGGACACCCCTACCGACGAGCGCAGGCAGGTCACGATCCTCTTTGCCGATCTCTGCGGCTTCACGGCGCTGTCGCGCACGCTCGATCCGGAGGAACTGCGTGCGCTGATCGGCCGCTTCACGGCGCTCGTCGACGGCATCGTGCTTGCCTATGGTGGCACGACCGACAGGCACATCGGCGATGCAGTGATGGCGCTGTTCGGCGCACCCCGCGCGCACGAAACGGACACGCTGCGCGCGGCCCGCGCGGCGCTCGACATCCACGACGCGCTGACGCAGTTGAGCGCGCAGGCGGCGCGGACGTTGCAGGCGCATATCGGCATCGCGAGCGGCGAGGTGGTCGCGGGCGCGCTCGGCTGTGTCGATGCGCGGGACTACACCGTGACCGGCAATCCGGTGAACCTGGCCGCACGGCTCCAGGTCGCGGCAGCGGCCGGTGAGACCTGGCTTTCCGATGACGTGGCGCGCGCGCTCGGCGACGCCGCCGTCTGCGACGCGAACGGTGAGCAGTGCTTCAAGGGCATCGACACGCCGGTGCGGACATGGCGGCTGCGCGCCATCGCGAGCGAATCGGCGAAGGCGAGTCAGAGCCTGTTCGTCGGACGCCAGGCCGAGCTCGAGCAGTTTCACGGTATCGTCCACACATGCGTCGCGAGACGGGCCGGCCACGTCGTCCATGTGCGCGGCGAAGCGGGCATCGGCAAGACGCGTCTCGTCGACGAGATGCGCCGCTACGTGCAGTCGCAGGGCTTCGCAATCCATCGGGGCCTCGTGCTCGATTTCGGCGTGGGCAAGGGGCAGGACCCCGTACACGCGATCGTCGGCAGCCTTCTCGGCCTGCCGGCCGTCGCGTCGAGCGAGGCGCGGCAGGCCGCCGCCGCACGTCTCGCCGCAGAGGGCGTCGTCGAGGCCGAGCAGCACGCCTTTCTCCACGACCTCCTCGATCTGCCGCTTGCGGGCGAATGGCGAGCCCTCTACGACGCGATGGACCACGGAGCGCGCAAGCGCGGCAAGCAGGCGCTCGCCGCGAGAGTGACCGACGCTGTGTGCAGGCAGGCGGCGACTCTCATCATCGTCGAAGACCTGCATTGGGCTGACCCAGAAGTCCTCGGCTATCTCTCGGCCTTCGCCTCGGGCATCGCGAACGGCCCGGGCGTCCTCGTGACGACCTCGCGCGTGGAAGGTGATCCCATCGATGCGACGTGGCGCGCGTGCTGCAGGGACACGCCGTTCACGACAATCGATCTCGGGCCGCTGCGAACTGACGAGGCCCTGACCCTCGCGGGCAACTTCATCGACGCGACACAGCGTGTCGCGCTCGCCTGCATCGAGCGCGCGGGCGGCAACCCGCTGTTCCTCGAGCAGCTATTGCGCAACGCCGAGGAAGGCAGCGGCAGCGCCGTACCCAGTTCGATCCGCAGCCTCGTGCTCGCGCGGATGGACCGGCTTGCGCCCCGCGACCGCCTCGCCTTCCAGGCGGCCGCCGTGATCGGCAAGCGTTTCGACATTGCGTTGCTTCGGCGGCTCATCGACGATCCCGGCTATGTCTGCGACGGCCTGCTCGCCAATGCGCTCGTGCTGCCGGAGGGCGAGGACTTCCTGTTCGCCCATGCACTGATCCAGGAGAGCGCATATTCGACGCTGCTGCGCGCGCGCCGACGCGAACTGCACCGCTGCGCGGCCGACTGGTTCGCGCACGGCGACCCCACGCTGCACGCCCAGCATCTCGACCGCGCCGAGGACGAACGCGCGCCGCAGGCCTACCTGGCCGCCGCGGGCGCGCAGTACACGTCCCACCTGGCCGAGGCCGCGCTGCGCCTTGCCGAGCGGGGCCTCGAGATCGCGCGGACAGACGCGGACCGCCACGCCCTGAGCTGTTGCAAGGGCGAACTCCAGCGCGACCTCGGCGACATCGCGGGATCGACCGCCACTTATCGCGCGGCGCTGGCGGCCGCCCCCGACGACGCCAGTCTGTGCCGCTGCCAGCTCGGGCTTGCGGAAGGCCTGCGCGTGAGCGAAGGTCTCGACGAAGCGCTAGACCTGCTCGCGGCCGCGCAGCGGATCGCGGAGCGCGACGACCGGTTGACCGAGCTCGCGAGTCTTCACTATCTGCGCGGCAACATCCTTTTTCCGCTCGGGAAGATCGATGCCTGCAGCGCCGAACACGAACGCGGGCTCGCCTATGCGCGGCGCCTCGGCTCGCCGGAGGCAGAGGCCCGCGCGCTCGGCGGCCTCGCCGATGCCGCGTACGCGCAGGGGCGGATGCGGACGGCGTTCCGCCATTTCAGCGATTGCGTGGCGTTGAGCCGCCAGCACGGGTTCAGCCGCATCGAAGTCGCCAATCGTCCGATGCAGGGCTTCAGCCGCATCTATCTGAACGATGCGCGGCAAGCTCGCGAAGACGCCGTTGCCGCCGCGCGCGCCGCCGGGTTGATCGGGCAGCCGCGCGCGCAATTGCTGGGTGAGACGCTCGGCGTGTTCGCCTGCTACGAGCTAGGCGATGTACAGGCTGCGCGGGTCCATCTGGAGCATGAAATGCAGGTGATCCGGCAGTTGGGCGCGCGCCGGTTCGAAGCGCAGAACATGGAAATGCAGGGACGTGTATGGCTGGACGACGGATGCCGCGGCGAAGCGGTGAAAGCGCTTCACGAGGCGCTCGCGATCTCGCGCGAAGTGGGCACGCAGTTCTGCGCGCCGAAGGTCCTGGGCGCCCTCTCCCGCGTGGTCGACGAGAACGACGAGCGTGCGCGGCTCCTGGCGGAAGGCGAGGACCTGCTGCGCCTCGGCGCGGTCGGCCACAACCACCTCTGGTTCTACCGCGACGCCATCGAAGCGATGTTGTCGGCCCACGATCCCGCCGGCGTGCTGCGCTACGTGACGGCACTAGAGGACTACACGCGGCGCGAACCGCTGCCCTGGGCCGAGCTGTTCGCGGCGCGCGGCCGCGCGCTCGCGCGTACCCTGCAGGAGCCCGCGGACGAAGCCGTGCGATGCGAGCTTGGGCGTGTGCGAACCGTGCTGCTGCAGGCTGGCTTTCGGCACTACCTGGCCGCAGTCGATGCAGCGCTCGCCGCTTGAGGCGAGCGTCACGCCAGCGCCACGTGCCTTTCCGTCCCGCCGATCGAGGCCACACGTTCGCTAGTCGCAGCCCTCGAGAGAACGATACCGCGCGAGCGGTATCGTTTAATGCGCGAACGCCTGATCAGGTTGGTAGGCGCATCCTATTCGGTCAACTTCGCTGAAGGAGTAAATCCGGCGGCCCGTAGTTCCGTGGCAACCGTCCGGGTAACCCACATCTTGTGCTCATAGTTCATCTTGCTCGACAAGGCAGCAACCGAGATCGCCGCGTATCCGTCCTCTCCGACGTCAAAGCTTACGCCCACACCTGACACGCCTTCGTGTACGAGCCCGTCTGTGGCCGAGAATCCCTGTTTCCGCGTCTTTTCGACAAGATCGCGTAGTCGGGGCAACGTCAGTCCGGAGGGCCTGAATTCCTCTTCATGCCTCCTGTATATGGCCTCGATCGAAGCATCGTCCTCCCGCGACAGGAGCGTAACGCCGGCAGATCCTACGCCTAGCACACGCATGCCGCCCACCTGAAGCACCAAGGTTCGCACTGGCGAACGCCCTTCCTCATAGTGCAGGCAATGTGCGTAGTCGCCATTGCGCACAACCAGAAACACCGTGTCCTCAGTGATATGGGCCAGTCGTTTCATCATGGGTCGGCACGCTTCGAGCAGCGGCGCCCGCTTCATGGATGCCAAACCGATCTGCATGGCTTGCATGCCAAGCCGATACCTCTTGCTGCCGTCACCTCGTTCGACAAAACCCGAGAGTTCGAGCGTTTTCAATAATCGATTTGCGGTGATGCGGTCGATCTCTGCCGCCTTGGCTAGATCCGTGACCGTGGCGCCGTCCGGATGCAGGCCTGCAACACGGCGAAGCAAATCCAGTGCACGCGAAACAGATTGCGTTCCCTGTACCGCGGATGGTTTATCAGTCAGTAGTGCATCCGTCATGGTTTCCCCTAGTCACGTTCACAGTACGAACGTTTGTGATGGTTCTCATTGTGAACGTTTTTCGTTCGCGATGGAATAGTTTCTTACTCAACCACCCCCTACGACTTTCACATGGCACACAATCCCCATCAAGTAGCTACGCTTTCGGATCAGGAGTGGACGGAAGGTCTTCGCCAAGCTCTGCCGGCGGCAAATCTCCCGACGCTCCTGATGGTCCTGATCCATCTGACGGGCGACCGCAAGTGGCTCGACGAGCGCTATCAGTGTTCGCGCATTCGCGGCTTGGACGAAAACGACTCGGGCGGCCTGCCGGAAGAACTTCAAGCCGAAATTCGCGAAGCTGCGTGGAACGCGTTGCTGAAGTGGAAGGTTGATGGTCAGGTCAAGCTCGCGGGTCCCGATTGGGATACGCTGGTCCAGATGCTGCAACTCGGCGTCGGCGAAGCGATTCCGGCATCGTACGGCCCGATGATCAGCGCGTGGCTCGGCCTCGACGAAGACATGGTCATCGACCAGAAAGGCCGCTTCGACGTGCCTGAAGACTTCAAGGTCGTCATCATCGGCGCCGGTGTCGCCGGTTTGTGCGCAGCGATCCGTCTCCAGGGCGCTGGCATTCCGTTCACCGTGATCGAAAAGAACAACGAAGTAGGCGGCACGTGGTACGAAAACCATTATCCGGGTTGCGGCGTCGATACACCGAATCACATCTATTCGTACTCTTTCGCCAAGGGCGACTGGTCGAAGTACTTCGCGTTGCAGCAAGAAATCCAGACGTACTTTGAAGGCGTTGCTGACCGCTTCAACTTGCGTGAGCACATCCGTTTCGAATCGCGCGTCGAAGCAGCACGCTACGACGAAAAGTCGATGCGTTGGACCGTTGATGTTTCGAGCAAGGGCGAAAACTACAGCCTCGAAGCGGACGTCCTGATCAGCGCAGTCGGCCTGCTGAACGTGCCAAAGATGCCAGACATCCCCGGCTTGGACAAGTTCGAAGGTCTGGCCTTCCACACGACACAATGGCCGGAAAACATCAAACTGGAAGGCAAGCGTGTTGCCGTGATCGGCACCGGCGCGACGTCGATGCAGATCGTGCCGGAAATCGCTCCCCGCTGCGGCCATCTGACCGTATTCCAGCGTTCGAGGCAGTGGGCCGCACCGTTCGAGCAATTCCGTAAACCTGTCCCGCAAGACAAGCGCTTCATGTTGGCTCATGTTCCGTTTTATCAGGAATGGTATCGCCAGCGTCTGGCCTACATCTTCAACGACCGCATCCACGGTTCGTTGCAGATCGACCCGCAATGGCCGCATCCGGAGCGTTCGATCAACAAGACGAACGAGCGTCATCGCACCTACTTCATCGACTACATCAAGGAACAGCTCGGCGACCGTCAAGACCTTCTCGACGCTTGCGTGCCCGACTACCCGCCGTTCGGCAAGCGCATGCTGATGGACAACGGCTGGTACCGCACCATGACGCGTCCGAACGTCTCGCTGGTCCAAGGCGGCGTCGTCGAAGTGCAAGGCAACAAGGTGATCGACAGCAACGGTAATGCACATGAAGTCGATATCCTCATCGTCGCAACTGGTTTCGATGCAATCAACATGCTCGCGTCGTTCAACCTCGTCGGTCGTGGCGGCCGTAGCATCCGGGAAGTGTGGGCTGACAAGGGTGCCGAAGCATATCTCGGCGTTGCAGCACCGGGCTTCCCGAACTTCTTCATGCTGGCAGGCCCGAACACGGCGCTCGGCCACGGCGGTTCGGTTGTCGCCCTGCTGGAAACGCAAGTCAGCTATGTCCTGAACATCATGCGTCAGGCAATGGAACGTGCAGGCAAGGATCTGCGTTTCGAATTCGAAGTGGACAAGCAACGCCACGATGAATTCAACGTTCGCGTTCAGGAAGCTCACAGCCGCATGATCTGGTCGCACACCGGCATGACCAATTGGTATCGCAACGGCCATGGCCGCATCATCGCCACTACGCCGTTCCGTAACGACGACTACTGGCACATGACGCGCCGTGCGGATTTCTCCGACTACGCGTTCAAGACCGCGGTCGCCGAAACGGAGGAAGCGTAAATGATCGCGACGACTCAACGTCAGCCAGGCCCGTACATGCTGAGCGGTCTTCGTATCCTCGACCTGGGTACGATGGTCGCGGGCCCGGTGGCGTGCACGCTGTTCGGCGACTTCGGTGCCGACGTCATCAAGGTCGAGGTCCCGGAGCGTGGTGACACGGTTCGCGATCTCGGCCCCTTCGTCGAAGGCGAATGCCTGTATTGGGAAGTCGAGAACCGCAACAAGCGTTCGATCACGCTCAACCTGCGCGAAAAAGAAGGCCAGGAAATCCTGTATCGCCTCGTCAAGGAAGCCGACGCGGTGGTCGAAAACTTCCGTCCCGGCACACTCGAAAAGTGGAACTGCAATTTCGAGACCCTGAAGAAGCACAACCCGAAGCTGATCATGCTGCGCGTGTCGGGCTTCGGCCAGACCGGCCCGTACTCGGAACGTGCAGGTTACGACCGCATTGCTCTGGCATTCGGCGGTCTGATGGGCATCACCGGTTATCCGGACCGCCCGCCCGTCCGTATCGGCACCTCGACGGCGGACTATCAGACCGCGATCCTGGGCGCGTTTAGCCTGATGATGGCGCTCTACAATCGCGACGTACTAGGCGGCCCGGGCCAGGAAATCGACCTGGCAATGTACGAATCCGTTATTCGCTTCACCGAAGTGCTGGTGCCCGAATACGATCGATTGGGCGTCGTGCGCAAGCCGCGTGGTAACAAGCACTTCGCTGCGGCTCCGGGCGAACACTTCGAGACCAGTGACGGTCGCTTCGTGATTCTCACCTGCTCCGCTGAGGCTGGTTTCCAGCGTCTGTGTGTGGCGATGGAACGTCCGGACATGCTCGAAGATCCGCGTTTCAAGACTCACCCGTTGCGTTGGCAACATATCGACGAACTGAACAATCTCGTCGGTGACTGGATCAAGTCGCTGCCGGTGCCGGAACTCACCGCAAAACTCGATGAAGCGAAGTGCGCCTACGCGTTCATTCTCAGCATCGACGACATCATGAAGGACCCGCACTACCAGGCTCGCGAGACCATCGTGCCCGTCGAGAATCCACGAATCGGACCAGTACGTATGGCGGGCGTTGTTCCGCGTATTCCGGGTGCTCCTCAAAAGCCGATCGATCCGGCACCGACGATCGGCCAGCACAATGCCGACGTGTACGGCGATCTTCTGGGCATGCGCGAGAGCGAGCGTGAGCAACTCAGGCAGACGGGCATCATCTGATGAAAAGCACTCTTAACAGAGCGGCTGTCTTCGGTGGTGGGGGCGTCGTTGGTATCGCGTGGTCCGCCGGCATCGTCTATGGTCTCGAAAAGACGGGTACCCGGATATCGAATGCTGACGTGCTGGTCGGTACCTCGGCAGGTTCCGTCATCGCGACGCAAATCGCGTGTGGCTCCGAAGTTTTCGATATGTTCATGCATCAGCGGTATCCGACGCCCGATTCCGGGGAGCAGTTTCGGCCGTATTCGCAGGAAGAAGCGGATGCTGCCAATTGCAAGCTGATGGAAAAGGTGAACGGTGATCTGGTTGCCGCTCGCAAACGTATCGGCAAGTTCGCACGACGAAGTGAAACACCCACAGTGGAAGTCCGTCGCGCGATCATTGCCTCCCGCCTGTCAAGCACTGAATGGCCGGATCGAACGCTGCGTCTGATCGCTGTTGATACCGACAGCGGCGTGCCACGTGTATTCGATTCGGCAAGTGGTTGCGCACTCATCGATGCAGTGGCAGCAAGTTGTGCAGTGCCAGGAGTATGGCCTCCCGTTCCGATCGAAGACGCGTATTACATGGACGGCGGTATTGCTTCGATGACTAATGCCTGGGTGGCGGAAGCATCGCGCCGAGTTCTGGTGCTTGCACCTCTCGGCTACTCCGATGGCAACCCCGTCAGCGGCCATTTGCGTGCAGAAGTCGCTGCAATCGAAGCGCGGGGTGCAAGTGTGCGAGTTATTGCGCCTGACACTGCATCGCTTCTGGCATTCGGCAACAACGTGCTCGATCCAGCACGTCGTGGACCTGCGGCTCAAGCAGGTTATGAACAGGGCACTGCGCTCGCGAAAGATATCGCGACGTGGTGGGGGTAATAACGGGATTCATGGAAGGAGACAAATAGAAATGTCGCAGAACGAAGCCTTTTCCGCGGCCCGCCTCGTTGACCGGATGATCATCCAGCACGTGATGGCTCAGTGGTGTCACGCGGTGGACCGACTCGACCGACAGGGCATGCTCGCCGTCTTCCACGACGGGGCAACCGACAGCCACGGTCCGTATATTGGCCCGGTCGAAGGCCTCGTTGATTGGGTCATCGAACGTCACAAGGCCATTCCGTTCAGCAGCCACTTCATCGGCAACATGCTGATCGATTTCGCCAGCGAAGACGTGGCGATCGTCGAAACGTATGTGCGAACGATCCAGCAATATCCACCGGAAGCGAAGGCTCAGATTGCACAGTTCACCGGCGGTGCATCGGGCGCAGAAGGTTCGTACGTCGATGTGTTCACGTCGTCGCGCTATCTCGACCGCTTCGAGCGGCGTGACGGCGAGTGGAAGATCTCGGAGCGTACGCTGATCCAGGACTGGAAGCGTCTCGATGAAGTGAAGGTCATGGCGCTGCAACCGAAGGAAGGCTGGATCTTGGGCAAGCGTGATGGCAACGACGAATCGCAGGTTGTTCGTCGTCGGTTCTGTCTCGACGCAGCCGTATAACGCGATAACCTGGGCCACGGTGTTTGCCGTGGCCCAATGTCTTATAAAAAGGAGACGTTTTTTATGAAAATGAACCGCAGACAATTCGCAGCAGCGGTGGCCCTGTGTGGTCTCGCCATGACCGCCCCGAAGTTTGCCCAAGCGAATGACGATAGGTGGCCCTCGCAACCGATTCAAGTGATGGTGCCCTTCCCTGCCGGCGGTACGACCGATATTCTCGGTCGCGCGGTTGCGCAGCAGCTGACCCAACGCCTCGGTGCCCAGGCAATCGTCAATAACGTGCCGGGCGCCACCGGTATTATCGGCATGGGTCAAGTAGCGAGGGCCAAACCGGACGGCTACAACCTGCTGATCGCATCCATTGGCACGGTCGTGACTAACCAGTTCACGTATCCGAACCTGCCGTACGATCCGAAGAACCTCATTCCCGTTATCAAATTGGCAGATATTCCGAATGTCGTAATGGTGCGTCCGGATCTGCCCGTCAACACGGTGCAAGACCTGGCCGAATTGCTGCGCAAAAATCCCGGCAAGATGAAGTTCGGTAGCCCTGGCTTGGGTGCCAGCGGGCACATCTCGGGCGAACTGTTCGTTCAACAGGCGCATGCCAAGGCAATCCACGTGCCGTACCGTGGTGCGGCCCCGATGCTGGTCGATCTGATGGGCGGCCGGGTCGATTTCGTAATCGACCAGATCTCCGGCGGTATCGAGTTCATCAAGAGCGGGAAGCTCAAGGCGTTGGCGGTTACCTCGCGTAACCGCTCGCCCCTGCTACCGAATCTGCCGACGATGATGGAGTCGGGTTTCCCGAACTACGAAATGGCGCCGTGGTACTGCGTGTACACGACGAAGGGCACGCCCCGTCCAGTCGTCGAGAAGGTAAACGAGACGCTCAACGCCATGCTTCATGATCCCGACGTCATCGCGAAGCTGTCTGCCCTCGGGGTTGCCCCGGCCGGTGGCACTCCGGAAGATCTCGGACAACAGGCCGACCGTGATTACGCAGTTATCGAGCGATTGTCGAAGACGATCAACCTGCGTGCGACGAATTAAAATCACCGGGTAAAAGAACGTAGGGCGTGTGCGCGTTCTTTTCTATGATGTTTTCCTTGGCTTGATTAACGAAGAGTGAAACAGGCTAGGCAAAACCTGAAATAAACCAGGAGCAATACTAATGTACCCCTTCTCCAAAGCAGCAACCGTCGTTCTTGGCGCTCTCGTCGCCTTTTCGACGGGTGCCCATGCAGAAAACTATCCGTCGCACCCGGTCCATGTGATCGTCGGTTATACGCCGGGCGGCGCATCGGATATTGTCGGCCGTCTGATCGCCAGTGGCCTCAGCCAACTCGATAAGCAGAACTTCATCGTCGAAAACAAACCGGGAGCCGGCGGCATGCTCGGGATGGCATATGTCGCGAATGCGACTCCCGATGGCTACGTGATCGGTGTATCGGTCTCAGGCACGATGGTTACCGGCCCACACCTGCAAAAGAACGTCCCGTATGATCCGCTCAACTCGTTTGCCCCGATCGGCATGATTGCGAAAGCCCCGATGGTCATGCTGTCCTCGCCGGAGTTCAAGGACCCCACCGTCAAGAACATCGTTTCGCAAGCGAAGGCACAGCCCGGCCGGATCAAGTCGGGTCAAGGTGCAAAGGCGTTCGAACTGGCACAGCGTCTCTTCAACGCGAAAGCCGGTGTCGATATCGGTGTCGTTTCCTATCGCGGCGGTGCCCCCGCGGCTATTGACGTGATGGCGGGCCGCGTGACTCTGATGGTCGACACGATCGGAGCACAACTCGGCAGCATCCAGGGCGGCAAGCTGGTACCGGTCGCCGTGCTGGACAGCAAGCGCTCTTCCTTGCTCCCGAACGTTCCGACCGTTGCAGAAGCTGGCGTGCCCGGCTACGAAGCGGCTGGTTGGCTCGGCCTCGTCGCTCCGAAGGGCACGCCCCCGCAAATCGTGGCTGCTCTGAACAACCAACTCGCGCAGGTTCTCGCACAACCGGACGTCGCGAAGAAACTCCAGTCCCTGGGCTATGAGCCGAATCCGAGTGCGACCCCGCAGGCCTTCGACCAGGTTATCCACACCGAATACGCGAAGTGGGGCAAGGTCGTGACGGACGCGGGCATTCAGCCCGAGTAGGCAATCGATTGCTGTACAGAGGAGCATATTCCTGGCGGGGTGTGCCCTTCTTCCTAAAAGTCTTTGTCTTCCCGAAGCACAATAATCATGAATATTCCCAATAGCGTTTTTGTCATCACCGGCGGTGCGTCGGGCTTGGGTGCCGCAGTGGCACGCACGGTAGTCGCCAAGGGCGGCAAGGTAATGCTCCTGGATGTCCGCGAAGAGCCGCTCGCCGCATTTGCGAACGAATTGGGTGCCAATGCTGCTTTCGCCGTCGTCGATGTCACGAATGACGTCCAATGCCACGCAGCAATCGCAGCCACAAGTTCGACGTTGGGTCGCATCGATGCACTGGTGAACTGTGCCGGTATCGAACTCGGTGCCCGCGTCGTGGGTCGCGAAGGTCCGCATGACCTCGAAAAGTTCTCGCGCACGATCGCCGTCAATCTGATCGGCTCGTTCAACATGATCCGTCTTGCCGCGGACGCGATGTCGAAGCAGAAACCGCTGGAAGGTGGTGAGCGTGGCGTGATCATCAACACGGCCTCTATCGCGGCATTTGACGGCCAGATCGGACAGGCAGCTTATGCAGCATCCAAGAGCGGCATCGTCGGTATGACGCTGCCGATCGCACGTGAGCTTGCCCGCTTTGGCATCCGCGTGATGACGATCGCCCCTGGCATATTCAAAACGCCGATGGTGTCCGGCATGAGCGCCGAAGTGCAGGCCTCTCTGGCGTCAAACGTTCCGTTCCCTCCGCGATTCGGTGAGCCGGAGGAATTCGCTTCACTCGTTTGTCATGTCCTCGAAAACATGATGCTGAATGGCGAAGTGATCCGTCTCGACGGTGCCGTTCGTATGGCAGCACGCTAATCCAGACAAGGAATCCAAGATGATGAATGCTGATCCGGTTGTAATCGTCAGTGCGGCCCGTACCCCCATGGGCGGCTTCCAGGGTGTCTTCGCATCCGTGACGACGACGGAACTCGGCGGCGCCGCGATTCGTGCATCGGTTGAACGCGCTGGACTGGCCGCAGATCAGGTCGATGAAGTGTTCATGGGCTGTGTGCTTCCGGCAGGCTTGGGTCAGGCTCCCGCCCGTCAAGCTACCCTGACGGCAGGCCTTGCCGTCTCGACGGGTGCCACGACCGTCAACAAGATGTGTGGCTCCGGCATGAAGGCTGTCATGCTGGCCCACGACCTTCTTCTGGCAGGCTCAGGCAACGTCATGGTCGCCGGCGGCATGGAAAGCATGAGCAACGCGCCCTACCTGCTCCCGAAGGCCCGGCCGGGCATGCGCATGGGCCATGGCCAGGTGCTCGATCACATGTTCCTCGATGGCCTTGAAGACGCCTACGACAAGGGCCGTCTGATGGGCACGTTCGCCGAAGACTGTGCATCGGCATTCGAGTTCACCCGCGAAGCCCAAGACGCGTTCGCGATCGAATCGCTGACCCGTGCACAGCAGGCCATCGCCAATGGCAAGTTTGAAGCAGAAATCACTCCCGTCGAGGTCAACGTTGGTAAGGCACAGAAGGTCGTCTCGATCGATGAGCAGCCTGGCAAAGCACGCCTGGACAAGATCCCGGGGCTCAGACCGGCGTTTCGTACCGATGGTACGGTTACGGCAGCGAATTCGTCGTCGATTTCCGATGGCGCGGCAGCACTGCTGCTGATGCGTCGTTCCGAGGCCGAGAAACGCGGCCTCCAGCCGCTCGCGACGATCGTGAGCCACGCGACACACTCGCACCAGCCGCATCTGTTCCCGACCGCTCCTACGGGCGCTCTGCGCCTCCTGTCGGAAAAGACCGGCTGGAACCTGGCCGACGTCGATCTGTTCGAGATCAACGAAGCCTTCGCAGTCGTAGCCATGGCAACGATGAAGAGCCTCGATCTTCCGCACTACAAGGTCAACGTGAACGGCGGTGCCTGCGCCCTGGGCCATCCGATCGGTGCCTCCGGCGCACGTATTCTGGTCACATTGCTGCATGCACTGCGTGAACGCCAACTGAAACGCGGTATCGCCAGCATGTGCCTGGCTGGCGGCGAGGCCACGGCGGTCGCGCTCCAGATCGAGTGATCTGCCAGGAGTACCTCCAAAAGCAAAGCCCGGTAGACATAAATCTACCGGGCTTTTTTTCCATGTAGGGCTGCCTACAGCAACGCGCGAATGGCCTCAATCAACGCCAGCGACTAATCCGTGATGACGTGATGCTCGGAGCCAGGAATCGCGATTTCCCCACGGCAGGCCGGGGACAGGTTTTTGACCCTGCTTGCCCGTTCCGCCGTTGAAACAATGCTGTTTCGTGCCCGTAATCGGAAAGAAGCCCGATGCCGTCAGAGGGCCTGCCCATACTCGCCTCCCCGCCTCTTCGGCACAGACAGCGGCGTGCTTCAATCCCCGATTCAGGCCGTCAATTTCTTCCGGCACCAGGAGCGACAACCCACCGATATCAGCGGCCTGCGCCTATGCCTGATGGTCAATCTCCGTACCGTTGGGATATTGCCTGAGCGACAACATCCCATTCGGATATCGCTGAAATCAGATGCTCACGAATTGCTGTTTATGCAGCAGCGGCAGCAGATTGACGATTCCGAATCTTCCTGCGAACCCAAAAATAGAGTTGCAAGACGATCAACAACGCGGATATGGCCATGAACACCGCACTGATTGGGGTTGCCACGAAAATCGACAGAGCACCATCCGAGATCAGCATTGCCCGGCGGAAATTCTCTTCGATCATCGGTCCTAAAACGTAACCCAACAGAATCGGACTGACGGGAAACTTCAAGGCAATCAGAATTGCCCCCATGACCCCGAATACGGCGACTTCACCGACTTGGAACAGGCTGTTATGGGTCGTATAGACGCCGACGCAAATGAAGAACATCGCCAACGGGAACAGATATTTGTACGGCACCCGCAGCAGCTTCACCCATACGCCGATCATCGGTACGTTCAGGAGAATCAGGAGGACGTTACCGATCCAGAACGACGCAATGAGACCCCAAAACAGATCAGGGTGCTCGGTAATCAGTTGAGGACCCGGCTGAATACCTTGAATCAGCAGAGCGCCCAAGATCAGAGCCATCACCGCGTCACCCGGAATACCCAACGACATCGTCGGAATAAAATCGACCTGGGTCTTCGAGTGCGAGGAAGCTTCCGGGCTTGCCACCCCTGCGATATTGCCGTGACCGAACGATTCGGGATTTCTCGATATTTTCTTTTCCAATGCGTAGGAAAGGAAAGTCGTAATCGTTGGGCCCGTGCCCGGCATTGCCCCGAATACCGTCCCCACCAGCGTGCCACGAACCATCGGCCAGAATGCCTGCTTCAACTCAGCCTTGGTCGGTCGCATTTCCTTCATGGAGACCTCCATGTTGGAACCGACAACGTCCATCTTGTTCACGTTGAGCATGAATTCAGCCACGCCGAACAGACCAAGCGCCAAGGCGACCAGTTCGATGTTGTCGGCCAGATCCGGCAAACCGAAGGTAAAGCGCTGCACACCGGAGTTGACGTCTGTGCCCACCAGGCCAAAGATCAGGCCCAAGACGGTCATCGCCACTCCCTTCAACGGTGCCCCACGGGACATCGTGCCCCCGGCGATAAGTCCCACCAGCATGATCGCAAACAGTTCGGCGGGACCGAACTTAAACGCGATCTTGACCAGCACCGGCGAGGCGAAAATCATCACCAGGATACCGAACGAGGCGGCGAAGAACGACGAAATCATCGTAATGCCGAGCGCTGTTCCGCCCTTGCCTTTCCTCGTCAGTGGATACCCATCCAGACAGGTCACCGCGTGCGGCGGATGGCACGGCAGGTTGAGCAGAATGGCACCGATTGCACCGCCATATTGTGAACCGTAGAAGATGCCGGAAAGCATGAGAATTGCCGAGACCGGCGACATGACGTAAGTAAGCGGCAGCAGCATCGATATGGCCGACAGCGCACCCATACCGGGAAGCACACCGATAAGGTTACCGACCAAAACACCGAAGAATGACCAGATCAAGTTATGCCATTCGAAGGCGACCCCGAAGCCGTGCCATAAATCCATTACTGATTGTTCGATCATTTTATTAGTGGCCCCACGTAAAAAGCGGCAGTTGAATCTTCAAGAGCCACCAGAACACGATGACGCCAAATATCGTCGTCCCCGCCGACAGGAGAAGCACGCGTCCGATTGTGTTTTCCCGATCACCCAAGGCAGAGATAAAAACGACTGCGAAGACTGCTGGGATAAAACCAAAGAATCCGCCGAGCACCACGAAAGCAACAACGCTCAGGATGATGCAAATCCAACCGCGCCATTCTGCGGTGAATTCGGGTTGCGATTC
Organism: Paraburkholderia phymatum; assembly: GCF_040965635.1. Taxonomy (GTDB): domain Bacteria; phylum Pseudomonadota; class Gammaproteobacteria; order Burkholderiales; family Burkholderiaceae; genus Paraburkholderia; species Paraburkholderia phymatum_B. The sequence goes on from NZ_JBFRCH010000009.1 coordinate 127,180, forward strand.
GGCTTCATTAGTCTCAGCCGATTCACGTTTTGCCCCCGCAGCAATAGAAATGCCAAGAATTGCTAAAATGGCCCCCAATGCAACCGGGACAAACCCAGGACCCATCGATCTCATGCTTCCGATTTCGTAAGTGCGGCCGATCATGACGACGATCAGACCGAGCAGGAGCATCAAACCGCCGCCGTAGTAGTCCCGATTGAATGTTGTTTTCAACTTTCTCAAATCTCCTCCAGTTATCCAAAGATATCCATCGAGATCAACAGCAGCGAAATGCCCTTTGCAGATTTGCATCGGGACCCGTACGAACCAGGCAGAAGATCTAGTTCGCCCACTGTGCAGATGACGTCCAGGTTTTCTGGCCGTTGACGATGTACCTGTCGTCCTTGCAATACCCTGCATATCGAATATGGGGCACCGATCTCAGCGACTACTACTGCGCACAACTCAATCAGTGTCCGGATTGCTTGATGTCTCAATCTGCCCGCACAGAACGCGTTCATATTGTGAACGTCTAATGCGTAACATCTGGCGAACGATTATAAGATAGCGATGCAAGCGTTGACGCTCAGTAATAACCCCACCGGGCGCTGTCACGAACAGCAACTCTTCGATGTCGCGCAGGCTCAACTGAAACAGGAAGTACCAACGCACCGCGCAGCTAATGACCGCCGCAGGGAACCAGTGACCGTGGTAGAGCGATTAGGTCTTTGTCATCTGGTCGTCTCAACCCGACTGCCCTTGCCAACATGACAACGCCGTCTAGCCATGGAGGCGCTTCTTCGCAGCGATAGCCGTCATCCGGTCAGTCAACGCTTTATCGTCGTCATTGCGGAGTGGTTCGTAGCGAGAGAAACGACCGATCGCACTACTACCGGTTCCTGAGTGCAGCGAGCAGTGCCCGCGCCGCACGCACATCGATTAGTCCGCTTCCCTCACTCATGGCCTCACAGGCAGGCTGCAGCACGGCACAGGCAATGTCGAGGTCGCCCGTTGATACCAACTGGCGTGCAAGGCTGATCGCAGCGCGAAGACCCGGAAAGCATGCGCCCTGTCTTTGTGCAACCACGACCGCTTCGCGGATGAACGCGAGCCCTTCTTCGCATCGCGCACTCCCCTGGGCGGCGAGCAATTCGCCTTTGAGCCGCAGCATCTCGGAGAGCTGAAAACGCCCGCCATGCTCTTCAACAGCCGCGAGCGCCCGGTCGATCTCGACGAGCCCCGCCTCCCGTTTGCCCGCTCGGCCAAGCGCTTCACCAAGCAGCGCGTTGAAGTACGGCAAGCCCATTTCCGCACCTGTTGCGCTGATTGCCGCAATGCCCTCACGCATCCGTTCGATGCCTTCGTCGAGGTCGCCGGATTGCGCCAATGTCCAGCCCAGCTGAAATGTCCCCTGTGACAGCAGCAAGGGCAACGCGTATTCCTCGCACACCGCGATCTCCCGTGCTGCCCACTGCCGCGCCAATTCCGGCTCGCCGCGCAGGATGTGCGCGAAGCTGCGCGTCCAGTACGCGAGAGCCGTCGTCAGCGGATGGTCGAGTTCGCGTGCGAGTTCGAGTGTCTCGTCCGAAATCGACAGCGACTTGTCCGGGTAGCCGCGCAGGCACTGCACGAGCGCGGTGAAGCACCGGCAGCACACGCCCGGATCATGCCCGGAGTACTTGAATGTCAGCGCATGATCCCGCTCGCGCTCGTAAAGTGCAATTCCCTTTGCACAATGGAACCCGGCCGCCGCGTATTCCCCCATGAAAAAGCTGTTCGTCCAGAACAGATGATGTGTTTCTATGTGCATCGCGTGGTCGCGCGAGTCCGCCGTTAGCGCGGCGCATCGGTTGCCGAGTTCACGGGCGATTTCCGATTCCCCCCGGATCATCCGGTATTGTCCTTCGCCTCGCAGTAGGGTAAACAACTCGCTCTCGTCACCTAGCTCCTCGCATAGCAAACGGGCCTGCGTATACGCGTCAAGCACTTCTTTGGCGGCCCAGCCCTTTGCCGCCATCATCGTCACGCCCAGCACCTTTTGATAATCGAGTTCATGCCTGAGCAATGCCGGCGTACGAGGTAACGTCCGGATGATGTCGAGTCCCCGGTTCAGGTACTCGAGCGCCTGCTTATACGCGGATCGCTGAAGCGCCTTGCACGCCGAGCGGTACAGATAGTCAACAGCCTTCTCCCACAGCTCGCCCGCAAGCGCGTGATGCGCGAGGCGCTCGACATGCTCGTCGAGACGTTGCGCATGAAGCCGCTCGATCACCTCCACGAGTTGCACATGCACCGATCGCCTCCGCTCTTTGAGCACGCTCGCATAAGCGACACGATGCGTAAGCGCGTGCTTGAACGTGTACTGCTGATGCGGCAGCAAGCGCGTCTGATAGAGGAATTCGGCCGCCTGCAACTCGCCCAGCAGATCGAGTAGCCGTTCGCGTTCGAGTTGGGCCACCGGGTGCAGAAGATCGACCGCGAACTCCTGCCCGATCACAGCCGCCATCTGCAGCAAGGCCTTTTGCTGCGCGGACAGTCGATCGATCCGCGATGCAAGGACGGCATGCACGGTCGATGGGATCTCGAACGTGTCGATGGTTCGAACCATCTGGTAGGCACCCGTCTGACCGACCAGCGCACCCGCATCGATCAGTGCGCGGACCGACTCTTCGAGGAAGAGTGGCGTGCGGCCCGTGCGCTCGATCAGCCGTCTGCGAAGCGCCAATACCCCGACGTCGTCGCCGAGCAGCGAACGCAGCAGCAGGTCCGCGCTTTCGGCGGCAAGACTGTCCACATGAAGCTGCGAGAAATAGCTCTTCCCGAACCACGCGTGCCGGTATTCGGGCCGATGAGTGACGAGCAGCAACACGCGCGCGGCACCAATGCAATCGACGAGATGATCGAGCACAGCTTGCGTGCCATCGTCGTTCCAGTGCAGGTCCTCGACGACGACGACCAGCGGATGGTTCTCGCTTGCACGGATCACGAGAGAAGCTATGGCTTCGAGCGTGCGCTTGCGCTTTTGCGGCGGACTCGCCATCTCCCACTGCGGATCGTCGGCCGGCAAGTCCAGCAGCGCAGCCAGCGCGGGACGCATCACCGCGAGTTCCGGGTCGACGGCCCCGATGCCCTGGCGCAGCCTGTCAGCCGCTTCAGCCAGCGTGTCGCGCTCGCCGATGCCGAACCACGTCCGCAGCAGCCCGGCGACTGGAAGGTAGATTGCGCTATTGTCGTGCGAACTCGTACCCGTTTCGAGCGTCGTCCATCCTGACGCGCGTGCAGCGCTGATGAACTCGTGCACGAGACGGGACTTGCCCACCCCGGCTTCCCCGACGATCGCGCACACCTGCCCTGCGCCGCGTGCGGCACGCTCGAGCAGCCCGTGCAAACTGGCCATTTCCGTATCGCGGCCGACAAACCGCGAAAGACCGCGTGCCGCGCGGGCGTCCCAACGAAGCCGCAGCCCGGACCTGGCGCGCAGTATGAAAATCTCGACGGACTGCGCCGCGCCTGGAAGCACTCGGGCGCGACGATCCGCGAGTTCGATGAATCCTTCGGCGCGCCGCACAGTGTCGGCGCTCACGCCGATCTCATCGACGGACAGGACGGAATCGATCAGGTTCGCCAGTTGCGGTACGGCGCCTAGCGCGTCGTAGTGCTGCGCCCGGTCGCTCCCGATCGTCCGCACGACTGCGTCGCCCGAATGGATGCCAATCCGCACGTCGAGAGGCCGTCCGACGACCGTCGACGTCGATTCGCGCATCGCGAGCGCGGCATAGCACGCCCGCACCGCGTGGTCCTCCTGCGACACTGGCGCCCCGAACAGCGCCGTCACTCCATCGCTTCGAAGCTGCGCCGTGAGACCGCCAAACCGGTGGACGGCGTCGACCATTGTTTTCAGCACAGCGTCGACCCGCTCCAATGCGAACTCGGGGTCCGTGTCGCCAGTCGGCTCGCGCACGCGCGTGCAGAGCACGCTCAACTGTTTGCGTTCCGCCGGCGATATCGCTGCATTGCCGGCTTCATGCGCTTCGCGCGACGCCGCATCAGGCAGCCCGGCCTGTCCCCCCGCAATTACGCGTGACACAGCGGGAACGCTGTACCCGTCCTGCTGGATGTCGGCAGCGAGACGTTGGGTCCCTTCCGTGGGAACCATGCCGAGTTCGGCATTGAGCACGCGGACGCATTCCTGATATTGACGCATGGCAGCATCCCGACGCCCCGCGCTCGCATACAGCCTCATGAGCGCCGCGTGCGCCCACTCCAACAATGGGTCCAATGCCAGTATTCTGCTTGCCGCCGCTATTGCGTGGCCGGATGCACCGGATTGCTCATAAAGGCTGACGAGTTCGGCGAACACTTCCACTGCGCGCTCATGAAACCAGCGGCGCTCGACGGTCATCCACTTTTCGAACGGCTCTTCGCGCAGACCAAAGCCATCGAGCAGCGCGCCCCGATAGAGTGCGACCGCCTTTGCCAGTGAATCGGCAGACCGCTCGCCCGAGAAGTGCGTGAATTGCAACGCGTCGACTTCGACAAGATGAGCGTCGAGCCATATTGCGTCCGGCTCCGTCTTCAACAGCGGCGCGGCGTGCGACAACATCCGGCGCAGGCTCGACAGCGTCTGCCGCAAGCTCGCTCTCGCCTGCTCCTCCGCGCTGCGCTCCCAGAACACGCTTGCCAGTTGCTCGCGCGAACGCAGCATGCCCGGCGACAAGGCGAGGTAGGCCAGGATCGCCTTGCTCTTCTTCGTTGGAAAGTCCAGCGGCAAACGCTCCCCAGCAAGGCGGATATGCAAGCCTCCAAGGACTTCGATCGTAAGCCGGGTCATAACATGCGAAAGACGAAGCGTTGCCTACAAACAGTTTACTTCGCGGCGCACGACATTCACGCATCTCGCCTGGACTTTGCGCGGGCCCGTCCTTCTTCATTCGATTTTTTTAACGGCGATTTTACGCGGCCCGGCGCGCTGTTCACGGTCCGATGACGTCCGGCAACGATAGTTGGATCGTGGCGATGCGGCTCGGCCAAGATGGCTGACACATTCGAATGGGACATCCCGATGGCATCGGCACGGTGAGTATCGATGAATCGCAATTGAAGGAGATGTTTCAATGGAAATCACCACTGATGTAAACGAGCTCGACGCCAACCGCTACGCAAAGTGTATTGCTGCTTCGAAACGCGTCCGCTGGGACATCGACCGCGACGTGATTCGCGGCCGATCTTTCGATTTCACGAGGAAATTTTTGCCGGACGCGTTATCGAAGGTCGATTCGCTCGTCTTTCTTGGCCCCGACGAACAGCGCATGCTCAGTCAGATTCAGGGCCGCACGTATGCAAACATGTTCGGCCTCGTCGAACGCTTCATCGCGGCCAAGGTACTGGAGATGAGCGGACCGTACCGCCTTGGCGACCAGAACGCCCTCGAAGCGCTCGTCCGGTTCAGCGATGAAGAAATCAAACATCAGAAATTGTTTCGCCGCATCGAACGCATGTGCGCCGAAGGCATGCCGGCCGGCTATGCGTTCTTGCCGGAAGCCAACAGCGTGGCCTCGTTTGTCCTTTCGAAATCCACCTGGGCTGTACTCGCGCTGACCTGTCACATCGAGCTCTTCGTGCTCGCGCACTATCGCGGCAGCATCGACGGCGACTCGAACTCATCCGAACTGTGGAAGGACGTCTTTCTCTACCATTGGCGCGAGGAATCACAGCACGCAATCCTCGACGAACTCGAATGGCAACGCGAAGACGCCCGACTTTCGCCAGAAGAGCGCGACAAGGCAGTCGACGATCTGATCGAACTGGTCGCCGCCGTCGACGGCATGCTGCAAACGCAGGCTCGCGCTGACGCCGACTACTTTGCAATGGTCTGCGGACGGTCTCTGCCGATGGTCGAAAAAGAGTCCGTTCATGCAGGTTTGCTCGCCGCGTACAGGTGGCAGTACGTCATTTCCGGTGTGCAGGAACCGCGCTTCAGTCATGCGCTCGGCAGCATGATTACCCGGAACCAGGCGTCCCGGATCGAAACTGCGATGACGCCGATCATGAGTTAGCGCGCGCGACGGGCCGCTGCGGGAAAGCGCCGCGAAGATCGGGAAAACGTACTTTTGGCGCGATTTCTGACGGTCTCACGGTGCTGATCCGCCTACAGCAAGACTTTGCCACCCTTGGCAATTCGCAGGTGCGAAACAGCATTAGCGGCCAATCTTCCTGTGAGGTCATGGCTTAGCGCGTCCAACCGGGGGCAAATTGGTCATTCGTAAATCTCCGACTGGACCGTTTTTAGCGCCTCGCATAAGGCTTAGGATTGCTCTTGTCGCGGGAGCGATTTTTGCAATGCCGGAATATCGTCGGGCGCAACTTACGCAGTAAATGTCTGTTCGCGCTTTGTCGATGACTTGTGTTAGCGAGGTTCTGGCGGAAGGCGAAACGGCGGGCAGTTCGACTGACGGAGCGACGTTGCCAATTTATTTTGCTCCGACGAGGAGACGACAATGATGGCGAAGGCTTTGGGGCTGCGGTTAGCGCTGGCAGTAGTGTTAATGATCGGCCTTGCCGGATGCGGCGGTGGTGGCGATTCGGCCGGGACGGATACCGGTGCTTTGGGAACATCGGCAAAGGCGTTAGCCGCCCCCGCGAACTCTTCCAGAATCATAAAGCTTCAGCGCTATCAGATTGACCCGACGAAGGTCTTCGTCGCCGGTATCTCGTCAGGCGGTTTCGCGGCAGTGCAGATGCATGTTGCCCACTCCTCGACCTTCAAGGGGGCCGCCGTTTACGCTGGCGGGGTGTATTGGTGTGCCGGCGCCGGAGGAGCCGCGACAGCTTTGGCAAACTGCGGCGGCTTGACGCTTCCGACGAATCAGGCGTCGTACAACAGCACGCTGACGGCCTCCGAGGCGTACCTGGACGCGCAATCGTCACTCGGCACCATCGACCCGGCGACGAATCTTGGTGGACAGCCGGTCTACCTCTGGTCCGGCACGCAAGACGAGGTCGTCAATCCGCTTGAGATGGCCGACCTCGACTCGGAATACCGACACTATGGGGCCAATGTTCATTTCGATAATGCGTATCCCGCCGAGCACGGCTGGGAATCGCCTGACGGCGAACTTGCATGCGGCACGCTTGGGAGCCCCTACATGGTGCGCTGCTCGGCAAATGGCGCAGTCTACGATTCAGTAGAAACGTGGCTGACCATGTTCCTCGGCCCATTGAAACCCCGCAACAATGGAAAGCTGTCGGGTACCTTATCCTCATTCGACCAGACGGAGTTCGGGGCATCCTCCAAACTTTCGATGAGCTCGACAGGCAGCGTTTTTATTCCCAAAGCCTGCGCGCAAGGAGACAGGTGCGGATTCGTGCTCGCGCTCCACGGCTGTCTACAGGAGGCGTCACTAATCGGGAACCGCTGGGTCACCGAGGCCGGCATCAACGAATGGGCCGACACGAACAAACTGGTGGTCGTGTATCCCGACACGATCGCGTCGTCTGCGCCGGGGCCGACCAACCCGAATGCATGCTTCGACTGGTGGGGCTACTCCAATCAATACGACCCGAACTACGCACTCAAGAGCGGCTTGCAGATGTCGGTGCTCTACGCGATGGTGCAGCGCGTGACTGGCCGACCGTAGGACGTCGTGACACGGTCTGACGCGGGCGCCGATCGCGGCCGGTAGTGTGGGTCCATTGAGGGCGGGCAATGCCTGGACGGGCGGCCCGCGACCCACTTCGGAATGGATCCCGTCATCACCTGTACGGCAGCTGTCGCCGTCAAACGAGACGACCGTTCGAGGGCACCCGGATCCGCACTGAAGATCAGGAAATCAGGTGGATGTGAGGAGCAATGCGCTCAGCAAGAATTGACCCGCCAGTAAAGCTGAAGATGATCGGGGGTGTTCGCCGTCACCCGCAACGCCGGCAAAAAGAGCCCCACGTGATCCGCGGCCTTTTCAAGGAAAAGCGCGTTCGATATGCCGCGTGAACAACTACGCACTATTTGATTCGCTCGACAGTATGCGCACGAGCGATGGTTTGCGGGCGGCATCCTGATTTTTCATTGCTCGCGACCGATCGTCGTTTCGACGCAGTTAGCATCACGAAGCAAAAGATACATGTCGGCCTGCGCCTACTCCGACCTGACTGGAACAGCCGCAGACCGCGAACTCAACCAGCCAGGATGCTCGATCGTCGGCAACCAGGCGAACGCGATGGCCATCAGCGCCGATCCGGCGACAAGCATCGGCACGACCATAGGCCATGCGCCAAGCCGGTAATGCGGATCGACGAAGGCCGACGCGGTCTGTCCCGCGCAGAAAGCGGCGCACATCATGATGAAGCCGGACCACGACACCGCACGTCCCGCGAGGTGCGGCAGGCCACCCACTGCGCCCGCCTGCCCGCAGGGCTGGTGGATGCCATGTCCCAGGCAATACACCGCGTGACCCAGCAGCAGCGGCCACGCGCTGCCGGGCAGCAGCCAGCAGCCGAGCCCCTGGATGATCGCCCCCGAAAGGCTTAGCACGGCCCCCTGGCGCACCGTCCGCAACACGCCGTGGCGATACAGCAGACGCCGGCAACCCATCGTGCTCAGCATGTAAACGAGCGAGCCGCCAGCGGGTATCCAGCCATATAGCTCGGGCGACAGGCCGATGTACCCGATATAGACCATCGGCGAAAGCAACAGAAAGCAGAACATGCCGCTGTAGGTGACGGCAGCCAGCAGCGCCCACGCGCGGAATTCGGGACTTTCGAAGATCTCGCGGACGCCGCCGGCTGGCGTCTGCACCACGTCCGTGCGGTGAACGGTTTCCTCGAAGCCGCGCCAGCATGCCACGCACAGCGCGAGCGCGTACAGGCACATGACCGCGAGCACCCAGCGCCAGCCAACGTGCTGCGCAATATAGGCGCCGACGATCGGCGCAGTCAGTGCAGTCGCGCCCAGCCCCGTGAGTCCGCGAGCCATCACATGCGGCCCTTCGCTGGCGGGATACAGGTCCCGCACGGCAGCGCGCGCGCACACGAGAATGGCCGCCATCGCCAGCCCCTGGAACGCGCGCGCCGCCGTCAGCATCGACGCACTCGGCGCGAGCGCACCGGCCAGGGCAGCGACGGCGTATCCCGCAAGCCCCGCGAGCAGCGTCGGCCGACGCCCATAGCGGTCGGCCAGGCTGCCCATCGGCAACTGCCCCATGCCGAACGCGAGCGCGAACACCGTGAGGCTGGTGCTGGCTGAACCGAGTGCCGTCGCGATCGCAGGCAGCGCGGGCAGATAACTGTCGGTCGCGACTGGCTGCGCAGCCAGCAGGAACGGGAGAAGCAATGCAAAACTCAGCGGGCCGCGGCGGCTCATGCAGGCATGTCCCGAAGCAGATTCTTCACGCGGCCAACCATCGCGACGATTTCGCCAAAGCTGCGGCCGCCATACGAAGCATTCATCGAAAAACCCGGTATCACGGTGACTCAGTACGCGATGGTCGCGGTGCACCGCAGTTCTTCGGCAGTGGCGCTGCCAAAGCCGAAGAACTCCAGATACGCTGGAATCATTTCGAACAGCATGTCGGTGCCCACCTGCACTTCGCAGCCCTTCTCGCGCGCTGCACGCAGGAATGGCGTGTACTCCGACTTCATCACGACCTCGCCGACAAAGCAGCCTGGCGCAATGCGCGCGACATCGAAGGGCAACGGATCATCGGCCTTCATGCCGAGCGGTGTCGCATTCACCACGACCTCGAAGCCATCCGGATCGTTCGAGCCGGTGCTGACCTTCAGTACCGGATAGTGCTCGCGCAAACGTTGCGCGAGTCCATCGGCGGATTCGGGACGCGCGTCGTACAGCGCCAGTTCGCCGACGCCCGCCGCCGCCAGTGACGCGGCAATCGCCGAACCGACACCGCCCGAACCCGACACCAGCACGCGCGCCCCCTCCAACTGCCGGCCCTTGCGCAACACACCGCGCACGAAACCCGCACCGTCGAACTGGTCGCCCAGCAGCGTGCCATCGGGACGTTTGAGCACCGCGTTGCACGCGCCAGCGATGTGCACGGCGGCTGTCACTTCATCGACGAGCCCAACCGTTGTCACCTTGTGCGGCATGGTGATGAGCGCGCCGCGCAGGTTCGTGAAGTGGAAGATCGACGCGAAGCTCTGCTCATAGTCCTCGATCTTGACGCCCATCGGAACGACCACCGCGTCGATGCCTTTCTGCTCGAACCAGGGGTTGTAGATCATCGGGGACTTGAAGCTCTCAGTCGGGTACCCGACGTGCGCAATGAGGGTCGTCTTTCCGGAAATCATGGCTGGTATCTGCTCTCTGAGAGGACGGTCAGGCACGCGCGGTGAAGGCCATTGCCCGCAGGCGGTCGTACTCGGCCTTGTCCACGGCATGCGCGTCGGGCTGGCCCAGTTCGTTCATATGCACTCGGTACGTCTCGCGGGCGCTGAACGCGGCCAGCGCGGCGATGACCGTGATGCCGAACGCGAGCGCGCCCACCGTGAACCAGACGTTGGTCGCTCCCGGCGGCGCGACGGCCGTGAAGAGCGCCGGCAGCATCGCGGTGATAGCCGTGCCAATGTTTTGCGCGATCGACATCGCTGAAACACGCGTGCGGGTCGGGAACAGTTCGGGATAGAAGCTCGGGAACACGGCGTTGTAACCTTGGTAGACCACGCCCCACATCAGCAGCGACATCACGAACGCGAACGGCACGTTATGGATGCTGATCGCGTACAGGTAAGCGAAGGCGAGCAGGCCCGACAGCAGCGAACCGATGATGATCGGCGGCTTGCGGCCGATCCTGTCGGAGAGATTGCCGACATACGGAATCACCGCCACGGCAACGATGTTGCCCACGACGGGTATCCACAGATAGACATCCTTGGCGAAGCCGATACCGTAGGCGGGCTGCACTGCGTAGGCCGCACCGAAGATGGTCGCCACCACGGGGATCACGTTCATCAGCGCCATGCACACGACGCGCAGCATGTTCGGCGTGCTGGATTTGAACGCATCGATAACCGGCGAGCGAGGGCGCGCCTGACGTTGGCCTTCTTCGGTGAAGGCAGGCGTCTCGTCGACCTTGCGGCGAATGATCCAGCCCGCGATGATGACCACGAAACTCAGCAGGAAGGGAATGCGCCAGCCCCACACGTTGAACTGCTCGGCGGGCATGTAGTGCGCGAGCGGCAGGAACACAGCCGCCGCCAGGATCTGCCCCGCCTGCACGCCTTGCAGCGTGAAGCTGGAGAAGAAGCCGCGCCGGCCGAACGGCGCATGCTCCAGGATCATGGAGCTGGCGCCGGAAATCTCGCCGGCCACGGCAAAGCCCTGAAGCAGGCGCAGGAGCACCAGCAGCACGGGCGCGAGCAGGCCGACCTGATCATAGGTCGGCAGCAGGCCCACACCGATCGTCGAAAATCCCATGAGGAACATGCACCACAGCAACACGTTCTTGCGTCCATGCGTATCGCCGAGGTGCCCCAGTACGAAGGCGCCGATCGGCCGCGCGACATAACCCACACCGTAGGTCGCCAGAGACGCGACGATGGCGGTCGTCGCGTTACCCTTCGGGAAAAAGATCTGCGGAAAGATCAGCGCGGACGCGGTGGCGTAGATGAAGAAGTCGTAGTATTCGAGCGCCGAGCCGATCCAGCCGCTCGCTGCGGCTTTCGCCGACTGATGCCTGCCGTGAGGCTCGTGGTCCGTGGCTGCCTTCATGTTGTCTCCGGTTTATGTGGGACGGCGACTAACCGTGTCGCCTGATGGATCGCAGAGTAGTCCCGTGCCACGACGCGACACAAGGGCGACAGGCGCGCGCGCGTTCGATCATTGCGCATGCGCGCGCGATTATCGAACGTTCCAGGGGTTTCTCCGGGCGCCAGCAACGCGACCTGCCGCCGATTCGAATTCACTCGCGACGGCGAAATGCCACGACGCGAGTCAAAGCGCGCGCGAAAGTCACCTATGTCTGTCATGAGACGCTTACCCACGGGCGTCGTGGCATTACCTTTCCGCAATGTCCGCCCAGTGTGTCTCGCGATTTCCCGACTGTGCGCTGTCTTCGGATGCCAGGGGGTAACGGCGTCGAACTGCCGTGGCCTTTGATGAGGTCGATTGAAAGCGCCACGCTCAGCGCGAACGGCCGAACAACTGCATCACCACGCCACGCAGCCACCCGTTTCCCGCTTCGTGGTGATACCGCGCATGCCAGTGCTGCCGCACGGCAAACCCTTCCACCGGAACGGGACACGCATGGACAGCGAGACCATTCGCTTGCGCCAGCGTTTCGCCAATGTGACGCGGCAACGTGGCAATCAGGTCGGTCGTCTGGATGATCGTCCCCAGCCCCAAGAAACCAGGCAACTCCAGCACGACATCACGTTCGATGCGCTCGCGCGCAAGTGCCTGTTCGAGCAGTTGCGCGCCCGTACCCGATTCGATGACGACATGTCCTTCCGTGCGATATTGCTTCGCCCCAAGCCGCGCGCGCACCCTCGGGTGATGGCGATTGGTCAGGCACACCCAATCCTGCTGATAAAGCTGCTGCTGGTAAATGCCGCCGCCTAGCCAGGGCACATAGCCGATCGCCAGGTCCGCCTCACCGGACTCCAATGCGCGCTCGGTATTGCCGTCGATTCCCGCCGCCTCAAGCCGGATGCCCGGCGCCTGCGCACGGACATGCGCAAGCAGCCTCGGCAGCAATGTGATGTGGCTCGCGTCGGTCATGCAGATGCGAAAGCGCCGCTGCGCAGTCGCGGGATCAAACGCAATCTCCCACGCGACGAAACGACGTAGCGATTCGAGAATTTCCCGGCAAGGCCCGATCAGCGCGTCGGCCTGAGGCGTCGGCGCCATGCCTCCGGGCGTACGGATGAACAACGGGTCCTGCAGACACTCGCGCAATCGCGCGAGCCAGATGCTGATCGTCGGCTGACTCTGCCCGAGCTGCTCCGCGACGCGAGTCACGCTGCGAGTGTCGTAGAGAAGGTCGAAGAGCTGAAGCAGCTTCAGGTCGGGCAGTTCGGTCGGCAGCATGGTGGGTCGGGGATTATTGTCTCTCGCAATGACGTCATTGTAGTCATTGCATTGTCAGCATGAGCAGCAACTTCTATCGTGCATCTACACGTCAACGTTGTATGGGGCCAGCGTAATCGCTGAAGTGATAACGCTGGCCGACAGGAGATGCCGATGAAAATTGCAATTCTGGGTGCCGGCGCGCTGGGCTGTGCGATTGGCGCAGCGCTCACGGAAGGCGGTCACGAGACCTGGCTGCTGGACCGCTCGCCTGCGCACGTCGAAGCGATGCGCCGCAATGGCCTGCAGGTCGACGACGACGCCGGTTCCCGGCGCGTCACGGTACGCGCCGCTACCGAGGCCGCCGAAATCGGCGCCGTTGAGCTCGTCGTCGTGCTGGTCAAGTCGTTCCACACCGACGCGGCCATGCGCGGCGCGCTCGCTCTGGTCGGGCCTGAAACGCTGGTGCTGTCGTTGCAGAACGGCCTCGGGCACGAAGACGTGCTCGCCGACATCGTCGGCCGTGAGCGCGTGCTGGCGGGGAAGACCTACGTCGGCGGCGTGCTGCGCGGGCCGGGTCATATCGAAGCCGGCCTAAAGGGCAAAGCAACCTACATCGGCGAACTCGGCGGCCGCATCACGTCGCGCGCGCAGGCCATCGCCGATGCATTCAACAGCGCAGGGCTGCTCACCATGGTCAGCGACAACATCGTCGGCACGATGTGGGACAAGCTGCTCATCAACGTCGCGACGGGCGCGCTGACGGGGATCACGAGCCTCACTTACGGACAGCTCTATGACGAGCCGCTGTTAAAAGCGACCGCGCTCGCGGCTGTCGGCGAGGCGATCGCAGTTGCACAGGCCGCCGACGTGACGCTGTCAGTGATGGACCCCGAGCAGGCCTGGACGCTCGCCGCCGAAGGATTGCCCTCCGCGTTCAAGACCTCGATGCTGCAAAGCCTCGAAAAAGGCTCCGTCACGGAGATCGATTTCATCAACGGCTCGGTCGTGCGCTGGGGACAACGGCTCGGCGTACCGACTCCCGTCAACGCAACGCTCGTCGCCTGCATCAAGGGCATCGAACGCGCGATGAGCGACCGTCAACGCATGGAGGCCGGGGCATGAACGGGACCAAAGCCTATCTGGAGCATGTCGCGATCTGGGTGAAGGACATCCAATGGCACATCCGCTTTTTCGAAGACGTCCTCGGCATGACGACGCGCGAGGTCGACGGCACGCCCGAAGCGCCGCGGCAGTACTGGACGCTCGGCGGCCTGCAGTTCATCCATGCCCCGCTGCATGACGGCCCCGAGGGCCGGCTCGCCCACCTGGGCGTGATGTGCGAAGACCTGGAAGCCGCACTTATCGCGGCCAAAGCGTACGGCGTCAGCGAAATGCCGCAGGGACGCAACTGGCTGCGCCTGCCGGATGGCCTCGCCGTCGAACTGATTCAGGCAAAGCCCGCGTCGTGTGTCGCACAGGCGCTGAAGATCAACCCGCGTGCGGAGACATGAGCATGACGATTGTCGAGAAATACTGGGACGATGCGACGGAAGGCGACGAGTGCATCAGCTCGCAATACATCGTGACGAAGGAGCGCATCTGCGCGTACGCCGATCTCACCGGCGACCATACGCCCGTGCACGTCGATGAAGACTACGCCAACGCGAGCCACTTCGGCAGCATCGTCGCGCACGGACTGTTCGGTCTGTCGATCGCCGATGGCCTGAAGACGCAAAGCGACTATCGCTTTCTGCCGGGCATGTCGCTCGGCTGGACGTGGGACTTTCTGCTGCCGATCAAGGTCAACGACGTGCTGCACGTGAAGTTCCGCGTGGGCGCGATGCGGCCGAGCAAGAGCCGTCCGGGCTGGGGCATCGTCGTGTTGCCTTCGGAACTGGTCAATCAGGATGGGCAGGTGGTTCAACGCGGCGAGCATCGCCTGATGGTGCCGCGCCGGCCGGGAGCGTTCTGATGCAAGCCCGTCCTCTCGAAGGCATTCGCGTTGTCGATTACAGCCATTTTCTTGCCGGTCCTTATGTCGGCCGATGCCTCGCGGCGCTGGGCGCCGAAGTCATCAAGGTCGAACGTCCCGGCAGCGGCGACGCCGGACGCCAGCATGCCACCGTGCTCGATGATCAGCAAAGCGGCTATTTCCTGCAACTCAATATGGGCAAGCGCGGCGTCAGCGTCGACATGAAAGACCCGCGCGGAATGGAGTTCATGCGGCGTCTGTGCGATTCGGCCGATGTGTTCGTCGAGAACTACCGGCCGGGCGCACTGGAAAAGCTGGGTCTCGGCTACGCCGAGTTGTCGCAGCGTAATCCGGGCCTCGTCTACTGTTCGATCTCCGCTTACGGTCACACGGGACCGGACGCGCATCGTGCCGGCTTCGGTCTGATCGCGGAGGCGAAGAGCGGCATCATGCAGATGGTCGGCACGCCTGGCGAGCCGCCGCCTCTGCTGCGCATCTCACTCGGCGACATGTACACGGGCATCCACGCGGTGGCGGCCATCAACGCGGCGCTGCTGGCGCGAGCAAAGAGCGGACGAGGCCAGCATATCGACATGGCTTTGTACGACACGCTGGTATCGATGCACGAATACGCGGTGCAGTGCTACACGTTGCGAGGCGTTCTGCCGGAGCAGACGGGACACGACATGCCCACGTCGACGCTCTACGGCGTCTTCCGCGCCGCCGATGGCGACCTGGTGATCGCCGCTCAGGTCGACGACGCGTGGAAGCGCTTCGCTGCGCTCGTCGAATCGAACGGCGGTCCGGCAGGCTTCGGCGCCGACACGCGATTCCACGACAGCGTGGGCCGCAACACGCATCGCACGGAGATTCTGTCCGTCGTGCAGCCGTGGGTTGCCGCGCGCCCGGTCGCGGAGATTCTGAGCCTGCTGGATAGCATCGACGTGCCGTGCGCAAAGGTACAGCGCATCGACGAGGTGCTGGCCGATCCGCAGATACAGGCACGCGGGATGGTGATCGAACAGCAGCATCCGCGCTACGGGACGCTGCGCCTGCCCAATCTGCCGTTCCGCTTCTCCGAATGCGATACGACGATCCGCGAAGTCGCGCCCGATCTCGGTCAGCACAATGCAGACGTCGCGCAATCGCTCGGCTTCTCTGTCGCAGAGATCGACGCGATGCAGACGGAAGGCGTTCTTTATTCGAAGTGAGACAACGATGACAGACCAGTATGCAGTGATCGGCAACCCGATCGGACACACGAAATCTCCGCTGATTCACGGCCTTTTCGCCGAAGCGACGAAACAGGACATGACCTATACGGCAATCGTTGGTCCGCTCGAACGGGAAGGCGCGTTCGCCGAAGTCGTGCGCGCGTTCGGTGTGTCGGGCGGCAAAGGGATGAATGTCACCGCACCCTTCAAGCTCGAAGCCTTTTCGATGGCCGATGAGCGCAGCGAACGGGCGTCGCTGGCGGGCGCGGCCAACGCACTGAAGTTCGAGGACGGTCGTATCGTCGCCGAGAACTTCGACGGGATCGGACTCGTACGCGATATCGAGGCGAACCTGGGCGTGCCGCTCGAAGGCCAACGCGTGCTGATGCTCGGCGCTGGCGGCGCGGCCCGTGGCGCACTGCTGCCGTTTCTCGCGGCGCATCCCGCCGAATTCGTCATCGCGAACCGGGACATCGCCAAAGCCAACGCGCTGATCGCAGATGCTGGCGCGCGTGGCTCAGTGCGCGCGTGCGCCTACGGCGATCTCGATACGTTGGGACGCTTCGATCTGGTGGTCAACGCGACCTCCGCAAGTCTCACCGGCGACCTGCCTCCCGTGCCGCCGACTGTCTTCAGTCCCGAAGGCACGGCCTATGAACTCGCCTACGGCAAGCGTCTCACCCCATTCCTGCGGCTCGCGCGCAATGCTGGCGTGCGCGGCATCGCAGACGGTGTGGGCATGCTGGTCGAGCAGGCAGCGGAAGCGTTCGCATGGTGGCGCGGCGTGCGCCCCCAGACGCGCGCTGTGATTGACAGGCTCACCGTGCCGCTGGATTGAACTTTCGGGAGTCGCATATGAAGAAGGTCCTGATGCTTCGCGATATCAATCACAACATGTTCGGCAAGCGCGACCCCCGTGCAGTATGGGACGATCACGCTGGACGATATAGATGGGCAATTGCAGTCGCTGGGCAAAGACCTCGCGTGCTGGTCGAATCGCTCCAGACGAATAGCGAAGCAGCAATGCGAGCGCATCCTGCGAAATTCGGAAATCGTTTTCGATCGGGTCATCGAAAGAGATAGTTTTGCGTACTTTGCGCGGTACGCATCTTGTGACGGAGCCAGTTCTTTATCTGTTGGTTATGCAGCACATCGCCCATATGCAACACGCGCCTTCGGGACTTGCAACGTAAATCTGAACTTGTCTGCAGCGGCCTTCGCTGATACAGCACGAGATCGCTCCACATCGCCATGGAGACCGGTTAGTTTACAACCCTTTGCATTGCCAGAATGCAAGCATGCTGAATTGGTATTCGCGCTTGCGAATGCGGAATGCGCAATGCCTGTCAATTTTTGCGAATGAACTGGCAATGGGAAAGCGTACATGGAAAGCTATTTGCAGGCCGCGATTCCGTATAGATCGGAGCAGTCGGATTTATGATCTGCTTCCATGGTTCGAAGCATACGCAACGACTGTACGAAAGAAGGGTCGCGAGCAAACTGGACCGCGGTCACCGGCAACCAACAAAGCAGCGTGTCGAAAAACATTCGAGAATCAGAAGAAACGTTGTCGGGCTGTTTGCTTGACCTATCTAAACGGCACCGACACACCAACTCGAACGAAATTCAAAGAGGCGCATCAGCATGCGTGGCATTGGTTGCACGTAAACGACCAGAGGTGGCTCAATACTCAGCTTCTGCGGCTGAGAAATCGAAAGCACGCTACCACCTTTCCAGGGACGGCCGAAGATACGCGCAGGAGGGTGTTAGCGCTCCTTGAGAGACATCCTGAGGCAACAAGAACGCAATTGCGGAATTCTGCGCCGGATGCTTTCGCCTGGTCTCGCGCACGCGACTTCGATTTGTTAGAAAGCGTACTACCTCAACCACGATATCGCGGCCCGCGTTAACGAGCGCGCCTACGCAAGTTGCCGCGTCAAGGACGAAACCAAACTAACATTTACCCTTGCAACTGGCACATTATTTCGCTGAACACGAAGAAATTAGCAAGTTGGCCGCATCGGACAAGTGTTTGATTTTCGGATCCAAGCGTAATTCCTATATTCTATGTTTCTCTGCTTTATTGTTTAAAAACATTCGCCGCATCTGATTGTTCCTCCACAATAAAGAGGAAAGGACGCCACAATAAACCAGGCCTGAAGCAAAAAAGACCGCGCAGTCGACCTGCATGTCCGTGCCATTGCACGATGTCGGCGGCTGCAATCCGTGATATCAATCGCTTTCGGACGGCGGTGGGCTAGTTGGTTGGAGTGGTGGTTTCTAGTGCGAACCGCCTCCACCGTTGCCGCCGCCATGACCGCCATTCGCCCCATTGCCGTAACCACCGTGACCACCGGCGCCCTGGCCTCCGCTACCCGGCCCGCCGCTGCCGTGGCCGCCGTTGCCCTGACCACCACCACCCTGGCCGCCGTTGCCCTGACCACCACCACCCTGGCCGCCGTTGCCCGAACCGCTGCCACCCTGGCCACCGCTGCCCGATCCACCCGGACCGCCGCTTCCGTGGCCGCCGTTGCCCTGACCACCGTTGCCGTGTCCGCCGTTACCCTGACCACCGCCACCTTGGCCGCCGCTTCCATGGCCGCCGTTGCCCGAACCGCCGTTTCCCCCGCCGCTGCCACCCTGGCCGCCGTTGCCCGAGCCACCCGGACCGCCGCTTCCGTGGCCGCCGTTGCCCGAACCGCCGTTACCCGCGCCGCTGCTGCCTTGGCCGCCGTTGCCCGAGCCGCTGCCACCCTGGCCGCCGCTACCCGAACCGCCGTTACCCGCGCCGCTGCCACCATGGCCGCCGCTGCCCGAACCGCCGTTACCCGCGCCGCTGCCACCCTGGCCGCCGCTACCCGAACCGCCGTTACCCGCGCCGCTGCCACCATGGCCGCCGCTACCCGAACTGCCATTACCCGAACCGCCATTACCCGCGCCGCTGCCACCATGGCCGCCGCTGCCCGAACCGCCGTTACCCGCGCCGCCACCACCCTGGCCGCCGCTACCCGAACCGCCGTTGCCCGCGCCGCCGCCACCCTGGCCACCGCTGCCCGAACCGCCGTTGCCCGCGCCGCCGCCACCCTGGCCACCGCTGCCCGAACCGCCGTTACCCGCTCCGCTGCCACCCTGGCCACCGCTACCCGAACCGCCGTTGCCCGCACCGCCGCCACCCTGGCCGCCGGTACCCGAACCGCCGTTGCCCGCGCCGCTGCCACCTTGGCCACCGCTGCCGTGGCCAGCGCTCCCCTGGCCGCCGGGGCCACTGTTGCCCTGGCTGCCGCTACCTTGGCCACCCGCGCCTTGTCCGACGCTCCCCGCGCCTCCGGTTGTGGCTCCCGTGCTTCCGGTACCAGCGCTCCCGCCGCCTGTACTCCCAGCAGCAGTGCCTCCCACGCCCGCACCGGCTGTTGCGGCGTCGCCCGATCCACTGTGTGCAGCTCCCGAGCTGCCGACTCCCACGCCGGCCCCGCCAGCGCCGCCCGTCCCGCCTCCGATACCCGAACTTCCGACGCCCGTGCCGTTGCTGGCTGCACCGCTCGTCGCGACACCCGTATTTCCACCGCCGCCGGAACCTGCGCCGTTGCTCGCGCCCAGTCCTGTGCCGCCCGCTAGTCCAGAGCCGCCTCCCGTGGCGCGCGTCCCACCTGTGAGCGGCTGTGCAATTCCAGTGAGCGTGTCAGTTCCGCTTGTAGGCAAATCAATGCCATCCAGGAACGCCAGATCTGCGCCATTTGATAAGGCATCTGGCGCGTGTCCGGCGACAGGCGCGTTCGCCATCACCGCTGCCGCGTGCAGACCGACTGCCAGCATCCCGATAATTTTCAGCGGTGCCCGCTCTCTGCATCCCCGATTATTTTTCATACTTTTGCATTCCTTATTACTTTATCTGGATCGTGGTCGACCCGTTCTCAACTTTCAGGCGGCGTCAGTGATGCCTCACCGTTGGCCGCCTCCCCCTTTTGCGTGTAGTCAAGTTATCCGGGGTACGAGGCATGGACCGTTCGCTACCCAACGAAACAGACAAAAGAGGGATATTTCGCAAGGAATGGTCCTTATGGACGACTATCTGCGCGGAATATGAACATGCTCCGCTGTTATGGCCCCGTTAAATTTGAAATTTGTTCAACGGGAATACAAAGAGATAGGTCTTCAGCCAACGATGGCCCCGCAACGTGGCGAGCGATGCGGTGTTGTTTTAATCGCGGCCGCTGAAATTTGTCCGGGACGATTTGACCACCTTGCCCGAATGGAAGCAGTGCACCGAATCGGTCATCGAAATCGCCAATTAATTCGTCCTCCTACCTATACGTGATGTCCGTTTAACGATCGTTAGTCCGCGACCAGGTTGGACGACATGCTCTGATACGGCATGTGGCAGATTTCGGAGTGGGATCAGTCGTTCGAACAACGACTTTTTGAAATGGATGAGCGGCAATAATTGGCAGGGAGTACGCGTTCGAACAGTTCGTCGCAGAGCTACCATTGATGATTCCCATGGCAGCTCTGCAGCATGTTCGTCGAGGTGGTCCTGTCGGCCAGCAAGAGACGTTCAACCAGACGGGTACGCGGACGTTCGGACGTTCGAACGTCCGCTCCGGCTCAAACTACGCGCTTACGCTGGCGATCATGTCGATCGACGCTCGCTCCCTGAGCAGCGGTGATCATGTTGGAGGTTTCAATGTCCGCCAGCATCACGAGCACCGGCGACGTCCGTACACCAGGAGATCAGGGAGGTGACACAATCATCTCGCTGAAGGCGCAGGCATTAAAGGGCGAAAACCTGCACTCGCTCTGGTGCTCAACTACTCTCCTGACATGCATCATCGCGAGCGTGAATCCATCAGTGACTCGACTCGCGGAAGCCGTAGACCACGACCTTTTTCCCCTCAAAGCTTTCCTGCACACCTTGCTCGCAATTCGGCGGACACACTGCCTGGCCGTCCGCGCTAGAGCCTGACACGGTAACCGCCCTGTAGACAACGGATTCAATGAGCGTCCCGTCGGCAGCGACGACGATGTTCAGATCAGTCTCGACGCCGGCCGGCACGGGTCCGCCGGCGTCATAGATGATTTTCATGGTGCCGGTGCAATCGGAGTTTACCGAGTAGACGCCGTGCTGGACCGGATTGAATGTCGTCTTCCCCCCTTTTGGCAAACCGCCGATAACGCCGAAGTCGGTGCGTGAAAAATGGCCCATTCCGTCGAACGTCACGAGGGCGACGTCATCGAGGATCGACGCGGCGGCGTACGGATGCACCTTACCGTCGGCTCCTATCAATCCAAGTATCTCTCCGTGACCGATAAATCCAAACGGTCCCCTTAGCGTTGAGTTCGAGCAAAGGCCGTCGGCCTGCGCGGTACCACTGAGCGAGAGAAGTGCAAATGCTGTAACGGACAAAATGCTTAAATGCTTGATCTTCATGTCCATCTCCTTGTCACCGAATCAGGCGCTTAACATCACAGCGCGCAGGGGCCTATTTCCCGGCTGGATTAGGTGCCCAATTCAAACAAATGAATTCAATGGCCGCAGTGATGCCTGGCTGCCGCGCTGTTAGCGGAGCAAGCGACAAGAGAACAAGGACCCATCTGCGCGGCCGCGTGTTGCCGATTACGAGGTTGAGAAAACCCGGCCGTTGGCCAAACGTAATGAATGGAATGGCGAGAAGCTTCACCGAGATTATTTTTCGCTCGGTGTCAGCGGACACGTGCAGAAGGAGGGGGCACGAAAGTCCGCACAATTGTGACTTCGTGAGACAGCCACGCATTAAGGTCGCATAGCAAAAATAGTGTAATCGACGATCTTCGCAGGTGCCAGGTAGATTTCGGACAAAATGACAGGCGTGTTCGGAATCGCGCGATGTGAATAATGCGCTCTCACCGGAAGCATCAAAGGCCGGCTAGCACGTTGGCGAGG
Organism: Paraburkholderia phymatum; assembly: GCF_040965635.1. Taxonomy (GTDB): domain Bacteria; phylum Pseudomonadota; class Gammaproteobacteria; order Burkholderiales; family Burkholderiaceae; genus Paraburkholderia; species Paraburkholderia phymatum_B. The sequence goes on from NZ_JBFRCH010000009.1 coordinate 149,280, forward strand.
ATGATCGTTGCACCCTCTAAGCTGTCGTTGACGTGGTCCTCCCATCATCGTCCGAAACGGCGATCGGTCACTCGCCACCGCCGAAGTGCGAATTTCAGGAATAGGATGTGTAGCCGCCTGAAAGACATATTCTCGAATGACGGCATGGCCGAACGTCCGCCAAATGCCGCCCGCCCTCTCACCTCACCCTCACAGCCGCGTCCAGGCATGGTTACCGTGATAAGGCGCGGGTTATCATCGCTACGCCCGCCAGCAACCCCTACGGCGTCCCCGTATGTGTCGCATCTATGCGGACCGTTGGCCAGGTCAGGCCATGAATCAATCGGCGTACAACGAGCATAAGACCGCGCGTCATTACCAACGCACCGTATTCCGAGTGCGGAATGCGCCGAGCCGCATATCGGCCCGACACGACAGCCAGACATGTGAAACTAGGCAGCGGCCACGATCACGACTTCGATCAACTTCTCCCGCTGTGCCAAAGTAGCCCCCACAGTGGCGCGAGGCGGCGTGTGCCCTGGCGTCACCCATGCGTCCCACACTTCGTTCATCGCCGCAGCCTGTGACATGTCGGACAAGAAGATCTGGCACGACAGGATGCGCGACTTGTCCGATCCGTGTTCTGCAAGCAGCGCATCTATTGACGCCAACACCTGACGCGTCTGACCGGCCATATCCTGAGTGATGTCTTCGGGCACCTGACCTGCAAGGTAGATCGTTCCCTGATGGATGGCGACCTCCGACAGCCGCTTCCCTATATGGCTGCGTTTGATTTCGGGCATCTTCACTCCTCCTCGAGTGATATTGAGCGGTGAAAGACTAGCGTTCAGGACCGGCGAGTACGGCCTGATACTTGATCGATGAAACGACGCCAATGCGTCTTATCGGCTCCGGAGGTAGCCAGCTCGGTCCTTCCAGACTAAGAGCGTCGGACAGTTGCGAAGACTGGGCACCCATGGCCATCTCACCAACCAACTTGCCGTATGTGGTGCCTTTCAGCACTCCAGCGCCATTGCACCCCAGCGACGCGAACAGGCCAGGGCGCAATTGCCCAAAGAACGTGGCGCCATTGCGAGTGAGTGCCGTCGTCCCTCCCCACACATACTCGAAATCATGGGACTTCATATTCGGATAGCGGCGCTGGTAGCAATTCGTCAGTTGAGCCAGCGTATCGGACGGCGACTGCTCCCGCTCGTATGAGTAGGCACTGCGCACCATGAATCGCCCATCCCGGACACGACGCAATGTCGTGCCAAGACGATTTGCCGGTATGACGCCCCACTCCTGAGTATCGCCGAGCTTCTTCAGCTCGGACTCGGGCAGCCTGGGAGTGACAGCCGCATAGGTGAAGATCGTTATCAGTCTGTCGCGCAGTATGCCTAACGCTTTTGCGAATCCGTTGTTGGCCAGTATGACGCGATCCGCTGTGTATTCCGCCTCGGTGGTGGTGATCCGGAACGGAGACGACTCGCTTAGCGCTATGACGGGTTCGCTCTCGATCAGAACGACGTTTGCGGGCTGACTGTCAGCCAGCCCTCGGATCAGTGCGGCAGGCTGGACGAAAACGTTATTGGGCGAATGAAATCCGTAACGGTAGTAGCTGGTGCCGAGCTTTTCATGCAGCGCATCGCGATCGTACTCTTCGAAGTTCACACCCCATTCGCGGTACTGAGCCAACGATGCACTGAGATTCTGAACGCCTGCGTCGCTTGCTGCGGCATGGAACTTCCCGACCGGGTTCCAGCGACAGTCGATACGATGTTCGCGAACAAGCTGCTCTAGCCAGTGCAAACCAGCGTCATACAAACGAATCTGCTTGCGAGCAACTTCCAGCGGGCTGGTGTGGCCGCCCATCTTGGTGTTGTGTGGCAGATTGATGACGAAACCCGAATTCCGCCCGGATGAGCCTTCGCCGATGGTCGAGGCTTCAAGCACCAACACCGGTTGGTTTGGCTGCATCTCTGCGATGCGGCGTGCGGCAGCAAGGCCCGTGTATCCTCCGCCGATCACAATCGTGCCGAACCGCCGAATGCTCGTTCGAGAACTCTTCGGACGCGCGGGCAGCATCGCGTTCCAGCCCGAACCAAGTTGATATGTGGGGTATTTCCCGGCGGTCACGTCGGAAGTAGGAACACCTTGCTGGATATGCATGGAATCACCGCTGCGATCAAACATCATTGCGCTCGCGCCCCAAGGGCCTGCGAGCGATTAGCTCACCATGTCAAAGCCCGCGCCCTTTCGTACAAGGAAAAGGAAACCGGCTTGCTTGATGGCTTCGTCTCTTCTCATCATGCCGAAGAACCCGCGACATCCGCCTAATATCAGCAAGCCAAATGATGAGCTTAACCGCGGTTTGATTTTTCCAGCGGACACTGCAGGCTAAAAGAAGACGCACTGATGCACACCGTGTGATACCGGATGTCGCGATCGAGAAGTAGTCGCGCGTGATACAGCAGCGGGCAATCCGTGGCGATACCATCGCGTGGACAATCGTCGTCAGTCCTTGCGTTCGGCATAGCGGCCGGCTTCCGCAAGCAGCCATTGAGCGAATGCCTGCAGTTGCGGCGAATTTTGCTTGGCCTCGGGATAGACAAAGTAGTATCCCTTTTCGCTCTGCAGGGACATGCTGAACGGTAGCACCAACTCGCCCGTCGCCACCTCGTGCGATACAAAGAACCGGGGAACAAGTGCAATGCCCAGTCCGGCACGCGCCGCTTCGACGAGCATCGAGAACAGTTCATAACGCTGCCCTCGCATACAGTCGACGTCATCAGCAATGCCTGCCTGCGCGAGCCATTGCCGCCATGCATCCGGTCTCGCTGACTGGTGAAGCAACGTAAACTTCGTGACGTCCTGAGGCTCGAGCGAGTTTCTTCCCTGCAATAGCCGAGGACTGCAAACAGGCGTCATCTCTTCACCGAAGAGATAGGTCGCTATGGACCCAGGCCACACGGGGTCGCCAAAGTGAATAGCTGCGTCAAACGGTGTGTCCGTGAACAGGAATGGTTCGGCCCGTGTCGTCAGATTGACGGTAACGTGTTCATGCTCCGCGTAGAACTGTGGAAGCCGCGGAATCAGCCACCGCGTCGCGAACGTCGGAATGACGGCAAGCTCAAGAATCCCGCCTGCGTTCCGATGCGCCATTGCAGCCAGAGCATTCCGCTCTATCCGGTCAAGATCTTCGCGGACCTGCCTCGCATACACCTCACCTATCTCCGTCAAGCTGAGTCTCTTCTTCACACGGTTAAAAAGCGGTACGCCCAGATAGTCCTCCAGGCTCGCCACCTGCCGACCGACTGCGCTCTGTGTCAAAGCCAGCTCATCGGCGCTGCGTGTGAAGCTCAGATGGCGCGCCGCTGCCTCAAAAGCGATCAGCGCTTCGATACTCGGGATTCTTCGCCTCACGTTCATTCCTCAAACGCACAACGTTGCGAGTTTATATCGTTTGCTGGCCGTCGACCATGAGGTAACAATGGTTTCTATGACATACGGGAAGTGCCCGGCCTCCATTGCCCTCACTAACGCGCTGGTCATTGCGATGACTGAGGCAAGGCCGTAGCGCTCGCTTCTGGGCCATATCATCTGGCGCGCGAATACCATAATTGTTTTGCATTCCTAGTTATATGACACTCCACTTTACAGAGGATGCTTCATGACTTCCGATTCGCTTCCAGCAAAGTTCAAGCCCTATACCCGTCAGACGATCAGCCAGGCGCCTCAATGGCAGCTGCTTCCGGAAGAACTTCGCGAAGCCATACAGGTTGTCTCCCGGGTCATGCCGTTCCGAACCAACCAGTACGTGATGGACGAGCTGATCGACTGGAACAATGTCCCCGACGATCCGATTTACCGTCTGACGTTTCCGCATCAGGACATGCTTTCTCCATCCGACTACTCGAACCTGAGAGATCTCGTACTGGTGAAAAAGGATGATGCCGCCATCGACGATGCAGTTCGTGGCATCCGGCTGGCGATGAATCCCCATCCCGCCGGCCAGATGACGCACAACGTGCCTTTTATGAACGGCCAGCCCGTGAGTGGTCTGCAGCACAAATACAGGGAGACGGTCCTCTTCTTTCCCAGTGCCGGGCAGACGTGTCACGCATACTGCACGTTCTGTTTCCGCTGGCCACAGTTCGTCGGAATGGACGATCTGAAATTCGATGCGCGCGAATCGAGCGAACTGGTCGAGTATCTCAAGCTGCACCCCGAAGTTACCGACGTGCTGATCACCGGGGGCGACCCGCTCATCATGAACACTCGTTCGCTCGCTGGTTATATCGAGCCCCTGCTCGTCCCCGAGCTCGCGCACATCCAGAATATCCGTATCGGCACGAAATCCGTTGCCTATTGGCCTCAGCGCTTCGTGACGGACAAGGATTCGGATGAACTGCTGCGGTTGTTCGAGAAGGTCGTCGCCGCCGGTAAAAACATGGCGATCATGGGCCATTACAATCACCCGGCCGAGCTTCGAACCGCTATCGCACAGCGGGCTGTGAAGCGAATCGTATCGACGGGTGCGACGCTGCGCATGCAGGCCCCACTGATCCGCCATATCAACGAAGATCCGAAGGGCTGGGTAGAACTTTGGACGACGGGCGTACGGCTAGGCGCCATTCCCTACTACATGTTTGTCGAGCGGGATACGGGCCCGAGCCACTACTTCCAGTTGCCGCTCGCCCGGGCATACGAGATCTTCCAGTCCGCCTACAGTTCCGTATCAGGTCTGGCTCGCACGGTTCGCGGACCTTCGATGAGCGCGTTTCCGGGCAAGGTCGTGATAGACGGCATCGTCGAGATCGCTGGCGAAAAGGTGTTCGCACTGCAGTTCCTGCAAGCGCGGAAGCCTGAGTGGGTCCGTCGTCCGTTCTATGCGAAGTTCGATCCGAATGCGACGTGGCTCCATGATCTCTTTCCTGCATTCGGAGAAAAGAAGTTCTTCTTCGAAACCGACGCGGACGCACCGCACAAAACCCTGCAGCTTGTCTCGAGACAAACGGGCCGATATGTGCCGGGCGCGACATCAGGGACGTCGGAGCCACTCGCGATTGAAGCGTAATTTCGGAAAGGCGGCGGCCCGCCTACACGGGCCACAGTCCGATTCATTTCACGCCCCGGAGGAGAAATGACGTACGTTGTAACCGAGAGCTGCATCCAGTGCCGCTATACAGACTGTGTCGAGGTCTGTCCCACCGACTGCTTCCGAGAAGGTCCGAACTTTCTCGTCATCGATCCGGACGAATGCATCGATTGCGGCGTCTGCGCCCCCGAGTGCCCGGTCGATGCCATCGCGCCGGCCGAGGAGATCGTGGGAGGCGAGCAGCACGCTTTCATCGCACTCAACGCTTCGCTCGCCAAAGAGTGGCCAGTTATCACGACCCGGCATTCCGCCTTACCCGACGCCGAAGAGTGGAAGGACGTGCGATCCAAGCTATCACATCTCGCTCGCGACACGGTAATTTAACCGCCATGTTGCATCTGCAGTGCATGCGCCTTCGTCGCGACACGATGCCGACGAAGGCGCAGCCGTCATGATGCAAACTCATCTAGCTCAACTCGCCCTGCAGAACCAGCAACTCCCGTTTCGACGCCTGTAATGCAAATTTCGCCGCCTCCTGATAGGCCGAGTCGGCGTAGCACGCCCTCGCCTGTTCATAGGATGGAAACTCGACAATGACCACTCTCGTGGTCGTTCGAGTCTCTTTAAGCACGGCATGCGTATCAAGGACCCTAACCTTCGCATCGTACTTTGCGGCGATGGGTGCCCACAGCTCGCCATATCGCTTCTGCGCATCGGGATCTTTAACATCTTCGCCTAAAATGAGCCAATAGCCTTTCATCGTTTTCCTCGAGTAGACGTCCGCCTAATTCCATTAGCGGCCAAAATTTCCAGGCGCTGGTCTGTCCAGGCAACCCGGCGCATGCACATCATAGTGATCGTTTAGTTAGAGCGCACTCAATTTTTTTCCCTCGCATTACTTCAAGTTATTGCAGTTGTGCCGTACTTGCGTGGTTGTTCAGTGTCACGCATAACGCGTCAGATCGCAGACGGATCTTCGTTCAACCATTCGATGAGTCCAGTGATGGATGAAGTGATCGATCTGCCGTGTGGCACCACGATGTAATACCCGTCCCGCATCTTGCAGGTAGCAGTCTCCAGCCTCACCAACTCGCCTGATACCAGGAGATCGTGGACCAGCCGCCCCCAGCCGAGCGCAATGCCCTGGCCGTACCGGGCTGCCTGCACGGCGTCGGTGTAAATGCTGCACCGGAGCGCATAGTTGAGCTTTGGCGGACGGTGTCCCACAGACGCGAACCACTCATCCCATCCCATCCATCCCTCGGATGTGGAATCTGATTCGACCAGTGGAAGTTGTGCCAGCTCTTCAAGGGACTGAGGCACCGCGTTTTCCCGCAGCCAACGCGGCGAACACACGGGGAAGACCTCTTCATCGAAGAGCAACGTCGACGAACCGTCTCGCCACGTGCCATCACCGAACCTGACGGCCACATCCACCTCGTTGTGCCGCAGATCAGCCGTGAACATCTGGGTCGTCAACCGCAGCTTCAACCGCGGCTGTAGCTTCTTCAGATTTGCCAGGCGCGGCAGAAGTCGAAGCTGAGAGAAGGCGGCCGTGGACGCAAGAACCAGTTCCTGCTGCTCGATCCCCGTAGACAGACGATCGAAGACACCCGCGATCTTCTGCATCGACTCGGCGACGACGAGGTAAAGCGATTCGCCCTCGACGGTGAGCGATATCGACCGATGCAACCGGTGGAAGAGCTTTACGTCGAGCGTCTCTTCAAGGAACCTGACCTGCCGGCTCACTGCGGCTTGACTCACGCCGAGTTCCGCTGCCGCGTTCGTGAAGCTCGAGAGACGCGCAACTGCCTCGAATTCGACAAGTGCGGTCATTGACGGAATGATCCGTCGGTATCCCTTTGGACCTCTTGTAATTTTCATCTCTGACTGTCTCTGCTTGAATAATGAAGCGCAAACCTCGCACATCTCGCGAGAGTGCCAGGGTTTTCCCCACAGCGAATTGAGCCAACCGGCGCCGGTTCCCCAAACCGCGAGAGCGGTTCTCGCGCCTCGCGCCCCGATCGGCGCGCGGGCATTCCGGCGATGGTGAAGCCGCCGCCGATCGCGCATGCCCGCCGCCTTGGGAGCGTAAAGCTTCGCATAACATAGAGTAATACCGGCAGCACAATAAAGGCCGTTGACGCTCCAGATTGGCACTTCAATACTGGCATTGAGGCTTTATGCCTACGTCCCGCTGAAATACAACGTGATTGGAGCAAAAACGTGTCTGTCATCCCCGTCAAAACCCATCGTGAACTGCTGGACAGCCGGGTGCCCGGCTGCGGATTCCCCGGCGAAATTTTCAGCCGTCAAGACGTCTTCGAAAACGATCTTGATGTTTTCTTCAACAAGCTCTGGATTCTCGTCGGCGTAACAGCCGACGTACCCGAGCCCGGTGACGTGTCGACCGTCGAGATCGGCAAGGCATCGATCATGATCGTTCGCGACGACGACGAGAACATCCGTACGTACCGGAACGTCTGCCGTCATCGCGGATCGCGCATCATGAAGGAGCCCGGCAAGACGAGCGTCGGCATGCTGGTCTGTCCTTATCACCAGTGGACCTACGACCTCGATGGCAGCCTTAAGCACACCTCGCACATGGGCAAGGACTTCGACGCGAAATGTCGGAGCCTGATCCCGGTTCACACGAAGGTGGTCGGCGCGCATATCTTCGTGTGTCTGTCCGACGATCCCCCCGCCGACATCGCGAAGCTCGAAGAAGTCATGACGCCCCGCTTCGCGCCGCATCAGATGCAGCGCACGAAGATCGCTTTCGAGTCCGAGCTCATCGAGAATGGCAACTGGAAGCTGGTGATGGAAAACAATCGCGAGTGCTACCACTGCGAAGGAACTCACCCGGAGTTGACCAACTCGTTCCTGCCTGAAGATTTCGGCTTCTGTCCGGACGGTCTCGGGGAGGAAGAGATCGCTTCGTATCACGCCTACGTGGCGCGCAACGCGGCAAACAAGGAGAACTGGGAAAGCGAAGGTTATGTCTGCTCGGTCTTCGAGTCGCTCGACGAAAGCGTTCATACGAACTTCCGCACTCAGCGCCTCGTGATCGCCGGAAGCAACGAATCGCAAACCATGAGTACCAAGGTGGCGAGCACCAAGCTGATGGGAGACCTCACGCGCCGCGATCTCGGTGACGTTCATATGTGGGGCCACAATTCGTGGACCCATGTGATGAGTGACCATTCGATTGTCGCTTTCATTCTTCCGATCGCACCGGACAAGACGCTCGTTCGCACGAAATGGCTCGTTCACGAAGACGCCGTGGAGGGCGTCGATTACGACGTTAAGACCCTCACTGAAGTGTGGCTGGCGACCAACCAGCAGGATGCCGACCTCGTGCAAGGCACGCACAGTGGCACCCAGGACCCTGCTTACGTCCCAGGACCCTACTCGAACTACACGGAGGCGGCGCTCGACCAGTTCTGCCGGTGGTATGACGCGAAACTGAAGGAACAAGGCATCTGACCGCCTGCTGGCGTCAGGTCGAACAGCACCTGACGCCAGCCGGTCGCGGCACACTCGCTACCAGGTCTGCGTCATCTACCTGATGGCGCGTCCAAACGAACGCACCCTCTCCATGACGTCGTCCGGGACATCGATCTCGCGCACCTTGATGTGGCTACCTGGAATGCGGACACCCGCTTGCGCCAGTCTGTCGATCTGCGCGGCGACGCGGGCTTCGAAGCCTTCCGCAAAGACGTCGGCCTTCAAGGCCACGAGAAAGAGCCCGACTCCGGGCGTCTCGCTCCCTTCTGCGTAATGAGGCGCGTCCATTGACCAGTTGGCCCCGGTCATGCCCGCCGCGAGAATCTCCATCATCATCGCGATGTTGGCTCCCCGGGCGCCACCAAATGCCAGCAACAGCCCCTTGACGGCCGCTGTCGCGTCGGTGGTGGGCTCGCCCTGTTCGTCTACCGCCCAGCCCTCAGGTAAGGTCTCTCCGGCTTCGGCGGCCCTTCGAACATTGACGAACGCAGTGGCACTCGACGCCTGGTCGATGACGAGATGCCGACCGTTCGCCACTGGCGCAGCGAAAGACACGGGATTGGTGCCGTAGATAGCCTTTCCGCTTTCGAGCGTGGTCATCTGTGCTGTTGCATTGCACGTACCCAACGCAACAAGACCTGCTTCCGCAAGCCGCCGCGTGTAGTAGCCAAGCTCACCGACTGTGAAGCTGTTGGAAATGGCGAGCGCGACGACGCCGTATGTCTTCGCCCTTTCGACGACCTCATCGAAGACGCGATCGTATGCGAGCTGTGCGATTCCACGCTGCGCGTCAACCCGCACGGCCGCCTGGGCCGGAAACGTGACCTGCGGCTCGGCGTTCACAGCAATTCTGCCCTTCACAAAACCGTCCAGATAGTCCGGAAGGTGCGCAAAGCCAACTGCCTTACTGCCGGCAAGCTCGGCCGATATCACAGCCTCGGTGAGCGAATGAGCGATCGCCTCATTTGCGCCGGCCGTCGCGATCGCCTCGTACGCTATTTGCCGCGCTACTTCACTTTCATATCTCATAGTCTCAATTACCCAAATGCAAGCGGTGGACGAGCCGAGCCGTTTCACTGCACTCGTATCGCCCACATGCATGCGGACGCCCTCCAATAGACCAATAGACGGTCCATCATGACCGCGGTGCGTCAGGCCCAGATGTCGCCCAGCGTGAAGCCGTTGACGAACGGATCATCAGGGTCAAGCACATAGGTGTTGTAGCCATAGATCCACGAACGGCCAGAGATCGTTGGCACGACGGCCTTGATGTCACCGATGTTGGTTTGCTCGATGAGGTTGCCCGTGAATACCGTTCCCAACACGCCCTCATGCCGGAAAGGCTGGTTCAGATCCAGCTGACCCTTCGCATGAAGCGTGGCCATCTTCGCCGATGTGCCCGTTCCGCAAGGGCAGCGGTCGATAGCGCCCGTCCATGTTGCCGGGTTATCAAAGTCGATCTCCCCGCTTGCAACCGTGACAGCGTTCTTCCAGTCCGCGTTCGGATTGTCGGTCGGGCCGGACAGTTGCGCGATCGTGATGCCGTATCCAGGATAGTGCGGATGCGCGACGGGCAACTGCTCCTGGGCCGCCTTCAGGATCAGCGCGGAGACCCTGGTGATTTCACGACCATGCGCCGGCTTAAGCTCGAGGCCCTTGAACTGCCGCACATCGGCGATGACATAGAACATGCCGCCCCAGCCCACATCCACCGTGACCTTGCCGAGATGCGGCACGTCGATGACCTTCTCGATGTGGGCCGCAAATGCCGGCACATTCCGGAACGTAACCGACGTGACCTTTCCGTTGCTGCACTCTGCCCTGATACCGATCAACCCTGCCGGCGCTTCCAGCTGAAACTCCGTGAAGGGCTCCTGCATCGGAATCATGCCGGTTTCCAGAAGCACAGTTGCAACCGAGATCGTGTTGCCGCCGCTCATCACCGGATACTCGACCTGCTCCATGATGATGTAGCCCGCCGCTGCATCCGGATGTTTCGCCGGCACCACCAGGTTGCAGCACAGCGGCGGATAGCCGCGCGGTTCCCGCAGCATCAGCATGCGGATCTGGTCATCGTTTTCTTCGAGCCACTTCATCTGCTCATAGACGGTGTTGCCCGGAATGTGCGGAACACCGCCCGTAATCACGCGCATCGGCTCACCGGAGTGAGTCTCGACGGCGTGGAAAGTGCGTTTGAAAGTCATGATCTTCCCGTTTCGTACATCGTTGCCAAATAATGATGTCGCTCCACATCGCGCGAGGTGCCGCCGCGTGCAGTGGAAGCGCCGTCGCTCGTCAGTCTTGCCGGATACTCACCGGACCCATTCTGGTCATATCCCGGCACTGCAGCGTTCCGAGGCGCGCCTGATCGGGAACTCCGGATCACGTGTCCCCCACCAACCCAACAGTCAACATACTCCGGTCGAACAGGCGCTCCGCCTGATTTGGCCCGTGTTGTACTGATCATAAGCGCCGCTTAGGTAACGGGCAGAGCCGATGCTGCGGATCATCATCGGACTCGCCACATTTACCCTTTGGCTATTGCACTGCATTCAATCGCGAGGTAATCATGACGACCCGCCCCGACGTTGTGAACGAATTCATCCATATCGCCCGAAAGCACTTTGCATCAGATCGACTTTCCGTCGAGGCCCGCAAGATGGCCGAAGCGGTATTCGCAAGACTAGAGGTCCCGTCGGACGATGGACAGAGATTGGGTACACGCTATCCGGCCTGTGAATGGCTCGACGCATCGCTAATGACGCTTTCTGCAGATGCGAGGTTCAGTGACATTGCCAAGGCGCTCAAGTCGGTTGAGCCACTTCTCGGGTGGCGCCGAAGAACCTCCGGCATCAACGGTAGTCAAGGCTACGTCGAACGACACGCGAATGGCTTCGTTTGCGGACCTGGCGGAGCCGAAAGCCGAAGCGACGTTCAGCTTGGCATCACGATCATGCTTCCCAACACCCGCTATCCCGATCACAGCCACCCGCCACAGGAGGCGTACGTACTGCTGAGTCCCGGCGAGTTCCGGCAGGGCGATGGCGAATGGATCGATCCGGGTCCAGGCGGCGGCATCTACAACACGCCAAACCTGCTGCACGCGATGCGCTCTCGTACGTCGCCATTTCTCGCGTTGTGGTGCCTTCTTGTCTGAACTGTCACACACGACGGAAGCATTGGCGCCGCACGCGAAACCTTGACAACGGCAGTAGAACGCAAAGAGCGCCGCAGAACTGTCTGCGACGCTCCCCGCACCCGGGAACAGAAAGGCGCCATGCTCAACTGCACTCACCGCAAACGGGGGACGACCTCTCTGCCGTGAGCGTGCCCTCCCGCGTGACCAGTTACCTGGTGCCGAGCCACACTGCGAACTTCTGATTCAGGTCGTCGGAATGGTCAGCCCAGAAGGCTACGTCGACGTCGACTGCTGTCTTCTCGTTTGCCGGGTTGGTCGGCAGATACGGACTGACTGAAGGATCGACCATCGAGATCGACGATTTGCGCATCGGTCCCAATGCAGTCGCAGAACCAAGCTTCGCGAGCTGTTCCGTCGATGTCGAGAAGTTAAGGAAGTCCTGGGCGACCTTCAGGTTCCTGGTACCTTTCACGACCGCGAGGCCCTCGATGTTTTTCACTTCCCCATCCCACACGAATCCGAACGGCTTCTTGTCCTGAGCAATGGCGGTCCAGATGCGGTTGCAGTAAGCGCTCGTCATCGAGACCTCGCGGTCGGCCAGGAGCTGAGGCGGCTGAGCACCCGCTTCCCACCAGACGATCGAGGACTTGATCGTATCCAGTTTCTTGAACGCGCGGGTGACGCCCGCCGGTGTAGCCAGCACCTTGTACACGTCAGCCGGCTTTACGCCATCAGCGAGCAGCGCCCATTCAAGAGCCGCTTCGGGTGATTTCCGCAGGCCCCGCTTGCCGGGAAATTTCTTCAGATCGAAAAAGTCCGCAACGGTCTTCGGCTCGCCGTTCTTGAAGGCTTCCTTGTTATAGGTAATGACAGTCGACCACGCTACGTTGCCGACCATGCAGTCCGTGACACCGCCGGGCAGGAAATCCGATTTTGCGGGCGTTCCGTTTTTGGCGGCCGGCAGCGCGGCGACATTGACCTTTTCCAGCAGGCCTTCATCGCACGCCCGGATAGCATCGGCCATCTGGATGTCGACTACGTCCCAGGTCACGTTGTTGGTTTGAACCTGGCTGCGAATCTGCGCGATGCCGCCGTTGTAGACGTCACTCTTCACATTAGTGCCAGCCTTTGCCGCAAATGGCTTCACTGCGGTTGCGATCTGGGCGTCCTGGTAAGAGCCGCCCCAGCTCGCAAATACGATATCAGCCGCGCTAGCAGTGACACTCACAGCCGCCGTCGCGACCAGCAACGCAACCTTCGCTGAATGCTTGATTTCCAGTTTCATGCTCTTGTCCTTCCTATTGACGTCTAGTGGCACGGTGAAGCCAATCGTCTCGGTTAAAAAGAAAAACACTCCTGATGTGACCTGCCAACTTCAACTATTACCTCGTCGTATCGCGAAGCAGAAATAACCAGGCATCACGACGATGGGCATACTTTGCCGCTGCCGTTTGTCTGATCAACCGCTCAAGCCGGACTCTCTTTCTGCCCTCGATGACTAATGAGGTCTACTACTTATTACGTTGTGTCCCGTGGCACTGCGCATCGGCGGACTTTGCAAGTTCGGCGCCACTCTGCCCCGAACCTGCAAACATTTTGACGTTAAGTGTCGGTGAGCTTCGACTACGCACTACGCAATCGATGAGCGACCGCGGCGCCAAAAGCTGAACCATCGACCAGCCCAAACGCCGTCAAATCACTAGCATTAGGCAGCCTTACGCTGAACATACGTTCAATCTCACTGACTTGCCGTTCACTATATACGCGATTTTTGGACGTCAAAAATAATTTTTCAAACTTATTTCCCCTATAAACGCCCGTTTTCGGCGGAAACACGGGTATTCACCTACGCTCCAACGGTCAATACTATGAACGATCGTTCAATGGCAGTGCTTCGGAAACACTCCGAGACGATGAACGCTCGTTCAGCTTAATAGCCAAGGTAAACCAGTCCGCGAAGCGAGCCGCCAACGCTTCACGACGGATTGGGCGAATCAGGCTTCAATGGACGTTCAGGGTAAACTGGCGCACTTACGCGGTTCGCCTGGACGGCGGATGCACAGAACAGACGAGGGAGCCATGCAAACAACGACGACGTCAGCCGCTGCGAAGGATGACCGGAGGGAAGGTCCGGGTCCCTATGAGGGAATGCGGCTGAGGCTTATCGATGCGACGCTGGCGGTCGTCGGTGATGTCGGTCTCGAGAACTTGACAATCCGACGGGTCAGCGAACATGCAAGCGTGTCGGTCGGTCTTGTTCACCATCACTTTGAAAACAAGAAGAGCCTCGTCTACAAAACGTTCGAACATATGATTCGCAGGGTGCGCGATCAGTTGACGAGCGGCCGGCGGGGCATCGAAGATCCCGTCGAGCGGATGAAGTTTACGGCGGACATGTGCTTCAGCGATGAGGTGATGAGCCCAGGTGCGGCCAACGTTTGGCCCCACATGTGGAGTTCGTCAGCTCACGATCCGGAAGTACAGCGACTTTGCGCTGCATTTTCGAAGCGCTTGCGATCCAACTTCATCTTCGATCTGCGGCAGGCCGGGTGCGATCACACGATGGCACGAATCCATGCCATTCAAGCGCTTGCGCTCGTTCATGGGCTCTGGATCGAGCATCGCGTTGCGGCGAGCGTAACGCTCAGCGAGGTCATCGGCATCTTCCACGGGATGATCGACGACGCGACCAGACAGATCTGGAAGATGAACATGTCCAAAGCAGCGACGTCAGCTCCCCTCAGTTAAACGCGTACAGTTCGCGCGCCGTCTACATGTTGGGGTAGTTAGGGCCGCCACCTCCCTCTGGCGTGACCCACACGATGTTCTGCGTCGGGTCCTTGATGTCGCACGTCTTGCAATGCACGCAGTTCTGCGCATTGATTTGCAGGCGGTCTCCGTTTGCTTCGTCTTTCACGAATTCGTAGACACCTGCCGGGCAGAAGCGCGCTTCCGGACCTGCGTAGGTTTGCAGATTCACCTTGATAGGCACCGACGGGTCTTTCAGCGTCAGATGCGCGGGCTGGTTCTCTTCGTGATTCGTGTTCGAGATGAACACCGACGACAGCCGGTCGAATGTGAGCTTGCCATCAGGTTTCGGATAGTCGATCGGCTTGCACTGCGACGCCGGCTTCAGCATCTCGTGATCCCAGTGCTGGTGATGCAGCGTCCACGGCACGTTGCCGCCCAGCAGCTTCTGTTCGATGCCGACCATCAGCGTGCCGAGGTACAGGCCCTTGCTCATCCACTGCTTGAAGTTGCGTGCTTTGTGCAACTCGGTGTGCAGCCACGAGGTCTTGAACGACTCGGGATAGGCGGCCAGTTCATCCGACTGACGGCCGGATTGAACCGCATCGAATGCGGCATCGGCGGCGAGCATGCCCGTCTTGATCGCCGCGTGCGAGCCCTTGATCCGCGAGGCGTTCAGAAAGCCCGCGTCGTCGCCGACCAGCGCGCCGCCCGGAAACACGAGCTTCGGCAGCGACATCAGCCCGCCTGCCGTGATCGCGCGCGCACCGTACGACACGCGCTTGCCGCCTTCGAGAAACTTGCGGATTTCCGGATGCGTCTTGTAGCGCTGGAATTCCTCGAACGGCGACAGGTATGGATTCGAATAGCCGAGACCGACGACAAAGCCCACCATCACCTGGTTGTTGTCGATGTGATAGAGGAACGAGCCGCCGTACGTCTGCGTATCGAGCGGCCAGCCGGCGGTGTGGATCACCAGCCCCGGCTTGTGCTTCGCGGGATCGATTTCCCACAGTTCCTTGATGCCGATGCCGTACACCTGCGGATCGGCGCCGTCACGCAGTTTGAATTTGTCCGACAGTTGACGCGCGAGATGCCCGCGCGCGCCCTCGCAGAACAGCGTGTACTTCGCGTGCAGTTCCATGCCGAGCTGGAAGTTTTCCGTCGGCTCGCCGTCCTTGCCGATGCCCAGGTTGCCCGTTGCCACGCCCTTGACGGAGCCGTCGTCGTTGTACAGCACTTCCGCCGCTGCAAAGCCCGGGAAGATCTCGACGCCCAGCGCTTCGGCCTGCTGACCCAGCCAGCGCGTCACGTTCGCGAGGCTGATCACGTAGTTGCCGTGATTCTTGAAGTTGTCGGGGAGCGCCCAGTTCGGCACGGCCCTGGCGCCCGTTTCGGAGAGGAACAGGAAGCGGTCTTCCGTCACTTCAACCTCCAGAGGTGCCCCTTTTTCCTTCCAGTCCGGCATCAGTTCATTCAACGCGCGCGGGTCCATCACCGCGCCCGAGAGGATGTGCGCCCCGATTTCAGAGCCCTTTTCGAGTACGCAGACGCCGATTTCAGCGGCACGCTGCTTGAGCCTGATCGCGGCGGCAAGGCCCGCCGGCCCGCCGCCGACAATGACGACGTCATATTCCATTGCTTCTCGCGGACCGAATTGTTCGAGCAGACTTTGCGCGTTCATATTCAAAAACACTTGTGAGCATCGGGAGAAGGACATCCCCGTAGGGACGTTGCCCGCACCTGGGTTCTGATCGCGTATCGACGATCAACGGAGGCGGATCGTAGAACAGACGAATTTGCCAGGTGCAAGACATAACGGCCGCTTATGCTGGTCTCAAGAATCGTTTGAATTAGCTCGGCCCGGTCAGTCTCGCGGCACCATTCACCCAAGATGGAGGTGGATATGCGAACTGAGACCGTTGGAGTGGACCTCCATGCACTTCAGGCATTCGTGGCAGTCTGCGAAACGCGATCCATGACCAAGGCCGCAAAGGTCCTCGGTGTCACGCAGAGCGCAGTCAGTCAATTGATCGCATCACTGGAGCGAGAACAGGGGGTCGCGCTATTCGACAGGGAGTGTCGGCCGGTCAGGCCGAACGCTGCCGGCAAGATCCTGTTCTCGAACGCGACGGGACTCCTTGAACACGCGCACGCAGTCGCATCGCATGTGCGCTCAGCTGCCGGCAATCAAGCCCGAAGCCTGCGAATTGGCTGCGTCGATTCGTTCGCCGCGATCTTCGGACCGCGTCTGGTCCAGTTGTTAGGTCCACAAGTCAGCGAATTGTCCATTTCGTCGGGCGCCAGTCACACGCTCAATGCCAGACTGTCTGCTGGTGAGCTGGACCTGGCGATTTGCAGCGACGCAGCGGCGAACATAGAAGAAATCGAAGCACGGCCCCTGTTATCCGAGCAGTTCGTAGCAGTTGCTCCGAAGAAATTCGCGGATCATCGTCAGCTCGAACGGATCGTGCGCGAACTCCCTCTTCTACGTTACAGCACCGGCTCGCGAATCGGAGCGCAGATTGAGCGCTTCATGCGTCAGATAGGCGTGTACGCGCCGAAGCGATATGAACTCGACAGCACGGAAGCACTCCTGAGCCTCGTCGACGCCGGGTTCGGCTGCGCGATAACCACTCCGCTATGCCTCTATCGGTATCGCGCCCGACTCGGGAGCACAACGGTGGTTCCCCTGCCCAACATGCGGCTCGGTCACCGTGACATGTTCATTCTGACCCGGCGCTCCGAACGGCCGACCATAGCCGAAACCGTCTCGCGTGAAGCCCTTTCGATCGCCCGGGACACCATTACGCCGACTCTTCAGCGAACGTTCCCGGAAACCGCACCATTGGTTTTCGAGTTCTTCTACTGCGCAAATCTTGAAGCCCAGCAAAGTCGAAGCATCCAGGATTTTGCGTTGGGGTAAGACATCCTGGTCGTCCGCAGCTGCAACATTCCACTAAACCCGCCCTCGCGACACTTAAATTGAAAATAGAGCGTGCTTATATTGCCGCGCGAAATTATTTCTAGTCGCACACTTGACTCACACCTTGCTCAATGAAGGACGCAAACCGTGAACAATTTCGATGTGGTTGTAATTGGCGCCGGCGTTATCGGCAGCTCTGTGGCTTTCCAGCTCTCCAGACTCGGGGCGAAGAACGTTCTGGTACTGGATCGCGGATTGATCGGCGCCGGAACGACCTCACAGTCGTCCGGCATCCTGCGCACTCACTACTCCGTCAAGGAAAACGTCGAACTGGCGAGAAAATCGTGGGAAGTCTTCAACAACTTCCCGTCCTACCTGGGCGATGAAGAGGCGTCGTGCGGTCTGGTGAAGTGCGGCTACATGATCGTCGCGAGCGAAGGTGACAAGCTCGAGCCTCTGCGCGCCTCGCTGAATCAGCAGAAAGAGCAAGGCATTCCGCTCGAACTGCTGAACCAGCAACAAGCGAGAGAACTGATGCCAATCGCCCGGTTCGACGACGCAGCGCTTATCGGCTATGAGCCGGAAGCCGGGTTCGCGGATGCATACCTCGTCGCAACGAGCTTTGCACGCGCCGCACGCCGCGGCGGCGTGACGATCAAGGAAAACGTCAACGTCAACAAGATTCTGTTCGAGAACGGCAAGGTCGTCGGCGTATCGACGAGCATCGGCGACTTCAGCACGTCCACGGTAATCAGCACGCAGAACATCTGGACACCCGAGCTTGCGGGCTGGACCGACCGTGAGCTTCCGATCATGCCGGAGCGCCATGCCGTGCTCGCGCTCGAATGCGAAGCGGCGAAGTACACGTTCAAGATGCCCGTCTTCAAGGACCTGGCATCCCCGGGCATGCTCTACTACCGCAGCTACGGCGGCAGCCAGATGCTGGTCAGCGAAGGCGTTGTCGGCGAGAAGCTGAACGCGGCCGACACCGAGCAGGGCGACATTCCGATGGACTACATCGTCGACGTCGGCGCCCAGGTCGCCGAGCGCTTCCCCGAGTACGAAACGGCGGGCATCGCTTCCTCGTGGACGGGCGTCTACGACGTCACGCCCGACTGGAACCCCGTTCTCGGCAAGCTGCCCGGAATCGAAGGTCTCATCGTCGGCTACGGCTTCTCGGGTCACGGCTTCAAGCTGTCGCCCACGGTGGGACGCGTGCTCGCTCAGGAGGCGCTCGGTATGCAGACAGATGTATCGCTCAAGCCGTATTCCATCGAACGCTTTGCAACGGGCGAGCTGTTGACGGGCAAGTATGGTCTGGGCGCCGTTTCCTGAGGACCAGCCGATGTCCCCGATGCAAGTGCGCGATATCGCCTCAATACCTTCCGGGAAATGGCGCAACGGCAAGGGCGTAACGAGAACCCTGGCTGCGGAGGGAACCGACTGGCGCGTGAGCATTGCAGAGGTCGAACGCGACGGTCCGTATTCGACGTTCGAAGGCATGACGCGGTTATCCGTCATTCTGCGGGGCAACGGGGTCGTGTTGCGCGCGGGCAGCGTGACGACGAGGCTTACGCCGTTCGCAGTAGCCGAATATGACGGCGGCATCGCATGGGACGCTTCGTTGATAGACGGGCCTGTGACCGCGCTCAACGTCATGTGCAGAAGGCACACCTGCCGGCCGACAGTGCGTGCCCTCACAGATCCCGTGACCATCCCCGCGAGTGCCACGGCCATCGTGCTGGCGGCGGGTCGTGCATGCCACGCCGCAGATTCGAAGGAGGCAGCACAGCACCGGATCGCCGTAGACCAGTTTGCTGTCTTTCAACATCTGGAACATCCGGTTCGGATCAGCCCCGACCCGGTCGGCGGAAAAGATGGAGGCTTTGGTCCCATCCCACAGCTCGTGATCATTGAACGGGCGACCGTCTGAACTTGAGGAACATGAAATGAAGGTACTGACTGCAGTAAAGCGCGTCGTTGACTACAACGTGAAGGTGCGCGTGAAGGCCGATCAAAGTGGTGTCGATATCGGCAACGTGAAAATGTCGATGAATCCGTTCGACGAGATTGCCACGGAAGCGGCGACGCGCCTTAAGGAAGCAGGGAAGGCTACGGAAGTGGTCGCCGTGTCGTGCGGCGTGCCGCAATGCCAGGAAACGCTTCGCACTGCTCTGGCTATCGGTGCAGACCGTGGTGTGCTCGTCGAGACGGATGCCGAACTGCAGCCTTTGGCGGTCGCCAAGCTGCTCAAAGCCGTCATCGACAAGGAACAGCCGCAGCTCGTCATCCTCGGCAAACAGGCGATCGACGACGACGCGGGCCAGACCGGCCAGCTGCTCGCGGCGCTGCTCGACTGGCCTCAGGCAACGTTTGCCAGCAACATCGAAATCGGCGACGGTTCGGCGACCGTCACGCGTGAAGTGGATGGCGGGCTTGAAGTGATTACGATCCGTCTTCCGGCAATCGTCACGACGGACCTGCGTCTGAACGAGCCGCGGTACGTGACGCTGCCCAACATCATGAAGGCGAAGAAGAAGCCGATCGACACCCTGAAGCCCGCCGACCTGGGAGTCGATCCCTCCCCTCGCCTCAAGACGCTCAAAGTGGTCGAGCCTGCGGCGCGCAAGGCCGGCGTGATCGTCCCCGACGTCGCAACGCTGGTGCAGAAACTCAAATCCGAAGCAAAGGTGATTTAAATGACGACGCTTGTTATTGCGGAACACGACAACGCTCAGGTGAAAAGCTCGACGCTGCATACCGTGTCGGCAGCACGGAAAATTGCGGGCGGCGTGCATGTCCTGGTCGCGGGCAGCGATGCCCGTCCCGCAGCCGAAGCCGCAACCCGGATTGCGGGTGTCGAGAAGGTCATCTTCATCGATGCGCCTCATCTCGCCGACGGACTGGCCGAGAACGTCGCTGCGCAGATCGTCGGACTGGCGCGCGACTATACGCACGTCTTCTTTCCCGCGACTGCGGCCGGCAAGAACACGGCGCCGCGCGTCGCTGCGAAGCTCGACGCGTCACAGATTTCGGATGTGATCGCGATCGATGCACCCGACACGTTCCAGCGACCCATCTATGCGGGCAACGCCATCGCGACCGTGCAGACGAGAGATACCGTGAAGGTCGCGACGATCCGCACCACCGCGTTCGATGCAGCCCCCGCGGAAGGCGGAAGCGCCAGCATCACCGAAGTGACGGCGGCGGCAGACACCGGCCTGTCGACATTCGTTCGTCGCGAGATCGCGAAAAGCGACCGTCCGGATCTGACGGCTGCGCGCGTCGTGGTATCGGGCGGACGAGGCCTCGGCAGTGCCGAGAACTTTGCGATCCTCGATCCGCTCGCTGAAAAGCTGGGTGCTGCGATCGGCGCGTCGCGCGCCGCGGTGGATTCGGGCTATGCGGCCAACGATCTGCAGGTCGGTCAGACGGGGAAGATCGTGGCGCCGGAACTCTATGTGGCCGTCGGAATTTCCGGGGCCATCCAGCATCTGGCGGGCATGAAGGATTCGAAGATCATCGTCGCAGTCAACAAGGACGCTGAAGCGCCGATTTTCGGCGTTGCCGACTACGGCCTCGTCGCCGATCTGTTCGAAGCTGTTCCGCAGATCACGCAGTCGCTGTAACGCGGCAACATCAGCGCCGCACGATTTCACCATCTCCTTGGGTAACTGGCCGACACCGCATGAAGTACGCGGCACCGGCCTTTTTTACGCGGGAGCCTTAAGCGGGAGTCGAAAGTATCGTATGGCTAAAGTCTGGAGATAAAGCTCCCAGGAACCGATAGCCGTCGTGCTCGAAGCCCTCAACCCTGACGGGCGCATATTCTGGTTGCTTGTGATCAGGAAGTTGCTGCGCGGAGTTTCAATGTCGCGGCAGCGGCCGCGGACATCATGCGCTCGATCACAGGTTGAGTCCGTTCAGCAAGATCCTGCCGATAACCGAACGGTGCATCTTCATCCATATAGGTCGACTGGCACATCTCGAGCTGCACCGCGTGGATACCGTTCGACGGCTGACCGAATGCCCGCGTGATATAGCCACCCTTGAACCGGCCATTCGCGACCCATGTGAACGGCTGTCCGTTGACCAGTTCTGATGAGATTGCTTCCAGAATGCTGGCATCACAGCTGGCGCCGGCGTTCGTGCCGATGTTCAGGTCAGGAAGCTTGCCCTCGAACAGTCGCGGCAGAACGCTGGCGATCGAGTGGGCTTCCCACAGCAGCGCTTGCCCGAATTGCTGCTTCATCGTCTCCAGTTCAGCGCGCAGCTTGTCATGGTACGGCCGCCAGTATCGTTCGAGACGCCTTTGCACTTCGTCCTGGTCCGGCGCCTTTCCTTCCAGATACAGCGGTTCACCGCGAAACGTTTCCGTCGGACAAAGGCCCGTCGTCGTCTGCCCCGGGTACAGGCTTTCACCACCCGGCGGCCTGTTGAGGTCGATGACATAGCGCGAGAAGCGGGCGCCCAGGACGGAAGCGCCAGCCGATTTCGCAAAGCTGTAAAGGCGGTCGAGATGCCAGTCCGTATCGGCGACAGCACGAGCCGCGTCCGTCATCTGCGCCGCGATCGCGGCCG
Source organism: Paraburkholderia phymatum (assembly GCF_040965635.1). Taxonomy (GTDB): domain Bacteria; phylum Pseudomonadota; class Gammaproteobacteria; order Burkholderiales; family Burkholderiaceae; genus Paraburkholderia; species Paraburkholderia phymatum_B. Next base: position 171,261 of record NZ_JBFRCH010000009.1, read on the forward strand.
GAATCTCCGTGCCCAGATGCGGAATGGAAATCAGGAGCGGAATCCGCCCTTGATCGAAAGTGAACATCGCTTCTTGCACAGCAGAATCTCCTGATACCGGATCATTTGAGCGTCGCCGCCGGTAGTCGAACCTGCTGACCTGTTCCTGTTCAACGCCCTCACGGCCACGTTGATCGGCTCAAGTGCGAGACGCTCGCTTCGCTTGTCCGTCAGTGCATCGCCATCAGCGACAACACGACTGACGAGACGTAAAGGCATGCAAAGCCTGAAAACGGCTGGGATAAGCGATGCGGCCGGATAAGCTATCGGCCGCACATCTGGCGAGGCGGCTTGCAACCGCCCCGCTTCCCGCCTAGACCACGTCCTCGCTCATCACCATTAGCTGCGTGTTGCCGCCCGCAGCGCTCGCATTGACGGTCGTGATGCGCTCGCGAACCAGTTGCGTCCAGTCGTAGGTGCCGTCGTCGTGCGTCACTGCGATGCCGATCATCTGCTGTGCCGCCATGCGCCGCAGATTGCCCACGCCTCGCTGGTCAGCCGTCGCGAGGACCACATGCGGGCGAACGCCGGGTACCTCGGCATCGAGAACCCGAGCAGCATCCGCGGCGTCGACGACACGGCAACCGGTACCGAGAGCGGCTGCAATTTCATCCGCAACCGACGATTTCAGCAGCAGCACTTCATTGCCTAACGCACACGCGGCCGTTGCCTGAACCAGCAACGCCTCGACGGAGTCCGCGGCACAGAAGGCCTGTCCGCGAGGCAGTAGCTCGACGGTGTTCTCCTCGCCTGTGAGGGCCGGCAAGCTCAGAGGCCGGAAGCTATCCGCGAGGCGAAGAAGCTGCGCCTTGTACCGCGCAAGCCGCGCTTGTGCGTCGCCACTGAGACGCCGTGCGGCGGATGTGTTGGCGATCGCCTCGACGCGTTGCCTGGAGTCGGCCCGTGCCTGAGTCTGCGCGATCATCCGGGCAATGAAGCGGCCCTCTGCCGAAGCGACCGGAAACTCGAAATACTTGTCGCTCACGGCCGCCTGCGATGGGGCGAACGGTCCCACGTCCGCTGCGTACGCTTTCGCAGTCGAACGGGTGAGGCCGATCAGCGTCAGCGGACCGGCAATCATCGAGCCCGTCCCCGACGCTCCGTTACCGCCCATGGGTTGCATACCCGGGAAGGCATCCAGCATCGCCCGATTGACGCAGATACTGCTCGCCTCCGACAACGACAGCAGCGTACCCGCCGCTTCGTTGATGCGCGTGTGCAGGCCCTGCACGCCACTGCCCAATCCGTTCAACGCCTTGATGAGCGCTTCCATGTTGCCGGTTTCGTAGCGTACGACGTGCAGGATGGGTCCCGTTACCGACGGATCGATTGCGGCAAGCGATCCGATATCGCCAATATCCGCGATCGCGGGCGCAACGAAATTTCCATTGCCGGTGCCCGCGCCCAGCTTGCCCCGGGTAATCCGGAAGCCGCGACGCTTGAGCTGCTCGATGTATGTCTCGGCGCCATCGCGCGCCTTGCGCGAGGCCATCGGCCCGATGTCTGTCGCACCGCTCAGCGGGTCGCCCGTGTTGCGCTCGCTGAGCATGCCGTTGAGCATGCGCAGCACCTTGTCTGCCGTCGAGTCCTGCAAGCACAGGATGCGTAGCGACGATGCCGCCTGTCCCGCCGATCTGAACGCGGAGACGATAGCGTCCGAGATGACCTGCTCGGGCAGAGCCGAACTGTCGACGATCATCGAGTTGACGGAGCCGTAGGTGGCGATCAATTTTGCCGGCTGCGCGGAAGCAGAGAGTTGCACGGCGATAGAACGGGCCACCTCACGCGAACCCGCGAAAAGAACTGCGGCCGCGCGTTGATCGGATATGAGCGCTTTACCAACCGTCGCGCCATCACCAAACGCGAGCTGAAGCACGTCGTGAGGAACGTCCGCGCCGTGGAAGACCCGGGTGGCTTCGAACGCGATCAGCGAAGCGTCCGACGACGGCTTCGCAATAACAGCGTTGCCGGCCGCGAGGGCAGCCGATACATGCCCGACGAACGAGCTGAGCGGACACTCGAAAGGCGTGAGACTGATGACGGTTCCCAGCGGCTGCGCGTCTGACAAGGCCCTGTCACTCGTCAGCTGGAACGCGTACAACCGGCACAGATTGACGGCGGTTCGGACCTCTTCCGCAGCCTCCGAAAGCGTTGCTCCATTTTCAAGCGACAACAGTGCACCAATTCGCGACGCGTTAGCTTCCAGATCGCTCGCAACCCGTTCCAGAACTTCGGCGCGGCTGGCCGCCGTTCTGAGGCCCCACGTGGAAGCGGCCTGACCTGCAGCGTCCAGAGCCGCTCCCACACTGCTTACCTTGCAGCTTGCGAAACTACCAATAGCCTCGGCGAGATCGCCCGCGCTATAGACCACGGCAGTCGATTCGGATTTGACATCTCCTGCTCCCGCGATCAACGAATGCGCATTCACGCGGTTCGCCCGGATTTCCGCCACCGCTCGCTCGAACTCCGGTGCCCCGGAAAAGTTCAGCGCTGCCGCGTTGACACGGCCCGGCAACAGATTGCGTGGCGATGCAATGCCGGCATGCGGCTTACCGCCCGTTCTCGCTGCCTTTGCGACGGGGTCTTCGACGATGTCGGCAATGCTGACGGCGGGGTCGACGATCTGGTTCACGAACGAAGAGTTCGCGCCGTTCTCCAGCAGACGGCGGACGAGGTAAGCAAGCAACGTCGCGTGCGGCCCCACGGGCGCGTAGATGCGGCACGGACGGTTCAGCTTGGCAGCGCCCACGACCTGGTCGTATACGGTCTCGCCCATGCCATGCAGACACTGGAACTCGTAGTCCTTGTCCCCGGCAAGCGTATGCACTGCCGCGACTGTGAACGCGTTATGCGATGCAAACTGCGGGAAGATGGCGTCCGGCGCATCGAGCAGAGCCTTCGCGCACGCGATGTAGCTGACATCCGAATGCACTTTGCGCGTGAATACCGGGTAGCCCACCGCGCCGGCATCCTGCGCGAGCTTGATTTCTGTATCCCAGTAAGCGCCCTTGACGAGACGGATATTGATCCGTCGCCCGTTGGCGCGAGCGAGCGCGATGATCCAGTCCGCCACCGCCCTGCCGCGCTTCTGATACGCCTGCAACGAAATACCGATACCATTCCAGCCTTTCAAACTCGGCTCGGCGCACAGACGCTCCAGCATCTCCAGGGTCAGGTCGAATCGCGCCGACTCCTCCTGGTCAAGGTGGAAGCCAATGCCGTACTGCTTCGCGATCTGTGCGAGTTGCAGCAGTCGCGGATACATCTCGTCCAATACCCTGTCGCGTTGCGCCAGCTCGTATCGCGGATGCAGGCCCGAGATCTTGACCGAAACGCCCGGCCCGTCGATGGGTCCCTGGCCCTTCGCTTCCTTCCCGATCGCTTCAATGGCATGGCGGTACGACTCGAAATAGGCCTGCGCATCCTCATCCGTGAGCGCCGCTTCGCCAAGCATGTCATAGGTGTACCGGTATCCGCCAGCCTCGCGTCCCTTGGCCACGCCGATCGCTTCTTCAATCGTCTGCCCCGTGACGAACTGCTTGCCAAGCATCCGCATCGCGTACGCGACGCCGGCGCGCACGACCGCCTCCCCACCCTTGCGAACGACGCGCGACAGCGCTTCCGCGAGCGCGTTCTCGTCCGGTTGCTTCAGGAGCTTGCCGGTGAAAAGCAGACCCCAAGCCGTCGCGTTGACGAACAGCGACGGGGATTTGCCGATATGCGCGCTCCAGTCCGCGTCGACGATCTTGTCGCGGATAAGCTGGTTGCGGGTCTCCGTGTCGGGAATCCGAAGCATCGCTTCGGCGAGGCACATCAGCGCGATGCCCTCGCGACTGTCGAGCGAGAACTCCTGCGTCAAGAGATCGACGCCGCCCGCGTTGATACGCGCGTCACGCACGCCCTGGGCGAGCCGCGCGGCAAGAGCCTGCGCCCTGGCGAGCGTCGGCGCGTCCATGCGCGCCTCTTCGATCAGCCCCCACACGACGACCTCCTCGGCAAGCGATGAGGCGTCGCGAATACGCTGACGCAGTGTTTTAAGGTCTGCCGTGCCGCTTTGCATCGATTGGATATCCGACAGCATGATGAGGTTACCTGGTGAATGCTTGTTTGTTGACCGATTGATCAGAACTGATTGGCCGTTCCGCGCAGACGCTCGGTTCTGCGCCGCAGTAGTTCGAGCGTGATGAGCAGCAGCGTCGAGATGACGACGAGTACGCTTGCCACGGCCAGGATGGTGGGACTGAGCTGCTCACGGATACCTGCCCACATTTGACGCGGTACCGTTCGCTGGTCGGTGCCCGTCAGGAAAAGGGCGACGACAATCTCATCGAATGAGGTTGCAAACGCGAACAGCGCGCCCGAGATCACGCCAGGGGCAATGATGGGAAGCTTCACCTGCATGAAAACGCGCAGCGGCGAGGCACCCAGGCTGCGGCCTGCCCGTGACAGCGTTTCGTTGAAGCCTGCGAGCGTCGCCGTCACGGTGACGACGACAAACGGCACGCCAAGCGCGGCGTGCGCGAGGATCAGACCCGTCAGGCTGTTGACAAGGCCGAAGGGACTGAAGGCAAAGTACACGCCGACTGCCGTAATGATCAACGGAACGATCATCGGCGAAACAAGAATGCCCGTAATGAGCGCCCTTCCCCTCAGGCGCGGATGAGTCAACCCGAGGGAAGCCATCACGCCGAGCGAGGTTGCGAGCAGCGTCGAAACAACGCCCACGATCAGCGTATTTTTCAGCGCCAGCATCCATTCCGGACTATTCAGGAAGTCCTGGTACCAGCGCAGGCTGACGCCTGGCATCGGATAGGTGAAGTACGGCTGCGAGTTGAACGACAGCGGCATCACGACCAGGATCGGGGAAATCAGAAACACAAGTACTGCCACCGACAGGATCACATGCGCCCATCGTCCCAGACGTCCCCAGATCGTTACATATGCGGGAAAACTGAACATTTCGATCACCCCAACTTGACGCCGGCGCCGCCCGTCATGCGGACAAACACGCCATAAATCAGCAGCACCCCTGCGAGCAGAATGGAAGCCAGCGCGCTTGCCAGGCCCCAGTTCAAGGTGTTGTTGACATGATTTGCGATGTAGTAGCTGGCCAGCTGATCGTCCGGGCCGCCGACGATCGCCGGCGTGATGTAGTAGCCGACGGCGAGAATGAACGTCAGCATCCCTGCCGCTCCGACACCCGGAAGCGTCTGCGGGAAATACGCCTGGAAGAACGAGTGGATCGGACCCGCGCCAAGCGAACGTGCCGCCTTCATGTAGATGTTCGGGACGCCCTTCATCACCGAATAGAGCGACAGGATCGCGTACGGCAGCAGAATGTGCGTCATCGCAACCAATACGCCGAAACGGTTGTAGATCAGCGGTAATCCGTGGTCCGTCAAGCCGAGGTGCTTGAGCACATCGTTGATCACCCCGTTACTCTGCAGCACGACCACCCAGGCGGTCGTCCGCACCAGGATCGACGTCCAGAAGGGCAACAGAACCATGATCATGAACAGGTTGCTGTAGCGTGCCGGTATGTTGGCAAGGAAAAACGCAACCGGGTATCCGAACAGCAAACAGAGCGCGCTGACCGCAATGCTCACCCATGCAGTCCGAACGAAAACATCGACGTAGAGCCGTTCGCTCTCGCTCTGGCGCACGATCGCACCATGACTGTCGCGTTTGAAATCGAATGCCTTCAGGTAGTAGCCCAACGTCCATGGCGACGAAGCGTATTTGAGCGTGGACCATGCAGCGATGTCATCCCAGCGCGCGTCGATCGCGGTGAGGCGCTGATGCCATGATCCCGTGCCCTCATCGCCCAGACGACGAGCCGTCTTCATGAGCAGGCTTCGCATTCCGGCTTCGTCGTAGTTCAGTCGCGACGCGATCCGGCTCACGCCCTCGCTTCCCTTTGCCGCAAGGAGATCATGGGCGAATGCGTCATACACCTGCTCCCCTGGCAGCTTGTCTCCGCTCGGGTCCCATTCCCGAAGCAGCGCGGATGCGTGCGGCATCTCCTGGGAAAGCGTCGGGTCCCGGAAGCTCTTCATCAGCAGACTTCCGATGGGAACAAGGAAGGTGACAAGGAGGAAGATCAGCAGCGGAGCTACCAGAAGGAAAGCCTTCACGCGCTCGGTGCGTTCAGCGCTGCGGAGCTTTGCCTTGAGACTTTTCGAGTCCTTCACAGTCATTTGAGGTGACTGGTCCGCGGGCACGGCCATATCGTGGGGAAGTATCATCATCGTCCAGCGGCTAGCGCCGCGTCCTCCTCGTCAATTCAACACCAAACTTTCGTACCCGGATGGGCCTGCAATCGCCATCCGATGAAACCAGGAAAAGCCGGCGCCCTGCGGCACGTGGTTCTCCTTCGTCTCCACTAGTTCTACTAATTTTTTCCTTTGGTTTCCGCGTGCGTCATGTCGGTTCGTTACGCGGTGTTCAGTCAGTTACTGCAACGCGCGGCAGCATTCCGCCATCCACCCGACGTGCACTGAATCACCAATACGCAGCTGACGCGCGACGCCGTTGTTCGGCAGCTTCACGATGAAGTCGTTTCTCCCGCACACCTGCATGACCACGCGAAGATGATCGCCGTAGTAGATGAGATCCTTGACACCGCCCTGAAAGACGTTGTCGCAGTTCTTTGCCAGATCGCCGACCGTCACCCTTTCCGGTCGCAAGGAGATGCTCGCGGAGCCAGTCCCGCGAACACTCGGGCCGGCGAATGCCTGGATGTTCTGTCCGCTTTCCAGCTTGACCGTACAGCGCTCGCGATCCACGGACGCGACCGTTCCAAGCAGTTCATTGCTCTCGCCGATAAACCGCGCGACAAACGCATTCTCAGGGTTTTCATACAGTGCAGGCGGCGGCGCGAGCTGCTGGATGATGCCGTTGTTGAAGACAGCAATCCGGTCGGACATGGTCATCGCCTCGCCCTGATCGTGAGTGACATACACGACGGTCAAACCGCTCTGCTCATGAATCTGCTTGATCTCGTATTGCATCTGCTCGCGAAGCTGCTTGTCGAGCGCGCCGAGCGGCTCGTCCATCAGCACGAGCGCAGGTTCGAACACGAGCGCCCGCGCGACAGCGATCCGTTGCTGCTGCCCGCCCGACAGCTGGGCCGGCATGCGATTGGCGAACTTTTCCATGTTCACCATGTTGAGCGCGCGCTTCACCTTTCGCGCGATCTCATCCTTCGATACTTTCCGCACCTTCAATGGAAAGGCGAGGTTCTCCGCCACTGACTTGTGCGGAAAGAGCGCGTAGCTCTGGAACACCATGCCGATGTTGCGGCGCTCCGGCGGAATACGGTTGATCGGCTTCCCCTGAAGCAGGATTTCGCCATGCGTTGCGGTCTCGAAGCCCGCTAGCATCATGAGACACGTTGTCTTTCCAGAGCCCGACGGCCCGAGCATCGTCAAGAACTCACCCTCCTGGATCTCGAGGTTGAGATTTTTGACGACGAGCGTCTCGCCGTCGTACGTCTTCTGAACATTCTTGAAAGAGACAATGGTAGACATGACATTTCCTCAGGAGAAGCCGGAATCAGGTTTAAGCGCCGAACTGCCAGTCGCGCGGGGGCAGATACGTTTCCTTGACCACGCGCGGGGATGCCCAGCGCAGAAGGTTGAGGTAGGAGCCTGCCTTGTCGTTCGTTCCGCTCGCGCGACCGCCGCCGAACGGTTGCTGGCCGATCATCGCGCCCGTCGGCTTGTCATTCAGATAGAGGTTGCCCGCGGCGTTGATCAGAACCTGCTCTGCGCGATGCAGGGCGAAGCGGTCGGTGCAGAAGATCGAACCCGTCAACGCATAGGGGCTGGTCGAATCGATCAGTTGCAGCGTCTCTTCCCAGTTCGCATCGTCATAAACGAACACTGAAAGAACGGGACCGAAGAGTTCTTCTTTCATCAGCGCGTGCTTCGGGTCGCTCACTTCCAATACCGTCGGCTCGACGAAATAGCCCGGCTCCGACCACGTCTTCCCGCCTGACACGATCTTGACGCTCGCATCTTCTCTGGCCGCTGCCAGCGCCCGGCTCAATTTCTGGTGCGAGGCCTGGGAGATCACAGCGCCCATGAAGGTATCGGACTGCGCGACATCGCCGACTTTCAACTGCGCGAGACGGTCACGCATTTCCTGACTCACGGCCGCCCAGAGACTGCGCGGGATATAGGCGCGTGACGCAGCGCTGCATTTCTGGCCTTGATACTCGAACGCACCACGGATCAATGCGATTGCGATTTCCGATGCATTCGCCGATGGGTGCGCCAGAACGAAGTCCTTTCCGCCCGTCTCGCCGACGAGTCGCGGAATGGTGCGGAAGCTTTCCACTTTCGATGCAACGCCCTTCCAGAGCGACTGGAACACAGCCGACGATCCGGTAAAGTGAATGCCTGCCAAATCCGGCGAAGACAGAGCGACACGCGTGGTCAACTCGGCATCGCCGGGGACGAAGTTGATCACACCCGGCGGCAGCCCAGCTTCTTCGAGCGCTTCGTAGAAGATCCAGTTCGCGAGTGCCGACTTCTCCGACGGCTTCCAGAGAACCGTATTGCCCATGATGGCCGGTGCCGTCGTGAGGTTCGCGCCGATCGCCGTGAAATTGAAAGGCGAAACCGCGTAGACGAAACCTTCCAGCGGGCGCCAGTCCGCGCGATTGACAGCAGTGGGAACCGACATCGGCTGCTCCGCATACACGCGTTGAGCGTTGTATGCGTTAAAGCGCAGGAAATCGATCAATTCGCATGCGCTGTCAGGCTCGGCCTGATCGATCGTCTTGCTTTGCCCGAGCATCGTGGCCGCATTGATGCGCATGCGCGAACGCGTCGCCACAATGTCGGCGGCCCGATGAAGGATCGTCGCGCGGCTTGCATGCGTCAGGCTCGCCCAGTCCTTCGCGACAGATCCCGAACTCTTGATCGCTTCGGCGATCTGGCTTTCCGTCGGACGATGAATGCGCGCGAGTACGCGCTGCGTGTCGTGCGGTGCACGCACTTCGACGGTGTCGTTCGAGTAGTAGCGCTTACCACCGATCACCGTCGGAATGTCGACTACTTCTCGTTGCTCCAGTGCTTTGGAAAGCTCTGCCGCAGCAGCGGTGCCGGAACGGAAACTCACTTCGGTTTCGTTTGCCGGCAACGGGAATTGTGGGCCTGAGATCACGCTAACTCCTTTTACGAAAAAGCAATTGGGACGGACTACGGGGAAGCGCAGGGCCTGCGGTTATCGACTAAAAGCGACACCTCTTTTGGCCGTGTCACTCCTCAACGCTTTACCTCACTGCCGAGAGTAGTCTTTAAAGAAAATCGGTCTTACTGTTCAATCAAACGTTATGCTTTGGTTTCGCCCGTCGTTATGAAAAGCATCTCGCCTCAACGACTGCACGACAGGTGTCGTCAGCTTCTATACACCGATGCGTGATTCACTCTGGTCGTTGACGGCCCCGACCTGAAGCGAACCCACTCGCTGCCCAAAATCATGTCGGGCAGTACCCTCGTCGAACGCGACCCTCACGCCGCTCTCCGTGTCCTGGCCGCTCACTGCATTCAGCCGCGGCGCGAATGCCCCCGACCTTTGCCCGTGTTCGGCCGATGCCGATTGCCTGTTTCCGCGCAAACGGTCGCAGCGAGTGCAGGCAGTTGGGCCTCGAACATATTGATCAACGGTTCAGCAAAATAAGCATACAGTGTGCGTCATATTCGTCGACGGGGTGCAGCCCCTCCCGCCAGCCCGCCTTTCATGCTGAACATACGTTCAGTACAAATACTGTTTCGAGAACTATATATCCGAACTTCCTTCAATCAAAAATCATTTTTGCGTCGGTGTCATAGGGGAAAACGCGGTAGAGTCGATACTTCTCAGGGTTTTCACCTGCTTGAATGCGCGCTATTTTCGTGAACAATTGTTCAATATGAATGCGGGCACGAGGGCATCGACGTACCTGACATGGGATGAACATATGTTCAGATTTGGTCGACGTCTGCCCTCGTCGCCGCCCTGTCCGCTGGGGCACGTCGCGAAGCGCTACTCAATCAACTGTGGAATCGGGAAATGCAAGAACAGAAGTCGCGGGCCGCTGAGATTGATAGCCGGAAAGACGACCCCATTCAGTACGAAGGAATGCGCTATCGACTGATCGACTCGACGCTCGAAGTCGTAGGCCACGTTGGGCTCGAACACCTTACGATCAGGAAGGTCAGCGAGCACGCCGGCGTTTCCGTCGGCCTCGTGCATCATCACTTCGAGAACAAGAGCAACCTCGTCTATAAGACGTTCGTCTATATGATTCGAAGAGTGCGCGAACAGCTCACGGCGGGACGTCGCGGCATTGTCGATCCCGTCGAACGCATGAAATTCACGGCGGACATGTGCTTCAGTGACGAAGTGATGAGTCCGGGTGCCGCAAACGTATGGCCGCACATGTGGAGTTCGTCGGCATACGACAAGGACGTGCAACGGCTTTGCACCGCCTTCTCGCGTCGACTGCGGTCCAACTTCATATGGGACCTGCGCAAAGCCGGTTGCGATCAGACGATGGCGACAATCTACGCAATGCAGGCAATGGCGCTGGTGCACGGGTTGTGGATCGAACACCGCGTCGCCGGAACAATGAGCATCAGTGAAGTGCTCGGCGTTTTTCACGGTGTCATCGACCACGCGACTAATCGTGGGTGGAAGACGAGCATGATGTGCTACGCCGGCACCAACCACTGATTTCATGGAGGACGCATGGGCCGTGATGAAAGTGCGTGCCACATCGGGTCTTGTGCATCGACACACGCTGAAACTGACGGGCGCAAGCCAGTCGGGCGAAGGACGAAAGATTTCTAGCAGGCAGATAACGTCATGGCGATCGTGAAAGAGAGTGCTCCCGAGCAGTTCCCGGATTGGGGGCTCCTTGCGAGTTGGGTTGCAGTTGTCGAAGCCGGATCTATTTCCGATGCTGCCAATCGGCTTGCCATTTCCCAGGCGGGTGTCTCCCTTCGCATAAAGGCGCTGGAATCGATATTGGACACGAGCCTTCTTGACCGCACCACCCGGCCTGCAAGACCGACGGCCGCCGGGCAACGTCTGTTCGAACACGCTACCGTTCTGCTGCAGGGCGCCGATCAGATGGTCGAGAGCGTGCGGAACGTCACTCGCGCAAAGCGTGTCGTCGTTCGTCTTGGCTGCGTCGATTCATTCGCTGCGACCATCGGCCCGATCATCATCAAGGCCCTGTCCGGCACATCGCATCAGATCAGATTGTGGTCCGGAATCACGCCGACCCTGGACGCACAACTGGAGGCCCGCCAGGTCGATATGGCGGTGACGACGACAAGCTTCTCAAACGCCCCGGGCATCAAGCGCCAGAAGCTTTTCACGGAGCCATACGTCGCCGTCTTGCCCAAGAGCTTTGAAATCGATCGGATCACAACTCTCGCGGAACTGAGCCGTCACCTTCAGTTCATCCGATACAGCTCGCGCTCTGTGATTGGTCAACATGTCGACGCCTACCTTGCGTCACATGGCGAAGATATCGATCGCACGTGCGAGTTCGACGCGACAGATCCCATGCTGAGCCTGGTTGCCGCCGGACTCGGGTTCGCGCTCACGACGCCGTTGTGCTTATGGCAATCGCGCCACTACCTGCCGGAAATCCGCGTCGTGCCGCTCACCATGTTTTCCCGGCAAGGACGGCCATATCACCCTTTAAGCAGGTCGTTCTTCCTCGCCCATCGCGAGAACGAACTGGGACATCTGCCTGCCGATCTCTATGACCTGCTCAAGCGCGCCTTCGAAAAGCAGGTCTCGCGAGACATCGCCAAGGCACTGGCGTTGCAACCGGAAGAAGTCTACATCCCGGACGAGCAGTAAATCGATGGCGTTTTCTTCGAACCGCGCCTCAGCCTCAGAGCCGTGTTGCCGCCGATACTGCAAAACTAATCCAGACACGCGTCGTGAAAATCGCGAAACAGGTCGGCGGGAACACCTGGCGCGGCCACGCCGTCAAGTGCGCGCTCAGCGGCGCACAGAATCTCCACCATAAGCGCATCGGATTCAGCGTCACCGCGCGCGTCGCTCTGCGCAAGCTCGAGTTCTCTGCGCCACCGACCTGCCACTTCCAGTTCGATGACGTGAACACCACACTCCCGTCGACCATAGCGCTGCGCAGTGAACGCGTCGGCCACCTTCCCGTTGACGACCCATGAGCGTTCCAGTGCCTGCGCCGCATGGGTCATCGCGCTGACGATCGCTCTGTCGCAGGACGCACCGTGGTTGGTGCTGAAGTTGCAATCAGCCCCGCCCGGCTGCGTCCGATACGGAGACAGCCAAGCGCACGCATGTGAGACCAGCATCAACACGTTATCGTGCGTTTCGCGAAGCCGGCTCAGTTCCGCCAGAATCGACGCATGGAACGGCTTCCAGTGCTCCTCGACCCGACGCTGCACATCCGCATCGCTGGGTTCGGCTCCTGGCAAGTAGAGCGCTTCTCCTCTCGACGTGTGTGTACGGCAAAGGCCCAGCCGGTTCAATCGATGGGACAAGGCGGTATTGTTCAGCGCAACGTTCAGGTCAATTACGCACGGGTGAAGTGCGGCGGATATGCATGTGATCCCGCGTTTCCGCGCAACGGCACCAAGCGCCTTTCCTCCCGGGTCCGATAGTCGACCATTGACGGCTTCCCAGGCAGGATGGGCAAGCAGATCCGGCGGAACCAATGTCCCGGTATGTGGCGTTACGACCATCACCGCCGACTGACCGCGAGCGATCGCGCTTTCGTTTTCCATCATTCCCTCTTCCCGATCTAGCGTTAGCGCTTCCAGACGCACATGCAAAGCCCATGATCAACATAGCCGAGTTGAAGCGGGGAAAACGATACTCCAGGCACTGCTTGTCCTATGTATAAGCGTTCCTGATGAGCTTGTACGCGGATCGACGTTCAGGAGAAAGCCGGTCCGCAGTCAGGTCGCCGCGCCCGGACTTCATCGCAATCGCTATCCGATACCGTTTCTGCGACCGAGCGTTCGAAGTCCACCAGTTCATTCAATCCGACAAACGGCGACGTCCCTCACTTCTCCGCACCGATGGTCGTCACCGGTTGCCATTTCATCGACTTGACCTGATAAAGCGTCGATGTCGGATTGTTCAGATCGCCGTATTTATCGAACGAGATACGTCCAGTGATGCCGTTGTATTGAATCGTGCGGAGCGTTTGCATAAACACAGCAGGCTTCACGGAATTCGCCTGTTTCATGGCGGTGATGGCGAGCCACGCACAGTCGTAAGCGAACGGCGCATAGGTCAGCGTATCCGCGCCGAAGCGCTTCTTGAACTTGTCCGCAAACGCACGGCCTTCGGGCAATGAATCGACGGGCCGGCCGTATTCCCAGGCCATCGCCCCTTCGGCCGCGTTTCCCGCCGAACCGATGAAGACGCTGTCAGCAATGCCGCCGCTGCCGACGAACTGCGCGCGCAAGCCAAGCTGCTTCATGCGCTTGACGATCAGGCCCGCCTGGCCATCGAGCCCGCCAAAGTACAGAAGGTCGGCGTTGGCCGCCTTTATATTCGTCAGTTGCGCATTGAACTCGACGGCTTTGTCGTTGGTATATTCCTCGGACACGATCTGGCCACCGGCCGCTCGCACGGCCTTCTTGAATTCTTCGACCGCTCCCTGTCCGAAGGCGGTCCGGTCGTCCATCACCGCGATCCGCTTCGCTTTCGTGACCTTCACCGCATACGTGCCCGCGTTGCCGGAGTTCTGTGTGTCGGTCGCAATGATGCGGAACACGTTGTTCAAGCCCTGGCGCGTGATCGCCGGATTCGTCGCCGCCGGATCGATCAACGGAATGCCCGCGCGCGCGAAAATCGGCGAGGAAGGAAGCGCCACACCCGAGTTGTAATAGCCGACCACGGCCACGACGCCATCGTCGACCAGCTTCTGCGCGACCTGAACGCCAATGCGCGGATCGCCCTGATCATCGACGGATGCGAGTTCAAACTGTACCGGCTGTCCGCCGATGTTGTTGTGTTGCGCGTTCGCCTCTTCAACTGCCAGACGCACGCCGTTTTCGATGTCCTTGCCATTGGACGCGCCCAGGCCAGTGAGCGGCGCCGACACGCCGATTCGAACGGTTTGCTGTGCGCCGGCGATGAGCGGGGTAATACATAACGCGGACGCCGCGATGAGGGAAAGGAGTGTTTTCATGACAGTGAGTCGATCAGAGGAATGTCACCACGTTCGAGCCGGCATCGCAAATCATCAGATCGGGCATTTCTGAACATTCGTTCACAAGGCTCGCGATTCGGCCCACTGTTCCGCACAAAAATGTCTCGGAAGTCATTTTCCGTCGAATCTCGCTCTTTTGTTCTACGGGCAAATACTTACCCGTCGGGCTTGGAGTCTTGTGCACGCCTTGCCGCGTCAAGCACCGAAGGCGATACCTGCAGAGAATGGGCAACGGTCACTGCTCGAACGACATGCCACTGGAACTGATGTTTGCCTTATGTTGTCGCGGTGTCCAACGCGCAACCGCGAGAACCCGCGTCAGTTCGAGGACGACGGCCGAAGCGTCGGCGGCGTGGTAGTAACACAGGCGTGGGATGCAATGACACGGCGATGGCGTCGATCAGCGTCGGATCTGTCGACGTCGACGAACTTCCCCCGCTGTCACTCGGTCGAGTATTGCCCGAACGGATTCGAAGATCGGCCGAACTGCATCGCAGCGGAGGCGCCTATTTCGACCAGGCCTCAGCTACTGGACGCAGGGAGACACACTGTCCGCTGTTGCTCAATCTGAACCAAGGCAATGCTGGCAAAAACCAGCGCGATGGCGACCAGTTCCAGCAGCCCAAATCGCTCGCCGAGAGCCCAGCCTATCAACAGGGCTACGGCAGGAGCAAGGTAGTTAGCACTTGACGATGCGACGGCACCTAGCTCATCGAGCAGGTAGTAGTAGATAAGGAAGGCCACACCAGTTCCCAGAAAACCAAGGCCCACGATTACACCGGCAGTCGCGCGCCAGTCCAGGAGCAATCGGTCCATCCCTGTAAAATCCGTGCAGAACGACAGAATGAGCAGCGCCAACCCCATTTGCCATGTGGTCAAGGCGAGGGGCGGCAAGTTGGCGGGAGACAAGAAAACGCGAACGTAGATGTATGAAAGTCCCAAGACGCACGCGCTCGCCAGCAACCACAGAACTCCTATAGCGCTAATCGCGCCGCTTCCGCTCTCCCATGGACGAGCGATAAGGACAATGCCCAAAAAGCCAAGCATGACAGCCGCAGCCATAATCAAGGTTAGCTTTTCGGTCCGCAAAAGGAGTAGGGAAAAGATCGCAGTAAAAAGTGCAATCGAGCCGCCAAGAACGCCTGCAATGCCCAACGGAACCATTGCGGTCCCTTTGATGATAGCGACAAAGTAAAAGGCCGTTGCGCCAGCCGCCATAATCAGAAAATGAGGCAGCAGGCGCAGTTGGTCGCGCGTGATTGCGCGTTGATGCCAGGCTGCAAGCGCCAACGGGAGGAAGCCGAAAAGGACGCGCAAGAAGGCCACCTGAATCGGGCTGATGAGTTCCGTGGCCCATTTCATGTAAACGAGATTCATGCCCCCGAGGAGGCCCAGGAGAACGAAAGCAACCGTTGAAAGTCTCATGGCTCTTCTAGTCGTAAAGAGACAACAAAGGACGGAGCAAGCCCGTCCTTCGTGAAGCACATGCTTTCGCACGTGGGCAAGTACCTGTGCGCTGAGGGATCGTACGACAAGCGGACACAGGAAGTGTCCGCTTGTTCAAGCGCGTCTGGCGAGTTAGATTCCGTGTGCTTTCAGACGCCCGGCATACCAATCTACAAACTGGTCGACATAGTTTTCGGTAGACGGCGAGTACGGGCCGGGAATGTATCCCGGGTCCTTCGCACCACGGTGATTGATGGCGACGAGACTTGCATCCTGGGCGTTCGTGGCGACCCATACCTCGGTCAGTTTCGTGAGGTCATAGTCCACGCCTTCCACCGCGTCGGCGTGGACCAGCCACTTCGTTCGAACAAGTGTCTTTTCCGGAGTGAGCGGGATGATGTAGGAAATCATCGCGTGGTCACTCATCACATGCGTCCACGAGTTGTGCGTCCACATATGTGTGTCACCAAGGTCACGGCGACTGAGATCACCCAGCAGTTTCCGCGACGCGACCTTGGTGTCTATCGTCTGCGACTCCCCATGGCCCGCAATGACCAGTCGCTGGGTGCGGAAATGCGTGGCGACGTCTCCGCTGAGTTCTTCGACCGCTGTGCAAAGCAATCCCTCGCTTTCCCAATCTTTCTGGCTGTCAGCAGTGAGCTTGTTATATTCGTCGAAGGCTTTCAGCGACACCTCATCCATCCCGTCCGAACTCGAACTGGTGGACTCGGGAATAAACGACATTTTCAGCTCCGGGTGCCCCGCTTCGCAGTGGTAGCACTCACGGTTGTTCTCCATCACGAGCTTCCAGTTGCCGTCTTCGATAATCTCCGACTCGAACGCAATCTTCGTATTCTGCAATTCGTAAGGGGCAAAGCGCGGAGTCATCGTTTCTTCGAGCTTCGCAATGTCGGCCGGCGGCTCTTCTGCGAAACACACGAACACATGCGTACCGACAACCTTGAGATGCACTGGCCGCAGACTGCGACAGGTGGCATCGAAGTCCTTCCCCATGTGCTTGGTGTGCCGCAAGCTGCCGTCAAGGTCGTACGTCCACTGGTGATACGGGCATACGAGCACGCCGACCGTCGACTTTCCGGCTTCTTTCAGGCGCGCGCCACGATGGCGGCACACATTGCGATATGCGCGAACGTTCTCGTCGTCATCGCGCACGATGATGACGGACGCCTTGCCGATATCGACCACGGAAACATCACCTGGCTCCGGAACGTCCGCCGTCACACCGACCATAATCCAGTGCTTGTGGAAAAAAATGTCGACGTCGGTTTCAAATACATCCTGTCGGCTAAAAACCTCTCCGGGCAATCCGCACCCAGGCTCGCGGCTTCGAACGAGTTCACCAAGGGGCTTCAACACGAACTCAGACATCGTCTTTCTCCAACGTTTAGGGATATCGGGACTTCGGATGTTCCCGCGTTACCCCTGAGTATTGGATTACCTAAAAACGGCGTCAATGCGCTTTATTTTCGCGGAAGTATTACTTTAAATTATAGGTCGGGCATGTCCAGCAAACGCCGGCCGGCCGGGGCCAAGGGCGCGTTCGAACGCGGCGAGGGGATATCAAGCCGTACTAGGAATGGGAGCGTCCGAACGCGGCGCAAAGCTTGTCGCGCAGCGCCTCCGCCGAGACGTTCAAGCGCGGTGCACCGACCGTCCGGAAAATAGCTTCTCAGGAGATCCCGACTGCGTTTCTCAACGTTTCGATCAGCGCTTGAATCGTCGGGGACATGGCCTTGCCGTGTGGCACGACCAGATAGTAGGCGTCGTTCAGCGTAATGGAAGCGCTCGTCAGACGCACGAGTTCGCCTGACGCGAGGTGTTCGTGCAGCAGACTACCAAAGCCAAGCGCAACCCCCTGTCCAAGCCGGGCCGCCTGAACTGCATCCGTATAAAGACAGGTACGCACACCGTATTTGAGTTTCGTTGGACACGCGCCCACGGCCCGGAACCATTCCTCCCAGGTCAGCCATCCTTCGGACGTCGGGTCATATGCGATGAGCGTCATGTTCGCGAGTTCTTCCAGGGACGCGGGGGCACCGAACTCGTCTTTCCAGGCTGGCGAGCATACCGGAAACACCTGCTCGCCGAAAAGAAGGTGTGATGTGCCATCGCTCCACCGCCCGTTGCCCCAACGGACCGCCGCATCGACTTCGTTGTGGCGAAGGTCCGCCGTGAACATGGTCGTGGTAAGGCGAATGCGCAGGGTCGGCTGAAGACGCTTGAGCCTCGCGAGGCTGGACATCAAGCGGAAATGCGAGAACGCTGCGGTCGTTGCAAGTACAAGTTCCTCGTCTTCGATACCGGTCGACAGGCGATCAAAAACACCCGCGATTTTTCCCATCGCCTCGGCAACGACCGCATACAGGGCCTCGCCTTCGCTTGTAAGTGTGGTGGTGCGATGCAACCGGTCGAGCAGGCGGACGCCAAGCATTTCCTCCAGGAGCCTCACTTGCCGGCTAACCGCTGCCTGGGTAACGCCAAGCTCGGCAGCAGCGAGCGTGAAGCTTCGCAGTCTCGCTACCGCCTCGAACTCGACCAGCGCCGTTAGCGATGGAATGAGTCGTCGATAACCCTTTGCGCTGTCCATGACTGCTTTCATCGTGAGCTTATCAAGGGAATAGTTCTTCTTGATATGGCTTCGGTGGGACGGCAATCGCCGCCCACCGGAGGCTCGCTTCCCAAACTAATCCAGCGAGCAAACCGTCTTGCTTTGACTTTACAGCGACGCCTTGATTTTTTCGGCTGCGGCCGGCGTCACCCACTTCGTCCAGATTTCAGGCTTTTCCTTAAGGAAGTGCTTTGCAGCGTCTTCACCTGTTGCCTGGTTGTCGGTCATCCAGGCCATCACCTGCTGAACGTCAGCCGTGGTGAACGTACGTGTGTTCAGATACTTCAAAACGTCCGGGCTTGCCTTGTCGGCGAACGGCTTTGAGACCAGCGTGAACAGTCGGCTACCCGGCCATCCTGTCGGCTTCGGGTCGGGGCAGCTGGCGACCGTCGTGCACCGTTTCCACTCTGCCTGGTCGATAGGAACCCCCTCACTCAGCTTGACCATCTTGTACTTGCCAAGCAGTGAAGTCGGAGCCCAGTAAACGCCGAGCCAGCCCTGTTTGCGCTCATACGCTTTTACCAGAGAACCGTCCAGGCCTGCCGCAGAACCCGTATCGACGAGCCGGAATCCTTTCTGCTCAGCACCGAACGCCTTGTACAGCTGCGCGGTGTTGACGGTCACGCCCCACCCCTGAGGACCGTTATAAATCGCGCCTTTGCCGGGATCTTCCGGGTCCGGGAAAAGTTCCGGGTGCTTCAGGGCATCAGGAATCGTTTTGATCTCGGGATGAGCATCGGCGACGTATTTCGGAATGTACCAGCCATAGACCGCGCCTTCCTGGATGACGTGGCCCGCCAGGATGATCTTCTTCGAATCGATGCCCTGCTTGGCGACGGCGGGCAACAGATCGATTGCACCTTCAGGCACGATATCAGGCTTCCCCTTGTCCACCATGGACGTAATCGTCGGAACCGTGTCTCCGACAACGCTATTCACCGAGCAGCCATAGCCGTCCTGAAGAATGACCTTGTCGACGGCGGCTTCGAGTTCGGCGCTCTGCCAGTTCATGCTCGCGATCGTCACGTTCCCACAACCAGCGGCGTTGGCTTGCGAGCTGGAGCAGATAATCCCAACCGCGACAAGCACCCCTAGAAATTTCAGTTTCATTGCGGTTCCCAAAAAGTTGCCGGAGCTTCCCCGGTATACGTTGGTCCATGCGCTATTCGGATTTCCGTTTGAATCGGAAAACTAACTAACACATTACGATAGTCACCTACGATTTCTTCGATCACCTGCCTCACAACAACCGCGAGTCGCTCATCGGAAGCGACCTTCCAACATCAGTGACCGCATCGGCGGCCATAAATCCGGCTATCCTCAGCGGCATCCGCCATGCGTTTACTTTTCGACTACCCCATATGGCTACGCGGCACTAGAGATACACAGGAAAACGCTTCGTCAGGTCTGCAACCTGAGCGCGCACGCGTTCAATCGTGCCAACGTCCTCCGGACTCTCGAGAACGTCGGCGATCAGATTTCCAACCAGTTCAGCCTCCTTCGTGCCGAAGCCACGCGTCGTCATCGCTGGCGAGCCGAGACGCACACCGCTCGTGACGAATGGCTTCTCCGGGTCATTCGGAATCGCGTTCTTGTTGACCGTGATGTGCGCAGCGCCGAGTGCCGCTTCCGCCGCCTTTCCCGTAATCTTCTTCGCGCGCAAGTCCACAAGCATCACGTGGCTTTCAGTGCGACCGGAAACGATGCGCAAGCCGCGCTTGACGAGCGTCTCGGCCAGTACGCGCGCGTTGTCGACGACAGCCTGCTGATATGTCTTGAACTCAGGCGATAGTGCTTCCTTGAACGCAACTGCCTTCGCCGCGATGACGTGCATCAGCGGACCACCCTGAATGCCGGGAAAGATCGCGGAATTGATCTGCTTCTCGTACTCGGCCTTCATCAGGATGACGCCACCACGCGGGCCGCGCAGGCTCTTGTGCGTGGTCGTTGTCACGAAGTCCGCGTACGGCACGGGATTCGGATATAGGCCTGCGGCGATGAGACCGGCGTAGTGCGCCATGTCGACCATGAGATACGCGCCCACGCTCTTCGCAATCTTCGACAGGCGCTCGAAGTCGATGCGCAGCGCGAACGCCGACGCACCGGCGATGATGAGTTTCGGCTTGTGCTCCCTGGCGAGCGCCTCGGTCTTTTCATAGTCGATGTCTTCGGCCTCGTTCAGTCCGTAGCTCACGACGTTGAACCACTTACCGGACATGTTGACGGGCGAGCCGTGCGTCAGGTGGCCACCTTCAGCGAGGCTCATGCCCATGATGGTGTCACCCGGTTTGAGCATTGCGAAAAACACGCCCTGGTTGGCCTGCGAACCAGAGTTCGGCTGTACGTTCGCGGCTTCGGCGCCGAATAACTGCTTCACGCGGTCGATGGCGAGCTGCTCGACGATATCGACGTACTCGCAGCCACCGTAGTAGCGCTTGCCCGGGTAGCCTTCGGCATATTTGTTGGTCAACTGCGAACCCTGCGCCGCCATGACAGCCGGCGAGGTGTAGTTTTCCGACGCTATCAGTTCGATGTGACCTTCCTGGCGACGGTTTTCCTGGTTGATCGCCTTGAGCAATTCAGCGTCGACAGCTTCAAGAGTGTGTTCGGCTCGGTTAAACATATCGGCTCATTGATTGGGGGATGGAATTCACGCGCGGGAAACAGCAACCGTGGCATCCGTGCGAACGCGGTCTTCGGCAGGCATTCGAACCGCGTCGCAACCATCTTCCGAAGTAATCAGGGCACAGGCCAACTGATGAAGATTCACGGTGCCGAGCGGATGATTTTCCGCACCAACAACAGTCAGTTGCTCGATTGCAGGGTTGCGCGTGAGCATCGAAATCGCTTCCTCGATCGTTGTGCCCGCCGTAACGTGGTTTCCAACCGATGCAACTCCCCCGCGCAACGCTGACATGACAGACTCGACACAGACAACCCGCCCGCGATTCACCTGCTTCACGAAATTCGTCACGTACTCGTCGGCCGGGCGCAGGACGATGTCCTGTTTCGTGCCTTGCTGAACGATGCAGCCGTCTCGCAGAATGGCAATCTGGTCGCCAAGGCGGAGAGCCTCGTCCAGGTCGTGCGTGATGAACACTATCGTCTTCTTGATTTCCTTCTGGAGGTCCAGCAGCACGGTCTGCATGTCCATGCGGATGAGCGGGTCGAGCGCCGAGTAAGCTTCATCCATAAGGAGAACGGGCGCATCCATGGCAAGTGCTCGCGCGAGACCGACACGTTGCTGCATGCCGCCCGACAGCTGGTTTGGAAAGCGCTGCTCGAAGCCCTTGAGACCGACACGGTCAATCCAGCGCATTGCCGTCTCAACCGATGCGCCGCGCTTCACGCCGCAGATTTCGAGGCCGTAGACGACGTTGTCGAGGACATTCCGATGGGGAAGCAGCGCAAACTTCTGAAACACCATCGCTGTTTGGCGCCGACGGAATTCGCGCAAGTCGCGAAACCCCATTTTGCAAACATCCACTCCACCAATCAGGACTTCTCCGGCGGTCGGGTCGATAAGCCGATTGATGTGCCGGATGAGCGTCGACTTGCCCGAACCTGAGAGGCCCATGATGACCTGAATGGAACCAGCCGGGATATCCAGATTGATGTCTCTAAGGCCCAGTACGTGACCCGTCTCTTTCAGCAAATCAGCCTTGGACAGACCGTTCTTGACAGCTTCAACGTGGGATGCGGCCTTGGGTCCGAAAATCTTGTACAGATGCTGGATTCGGATGCCGCCGGATTTGATGTCAGCCATGGACCACCTCCTGATGCTTTTGGAGCCGCTTGCCATATGCCTGACTGACGCGGTCGAAGATAACCGCGATACCCACGATAGCAAGACCGTTGAAGATGCCGAGCGTGAAGTACTGGTTCGCGATAGCTTTCAGGACAGGTTGTCCGAGACCCTGAACGCCAATCATCGCAGCGACGACCACCATCGCCAGAGCCATCATGATGGTTTGATTGACCCCTGCCATGATGGTCGGAAGCGCCAGTGGCAACTGGACCTTGATGAGTCGCTGCCAACCGGAAGAGCCGAATGCATCGGCGGCCTCGAGGATGTCGCGGTCGACCAGCCGGATGCCGAGATTGGTCAATCGAATCATCGGCGGAATCGCGTAGATGACTACAGCGATAAGGCCAGGCACACGTCCGATACCGAGCAGCATCACGACAGGAATCAGATAGACGAAACTCGGCATGGTTTGCATCACATCGAGGATGGGGTCCACCCACTTGCGGACCCGGTCTGACTTCGCCATCAGAATCCCGATTGGCAAGCCAATGACAATCGACAGGAACGTGCACACGAAAATCATGGACACAGTGCGCATCGTGTCTTGCCACATGTCGAGGTAGCCAATGAGGGCAAGCGTCACGAAGCAACCGAGGACCACCTTCCAGTTCCTGCTGGCGCCCCACGCGATGACCAGCACGAGCAGCATGATGACGGGCCACGGAGTCTGGGTCATGAAACGCTCGGCCGCCATCAGGAATTCCTGTAGCGGGTGGAAGAAGTTGTCGATGGGGTCGCCGTATGCCGCCGTAAATGCGCGAAAGCCGTCATCGATTGAACGCTTCATGTGCAGAAGCGCTTCGTCCTGCATATGTGGGAATCTGTTTATCCAGTCCATCTTTTCCTCCATCATTCAGTCGCTCACCAGCGCTTCATGTCTTGCGACGTAAAGTGTGATTACTCCAGGCCGGCGGACCATTCCTTCATGCTGAGATTTGCCGTTGCGCCTATCGTCAGAAAAGGCTGGGGCGGCAGTCGCTTCGGTGCCTCGAAGCCTCTGAACACCTGAACCAGCCACGAGTCCTGCCCCAATGCGGCTTCGGCGGCGGCTATCCCCGATGCGGTCGCCTTCGTGGCGCCGACTCCATTGCAGGCGATTGCCGCGAAGACGCCGGGCTCTATCTCCCCGAACGCTGGAACGCCGTTCCATGTGAGTGCCATGGCACCCGCCCATCGGTACTCCATCGGCATCCCTTTCAACATGGGGAACCGTGCCTCGAACTTACGGTCATGAACCCGGCCAGCCCGGGCAATCGCGCCTTTGCTCACCTGCATGCGAGGGTTATAGGTGTACCGTGAGCGAATCAGGATTCGGTCTCCCTTGTCGCCTTGAACCCGACGGACCGTGGTGCCCATCGGGAACGCAGGTGTCGCCGCCCATGAGCGTTGCCCGCCGAGCCGCTTCGGATCGAACGCCTCCGTCATCGAGGCGTAGGTATAGACGTGCAGAAGCTGCCCACGGAAGAGACCGAAGCTTTGCGCCTGTCCGTTATTCGCGAGGATGATTTTTCCTGCGTTCACGACACCTTTCGGCGTCTTGACTTGCCACGCGGTGCCCTGTCGCTCGAACGACAAGGCAGGCGTGTTCTCGTAAAGCTTCACAGGGTGCCGGAAAGAATCGGCCAGGCCCCTGATATAGGCTGCGGGCTGGATAATGACGGTGCCCGGCGTGAAGATCGCCGAAGTGAATGAGCTGGTTCCCGTCACAGCGGCAATCCCGTTCGCATCGAGAAGCGTGTACGGTTCGTTCACCTTGTCCAGCTGCTTCGCGTAGGACACGACATGCTTGTCGCCCTGCGGCCCCAGCGCGACGTTGTACTTGCCGCAAGGGTCGAAGACATCCTTGCCCCAGCCCTTTTCATTGGCCAACTCCTGCGCGAGGGCAATCGCGATGCGATGAACCTTGATATCGTGTTGCCGCTCATTGCTCTCAGCCCCCCCGTAGTCTTCTGAGGAAACCTCGTGCGGCAGGTCAATAATGAAGCCCGAGTTGCGCCCCGTAGCGCCTTCCGCAATTTCTCCCGCCTCCAGGATGACGACCGTCAGGCCAGGGTCGAGTTGTGAAAGACGCCTTGCCGCTGACAGCCCCGCGAAGCCGCCACCGATTACCGCGATATCGGCATTCACCGTGCCATTGAGCGATGAGCGCGGCGTCCTCGGAGGAAGCATGGATACCCAGCCTGATTGGCCGAGGTGTTGCGGAAGTTTGCTCGCTACGAACATGATAGTTAGCCCAAGTCCTTAAACGGCGAGCTTTTCGCGCTCAACCAGGCCACCGAGCGCGCCGCGCAACGCGTCGGCCTTATTTGCCGAAAGACGGGAAAGAGGTCGACGCGGATTTCCCGCGCCATAACCGGTCATCTCCGCAGCGGCATAGACGGACTGGACATAGTCACCCTCCCAGATCAGCGACATGGCGGGCTCGAGCAGTCGCCAGATTTCTCTGGCGTCGTCCCACCGATGCTCCTGTGCCGCCGTAACGAACTCAACGCATGTCTTCGGTGCGAAGTTTGCTCCGCCCCAGATGAGACCACGCACGCCCGCATACAGCGCATAAGGCATGAGCGGGTCTGCACCGTTCATCATCGGAAGCCCCGTGCGGACAAGCGCGGCCTGCTTGGCCAGATCACCGCTGCTGTCCTTCACGGCGAGGAACTCGGGAATCTCACATAGGCGAAGCAAAAGCGATGGCGTGATTTCGACGCCGACAGCTTGCGGCACGTTGTAGCCGATGATGGGCAGACGGGCGCGCGCGACAGCAGCATAGAACTCGAAGACACCATCGTCGTCCGTCGGTCCTTCGAAGAAAGGCGGAAGTACCATGACACCGTCCGCGCCGCAGTCAGCCGCATGACGGGTGCGCTCCACGACGTCCTCGACGAGCAGTGCGGACGTCTGGGCGATGATGCGTGCTCGCCCGTTGATGACCTTCGCGCCAAACGCCACGAGCGCCTTCGACTCCTCCTGCGAAAGGTAGACGTGCATGCCCGTTCCCGAGCTCAGCACGAAGCCGCGAATGCCTGCAGCGAGGTACCGCTCGATCAGCTGTTCCAGTTGACCGTGGTCTGGCTTTCCGTTCACGTTGAAAGGAGTACTAATGGCCAGGTTGATGCCAGTAAATAAAAAATCTTTCATGTCGTTACTCTTCGCCCATTTCGTTTTCATTCAGATCAAGCCAGATGGTCTTGAGCTGCGTGTACTGGTCGTGCGCGTGCAGGGAGTTATCGCGACCGCCGAAACCCGACTGCTTGAAGCCACCGAACGGAGTGGTAATGTCACCTTCGCCAAACGAATTCACCGTTACGGTGCCCGCCCGAATCGCGCGTGCGGCGCGCAGTGCTCGCTTTCCATTGCCAGCGAACACCGAAGCCGCAAGGCCGTAGTCGGTATCGTTCGCGATGTCGATCGCTTCCTGCAAGCTGTCTACCGTGATGACCGACAGAATCGGACCAAAGATTTCTTCGCGCGCGTGCTTCACGTCGTTGCTCTCGACGTCGACAATGGTCGGATGAACGTAGCGGCCGTCGCTCGTCTGGCCGCCATAGAGCACGTTGATATCCTCCGACAGATATGACTGCACCTTCTCGTAATGCTGCGGGGAAACCAGCGGCCCAATCCGGTTTGCTGGATCAAGCGGATCACCGACGCGCCATTCATCGGCGAGCTTCATGATTTTGTCGAGCAGCGGCGCCTTGATGTCGCGATGAACGATGAGCCTCGAAATAGCCGAGCAGTTCTCGCCCATGTTCCAGAGGGCGCCATTGACAATGTGGCCCGCCACTGCATCGAGGTCGGTCGTGTCGGCCATTACGATGCAGGGATTTTTTCCACCCATTTCGAGCACAATCTCTTTGAGATTGCTTTCGGCCGAATAGGAAAGGAATCGCCGTCCGGTATCGGTCGAACCGGTGAAGGACACCATATCGATGTCGCGATGACGGCCGATGGGTTCGCCGACGGCTGGACCGGTACCTGTCACGACGTTGAAGACGCCAGGGGGAATGCCTGCCTCGAGCGCGAGCTCAGCGACCCGCATGGTCGTGAGCGACGTTTCTTCAGCGGGCTTCACCACGAGCGAGCAGCCTGCGGCAAGAGACGGCCCGATTTTCCATGCGAGCATCAGCAGCGGGAAATTCCACGGCAATACCAGGCCGACGACGCCGACTGGCTCGCGCACGATCATCGAGATGTGGCTATCCGATGCCGGAGAAACCTGGTCGTAGATCTTGTCGATTGCCTCGGCATGCCAGCGCAGCACGTTGACCGTTTCCGGCACATCGACCGTCTGACAATCTAAGATGGTCTTGCCGGCATCGAGACTTTCCATGACCGAGAGTTCAAGAGCGTTCTTCTCGATGAGGTCGGCCAGCCGGAGAATCGCCTGCTTGCGAGAAGCGGGATGCAGCCTGGACCAGCGTCCGTCGACGAATGCTGCACGGGCACTAGCCACGGCCGCGTCCACGTCTTCCTTCGAACACGCCGGCACGTCAGCGAGACGCTCGCCCGTGGCCGGATTGAAGGTCGAGAACGTCTCGCCCGACGCCGCACCGCAAGCCTTGCCGTCGATGATGACCTGGCTCGGCAGCTTCAGCTCACGGGCGATTTGTTGATATTCGCTCCTGGACAGCAAATCAGTCATATCAGTCTCTTGATACGGGTTTTCATGAGGAACCGAACAAACCACTCGGTTCGCGGATGCTAGAAATTCATCGGCACATCAACACCGTCCGGTGCCACGTACGACGCCATGTTTCGCCGCGCCAGGTACACATGGGCGCGCACGATTTCGCCGGCCGCGTCTGCATCGCGACGCTGAATGGCATCGATGATTGCCTCGTGCTGCTGTATCGCTTCCGCGAGTTCCGCATCCATTCGCTCATCGCGCGGCTGGTAGAAAGTCTTGCCGAGCCGTGCATGGTCAATCAGCAGGCGGCACAAACTTGGCAACAGATACGGGTTGTGAGCCATCTTGCCGATTGCAAGGTGGAACTCGTCGTTCTGCAGAACTCGCTCATCCACGCCGCCGCCTTCGACCGCCGCGCGGAACCGCTCCTGGATTCGCTTCAGGCCGTCGATTTCGGCCTGCGTCGCGTGCACTGCTGCCAGCTTGGTCGTCGCAACGTAAATCAGCGGTGCCGCCAGAAAATAGTTTCGCAGCGAGTCATAGTTCATTGACGCAACGCGTGCTGCGCGATTCGCTTCGAGTTCGATATAGCCCTCGGCTGCCATCTGCCGCATCAGCTCGCGCACGGGTGGGCGCGAAAGGCCGAACTCCTCGGCGAGGGCCACCTCGTCCAAGGACGCGCCCGGTGCCATCTCCATGCTGAGGATGCGGTGCCGGAGAGCCTGTCCCAAAGCTGCCTTGCGGTCCAGGGAAGAGGCCTGTCCATCCTCACGGTCGATTTCAACGACGTTCGCTTTCATGTGCACTCCTGTTGCATTTATCTTGTGTCTACAAATTGTATTGGTCAAGACGACAATGCGTCTAATAAGGGAAGACACTGAGAAGAAATCCTCGGAGTCAGCGATAACTTGCTGCCACCAGCGCTACGTGACTGCGCGTGGGGCGGTAGCCTTGTCCTCTTATTTCTGCGTTACATGAAATATCTTTTCCTCGTTGTCGGGCTGAAAAGGAGCCAATAGTGCAAGCGGCTGCTGTCTGGTTCGGAATCGTCGTTTGCCGGATTCAGCATGTGGCTCGCCACTAAAGTCTCGAAGAAACTTCAAGCGCGCAGTTGGAAGGTCTCCAAAAAAGAATGCAGAGAAAGCGGCCCCTGAACGGTTGAGTACTTCTCGAAGGCAAAGGACCTCGGTAAATTGAATCCGCCAGGTACAGATGCTGTCGACCCGTTCTTGTTCGCACCGGCGGAGCCCGTGGGCGACGCATAACTTAATGTAATAGCGCCGCGAAAATAAAGCGCATTGACGCTCACCTACCGCACACCAATACTCAAGGCACAGCGAAGGCAGTCCAAACGAAGAGAGGCAATATCAGAAGGTTCGAGCCTGGCAGTGCTGAATGGCACCTCCCCTTCGCAATTTTCGACAACGCACGTTGAGCAGTTCATGCGCTGGTAGGCAGCCGGTGAGCGCGCAAGGTGTCCCAACAGATTTGATGCTATGAACTCGGTAGAGAGAATGTTCGCCCCTGCACCGGAAGCCGAAGATAGATTGTCCAATGCCAACACATGGGAAAGTGGCGGAAAGCTTTGGGCGAGCAGCGAGCAGCAGACTCTGACATGTTGTCGTGTGGTTGACGAAACTCACGACGTCAAAAGCTTTGAATTCCGAGTGGGCGATGGATCACCCGTGCGTTTCGAACCGGGTCAATTCATGACGGTATCGGCGAACGTGCAAGGCCAATCGGTCGAGCGCTGCTACACGATTTCTTCTCCGCCTACGCGCCCCTTTCTGTTGTCCATCACTGTGAAGCGGGTGCCGGGCGGCATCATGTCGAACTGGCTTCACGACAACATGAAGCCCGGAAGCGAGTTGCGCGCGTACGGTCCATCGGGCAGCTTCACCCCGACATCCGCTCCCGCCGCGAAGTCGTTATATCTGTCCGCCGGCTCGGGGGTTACGCCGCTGATGTCGATGACGCGCGCGAGCATCGACCTTGGGCTCGACCGGGACATCGTGTTCGTCCATAGCGCGAGAACACCCGCAGATATCGTTTTCCGCAAGGAACTGCAAAGGCTCGCCGAGCTGTCTCCCCGGCTTCGAACATTCTTTCTGTGTGAAGGTATCGGCGATGAAGAGGGTTGGTCGGGACCTACAGGCCGACTCAGCCTGCAACTTCTTTCCGAATGGGTGCCCGACTATGCCGAGCGCGAAGTGTTCACCTGCGGCCCGGCCGGCTATATGACCGCAGTACGGGCGTTGCTCCACCAAGGTGGGCACGACCCGGCGCGCTACCACCAGGAAAGCTTCGATTTCGCCGCTGCTGTCGTGCCGGAAGCCTCTTCACCGGAGAATGAAGCCGCTCAAGCATCCTTCACCGTGAAGCTTTCGCGCTCTTCAAAGACATTCACGATGAGCGCCTCGGAGACGGTACTCTCCGCCGCACGAAAGGCCGGCGTTGCAATCCCGTCGTCTTGCAGCCAGGGGATATGCGGCACATGCAAGACCAAAGTGCTCGAAGGCACAGTCGACATGAATCACAAAGGCGGGATTCGCGACAGAGAGGTTCAAAAGGGCTTCCGGCTCCTTTGCTGTAGCCATCCGACATCTGATCTGGTGCTGGAGCTTTGACTGTCACCAGCATCTCTTTTGGCAATTGAAAGCGGCACCGGGTGCTGCGCGGCGCACCAGGCGCAGACCGGCTGGGCCGCTCGTTACTTCGTGCAACCTCACACTCACAATAATGTCAGGAGCAGCAAAGAATGACGGATGACCAGCTCTTCGATGCAGGGACCGCCGTTGAATCCGGCGGAAAGGAAAGCGTACTCCGCGATGTTCGAGCATATCGGCTAGCTCGTGTGCAGGAGCAGTTACGCAAGCACAAATGTCCCGCAATTCTGCTCTACGACCCGGTGAACATTCGATACGCCACCGACACATCGAACATGCAAGTCTGGGCGGGCCGCAATCCCGCACGATACGTGATGGTCTTCGCCGACGGTCGCGTCATCGCATGGGAATTTCACAGCAGCGAGCACGTATGGGACGGACTGGACCTGAACGTCGAGTTGCGCGGCGCCCTTAGCTGGACGTTCTTCAACGCAGGCCATGAAGCCGAGCGCCGCGCCGAAACGTGGGGCGCCGAGATAGTCGACGTATTCCGGAAACACGCCCCAGGCGACAGTCTGTTGGCAGTGGACCGGCTCGACCCGTTCGGCACGGCGTATCTGGAAAAGCACGGAATTACGCTGCTGGACGGGCAGGCCCTGATGGAGACCGCTCGCTTGATCAAGTCACCCGGCGAGCTGGTTCTAATGGGCGAATCTTTGCGCACGGCCGAAAAGGGAATAGAGCGCATGCGACGCGAGCTTCGTCCGGGAATCACCGAGAACGAAATCTGGGCAAACCTCCACTACGAAAACATCCGAAACGGCGGCGAGTGGATTGAAACGAGACTGCTCGCCTCAGGGGACCGAACCAATCCCTGGATGCACGAATGCTCCAGCCGGGTGTTGCAAGCCGGCGAACTCCTGGCGTTCGATACGGATATGGTTGGGCCGAACGGTTACTGCTCGGATATTTCGCGCACCTGGCTGATAGGTGACGGTCGCCCAACGGACGAGCAGCGCAAGCTGTACGAGCTTGCCTACACGCAGGTCCACTTCAATATGGACGTTCTGCGACCGGGCATGACCTTCCGTGAGTTCTCGGAAAAGGCATGGAAGATTCCGGACCAGTTCATCAAAAACAGATATTGCTGTCTTGCCCACGGCATCGGGATGGTCGACGAATATCCCTCGATTGCGCATCAGGTCGATTGGGAGAGCGCGGGTTACGACGGCCTGTTCGAGGTGGGCATGACCGTATGCGTCGAAAGCTACATCGGCGCGGAAGGCGGTACTCAGGGCGTGAAGCTCGAGCAGCAGGTGGTGCTCACGGAGAACGGTTGCGTCTCTCTTACCGATTGCAGCTTCGAGACCGACTGGCTGTGACGTTCCTCGAGTAGGACCGCAGTCGCATTCCATCTACACATGACATCAGGAGACAGCATGTCAGGCAATCGTGGCGTCGTTTATATTGGCCCCGGGAAGGTCGAGGTGCAGAGCATCGCCTTTCCGGAACTCGTTGACCCGGCCGGCAGGAAAGCCAACCATGGCGTCATCCTTCGTGTTGTCGCAACGAACATCTGCGGCTCGGACCAACATATGGTTCGTGGAAGGACAACGGCCCCGGCAGGGCTTGTCCTCGGTCACGAGATAACGGGCGAAGTGATTGAAGTCGGCACCGACGTCACGACATTGAAGAAGGGTGATTTGGTCTCGGTCCCGTTCAACGTGGCATGCGGCCGCTGCCCGATGTGCAAGTCGCAGAACACCGGCGTCTGCCTCAACGTCAATCCGGCGCGCGCCGGAGGCGCGTACGGCTACGTCGACATGGGCGGCTGGATTGGCGGTCAGGCGGAATACGTCATGGTGCCGTACGCCGACTTCAATCTGCTCAAGTTCCCGGACCGCGACCGCGCCATGGCCAAGATTCGCGACCTCACGTGCCTGTCCGACATTCTGCCGACCGGCTATCACGGTGCCGTGACTGCTGGAGTAGGACCTGGCTCGACTGTCTACGTGGCTGGCGCAGGCCCTGTTGGTTTGGCTGCTGCAGCGTCCGCGCGACTCCTTGGCGCGGCCGTCACCATTATCGGCGACGTCAATCCCGTACGGCTCGAACACGCTCGACGAGTCGGGTTCGAAACCGTCGACCTTTCGGAAGATGCCTCGCTCGCCGAACAGATTGCCAGTCTGCTTGGCGAAGCAGAAGTAGACTGCGCGATCGACTGCGTTGGATTCGAGGCACGTGGGCATGGTCACTCCGGATCGCAGGTCGAGGCACCTGCCACTGTCCTGAACTCGCTGATGGAAATCACACGCGCTGCGGGCAGGATTGGCATCCCGGGCCTCTATGTGACCGACGACCCCGGCGCCGCCGATTCCGCCGCGAAGCACGGTAGCCTCTCGGTGCGTTTCGGCCTTGGCTGGGCGAAGTCGCACTCTTTCTTCACCGGCCAGACCCCGGTGATGAAGTACAACAAGAATCTGATGCAGGCGATTCTTTGGGACAGATTGAACATCGCTGAGGTCGTCAACGTGACCGTCATCGAACTCGACCAGGCACCCAGCGGCTACGCGGAGTTCGATTCGGGTGTTCCAAAGAAATTCGTCATCGACCCGCACGGCAGTCTGAAAGCTGCAGCCTGATTCAGTTTGCCGTAACGATGGGAACGGCTGTGTGTATGTCTCCGATGTGAGCGCTTTACGGCCGGTCGCAAGACCGGCCTCCTTTTTGAGGGCACGTAATTCCTCGACCTTTTTATTTTTTTGACTTTATCGTTGGCGACCATCGCCGCATCCGATAGCTCCTCTTCTCCCGCACGCTCAGAACCGCGCGACGTCGATGACGGCGTCGGCAAATGCCTTCGGCGCCTCTTGCGGCAGGTTGTGCCCAATGCCGCCGCCGATATTCCGGTGCGCGTATTTGCCGGTGAACTTTTTCGCGTAGGCTGCGGGTTCCGGATGCGGCGCGCCGTTCGCGTCGCATTCCATCGTGATCGTCGGCACCGAAATGGTCGGCGCCGCCGCAAGGCGCTTTTCCAGTTCGTCGTATTGCGGCTCGCCACGCGACAGCGCGAGACGCCAACGGTAGTTGTCGATCACCACGGCAACGTGATCCGGATTGTCGAACGATTGAGCCGAGCGCTCGTAGGTCGCATCGTCGAAATTCCATTTCGGCGACGCCGTGCGCCAGATCAGCTTGTTGAAGTCGCGGCGGTTGGCGTCGTAGCCCGCATAACCGCGCTCGGTGGCGAAATAGAACTGATACCACCACGCCAGTTCGGCCTTCGGCGGCAACGGCGCGCGATTCGCCTGCTGGCTGCCGATCAGATAGCCGCTCACCGATACCATCGCCTTGACCCGTTGCGGCCACAGCGCGGCAATGATGTTCACGGTGCGCGCGCCCCAGTCGAAGCCGCCGAGAATCGCCCTGTCGATCTTCAACGCATCCATCAACGCGACAATGTCGGCGGCGAGCACCGATTGCTGGCCGTTGCGCGGCGTATCCGCCGACAGGAAGCGTGTGCTGCCGTAGCCTCGAACATACGGCACGATCACGCGATAACCTGCTGCCGCGAGCAGCGGAGCCACCTCGGCATAGCTGTGGATGTCATACGGCCAGCCGTGCACCAGGACCACGGGCGGTCCGTTTCGCGGCCCAACCTCCGCATAGCCGATGTTCAGCGTGCCCGCGTCGATCTGCTTGATGGTGTCGAACGAAGCGGCGCGCGACACCGACGTCGTACTGTTCGACTGCGCATGCGCAATCCCGCTCAGGCCCAGTTCCATCAGGCTGATGCCCGCGAGCGTGGTCCCGAGGAGACGCCGGCGCCGGGTGTCGATCTCGTCCGACATGATTGTTTTCCTTGTCTACGAGTGCTTTGAATCGATCCTGCGCTGGCCGTTACGGCTTCGTGTAGGTCGCGTCGAGTCCGACCACGTCGACAGCCGCCACACGAGAGCCCGATGCCGAGCTGCCGGCCGCCGACGGACCATACGATGACGCCGCATCGAGGCGCGCTTCGGCTGCTTCGATGTTTGCGGGGTACTGCGATTCATCGCCGGCGGGGTGATAGCCTGCCTTTTGCAGTTCAACGAGCTGCGCGCGAACTTCGGCGCGAGTGAGCGGCTGGTTCGACTGTGCGAACGACAGCGCCGGAACAGCAAACACAGCGGCGCCAGCAACAGCGATGAGCGATCGAATGATTTTCATGATGTCCACCTCGATAGAATGTCTGCTCACGCAAACGCCCGTTTGCGTTTTCGGGTTGCGCAGCCAGTGCGGCCGGCATGGAGGTATTGGACATCGCCGAGGTATCTGGCATGTGTCCACGACAGCCGCCATTGCATCTCTGTGTATCAAGCGACGGCGCAGATACGTTGAGACACAAACCCGGCCCTTTCGCCGCTATTCGTCGAGTGGCGCTTCAACGCTTTGCAGGGGATATCGGAGTAGTAGATTTCCGAAGGCGGCGCCGTAGCGCGGCCCGCGAGCAGGAAGTCCTGGCGGTCGTAACGCGGTTCTGCCGGATGCGATCGTCAATAGCCGATCCTCTGGCTAACGCTGCGGAGGCCGCGGGTCGGCGGGAATCGTGCCGTCGGCACGGCCGAGAAAGTACCGGTAAATATCGTCAATGTGCGCGGCGATCGAGGGGTTGCCGCGATATGCGGGCATTCCGCGGGACGGCTCACCGTCAAGAACCATCCGGACAAACCTCTCGCGGTTCTGTGTGCGCGCATACTCGACAATCGAGGGCGCCGCCAGCCCGTCATAGTCCTTGCCGTGGCAGCGGGCGCAATCGACGGCGCGCAACGTACGCCAGGCGCTGACGATGGCATCGTCGGTCAGTCGGGAAGCTGTACGCCCGGTGTCCGCGTTGGCCTGGGCCGGCATTGCAAACGTAATCGCGACTACGGCTACAACCGCGCAGCACCTTGGCAAGATCGCCGACAACGCCGACCTTTTTCGACTGTGCTGCGCAGCGAGCCGGTGCATGTCATCGCTGGCGCGCGTATGTTCGGGGTGCGCGCGCATTCAATGGAAAGTCGTCGTAGACGACTGCAGCTTCGTCAACACGCCGCTTTTGAGCCGGAACCAGCCCTGCGAGCTTTGCATCACCACTTCATCGCCTTGCCAGAACACGCGCTTGACCGTCATGCGCTTACCCGCGCGCTGCACGAGCGGCGGATGGTGGCGAAAGTCGTACAGCACGGGGCCGGAATCGGTCTGCACAAGCATGCGCGTGACGGTGTGATCTGCGTTGCCGATGTCATCAAAATGCGTGAGCGTGTTGGCGTCGAAGCGATCGAAAATTTCCTTGTCGAGCATCCCGACAAAATCGCGGTCGACGCGCACGAATTGCAATTCGCCCGAGGGAGTGACGAGCGGGCCGGGCGATTTGCTTTGCGCACGAGCGCAAGTCACGAAACAGGTGGCTGCGAGCACAGCGAAGAACAGTCGTCTCATGTTTTCCTTTAGATGCAGCCGGAAAGTGGGCGATGGAAACAGCCAGACCATGTGCTGCGACTTTGGGCTACTTCTGCCCCATTGCATATCGCAGTCCAACTTGTCCCGCAGGTTCTGCGGGATACTTTACGTCAGGCCTCGCGCGGGGCTCACACACTTCAGGGGAAGTCATGTTTGACCACGTCAAATTCGGAGTCAGCGACTATGCAGCGAGCAAGGCGTTCTTCCTCAAGGCACTCGAGCCACTCGGCGTAGCGGTTGTCTCGGAGGGGCCGCCGACGTACGGTGTCGAGCTTAGCCCAAAAGGCAAGGCTTCATTGTGCCTGTACCAGACCGACGAGAAGCCGGCGCATCTTCACCTGGCGTTCACGGCCGGAAATCGCCAGCAGGTCGATGCTTTCTATCGCGCGGCTCTGGAGGCGGGCGGCAAAGACAATGGTGCGCCTGGTCTGCGCCCGCACTACCACGCGAACTATTACGCAGCTTTCGTCACCGGTCCGGACGGGCACAACATCGAAGTGGTTTGCCACGAGCCCGAGGCCTAACCCTTCCGTCGACGGCGCGTTCACGAGCGGGCGTCGCACACTTGCGGCCGCCCTTCATGTCGAACGGGGTTGCGCTGCCTGTGAACGCGCCGCGCCAGCGTGTGGATGCGGCCACACCGCCCCCGACGCTACCGCGCATCGAACTGCAGATACTTGTGCGCGAAGGCGATTGCCATACTCCCCTCGCCGACCGCCGAAGCGACGCGTTTGACGGGGCTCAACCGCACATCCCCGCAGGCGAACACGCCGGGCACGCTCGATTCGAGCAGGTACGGGTCGCGCCTATGGGACCAGCGTCCCGCCTTGACGACATCGTCACCTGTCAGAACATAGCCGCGTGCGTCGCGCGCGATTTCCGCCGGCAACCAATCCGTTTCCGCATCAGCGCCGATGAAAACGAACAAGCCGCCACAGTCGCAGCGGCGCGCCTCCGCGCTCGTTCCATCGCGCACGTCGATCGCGCTCAGACACGTATCGCCGTGTGCCCCGACGACCTCCGATCGCAACTGCACCGCGACATTATCCTTGCCGGCAATCTGCTCGATCAGATAGCGCGACATGCCTTTCTCGAGCGAATCGCCTCGCACGACGAGCGTCACCCTGCGCGCGTGATTGGCGAAATAGAGTGCGGCCTGTCCAGCCGAATTGCCACCGCCGATCAGATGAACATCTAGTCCATGCGTTGCGCTCGCTTCGCTGCGCGACGCGCCGTAGTAGATTCCCTTGCCAATGAAGCGGTCGAAGCCATCGATGGCGAGGCGCCGCCATGTCACCCCCGTCGCGAGAATAATCGTCTGCGAGCGAACGACATCGCCGCCGTCGAGGTGAATCTCGCGTCGTTCAGCATCGATTCGCGCGACGGACCGCGTGACCAGAATCTCGGCGCCGAGCCGCCTCGCCTGCTGTAGCGCGCGGCTTGCGAGCTCGTCGCCGGAAACGCCGTTCGGGAAGCCCAGATAGTTTTCGATGCGCGACGATGTGCCGGCCTGCCCGCCCGGCGCCTCGCGCTCCAGCACCAGCGTGCGCAGGCCTTCTGATGCGCCGTACACTGCGGCGGCCAGGCCGGCCGGCCCGCCGCCGATGATCGCCGTGTCGTATTCGGCGAAGCGAGGCTGGGTCTGCAAACCCAGCAAGCGTGCAAGCTCGCGCGTCGCGGGCCGGCTCAACACCGTTCCGTCGACGAGCCGCAGCGCGGGGCACTCCGTGTCGGACGGAACGGTGCCGGGCCAGCGCGCCGGCAGTTCGGGCGCGTCGGGCGTCATCCAGTCATGGCTGATCTGATTGCGTGCGAGGAACTGGCGCAGCGCGGTACAGGCGTCGTCCCAGCGATTCCCGACGATGGTCACGCGTGCCTTCGGCGGTTCGGCGGAGAGGTTCTGAAGGCCGCCGATACGCTCGCGCGCAAGGGCCCCCATCTTGAACGCAACCTCCGGCGACGCGGCAGCGAGCGCGTAATAGCGCTGTGCATCCATGCGCATGACGCGCGAAGGCTCCGCGGCTCGATACGCGCCCGGAAACGGCGAACTCAGCGCAAGCGGCACTTCGCCGAAGATGGTGCCCGGCAGACGCCAGCCCAAAGTGCGCTCGATGCCGTCGAACGTCTTGATGACTTCCATCTTGCCTGAGAGCACCGCATAGAGCGCGCGTTCGCCGCCTTCATGGACGGCGAATTCGCCCGCGCACAAATGCAGGTCGGCGGACGTGTGCGCAAGACTCTCCAGTTCGTTGTCGGGAAGCGTCGAGAAGAGCGGAACTGCCCGGATGTCGTCGATGGTCAGCATGGCTTCGTCCTGTCTGGCAGGTGCCGTAAGACCCGGACCACGAGGCCTCGTGGTCGTCACATCCGACGAAAGGACATGCGCGGGCAAACGGCTGAGCGATACGGTTACGGCGTCGTTTGTTTTCTGGTCGCTGGGCTCATCGAACGCGCCCGGACGCTTATGCCGACGCATATCCCAAGCGCACGGAGCCAGTATATGACTTCCTGATACGAATGCTCACTCGTTGGTGCGCTGTCGAACGTTCATAAAGAATGCCGTTCAGTCGGTTGACTGAACGGCATTGCAGCTTCAGCCGAACACTTCTTGCGCCGCAACTGATACAGGCCGAATCGAGACTCAGGGTTCGAAGCTGAACGCGTAGATCCTGTCGTCGCCAGCGATGTAGAGTCGTCTGCCGGCCGCCATGATGGTCGCAAAGTGCCGCAGGCCTTGAATACGGTCTTCGTCCCGACCGCCGGCAAACACAGGCTGGCCGTTGTCTCCCCGGAAGCCGTGCAGCTTGTTGTCGCCCTCCGCGCCCGCGATCCATACGATGCGATCCGCGGCGCCGTCGCTAGTCGTGGTGACTGGGCTCCCCGCACCGTCCACCCGAGCACACCAGGCGGTGCCGATGCCGCCGCGTGACGCAGCGACGATCCGCAACACGACCAGGCCCGCTCCGTCCTGCCCTGCTGGGCAAGCGACGCCGCTGCCATGGAATGCGATGTACACGCCGTTCTGCGCCGGGTAGGATGCCGGTCCCGTGCGGATTTCCGGGCTCGACACCTGCTGCACGACAAGCGCGCCACCAATGCCGCCCAGATTGTCCCGATCCAGCACATAGGCTTTGCCATCCTTTCCCAGCCCGACGATCAGCCGACGTCCGCCAAGATCGATCGGCATCGGATTGGTGCCGCCCACATCGAGGTCGCTCTCATCCAGCTCACGCCAGTTGGCAGGCGCAAACGTGTCGCGTCCGCTCGCGGGCCGCTTCAGATCGGTGGCAAGCCGGACGATAGCTTCGCCGTCGGCCCAGCTCTCGACGCCCCCGGTATTGCCCGTCGCGACGAACAGCGACCTGTCGGCCACGACGATGCCTCCTGGCGCCCAAATTCCACCTTTGACGCCGCGGGTCATCCAGACGCCGGACACGCCGGCACTGTCGAGTCGCAAGCCGACCACCCAGCCGTGATAGCCGCCGCAGTCACCGAAATTGCCGCCGTACGGTACGAAGAGCTGGCCGTCGAGGATGACCAGCGCACCTCGTTCGCTCTGCACGCGCGAATCAAACGACATTCCTCGTGCGCGCAGGCCGGCCGCGATGTCCACGGGCCAACCGGGCAGCACAGAGCCATTGCGCAAGGACAGGCCATACACGAGATGCGCCGGCCCACCCTGGCGGCCCACCAGCGCGTCGAGGTAGAGCGTGCCCGTGGCAGGATCGATCACCGGCGTGCCCGTAATGCCAACGGGATCGACGTTGCCGCACGGCAATGCCGAACGCGGCACGGGAGGCCCGAGCACAGTACGCCAGACGACATGGCCCGTTGCCGCATCGAGTGCATAGACGGCGTTCGCCTGCGTAGCGGCGATCACCAGCCCGGCCGCCGAATCGGGCGGACGCCAGTACAGAGGCTGGGCATAAATATGGCCGTCGACCCTGCCGTCGAAGCGGGAGTCGCGATGGAGGTGCGACGCGCTTTGCCAAGTCAGGCCGGGCACGACATATTGTCCGCTTCGGTCGCCGGTGCGGTGATAGCCGGGAACGGCGTCGACGCCCTGTGCCCGGACCGCGCTCAGACAAGCGCATGCAATACAGAGGACGAGAATCCTCAAGGCTGGATTAGCGACAGTCACATGCGTCTCCTTGCCCATCCCTTCGGAAAAGCTGCTGACATGCGGCCACCCGGTTCGACCGGGTTTGCCCGATAAATGGCAACCACCGCCTTACGACGACGTTGCGCCTGACGTGAGCCCAAGCGGCTCCACCGGGCGACGACTGCGTGCAAGGCGATCGTGCACGTCCGGCGCCGTCAAGCGATCCACCCGTATCGTCCGCCGATAGCAAGAGCATCGCCGCAGCCACACCGCGCTTTTTGTGCGCAGTTCCTATACTTTTGAAACCATAGCGCGTAAAGGCACCACAGAACAGCAAGCCTTGGCGAATTTCGAATCGTCCCACGATCATGAAACGTACGACCGTGCCTGGCGGCATCGCGCCCCCTGTGCAGGCCGTATCACTGCCACGCGACAGAACAGAATCAGGAGGAAGACATGGGACACTCCGCCCCCACGGCGCCCGAAGTCCACCAGGTCGGCGCGCACGGTGAGACTCGCAAAGCCCTCCCGTCGCTCGCGCTTGCCGCTCTCGGCGTCGTCTATGGCGACATCGGCACGAGTCCGCTCTACACGCTGTCAACTGTCTTTGATTCAAACAACGGGCTGCCGCTTAACGCATTCAACATCGTCGGCATCGTCTCGCTGATCTTCTGGTCGTTGATGGTGATCGTGTCGCTAAAGTACGTGGTGCTGGTCCTGCGCGCAGACAACCACGGTGAAGGCGGCATCATGGCGCTGCTCGCGCTGGCGGCTTCTTCCGTTTCGACGCGGCCACGGCTTCGCCGCGCGCTGCTCATCGTAGGCGTCATGGGGGCCGCGCTCTTCTTCGGAGACAGCGTGATTACGCCGGCAATCTCCGTATTGAGCGCCGTCGAAGGTCTCGAGGTTGCGGCACCGACGCTGAAGACGTTCGTGATTCCCGTGACGCTGGCGGCGCTCATTGCACTCTTCATCATGCAAAAGCACGGCACGAGCGGCATCGGCGCCGTGTTCGGTCCGGTGATGGTGTTGTGGTTTGTCGTGATCGGCATCGCGGGGCTCGCCAATATATTCGCGGCGCCCGTCATTCTGATTGCGCTCAATCCGCTGCAAGGACTCGGCTTTTGCCTGCATCATCGCTGGCTTGCGTTCGTCGCGCTCGGCGCCGTCGTGCTGTCCCTGACCGGCGCCGAAGCGCTCTACGCGGACATGGGCCATTTCGGCAAGCGCCCGATTCGCGTCACATGGTTCGGCATCGTGTTTCCAGCGCTCGCGCTCAACTATCTTGGCCAAGGAGCGCTTTTGCTCGCCCATTCCGGCGCGCTGGAGAGCCCTTTCTATCACCTGTTTCCGCAGTGGGCGATCTTCCCGATGATCGTCCTCGCGACGATAGCAACGGTCATCGCCTCGCAGGCAGTGATATCCGGCACCTACTCGATGACGAAGCAGGCGATGCAGTTGTCCCTTCTGCCTCGCATGAACGTGGTCCACACATCCGAGCAGGAAATCGGCCAGATTTACGTGCCCGGCATCAACTGGGCACTGCTCGGCGCAGTGGTGGCGGCCGTGATCGGCTTCGGCTCATCGACCGCTCTCGGCGCCGCATATGGCATCGCGGTCACGGGCACCATGCTGATCACGACCTTGCTGACGTTCTTCGTCGTCCGCTACGCGTGGCATTACAACTGGCTGCTGTGCGTGTTCGCGACCGTGTTCTTCATCGTGATCGATGCGATGTTCTTCTCCGCAAACCTGTTGAAGATCGTTGCGGGCGGCTGGTTTCCGCTCGTGATCGGCGCGGTGGCGTTCACGATCATGGCGACCTGGGGCCGCGGCTGGGAAATGATGCTGGCTGAAGCGCGCGTGCGCGCCGGCGCGACTCCCCTCAAACCGTATCTGACATCGCTGCTTGCGCGGGCCCCGTTGCGTGTCGGTGGCACGGCGATTTTCCTGACGCCCAACCCGGATGCCGTGCCGCATGCGCTCGTCAATAACCTGAAGCACAATCAGGTGCTGCATGAATGCGTGGTATTCCTGACGGTGACCACGAAGGAGATACCATGGGTGCCCGACAGCGAACGCTTGAAATTGCAGCCGCTAGGCCCGGGCTTTTATCAGGCGACAGTCACTTACGGATTCAAAGACGAAGTCGATCTGCCGAAGGCGCTCACGGAGTGCACGACGGAGGGACCTGCGTTCGAGCTGTCGGCAACCTCGTGGTTCCTGAGTCGCGCGACGGTCGTGCCGAGGCCGGGCAGTGGAATGGCGCTATGGCGCGAACGCCTATTTGCAGTGATGCTGCATAACGTCGGCAATGTTGCCGCGTTCTTCAGGCTGCCTGCCAACCGTGTATTCGAAGTTGGTGCACGGGTAGAGATCTAGCTTACGGGCATCATGCCGTCTCCTTTCCAGCATGGCCCGCGTCGCCGTGCAAGCACGTTCTATTCGCTTCGAATTGCGCCGGGATATCGACAGTGTGGTTACGCCACCAACTTGCCACTAACGTGCCAGCTTCTGATGCTCGCGGAATCGCTCATGATAACGCTCGATCAAATTCACTTCAGGTTCAAGCGCCACCCGCTCTCGTCATGGTGACTTCGTCTATGGAAAACACGCCAAAGGTTGCGCTCGTATTTGCATCCGCTCGATTCAAGACCTTTGGGAGCACGTTGACTACGATCCCAGTCCTGCTGTTTTGACGCGTAGTAACGCCGCGTTTCGCACCTAACATCATGTCAGTACGAGTATTGAGGAGACGAACATGAACCTCGCCGGCAAGACACTATTCATATCAGGCGGCAGTCGCGGTATCGGACTTGCCATCGCGCTCCGGGCGGCACGTGACGGCGCGAACATTGTGATTGCAGCGAAGACAGCCAACCCGGACCCGCGCCTCGAGGGCACGGTACATACAGCGGCGGCGGCCGTGGAAGCGGCGGGCGGAAAGGCGCTTGCGCTGGTCGTCGACATTCGCGACGAGGAGCGCGTAAAGGGCGCAGTTGCGCGGGCCGTTGAGGTGTTCGGCGGCATCGACATACTGGTGAACAATGCGAGTGCCATCCGCCTGACGGGAACGCTGGATACGCCCGTCAAGCGATACGACCTCATGCATGGCGTGAACGGCAGAGGCACGTTTGTCTGTGCCCAGGCGTGCCTGCCTCACCTCGTCAATTCGCCGAATCCACACATCCTTACACTGTCGCCGCCGCTAGTCACAGACCCGAAGTGGTTCAAGGATTTCCCGGCCTACACCATCGCCAAGTACACGATGAGCCTGTTCACACTCGCGCTAGCGGGCGAGTTCAAGGACCGTGGCGTCGCTGTAAATTCGCTGTGGCCGCGAACCGCGATTGCGACAGCCGCCGTGCGAAACGAAATTGGTGGCGCAGAGATGATTGCCGCGTGTCGAAAGCCAGAGATAGTCGCCGACGCCGCCCACTACATACTGACTCGCCCATCCAGGGAGTGCTCGGGAAATTTCTTTCTCGATGATGAAGTGCTATTGGCGGCTGGTGTCCGGGACTTTTCGCAATACGACGTCCAGGCTGGCGCGGCATTGCAGGCGGATTTCTTCGTTGAGGCCTTGCCCGGCATGCTGCGGGCAGACAACATGACGAAGGCAAAGCCGGGTCCGTGACGTCCAGCACGGCGACCCGCGCGCCTTCAGCCGCAAAGCGCCGGCAGGCCTGCGACGAACTGATTCACGCGATCAACAAGGCAGGTTATTCGCGCGAAATCGGTGTGATCGTGTTGGCGGGCGCAGGCGACAAGGCATTCTGCACGGGCGGCGACCAGTCGGCGCACGAAGGCCAGTGCGACGGTCGCGGCACGATCGGCTTGCCGATGGAAGACGAACCGCGCAAGAAACGCGGTCCCGTACCCCGGATCGACCGAGCCGACCTTGGGGCCCGCCTGAGCGAACACGGCTTTCTCCGAAGCGATCGTGAAGTCGCAGATCGTGCACAGCACGTTGCGAGGGATACTATTGCGACGCCGCGAGCGCCTTGCGTCGCATCGCAATACGTCAGCATATTGACGTATACTAGTTTCGTGCAACATCAAAAACAAGAACCGCCATACTAGGAGAATCCCTTGGCGAATTCCCCAAAAAACCGACCGTCTGTCAAGATCGAACTGGCCAACAGACTATTCTTTCGCCTCTATCAATGCGCAAATATGTTGCATAAAACCGGGACGAGAGCCGTGGCGGCCGAGGGGTTGACGACACAACAGTGGGCC
The DNA here is from genome assembly GCF_040965635.1 of Paraburkholderia phymatum. GTDB lineage: Bacteria > Pseudomonadota > Gammaproteobacteria > Burkholderiales > Burkholderiaceae > Paraburkholderia > Paraburkholderia phymatum_B. The sequence continues at coordinate 214,456 of NZ_JBFRCH010000009.1, forward strand.
GTGCTCGGCGCGCTATCGCGTGAAGAGGCGGAAGGGGGGATGAGCGTGGGCGATCTCGCCCGTTACCTGATGGTCAGCCGTCAGAACCTGTCCGGGCTGATCAGCCGGATGGAGCGCGATGGGCACGTGTCGGGTGCCGCGGACGGGCGCGATCGCCGTTCGCGGCTGATCACGATGACCGAGTCGGGCCGCAGGCTGTGGGTCCAGCAGGCGACGCCGAAGATCCACGAATACTACGAGCAGGTTCTAGAGGATTTTTCCGTCGATGACGTCACGCATACGCTGCACTATCTTCTGAAGCTGCTCGACAACATGAAACGGCTGGACGACGTAGCCGAACCCGCAGATGAATGAACGAGGCACGCCTCCTGAAGATCACGGGGAATATTCAGGGGCGCGCTGCGCGGATTGGAGTTCGGATCGAGCGTGGCCTACTATCGCGACCTCGTCTCGCTCCACCGCTTTTCGGTCGAGCGCGATAGATCGCAGCGGCACTGCGTTTCCCGCGAAAGCCGCCACGCTCATGGCCGTTGGCTCCGTCGTTCCAAAGCCGTCCGCCGCGCGTTTGCCTCGATGGTTTGACTGCCAGCCGTCTGACGCCAGCAAGTGTTCCCGATCACACGCTCCCTGGTGACGCCTGGCCGGTCGGCAGCGGGTTGGCGCTCGCCGGAGTGTTCGACGGCTTCGCCTGCTCAAGAATCGTTTTCCGGCGGTCTTCTCTTGCGGCGATGAGCTCGTCAAGCTCCCGTTCAAGATCGGCGTCCGCGGCGCCAGGATTCCACCGTGCGGCGCCATGCTTCTTTCGCGTCAGGCTCGCCAGCACGAGCGCCCGTTTCGCCAGTTTCGCGCACTCGAATTCCACACGGTCACAGACATCAGAGGCAAGCGCGTATTCCCACGTCGAGCCGACATACTCACGTGCGTAGTGGACTGTCGCCGGGAAGTCGCGCAGAAGGGACGTGTTCCTGTGATCCAGCCACTTCCATTCGATCGTGGGATACGTGAAATCGGGCACATGAACGCCATTCACCGGCTGGCTGTTATTCGTGCGGATCGCTTCGTCCGATGCCCAATCCGCCTTGTGCATCATCGCGCGACAGGTGCGCGCGTATTTCTCCAGCGAGAGCGCGACCTCCAGTGCAGCATCCCGCCGCTCGCGACGATGGTCGCGGCTGTCTCTGTACGCGTTCCAGCCGATCGCCACGACCGAGCCGATGACACTCGACGGGACGACGATCCTGAGCGTGCTCTGCCAGTCGAGCTGCTGTACTACCTGAAACCATGCCGGTGTCATGTCCTAACTCTCCGACGCGTGCGCCATCTGCCTGTTTTTGAGGTCCGCCTGTACCGCAGCGAGAAGGCGCGCTTTGCCTATACGGGGGCATATCACGGCGCCGCATCTTCTTCTCGCGTTTTGTCGCAGGATTGTAAAGGCAGCGCGCGCGGGAAAGGTTGTGAAAAAGCCGCACCGACGCGCAATGGGCTATGTCGCTTATCCCGCTTCCGGCACGCTTCTGGCGCGCTTATGTCCCGCTTCTGGCCGTTCAACAGCCCACAGAGGAGACGGCACATCGATTAGTGCGCCGGGCACTTCCCACAAACGATCACCGTCCTCGGCCGCACCTGATGAGTGCCTCACCAGCCGATGCATCATTCGATTCTTCTGGCAAATGGGGAGGGAAATTCGGCACATCGCTTGCTGCCTTCATGCGGCGGGCATCTGTTGGCTACGTGTAAAGCCGACGTACACGGCTCGCCTCTTCTCGCCGAGTTTTGCAGGGAGGAAAACCATGTCCACCCGTTCCTATACGTCGTATCGCGGTTGCAACATCGAAGTTCACGTCACGCCAGCAAAGGCGCGTGCACTCGGCGGCATATATCGGCGCTTCCGTGTTTCGTGGACAGTTTCTTTGCCTGGGAATCTCTGCAAAAGTCCTGGCACTGACGTGAGCGTGAACTATCCTGGGATGGGGATACTTCAAGGAGCGGCGAGATGACACAGCTTGGTCTTGGTCTGGATCTGTCGACGAAGCGCACCCGCAA
>NZ_JBFRCH010000010.1:0-205615 GCF_040965635.1 Paraburkholderia phymatum
AACGTCAAGCACTGGCGGTGTGAGCGGCTTTCTTCTGCCTACTCTTCTTTGCCGCGGCAAAGAAGAGTAGGTGCCGCCCCGCACAGGGGCAACGCCCGCGCCGCGAGGCGCATCGCGGATGCCAGCGCAACGGCAAAAACACCAAAACAAAAGCCGTTGCAAACAAAAGCAAGTGCCGCCCCGCACAGGGGCAACGCCCGCGCCGTGAGGCGCATCGCGGATGCCAGCGATAAGGGCAAAAGAAAGCAGCCCCGCAGACAAAAAAATGAGCCCTTGCCTGCCTCCCCGTTGCGCCGCACAATCTCTGTTCACTCCCCTTCTGGTGCCGCCCATGGCTTATGCTTCGCTCGCCGCCGGCGTGCTGCTCGCCGCAGGATATGGATCGCGTTTCGACCCGGAAGGCGTCCACAACAAGCTGCTCGCCCGACTGCCCGATGGCACGCCCATCGCCCATGAATCCGCGCACCGGCTGCTGCTCGTCGTCCCCCATGTGATCGCGGTCGTGCGTCCCGGCTCCGAAATGCTCGCGCGCGTCCTCAACGACGCCGGCTGTCACGTGATCTTTTCCGTCGACGCCGAGCGCGGCATGGGCGCGACCCTCGCGGCAGGCGTCGAAGCAAGCGAAGACTCCGACGGCTGGATCGTCGCGCTCGCCGATATGCCGCGCATCGCCGCATCGACGATCGAGGCCGTCGCGCGCGCGGCCGACAAAGGCGCGTCGATCGTCGCGCCGTACTATCGCGGACAGCGCGGGCATCCCGTCGGCTTCGGCGTCGGACATCGCGACGCGCTGCTCGCGCTCGATGGCGACACGGGCGCGCGCACGCTCTTCGCGACGCACGCAGTGACCCGCATCGACGTCGACGATCCGGGCGTGCTGAGCGATATCGATACCCCCGAAGACTTGCGCAACCTGTAGCGCTCGACCTGTCCGCCAGCTTCAATCGAAGAAGCGCCGCCCGCGCTCAGGTGAGAAGGTTCGGGACCCCGATGCCCTTCGCGGTGAGCGGATACGGGAAGCCAACCCATTACCGGCTTTGGACCCCGGCTTGTGCGCACAAGCGGACAAAGGCGGGCGCCAAACCGGCACAAACAAAGCCCTCGCAAGCGAGCATCGAACGGGCATCACAAACAGGCAAAAACGGCCACAAGCGGTCACTAGCGCGCACGGCCGGGCACGGCACTTGCGGCCCGCTGCTGCGCCGCGAAAACGGGCGAGCAGGCTTCGCATCGTTGGTCTAAGCTGTCCACGATGACGTCAGCTCTCGCCATGCCGCGCGGCGAACGCGGCACGCCGCCGACCGTATCCGCAGCATCAGCCGCATCAGCCAGGAACCCACCGCACTCTTCTGCCAGGACCCCATGAGCGAAACCAGCCCGCGTCTGTTCATCGTGTCGCCGCATTTCGACGACGCCGTCTTCGGATGCGGCGCGCTGCTCGCGTCGCATCCCGACGCCGCCGTCTGCACCGTGTTCGCCGCGCCGCCCGAGCAGGACATGCACACCGAATGGGACGAGAAAGCCGGTTTCGCGAGCGCGCACGAGTCGATGCGCGCTCGCACGATCGAGGACAACCACGCGCTCGCCGTGCTCGAGACGATTCCCGTGCGGCTGCCTTTTCGCGACGCGCAGTATCACGACTCGCCATCGGTCTCGAAGCTCGCGGCGACACTTGAAGAAACGATCTACGGCTCGACCGCGAACACGCTGCTGATGCCGCTCGGCCTCTTTCACGACGACCATGGCCTTGTGTTCGAAGCGTGCTGCGAAATCCTGCCGCGCATGTCGCATCTCGAATGGTTCGCTTACGAAGAGGCCATCTATCGGCAGATGCCGGGGCTCGTGCAGCAAAGGCTCGTCGATCTCGCCGAACGCGGAATCGTCGCGACGCCTGCCAGCCCGTCGAACGATCATGCGCCCGACCACGAGCGTCAGACGCTGCTCAAGCGCGAAGCCGTCTGTGCATATGAGAGCCAGTTGCGGGCCATCGGGCCACATGGCTACGACGACGTGTTCGCCGCCGAGCGCTACTGGCGTCTGACTGTCGACCGGCAGCGCCGGCACAGGCACTGATCTGCCGCACAACGCGCGGACATGCGCCGCGCGTCCATCAAGCCAGCACGCTCGCCCGTCATCGCCTACGCTATGTAAGCAGGACGCTTCGCACCGTGCCGCCGAGCCGGCGAAAGGGTCCGCTGTCCACTGCCACGAGGTCATGCCATGCACACGAGTCCGATTCCCGACCCGCACGCCGATCCCACGCGCGACCCCGAGGGCGATCCCCTCACGCCGCCGTCGCCGGGCCATCACAACGACGAGCCGCAGCGTCCCGAAGGTCCGCCGGACAAGGACCCTGTCACGACATGACAGCGCAGTGCCGGCGTGCGCTCGCCGAAGCGCTCGCGTCGTCGGCCGTGCGTGGCTGGCGCGCGTTCAGTCCAGTTCGATCGGCTGGCCATGAGGCGTGCGGCGCGCCGCCGCGTCCCATGCGTTCTTCCGGTCGATCAGTCCGTCGTGCGTCACGCAGCCCTTCGCCGTCGCAATGCGTTCGAGCGCCGTCAGCCAGTGCGCGTAATACGTATCGCCGTGATCGGGGTCGCCTTGCGCCTGCGCGTCGCGGATCGCGTCCGCCAGTTGCGCGGCCCATTCGGACCACGTGAATACGCCGCGCTCATGCAGCGCGAGCGCCATCGCGAACGCCGCCGCCTGCCAGGGCGCGGCGAAGACGGGGCCGGCGTCGTCGCGCGGCAAGCCGGGCAACGCGTCGAGCAGCGCTTGAGGCGCAGTCGTGAAAGCCGGCGCGCTCATGCCGGGTGCTCCGCTTCGAGATACGGTTCCCAGCAATCGACGCACACGGAAGCCGCCGTCGTGTCGCGGCCCCACAGTTCGGCGGCGTCGAACCGCACCGTGTACAGCCACTGCGGATCTTCGCCGCGACCGAGCGCATTCGAATCGGGAAACACATGCGCGCCGTGCAAGGCTACGATCTGGCCGCGCTTGCCCCGGCAGTAGCGCGGCAGGCGCGTATGCGTCGACGGGTTGACGAGCCGCGTGCGCACCGTGTCGCCGACTTCAAAGCGCGCCGCACGGGGCGCGGGCCGCGACACGGAACTGCCGCGAAACAGCATTGGCTCGACCTGATCGGCGGCGAGCACGCGCGGCAACGGCGCGGCGGGATGCCGGGACTTGCCGCTGTCGATCTCGTCGTGCGTCGCGAGGCCCGTGTTGATCAGCAGCTTGCGCAAGCCCGCGAACCAGATCTGGTAGTAGCTGCTCGACAGATACTGCGCGGGCGGCAGGCTCTCGCGCGCGGCACGCGACATGTCGATGTTCCATTTGCCCGTTGCGCCCATCGCGATCGTCAGCGCGAGGACGTGCCGCTCCCAGTCCGCGTGGAAATACGGCTCGTCGGCTTCGTGCACGACGGGCCCGAACGACTGCATTCCGCCAAGGTCCTGTGCGCCGTTCATGACCGGCCTCCGCTGCGCGCTGCTGCTTCGTGCGGCGAGAGCGGCAAGCCTGTGCCGATCATCGAGTCGCGCGTGATGAGATCCGCGAGTTCATCGTCGCTCAGCGCTTGCGTGCCGGGCGGGCACATCGGCAGCACGAGATAGCGCACTTCGGCCGTCGAGTCCCACACGCGGATTTCCGTCTCGTCCGGCAGCGCGACGCCGAATTCCTCCAGCACGCCGCGCGGATCGATCACGGCGCGCGAGCGATAAGGCGCCGACTTGTACCAGACAGGCGGCAAGCCGAGCACGGGCCACGGATAGCACGAGCACAGCGTGCAGACGACCATGTTGTGCACGCGCGGCGTATTCTCGAGCGCGATCATGTGCTCGCCCTGCCGCCCCGTGTAGCCGAGCGACGCGATGGCCGCCGTCGCGTCGTCGAGCAGCCAGCGGCGGAAGTCCGCATCGCGCCACGCCTTCGCGACCACGCGCGCGCCGTTGCGCGGACCGACCTTCGTCTCGTACGTTTCGATCAGCATGTCAAGCGCTTTCGGATCGACGTAGCCCTTCTCGACCAGCAGCGATTCCAGCGCGCGCACGCGCAGATCCATCTCAGGCAATGCGCTGCCTTCGTGTGCGTGACGGTGATCGTCGTGATCATGCCTGGCGTCGTGGCTCATCTGCATCTGCCTGAAGAATGCGACACCAAACCAGTATGGTCGGGCCAGGCGTCGAATGCAAACGGGCGCCGCCGTCATGCCGCAAGGCGCGTTCGGAATGCGCGCTGCGCCACATATTTCCGTTCTGCTTAAGGAAGCGGATTGACTTGACTTCGCGAGCGGGCATAGAATCCTCTTATCTCAATTTGAGGGGCGTTGCCTTGGACAGTTGCAGTAGTACGTTTTCGAACAGATTCGCCGCCTGACCGGCAAGACGTCCGCGCCCTCCTCATTAGCCGCCGTCTCGCCAGCAGGCAGACGGTGCGCGTCGCAGTTTCACCCCTCGTGCATCCTGTTTAGCGCCATTGGCGCGTAGCGCATTCGCGCACGCTCGCGGTCGCCCGTCGCGGCCTCGCGTTTGCGTGGCAGCGCTTGCGCCCACGTGTGCGCGTACGCCGGCGCATCGCGGCCATTCGCATCCCGTTTGGCCGTGCATGCCCGCCGCGCCGTATGCGTCGCGTGCCAATGCGCGGGAACAGGTATGTACGCGCCTGTCCCGACGCATCTCGCCGCGAGCCGTTCGAAATCGTGTGCCCTGTGTGTGTCCGTTGTGGCGCGCGCATGACACGGCGTCCCGCGACGCCGTCAACGCATCATCAGCGATAGTGGAGCCGCCATGCCCGACAGTGACAGTCAGCCGATGAATTCAGACACGCCTTTACCGACCTGAGGCAGGCAAGCCGAGCGCATTCGATCACCTCGATTCTCCGGCCCTTGCCGCCTCGCATGCACGAGCCTTCGTGCTGGAGAACCGAAATGCACTTCCTGCTTCTTTCGACATTGCCGCAAACCCGCGAAGCACGCGCGCACTACGACGCGTTCCTTTCGCCGAAGGATGGACGGCGCCGCATGTTTGCGAGGGCCGTTCGCGCGTTTGACGCGATCGTTGGCCGCCTGCGCAGGCGGTCCGCGATTTAAACGGAAATCATTCGACCAACATCCGTTCAAGGGAGAATAAAAATGGCCACGCCACCACAAGCCCTGCCGACGCGCACTGCAGTTCTCGACGACGCGCACATCGGCGACATCCGCGGCGCGTTCGGGACGATCGCGCATCACGACACCGCGCCGCGCAACAGCTGGGGCGCGCGTCTGCGCACGCTGCTCGCGATCGTCGGGCCCGGCCTCATCGTGATGGTCGGCGATAACGACGCGGGCGCCTTCGGCACCTACACGCAAGCCGGACAAAACTATGGAACCACGCTGCTGTGGACGCTGCTGCTGCTCGTGCCCGTGCTGTACGTCAACCAGGAGATGGTGCTGCGTCTGGGCGCCGTCACGGGCGTCGGTCACGCGCGCCTGATCTTCGAGCGCTTCGGCAAGTTCTGGGGTGCATTCAGCGTGATCGACCTGTTCATTCTCAATGCGCTCACGATCGTCACCGAGTTCATCGGCATCACGTTCGTGCTCGACTTCTTCGGCGTATCGAAGATCGCGGGCGTGTGCATCGCGGCCGCATTGACGATGGCAGCCGTCAGCACGGGCGACTTCAAGCGCTTCGAACGCTTCGCGATCGTGCTGTGCGTGATGAGCCTGCTGCTCGTGCCCGTGCTCGTGACGATCCACCCGCCCGTCTCGCAGATGGCGCATCACCTCTTCGTGCCCGCATGGCCTGCGCATGCGAAGCTCTCGGATGTGATGCTGCTCGTGATCGGCATCGTCGGCACCACGATTGCGCCGTGGCAACTGTTCTTCCAGCAGAGCTACGTGATCGACAAGCGCATCACGCCGCGCTTCATGAAGTATGAAAAGGCGGATCTGTGGATCGGCATCGTGTTCGTGCTGATCGGCGCAATCGCGATGATCTCGTTCAGCGCGGCGCTGTTCGTCGGCAAGCCGGAGCTGGGCCAGTTCACCGATGCGGGCGGGATCATCGCCGGCCTCGAAAAGTATGCGGGCCGCACGCCCGCCGTGCTGTTCGCGGTTGCGCTACTCGACGCGTGCATCATCGGCGCGGCGGCTGTGTCGCTGTCGACGGCCTATGCGATCGGCGATGTGTTCAAGATCCGTCACTCGCTGCATCGCGGCGTCGGCGACGCGAAGGGCTTCTATCTGGTGTACTTCGGCATCGTGGCCGCGGCCGCGGGACTCGTGCTGATTCCGGGCAGCCCGCTGGGCCTGCTGACGGAAGCCGTGCAGACGCTCGCGGGCGTGCTGCTGCCGAGCGCAACCGTGTTCCTGCTCCTGCTGTGCAACGATCGCGACGTGCTCGGACCGTGGGTCAACTCGAAGCGGCTGAACCTGTTCACGGGTTCCGTGGTGTGGGCGCTGGTGCTGCTGTCGATCGTGCTGACGGCGTCGGTCGTGTATCCGGACATCAGCGGACACGCGATCATCGACATTCTCGCGGGCGGCACGCTGCTCGCCTTGGTCGTGATAGCGGCAACGACGGCGCTGCGCCGCCTGCGCGGCGCGCAGCCGGCCGCTACTACGGTCCGCTTCGTCAGCATGGCCGAGCGCGACGCATGGCGCACGCCGCCGCTCGCCGATCTGCCGAAGCCCGTGCTGACGCTGTCGCGGCGCATCTGGATGGGCGCGTTGCGAGGCTATCTGGTGGTGGCCGTCGCGCTCGTCATCGTGAAAGTCGTGCAGCTCGCGATCGCGTGAGCAGGAGACTTCCCGCGTCATTTTCGAAGAATCCTGGTACTCGCTGACAGGCTGTTGTGACACAGTATCGGCGGCCGGTCCATGGTGCAGATCACTGTTGGCGCGATGCGGAGCGACGGCGCAAAGCATGAGCATCGCATCGCGGTTGATGGGACGTGGACCGGCCCCGATCGCTCGAACGAATACGACGACACACAAAAACGAGGCGAGCCGCGCTGCGGACTCGCCTCGTTGCATTTGCGGATCACGCAAATGTCATTGCAGACGCGGGTCCTGCGGCATCGGTCCATCGTACGGCATCACGACGGGATGCAACGGCAGTGTCACCTTGGCGGGCATCGTCACGTCGGGGAGCTTGAGCCACGCGGGCGGCTCCGGCGCTTTTATCGTGAGCATGCCGCCACGCACGCTCCTGGCGGTTTCGCGATCGAGTTCATCGACCCTCGGCAGGTCTTTCACAAGCAATGTGTTCATGATGTGTCTCCGGCAACGGTATATGGAATGGTGAGCGCGAGCGGCGCCGTGCTCGGTCCACTTGCTGCACGCACCATGCCATAGCGCCGCAAAGCCTTGTGCGACGGTGCTTGCGTCGACTTCATCACGCCAACGTGATGGCTGCGGACCAACTGTCGCTTGTCGAAGTGTTGCCTGGCGGATGGATGCGGGCGTGCTGCCCGCATGGGTCCATTCATCCGATGTGATGCCGATAAAGCGCCGCGCCCGTTGAACGGAATCGAACGGACGCGACGCAGATTTTTGTGGATTGATCGCGTGCTGATCGCCTGTTTATCGCGGCAGCCACCCAAGCGGATCGACGGGCTTGCCGTCCTTGCGCACTTCGAACTGGATCGACGGCACGCCGTTGTTGTCCGTGCCCACCTCGCCGATCGGCTGGCCTTGCGCGACGGCGTCGCCTTCCTGCACGAGCAGCCGGCTGTTCTGACCATAGGCGGTGATCAGCGTGTCGTCGTGCTTGATGATGACGAGCGGCCCATACGCCTCGATGCCCGTGCCCGCGTAGACGACGCGCCCCGCGGCGGCCGCCCGCACCTGATCGCCCGTACGTCCGCCGATCACGATGCCCTTGGTCCTGCCGGGCACGAACGGCTTGAGAACCGGTCCGCGCAACGGCCACGCGAGCACGCCCTGCACCGGACCGGCCGGAGCGGCGGCGGGCGGCGGCACGGGTGTCGTGGAAGGCGTGGGCGTCGGCACGGGCGTGGTCTGCGCGAAGGACGGCGGCGCGACGCGCAGCACCTGGCCGGGCGCGACGGGCGATGACAGGGTCAGCCCGTTCCACGTGGCCACGTCCTGCGCATGCTGGCCGAACGCGCCCGCGACGCTTTGCAGCGTATCGCCGGGATTCACGCGATAGAAACCGGCGGGCACGCCATTGGCTGCGGCGCCGCCCTGCGTCCGGTAAGTGGGCGCCGGCGCCTGCGTCGTTTCCCACGGATACGTCGTGCACGCGCCGAGCATGCTCGCGGCCGCGAGCGAAACCAGAAGCTGCGTGACGACGTGTTGCCGTTTCACTGTCATTTTTGTGGCCCTCGACGCGGTATGAGACAGCGGCTCATCAGCCGGCCGTCGTTCGAACGTGTAGCGGGATCGAAAATGCAATCTGCGGTGCAAGTATTATGCCTCGCTCATCGGCTTGCAAAATGACGATCGGCCGACGTCGATGAATCAGCATTGCCCGATTCCCAGTCATCTACGCCTGCATCAATTACTTTGCAATCCCAATCAATTTTCGCCGTCCGGCGAGCGGTCATACGCTGCCTTCCGACTCGATCACCAGAATGCGCGCCTCGCCGATGGGATGCGCAACATGCTCGGTGCCGATCGACGCATGGAACACGTCGCCCGTCTCCAGCACCGTCGAGTGTTCGACGCCCGCTTCGCGATAGCGCATCTCCACTCGGCCATCGAGCACGGCGAACACTTCCTCGCCATCGTTGACGTGCCACTTGTACGGCTGATCGGTCCAATGCAGGCGCGTCGTAATGCCGTTCATGTTCGCGATATCGAGCGCGCCCCATGCACGCTCGGCGGTAAAGGTTCTGCTGCGGACAATTTTCATGACCTGCTCGCGAATTCTCAGTGTCGGGAGGGATCATTATAGTGGCCGTCCTGGTCGTGCACGCTGCTTGCTCGCATCCCGCAGACGACCGTTTCATGCGGTTTGCAAGCCATTGCATAGCTGAAGTGCTCGTCTATACTGAACCTGGTGTCCTGTCAGACGAATAGGCGTGCGCGCATGGCGATGCGCGGCGAGACGGTCGGTCCACCATCAGTGGTTCGATGCCAGCGAGGAGGTCCGATGAACAAAGCCCTGTTTCTTGCCGTGCAATTGAACGTCGACGAGATGAGTGCGTCGCCCGCGCTGGTCGAATTGCTCAATGCGCATCTCGTGTTCGCCGTCGATGTCGCCGAAGCCGCCGATGCCCTCGTGCAACTGGCGAGCGTGCGCAAGCTGTCGAGCGGCGTCGAAGCGAGCGTCGAGATTCCTGCCGTCGCCGTCGAGCAACTACGGCAAGCGCTCGAAACTCTCAGCGAATACGACCAGTCGTGGCTCCTCGCGCTGGAATCCGGCCATGCGCTATTCGACGATCTTGGGCGTCGGCAACGCACGCTGCATTGATGCGCCCGCAACCCTGAAGAGGCCGGGCATTTTGCCCGCCTATCGAGGATTCATCGTGAAAAGTCTTCTGCACATGCGTCGCGCGCCGGCCGGCAATGGCGCCGCGCATCAGTTTCACTTCGAAGCGCCCGACGTCTCGCAAAGCCACCCCGCCCAGATCGACGAGGAACCGATGAGCGACAGCACCCCGCCCGACACGCTCGGCCCATCGCCCGTCAATCCGCCGTTGCGCCCTGTCACGCCGCTGCATGCGGTACAGCTCTCGCCCGCGCAGCCGAACGGACGCGCCGTGCAACTGGCGGACGCAGCCGAAGTCGAGCGCATGCTCGACAACGAAGCGCTCACCGTGTTTCACGTATTTCGCACTTTTGACTATTCGGTGAACCTGCTGTTCTATCCGAGAGAACTGAAATACTTCGTCGCGCTGTTGCAGGAAGATCAGCTATGGCGCGTGCTGACCACGAGCGATCTCAACATGGCGAAGCAGCTCTTTCACCACATGCAGGAACAGGCCACACGTCTCGCCGACGGGCAGACGCGGCGCTTGCAGCTCGAAGCGCAGAACGAACAGTTGAAGCGCCTGATCGCCGAATCCGAAACGCAGGCCGAGCGTCTGCGCCAAAGCCTGCAACGCACGGCAGCGCAGGATCAGACCGTCACGAGCCGTCAGCATCAGTTGCGCAAGGAGGTCGCGCAGCTCGAAGCGCAGCGCACGGCCGCGCAGGCCCAGCTGAACAAGATGCATCGCCAGGTGCATCAGCTGAACGTGGCGAGCAACGAAGCGATACCGCATATGCCGCGTTGAACGTCGGCCCTTCGTGCTCTTCGTGCCCTTCTCTTTGGGTATCAGACGCAACAACGCCGGCCAGGGCAATCCTGGCCGGCGTTTCATTTACCGCCTTGCGACGCTTGAACTGTTCAGTCCGGCTTAGTTGCCGAAGAACACCGAGCGCGGACCCTTTTCATCGGCCAGCGAACGGGTGGACGCTTGCGACGTGCCGTTCGTCTGCACGCCGTAGCCGGTCGTGTCGGCTTGCGCGACGGCGTCTTGTGCGTGGACGCGCGCTTCGGCAGCCTGAATGTGCTTCGGGTATTCCGTGCGATCGGACAGCGGATCGTAGCCGGCCTTTTCCAGACGGACCAGATCGGCGCGAACTTCAGCGCGCGTCAGAGGCTGCTGATTCGATTGGGCAAACGATGCGACGGGAGCAGCAACAGCGGCAGCGAGAACGACTGCGGAAATCAGGGCTTTCATGGACAACCTCCGAGAACTTGTTTTTTGATTCGCTTCGAACACCGTGTTCGTTCAGCGTTGAGACTAGTTTAAGGAGGCAGACGAACTAGGGAAATCCCTTATTTGACTAAACTCTATTGTTTGAATTGCAACAATTAGACGAAAACCGCGCGTCATGCGCTTTTGAGATCGTTAAATCGCAACACTGTGTTCCAAAAATCGTGCAACGGGCGGTTGGGAAACCCACTGCGCGGCGCACAAGGAGAAACGCCCCGGCGCCGCGAGTGCGCTGGGGCGTTGCAGGAAGCCGCTCGGCGAAGTGAACCGAAACGCGGCCCACCGGGCCTACCGTTCCGTCAGGACCAGTTCGCGTGGAAGCTACCCGGCTTGTCGACGCGTTCGAACGTATGCGCGCCGAAGAAATCGCGCTGTGCCTGAACCAGGTTCGCGGGCAGACGCGCCGAACGGTAGCCGTCGAAATATGCGATCGCCGACGAGAACGCCGGCACGGGCACGCCCGCCGTCGTCGCGGCGATCACGACGTCGCGCAGCGCGCTCTGGTAGTTCGCGGCGATGTCGCGGAAATACGGATCGAGCAGCAGGTTTGCGAGCGCCTTGTCCTTCGCGTAGGCATCTGTGATCTTCTGCAGGAAGCGAGCGCGGATGATGCACCCGGCGCGGAAAATTTTTGCGATCGTACCGTAGTCCAGATCCCACTTGTACTCTTCCGATGCCGCGCGCAGCTGCGCAAAGCCCTGTGCGTACGAGATCACCTTGCTGAAGTACAGCGCGCGGCGCACGGATTCGATGAACGCGGCGCGGTCGCCGGAGAAGGGCTTCGCCGCTGGCCCTTCGAGCACCTTGCTCGCCGCGACGCGCTGATCCTTCAGCGACGACAGCACGCGCGCGAACACGGCTTCCGTGATCAGCGGCAACGGCGCGCCGAGGTCGAGCGCGTTCTGGCTCGTCCACTTGCCCGTGCCCTTCTGCGCGGCGCGGTCGAGGATCACGTCGACGAGATCCTTGCCCGTCTCGTCGTCCTTCTTGCTGAAGATCTTCGACGTGATTTCGATCAGGTAGCTGTCCAGCTCACCGTTGTTCCACTCGGTGTAGACGGCGCCCAGCTCCTGGTTTGACAGGCCCGCCACCTGCTTGAGCACCGAGTAGCTTTCGGCGATCAGCTGCATGTCGCCGTATTCGATGCCGTTGTGCACCATCTTCACGAAGTGGCCCGCGCCGTCCGGCCCCATGTACGCGACGCACGGCTCGCCGTCGGGCGCCTTGGCCGCGATTTCGGTGAGGATCGGCGCGACGAGGTCGTACGCGTCGCGCTGGCCGCCCGGCATGATCGACGGGCCTTTGAGCGCGCCTTCCTCGCCGCCCGACACGCCCGTGCCGATGAAGTGCAGGCCCGACTTCGCGAGGTCCTGGTTGCGGCGGATCGTGTCGGTGAAATGCGTGTTGCCGCCGTCGATCAGGGTGTCGCCCTTCTCCAGCAGCGGACGCAGCGCGGCAATCGTCGCGTCGGTGCCTTCGCCCGCCTTCACCATCATCAGGATGCGGCGCGGCTTTTCGAGTGAATCGACGAATTCTTCCAGCGTATAGGTCGGAACCAGCTTACGGTCGGGAAACTCCGCGATCAGTTCGTCGGTTTTCTCGCGGGTGCGGTTGAACACCGAAACCGCGTGACCGCGGCTTTCGATGTTCAGAGCCAGATTCCGGCCCATCACCGCCAGCCCCACTACGCCGATTGCCTGTTTGCCCATGTGAATTCTCCAGATTCCAGTAAGTCGTGAAGCCGCGCCAGCCATCGAGGCGCGGCGTCGAGGATGAAAGGATAAAAGAAATGCCCGGATGACGCTCGCGTGCGGTCCGTTCGCCGTCCTTCCTGTCGGGCACGGCATGGACGATGCATGCGTCTTTCGACGCGCTTTCGCGTCGACGGCGCGCATAGCCATGCGGCCGATACCGTCTGCTCGAACGCTTCAATGCGCTCGTTGTCGCGGCGCCGTCGTTGCCTTCGCTTCACCACGATGCGCGCTGGTGCGCGCACGGCACGCCTTTCAAGCTTAGTCCGCGAAACGCGTCGCGGCAGAGCGCGTCGGATGCGTGGGTCAGACTTTCGCCGACGGCCGACGTTTCCGGAACACGAGACTGAAGTTGTTCGCGGGCATCGCGATCGGTTCGTCGAACGCGAAGCCTGCTGCGTCCGCGAGCGCGACGACGTCCTCCATGTCGCGCACGCCCCATGCCGGATTGCGGCTCCTCAACTGCTCGTCGAATGCCGCGTTGCTCGGCGCGGTATGCGCGCCGCCGCGCCGGTACGGCCCGTACAGATAGAGCACGCCGCCCGGACCGATGAGCCGCCCCGCGCCGTCGATCAGCGCCAGCGCCGATGCCCACGGCGAAATATGGATCATGTTGATGCAGATGATTGCGTCGGCGGCATCGATGCCCCATTGAGCATTGCGCACATCGAGAGCGAGCGGCGCGCGCACGTTGGACAGACCGCACGCCGCCGTCCACGCGGCAATCGACGAGCGCGCGCCTTCGTCGGGATCGCTCGGCTGCCAGACGAGTTGCGGCAGCGCCGCGGCGAAGTGGATCGCATGCTGGCCTGTGCCGCTCGCGATTTCGAGCACGGTGCCCGTGGCGGGCAGCACGCGTTCGAGCACGGCGAGGATCGGCGCGCGGTTGCGCTCGGCGGCGGGCGCGTGTTGACGCGCGTTGAGATCAGGCGTGGTCATGTAATTCTGTACCTCGTGATTCAGTACGGACGGGTACGCGTTCGTTATGCGAGGCCCGCGATCATACGCGAGGGCCTGGAAAATCTCATGAGAAATCGCGCAGGCCGATTCGTCAGCCCGCTGCAAGACTCGCCGCCAGCGCCGCGAGCGCATCGCCGCACGGCGCCTGCACTTTCAGCGACAGTAACGGATCGGCGCGCGTGCGTCCGAGATTGATCGCGGCAATCGGCGTGCCCATCCTTTGCGCCCATACGCAGAAACGATAGCCCGAATACACCATCAACGACGAACCCACGACGAGCACGGCATCGGCGGCCTCCAGTGCATGCGTCGCGGCTTCGACGCGCGGCTTCGGCACGCTCTCGCCGAAGAACACCACGGCCGGCTTCAACAGGCCGCCGCAATCGAGGCACGCCGGCACGCGAAACGCGCCGAGGTCATGCCATTCGAGATGTGCATCGCCATCGGCGGCAGGTTCGGCGATCACATCGAGCAACGCGGGATTCTCATCGATCAGCCTCTGCTGGATCGACGCGCGCGAATGCTGTGCGCCGCAATCGAGACACGCCACGGCACCGATGCTGCCGTGCAGCTCGATCACCTCGCTGCTGCCCGCGCGCTGATGCAGGCCGTCGACATTCTGCGTGACGAGCGAGCGCACGTGCCTCGCGGATTCGAGCCGCGCGAGCGCGCGATGCGCGGCGTTCGGCTGGGCCTGCGCGACGACGGGCCAGCCGACCGTGCTGCGCGCCCAGTACCGCTGACGCGACGCGACCGAGCCGAGAAACTCCTGCAGCGTGATGGGCGGCGAGCGCTTCCATTCGCCGTTTTCGTCGCGATAGCCGGGGATGCCGGAATCGGTGCTGATGCCCGCGCCCGTCAGCACGAAAAGCCGTGGATGGCGTTCGACGAAATCTTGCAGTGCGGCGAGCGCCTGAGGTTCGATCAGCGGAGGCGGGATGTCTTTCATGCGTCGGTCATGATCGGTCGGGCGCAAGCATGGGGACGTGTTCTGGTGCGGATTTGCGGCAGGCTCAACGCTTTGCACGCGACTTTTGCGGCTTGCGCGGCTTGTCTGTTCGCGCAGACACGGGCGCGTGCCCGGACGGTTGCGCATGCCGCGCCTCCCACGCATCCAGTGCCGCGCGATACCGTGTGAGCTCGTCTTCGTACAAATCGAAAATGCACGTATCGCAACCGCTATGACAGCACTCGTCGGAGTCGGGCCGCGTCGGCGGCGTGGGGCGCGGATCGTCGTCGGCCGTCTGGCGCGCGGCCTCGTCTGCAGTCACATCCACTTCCAGAGTTCGGGAGAGCGTCCAGTATAAGTCGGGCGGCACGACGGCGCTGTGTCACGCGATACCGTCACGCAACGTCGTCAGGCGATATACCGTCATGCGCCGTGTCATGCGCCGTGCCGCTCGCCACATCGCTTGTCGTCATTCGCGCGCGTCATCCGCGCCCGACGAACGGCATCTTGCTCGCCATGATCGTCATGAACTGCACGTTCGCCGACAGCGGCAGGCTCGCCATATGCAGCACGGCATCGGCGACATATTCGACGTCCATCAGCGGCTCGACGGCGATCGTGCCGTTCGCCTGCGGCACGCCGCGCGCCATCCGTTCGGCCATCTCCGTCGCGGCATTGCCGATATCGATCTGGCCGCAGACGATGTCATAAGGCCTGCCATCGAGCGACACCGACTTGGTGAGACCCGTGATCGCGTGCTTGGTCGCCGTATAGGCGATGCTCAACGGCCGCGGCGCATGCGAGGAGATCGAGCCGTTGTTGATGATGCGGCCGCCCTGCGGCGTCTGCGCCTTCATCATCGCAAACGCAGCACGCGTGCAGAGAAACACGCCCGTCAGATTCGTATCGACGACGGAGCGCCAATCGTCGAGTTCGATCTGGTCGATCTCGACGGGCGGCGCATTGCGGCCCGCATTGTTGAACAGCACGTCGAGCCGCCCATAGCGCAGACGGATCTCATCGAAGAGCGACGCGACGCTCGCCGCGTCCGTCACGTCGCACGCGACGGCGAACGCGTCCTCGCCGCGCTCGCGCGCTTGGTCGGCGAGCGCATCGAGCGGGGCCTGCCTGCGTCCCGTCAGCACGACGCTATAGCCGTTCGCAAGCAGCTTGCGCGCCGTCGCCTTGCCGATGCCGCTGCCCGCGCCCGTCACGAGCGCGACTTTCTTCGCTGCCTGACCTGGTACTTGTTCCTGCGATTGTGCTTCCGACTGTTGCGTCACGACATGTCTCCAGAGTTGATCTGCCCGCGACATGCCGCGACACATGCGCATCAATCGAGCGCGCGATCGTTCGGCTTCGCGAACAGCTGTTTCATCTCCGCCGACAACGGGTATTTCAGGTTGATGCCCTTCGGCGGAATCGGTTGCGTGAACCACTTCTGATAGAGATTCGCCGCTTCGCCCGAAGTTTGCAAGCGCGCGATCACGCCGTCGGCGAGCTTCTTGAAGCCAGGGTCGTCCTTGCGGAACATGCAGCCATACACTTCCGACATCGGCGACGTGCCCGTGATCAGATACTCGTCCGCGTTCGCCTCTTTCGCCTTCGCGCCGTACAGCAACGGATCGTCCATCACGAACGCGACGGCGCGCCCCGTCTTCACGTTGAGGAACGACTCGGCATGATCCTTTGCGCTGATGAGGCGCATGTTCATCGACTTCTCCGCGTTCATCTGGCGCAGCAGACGCTCTTCGGAGGTGCCCGCCGTCGTCACGACCGTCTTGTTCGCGAGATCGCCGAAGTCCTTCACGCCCGAGTCCTTCCTCACGATCATGCGCACGCCGTACTGGAAGAAACTGTTCGAAAACGCGACCTGGTTGTCGCGTTCCTTCGTGTGCGTGGTCGAGCCGCATTCGATGTCGATCGTGCCGTTCTGCACGAGCGGGATGCGGCTCTGCGACGTGATGGGAATCTCGCGAACCTTGAGATCGGCCAGGTTGAGTTCCTTCTTCACCTCGTCGACGATTTTCAGCGCGATCGCCTGCGAATAGCCGATCACATGCTGCTGTTCGTCGTAGTACGAGAACGGCACTGACGACTCGCGCACGCCCAGCGAAATCGCCCCCGTTTCGCGGATCTTCTTCAGCGTCGCGCTCTGCTCGTCCGCGTGCGCGTGGCCGCATGCGAAGGCCGTCGTCATCAGCGCGGCAAGCGCGGCTCTCGTCATCGTCGTCGTTTTCATGTCTTCTCCTGAGTGGTGGTGTAGCGGTTGTTGTTTATATGGCTGTTATTTGATGCAGGCTTTTCGGATGCAGCGGGTTCAGCGATCGTACGCATAGGCCGCGATGTCGATGGATGGCTCGCGCCCCGCGATCGCATCGGCGATCACGCGCGCGCTGCCGCATGCGAGCGTGAAGCCCAGCGCGCCGTGGCCCGTATTGAGCCACAGGTTGCGGTACGGCGTCCTGCCGATCAACGGTTTCGAATCCGGCGTCGCGGGACGGTGGCCGCACCAGGTCTGCGCGCTCGCGTAGTCACCGGCAGCGGGAAAGATCTCCTGCGCGTGGCGCTTCAGCAGCGCGATGCGCCCCGCCCGCTGCGCGTCCTTCAGGCCCGCGATCTCGACCATGCCCGCGATCCGCAAACGCCCGCCGAGCGGCGCATACACGACCTTGCGATGCAGGTCTGTCACGCTGACACAGGGCGTGTTGCGCGGATCGGCGCCGTGAATCGTGAGGCTGTAGCCCGTCAGCGGATAGACGGGCAGACGCACGCCGAGCGCGCCGACCAGCGGCACGCTGCCGAGTCCGAGCGCGACGACGAACGCATCCGCTTCGATATCGCCGTCGGCCGTCCGAGCCGCAACGATGCGCGAGCCGTCGCTCACCAGTTCCCGCACGCGCGTCTCGTAGCGGATCGTCACGCCGTTGCGCCGTTGCAGCACGTCCGCGAGCGCCGAGGTGAAGCGCTGACAGTCGCCCGCCTCCTCCGACGGCGTATGGATGCCGCCCGCGAGCAACGGCTGCGCGTGCGCGAGCGCCGGTTCGAGCGCGGCGCATTGGCTCGCGTCGAGCGCGCGCTGGTCGGAGCCCGCCTCGACGAGCAATTCCATCGTGTGCCGCGCGCGTTCGAACTCGTGCGCATCGCGATAGACGACGAGCTTGCCGTTGCGCACATAGTCGAACGAATCGGACACGAGCGGCTCGCTCCCGACGATCTCATGCAGCGCCGCCTTGCTGAGCGCGCCGAGGCTCAACAGTTCGAGCGCCGTCTGCCGCGCGCGATGGCTGCGGCACGCGAGCAGGAACGCGGCGCACCAGCGCCACTGCCCGATGTCGAAACGCGGAATGAAGCGCAGCGCCGAGTCGCGCTTCAATAGCCACGCGGGCAGCTTCGGCAGCACGGCCGGGTCGGCGAGCGGCGCGACATAGCTGTAGCTCAGTTGTCCGCCGTTGGCGAAGCTCGCTTCGAGCGCCGCGCCGTCGCGCGCTTCGACGATCGTCACGTCGTGGCCGTCGCGGGCCAGACTCCAGGCCGTCGTCAGACCGACGACGCCCGCTCCGAGGACACACACATGCATGAATGCTCACTACCCTTGCGTTTTCATTGCAGGCGAGTGTCGCGCGCCGAAATCGCCGCATCAAATGACGGAAAGCGCGGTTGCATAACCTTAGGTTAAGTCGTTGCAGGAGCGCTTCGCGTCGCGTAACAGCGCCGCGCGCGCCAGCCGTGCGCTTACGCGAAACGCGCGCGCAGCACGTCGATGAATGCGTTGCCTGCCTGCGAGGCCATGCCGCCGTCGCGCCACAACGCGTACACGCCGACCGACAGCGGCGGCGCGATCGGCCGCACGGTCACGGCTTCCGCACCGCTCTTCGCGGTCAGCTCGTCGAGCAGCGCGTAGCCGATGCCGCGCGCGGCCAGCGCGCGTGCGACGTGCCACGTCTGCGCCTCGACGGCGGGCACATGTCCGTCGAGGCCGAGCGCATGCAGCGCATTGCCGATCAGCTCGCCGAGCGGATCGACGTTGCCGATGCTGATCCAGTCGCCTTCGACGAACGTTTGCAGCGTCAGCGGCTCGTCTGCCGGGTTGTCGTCGCGCGGGCCGACGCACACGACGGGCGTGCGCCCCAGCTCGACGGACGCGATGCCCGGACGCGCCGGCGGATTCAGCGCGACGGCGAGATCGAGATCGCGCGTGAGCAGCGCGTTCAGCAGCTCTTCCGTGTGCCGCGTCTGGATCTTCAGCGACACGCGCGGGTACGCGGCCCGGAACGCTTCGACGGTCGATGGAATCAGGCTCAAGCCGAGGCTCGGCAGACAGCCGATGCGCAAATGCCCTTCGGGTTGCAGCGCGAGATTGCGCGCGAGATCGCGGATGCTGTCGAGGCTCGTCTGCAGCTTCTGCGTTTCGGAGAACAGCAGTTCGGCTTCGCGCGTCGGCTGCAGGCGGCCGTGCACGCGGTTGAAGAGGGTCAGGCCGACGCTGCGCTCCGCATGCGCGAGCACCTTGCTCACGGCGGGCTGCGAAACGCACAACAATTCGGCCGCCTTCGACAGCGAGCCGGTGCGCATGATGGCGTGGAAGACTTCGATATGGCGCAGGCGCATGGCGCGGGATCGGGTTCAGCGGATCAGTGGAAAGGGGCAAGCATACTGTCTTTCGGAGCGGGCCAAATTCATGACAGGACACGCGCGAATGGTATCGTTCGCGTTTGACGTGCATCGCAAGACGCCTGCCTGCCCCGCCAAACGGAAGGACGGCAGGCGCAACGCCTCATGAATCAACCGAATCCGCCACTGCGGCGCGACGCCGGGTCGGCAGAGCCCGTCCGCCGCTGGCCGCGCACCGGCAATCCGCCGATGTTCAACGCCACGCTCGCGTGGCATGTGCTGATGTTCGCGGGCTGGATATTCGCGCCGTCGGCGTGGCCCTGGTGGGTCGCGGGCATCCTCGCGAGCCATCTGATCGTCGTGACGATCGGGCTATGGCCGCGCTCGTCGCTGCTCGGCCCCAACTGGACGCGCCTGCCCGACACGCCGCGCAACGCTAACGCCGTTGCGCTCACGATCGACGACGGCCCCGATCCCGTCGTCACGCCCAAGGTGCTCGACCTGCTCGACGCGCACGGCGTGCGCGCGACGTTCTTTTGCATCGGCGCGCGTGCGCAGCGTCATCCGGCGTTGATGCGCGAAATCGTTGCGCGCGGGCATGCCGTCGAAAACCACTCGCAGGTTCACGTGCATACGTTCTCGGTCACGCTGCCGCGTGGGCTGACGCGCGAAATCGACGCCGCGCAGCGCACGCTCGAATCGCTGACAGGCGAGCGCCCGATGTTCTTCCGCGCGCCCGCCGGCCTGCGCAACGTGTTTCTCGAACCGGTGCTGCAAAAGCTCGACTTGCGGCTCGCCGCGTGGTCGCGCCGCGGCTTCGACACCCGCGAGCGCAATCCGCAGCGCGTGCTGGAGCGGCTCGTCGACGGGCTCGCGGCGCGCGACATCCTGCTCGTGCACGATGCGACGGCGGCACTGAGCGCGTCGGGCGAGCCTGTCGTGCTCGACGTGCTGCCGCGCCTGATCGAAACGGTCCGCGCGCGCGGCTTGCGTTTCGTGACGCTGCGCGAGGCGCGCGGCGCGTGACTGCACGGCGGCGCGTGAAGCGTGGCGTCGCGCGGCGTGTACTTGCGTGTGCTTGCGTGTCAGACCCGGCGCGGCGCACGCCGCATCGCACCGGGCTGCGCGACGCCTGTGCGGCGGCGCCTACGCGGCGCGGCGCCGGACGAGATGGTAGATCACGAGCAGCACGATCGCGCCGATAATCGACGCGATCCAGCCCGCCGCCTGCCCCGGCTGATACCACCCGAGCGCGCGCCCGACATAGCCCGCCAGCAGCGAGCCGGCAATGCCGATGACGATCGTCATGATGAGACCCATGCTGTCGTCGCCGGGCTTGAGCGCGCGCGCAATCAGACCGACGATCAATCCGACGACTATCGTACCGATGAGGGAAAGCATGCGAACCTCCGATGAGAGTGGACTCCACGGTGCACTGCTACTGCTCGATACTGCCAGACTGCGCTGCATTTCTGTATGACTGCGTCGCGTGCATTGCGCGCTTTGGCCGCGATGCCGCGCAGCACGCGCCGCCGTCACAACGCGACCGCATGATGGCCCGCCTCATGGCGCCGGACGCCGCGATCAGATGCGGAAATCGGCGGACATGTCGTCGTCGGTGCGCGCCTCGATTTCTCCGCTTCGGCACGCCTTCATGAACGTGTCATAGTCGCGCTCCACCTGGTCCGCGTACGCGGACGCGTACTCGGCAAGCGCTTGCGCGAACTGATCGCTGCGGCCGATATACGCGCCGATCTCGATCGCCTTGCCGCTCGCCTTCGCGTGCGCGCGAGCCAACGCCCAGCCGCACAGACGCGCATAGCCGTTCATCTGGTCGGCATCGAGCAGATCGACGTTCGGCGTCAGCTTCATGTCGCGCAGTTGACGCACATAGAAGTGCCCGCCCGTCGGCCCCGTCGACCAGCCCAGAAAAATATCGCTTGCCGCCTGCAGCATCCGCTGCCCCTGCACGATGCGTTCGCCTTCGTGCCTGGGCTCGGATTTGCGCGAGCCGGCCTTGAAATGCTGCGCGATCACCGAGCGCCGCGCTTCCTTGACTTGCAGGAACAGCGGCTTGCCGTGCGGATCGGCCGTGAGCAGCACGAGGCAGCGCGTGCCGACGCTGCCGACGCCCACCACCTTGAACACGAGATCATGCAGCGCGAAGTTGCCGAGCAGTTCGCGCCGGTCGTCGGAGAGCGTCTTCAGATAGCCTTCGTACATGCCGTGAATCAGCTCGCGCCAGTCGCCGACCCTGAACCAGTCGTCCGCGGAATCGAACAGCGTGCTCGAACCGTGCACGTGAAAGAGGCTGGGCGGCGCGTCGCGGATCACATAGCGCTCCGCCATCTTTTCGAGCATGCTTTCGTGCGTGCGGCCGCTCGCCCTTTCCATCGCGCGCCGGATGAGCCGGCGATTCTCGGCATTCACGGCCGTGTCGACCATGCGATCGAACGTGATGCGCTCGTACCACAGTTCCAGCGCGCCGCTTTGCGCATACTGCGCGATGCGGTCGCGGTACTGGTTGGCGACCGTCATCACGAGATCATAGGCTGCGCCACGGCTGAGCCGCATATGCCGCGCCGCGACGACGAAGCTCGCCGCGAGCCGCTTCAGGTCCCATTCGAAAGGCGCGGCGGACACCTCGTCGAAGTCGTTCAGATCGAACATCAGCTGGCGCTCGGGCGTCGCGAAGCCGCCGAAGTTCAGCAGATGCGCATCGCCGCAGACGGGCAGCGTGAGCGTCGTATGCGGCGTCATGCTGAGGTCGTGCGCCTGCACGATCGCGCTGCCGCGAAAGAACGCGAACGGCGACACTGTCATGCGGCCGTAGCGCAGCGGCACGAGCCGCTCGACGCGGCCTTCGCTGCTTTGGCGCAGCAGATCGACGGGATTGCGATGCATATGGCCGATCGCGCGATGACTGGAGCGCTTAGCGTGCTCGCGGGCCGCGCGCCCGCTGGCTTCCCGTTCCGCGATGGTGCTCGCCTTCATGCTTTTCTCCGTTCTTGTGAATCAGCTTGCGTCGGGGCGCACTGCAACGGCTTGCCGCGACGACGCATCGTGACTTTTGATCGCTTCGGGCTGGCGTGAATGGTCCGCTCCGTGGCTCGCTCGTTCCGTGTTGCGCCGCACAGCGGCGGCAAGCGGCGCTGGCCTCGGGTTCAGTTGCGTTCGGCTATGTCCGGTTTTGCTCGACACGCCGCCGCGTGGTTGGCGCCTGCCGCCGGTTGCCGCTTCCCGTCGATTCTGGCTGCCCCGCCAGAACGTAAACGTCCATCGCTGGACTGTATTAAATCTCGCGCCGCACGGGCACGCAAGTCTACGCGCCGCCGACAGCCGTATGCGGACTGGCCGCGAGCGATGCGCCGAAATCGCGATCGGCGGAAATGCCGATGGCCGCATCGTTGGCCGCCGCGTTGCCGCGATGGCATGGCGTCGCGAATAGGGGCTTCATCGACGAGCAAGCGCTGAAAGCGGCATGCGAAACGGCGAAACGAAATCGATGAGCATCGCTGAATATCCGAAAGGGGACTGTGAAAATAGCGTCAATGACATAGCCCGCGACCGAATTTAGGACAGGTCTCATTTCCCTCGAAGGACCCCGCCGACAAACTCTCCGCCTTTCGACTCCTTCCCGCAGCGTCTCGCCTGCTGCGCCATCGACGTGAATTCGCTACTGCTCAAACGATCCAGCATTGCCTGCTTCGCGCTCCTCACGGCCGCGTGCTCGTTCTTCGTCCCTCACTCCCCGGCGTCGCAAGTCACGCACGCCAACAACGCGCTCGTCATCGCCGCCGCGCGCGAGTTCCCGTATATGCCCGCGCGCGATGGCCACATCACGCCCGACCGCATCGCCAATACGGCGACGACAGCCGTCCTGCTGAAGAAAGGCGTCGAATCGGCCGTTCGCGAAGCGCGGCCGCGTGGCGCAAGTCGGGCATCACCGTGATCACGCGCGACAGGCTGGTGCTGAGCGGCCGGATCGAAGCGTTGTCCGTGGACGATGCGCGCTCGCCCGCCACGTGGACGATGATCGTGTGCTACGTGGTCACCAACGCGTCGACGAAAGAAACCGTCTATGTGAAAACGACGACGGTTCACATGTACCGGCAGAAATTCACCAATCCCGCCTTCTCACTCGACGACATCGTGAAGCTCAGCGTCGATGCACTCGTCAGAGACCCGTCGTTCCGCGACGCGTTGCAGCCCGTGCAGTAAGCGCCCTCCTCCGTGAATCGGCGATGGCAGCGCCGCGCCGCCATTTCGCTACAATCCACTATTCCTTTCCTGATTTCGCTGCCGCGCCGCACCATGCCGATGAGTGCAGCGCGGCGGCCCGTCCCGAGCGAGCCGTCATGTCTCTTACCGCCTGGCTGTTTTTTCTCCCCGCGTGCTTCGCGATCAACATGGCGCCGGGCCCCAACAACCTGCTGTCGATCAACGTCGCGGCGCGGCACGGCTTCATGACCGCGTTCGTCGCCGGCTGCGGGCGTCTCGTCGCGTTCGCGGGCATGATCGTGCTGGCCGCGACGGGCCTCGCCGTCGTGCTGCACGCGTCCGAGCTGTTCTTCCTCGCCATCAAGCTGACGGGCGCCGCCTACCTGATCTGGCTCGCGATCCAGCTGTGGCGCAGCGACGCCGGCCCGATGGACGCGCTCAAGCAGGACGACGCGTCGCTGTGGCGCATCGCGCGCCAGGAATGCTTCGTGGCCGCGGGCAATCCGAAGGCCATTCTCGTGTTCACTGCGTTCCTGCCGCAATTCGTCGATATTGCAAAGCCGATGCTGCCGCAGTTCGCCGTGCTCGGCGGGAGCTTCCTCGTGCTCGAATGGTTCGCGATCGCGCTTTACTCGTGGGCGGGCATGCATCTCGGCAAGTGGCTGACGCGCGCCAAAGTGCGCCGCTGGTTCAACCGCTGCTGCGGGATGTTTCTCGGCGCGATCGGCGTGAGCTTTTTGCTGGTGCGGCGTTCGGCGTGACGAATGGCCCTGTTTTGTGGCCCGGCTTTTGCGTCATGCAACAAGCAGCGGAAGCACGGCCATAAGCGATCGCAAATTCCGTCGGAGAGAGACTTTAACTGTCGCTGATCGTTGCGCGGTCGTATTCTGAGGCCATCACCGCGCAGCCTATGGACGCTCGCCGTGCACTTCCGGCAGGAAACGGCGCCCGCATGCACGCGCGCGCAAAACGATTCCAATGTCAGGAGGCGACAACCATGAAGGTCTGTATCTTCGGCGCGGGTGCGATCGGCGGTTTGATGGGCGTGCAGCTTGCGCGCGCGGGCGCGGACGTCGGCTTTATCGCGCGCGGCCCGCATCTGGCGGCGATGCGCGAACACGGCGCGCGCCTCATCGTCGATGGCGAAGAGGTGTCGGCGCGCGTGCGCTGCACGTCCGACCCTAACGAACTCGGCGTGCAGGACATTGTCATCGTCACGCTGAAGGCGCATTCGCTGCCGGGCGTCGTCGATTCGATGCAGCCTCTGCTCGGCAAGCACACGGCCATCGTCACGGGCACCAACGGCATCCCTTACTGGTATTTCTACAAGCACGGCGGCAGGTTCGAAGGCACGCGCCTCGCGAGCATCGACCCCGACGGCTCGCAATGGGCGAAGCTCGGCCCCGAGCGCGCGATCGGCTGCGTGCTGTACCCCGCCGCCGAGATCGTCGAGCCGGGCGTCATCAAGCACGTGTACGGCAAGAAATTCCCGATCGGCGAGCCGGACGGCGAACGCACGACGCGCATCCAGCAGTTTCACGACGTGATGCAGGCGGCCGGTTTCGAAGCACCGATTCGCGACAACATCCGCGACGAGATCTGGCTGAAGCTGTGGGGCAATCTGTGCTTCAACCCGATCAGCGCGCTCACGCACGCGACGCTCGACGTGCTGACGAGCGACCCCGGCACGCGCGCCGTCTCGCGCACGATGATGCTCGAAGCGAAGCGGATCGCCGATCACTTCGGCGTGCATTTTCGCGTCGACGTGGAGAAGCGCATCGATGGCGCGGGCGCCGTCGGCGCGCACAAGACCTCGATGCTCGTCGATCTCGAACATCGCCGGCCGATGGAAATCGATCCGCTCTTGACCGTCGTGCAGGAGATGGGCCGGCTCGTCGGCGAAGAGACGCCCGCGATCGACATCGTGCTCGCGCTCGTCAAGCTGCGCGAGAAGATGGCGCTTCACGGAGATTGAATCGGACTCGCAATGCCGCGCCGCGCGGGTTTGACGGGAGGGCCGGGCGTGACGCGTCCGGTCCTCTTTTCATTTGCAGCGCCGTCTCTGTCAAAGCTTCAATGCTCGATCGCAAGCCAGATCGCCTTCGGTTCTGTGAAGTTCTCGATCGCGACGTCGCCGTGCTCGCGGCCAAAGCCCGAATCGCCGGTGCCGCCCCACGGCAGGCGCACGTCGGTATAGCCGTAGGTGTTGATCCACACGGTGCCCGCCTTCAGCGCATGCGCGACCCGATGCACGCGGCCGATATCGGCGCTCCACACGCCCGCCGCGAGGCTGTACGCGGTGCCGTTCGCGATGCGCACGGCGTCTTCTTCGTCGTCGAAGGGAACGACGCTCGCGACGGGTCCGAAGATTTCCTCCTGCGAAATGCGCATTTCGTGCCCGACGTTAGCGAACACGGTCGGCTCGACGAAGAAGCCTTTTTGCCCGATCCGCGCGCCGCCCGTGACGATCGACGCGCCTTCGTTCCTGCCGATGTCGACGTAATCGAGCACCGTCTTCAGCTGCGCGGCGGACACGAGCGGCCCCATCGTCGTCTCGCGCTCCGCGGGATCGCCGACCTTGATCGCCTTCGCGCGCGTCGCGAGCCGCTCGACGACGTCGTCGTAGATGTCGCGCTGCGCGAGAATGCGCGAGCCCGCCGAACACACCTGGCCCGTGTTGAAGAAGATGCCGGATGCCGCCGCGCGCACGGCGTTGTCGATGTTCGCGTCGGCGAAGATCACGTTCGCCGACTTGCCGCCCAGCTCCAGCGTCACGCGCTTGAAGTTGCCCGCCGCGCCTTGCAGGATGCCGCGCCCGACGGAAGGCGAGCCCGTGAACGTCACCTTGTCGATGCCGGGATGCGCGACGATCGCATCGCCGACCACGCGCCCCTTGCCCGTCACGATGTTCAGCACGCCGGGCGGCACGCCCGCCTCCAGCGCAAGCTCGCCGACGCGCAGCGCGGACAGCGGCGTGATTTCGGCGGGCTTCACGATCATCGTGCAGCCGCATGCGAGCGCGGGCGCGATCTTCCACATGCCGATCATCAACGGGAAATTCCACGGCACGATCGCGCCGACCACGCCGACGGGCTCGCGCACCGTGTACGTCAGCGCGTCAGGACGCACGGGCACGACCTGTCCGTTGATCTTGTCGCACCAGCCTGCGTAGTACGCGAGCGTGTCGATTGCGGCGGGGACGTCCTGGCGTTTGACGGCTGCGAGCGGCTTGCCCGCATCGAGGCTTTCGAGCGCGACGAGTTCGTCCTGATGCTCGCGCAGGAGTTCGGAGAAGCGCATCAGGATGCGTCCGCGCTCCGCCGCGCGCATGCCGTTCCATACCTTGAGCGCGGCGCGCGCAGCCTTCACGGCCGTGTCGACATCCTGCGCGCTGCCTTGCGCGACGAGCGCTATCGGCTCTTCCGTCGCGGGGTTGATGTTGGTCGAGTATTCGCCCGTGCCGGGCGGCAGCCGTTTTCCATCGATGAGAAGGTCATGGTGTCTGAGGTCGGTTTCAGTGTCCATCTCGTACTCCTTGCGATTAGCGATATGGCATATTCGCGAACCGTCGACTGAACCACCCCTCCCGTCGGCTACGACGCTCTCATCAGCGCCTCGCCTTCAGGGACGAGCGGCATCGGTTCGTCCGTTGCTCCTTGTATTGTTGTGTGAGTTGCAGGTACTGCGCCTAGGTTCGCGTGCGGCCTGACGAGCGGATTCACAAGCGGGCTCACAAGCGTGCTCACTCGCGGATTCGCGCGCGCCGTGGCGCCCGTCGGGGAATCTGCATCGGCGAAGAGCGACCACACCGCGTCGGCATTCGGACGCAGCGAGCGATTGCGGCGGCGCACGAGCATCGTCGTCACCGACACTTCCGGCACGAGCGGACGCGCGACGAGCGAGACGGGCAGCGTCGATGCGTGCGCGCCGATGGGCAGCACGCCGACGCCCAGGCCCAGCTCGACCATGCGCAGCGCCGCTGCCACATGCCCGCACTGGTTCGCGCGCTGCGTGTCGATGCGATGCGTGTTGAGCGCGCGCTCCGTCGCGTTGCGCGTGCCCGCCTCGGCGTTGAGCGTGACGAGCTGCATGACGTGCTCTGTATTGCGCAATGCTTCCCAGCGCAGCGCGGCACCGCATGCGAGGGGATGCACCCGCGGCAGCACGGCGCAGAGCGGCGTCGAGACGAGCGGTTGTGCGTGAAAGACATCGGTGCCCGCGATGTTCGCATCGCACAGCACGCCGAAATCGACTTCGCCCTGCTCGATGGCGGCGAGCACGGCATGTTGAGGCTGTTCCTTCGCAGTGACGATCAGATCGGGAAAGGCCGTTGCGCAGCGTGCGAGCCGCTCGGGCAACCAGCCCGACGACAGCACGGGATCGCACGCGACGACCACGAGCCCCGTGTGCTCCTCGTGCGCGGCGCGCTCTTCGCGCAGCGTCAGCTCGATCTCCTCGATCAGACGCGCGATGCGCCGTTCGAGGCGGGAGCCTGCTGTCGTCAGTTCGACCTGACGCGTCGTGCGATCGAAGAGGCGCAGAGCGATCGCCTCTTCGAGTTCGCGCACGCACCGGCTCACGGCCGATTGCGTCAGGTCGAACTCGCGCGCCGCGCGGGTGAAGCTCCGCTGACGCGCGACGGCGACGAACACCTTCAATTGCTGCAGCGATACGTTCATGTGCTCTGGTCGCCAGGGAGGGAGTGATCCGGACGTTATTCGCCCGTCTGTTCCGGCCAGTGACGCAGGCCGGGGCCGTTTGCCGCGAGCTCAGGCTCGAGTTCGTGCGACGTTTCATTCGATGAAGCGATCCAGCGCGCGCGCATCGGCGCGAGGATGAATTTCGCCGACACGCCCGCCGCGATCGTGACCACGGCCGACACGATGAACACGAGATTCCAGCCGCCTGTCGCCGCGAGTACCGAGGCGATCGGCACGATCAGCGACGCCGTGCCCTTCGCCGTATAGAGCGTACCGGCATTGGCCGCAGCGTACTTGCTGCCGAACGTATCCGCGCAGATCGCCGGGAAGATCGAGAAGATCTCGCCCCAGAACAGGAAGATCAGCGCCGCGAACGTCATGAACGCATACGGGTTCTGGCCGTACTCCATCAGACCGAGCAGCGCGAGCCCTTCGCCGATGAAGATCGCGAACATCGTGTTCTCGCGGCCGATCTTGTCGGAGATGAAGCCGCACAGCGGACGCGTGAAGCCGTTGCAGATGTTGTCGATCGACAGCGTCATCGTGAGCAGCGGCAGCGTTGCGCCGAAGAGCGTCATCGGCAGCTTCGCGAGGCCCCAGTCTTTCGCGATCGGGCCGAGCTGGGCGGTCGCCATCAGGCCGCCCGCCGCCACCGCGACGAACGACAGATAGATCACCCAGAAGACGGGCGCCTTGATCATCTGACCGGGCGTGTAGTCCTTCTTCGTGACGGCGAACTTGCGCTTCGCAGGAGGCGCCTTTGTACCATCCGGTTTGCGCAGCAGCATCGCGAGCACGAAGATGCACACGCCTTGCAGGATGCCGAAGAACAGGAACGTCTGCTCGTAGCCCTTGGCCGTGATCATGTTCGCGATGGGAATCACCGTGACGGCCGCGCCCGCGCCGAAGCCCGCCGCCGTCAGACCCGCGGCGAGGCCGCGCTTGTCCGGGAACCACTTGAGCGCATTGCCGACGCACGTGCCATACACGCCGCCCGCGCCGATGCCGGCGACGACGGACGCGAAGTAAAGCTCCGGCAGCGTCGTCGCGAATGAATTCAGCACCCATGCAAGACCCGCGCAGAGCGCGCCGCCCGCCACGACGGGGCGTGGACCGAAGCGGTCGACGAGCCACCCTTCGACGGGCACGAGCCATGTTTCAGTGAGGATGAAGATCGAGAACGCGAGCTGAACTTCGGCACGTCCCCAATGATGCTTTGCGCTCATCGGTGCGACGAACAACGTCCATGCGTATTGAAGGTTGGCGACGAGCGCCATGCACAAAATGCCGAATGCCAGTTGCCACCAGCGGTTGCGCCAAAACGCAACCGGAGCTTGCTGCGAAATGCTGTTCATGTGCCTGTCTCCGCTATCTATTTAGGGCAACCGGCAAAAACGCCGGTCTCTATCCATGCCGCCTTATAGTTGTGTCCCGACCAAACGGTTTCGGGGTATTTCCTGATGCAATTTCCAGTACTTCTTTTCTCAAAACCTTTAAATCGCTTTACCGATTCCTTTATTGGATCTTTTAGAAGAAAGCCGGTCGTTGTCGCCTGTCTTGCCGCTTCGAGCCTTGTTTTTAAGCGTTAACCCGATGTTTGAGCTTCGAATCGCGCATTACAGAATCCATGCTAGGGTCATTGCTGAATTACTGATAATTAAAGTTTGTTACCATGAAGATTCATCTTCGCTTATACATCTGCCATGACAATGCGTAACGCGACCCTGCGCCAGCTCAAAGTATTCGAAACGGTGGCGCGGCATCTCAGCTTCTCGCGCGCGGCGGAAGAACTGCACCTTACGCAGCCCGCCGTTTCCACCCAGGTCAGGCAGCTCGAGGAGCACGCCGGCCTGCCGCTTTTCGAACAGCTCGGCAAGAAGATTTACCTCACGCCGGCGGGCACCGAAATGCTTCACTACAGCCGCGCAATCATTCAGCAGTTTCATGAAGTCGATGAAGCGATGGGCCAGCTGAAGGGCGTATCGGGCGGCAAGCTGAATGTCGCCGTGATCAGCGCGGGTGACTACTTCTTTCCGCGGCTGCTTGCGGAATTCACGCGCCGCTATGCGGGTGTCGAACTGAATCTTTCGGTGCACAACCGCGAAGAACTGCTGCATCAACTGCAGACCAACCAGACCGATCTCGCGGTGATGGTGCGTCCGCCGCAAGAAATGGATGCGATCAACGAAGCGTTTGCGCCGCATCCGTATGTGATCGTGGCCGCGCCGACGCATCCCCTCGCCAGCAAGCGGAACATCAAGCTGAGCCAGCTTGCGAGCGAAGCATTCGTCGTGCGCGAGCGCGGCTCGGATACGTGGAATTCGATGGAAGAAGGCTTTGCGGGACGTCTCACGAACCTCAAGATCGCGATGGAAATCAAGAGCACGGAGACGATCAAGCAGGCGGTGATCGCGGGCATGGGCATCGCGTTTCTGTCCGCGCATACGATCAGCCTCGAATTGCAGGTCGGGCACCTCGTGGTGCTCGACGTCGAGGGCTTTCCGGTGATGCTCAACTGGTACGTCGTGCATCGCAAGAACAAGCGGCTGCCGCCCGTTGCCGTCGCATTCAAGCGCTTTCTGATGGAAGAAGGCGCGAATCTCATCGAAGAGATCACGCGTGTGAATCAATTGGCGGTTCATAAATGAGCCGCTATGGATTGCCAATAAAACTTTAACTATTGCGGATTCGTTGCGGCTTCTATGCTTGTGTCGGTTCTTATCATTCGACTGCCTGGGAGCATTGCAATGAATCTGTCCGCCGATCCGCACAATGAAGCGCTGTTGAGCGCCTATAACGCCGCATTCAGCGAACTCGGCCTGCGCTTTCGCTGGAGCCAGGCCACGCTGGATTTCTTCGACGATGTCAGCAACGAACTTGCGCGCATCACCGCGTACATCGAGCGCTTTCATTCGCATCTGCTCAACGCGTATGACGCCGACTTTCTCGCGCAACTGATCTTCGACCGGAAGAACCAGTTCTATCGCGAGTCCGTCGCTCAATGACGCAGGGTTGCAGTTCATCGGCACTCTCTTCTTTGGCGTCCCCGCTTCGCGAGTTGCACTCTTTCTGCACTACTTGGCGAAGCAGTGGACGTCATGTGTTTTCGTCAGTGACGCTTTGCCATGTAGCGCTGCCTGCTGCGCACGCGCACCGCTGCGTGCGTCAGATCCATGTTTCGCGCCGACGACGCGCTGCGCGCCTGGGCGGGTCGCGAATTGGTCGTCCAGCTCCAGCGTTGCGTGAAATCGTCTGCGGGTTGCATGTGCGAAGAATCGCCGTCCCACGCGAAGCGCAACGACATCGCGCGCCGCGATGAGAGTCCGCAATGCGCGGGCGTGCGCGCGTGATGCTCGTGCGTCGTCAGCATCACGTGTGCGCCGAGCGCCGCGGCCAGCAGGCTGACAGCAAACAGCGCCGCAATTCCCGGCATCTGCGCAGGCTCGTTGACGAAAGCGTAACCAAGCCAGATACACAATCCGAGCGCGAGCATATCGACGAGCTTGTCACCCGCTGCGCCTTGCCGCATGGTTCGCCTGCCATGATTCATCCGGTTGGCGAGCACCATCGCGGCTATTGCGAAGAGCAACGCACCCGCGAAAACGAACACATATAGTTCCAGGCGCTCTAGCCCCGACCACGCGATGAAGCTCGCACAATCCGGCATGTCGTCTCCTTGCTCTTTGCCGCTTTTTGCATTCGCGGACGTTGGTCCCGTGGTGCTGTCAAATCGCTCCGAAGGTCTGGCTCAAATGGCGCCAGCCGTTCTGAGCGCGTCGATCTGCTTGCGTGAATAGCCGAGTTCGGCCATCACCTCATCCGTGTGCTCGCCAAGCAATGGCGAACGTTTGACGTCCGTCGGGCTGTCCGACAGCTTGATCGGATTGCCCACGGTCAGGTACTTGCCGCGCACCGGGTGCTCGACCTCGACGATCGTGCCTGTTTTACGCAGCGATTCGTCGTCGGCGATCTCCTTCATCGACAGGATCGGGCCGCACGGAATGTCGTGCTCGTTGAGGATTTCCATCGCCTCGAACTTGGTCTTCGTCATCGTCCAGCGCTCGACTTCCGCGAAGATTTCCTTCAGGCGCGGCAGGCGCGCGTCCGGCGTCGCGTAGTCCGGATGTGTCGCCCACTCTTCCCTGCCGATCACGTTGCAGATCTTCACCCACACCGGCGCCTGCGTGATGAAGTAGATGTACGCGTTCGGATCGTGCTCCCAGCCCTTGCACTTGAGAATCCAGCCCGGCTGGCCGCCGCCCGATGCGTTGCCCGCGCGCGGCACCGCCTCGCCGAACGTGCCGTTCGGATACTGCGGGTACTCCTTCATCACGCCCGTGCGCTCCAGACGCTGCTGGTCGCGCAGCTTCACGCGGCACAGGTTCAGCACGCCGTCCTGCATCGCCGCGAGCACCTTCTGGCCGCGGCCCGTCATCGTGCGCTGGTAGAGCGCCGTGACGATGCCCAGCGCCAGATGCAGGCCCGTGCCGCTGTCGCCGATCTGCGCGCCCGTCACCACGGGCGGGCCATCGTCGAAGCCCGTCGTCGACGCCGCGCCGCCCACGCACTGCGCGACGTTCTCGTACACCTTGCAGTCCTCGTACGGCCCCGGACCGAAGCCCTTCACCGACGCGACGATCATGCGCGGATTGAGCTCCTGGATGCGCTCCCACGTGAAGCCCATGCGGTCCAGCGCACCCGGCGCGAAGTTCTCCACCAGCACGTCGCACTTCTGGATCAGCGCCTCGAGCACGAGCTTGCCCTCGGGATTCTTCGTGTCGATCGTCACCGAGCGCTTGTTGTGGTTGAGCATCGTGAAGTACAGGCTGTCGGCGCCGGGCACGTCGCGCAGCTGCTCGCGCGTGATGTCGCCCGCGCCCGCGCGCTCCACCTTGATCACGTCCGCGCCGAACCACGCCAGCAGCTGCGTGCACGTCGGTCCCGACTGCACATGCGTGAAATCGAGAATGCGCACACCGTCGAGTGCTTTGCCCATGTTGTCCCCTCCGAGCAATTCGCCTGACTATCTTTGTTCGTCCGATTTTGTTCGTCCGTGTTCAATACGGTATGTGATATATCAAAACGCCGCAAGCGCTTTCAGCCGCGTAAGGATAATCCCGGAGATACGCCGTAAGCCTTTAAAAACAAGGCTTCCCGGGCGAACGACGAAACCGGCGCGCAATTCGCAAAGGGAAAACCCCGATCGATTTGCCCGCTTGAGAATCGCTGATATATCACATACCATATTTCCACCCTGAGCCGACCGCCTACTTTTTGCGCCGTCAGGCGCCGAATTCAACCAGCGAGGAGACAGGTGAACATTCACGAATATCAGGCGAAAGAGCTGCTGAAGGGCTATGGTGTCGCCGTGCCGAACGGGCGCGTCGCTTTCACGCCGCAGGAAGCGGAAGACGCGGCGCTCGCGCTCGGCGGCGCGGCTTGGGTCGTCAAGTCGCAGATTCACGCGGGCGGGCGCGGCGCGGGCCGATTCGCGGACGATCCGGGCGGCAAGGGCGGCGTGCGCGTCGTCAAGACGGTCAGCGATGTCGGTTTGCACGCTTCGCAGATGCTGTCGCATCTGCTCGTCACGAAGCAGACGGGGCCGGCGGGCCGCGAAGTGAAGCGCGTCTATGTCGAAGAAGGCTGCGCGATCGAACGCGAGCTGTATCTGGGCATGCTGATCGATCGCAGCACGTCGCGCATCACGGTGATGGCGTCGACGGAAGGCGGCATGGAGATCGAAGAAGTGGCCGCGCGCACGCCGGAGAAAATCCTCAAGGTCGCAATCGATCCCGCGACGGGCCTGCAACACTTTCACGCGCGCCAGATCGCGTTCGGCCTCGGGCTGACGGGCAAGCAGATCAAGTCGGCGACGCAGTTCATCGCCAACGCGTATCGCGCGTTCGTCGAGCTGGACGCGTCGATCGTCGAGATCAATCCGCTCGTCGTCACGCAGCAAGGCGACGTGATCGCACTCGACGCGAAGATCAATTTCGACGACAACGCCCTCTTCCGCCACCCCGCCATCGAGGCGCTGCGCGACGAAGCCGAAGAGGACGCAGCCGAACTCGAAGCGGCGAAGCACGGCCTGAACTACGTGACGCTCGACGGCAACATTGGCTGCATGGTGAACGGCGCCGGTCTCGCGATGGCGACGATGGACATCATCAAGCTCTATGGCGGCGAGCCGGCGAACTTTCTGGACGTGGGCGGCGGCGCGACCAGGGAGCGCGTCGCGACGGCGTTCCGGCTGATTCTGCGCGATCCGAAGGTCCAAGGGATTCTGGTCAACATCTTCGGCGGCATCATGCGCTGCGACGTGATCGCGGAAGGCGTCGTGAGCGCGGCGCGCGAAGTGGATCTGCGCGTGCCGCTTGTCGTACGGCTCGAAGGCACGAACGTCGAGCTCGGCAAGCAGATTCTGCGCGATTCGGGACTGCCCATCGTCTCCGCCGATCATCTCGCCGATGCGGCCAGCAAGGTCGTCGCGGCAGTCAACAACACGGCCAAAGTGGCTGCAACGTCGGAGGCGAACTGATATGGCCGTTCTGATCAATCGCAATACCAAGGTGATCTGCCAGGGCTTCACGGGATCGCAAGGCACGTTTCACTCCGAGCAGGCGCTCGCCTACGGCACGCAGATGGTGGGCGGCGTGACGCCCGGCAAGGGCGGCGCGACGCATCTGGGACTGCCCGTCTTCGATACCGTCGCCGATGCCGTCGATGCGACGGGCGCGAACGCGTCCGTGATCTACGTCCCACCGCCGATGGCCGCCGACGCGATTCTCGAAGCCGTCGATGCGGAAGTTCCGCTTGTCGTCTGCATCACCGAAGGCATTCCCGTCATCGACATGGTGCGCGTCAAGCGCGCGCTGGCCGGCTCGGCGACGCGCCTGATCGGACCGAACTGCCCGGGCGTCATCACGCCTGGGCAATGCAAGATCGGCATCATGCCGGGACACATCCACCGTCAGGGCAAGATCGGCGTGGTGTCGCGCTCCGGCACGCTGACCTATGAAGCCGTCGCGCAGACCACGGCGGCGGGCCTCGGCCAGACGACGTGCATCGGCATCGGCGGCGATCCCGTCAACGGGACGAACTTCATCGATTGCCTGGAAATGTTTCTCGCCGACGACGACACGGAAGGCATCATCATGATCGGCGAAATCGGCGGCTCGGCCGAAGAGGACGCGGCGCAATTCCTCAAGGACGCTCGCACGAACAAGCCGGTGGTGGGATTCATCGCTGGCACGAGCGCGCCGCCCGGACGGCGAATGGGTCACGCGGGCGCGATCATTTCGGGCGGCAAGGGGACGGCGGGCGCGAAGATCGACGCGATGCGCTCGGCGGGGATTCATGTCGCGCAATCGCCGGCGGCGCTCGGCGAGACGATGCTGCACGCGATGCGCTAACGGTACGCTCCAAGCCATGAAAAAGGCCAGCGGACATTTCAGGTTCGCTGGCCTTTCTTTCACCGACGCTCGGCTCAGTCGAGAAAATCGCAATTCGCTTCGACAAACGCCGCAAGCCCCAGCGAGTGATCGCGCACCAGGCGCTCGGCGAGTTCGGTATCGCGCTTTTCGAGTGCTTCGACGATCCGCAGATGATCGACGATCGAGCGCGACGCGCGGTCGCTCTGCGAAATCGTCAGGCGGCGGATCGCGCGCACGTGAATGAAGATGTTCTTGATCGTGTCGAGGATGATCTGCGACTTCGACAATTCGACGATCGCCTGATGGAACGCGATATTCGCATCCGAGTACTCGGCGATATGTTCGGCAGGCGTCGAATCGCGGAACTGGTCGAACATGTGACGCAGCCGCGCAATCTCCTCGTCCGTCGCGTGCAGCGTCGCGAGACGCGCGGCCATGCTTTCGAGCGCGGCCCACATCTGCACCATTTCGACGATCTCGCGCTTGCTCTTTCGCACGATGTAGATGCCGCGGCGCGGCACCATGCGCAGAAAACCTTCCTGCTCCAGCAGCGTCATCGCCTCGCGCACGGGCGTGCGGCTCACGCCGAGCGTCTCGCTCAGCACGCGCTCGTCGAGACGGATCTCTTCGCGCGACGCGTAAATGTCAGCGTCCGCGATTGCCTGACGCAACATTGCGTAGGCCTGATCGCGGAGGCTGGCGTTGTTGCCGATGGGCTGCAACGCCAGGGGCAGGTTCAGTGCAGGCGTGGCCACAGCTTAGTTCGACGAGCCAACCGCATTCATCGCCGCTTCGACGCGCGCGCGGTACGGCGTGGCTTCACGAACGGTAGCGGCCGCGAGACCGACATAACGGCCGTGCTTCGATGCGAGCTCGGCCACATGCTGCGGCACCCAGCGGGTCATCAGCACGGTTGCGGCCGAGCCCAGGCCCACGACAGCGACGGCAAAGAAAGCAAGCGAAACGAAATCCATTTGTTGCTCCGGTCATTGAGTGATTGGATGACTCAATCATATGCTGCGTCGCGACAAAAATCAAGTATCTTGTATGTGATATATCAAATACTGTTGTTCAGAAGCAGCAACAGTCCAAACGTAGCACGGGAACCGCAAATCCACAGTGGATAAAGCTTCGGACGAATATTGTGCTTTGCGCGGCATCGGCAAACTGTACCTGTCGAAGGGTCCGTCAAAGAAAAACGCCATCGCGGCGGCGCTTTGAAAAACCTCGCGATCCACCTTTCATGTGCAAATGCAGCAAGAATCATGTCGCTGCCTCATGTTCTTCCTGGCCGGCGCACTCGACCGGCGCGTCACGCCATAGTCTGCGGCCTCTTGTCGCTTGGCATCGCTGCATCCCGCTTCGCACAACGCTGCCGGCGATTTCCATATGCATTCAATTCTCATATTGCCAAGGCGTATCGGGCCGCCTATCGTCTCGCCAATTGCCGAACTCGCCTGACAAGCGGCACATTGTCAAATATGTTGCAGGCCAGCCTATCCGCTTGAACAGGCGCAGTCCCAGTTTCGGCAATTGCAACCGATAACTACGTACGTTCAGCCTGATCGGAGACCGACCATGAGCAGCATTACTGAGCCGGGCGGCAACACCCGCTCGCCGTCCTTCTTTTCAAAGCAGGCAACGATCGCCCAACCCGGCTTTTCCCGCTGGATGGTGCCGCCTGCCGCCCTCGCTGTACACCTGTGCATCGGCCAGGCCTATGCGTTCTCCGTGTTCAACGGACCGCTGACCAAGGTGATCGGCATCAGCCAGTCCGCGCCCGACGACTGGTCGCTGACCACGCTCGGCTGGATCTTCTCGCTCGCCATCGTGTTTCTCGGCCTGTCGGCCGCGTTCGCCGGCAAGTGGCTCGAAAAAGTCGGCCCGCGCCGCACGATGTTCACGGCCGCGTGCTGCTTCGGCGGCGGCTTCATCGTGTCGGCCATCGGCGTGTGGACGCACCAGATCGTGCTGCTCTATCTCGGCTATGGCGTGATCGGCGGGATTGGCCTGGGGCTCGGCTACGTGTCGCCCGTCTCGACGTTGATCCGCTGGTTCCCCGACCGCCGCGGCATGGCGACGGGCATGGCGATCATGGGCTTCGGCGGCGGCGCGATGATCGCCGCGCCGCTCTCCGTCGCGCTGATGAACCACTTCAAGAGCGCGACGAGCGTCGGCGTGGCGGAAACGTTCGTCGTGCTCGGCATCGCGTACTTCATCTCGATGTCGATCGGCGCGCTCGCGATCCGCATTCCGCCCGCCGACTGGAAGCCGGCCGGCTGGACCCCGCCCGTCGAAACGAAGCAGAAGATGATCACGCAAAGCCACGTGCACATCGATCAGGCGCTGAAGACGCCCCAGTTCTATCTGATCTGGCTGGTGCTGTTCCTGAACGTGACGGCGGGCATCGGCATTCTGGGCCAGGCGTCGGTGATGATTCAGGAGAGCTTCAAGAACACGGTGAGCGCCGCTGCCGCCGCGGGCTTCGTCGGCCTGTTGTCGCTCTTCAACATGGGCGGCCGCTTCGTGTGGGCATCGGCATCGGATTACGTGGGCCGCAAGAACACGTACTACATCTTCTTCGCGCTGGGCGCCGTGCTGTACTGGCTCGTGCCGACGTTCGCATCGGCGGGCAACATCGCCCTCTTCGTGCTGTGCTACTGCGTGATCCTGTCGATGTACGGCGGCGGCTTCTCGACCGTGCCCGCGTATCTCGCGGACATGTTCGGCACGGCGTTCGTCGGCGGCATTCACGGACGTCTGCTGACGGCATGGGCAGCCGCGGGCGTCGCGGGCCCCGTGCTCGTCAACTACATCCGCGCGTATCAGGTGGCGAACGGCGTCGCGAAAGCGGACGCGTACACGATGACGGTCCACATCATGACCGTGCTGCTCGTGATCGGCTTCATCTGCAATCTGCTCGTCAAGCACGTGCACGAGAAGCATCACATGACAGAAGCCCAGCTCGCGGCCGGCAACTGAAACCAGACAACGGAGAAACGCAATGTCGACGCAAACCGCTCATCCTACGAACAAGGGGCTGCTCGCCGTGTTCTGGCTTTATGTGCTGATTCCGCTGACGTGGGGCGTGGTGAACACGCTGCTGCAGGCGATCAAGCTCTTTAGCTGACCGAACCCGCAACGAAGGTCGAAAGAAAAGCCGGGCATTGCACATGCAATGCCCGGCTTTTCTTTAACGCCTGCGCATTCGCGCGCCGACGGCATTCATCGCACTACGACTTGAGACGATAGCCCGTTTTGAAAATCCACGCGATCACAGCAAGAAAGACGCACAGAAAGATCGCCGTCATGCCGATGCTGATGCCGACGCTCACATCCGCGAGCCCATAGAAGCTCCAGCGAAAGCCGCTCACCAGATAGACGATCGGGTTCAGCAGCGTCACCACTTTCCATGCGGGCGGCAGCATCGCGACCGAATAGAAGCTGCCGCCGAGAAACGTCAGCGGCGTGATGATGAGCAGCGGCACGAGTTGCAGCTTCTCGAAGTTGTCGGCCCAGATGCCGATGATGAATCCGAGCAGACTGAACGTGACAGCCGTCAGCACGAGAAAGAGGATCATCCATAGCGGATGCTGGATTTGCAGCGGCACGAAGAGGCCCGCCGTCGCGAGAATGATGAGGCCGAGCACGATCGACTTGGTCGCGGCCGCACCCACGTAGCTCACGACGATCTCCACATACGACACGGGCGCCGACAGCAGTTCGTAAATCGTGCCCGTAAAGCGTGGGAAATAGATGCCGAACGACGCATTCGAAATGCTCTGCGACAGCAGCGACAACATGATGAGCCCAGGCACGATGAACGAGCCGTAGCTGATGCCTTCCACTTCGCGGATGCGCGAGCCGATCGCCGAGCCGAACACGATGAAATAGAGCGAAGTGGAGATGACGGGCGCGATCACGCTCTGCATCAGCGTGCGCCCCGTGC
Source organism: Paraburkholderia phymatum (assembly GCF_040965635.1). Taxonomy (GTDB): domain Bacteria; phylum Pseudomonadota; class Gammaproteobacteria; order Burkholderiales; family Burkholderiaceae; genus Paraburkholderia; species Paraburkholderia phymatum_B. Next base: position 39,288 of record NZ_JBFRCH010000010.1, read on the forward strand.
GGGCCATTTCGAAGCGATAGATTGCGCGGATAGCATGGAGGTTCATCACGCGTTCTCCTCCTGTTTGCGGTGCACGAGACTCACGAAGATGTCTTCGAGCGAGCTTTGCGTCGTGTGCAGATCCTTGAAGCGGATGCCCGCTTCGCTCAGATCGTTGAGCAGCGCGACGAGGCTGTTGCTCTTTTCGCGCTCGGCGTCGTACGTATAGATAAGCTCGCTGTTGTCGTTCGCGAGTTCCAGCTGATACTGCGCGAGCGCGACCGGCACGCTTGCGATCGGCGCTTCGAGTTGCAGCGCCAACTGCTTCTTGCCGAGCTTGCGCATCAGTTCCGCTTTCTCTTCGACTAGCATGATCTGTCCGCCGTTGATCACGCCGATGCGGTCGGCCATCTCTTCGGCTTCGTCGATATAGTGCGTGGTCAGGATGATCGTCACGCCGCTCGCGCTGAGCGATCGGACGAGCTTCCACATGTCGCGGCGCAGTTCGACGTCGACGCCCGCCGTCGGCTCGTCGAGAAACAGCACACGCGGTTCGTGCGACAGCGCCTTCGCGATCAGCACGCGCCGCTTCATGCCGCCCGACAGTTGAATGATGCGGCTGTTGCGCTTTTCCCAGAGCGAAAGATCGCGCAAGACCTTTTCGATGTACGCCGGGTTCTTCGGCTTGCCGAACAGGCCCCGGCTGAAAGAGACCGTAGCCCAGACGGTTTCGAACGCGTCCGTGGTCAGCTCTTGCGGCACGAGGCCGATCAGCGAACGCGCGGCCCGATAGTCGCTGCGGATATCGTGGCCGTCGACCGACACGCTGCCTTCGCTTGCATTGACGATCCCGCAGATGATGCTGATGAGCGTGGTCTTGCCCGCGCCGTTCGGTCCGAGCAATGCAAAGATTTCGCCTTTGCGAATGGAGAGATCGATACGCTTGAGGGCCTGAAAACCCGATGCGTATGTCTTGGATATATTCGAAACCGAGATGATGGGCTGCATAGACGCGACGATAGCAGATGCCGCTGCGAAACGCCGCTACTCTGCTCAATCTGCCGCTCTTGCGCGGTAAATCCCCGTTGAATCGTCAAACGCCGTCGCTGTCGTCCGCATCTTCCTCGACGACCATGCGCGCTTCGATGCGCACGGGCACGCGCGTCAACGCCGCGCCGAGACACGGCGGCCCGTCGACGCACACGCCGTCTTCGAAACGAAACATCGCGCTGTGATGCGCGCACATCAGGTGCTCGGCCTCGTATGTCCAGAATGTGTCCGCTTCGTAGTTGAGCGGTATCGAGAAATGCGGGCACACGTTGCGGTACGCCCATACGTCGTCGCCGCGCCGCAGCACGACGATCGCGGGCTTGCCTGCGCGTTCGTCGGCGCGGCTGCACGCGATTTCCTTGCCGCCGCCATCGGGAATGTCATCGAGCGGACACAATACAGTGGCCGTCATCATCGCGCCGCTTCCTGCGAACGCACGAGCACGAAATCACGTTGCACGTCGAAGAACGGGTTAGGCAAGTCCCACTCTTTCGCATCAGCCGCGCTTTCGTTCTTCACGTACTCGACCACCAGCGAAGACTTCACGCCGAACACGGCATCCGATTCGACGTAAGGATCGTCGGAACTGAAGAGCGCCGTCGTGATGGTCTCGTAGCCCGGCGCCTGAATCAGGAAGTGAACGTGCGCGGGCCGCATCGGATGACGGCCGACGGCAAGCAGCATCTGCCCGACGGGACCATCCGTCGGAATCGGATACGGCGTCGGCTTGATCGAGCGGAACGCGTATTCGCCGTCCGGTCCCGAGCGGAAACGGCCGCGCAGATTGCTCTCCGGCTGGTCCGGGTCCTGGCCTTCGTACATGCCGTTGTTGGCCGTCTCCCATACTTCGATCAGCGCGTTCGGCACCGGCTTGCCCGTCTCGTCGATGAGCCGCCCGCGAAACAGCGCCGGCTCGCCTTCCGTGCGCGCGATGTTCGCGCCGTACGCTTCGTCGTGTGCGCCTTCGCGGTAGAACGGACCCAGCAGGCTGTTCTCCGTCGCCGCCGACTCCGTCACATCCTGCTTGCGATGAATCGCGTCGAGCATGATCGACAGGCCCAGCGTGTCCGACAGCAGAATAAACTCCTGGCGAATGCCGTCGCACTTCCTGCCGGTCTGCGTGAGAAAGTCGATGCCGCGCCGCCATTCGTCGCCCGTCAACTGCACTTCTTCGGCGAACGCATGCACATGCCGGATCAGCGCCGACATGATTTCCTTCAGGCGCGCATCGCCGCAACCGGAAAGCGTTGCGAGCACCGTTTCGGTGACGGGATGAATGGCGCGATCGGCCGCGCGCTGAATGGTTGTCTCGCTCATGATGTCCTCACGCTCGATGGGCGTTGGTCGAATGCGGATCGAGCGCCCGCTCGACCTCGTCCGGCTGTGGTTGCTGACGCGGCGCGGCGGCATCGCGGAACACGACGCGCCGCCCGACGGGAAAGAGTTGCAGATGCAGGCGCTGCGATACGTAGCCCCACAGCCCCTGCGGAAAACATATCGTCACGACGATAGCCAGCGCGCCGAGACCGATCAGATACCAGGTGCCATAGTCCGACAAAAACTTGTTCAGCACAAAGAAAATCAGCGCGCCGACAATCGGCCCTTCGAGCGTGCCGAGCCCGCCGATCAGCACGATGAAGATGCCGAACGCCGTCCAGTTGACGGAGAACGCCGCATCGGGCGAGATGCGCAGATTGCCGACAAAGTACAGGCCGCCCGCGAGCGCCGCGCCGCACGCGGACACCAGATAGACGATGAGCCGCGCGCGCTTCACGTCGACGCCCTGACTGCTCGCCGCCACCGCGTTGTCGCGCATCGCCGTCAACGCAAGGCCCGCTCGCGAACGCAGGAACAGATACAGCAGACCGATCGCCGCCGCGACGATCGCAAGCGCGAGCCACAACGTCAGCGATTCGCGCAGCGCACGCGGAATGCCGCGCAGCGCAATGAGGCTCGTACCCGAGCCGCCGCCGAGCGCGCTGATATTCGCAAACGTGAGCCTGAACACTTCAGCGATCACCCATGTGCCGATCGCGAAGTAGCCGCCTTCAAGACGAAACGCGATCATCGACACGGGCACGGCGGCCACCGTCGCGATCAGCGCACCGAGCGGCACGGCGAGAAACGGCGACACGCCGCAGTAGTTCGCGAGCACGAGCATCGCATAGCCGCCCAGGCCGAAGAATGCCTGCTGCCCGATCGACACCATGCCGCCATAGCCCGCGAGCAGATTCCACATCATCGCGAACACGAGATACGCGGCGAGCTGCACGAAATCGTGCAACGCTTCGCGCCCTGCCCACCACGGCGCGCTCGCGGCCGCGACGGCGAATGCCAGCAACGCGAACAGCGTGACCTTGCTCGCGCGCGTCGCGCGATGGACTTCGAACGCGCGCGCCCGATTCAGATGCATCGTCATGACAACCCTCTCATGCCGTTTTCGGCAACAGGCCTTGCGGCCGCACGACCAGCACGCACAGGAACACGATATGGCCGAACCAGATGCCCCAGCCCGGATCGAAATAGAAGCCGATCTGCTGCGCGATGCCGAGCGCCATGCCGCCCGCGAACGTGCCCCAGAACGATCCCATGCCGCCGATGATCACGGCCTCGAACGCGAACAGCAGCAACGCGGGACCATCGGTTGGCGACACGGCCGTGCGCATCGAATAGAGCGCCGCCGCCACTGCGATCAGCACGAACGCGATGCCCATCGCGAGCGCGTAAGTGCGCCGGTACGACACGCCCATCAGTTGCACGATCTCGCGATCGTCGGAGGTTGCACGAAACGCGCGGCCAAGCGGCGTGCGTCCGAAGAGCCACTGCATCGCGAACGCGAGCGCCACCGTCGCGCCGAGCGTCACGAGCGGCAAGTAGCCGACCGTGATGCCCGCCAACGTCACGCTCCCCGATTCGAAGCTGCCTGTTGCGATCGAGCGCGGGTCGGCGGAGAACAGTTGCTGCAACACATTCTGAATGACGATCGACAGCCCGAACGTCACGATCAGCGAAGGCAGCGGATCGCGGCTGCTCACGCGGTTGAGCACCGTGTACTGCACCGCATATCCCGCGCCGAACGCGATCACGAGCAACAGCACGAGCGACAGCGCGAGCGGCACATGCAGCAGGCTCGTCAGCGCGAACAGCACGAACACGAGCAGCACGATGAAGTCGCCGTGCGCGGTATTCGTGAGCCGCATCACGCCGAACACGAGCGACTGCCCCATCGCGAACAGACCATACAGCGCGCCGAGCAACACGCCTTGCACGACGATATTGGCGAGCGTATTCATGCGGCCACTCCGAAATAGGCTTGCGTGATCGCTTCGTCGGAGACATCGGCGGACACGCCCGACAGCGATATGCGCCCTTCCCGGAAGCAATAGAAACGCGACGACACGCGCCGCGCGAGCTGCACGTCCTGCTCGACGACGATCGCGCTCATGCCGTCCGACACGATGTCCGGCAGCGCCGCATAAATCTCGCGGACGATCACGGGCGCGAGCCCCAGCGACAGCTCATCGCACATCAGCAGATCGGGATTGCTCATCAGCGCGCGGCCGATCGCGACCATCTGCTGCTGTCCGCCCGACAGCGCCGTGGCCGCGTGATGCCGCCGCTCGCGCAGCGCCGGAAAGAGCGTATAGACGGCTTCGAGATTCCAGCGTCCGGGCCGCCCGCTATACGCGCCGAGCAGCAGGTTCTCCTCGACGGAAAGACTCGCGAAGAGCCTGCGCCCTTCGGGCACGAGCGCAATGCCCTTGCCGACGATGCTCGCCGCCGGCATGCCGCCGATCGCTTCGCCGCGATAGACAATCTGCTCGCGCCTCGCTTTCGTCAGTCCCGCGAGCGCTTTCAGAAACGTCGATTTGCCCGCGCCGTTCGAGCCGATCAGCGCGACGATTTCGCCGGGCTGCACGTCGATGTCGACCCCGAACAGTGCCTGAAAATCGCCGTAGAACGCAGTGAGCCCATGCGTCTGCAGTAGTGCCGCCATGTCACGCCTCCAGTCCGAGATACACGCGCCGCACTTCGGGATCGTCCATCACGGCGGCGGGCTGGCCCTCGGCCAGCTTGCGGCCGAAGTTGATGACGAGCAGCCGGTCGGCGACGGCAAGCAGCGCATGCACGACATGCTCGATCCACACGATCGTCACGCCGTGCTCCTTCACGCGGCGGATTTCGTCGACGAGCTCATGCGTCTCGCCCTGCGTGAGGCCGCCCGCGATTTCGTCGAGCAGCAGCAATTGCGGCCGCGTCGCGAGCGCGCGAGCGAGTTCGAGCCGCTTGCGATCGAGCAGCGCGAGCGTGCCGGCAAGCTGGTTCGCGCGGCGCTTCAGGCCAGTGCGCTCCAGCACGTCGACGCACACGTCACAGGCGGCCCGTTCGTCGAGCGCGCCGCCGAAGCGCGCGCCGACCAGCAGGTTCTCGAACACGGTCATGCCGCCGAACGGACGCGGCACCTGATACGAACGGCCGATGCCCGCCACGCAGCGGCGATGCGGCGCGAGATGACCGACATCGGCGCCGTCGAGTTCGACAATGCCCTCATCGGGCTTCGCGTCGCCGCTGACGAGATTGAACAGCGTCGTCTTGCCCGCGCCGTTCGGCCCAAGAATGCCGTAGGTTTCGCCGCGCCCGACTTCGAAGCTAATCGCATCCGTCACCGTCAGCGCGCCATAGCGCTTCGATACGTTCGTGAGTCTGAGCAATGCGCTCATCGCAACTCTCCTCGTGATGCCGCCGATGCGCTGTCACGCGATCAGCCTGAGCGGCCCGCTGACGGGCACGGCAGGCGCAAGCTGGTTGTTGACGATGGCGAGATTGAAGCGATGCTTCTGACCTCTCACCCACTGCCCGCCGACGAGCGGCGTCTTCGCGACGTTCTTCACGGGCCCATTGCCCCACGCCACGTGACCGACGAGCGTGTCGAGCTTCGTCGATGCCACCGCGTCGCGAATCGCTTCGTTCGAGTCGATGTCCTTCGCCCGCTTGAACGAGTCGATCGCGATTTCGAAGAGCGCGTGTGCGAAGCCGATCGGCTGCGTCCATTGCTTCGACGTGACGCGTTCGTATTCGTCGGCGACCTGGCGCGCGTTCTGCCCCGTCAGCGAAGACTTGAACGGATGCGACGGCGACCACCACACTTCCGTCGACAACCCTTCGCCGAGATCGCCGAGCGCTTCGATCGACGTCGGAAAGAGCAGCGCCTTGCCGATCGAAATGACCTTGGGCTTCAGGCCCTGCTGACGCGCCTGCACGAGAAAGTTCTTTGCGTCGGGCGGAATCACGACGCCAGTCACGATCTGCGCATTCGACTGCCTGAACGCGGAGATCTGCGCGGAGAAGTCCTGCGTCATGCTCTGGAAGCGGCCCGGGTCTTTCAACGCGAAGCCCTTTTGCGCGAGCACGGGCGGAAAGCCGAGCTTCGCATCGCCCCACGCGTTGCCGTCGCCGTCGTTCGGAAAGAGGCCGCCGACGCTCCTGTTCGTCTGCACCGACTGCCACATGCCCGTGTACACGGCGATCACGTCTTCGAGGCCCCAGAAGAAGTGATACGTGTAGCTGAAGCCCTTCTTCGGATCGCCCTTGCGTCCGAAGAACCACGGCTGCCACGGCACCACCGTCGACACGCACGGCGTCTCGTTCAGCTCGCACGCGTCGCTGACGGGGTTTGCCGTTTCGGGCGTGCCCGAGACGAGCATGATGTCGATCTTGTCCTTCAGGATCAGATCGTTCGCCACTTCGCTCGCGCGATTCGGATTCGACTGGCTGTCCTTCACGACGATCGACACGGGGTAGACCTTGCCGCCAATCGTCACGCCGTTCTTCAGCGCGCCCTGCATCTGCTGGATCGTGAAGCGGTCGGCCTCGCCGAACGGCGCGAGCGGCCCCGTCTGCGGCGACACATAGCCGATCTTCAGCGTGCGCGTGCCGGCCGCGAACACGAGCGGCGAGAACATCGGCGCCGCAGCAGCCAGCGCGCCGCCTGCCGCGAGGCGCACGAAGCGGCGTCTTCCTCCGTCGATGAGATCTCCATCCATTGCTGTCTCCTGCTTTTATATGTGTGCGGATCGTTGTGCGAAACGTTTACGTCGCGCCGCGCTATCCGGGCCTGCGCCCTTCGAACGCATCGTGCAGCAACGCGCGAAGCGGCTCGCGTTCCACCGGGCGCGGATTCCAGTAGGGACTCGTCAATGCAAGCTCCAGCGCGACGTCGATATCCGCCTCCTTGAGGCCGATGTCCTTCAGCGCGGTCGGTGCGCCGTGATCGCGCGCTAGATCGAAGACCGCTTGCGCGGCATCGTCCGCGTGCAGTGCGCGCGCGATTCGCTGCGTCGCTTGAGGCGCCGCATCGCGGTTGTACGCGAGCGCGTGCGGCAAGACGATCGTGTGCGTCTCCGCGTGCGGCAGATTGAACGTGCCGCCGAGCGTATGGCACAGCTTGTGATGCAGCGACATGCCGACGCTGCCCAGCACCGCGCCGCACAACCATGCGCCATAGAGGCACGCGGCGCGCGCATCGAGATCGTCCGGCTTGCGGATCACGCCCGGCAGCCCATCACCCAGCGCGCGGATGCCCTCTTCCGCCATCAGGCTCGTGATGGGATTCGCGTCTTGCGCATAGAGACCCTCGGCCGCGTGCGCGATCGCGTTGATGCCGCTCGTCAGCGAGAGCGCGGGCGGCAGCGACACGGTCAGCGACGGATCGTAGACCACCGTCTTCGGAAGCACGCGCAGGTCGCGGCCCGTCTTCTTCACGCCGCCTTCCGTGAGGCCGTAGATCGGCGTCATCTCCGAGCCGGCATAGGTGGTCGGAATCGCGATGATGGGCAGCGCCGTTTCGAGCGCGATCGCCTTGCCGAGACCCGTCGTCGAGCCGCCGCCGATCGCGATCGCGCAATCGGCGCCGAGTTGCGCCGCGACATCGCGTGCCGCGCGCGCCGTTTCGACGGGCACGTGCATCACGGCTTGCGCATACACGCCCGCTGCGCGCGGCCCGATGCGCGCGGCAAGCTGTTCGGCCTGTGCGCGCTGTTGCGGCGTCGCGAGCACCAGCGCGCGTTTCGCGCCGAGCAGTTCGATCTCGCGATCCAGTTGATCCAGGCTGCCCACGCCGAACACGACGCGCGAAGGCAAGCCCTGATAGACGAACGGTTTCATGGCGTGTGCGTGCATGTGCGCTTTAGCGCGGAAAATAAGGGGGAATCTGCGCATCCACGTTGACCCACACCGACTTGGCCTGCGTGTATTCGCGCATCGCTTCGAAACCCATCTCGCGTCCATAGCCGCTTGCGCCGACGCCGCCGAACGGCGAGCCGGGGCTCACGCGCTTGTAGCAGTTGACCCACACCATGCCGCTATGAATCTCGCGCGCGACCCGATGCGCGCGTTGCAAGTCGCGCGTCCACAGGCCCGCGCCCAGGCCGTATTCGGTGCCGTTCGCAATCGCGAGCGCTTCTTCGTCGGTGCGGAACGTCGTGACCGTCATGAACGGGCCGAACACTTCTTCCTGCGACACGCGGTCGGTCGGCTTCGCTTCGACGATGGTCGGCTCGACGTAGCAGCCCTTTGCGAGCGCCGCACTATCCGGCGACTTGCCGCCCGACAGAACGCGTCCTCCCTGCTCGCGCGCGACGTCCACATATGACAGCACGCGGTCGCGATGCTGGCGCGACGTGAGCGGTCCCATTTCCGTCGACGGATCGAGCGGGTCGCCGATGCGGATCGTGCGGGCGAGCGCGACGAACTTTTCGAGCACTTCGTCCGCGACCGATTCGTGCACGATCATCCGCGACGCCGCGATGCACGCCTGGCCCTGGTTGTGGAAGATACCGAACGCGGAGCCCTGCACGACGGCATCGACATTCGCGTCGCCGAATACGATATTGGCGCCCTTGCCGCCCAGTTCGAGCTGCACCTTCTTCAGGTTGCCGCTCGACGCCTGCACGATCTTGCGCCCCACGGCCGTCGAGCCCGTGAACGCAACCTTGCCGATCTCCGGATGCTCGGCGATGTACTGGCCCGCCACGTGCCCGAGCCCCGGCAGAATGTTGACGACGCCTGCGGGAAAGCCCACTTCGGCCATCAGTTCCGCGATCGCGAGACTCGACAGCGGCGTGAGTTCAGCGGGCTTCATGATCACGCAGTTGCCGGCGGCGAGTGCGGGCGCCATCTTCCAGCTCGTGAACATCAGCGGGAAATTCCACGGCACCACCTGTCCGACGATGCCGACGGGCTCGCGTGTCAGGTAGTTCAAAAAGCCCTGCTCGACGGGAATCACGGAGCCTTCGAACTTGTCGGCCATGCCGCCGAAATAGCGGAACGTGGCGGCCGTGCGCGGCACGTCGAGATAGCGCGTGTCGCGAATCGGATGGCCCGTGTCGATCGATTCCAGATGCGCGAGCCTGTCGGCGTTTGCTTCGATCGCATCGGCGAGCTTCAGCAGCAGACGGCCTCGCTCGGCGGCCGCGAGGTTGCTCCACTTCGGAAACGCCGCTTTCGCCGCGGCCACTGCGCGATCGATGTCGGCGTGATTCGCCATCGATACTTCGGCGATCACGGAGTTGTCGTGAGGGTTGAGCGTCGCGAGGGTTTCGCCGCTGAGCGAAGGTACGAAGCGGCCGTCGATGAAGAGTTGCGTTTGCATGTCAGTCCTGCTCGATGAGACGTTTGGGCGTGAGCGTCCCCGCGGCGCCAGTGTTCTGGCGCCGTCCGTTGCATGGTCGGGAACAGTCGGAAGTGCTTAGAACTGGATCGGGTAAGGCGGCAGTTCGCCGCTCTCATACCGCTTCGGCAGATCGGGCGTCGCGTTCTCCCACACGAGCAGCATCGAGCGCTTCTGCGAATAGCCCTTGTGACGGATGTCGGCGGGCATCGCGGCGATGTCGCCGGCGTTCATCGTGATGCGGGCACGCGGCTCGCCCGTGTCCTTGTCGGCCACATCCCAGATGATCTGATCCGACAGTTGCAGGAACCACTCGACGCGATCGTTGCCATGAAACACGGGCAGCACGAATTCTTCCGTGGTCGGGCAGAAGAGGCTTTGCTTGCACACCGACGTGACGGACGGATTCCACGTGACATCCGAGCGCGACAGGTACTTGAAGAGATTGAACGCGTGCAGTTCCTTTTCGAAGCCCGGTGCGGCGTGAATCTCGGGCTCGTCCTGCACGACGTCGGCGAACTGGCGGTTGATGGGGAAGTCGTCGCGCAGCGGCGAATCGCCTTCGAGTCCGGGCATGCGCTTCGTCGCGATGCGAGTGCGCTCGATCGCGGCCACGTTGTCGCCATGTTTCGCGCCGAATGCGGAGCCCGTTTCTTCCGGCGCCGCAAACGGATCGAAGCCTTCGTTGACCCAGTCCTTCAGTATTGCCTTGAACGTCGCCATGATGACGGGCGTGTCGAACTGCTGCACGTGATCGACGCCTGCATCGCGGAAGCTGGCGTTATAGGCGCCCGCATACATGTCGACCTTGCCGTAGTGATTGCGCGTGCCGATCACTTCGTCGAAGTTGACCCAGCCGTAGAAGAAGCCCCATGCGACGTCGCGCATCATCGCGCGAAGGAAGTCGTCGGCGTGCATCTGATGCGAGCGCTGCTGGCCTTTAGCGGGCCACTTGAGGGTGACGAAATAGGCGTCGCGCGAGAACTCGAAATCGCCGAGCTTGAACGTGCGATAACCCGTGACGGCATCCGGCTCGCTCGCGCAGATGTTTTGCAGTGTGTTGACGGTGCTCATGACCTGCTCCAGAAAAGAGAATGTGCGCGACGGGCTATTGAATGCAGATGTCCTGCCACTTCTCGACCGAGTAGCGGCCCAGAATGGTCTGCACGAGCAGCACGCCCTTTCCTGCCGTTTCGAAACGGTAAGCAGCGCCCGCGGGCAGCAGCGCCTGATGACCGCGGCGCAGCCTCACGAAGCCCATGCTCTTGCCGGACGGCGTGCCTTCGAGTCGCACGCTGCCTTCCGTCTCTGCATCGACGAGGGGACCGTCCGAAGGCTTGATGAAGTGCACGTCGATCTCGCCGTCCATCACGACGCAGAACTCGTCGTGCGAGGCCGTGAACCACGGCGACGTGCCTTCGGCGCGCAGCGTCTCGATCACGTACTTGAGGTTCTTGCCGACGACGATCTTCTCGTACGGCGCGGCATGGCTCGCGACTTCGAACACGTTCGACATCGCATAGTGCTCGGGCTTGCCCTTGATGATTTCGATCGAGCCTTTACGGTAGCTGTCGAGACTCGCCAACCAGGTCTGCTGCATGATTGCCTCCTTGGATCTCCGTTGATCTTCGACACGTCGTGCGTGTTTCCATGGACGCAAGAGTAAGTGCCGGAAGGCGCAACAGCAATGATCCGAGGTTCGGCAAATCAGAACGCCGGGTGCGGGCAAAGGACCCCAGGGGAAGTACCTGGGAGCGTCGTGCTACTGGTCGGCCAGTTCCTCGCCGACGCTCTTCATGTCGTCGTCATCGGCGACGATGCCGAGCGCCCGGTCCCATTGCGGCTCGCGCAGATAGCGGGCGCGCAGGAAGTCGACGAATGCCTTCACCTTCGCGGTCGAGCGATGCGACGCGGGGTACACGGCCGACAGCCACAACGGCGGCGCCGCATAGTCGGGCAGCACGCGTTCGAGCCGGTGTTCGAGCAGATCGGCGGCGGCGACCATCGTCGGCAGATAGACGACGCCCGCACCCGCGCGCGCAAACTCCAGCAGCAGATGCACGCTGTTCGTCTTCAGCACCGGGTTCAGCGCAATCTCGAAGCATTCGTTGCCCTTCATCAGCGGCCACTTGTCGCCCCACGGATAGTACGAGTAGCGCGCGAAGTCATGCCGCAGCAGATCGAGCGGCGTCTCGATCACGGGTTCTTCCTTCAGGTAGCCAGGCGCCGCGCACAGCACGCCGCGCACGGGAAACAGCCTTCTTTCGACGAGCAGGTTCGAAGCAGGCGGATAGATCTGCAATGCGAGATCGAAGCCTTCCTGCACGGGGTCGATCACGCGATCGTTGACGGTCACGACGAACTCGATGCGCGGATGCTTCTCGCGAAACTCGATCAGCGCCTGCGAGAAATGCCCGAGCGCGAAGCCGGGCAGCACGTGGACGTTGAGCGTGCCCGCGAGCGACTCGTGCTGCTCGATCGAGCGGCCCGACAGATCGTGGACCTTGTTGACGAGTTCGGCGCACTCGCGATAGTAGGTCTCGCCGAGTTCCGACAGACGCACGGCGCGCGTCGAACGATGAAAGAGCGGCACGCCGAAGTGCTCTTCGAGCTGCTTCACGCGCGAAGTGACGACGGATTTCGCCACGCCGAGCTGGCGCGCGGCGCTCGCGAAACTCTGGGCCTCGGCGGCCCGCACGAACGCCTCCATCGACATGAAAAGATCCATGCTGTCTCCTTGTGTCCCTACTCCGGTCCGATGCAAGGCAGTCGGCAGATCGTCGCTTCCTTGCTGCAATGCACGACGGACCGCCCTTTCTAATGATCCAAGTGTACGTTTTTTCGCGCAGTGGATCGCCTGAGGTGCACGGTAAGGTGCCGCGTAAAAACGATCATGGGGCTTGCACTTTGTACAGGCGCATCACCGCGCGCCATCCGCCGCGCCGCGCCGCTGCCTTGCTGCAGCGCAATCGCGTGCGTCGCACGCTTCCTGGAACAGCCGTTGCTGCAAACGGCGAAAGCCCTTGGCCTGCCCGGAGGCCAACATGCGTCTGTCGATCCTGATCAATACGTCCGACCCCACCGTCAATCACGACTACGCGGTGCTGTGGCTCGACACGCTGAGCCACGCGTGGACGTCGCACGACCGGCGCGGCGTCGAATTGCCGTCGTCGGGCGAGATGCGCGAGGACGGGCACGTCGTCTCGCTGTGCGCGCGCGGCACGGACGAGCCACTCGTGACGCTGTACGGCGTGCACGTCGACCGGCACGGCAACATGACGTCGGCGCAAGGCCAGGCGACGTGGATCTCGCACTCGCGCGCCGATCCCGTCGCTGGCTTCTGGCGCTTGCAGGCCGTCGAGCGCGAGGGTTCGCGCGCGACACGCCGCTAGCACTTGCGGGCGTGCGTTGGATCGTGCGGCTGTTAAATACGAATACCGTTTACGAATACCGTTGATTGAAAATCGAAGCGCCGTTGCTGCGACAGTCACAGCAACGGCGCTTTGCTTCGAGCGCGCGCTCAAAGCGCTGATGTCAATCAAGCAGGCACCGATTCCGCCGACTTCCGACGCGACCACACGCGATGCTTGCCGACGGCTTCGATGAACGGCTTCAGCACCGCATCGACGTCATCGCCCGTCGACACGCCATCGGCGTTGGCCGGCAGATGCGCCGCGTTCAGCAGTTCGTTGCCCGCGCCGAGCGCCGCGATCGCCTTCAGATGCCTGAACGCTTCGAGTACGAAATGGCGCGCATCGCCCGATTGCGCAAGCGTCTTCGCGCCCTGCTCACCGCCGCACACGACGACGCCGTCGAACATGATCGATGGCATGCCGGCGATCGTCGCATCCGGGTTCATGCCGTCGATCGCGGCGAGCGTCGGCGCGATCAGCAGCGGCGTCGCGCCTTGCGCCTTCAACGCGGATTGCACGCCCTTGATGACCGCGCCATCGCTGCCCGGCGCGGCGACCATGGCGATCTTGCGCGTCTTGACGCCGGGCCTCACGCGATTGAGCAGGCTCAATGCAGGCGAAGGCGTCTGCTTGCCGGCGGCACGCGCGCCCTTGCCCGGCTTAGGTAGACCGAGACCTTCGGCTACCGTCGCCGCGAGATCGGCATCGAAGTTCGTGAGGATTTCGTTGACGACGCGCGCGCGAATCTCGGGCTTCGTCACCTTGCCGAGCTCGAACTGGTACGCGAGCGTGATATGTTCTTTCTCGACGTCGCTCATGCTTTGATAGAAGAGCGCGGCCTGCGAGAAGTGGTCGGCGAACGACTCGCTGCGCACGCGGATCTTCGTGCCTTCCATCGGTTCGGGAAAGCTCTCGAAGCCGCCGTCGGATACGGACGGCTTTGTTTCCACGGGCCAATCGTCGTTCAGCGAGTTCGGCTGATACGACGCCTGTCCGACGTTGATCGTCTGCCGGTGCATGCCGTCGCGCTGGTTGTTCACGTTCGGGCTGACGGGACGGTTGATTGGAATCTCGTGGAAGTTCGGCCCGCCGAGACGGCTGATCTGCGTATCGGTGTACGAGAAGAGGCGCCCTTGCAGCAGCGGGTCGTTCGTGAAATCGATACCCGGCACGATATGGCCTGGATGAAACGCGACCTGCTCGGTTTCGGCGAAGAAGTTGTCCGGGTTGCGGTTCAGCGTCATCTTGCCGATGATCTTCACGGGCACGATTTCCTCGGGCACAATCTTCGTCGGGTCGAGCAGATCGAAGCCGAACGAATCCTGGTCCTTCTCTTCGATGACCTGCACGCCGAGTTCGAACTCGGGATAGTCGCCGCGCTCGATCGCTTCCCATAGATCGCGCCGGTGAAAGTCGGGGTCCTTGCCCGCGAGCTTTTGCGCTTCGTCCCACAGCAGCGAATACGAGCCGAGCACGGGGCGCCAGTGAAACTTCACGAGACGCATCACGCCCTTCGCGTTGACGAAGCGGAACGTATGGACGCCGAAACCTTCCATCGTCCGCAAGCTGCGCGGAAGCGCGCGATCGGACATCGTCCACAGCACCATGTGCGCGGACTCGGGCACGAGCGATACGAAGTCCCAGAACGTGTCGTGCGCCGATCCGCCCGTCGGCATTTCATTGGGCGCTTCCGGCTTCACCGCGTGCACGAAGTCCGGAAATTTGATCGCATCCTGAATGAAGAACACGGGCATGTTGTTGCCGACGAGATCGTAGACGCCTTCCGACGTGTAGAACTTCGTCGCGAAGCCGCGCACATCGCGCACCGTATCGGCGGAACCGCGCGGCCCCTGCACGGTGGAAAAGCGCACATACACGGGCGTCTGCACAGACGGGTCCTGCAAAAAGGCCGCTTTCGTGTATTCGGCCATCGACTCGTAGACCTGAAACACGCCATGAGCCGCCGAACCTCGCGCGTGCACGATGCGCTCCGGAATCCGCTCATGATCGAAGTGCGTGATCTTTTCACGCATGATGAAATCTTCGAGCAGCGACGGACCGCGCGCGCCCGCGCGCAACGTGTTCTGGTTATCCGCGATCTTGACGCCCTGGTTCGTGCGCAGCGCTTCGTTCTTCGGCCGCGCGCGCGAGCGTTCGAGGTCCTGCGATTTCAAATCTGCAGCCGGCCCCGAGGGTTGCCCGTTGCGCGGTTTGCTCGTGGATTTGCCTGTCATCGGTCTGACTCCTTGCATGAGTGAATTGCGCGGCGACGGCTCGGCGTGCGCGCGCATCGACGATCGAGTCCGCAAGCAATGTTCCTGGGAGCTGGGCGTTTCGTGTTTCGTTGTGCATTACATTGGGTCTTCGTCGAGCCTTTCGTTTGATCTTTCGTCGACGACGCCGCGTGCATAGGGCACGCAGTACACGCACGTGCAACGGCACTGCGCGGCACAGTGTTTGCGCAATAAAAGGTACGGGCGGGTCGACAGCACCGACTCGGAATGACCACTCCAACCCTCTGGAGGTTAGATGATGAAAAGCACGACGAAGAAGGTACTTGCTACTGCCCTGATCATGGCCCTATCCGGTGGCGTGTATGCGCAGACAGGCGGTGCCGGTAACGGAACCGCGGGTGCAGGCGGCGGCGCGGCCGGCAACGGCGTCGGCGCAGGCGACGGCAACGCGGGCGGCGCAGGCGGCGTCGCGTCCCCCGGCGCGGGCGTCAACCGCATGCCGCGCGGCACCACCAACGACAGCGGCTACGGCTCGCCAGGCGTGACGGGCACGGGCGGCGGCATGGGCACGGGCACGGGCGCATCGCCGCAAGGCTCGGGCATGAACCGTTCGTACAACGGCTCGTCGAGCAACGGCACGACGTCCCAGCCGGGCACGACGGAGCAGCCGGACATGCGCTCGCAGGGCAGCCAGTAACGGCCTATCGATACGCGATCCACGCTCGATGGATCGAACGGGCGCCCCGACGTCATCACGATGTCGGGGCGCTTCGTTTATAGCGGCGTCTCTTCCCGGCGCGCGTCTTTTGTGCATTCTAGCCATTGGTGTCAAAATAACGTCTCGAGCGATTCCACGACAGAGACTGAGGAAAACATGGCAGGAGTTCGTCAATTCAACGAGGACGACGCGTTCGTGCAGGCGCTGGACGTCTTCTGGCGCAAAGGCTATCGCGCGACGTCGATGCTCGATCTCGCCGAGGCCACGGGCGTGCAGCGCGGCTCGCTGTACAACGCGTACGGCGACAAGGAAGAAATCTTCATGCGCGTGTTCGAGCGCTATGCGGAACGTTTCGTCGCCGATGCGCGCAAGGCGCTCGACAAGCCCGATCTGCACGACGCGCTGACGTCGTTCTTCACGTTCGCGATCCGATCGATCACGCAAGGCTCGCCGACGCGCGGCTGCCTGTCGACGAAGACGGCCGTCGAGATCGAGCCGGAATCGCCGCGTCTGCGCGAGGCCTTGCAGACCATGCTCGATGCGCTGGAGGCGGCGCTGCTGTCCGTGCTCGACACGAAGGAAGCGCGCGCGCAACTGACGCTGCCGCCGCAGCAGGCGGCCAGCCTGATCGTCACGACGACGCGCGGCATCGCGGTGATGGAGCGCGTCTACGGCGATCCGAAGAAGCTCAGGCAGACGGCGTTCGCGCTCGTCGATGCGCTCGTGCGCAAGAACTAGGCATCGCGATTCATCGCATTTCGCGTTTCGCATTTCGCGTTTCATCAGGCATCGCGTTTCGCGCCGCCCGCGTGGGCCTTTCCGTCGACCGCGCCGTGGTCTATTCCTTCAGCCGACCCTTCAGCCGATCCGCGTCGCGCGAAACGCATGGGTGATGTACGGCATCGTCACGACATCGCGTGACGCCAGCGCAGGTTCCGATGCGATCAGCGCGCGCACCTCGCGTTCCACTTCGGCCCATTCGTCGGGCGGCAACGCGAGAATGAAGCTCGTCGAGTGCACGCGCTTCACGATCACATCCTCGATGGAGCCCGTATGTCCATGCGGCATGTGCCGCTCTTCGAGTTGCGTGAAGCCGTCGAACGGAAACGCGTTGCGCCACCTGCCCGTGTGATGGCGCGGCACATCGCCCTCGCGCGCGCTGACGATCGCATCGAGCCGCGCCACCCAGTCGACGCGCGCATCGCGCACGTTCCATACGAGCCCGAGATGCCCGCCGGGCTTCAGCACACGGCGAATCTCGGCGAGCGCCTCGCGCGTCGCGAACCAGTGGAACGACTGTGCGCATATGACGGCATCGACAGAGGCATCGCCGAACGGCAACGATTGCGCCGTGCCTTCGCGCACGTCGGCTTGCGGCAACGCAGCGGCGAGCTGCGCGCGCATCTGCGCGACGGGCTCGACGGCCACCACCTGCGCGCCCGTCTCGATCAGGCGCGGCGTGAACTTGCCCGTGCCCGCGCCGAGATCGACGACGATCTTGCCGGGCCCGAGCCCGATATCGCCCGTCAGCCAGCCCGCCAGTTCTGAGGGGTAGTCGGGTCGGCCTTTCGCGTAGGTGTCCGCGCCCTTCGTATAGCCTTCCGCAGCGGCGTGGTGAACGTCATCCGTTTTGTTGTTGGTCATGTCGGCAACCCGGAGTATCGAAGAGATTCATTGTGAACGATCCGCTCGCGCACGAGCAAATGCGCGGACGGGCGAACGCGTCGCTGGATGACGCGCCGCCGCATGCGCTTGCGTGCGTCGACTGCTTCAATGGGCACCGCTCTTGCGACACTGTCGCGCCGGCGCATGCAGCGCGATAATGGTTCGCATCCGTCAGCGCGACGCACAGGGAGTCGGCGATGCAAGGCAGCCAGCTAACCGTCTACGCGGCAACCACCGGCCCGTGCAAGCACCACAAGAACACCATCGACTGGATACTCGACGAGGCGCAGCAAGCGGGCCTTCACGGCGCGACGGTCATCGAAATCAGCGAATGCATCGATGTGCACGGCAAATATCACGCCGCGCGCTTTCTCGAACTCGCCGACCAGCCGCGCGCCGTCACGCTCGCGGGCGACGACGCGCGCGTCGATGCGCTACTCGATCGCTTACGGCACGGCGGCGTGCCGCTCTTCTACACGCGCTGCCCAGTCGAATTCGAGGTGCTCGGCGGCGACGATCCCTGAAAGCGCGTAATCTGCATCACACCGCCGGCGCATACACTGCGACGCATGGGCCGCACGACGACGTGCAAACAGGCGCAGACACACAGAACAGAACACGCAGACGCTTTTCGACACGCGATGCGGCGCGACGGCAGTTTCGCGCGGCATGCCGATATCAGGAGAATCGCGATGAAGACAGAGCCAAGACTCTTGCACGATGTCGGACTGTTCGAAGCGGTGTTCGCTTGCGTCCACGACAAGGACCCTTCCGTGCGCGAGGGCGCGATGTTCGGCTGCCCGGCCGTGTTCGTCGGCTCGCATCTGGCGCTTTGCGTGTATGGCAGCGGAATTGGCATCAAGCTGCCCGCCGAACGCGCCGCGATGCTCGTCAGCGCCGGCCGCGCGTTCGCGTTCCAGCCGTACGGGCGCTCGGCGATGCGTGAGTGGGTCGAGATACGGATTCCGCGCGAACGCGTCGGCGAGATCGCACCTGTGCTGATCGAAGCGATCGAATATGCGCGGCATCACACAAGCCACGCGGAAGGCAAGGCCCCGTCCGCTTCGGCTTCGAGCGCATAGCAGACCATTGGGGTTTCACTCGCCGGACATGCGCTGCACGAGCAGCATGGCACTAGACATCAGACGATTCGAAAGTCACTCATTGATTTCGTCGAACCGGAATACCGTGCGGACTTCATCGCGCTGATGTACGGGACGGATGCTCTCGCGCAAGCTTTCCGCATCGCACGGATTTTTACTTCGAAACGCCCTTGGCTTTATTCGCCCCCTCATTCGCCGCCGCGTTCGCCGCCGCAGCCGCTGCAGCCACGGCCGATGCAGCAGACGCCGTCATAGTCGCGGAATTGTCGAGCTTGTAACCACGCTTTTCGGTGATCGAGCTGTACATGATCGTCGCAATCAGCAGCCATACGACGGCGACAATAAACACGGTAATACCAAGCGTCTCGTTTCGCTTCTCGCGCAGACCTTTCATGATGCACTCCGCCGGGCTTACGCCCTCACCGACGATCGCGCTGCGGTGGGCAATGCCGCGCTGCGGGACCCATCAGCCCCCTTTTCTCCACCACGGCGGCACGCACCGGCAACGCCGTCTAATGTTTGATCCATTACATCGTCGCAAGATTCATCGATGATGGGATGCCAGCACCCCATTCAAACCGGCGCGCGCCGCGTGGCCGATGCAGCGCACAAAAGCACCGCTACTGGCGATCGCGTATCCTGCGGGATCACGTATCAGCACATCGCCGCATCGCCGCATGGAGGAAGGAACCCGCATGCCTTCACTTTTCGACCTCGATGGACGCACCGCTCTCGTGACGGGCTCGACCCGCGGCATCGGCCTTGCCCTCGCCGAAGGACTCGCACAGGCGGGCGCGCGCGTGATCATCAATGGCACGCGCGAGCAGGCCGTCGCGGATGCGGTTGCCGCGCTCAATGCAAAGCTGTCCGACGCGCAGCGCGCGAATGACCGCGCAAATGGCCGCACGATCGAGCACGCGATTGAACGTGCGATTGGCCGCGCATTCGACGTCACCGATGAGGCCGCTGTCAGCGCCGCGTTCGAGCACTGGGACAGCGAAGGCATCCAGGTCGACATTCTCGTCAACAACGCGGGCATCCAGTTCCGTCAGCCGCTCGTGGAACTGAAGCTCGCCGACTGGCAGCGCGTGATCGATACGAATCTCACGGCGGCGTTCATCGTCGGCAGGGAAGCGGCGCGCCGGATGATCGCGCGCGGCGCGGGCGGCAAGATCATCAACATCGGCTCGCTGACGAGCGAAGCGGCGCGCGCGACGGTCGGCGCCTACACGGCGGCCAAGGGCGGCATCAAGATGCTCACGCGCGCGATGAGCGCCGAGTGGGCCGCGCACGACATTCAGGCGAATGCGATCGGCCCCGGCTACATCCTCACCGACATGAACGCGCCCCTCGTCGCCAATGCATCGTTCGACGCGTGGGTGAAGAGCAGCAACCCCGCGCAGCGCTGGGGCAAGCCGGAGGAACTCGTCGGCACGGCCGTGTATCTGGCGTCGGCGGCATCGAGCTATGTGAACGGACAGATCATCTACGTCGATGGCGGCTGGCTTGCCGTGTTGTAAGCCGCACCGTTGCGGACACAACGTCGTGGCGCTCGCGAGACGGGCTATGCAATAATCAGCGGTCACTTACATCGCTCGCCGCCCGTGCCGCCTGCCCTCAAGGCTTTTACCGCTCCCATCATCGTCGCTTGCGCGATGTTCATGGAGAGCGTCGATGCGAACGTCATCGTCACTGCGCTGCCGGAAATGGCGCGCGCGTTCGGCCGGGACCCCGTCACGCTGAAGATCGCCGTCACCAGCTACGTGCTCGGGCTCGGCGTGTTCATCCCCGTGTGCGGATGGCTCGCAGACCGCTTCGGCGCGCGTTCGGTGTTCCGCACGGCCATCGGCATCTTCGTCGTCGGCTCGCTGCTGTGCGCGGCGTCGACGTCGCTTGCGCCCTTCACGGTGGCGCGCTTCATTCAGGGCGTGGGCGGCGCGATGATGGTGCCCGTCGGGCGCATCATCATCTTCCGCGTGGTGGACCGCTCCGAGTACGTGCGCGCGATGAACTACCTGAGCGTGCCGGCGATGCTCGGGCCCGCTGCGGGGCCGCTGCTCGGCGGCTTCATCACGACGTATCTGCACTGGCGGCTGATTTTCTTCATCAACATTCCTGTCGGCATTCTCGGCATCTGGCTCACCAACAAGTACATCCAGAACACACGCGAGCCGCATCCCGGACCGCTCGACTGGACGGGCTTCATTCTGTCGGCGGGCGGCGCGTCGCTGTTTCTGCTGGGGCTGTCGCTCACCGACGGCGAGCTCGTGACGGGCACTACCGCCGTCATGATGACGCTCGTCGGCGCCGCGATGCTCGGTGTCTATGTGCTGTATGCGCGGCGTGCCGAGCGTCCGCTGCTCGATCTGCGTTTTTTCCGCGTGCCGACGTTTCAGGCGAGCGTGCTCGGCGGGTCGCTGTTTCGCATCGGTCTTGGCGCCGTGCCGTTTCTGCTGCCGCTCATGCTGCAGGAGGGGCTTGGCATGAGCGCGTTCGAATCGGGGCTGATCACCTGCGCGTCGGCGTTCGGCGGCATCTTCATGCGCACGCTCGCGGCCACCGTGTTGCGCCGCTACGGCTTTCGCACGGTGCTGATGTACAACGCCGCTTGCTCGGGGATCGCGATTGCCGCGTGCGGCGTGTTCTTTCCGGGCACGCCGACGTGGCTCATCTGGGTCATCGTGCTGCTCGGCGGCTTCTTCCCCGCGCTGCAGTTTACGAGCCTCAATTCGATGACTTACGCCGAGATCGAAAGCCGCGACGTGGGACGCGCGACGAGCCTTGGTAGTGTCGTGCAACAGATTTCGCTGGGGCTCGGCGTGACGGTTGCGGGCATCGTGCTGCAGATCACGCGGGCCTTGCATGGTCACTCGGCGCTGCAATGGTCGGATTTCTGGCCGGCGTTTCTGGTGGTCGGTTTGTGTTCGTTCGCGTCAATTCCCGTTACGCGGCGCTTGTCGCCGAATGCCGGCGATGAGATCGTGCGGGGCAAGCGGGAAGTGACGACGAAGGCGTAAGGCTCTTGTTGTAAGGTTCTTGTTTTGTCCGCGACGCTCTTTGTTTTTTGCCTTTGCGTTGGCATCCGCGATGCGGTTTTGTCTGCGACGGCCCTTTTATTGTGGTGCTTTTGCCTCTGCGCTGGCATCCGCGATGCGGTTCGTGTCTGCGACTGCCTTTTTGTGATGGTTGGGTCAGCGTGCCGCTGGCATCCGCGATGCGCCTCGCGGCGCGGGCGTTGCCCCTGTGCGGGGCGGCACCTACTCTTCTTTGCCGCGGCAAAGAAGAGTAGGCAGAAGAAAGCCGCTCACACCGCCAGTGCTTGACGTTTACCCGCGGGCCCTCAACGTCCCCGCATTTCTTGCGGCAGTGTGCTGGCTTGTGTTCCTTGCCAGCGCACTGCCTGAACGCCTCACCTGCTTCATGCACCTGCGTTACGGGCCCGCGACATCGAATATCCCCGGCCCCTTCGCGGCAAACTGTGTGTAGGCCTTCGCGCCGCCCAGGACACTCTCGCTACGCGATGCCGCTACAAGTGAGGGCGGCGTCCTGTACGTCGCAGCAACCTCATTCACTACCGACACGCGGCGATGAAACGTTCGATGCCCTAGCCATGTCATGGGTGTATGTCGCGGGTGAGGCATTTAACCAGTGAGTTGGCAACGCGCATTGGCCAGCACGCTGCCGCACGAAACACGGGGCCGTTGAGAGCCCGTGGGTAAGCGTCAAGCACTGGCGGTGTGAGCGGCTTTCTTCTGCCTACTCTTCTTTGCCGCGGCAAAGAAGAGTAGGTGCCGCCCCGCACAGGGGCAACGCCCGCGCCGCCAGGCGCATCGCGGATGCCAGCGGTACGCTGACACAACCACACAAAAAGGCAGTCGCAGACACAAACCGCATACGCGGATGCCCGCGGCGAGCGAGAAACACCGACAATAGAGTGTCGCAGACAGCAGAGAATAGACCGGAGACATGTCATGACAAACCCCCTCCCCATCAGCCGCTACCCGGTCCCCGCACCGGGAGAATGGCCCGACGACATCCGCGCGCGGATTCTCGAGGTCCAGGACAAGGCCGGTTTCGTGCCGAACGTGTTCCTCACACTCGCGCACCGTCCCGACGAATTCCGCGCGTTCTTCGCCTACCACGATGCGTTGATGCTGAAGGAAGGCGGCCTCACGAAAGCCGAGCGCGAAATGATCGTTGTCGCGACGAGCGCCGTGAACGACTGCCTGTATTGCGTCATCGCGCACGGCGCCATTCTGCGCATCTACGAAAAAGCGCCGCTGCTCGCCGATCAGATCGCAGTCAACTACCGCAAGGCTGACATCACGCCGCGCCGGAAAGCGATGCTCGAATTCGCGGTGAAGGTGTGCCGCGACTCGGCCTCGGTGAACGACGACGATTTCGCCACACTGCGCGGCCACGGCTTCAGCGATGCCGACATCTGGGACATTGCCGCGATCACCGCGTTCTTCGGCTTGTCGAACCGGATGGCGAACGTGATCTCGATGCGGCCCAACGACGAGTTCTATCTGATGGGCCGCGTCCCTCGCACATAAACGGCGCTTACTGTTCGAGCGCCTTCGAGCGCGGCGCGAGCGGCGACGACATCAGGTCTTCCAGCGACATCGGCCGCGCGAGGTGATAGCCCTGCCCATGCGCCGCGCCGATCGTGCGCAGCAATTCGAGCGTCGGCTCGTCTTCGATGCCTTCTGCGACGACCGTCAATTCGAGCGATTCCGCCATCCGCACGATCGCACGCACGATTGCGCGGCTGCGCGTGCTCTGCGTCAGTTCGAGCACGAACGACTTGTCGATCTTCAGCCCGCTGAAGCGGTACTGATGCACATAGCTCAACGACGAGAAGCCCGTGCCGAAGTCGTCCAGCACGACACACATGCCGTTGTCCGCGAGACTTTGCATCGTGTTGCGCGCAAGGTCCGGCTCGGCAACGAGCGCGCCTTCCGTCAGTTCGAGCGAGATGCGCGACGGGTGCACATCGTAGCGCTTCAGCAATTCGAGCAACTCGTTCGCGAACTCGGGGCGCGTGATGCTGTAGCTCGACAGATTGACCTGCACGAGCGGCCAGTCCATATGCACGCGCTGCGCCAGAATCTCGGCGACTCGCTTGAGCATGTACATGTCGAGCCGGCCGATCAGCTTGAGCCCTTCCACGGCGGGCAAAAAGCGGCCCGGCGCCCAGACTTCGCCATTCGGCTGCCGCCAGCGGATCAGCGCTTCGAGCGCGACGAGTTCGCCCGTCGCGATGTCGACGATCGGCTGGAAATACGGCACCAGTTCGTCATCGCGCTTGAGCGCGTTGCGCAGCGCGCCTTCCGTTTCGATCTGATCCGACAGCTCGCGGCGCATCTGCTGATTGAACATCGCAAAGCTGTCGCGGCCGCGATTCTTCACGCGGTACATCGCGGCATCGGCATCGCGCAGCAGATCGGCGGGCTTCAGATGGAACGCGCTGTCGGCGCTCACGACGCCGACGCTGCACGACGTGAACACCGTCTGCTCGTCGATGTTGAACGGCGCATCGAAGGCCGCGAGGATGCGTTCCGCGAGCGACAGCACCGTCTGCAGGCTCGCGCCCGGCACGACGACGGCGAACTCGTCGCCGCCCAGCCGCGCCAGCAGATCGTCGCGCCGCAAACATTCGCGCAGGCGCGCCGCCGCTTCGACGAGCAACGCATCGCCGAACAGATGGCCGAGACTGTCGTTGATGACCTTGAAGCGGTCCAGATCGATGAAGAGCACCGACAGCGGCACGCCGCGCCGGCTGTAGCCATGCCACGCCGCTTCGAGCCGCTCGTACAGATGCGTGCGGTTCGGCAGGCCCGTCAACGCGTCGTGATAGTTCTCGTGCAGCAGGCGCGCGTTGGCCTCGTCGAGTTCCTGCGTGCGCGCGAGCACGCGCGCTTCGAGTTCGAGATTCGCCGCGTGCTGCGCTTCCGCGACGCGCCGCCGCGACAGCGCGGTATCGATGTGACGCGAGACGAACGTCAGCAGCTCCTGATCGCGCCCGTCGTAGCGCACGCTCGACGAATAGCTCTGCACGACGAGCACGCCGCGCACGACATCGCCGTCGAACATCGGCACGCCGAGCCACGAACGCAAGCGGATATTCTCGCTGGCGAGGCTGATCTCGCCCGCTTCGACGAGACGCACGGCATCGTCGGTATCGATCAGGCACGGCACGCGCCGGCGGATCACGTACTCGGTGAGGCCGCGCTCGCCACGGCGCGGCGCGGGCACGTCGCGCAGCGCTTCGTCGATGTAATACGGAAACGACACCTCGGCCGTGCCGTGATCGTACAGCGCGATATAGAAGTTCTCCGCATACAGCAGCCCGCCGACGATCTCATGCAGGCTGCGAAAGAACTTGCCGATCTCGACGGACTGACTCGACAGTTCCGCGATTTCAAACAGCGCCGCCTGCAGGTGCTGCCCGCGCCCGCGCTCGGCGATTTCGGCGCGCAGCGTGTCGTTCAGACGCGAAAGCTCGGCCGTGCGGCGCGCGACTTCGGCTTCCAGTCCGACGCGATGCAAAATGCGATCGAGCGCCATCGCCACATGCCGCGCGACGACGAGAAAAAGCGCGCGGTCCTCCGCGCTGTAGATACGCGACGCGTCGTAGACCTGCATCGTCAACATGCCGAACACTTCGTCCGAAGCGTTCTTCAGCGGCGCGCCCATCCAGAACTTCGGCCGATGCCCGACACAATGAAAGCGTCTCGCCGCGGCCGCCTCGACGATGCCGTTCTCGTCGATCAGAAGCGGCTGGCCCGTGGTCAGCACATAGCCAGTGAGCGACAGCCGCTCGGGGTCGACCATGTCCATATGGTTCGCGTCGACGGCTTCGGTATCGATCAGGTCGATGTAGTACGGGTACGTGACGGCGCCTGTCTCGCGGTCGTACAGCGCGAGATAGAAGTTCTCCGCGTCGATCAGTGTGCCGAGTCGCTCGTGAATCGCCTGCAGGAACTCGGTGCGCTCGCTGATCGAGCTGGCAAGATACGCGATGTCGTACAGCACGCGCTGCACGTTCTGCGCGCGCAGCAGCGCATCCGTCTGCATCTGCTCGCCGATCGCGCGCGCGAGCGCGGCGAGCCGCGCATCGGATGCGAATGCGGCAGGCGCAAGCAGCCAGCCGAGCGCAAGCTCGCCGCGCCCCGTGGGCCACGCGATCCAGTCATACTCGGCGCACGCATCGTGCAGCATCGAAGGCACGATCGTGCGCGGCCAGTCGAAACGCGTCGCGCCCTCGCGAACCAGTTCGAGCTGCTGGCCCGCGCGATACCACGCCCATGATGCGCCGAGCGTGTCGACGGCGCGCGCCGCGTCGTCGATCGATTGCGCGTCCGTTCTGCTTGCCGACAGACCGGCATTCCACATAAGTCAGCCCTCGCGCCGTCCAGGATTGTTTTTCGTTCGTTGATGTCGACGGGAATTTGCTCTTCAGCGCTTGCTCCCATCTGATGCAAGGCTGTTATATCGACGAAAGCGGAGGCAAACTTGATGTATCCGACCCGCAAATAATATCGGCCACAGGGCGTGAAAACGTTTGCACCCAAGCTTTCGCGATTCGGTTTTGCCCTGATTGCTGCGGAACGGCACTTGCTGTTTAGCTAACGTCCGTGCCGCTCAGGCGACGCATGCTTTCCGTCCGCTTGCGCGGCGCACCGTTTCGAGGAGCAGACATGCAAGCACATTCGAGGGTCCCGGTGCACGCCGACGCATTCAGGCTCGGCCCGCGCGACTGGGTGCCGAACAACGGGCATCTGCCCGTCATCCTGTATCGCGACGTGCTGGACGATCCGGGCGACGGCGACAAGCTCGCCTCCACGTTCGAAGCGATGTTCACGCGCAACGGCTGGCCGCCGAAATGGCGCAACGGCGTCTTCGACTATCATCACTTTCACTCTTCGGCCCATGAGGTGCTGGGTATGGCAGGGGGCACCGCGGATGTGATCGTCGGCGGGCCGGGCGGGCGCGTCGTGCATCTGGAAACAGGCGACGTGATCCTGCTGCCCGCAGGCACGGGCCATTGCCTCGAATCGTCGAGCGGGCCGCTGCTGGTCGTCGGCGCCTATCCGCCGGGGCAGCAGTGGGACATACGGCGCGAAGCGCTGACCGAAAAGGAACGCATCGCGATGGAGGCGCTGCCGTTTCCGCACAGCGATCCCGTGCTCGGCGCACAAGGGCCGCTGATGGAAAACTGGCTGAAGGCCGCGTGACGCTCGCGGCTCTCGTTGCCGCCGAAAACGATCCTGAGCGCTTCAACGCGCGGCCATCACGCTGAATGTTCGTTGCAGGCGGGCGAGGCTAACGTCATCGGCGTCCGATCGAAGCTGTCACGTCTCGTGCGCTGCGTTGCGCGCGAATGCGCGGCTTGCACAAAGCGCAGGCGCGGCCCGGTGCCCGCCTCGCACGCGGCCCGATGCGTGCCGACGCATTGCCGGCAAGCACATGCGCCACGCCGCGCAACGATCGCTACCGTACGGACCTCCACTGATGTTCGCTGACGTTCGCGGCGCGTTCGGGCTAACATCCCGTAACGGCGTTCGCCGGTGCAGGGTCTCGCGCCAGTACCATGACAAAGGTCTTCATCAATTCGCTTGCCGTACTGACCGCAGTGGGAACGGGACTCTGCGCGCTACCCGCGCACGCGCTCGAACTCGATGAGCAACTCGTCTGCAACACCGACGCGCACACTTTCATCCAGGCGCTGCTCGACGATCAATACATCGATCCAAAACCGATGCGCGTCGAAGCGAATTCCGTCAATGCATTTCGTCCGATGCGCGGCCGCGATCTCACCGCATTCGGCTTTCGCGTCTACGCGATACTCGGCTATCAGCGCGACGACGCGATCTTCCGCAAAGGCGATGGAAAGGCGGAAGCGGATTCGATTTATGGCGCCGTCGTGTCCGGTCCTTCCGAGTCGGTGCGCGTGCGCGTGCAGCAGGCAGGCAGCGGCGCAACCGTGAAGCAGGTGCTGCCTTTCGTCCTCACGGCGATCGTGTGCAGCGACGGCTGAGAGCCGAAAGTCGAGACTGTTGTAATTCCCCACATGGTGCACGCTGCCATCAAACGGCCATCCCCCCGCCGCTAATCTTTCTCGCGCAATTTCATGCGCCGCGTGTCAATCGCGTGCGGCTCTTCATTGCGATTGTTTCGATTTGATGACGCATTACCGCGTCGCCGTGCAAGGGTCTCCTTCAGCCGCACGGCGTTAAATCGAGCCCCGCATTTTCCTATACTCGCCAGGCTGTTTTTTCACTCACTGTCTGGACTAGCTGGAGCTTAACCATGAAAAGAATTCCCGCCGCGGTCGCGGTGCTCGGCCTGTTTGCCACATCGGCTGCACACGCGCAAAGCTCGGTCACGCTGTATGGCCTAATCGACGCGGGTCTCATGTACACCAACAACGTACAGAAGAGCGGCACGAGCGGCGCGCTGTGGCAGGCGACGAGCGGCACGATCAACGGCAGCCGCTTCGGCGTGCGCGGCGCAGAAGATCTGGGCGGCGGCTACAAGGCGCTCTTCGTGCTCGAAAACGGCTTCAACGTGCAGAACGGCACGCTCGGCCAGCACAGTCGTCTGTTCGGCCGCCAGGCGTATGTCGGTCTCGGCAGCAGCACATACGGCACGCTCACGCTCGGCCGCCAGTACGACTCGCTCGTCGACTACGTCGCGCCGCTGTCGGGCACGGCCGGCACGTTCGGCGACACGGGCTTCGCGCATCCGTTCGACAACGACAACCTGAACCACTCCGTGCGGATGAGCAACTCGGTCAAGTACGCGAGCAACAACTACGCGGGCTTCAAGTTCGGCGCGCTGTACGCGTTCTCGAACAGCACCGACTTCGCGATGAACCGCGCGTATAGCGCGGGCGCGAGCTACCAGTGGGGTCCGTTGAACATCGCGGCCGGCTATCTGCAGATCAACGGCTCGAACAGCACGACGAACACGAGTGGCGCGATCGATACGGCCGAATCGGCCGCGAACGGCACGGGCGGCTTCCAGGTCGGCGCGGGTGTCGAGCGCGTGTTCGGCGCGGGCATCAACTACGCGTTCGGTCCCGCCGTGGTCGGCTTCGTCTACACGAACAGCCACTATCAGCAGTCGTCCGCATTCGGCATGACGAACGGCTCGATGCACTTCGACAACTACGAACTGAACGCCAAGTACGCGTTCACGCCGGCCATCTCGTTCGGCATTACGGACACGTACACCGACGGTCATACCAGCGGCTCGCGTACTTTCGGCTCCGATCCGAAGTTCAACCAGGTCAATGCGCAAGCCGTCTATTCGTTCTCGAAGCGCACGGACGTGTACGCCGAAGCGATGTATCAGCACGCGATCGGCCACGGCTATGTTGCGTTCATCAATACGTCGGGCGGCGCTTCGTCGACGGCCAATCAGGTCGTCGCCACCATCGGCATGCGCCATCGCTTCTGATCGGGTCTGCTTCAGCCGGCTTCAAATCATCCGGACTTTGCTTTTCAAAGCCTGCCGCACTTCATGCGGCGGGCTTTTTTTCGCGCTTCGTCGTGCATTGTTCGAACGATCCGCTGCATCGCCGCATTTCACGCGAAGCCGTGCGCTTCGTCCGCCGCGGCTTGCAATTCGACGATTCGGCGCCACATATCATTGACGCCAAAACAACGATCAGGCCGCCAGGGTCAACGCGCCTTTGTGCATCGCACCATGATTTTGACTATAGTGACGGGTGTACATGTCTTTCGCATTTGCGAAAGCACTAACTATTGACGGAGAGTCCGCCGCGACGCGGACGCCAGTCCGCCGCAAGTCATCGTGCTTGCGGTGCTCAGGCGAGGAGAAATCACGATGTTCGATGCCGAAATCGCCGCGAAACTGTTGAACCGGTGGGCGATCAAACCGCCCGCCACCCAGCACGATATTTCGCAGCACGACGCCTATCTGGATCTGCTGCGCGAAGGGAATCTACGCTTCACTCACCAAGTGGGACGCGTGACACTGGGAGATGTCAGCGCGGACGATCTGTTCGATCTCGAATCGCTCGTATTCGTCGACGGGTCGCGCGCGCTGCGCCTGAAAACACCGGGCGCCGTGCCCGACTGGACACAGTGGGCCGCATTCGAGCCGCCCGTCGCGCGCGGCGCGGAGAACGCGAAGTTCGATGCGGCCGACGAATCATCAGCGTGCACGCTGGAGGCGCCCGAGCGCTGAGTCACTCGCCCGCGTTCTGCTTGATCCTCTCGATCAGCGCCATCGCGGCTGCGGGGTTGTGCGCCTTGTGGCCGCTGATCACATAGAGATACACGTCGCGCGCTTTCTTCGCGGCGGGACGGCCGTAGCTGTCGAGATCGTCGGGCGCGCCGCCCGAGGCCCAGGCCTGCGCACGCTCGACCCATTGATCGAGCGCGTCGTCCGCATAGCCGAGCGGGTTCGCCTCTTCCGTGCCCATGATCCGCGCATAGACGAACGAGGCCGTCGGATCGGCGATCTGCGGATATTTCGAATCGCCCGCGACGACGATCGCGACATCGCGCTTGCGCGCGAGCGCGACCAGGGACTCGTCGCAAAAGCTCGCGTGACGCACTTCGACTGCGTGGCGCAGCGCGTGTCCGTTCACTTCCGCCGGCAGCAGTTCGAGAAAGTTGCCGAAGTCGTCGGCATCGAACTGCTTGGTTGGCGCGAATTGCCAGTTGATCGGGCCGAGCTTGTTCCTCAGCTCGAGCACGCCGCTTGCGAGAAAGCGCTCGACGGAATCACGCGCTTCCGCGAGCACGCGCCGATGCGTCGCGAAACGTGGCGCCTTCAGCGAAAAGACGAAGTCGTCGGGTGTTTCGTCGTGCCACTTCGCAAACGTCTCGGGTTTTTGTGAGCCGTAGAACGTGCCGTTGATTTCGATCGTCGTGAGTTGCCGGCTCGCGTATTCCAGTTCGCGTTTCTGCGCGAGCCCTTCCGGATAGAACACGCCGCGCCACGGCTCGAACGTCCAGCCGCCAATACCGACGCGAATGCGCGTTGCCTTTTTTCGAGTGGCCATCGTTGACGCCTTTATGAATCAGAAAGCCGAGCGCACGACGCCGCCGTCCACGCGCAACGCCGCGCCATTGGTCGCCGACGACAGCGCCGAGCACACGTACACGACCATGTTCGCGACCTCGTCAGGCGTCGTGAAGCGCTTGAGGATCGAGCTCGGACGCGCTTCTTCGAAGAACTGCTTCTCGAAGGCCTCGAAGCTTTGTCCGCCCGAAAGCTTCGCGACGAATTCCTCGACGCCGTCCGAACTGGTCGGCCCCGGCAATACGGCGTTGACCGTTACGGCCGTGCCCGTGCACGTTTCTGCAAGGCCACGCGACAGCGCGAGCTGCGCGGTCTTGGTCAGGCCATAGTGAATCATCTCGGTCGGAATCTGAATGCCGCTTTCGCTGCTGATGAACACCACGCGCCCCCAGTTCCTTTTCTTCATGCCCGGCAGATACGCGCGCGACAACTGCACGCCCGACAGCACATTGACGTTGAAAAAGTGCTGCCACTCTTCATTCGAGATTTCTTCGAATGGCTTCGGGTCGAAGATGCCCATGTTGTTGACGAGAATGTCCACATGCGGAAAGCGCTCGACGAGACGGGCGACTTGCGCGGGATCGGACACGTCGCCTGCAAAGCCTTGCACATTCGCGCCCGGCACTTTCACGCGCAGCGCGCCGATCGCCTGATCGACCGACTGCTGCGTGCGCCCGTTGACGACGACCTGCGCGCCTTCGCGCGCGAGTCCGGCTGCGATCGCGTGGCCGATGCCCTTCGTCGAGCCGGACACGAAGGCGAGCTTGTCCTTGATCTTGAGATCCATTTGACGATGTCCTTTGAAGTCGAGCGGGAGATGCATCGCGTGCAAGGGCGCGGCATGGCGCATGCGCTCGCATCGCGTAGCTGCATTCGCGAGTGTAGAACCGCTGCGAAAATCGTGCAGAAGGACAGACATGAATTGCGCGCGAAGGCCACGATGCAATCGCATCGGAGTCGCTGCAATGTCAGCGAACGGCGCTACGTCGACGATCACGCGCCGGCATGAAAAGGCGAGCGGCGCTAGCATTCGACAGACGTTCGCTCAGCCTCGTCGACGTGCGGGTCCATCGAATGGAAATCGGGTAGTGCGTGAACCCAATGTCGAATAACAAGCTATCCACGCGATCAAGGATACGCGGAGATGCCAACGAAACGACGCACCGAGCGCGCGCAGGCCGCCTCATCCGCTTGCATGGATGAGGCGGCCCGCTTGTGCGAGTGCGCGTGTGCGACTGCTATACGCCGTTACGCGGCTTTCGCCTGTTCCGGTTTAGCTGCATGCGTCGCGCCCGTGTCCTTCTGCTGCGCGATCTGCTCGCGCAACTTGATGAGCGCGAGCACCGTGTCGATGGTCGGCGTCTCGTGACTGACGAGGCGCCCCATCTCCTGCACGACGGTCAGCAGCGGATCGATCTCCATCGGACGTCCGGCTTCGAGATCCTGCAGCATCGAAGTCTTGTGCGCGCCCACGGCGCCCGCGCCATCGATACGCCTTTCGACATCCACACGGAAATGCACGCCGAAGCGGTCAGCCACCGACTTCGCTTCGAGCATCATCGTCTTGGCGACGGCGCGCGTGCCGACGTTGCTCGTGATGACATCGAGCGTCGCGTGCGTGAGCGCGCTGATCGGGTTGAAGCACAGATTGCCCCACAATTTCAGCCAGATTTCGTCGCGGATGTTGTCGCGGATGGGCGCTTCGAGTCCCGCCGCAACCATGATTTCGGAGAGCGCCTCGACACGCGGCGAACGTGTGCCGTCGGGTTCGCCGATCGGAAACTTCTTGCCGTACACGTGCTTGATCACGCCCGGTTCGACGATCTCCGCTGCCGGATAGACGACGCAGCCGATCGCGCGCTCCGGTCCGAACTTCTTCCATTGCGTGCCGCCAGGGTCGATGCTTTCGAGCGTCGTGCCCGCGAACTCGCCGCCATGCTTGTAGAAGTACCAGTACGGTATGCCATTGACGGCCGTGACGATCGCCGTCTTCGGACCCAGCAGCGGCTGGATTGCATCGACGACGCCCGGCACCGAATGCGCCTTCAGCGCGATGATCACATAGTCCTGCGGACCCAGCTCGCGCGGGTCCGATGAACAGCGCACATTGACGAGACGCTCGGTATCGTCGATCAACAAGCGCACGCCGTTGCGCTGCATCGCGGCCAGATGCGGGCCGCGCGCGACGAAACTGACATCCGCGCCCGCAAGCGCCAACTGTGCGCCGACATATGCGCCAATCGCGCCGGCTCCATAAACACAGATCTTCATCTATCTGCTCCCATTCCAAGAAGTGATCAGTGAGATCGAGCCGGGGCGTCCAAAGACGCGGCGCGCGATCGTCATCGTCGGTTCATCGTTGCCGACTCATGCGCCCGTTTCTTGACGGGCATATTGACGAAACGCGCGGCCGACTCATCCGCGTACCCAATGCGCGTTTATTGCGCGGCCGCCTCGACGGGGCGAGCAGCCACAAGCTGGTTCGGCAAGGCGCCGATGCCTTCGATCGACACCACGACAGTCGAGCCATCCTTGATCGAGCCGACGCCGATCGACGTGCCGCACGCGATGACGTCGCCGGGCATCAGCGTCATGTCGTGCGAGATCATGCTGACCTGTTCGGCGGGCGTGAAGATCATGTCGGAGAGCGGATAGTTTTGGCGTTCGACATCGTCGAGGCGCGTGACGACACTCGCCTTGCGCCAGTCGAATTCGCGTTCGATGACGGGACCGATGCAACTGAACGTATCGAAGCCTTTCGAGCGGCACCATTGCGCGAAATTCGGGTCTTCGTTCAGCAGGTCGACGGCCGTGACGTCGTTGATGCACGTGTAGCCGAAGATGTAGTCGTCGGCGACTTCGGGTGAGACGTTCGTGCAGCGCTTGCCGATCACGATGCCGAGCTCGCCCTCGTATGCGATCTTGCCGCTGTAGCCTTTCGGGCGGCGAATCGGCGCGCCTGGGCCGATCACCGACATCGGCGGCTTGATCAGAAAGAGGGGATGCGACGGCGCCGCCTTGCCGAGCTTCTGCGACAGCGCATGAAAGTTGTTCCAGAGCGCGACGACTTTGGTCGGCATGCACGGACTCAGCAACTCGACTTCATTCAGCGGCCAATGCTTGCCGTTGGGTTTCGCGTCGCCGAACATGTCGCCGTCGTATTCGGCAATGCTCGCGTTATCGAGCACACCGAAACCGATATAACCGTGCGGCTGCTGAAAGCGTATCCACGATGTCATCGAACCGTCTCCACAATGTTTTTTATCGACCGACACGGTGAATACGCCCGCGTCACGAGTTGAAGCCTGTTTGTGTATTCGTTCAACCTGGCTCAAATGGCGCCAGCCGTTCTGAGCGCGTCGATCTGCTCGCGTGAGTAGCCGAGTTCGGCCATCACCTCATCCGTGTGCTCGCCAAGCAGCGGCGAGCGCGTCACTTCCGTCGGGCTGTCCGACAGCTTGATCGGATTGCCCACGGTCAGGTACTTGCCGCGCACCGGGTGCTCGACCTCGACGATCGTGCCTGTTTTACGCAGCGATTCGTCGTCGGCGATCTCCTTCATCGACAGGATCGGGCCGCACGGAATGTCGTGCTCGTTGAGGATTTCCATCGCCTCGAACTTGGTCTTGGTCATCGTCCAGCGCTCGACTTCCGCGAAGATTTCCTTCAGGCGCGGCAGGCGCGCGTCCGGCGTCGCGTAGTCCGGATGTGTCGCCCACTCTTCCCTGCCGATCACGTTGCAGATCTTCACCCACACCGGCGCCTGCGTGATGAAGTAGATGTACGCGTTCGGATCGTGCTCCCAGCCCTTGCACTTGAGAATCCAGCCCGGCTGGCCGCCGCCCGATGCGTTGCCCGCGCGCGGCACCGCCTCGCCGAACGTGCCGTTCGGATACTGCGGGTACTCCTTCATCACGCCCGTGCGCTCCAGACGCTGCTGGTCGCGCAGCTTCACGCGGCACAGGTTCAGCACGCCGTCCTGCATCGCCGCGAGCACCTTCTGGCCGCGGCCCGTCATCGTGCGCTGGTAAAGCGCCGTGACGATGCCCAGCGCCAGATGCAGGCCCGTGCCGCTGTCGCCGATCTGCGCGCCCGTCACCACGGGCGGGCCATCGTCGAAGCCCGTCGTCGACGCCGCGCCGCCCACGCACTGCGCGACGTTCTCGTACACCTTGCAGTCCTCGTACGGCCCCGGACCGAAGCCCTTCACCGACGCGACGATCATGCGCGGATTGAGCTCCTGGATGCGCTCCCACGTGAAGCCCATGCGGTCCAGCGCACCCGGCGCGAAGTTCTCCACCAGCACGTCGCACTTCTGGATCAGCGCCTCGAGCACGAGCTTGCCCTCGGGATTCTTCGTGTCGATCGTCACCGAGCGCTTGTTGTGGTTGAGCATCGTGAAGTACAGGCTGTCGGCGCCGGGCACGTCGCGCAGCTGCTCGCGCGTGATGTCGCCCGCGCCCGCGCGCTCCACCTTGATCACGTCCGCGCCGAACCACGCCAGCAGCTGCGTGCACGTCGGTCCCGACTGCACATGCGTGAAATCGAGAATGCGCACACCGTCGAGTGCTTTGCCCATGCTACGTCTCCCATCATTGTTTGCTGTACGTTGCGGACGCGATTCGCGCACATCGGGACTGTCCTGCCCTAGCTTCGAATGCATCTGATATGTGATATATCGTATTTACAGCCCGCTATTTGAGCAAGCTTTTTCGGGCGTTTTTTTGCGGGGAAAAACCCTTATGGGCAACGAAGGTACTCAGCGCCCACTGCGGACGCGCCCCGCCCTCGCGATTCGCCCAAAGGCGAATGCGACGGTGGCGGTCGGCAGATTGTGGAAGCGTGAAGAGAGAAGCGGCGCTCTCGGCGAGCCTATGGCTCGATCAACGCAAAGGCGGCGCCTCGCGCGGCCGCAATAGCCGCGGCTTCGGTGGCGAATACGGTGTGGTCGGCGACCTGTTGATACGGCAGGACATGAACGGGCGCATCGGCGCCGTCGTCGAGTTTGCGCACGGCGGCGAATGCGGCCCAGCCGCCGTTGTGAATGAACTGCATGGCCGACAATTCGACTTGATACGGCCCGAAGGTTTCTACACGCATCGATGTTCTCCGTGCTGATCGCCGCGACGGCGATCGACGTGATATTGACTGCGCGAGTGCGGGACGGCGCACGCGCCGCCCGCGAGCAACAACGGGAACGCCACTTCAGGCGCTGACGCGCGCCTCGAGTTCCGCGATGCGCTTGCGCAGATTGCGGTCTTCCTGGAAGCGCGCGGTTTCGTCGCGAATGATGGCAACGATGCCCGTCAGTTCGCGCGTATCCGAATACAACAGTGCGACGGTAAAAGCGATGGACAGCGCGCGGCCATCCTTGTGAACGGAAGGCACCCGCAGCACATCGTTGCCATAGCGCGTCTGTCCCGTCGCCATGGTCTTTTCATAGCCTTCCCAATGACGCCCGCGCAGACGTTCGGGAATGATCAGATCGAGTGATTTGCCGAGTGCTTCTTCTTGCGTGAATCCGAACATGCGCTCGGCTGCGGGATTCCACAGCGTGATCGCGCCGCTCTTGTCGGAAATGACGACGGCATCGCCGATCGCATTGACCAGTTGTTCGTAATCGATGGCTGCTTGCATATTGGGGCTCGTGTATATGGCTGCCGCTCAGTGAAAAACAGCGCCTGGCTAAGGCGCTGTTCGACAGGGCTCCGCTTTTGCAACAGCTTCTGCTGCAACACGGAGCCCAGTGTGAAACGCCTCTGCGATTACACCACTTTCGCTTCGCGCATGCTGGCGATCTGGTCGAAGCTGTAGCCGAGGCCCTTGAGCACTTCTTCCGTGTGCTCGCCGAGCAGCGGCGAACCCGTGATCTCGGGCTTCATGTCCGAGAACTTGATCGGGCTGCCCACCGTCAGATAGCTGCCGCGCGCCTTGTGCTGCACTTCCGTGATCGTGCCGCTTGCACGCAGCGACGGATCGTTCGCAATTTCCTTCATCGACAGAACGGGCGAGCACGGAATGTCGAACTTGCGCAGGATGTCGACGGCTTCGAACTTCGTCTTGTCGGCGAGCCACAGTTCGATCGTGTTGAAGATATCGAAGATGTGCGGCTGGCGCGCTTCGGCCGTCTTGTACGCGGGATCGTCGATCCACTCGGGCTTGCCGATCGCGCGGCAGATCGGCTCCCAGGCGTGGCCCTGAACCGTGAAGTAGATGTACGCGTTCGGATCAGTTTCCCAGCCCTTGCACTTGAGCACCCAGCCCGGCTGGCCGCCGCCGCCCGCATTGCCGCCGCGCGGCACGACATCGGTGAACTCGCCGTGCGGATACTGCGGATACTCTTCCAGATAGCCGACGCGGTCCAGACGCTGCTGATCGCGCAGCTTCACGCGGCACAGGTTGATCACGCTGTCCTGCATCGACACGGCAACCTTCTGGCCCTTGCCCGTCTTGTCGCGGCCGATCAGCGCCGTGAGAATGCCGATCGCGAGGTGCATGCCCGTGTTGCTATCGCCGAGTGCAGCCGCGCTCACCGTCGGCGGGCCGTCCCAGAAGCCCGTCGTCGATGCGGCGCCGCCCGCGCACTGCGCGACGTTTTCATAGACCTTCAGGTCGTCGTAATGGTGGCCATCGCTGAAACCCTTCACCGACGCGACGATCATCTTCGGATTCAGCTCGTTGATGCGCTCCCACGTGAAGCCCATGCGGTCCAGCGCGCCCGGTGCGAAGTTCTCGACCAGCACGTCCGATTCCTTGATCAGCCGTTCGAGCACTTCCTTGCCGTCCTGCGTCTTCGTGTCGAGCGTCAGCGAACGCTTGTTGCTGTTGAGCATCGTGAAGTACAGCGCGTCGACGCCGGGGATGTCGCGCAGCTGGTTGCGCGTCACGTCGCCCGCGCCCGGACGTTCGACCTTGATCACATCGGCGCCGAACCAGGCGAGCAGCTGCGTGCAAGCAGGACCTGCCTGCACGTGCGTGAAGTCGATGATCTTGACGCCTTCAAGGGGTTTGGTCACTTTCGTATCTCCGTGGTTGGCTGAGGTCACTTTTTCATTGCCGCGCTTTGCGGGTTCAGATTGGTCAGGCGTCCGCTTTCCGTACCGGCCGCCTCGTCGATCACTGCGTTGATCAGCGTCGGCTTGCCGGATGCGATGGCTTCCTTGAGGGCCTTTTCGAGTTCTTCGGGCGTCGTCACGTTGTAGCCAATGCCGCCGAAGGCTTCGATCATCTTGTCGTAGCGCGCGTCCTTCACGAACACGGTCGGCGCAACGTCCTTGCCGCCCGTCGGATTCACGTCGGTGCCGCGATACACGCCGTTGTTGTTGAAGATCACCGTGCACACGGGCAGCTCGTAGCGGCAGATCGTTTCCAGCTCCATGCCGCTGAAGCCGAATGCGCTATCGCCTTCGATCGCGAGCACCTGCTTTCCGCTCGTCACGGCCGCGCCGATCGCGAAGCCCATGCCGATGCCCATCACGCCCCACGTGCCTGAGTCGAAACGCTTGCGCGGCTCGTACATGTCGATGATGGCGCGCGCATAGTCGAGCGTGTTCGCGCCTTCGTTCACGACGTTGATGTCGGGGTTCTGCTTGACGATATCGCGCAGCACGCGCAGCGCGCTGTGGAAGTTCATGGGCGAAGGATTCTTCGCGAGCGTCGCCGCCATCTTTTCGAGGTTCTTGTTCTTCTTCTCGTTGACGGCGTCGAGCCATTCCTTCGGCGGACGCGGGAAGTTATCGCCGACCTGATCGACGAGCGCGGCCACGCACGAACCGATGTCGCCGACGAGAGGCGCCGCGATCGCGACGTTGCTGTCCATTTCCTGCGGCGAGATGTCGATCTGCACGAACTTCTTCGGAGCGCCCCACGTCTTGCCCTTACCGTGCGACAGCAGCCAGTTCAGGCGCGCGCCGACCAGCACGACGACGTCGGATTCGGCGAGCACGAACGAACGCGCAGCGGAGGCCGATTGCTCGTGCGTGTCGGGCAGCAGGCCCTTGGCCATCGACATCGGCAGATACGGAATGCCCGTCTTCTCGATGAACGCGCGGATCTCCTTGTCGGCCTGCGAATACGAAGCGCCCTTGCCGAGCAGCACGAGCGGACGCTTCGCACCCTTGAGCAGATCGATGGCGCGCTTCACCGAATCCGGCGCGGGCAACTGGCGCGGCGCGGCGTCGATCACGCGCACGAGCGATTGCTTGGCCTTCACGGCATCGATGGTTTGCGACAGCAGCTTCGCGGGCAGGTCCAGATACACGCCGCCCGGACGGCCCGACACGGCCGCGCGGATCGCACGCGCAACGCCGATGCCGATGTCCTCGGCGTGCAGCACGCGATACGCGGCCTTCGCGTACGGCTTCGCTGCGTTCAGCTGGTCCATCTCTTCGTAGTCGCCCTGCTGCAAGTCGACGATTTCACGCTCGCTCGATCCGCTGATCAGGATCATCGGGAAGCAGTTCGTCGTCGCGTTGGCGAGTGCCGTGAGGCCGTTCAGGAAGCCCGGCGCGGACACCGTGAGGCAAATGCCGGGCTTTTGGGTCATGTAGCCAGCGATAGCGGCCGCATTGCCCGCATGCTGCTCATGACGGAAACCGATAAAGCGCATTCCTTCGGCTTGCGCGAGGCGCGCAAGGTCCGTGATAGGAATGCCGACCAGACCGAAGATCGTGTCGATATCGTTCGCCTTCAGTGCATCGATGACGAGGTGGAAACCGTCCGTCATTTGTTGTGCGTTCTCTTCAGCGGATTCCTGCGGTCTGATCTCAAGTACATCTGCCATGACGTCTCCTCCTTGGCCGGGTGTTGTGTGCGTCTCGTGATATACAATATTCCAAACACAATATTAGTCAACGGTTTTTTGCGGTTGCCTGTTCGTGCTGCTGCATCGCAAAAGGTCTCTTAAGCTTTGTGTTTGAAGGGTCTGGGCGCTTGAATCGTGCACTGCATCAAGCGCCCGTACGGGATAGTCCTGGGGTCGCGCGAGTGGTTTGCGAGACCTCAGTCCAGAAAATCGCAATGCGCTTCGACGTACAGCGCGAGGTCGAGCGAGTGCTGGCGCACGAGCGTTTCGACGCGTTCGGTGTCGCGCGCTTCGAGCGCTTCGATGATGCGCATGTGGTCCTCGATCGAGCGCGACGCGCGGTCGCTCTGCGCGATCGTCATGCGGCGTATCGCGCGCACGTGCATGAAGATGTTCTTGATCGTTTCGAGGATGATCTGCGAGCCGGAGAGCTCGACGAGCGCCTGATGAAACGCGATGTTCACCTCCGAGTACTCCTCGATGTGATCGGTCGGCGTGGCCTCGTTGAAATGGTCGAACATCGCGCGCAGCCGCGCGATGTCCTCATTGGACGCACGCTGGGTCGCCAGACGCGCCGCCACGCTTTCGAGCGCGGCCCACATGCAGATCATCTCGACGATCTCTTTCTTCGTCTTGCGCAGGATGTAGACACCGCGGCGCGGGATCGTGCGCAGAAAGCCTTCCTGTTCGAGCAGCGTCATCGCCTCGCGAACCGGCGTGCGGCTCACGCCGAGCGCCTCGGTCAGCTCCTTCTCATCCAGACGCACTTCTTCACGCGAGTGATAGATGTCGGTGCTCGCGATCGCCTGCTTCAGCCGCGCATACGCCTGATCGCGCAGCGATGCCGTCGCGCTGATCGGCGTCAGGTTCAGGCTCAACGGGACCGTGCGGACATTCTCTTGCGTGTCGGTGGACATGGTCGACGTGTCTCCTCGTTGTCGAAAACGGTGGTGGTCCGCTTGGCTCGTGCGCCTGGTGGGCGCGGTCGTGCGGCCTCGCGATGGCCCTTTTTGTATATGTGCAATACTGTATATCACATATCTAACCGAAACCAACTCTCCTGCACCCTGGGTTTGCAGCGCCCTTTCCATAAACGTTGGTCAATGGTTTTCAAAGAAAACTTTAACTATCGTGAATTAATCGGGCGGTCTATGCTGTCCTTCACGCAATCGATGAAATGGAGGAGATCATGCGCAACGCACACGATGGACACCGGACTGACTACGACCGCGCAGTCGATGCGCAGCTGTGCGCGTTCAATAGCGCATTCGCCGACCTGGGGCTGCGCTTCCGCTGGGACGCGCAAACGCTGACATCGCTTGCGGCGATCGACGGCGAACATGCGCGCGTCGTCGCGTATATCGAGGCCCAGCAGCCGCATTTGCTCAACGCTTACAGCGCGGAGTTCCTGAGCGAGGCGATTCTCGCGAAGAAGCGCGCACACACGCCGGACGCGCTGCCGACGCGTGTCGAGGCATCCAGCGGCCCCGCGCAGCGGTCGGCGGCATTCTCGATCGCCCAGTATTTCGCCGACGACACGGGGCTGCCGGCGCTGGCGGGCGCCTGATCCGCCAAACGGCAACAAGCCGACGAGCCGCCGACGAAGCAAGCCGAAAGGAGCCTCCCGCGCCCCGATGCGCGGGAGGCTTTTTTGTTGGCCATCGGCGACTCGTGAACCGCAACGTCACGCGACACCAAACAAAAAGCGGTGCATGGCGATCAAGCCATGCACCGCTTCAGCTTCCGATCATGCGATTACTCGGCGGCGCTTGCGCACCGCCCTTCGTCAATCTCCCGAGCTGGCGCTCAACGGCGACGAACTGCTTGCAGAAGCAAGCGAAGCGCGCGCCCCCGACGTCTCGATCCAGCGAGCGCGCATTGGCGCGAGGATGAATTTCGCCGAGACGCCCGCCGCAATCGTGACCACGGCCGACACGATGAACACGAGGTTCCATCCACCCGCCGCCGACAACACCGACGCGAGCGGCACGAGCAGCGCGGCCGTGCCCTTCGCCGTATAGAGCGTACCGGCATTGGCCGCAGCGTACTTGCTGCCGAACGTATCCGCGCAGATCGCCGGGAAGATCGAGAAGATCTCGCCCCAGAACAGGAAGATCAGCGCCGCGAACGTCATGAACGCGTACGGGTTCTGGCCGTACTCCATCATCCCGAGCAGCGCGAGCCCCTCGCCGATGAAGATCGCGAACATCGTGTTCTCGCGTCCGATCTTGTCGGAGATGAAACCGCACAGCGGACGCGTGAAGCCATTGCAGATGTTGTCGATCGACAGCGTCATCGTGAGCAGCGGCAGCGTTGCGCCGAAGAGCGTCATCGGCAGCTTCGCGAGGCCCCAGTCCTTCGCGATCGGCCCGATTTGCGCGGTCGCCATCAGGCCGCCCGCCGCCACCGCGACGAACGACAGATAGATCACCCAGAACACAGGCGCCTTGATCATCTGGCCGGGCGTGTAGTCGACCTTGGTTACGGCGAACTTGCGCTTCACGTTGTTTGCCGCGCGCGCGACCGGCTTTTTCAGCAGCAACGCGAGCACGAAGATGCACACGCCTTGCAGGATGCCGAAGAACAGGAACGTGTGCTCGTAACCTGAGCGCGTAATCATGTTTGCGATCGGAATCACCGTGACGGCCGCGCCCGCGCCGAAGCCGGCCGCCGTCAGGCCCGCGGCGAGGCCGCGCTTGTCCGGGAACCACTTCAGCGCGTTGCCGACGCACGTGCCGTACACGCCGCCCGCGCCGATGCCGGCAATGACGGACGCCGCGTAGAGTTCAGGCAGCGTCGTCGCGTATGAATTCAGCACCCACGCAAGGCCCGCGCACAGTGCGCCGCCCGCAACGACAGGACGCGGACCGAAGCGGTCGACGAGCCATCCTTCGACGGGAACGAGCCATGTTTCAGTGAGAATGAAAATCGAGAAGGCAAGCTGAATCGATGCTTCGCCCCAGTGGTGCCGCGCATTCATCGGAGCGACGAACAGCGTCCACGCGTATTGAAGATTCGCGACCAGCGCCATGCATAGCATGCCGATGATCAACTGACACCAACGGTTCGAAAAGAAACCGCTTCCCGTCGCCTGTCGGGTGTTTCCATTCATGTGCATCGTCTCCGCTCTCGACGGGAATCCGCGCCTTAGCGCTTGCTCCCCGTCGCATGCAAAATGTTGCGTTCTAATGTTTTCGATGCGGACTGCGCGATCCAGGATCGTTGCGCCCGCAAGCGCCTTACTCGTTTTCTTCTACCCGGCCTTGGGTGACTTTCGACAGACCTGCGTAGTTAACCATTCAAACAGGCTGCGGTCTTTTCATTTTTATTCCAATGGGCTGCGGATTTTCCCTAAGCGATGCACATCGAAGCGCAAAAGCAAGCGTTAACCCTTAACCCAAAGGCTTATTCCGGGCGAACCCATGCTAAGCGGATGTAGCGAATTGCGAATAATTAAAGTTACTTATCGAATCGATAGACGATCGTTTATGGAAGCGATGGCGTGGGACGCGCAGAGGAGCTTGCCGCCTGCCAATGAGGGAAGATGCGGACATCCGCAAACGGATGTCCGCTGGAGAACAGTGAACAGTGCTGTTGAAAACGCGCTGCGTTCAGTCTAGGAAATCGCAGTTCGCCTCGATGAAGGCGGCGAGATCGAGCGAGTGCTGACGCACGAGACGCTCGGCGAGTTCGGTGTCGCGCTTTTCGAGTGCTTCGATGATCCGCAGATGATCGACGATCGAGCGCGACGCGCGGTCGCTCTGCGAAATCGTCATCCGGCGAATGGCGCGCACGTGAATGAAGATGTTCTTGATCGTGTCGAGGATGATCTGCGACTTCGACAATTCGACGATCGCCTGATGGAACGCGATA
Organism: Paraburkholderia phymatum; assembly: GCF_040965635.1. Taxonomy (GTDB): domain Bacteria; phylum Pseudomonadota; class Gammaproteobacteria; order Burkholderiales; family Burkholderiaceae; genus Paraburkholderia; species Paraburkholderia phymatum_B. Next base: position 82,857 of record NZ_JBFRCH010000010.1, read on the forward strand.
TTCGCATCCGAGTACTCGGCGATATGTTCGGCAGGCGTCGAATCGCGGAACTGGTCGAACATATGACGCAGCCGCGCGATCTCCTCGTCCGTCGCGTGCAGCGTCGCGAGACGCGCGGCCATGCTTTCGAGCGCGGCCCACATCTGCACCATTTCGACGATCTCGCGCTTACTCTTTCGCACGATGTAGATGCCCCGGCGCGGAATCGTGCGCACGAAGCCTTCCTGCTCGAGCAGCGTCATCGCCTCGCGCACGGGCGTGCGGCTCACGCCGAGCGATTCGCTCAGCGCGCGATCGTCGAGACGTATCTCTTCGCGCGACGCATAGATGTCCGCGTCCGCGATCGCCTGGCGCAGCATCGCGTACGCGCGATCGCGCAGGCTCGCGCTGGTCCCGATGGGTTGCAATGACAGGGTGAACGGTGTTGCCGCCGGCCGGCTGTCCAGTTCTGACGACATGCATCGCCTCTGATGGGTCGGTGTCTTGAACACCGTGATTGTTCAAGCGGCCGAATGCGCCGCGCCCGTATCGTGCCGCGCGCGTTCATCGCCACGCGGACTGGTGACGTATTTAGTATATCAGTGTGTGAGGTATTGTCGACGGGCGGCGCGTCCCGCCTGGCGGAGAGCGCGGTCGGCGTGCTGTCGCCGCTTACGGATTCGGGACGCTCGTCGCCGCGCCGTTCACGGACGCCGTCAACGCACCTACGGCCGCCGACGGTTCGCGCGGCGCTTCGAGCATCACCGCGCCGCATTGCAACTGGCCGTTGTCGTTCGATTCGAGTTCAGCGGCCGTCAGGTTCGCGCACGCCGCATCGACGATCGTGCCGATGTCGTGCCGGTTGCGCTCGCGCGCAGCGTGCTTCATTTCACCCTGAAGCCATCCGCTGAAACTCACGACGGCGAATACCGCTACGGCTGAAAGTACTGACTCGAGCTTCGTCAAACGCATCTTGGGTGAAGGCTTTGCAGAGGGATGGCAGTCACGATAACGGCATCGCCGCGAAAAGCTTGAGCCCGCGCGCATTTGCAAATGCGTCCCGAAGTGTCCTGCCCGCCGATTGCAGCCGGAAAAATGCCCGGCTACATCTGATCGCGCGGCGCCTTTTCTGCAATTTGCGGCGAGCCAATCGTCTTGGTGTTGCCGGAACGATCCTTGAGCCTGTCGATAGCTTCGACACCACAACTTTACTTGCAGCTTTCGCATAACAAGCCAATCCGCCTTGAACGGGAGAGCGTCATGGCCACCGAGCCCGAAAGTTTCCGCGATCAGTTCGTCTCGATGTTTCAATCCGTCGTCGATGAAGTCGTGCGCACAACGACGCCTTCCACGGGACTCACGTCTCGACCGGGCCTCGACAACCCGCTCGTCAACGCCGCCGCGACGATTGCGCAACTGAAGGCGCAAGGCGAGGCGTCGCTGCCCGATGTCGCGCCGGGCGAAATCGCGCAGGATGCCTGGACGTGCGCGAAGATGGGACTCGATCTGATGGAGGCGCGCGCACGCGGCGACACCGCGACAGCCGAAAGCATCCAGAACGATATCCGCTACAACGTCTGCGACCCGGCGTGGCTCACGGTCATCGAAAACTACATGCAGTACTTCGGCGCGGACGGCAAACGCGCCGCGATTCCCTACCGGCGCGCGGCCGCGATCGGACCCGTCACGGTTCCGCTGAAAGCGGGCGCCACGGTCGCGCTGATCGCCGACTGGGGCACGGGCACCCAGGTCGCCGCCGATCTGCTGAAACAGGCCGCGCTGCAAAGCCCCGACGTCGTGATCCATCTCGGCGACATCTACTACTCGGGCACGCCGCAGGAGTGCAACGCGAACTTCAGGAAGATCGTCGATGCCGTGCTTTCGCGCGATACAAAGGACGTGCCCGTCTATACGCTCTCCGGCAATCACGACATGTACTCGGGCGGCGCCGGCTATTACGGGCTGATCGACACGCTCAACGATCACGCGCGCCTGCAGCCCGCCAGCTTCTTCTGTCTGCGCAACGACGACTGGCAGTTCATCGCGATGGACACGGGCCTGCACGACTACAACCCGTTCACGGTGACCGACGTCGTGACGTTTCTGGAACAGGACGAAGAAGACTGGATCGTCGAGCGCATCGCCGAATTCAGCGGCAAGACGATTCTCCTCTCGCATCACCAGCTGTTTTCCGCGCTCTCGCAGATCGGGCCGCTGCAGACGGACGGCAAACTCACTGCGTACAATCCGCGGCTGCTCGCGAGCTTTCGACGCTTTTCGCAGGCCGCGAAGCAGCCGATCGCCGCGTGGTTCTGGGGCCATGAACACAGCCTGAGCGTGTATCAGCCGTACCTCGGCTTGACGCATGGACGGTGCATCGGACACGGCGCCGTGCCCGTGCTCGTCAATGGCCCGGAGAACGCGCCGGACCCGCGCGTCGTCAATCCGCCCGTACTGCAGAACGTCCTGCTGAAACAGACGAATAAGGTTTACATGCACGGCTTCACGATCATCCGGCTCGGACAGGCAGCACAGAAAGCGCAAGCGTCGGCCGAGTACTACGAGAGCACCGACGGCACGACGCCCATGTTCACCGAAACGCTCTAGCTCTTGCGCGCTGCATGCGGAACGTCTCGCGCCGGAAGTCTCGCGCTAGACGTCGACGATCACTTCGAAGCCGCCGTAGATCAGACGCTTGCCATCGAACGGCATCGGCAGCGTGTCGGGCTGCGTGCGCGGATCGGCCATCACTTTCTTCATGCCTTCGTCGCGTGCCGCGCGCGAAGGCCATACGACCCACGAGAACACCACCACCTCGCCTGGTTCGAGCTTGACGGCCATCGGAAACGACGTGAGCTTGCCTTCGGGCACGTCGTCGCCCCAGCACTCGACGACATTCAGCGCGCCGTATTCCTTGAAAACGCCCGCAGCGATCTGTGCATGCCTACGGTAAGTTTCGCGATTCTCCTCCTTTACACCGACGACAAATCCGTCCACATAATTCATTGCAGCCTCCTTTTGCGGTTTCGTGAGAACGTAGGCATATCTCGCATCGTTGCCCGGTTCTACACACACGACGAGCGAGGCGGCAGCGAATCGACAGCACCGCGATAAATTTCCGTTTGCCTGTGCACACGGCCTTGCTGCGCGTGGCACCGTGACATAATCCGCGCAGCCCTCAACAACGCTTTTGACATGTCGAACCGTTTCCATCAGAAGATTGGCAGCATCCTCGGATTGCTCGCGATCCTGATGGCGACGCTCGCGCCCACTGTCTCGCAGGCCATCGCAGCGAGCCGTGGCGCGTACGATCCCGCCGCCGCGCTCTGCTCGTCGCACACGGCCACGCTCGCCGACACGCACGAGGACGACCCCACCGACACCCACACGCTCGCCTCGCACTGGCATGCATGCGGCTATTGCAGCCTGGTCGCGCATTTCCCCGTGTTGCCCGCATCGTTGTCGACGTTTGCGCTGATCGTCACGGCCATCACGCAGCGCGCCGCCGCGCGCTTCGACAGCGTCGCGCTCGCCACGCCCTATCAAGCCGCGCAACCGCGCGCGCCGCCTATTCATCTCTGAGTCGAATTGCGTTCCGGCAGCGCCATGACGGCGTTGCTGTTTTCGCGCGTGTTCGCTTCGCGCAGCGCAAGCCGCTCACGCGCGCGCTCATACTCGGGATGACCCATGAACATCACACTCGACAAGCGCGGCACATGGCCGCTCGCCTGCTGCATTGCCGCGGCCCTGTGTTTTCCGGCGCTCTCGCACGCGCACGCGATTGCCGGTGACCGCGTATTCCCCGCCACGATGGCCGTCGACGACCCCGGCGTCGGCGACGAACTCAACTTGCAATACGGCCATCAGCGCGTGCCCGGCGACGATGGCGATCAGAGCATCAACACATTCAGCTTCGAATACGACAAGCTGATCACGCCGCGCCTCGCGATATCCGTCGGAGGCGCTTATGTCGGACAGAACAATCCGACGGCACACGGCTTCGACAACTTCAGCGTCGGCCTCAAGTACCTGTTGTACGTGAACGAAGCGCACGAGTTCATGACGTCGATCGGCGTCAACGCGGATCTCGGCGGCACGGGCAGTCACGCGATCGGCGAGAGCTTCTCCACGATCTCGCCGACGATCTTCGCGGGCAAAGGTTTCGGCGACCTGCCCGATTCGCTCGCCTGGCTGCGCCCGATCGCGATCACGGGCGAAGCCGGTCCCGCCTTCACGACGGGCGCGGGCGAGCCCAACGCGTTCAACTACGGCGTGACGGTGCAATACAGCCTGCCCTATTTGCAGCAGCACGTGCGCGATGTCGGCTTGCCGCAGCCGCTCGCGAACCTGATCCCTATCGTCGAAATTCCGCTATCGCGCAGTCAGGGGCAAACGACGGGCACGGTGAATCCGGGCTTCATCTGGATCAACCGCTATGGGCAACTAGGCATCGAAGCGCAGATACCCATCAACCGCGCTAGCGGTTCGCATGTCGGCGTGCTGGTGCAGGCGCATATCTTCTTCGACGACATCGCGCCGACGACGATCGGCAAGCCGCTCTTCCCGTAACGAGGACATCGCGATGAACATGACACGATTCGCAATCGTAGGCAGCGCACTGTGGGCGCTGAGCCCGCTCGCGGCCAACGCTCACGTGTTTCCGCAGAAGCAGGAGCCCGGCGCGGGCGCGACGGTCGAATCACCGGCCAAGGTCGTCATCACGTTCGACGGACCGCTCGAACCGGCATTCAGCACGTTGACAGTCACCGATGCGTCGGGAAAGCAGGTGAACACCGCGAAATCGGCCGTCGACGCGCAACAGCCGCGCGTCGAATCCGTCGCGCTACCCGCTTTGCCTGCCGGCAAGTACACCGTGCATTGGGTTGCCGTCGCGTCGGACGGCCATCGCACACACGGCGATTATTCGTTCAACGTGAAGTGACGAAGCGATGACGTTACGACGACGGGCCGCGACTCAAGCACCCGATGACGCCCGGTTTCGTGGCGAATGCCAGAACAGTGCGCGTTCTCGCTGACGACTGCGTGCGGCTTCTGCATGGCCTCTCCGTTCAACGATCGACGCCTGCAGTCCGGGGACGGCTCTGATGCGCAACAAGAAAAAATGTCGTAAAAAATGGGCTCGAGCCTGTAGCGATCGCGGCATCGCATCGACCATCGCGCCGCGTTGCACGACGCCGTGCTACTGTCGCGGCAACCGTCTCACATGTTTCGTCATCGTTCCATCCCGCCATGGAGTGCGCGTGAACAATCCGCTGATTATCGGCTTTGCGCTCGTCGCGCTCGATGTGGTGGTGTGGCGTTGCACGATACCCAGAAACGAAGTCGCGCGACTGCTGGTGCGGCTCTGCATCTATGCGGCCTTTAGTGCGCTGCTGTTCAGCTCGAACCTGAGCCCGTTCTCGCAGGCGCCCTATTTGAACTCGCGGCCGCTGCACGTGATCGGCCAGGTGCTCGAAATCATCTGGTGGCTGATGGGCGCGCGCCTGCTCAGCATGGCGCTCGACACGCTGCTGCTGCCCAGGACATGGCGCCGTCAGCGGCTCTTTCAGGATGTGTTCGGCGCGCTCGTGTTTCTGGCCGCCGTCGTCGCCGCGCTCGGCTTCGTGCTCGAGCTGCCCGTGCGCGGGCTCGTCGCGACATCGGGCGCGCTCGCGATCGTGCTGGGTCTCGCGATTCAAAGCACGCTCAGCGATGTGTTCGCGGGCATCGTGATCAACACGACGGAGCCGTATCACATCGGCAACTGGGTTTCCATCGACGGCGTCGAGGGCAAGGTGCTGGAGATGAACTGGCGCGCGACGCATCTGCTGACTTCACAAGGCAACATCGTCATCGTGCCGAACGCGGTCGCGGCCAAGGCGAAGATCACGAACAGCAGCCGCCCGCCGACGCTGCACGGCGTGACCGTCACGCTCGAAATCACGCCAGAGGCGCGCCCGAGCGCCGTGCTGGCCGCGCTCGAACGCGCGCTGGCCGGCGTGCGCGCCGTGATCGCGGACCCCGCGCCGTATGCGCTCGTGAAGAGGACCACCGTCACGTCGATCCAGTACGAAGCGACGGCCTACGTCGACGACATGAGCAAGAAGCTCGCTGTGACGAACGAGCTTTACGACCTGTGCTTCCGGCATCTCGCGGCAGCGGGCGTCGAACTGAGACCGCTGGGTGTCCCGTATGCGCCCGCCGCACCCGCGGCGCAGGTCGATCGCAGGATCAGCCTGCTCAGGCGCGTCGAACTGTTCGCCGCATTGACGCCCGAAGAGCTGGCGGGGCTCGCGCCACTGCTTTCGCGCCATGAATATGACCGCGGCGATATCGTGCTCACACCCGAAACCGTGCCCGACAATCTGAGCATCGTCGATTCGGGCGTGCTGTCGGTCGTCGCGGACAGCGCGTCAGGTCCCGTCGAAGTGAACCGCCTCGGTCCCGGCGATGCAATGGGCGAAGCGGGGCTGCTCGCGGGCATGCCTGCGCGCGTGAAGATTTCGGCGTTGACGCACGCCGTCGTCTATCAGTTGAAGAAAGACGACGTGACGCCGCTGCTCAAGGACAATCCCGACGTCGCGAGGCTGATGTGCCGGCTGCTGTCGCGTCGCCAGGATACGCTAGGCAAGCTCGGCACGCCGACGCCCGTAGTGCAGTCGGAGCAGTCGATCTTTCAATGGCTGCTCGATGGCATGCGCAAGCTGCACGATCTGACGTTCTGAACTGAACGCCACGTGGCGCATCGCGTGACGCACGCACGCGCCACGGAATGCCCACGTCAGCCGATCAAACGATCAAACTCGTTCGATCGCGATCGCAATGCCCTGCCCGACCCCGATGCACATCGTGCACAGCGCGAAGCGTCCATGCGTGCGTTGCAACTGATACATCGCGGTCGTCACGAGCCGCGCGCCGCTCATGCCGAGCGGATGGCCCAATGCGATCGCCCCGCCGTTCGGATTCACGCGTGCATCGTCATCGGCGACACCCAACGCGCGCAGCACGGCAAGGCCTTGCGATGCGAACGCTTCGTTCAACTCGATCACGTCGAACTGGTTGATGCTCATGTTCAGGCGCGCAAGCAGCTTCTGCGTCGCGGGCGCGGGTCCGATGCCCATCACGCGCGGATCGACGCCTGCCGTCGCGATTCCGAGCACGCGTGCGCGCGGCGTCAGGCCATAACGCTTCGCGGTCTCTTCGTTCGCGAGCAGCAAAGCAGCCGCGCCGTCGTTGACGCCCGACGCGTTGCCCGCCGTCACCGTGCCGTCCGGGCGCACGACGCCCTTCAGCTTTGCGAGCGCTTCGAGGCTCGTCTCGCGCGGATGCTCGTCCTTCGACACGACGATCGCATCGCCCTTCTTCTGCGGGATCGTCACGGGGACGATTTCCTGCGCGAGCGTGCCGTCCTGCTGCGCGCGCGCCGCCTTCTGCTGGCTGCGCAGCGCGAACGCGTCCTGATCGGCGCGGCTGATGTTGTAGTCGGTCGCGACGTTCTCACCCGTCTCCGGCATCGAGTCGACGCCGTAGAGTTGCTTCATCAGCGGGTTGACGAAACGCCAGCCGATCGTCGTGTCGTAGATGTCGGCCTGGCGCGAAAACGCGCTCGTCGCCTTGCTCATCACGAACGGCGCGCGGCTCATGCTCTCGACGCCGCCCGCGACCATCAGCCCCGCCTCACCCGACTTGATCGCGCGCGCCGCAATGCCGACGGCATCCATGCCCGAGCCGCACAGCCGGTTGACCGTCGAGCCCGGCACGTCCTTCGGCAGGCCCGCCAGCAGCAGCGACATGCGCGCGACGTTGCGGTTGTCCTCGCCCGCCTGGTTCGCGCAGCCGTAGATCACGTCGTCGATCGCGTTCCAGTCGACTTCCTTGTTGCGCTCCATCAGCGCCTTGAGCGGCACGGCGCCCAGATCGTCGGCGCGCACCGACGACAGCGAACCCGCATAGCGGCCAATCGGCGTGCGAATCGCGTCGCACAGGAAAGCTTCCGTCATGAGATGTCTCCAGTAATGGCAGGCTGGCGTTATCGTGGAAGGCGCCAGCGTCGGCGCATGGGAGCGCCGGAAAAACGTGCCGATGAACCGACATTTGTTCTATACTCGAACAAACGATCATATATCGAACAATTCAGGTTTGATGATAGGCGGGTGGCGGAAAGACTGTCAAGCGCGGCGGCGCGCGAGTGCGCGTCGAAATCCGCAATGAGGTGTCGCTGTAAACAGCAGAATCCGGCAGGAACGGGCGGCGCACGGAAAGCCGCGGCGAAGTTGGCGAATCCGGGCGCTTGCGCTATCGTCACGGCTTTCCGCAGGCTATCGAAGGCTGTCCCAACGTTTGAACGTATCGTGCATAGGCCCATGAGCAAAGTCCCACCAGTGTCACAAGCCGTTTCCGTCAACGATGGGGACGCGCCCGACAAACCGGGCGACTCGTACGTGCAGTCGTTCGCGCGCGGCCTCGCGGTGATCCGCGCGTTCAACGCCGAGCGGCCCGAGCAGACGCTCACCGACGTCGCATCGGCGACGGGCCTCACGCGCGCGGGCGCGCGCCGCATTCTGCTGACGCTGCAAACGCTCGGGTACGTCGAGGCCGAAGGGCGACTCTTCCGCCTGACGCCGAAGATTCTCGATCTGGGTTTCGCGTATCTGACGTCGATGCCGTTCTGGAATCTCGCCGAGCCGTTCATGGAAGAACTGTCGGCGCAGGTGCACGAAAGCTGTTCGGCGGCCGTGCTCGATCGCACGGAGATCGTCTACGTGCTGCGCGTGCCGACGCACAAGATCATGACGATCAATCTGTCGATCGGTAGCCGCTTGCCGGCGTATTGCACGTCGATGGGACGCGTGCTGCTGTCGTCGCTCGATGAGGCGACACTCGACGCGACGCTCGACGCCTCGCCGATCGTCGCGCACACGCCGCGCACCATCACCGACCGGAACGAGTTGAAGAAGACGATTGCGCAAGTGCGCAGCCAGGGGTGGGCGGTCGTCGATCAGGAGCTGGAAGGCGGGCTGATTTCGCTGTCCGCGCCGATCCGCAACCGGCGCGGACAGATCATCGCGGCGATGAACATCAGCGGCAACGCGCAGCGCAACAGCGCGAAGCAGATGGTGAAGGCGTTTCTCGAACCCCTGCAAAAAGCGGCGCAATCCGTGTCGGATATGGTCGCGCTGCGCGGCTGATCGGGTTGCGCGCGGCTTGCGGCGCATCGTGAAGTGCGGGAGCGACTCGTGCGTCAGTGGCTTCGCTTCGGCGAATCTCGAAAGCGAAGCCGCGCACCTGGCGCCGATTCAAACATGCGTGTTCATCGACGGCCCATCAACGGCCCAGATAGCGCTCCACGAGACGCGCCCAGTACGCGGCGCCGATCGGCAGATTGCGGTCGTTGAAATCGTAGTGCGGGTTGTGCACCATGCAGCCGTCCTCGCCGACGCCGTTGCCCAGGCGAAGGAACGACCCCGGCCGCTGTTCGAGCATGAACGCGAAGTCTTCGCTGCCCATCAGGATGTCCGCGTTCGGCTCGACGTTTTCGGCGCCCGCCAGTTCGCGCGCGACCTGAATCGCAAACTCCGTTTCGGCATCCGTATTGACGACGACGGGATAGCCTTCGATGTAGTCGACGTGCGCCTTGCCGCCATAGCTCGCGGCCTGCGCTTCGGCGAGTTCGACGATGCGCTGCTTCAGAAGCGCCCGCACTTCCGGGCTGAACGAGCGCACGCTCAATTCGAGCTTCGCGCTCGACGGAATCACATTGTTCGCGACGCCCGAGTGCATCGTGCCGACCGTCACGACAGCGGGCTGCGCCGGGTTCACGTTGCGCGCGACGATGGTTTGCAGCGCCATCACGATGCTCGACGCGATCACGATGGGATCGACAGTGAGATGCGGGCGCGCCGCATGGCCGCCGACGCCTTCGATCGTGATCGTCGCCTTGTCGCCCGCCGCCATGAACGCGCCCTTGCGGAACAGGAACTTGCCCGGCTCCGCGCCCGGATGGTTGTGCACGCCGAACACCGCGTCGCATGGGAAGCGCTCGAACAGGCCGTCTTCGATCATCTTCTTCGCGCCGCTGTCGATCCCGCTTTCCTCGGCCGGCTGAAAGTACAGATGCACCGTGCCCGAGAAGCGGCGTGTCTTCGCCAGATGCTGGGCCGCGCCGAGCAGCATCGTCGTGTGGCCGTCGTGTCCGCATGCGTGCATCTTGCCGTGCGTGCCGCTCGCGTACGGCAGGCCCGTCTGCTCGACGATAGGCAGCGCGTCCATGTCCGCGCGCAGCCCGATGCTGCGCGTGCCGTCGCCGACCTTCAACGTGCCGACCACGCCCGTCTTGCCGACCCCGCGCGTCACCTTCCAGCCCCACCCCTCCAGTTTTTCGGCGACGAGCGCCGCCGTCGCGACTTCCTCGTACGCGAGCTCGGGATGGTGGTGAATGTGGCGGCGGATGTCGCGCAGCGAAGCGGCGGCGGGTTCGAGGTCGGCGGTTTCGGTCAGGAGGGTGGCGTCGGTCATCAGGGGTGCTCCACGGGTTTGTTCTGGTCTCGCCGCGTCTCGTGCGCAGCGTCAATCCGCAGACTATAGCAACGCGAGACCTTTCCCGTAAGACGGTCGCGCCTGTGACTTACTTAACGCTTTCATCGGGAACGGGTGCATCGGTCCGGGGCTCACACGACGACTGCGCTCGCGCTTCGTTCTTCAGCACGTCGACGAACGCCTGACCGGCTGCTTCGAGCGTGCCGGAATTGTCGATATGCGTGAGATGCGCGCCGCGCGGCAGCGTGAACGGCGCCTTGCGCGCAAGGCGCGCCTCGACCTGCTCCTGCGTCTCGCGTCCGCGCGACGCGAGACGCTGCGCGAGAATATGCGGCGCTGCATGGATATGCACGACTTCGAGATGCGGATAGCGCTTCAACGCACGCGACAGATACGCACGCGACCCATTGACGACGACGGTGCAGCCGCGCGCGAGCCACGCGTCGATCTCGATGCCGATGCCGTAATGCAACTCGTGACTCGACCATTCGAGCGCAAAGAGGCCTTGCGCCGAACGCGCGGCGAACTCTTCGCGCGTCAACGCGATGTGATTCTCGTTGTGCCCCGTGCCGCGCGTGATGTAGCGATGCGCAAACACGACGGGCGTTCCCGCGACGCGATCGCGCGCGAAGTGCAGCAGCGAATCCTTGCCCGCGCCCGATGGTCCGATCACATAGATCAAACGGCCCTTCATGCGTTCGTTCACTCCTTCATTCACTCCTTGTGTTCTGCCGTAAATGCGAGCCGCTGCCACAGCATGAACGGCTCGCCGGGCGCAGGCTCGACGAAGATCGCTGCGCCGTCGATTGACAGCGGCCCGAGACGCTGCGCCTCGCGATGCCACCATCCGACGATCGCGGCACGATCGGCGGCATTGTCGAGCGAGTTGGACAGCGTCATGTGGAAACGAAACTCGTCGAGCACATACGGATATCCCCATTCGACGAGCAGTTCGCGCTGGCGTTCCGTCAGCGGCGCCTGCATGCGCTTCGCGGTGTCGGCGGCGGACGGCTTCTCGCGCAGCGGCGCGAACGTGCGCAGCGCATCGGCGGCGAGCGCGCGCATGCGTTCGTCGCCCGATGGCGTCGCGGGACGCATCGCCACGAAGTCGCCCAACGTCGCCGCTTCGACGTGCAATGCGAACGGCCTCTGTGTGTGCGCCCAGTTTTCGGCGGCTTCGAGCAGATCGGCAACGGTCGCGCCATCGGCAAGACGGAACGGCGCGACGAGCGTGCCGTGCCAGCCATAACGGCGCGGCGATGCCGTCAGCTGCGCAAGCGGTTCGGATAGAGCGGGCGCTTCTTGCGGATCGAACGAAGCGCCGCTTTCGGCATCGCGACCGAGCCACGCGGAGCCCGCATCCCACCAACCCGACGCGCGCGCCGGCGCGTAATAGATTGCGAAGCGTGCCTGCGCGGACCAGGCATTCACCGTGGCCGCGCTCATATGTCGTGCTCGACCATCAATTGCACGCGGTCGGCGGCGAAGTGCGTGAAGCCGTATTTGATCGGCGCGCCTTCCGTATCGACGTCGACGTTTTCGACCCACAGCACCGGCTGCTGCCGGTTGATGCCGAGACGCCGCGCGACTTCCGGCTCGGGCAGCACGCTGCCGATACGGCTCCACTTGCGCAGATAATCGTTCACGCCATATTCGGCCATCGCCTTCGTGATGCCGCCCACGCGTTCCAGCACGTCGGGCAGATCAGCGAAACGCGCGGCCGGGTAGAAGTTGCGTGCGAACGTGAGCGGCACGCCGTCCGCTTCATGCAGCGACTCGATGCGATACACGGACGCGCCCGCGCGCAGGCCCAGCGCTTTCGCGACGGTGGGATCGGCCTTCACGCGCGCCGCCGACAGCATCGTGCCCGCCGCCGAATGATGCTGCTGCCGCAGGTTCTCGGTAAAGCGCGTGCGGCGGCCGATCGTATAGTCGATGGCGCCCGGCTGCACGAACGTGCCGCGTCCCTGCTCGACGCTGACGAGTCCTTGCGCGGCGAGACCCAGCATCGCGCGGCGAATCGTATGGCGGTTCACGTCGAAGCGCCGCGCAAGCTCGCCTTCGCTCGGCAGACGACCGTCCTCGCCGAAGCCGCTTGCCGCGATCTCCTTCGCGAGGATCTGCTCGATCTGCCGCCACACGGCAACGCCCGCTCCCCGTTCGAGCATCGTGCCCGGCGCCGCGTCGTCGTTCGATGTCATGGTGCTGTCATTCCCTTCCGTTCAAATAGGCGTTCTGTGCATTGTAGTCCGCAAGCCGTGGCGGAAATATGAAACGCGCCTTCTGTCACGAGACAGCGACATTTTAGCTCTAAACGTCTAGACGTTTAGACGAATAGATGCTCAAATGTCTGCACTTGCTACCGACCGTCCACTTCCAGGAAATCCCGATGAGCGCCCCCGCTTCTCCTCCTGCCACCGCTTTCCCTGCCTCTGCCAACGCCGCGCGCCGCGCATGGATGGCCGTCCTCGCCCGCGCGTCGCGCGCCGATCTCGAAGCCGCCTTGACCCGCGCGATGCAAGGCACGCCGTTCCCTGCTTTCGACTGGCTGCGTCTGCCCGAGATCGGGCTCGCGATGGTGCGCGGGCGCATCGGCGGCACGGGTGATGCGTTCAATCTAGGCGAAGCAACTGTCACGCGCGCCACGCTGCGTCTGCGCGCGATCAACGACGATGCGGATGAAAGCGCAACCGTCGGCGTCGCGTGTCATCTGGGACGCGACCGCCGCCGCGCCGAACTCGCTGCTATCGCAGACGCATTGCTGCAAACGCCGCAGCATCACGAACGTCTGCAGCAACAGCTGATCGCGCCGCTCGCTACGCAACTCGCGGCGAAACGCGCGCAACGTCAACAGGACGCCGCATCGACGCGCGTCGAGTTCTTCACGATGGTCCGAGGCGACTGATGAACCCTTCCCCGCAATCCGCGCAGATCGCGCTCTCCATGCTGACGCCGGGCTTCGCCGATCCCGTCCACGATACGCAGACGGTGTTCCGCACGCTGCTCGACGCGCTGTCGCGTCCGGGCAAGATCGGCACCATCGACAACGTGCTGCCCGCTTCGCGCAGCGACGCGCGCAACAACCTGCCGCACGCGCGCGCCGATCTCGCCGCTTTCGCCGCGCTGCTCGCGCTGTGCGACTACTCGACGCCCGTATGGCTCTCGCAGCCCGATGCCGTGCTCGGCTCGGCGTTGCGCTTTCATACGGGCGCGCCGCTCGTCGACGAACCGCAAGAGGCTGCGTTCGCCTATGTGCACGATGCGAGCACGCTGCCGCCGCTCACGAGTTTCGCGCTCGGCGCGCCCGAAACGCCGGAGCAATCGGTGACGCTGCTCGTGCGCGTCGATTCGCTGAATTCGTCGACGGGGGGCACGCCCCTCACGTTGCGCGGTCCCGGCATCGAAGACACGCACACGATCGCGCCTTCCGGCCTGCCCGCGCGTTTCTGGCGCGAGCGCGCCGAACTCGCGCCGCTCTTTCCGTGCGGCATCGACTGTTATCTCGTCTGCGGCGACACGCTGATCGGCCTGCCGCGCACAACCCGAGTGGAGCTGAACTAATGTACGTTGCCGTCAAAGGTGGAGAACGCGCGATCGAAGCATCGTGGCGTCTGCTCGACAAGGCGCGCCGCGGCGATACGCAGTTCGCCGAACTGAGCGTCGCGCAGATCCGTTCGCAATTGCGCCTCGCCGTCGCGCGCGTAATGACGGAAGGCTCGGTCTACGACGAAGAGCTTGCCGCGCTCGCGATCAAGCAGGCAGCCGGCGATCTCGTCGAAGCGATCTTCCTGCTGCGCGCCTATCGCACGACGCTGCCGCGCTTCGGCTACACGCAGCCCGTCGATACGGAAGACATGCATATCGAGCGGCGCATCTCCGCGACGTTCAAGGACGTGCCCGGCGGCCAGATGCTCGGCGCGACGTATGACTACACGCAGCGTCTGCTCGATTTCACTTTGCTCGCAGAAGGCGACGGCGATGCCGCCGCGCCCGCGAAGCGCAGCGAAAGCGCGAGCGAGGAAGCGATGCCGCGCGTCGTCTCGCTGCTCGACAAGGAAGGCCTGATCGAACAGGAACGCATGTCCGAAGGCGCGCCCGAACCCGGCGATCTGTCGCGCGAACCGCTGTCGTTTCCCGCGAGCCGTGCGACGCGCCTGCAAAACCTCGCGCGCGGCGACGAAGGCTTTCTGCTCGCGATGGGTTACGCGACCCAGCGCGGCTACGCGCACTCGCATCCGTTCGCGGGCGAGATCCGCTTCGGCACGGTGGCCGTCGAGATGGAACTCGACGAACTCGGCGAGGCCGTCGAGATCGGCGAAATCGACGTGACGGAATGCCAGATGATCAACCAGTTCGCGGGCAGCAGCCAAGTGCCGCCCACCTTCACGCAAGGCTACGGTCTCGCGTTCGGCCATTCCGAGCGCAAGGCGATGGCGATGGCTTTGGTCGACCGCGCGCTGCGCGCCGAAGAACTCGGCGAAACGCTCGGCTCGCCGACGCAGGACGTCGAATTCATGCTGTCGCATAGCGATAACGTCGAGGCATCCGGCTTCGTGCAGCATCTGAAGCTGCCGCATTACGTCGACTTCCAGGCCGAACTCGAACTCGTGCGCCGCCTGCGCGCGAAACACGCGACACGCGATCAGCGCGACGACAGCGACCAGAACGACAAAGAGGACAAAGAGGAGCAAGCGGCATGAATGCGCCCGACACGACGATGCAAGCTTCGGCGCACGACAGCGCCGCCGAGGGCTACAACTTCGCATATCTCGACGAACAGACCAAGCGCATGATCCGCCGCGCGCTTTTGAAGGCGGTGGCCGTGCCGGGCTATCAGGTGCCGTTCGCGTCACGCGAAATGCCGCTGCCGTTCGGCTGGGGCACGGGCGGCATTCAGGTTACGGCATCGATCATTGGGCGTGACGACACGCTGAAAGTGATCGACCAGGGTTCCGACGAAACGACGAACGCCGTCAACATCCGCCGCTTCTTCGCGCGCACGACGGGCGTGAGCACGACCCGCAAGACGTGCGAGGCGACCATCGTGCAGACGCGTCACCGCATTCCCGAGACGCCGCTCACCGACAAGCAGATTCTCGTCTATCAGGTGCCGATGCCCGAGCCGCTCTTCCGGCTCGAGCCGCGCGTGGCCGAGTGCAAGAAGCTGCATGCGCTCGCCGACTACGGGCTCATCAGCGTGAAGCTGTACGAGGACATCGTGCATCACGGCAGCATCGCGACGACGTACGACTACCCCGTGATCGTCAACGGACGCTATCTCGCGTCGCCGTCGCCGATCCCGAAGTACGACAACCCGAAGATGCACATGAACCCCGCGCTGCAACTGTTCGGCGCGGGACGCGAGCGGCGCATCCATGCGATTCCGCCGTACACGCCCGTAAAAAGCCTCGATTTCGACGATCACCCGTTCGAGGTGCAGCGTTGGGAGCATGCGTGCGCACTGTGCGCATCGACGGAGAGCTTCCTCGATGAAATGATTGTCGACGATGCGGGCAAGCGCATGTTCGTCTGCTCGGACAGCGACTATTGCCACGAGCGCCGCGAACAGCAAGAGATCGAACAAAGCGGGGAACACAACGAAGGAGAAAGCGCATGACGCCGCTTCTGAGCGCACGCGCGCTCACCAAACAATATGGCGGCCGCAACGGTTGCCGCAACGTCAGCTTCGATCTGCATCCGGGCGAAGTGCTGTGCATCGTCGGCGAATCGGGCTCGGGCAAATCGACGCTGCTGAACACGCTCGCGCTGCGCACGTCCGCCGATGCAGGCACGCTGCACTACGCGAGCGCACACGGCGAAACACTCGATCTGCTCGAATTGTCGGAGCCGCGCAAGCGTCTGCTGATGCGCACCGAGTGGGGCTTCGTGCAGCAGAATCCGCGCGATGGCTTGCGCAGCGGCGTGTCGGCGGGCGCGAATATCGGCGAGCCGTTGATGGCCGTCGGCGCGCGCCACTATGGCCAGATCCGCGATACGGCAACGCAGTGGATGTCGCGCGTCGAGCTCGACGCAACACGTATCGACGAATTGCCGTCGGCGTTTTCGGGCGGCATGCAGCAGCGTCTGCAAATCGCGCGCAATCTGGTGACGGGCCCGCGGCTCGTGTTCATGGACGAGCCCACGGCGGGTCTCGACGTATCCGTGCAGGCACGTCTGCTCGACCTGCTGCGCACGCTGACGTCGACGCTGCATCTGTCCGTGCTGATCGTCACGCACGATATCGGCGTCGCGCGCCTGCTCGCGCATCGGCTGATGGTGATGCAAGGCGGCGAAGTGGTCGAAGCGGGTCTCACCGACCAGGTGCTCGACGATCCGCAGCACCCGTACACGCAGACGCTCGTCTCTTCCGTTCTTCCCGTTTGAGGTCCTGGCGATGACAACGTCAATCGAAACATCGTTCGTCGACAACAATGCGCTGATGCTGCGCGCCGTCAAAATCGGCAAGACGTTCACGCTGCACGGCCAGGGCGGCGTGCAGATCGAAGCGCTCGCGGGCGTATCGCTCGACGTCGGGCGCGGCGAGTGCGTCGTGCTGGTCGGGCCGTCGGGCGCGGGCAAGAGCACGTTCCTGCGCTGCCTGTACGGCAACTATCTGGCGAGCACGGGCACGATCGCGATCCGCGACGAAGCACACGAAGCGAAGCACGTGCGGATCACGGGCGCCGAGCCGCGCGACGTGCTGTATTTGCGGCGCAGCGTAGTCGGCTACGTGAGCCAGTTCCTGCGCGTGATTCCGCGTGTAAGCGCGCTCGATCTCGTCGCCGAGCCGCTCGTCTCGCGCGGCGTCGATGAAAACGAAGCGCACGAGCGCGCCGCCGCATTGCTCGCGCGGCTCAATGTGCCTGAGCGTTTGTGGCCGCTCGCGCCCGCGACGTTTTCGGGCGGCGAGCAGCAGCGTGTGAATATCGCGCGCGGCCTGATCGCGGAACATCCCGTGCTGCTGCTCGACGAACCAACGGCTTCGCTCGATGCGGAGAACCGCGACATCGTCGCGGACCTGATCGTCGAAGCGCGCGAGCGCGGCGCGGCCATCGTCGGCATCTTCCACGACGAAGATACGCGCGCGAAAGTCGCCACGCGACGGCTCGAACTGCGTCCACCGTTGCGTCACACGCCGGCACTACACTGATAACGATCAGATACGGAGCATCCAGATGTTGATCAAGAACGCTCGCGTCGTGACGCGGGACGAAGTCTTCAACGGCGTCGTGCGGGTCGAAGACGGCGTGATTCGCGACGTCGCGCGCGGCACGACGTCCGCCTCCGACGCCCAGGACTGGGACGGCGACTACCTGTTGCCGGGCCTCATCGAACTGCATACGGACAATCTCGAGAAGCATCTGGTGCCGCGTCCTGGCGTCGAATGGAATACGGATGCCGCGTTCGTGATCCACGACGCGCAGGTGGCGGCCGCCGGCATCACGACGGTGTTCGATGCGCTCGCGATCGGCTCGCGCTCGAACGTCGGCTTGCGCGGCCGCGACACGCAGACGCGTTGCGCGCAGGCGCTGCACCGCTTTTCGGAGCGCAAGCTGCTGCGCGCCGAGCACTTCCTGCATCTGCGCTGCGAGATCGCGACGCCCGATGTCGTCGAGGTGTTCGATACGCTGAAGGACCATCCGCTGCTGCGTCTCGCTTCCGTGATGGATCACACGCCCGGCCAGCGCCAATGGCACGACCGCGAGCAATGGCGCCGCTTCCAGGAGCGCCACGGCAAGATGACGGACGAACACGTGGCCGCGACGCTCGTTGCGCTCGAAGACGAACAGCAGCGCTTTGCGGACCAGCATCGCCGCGAGATCGTCGAGCGCTGCAAGGCGCTGGGCTTGCCCGTCGCGAGCCACGACGACACGCTCGTCGAGCACGTGCAGCAGGCCGCCGACGAAGGCATCGTGCTCGCCGAATTCCCGACCACGCGCGTCGCCGCGGAGGCCGCCCACCGTCACGGCATCGCGACGATCATGGGCGCACCGAACATCGTGCGCGGCGGCTCGCACTCGGGCAACGTGTCGGCGCTGGAGCTGGCGAAGGCGGGGCTGCTCGACATCCTGTCGTCCGATTACGTGCCGTCGAGCCTGCTGACGGCCGCCTTCGAGCTTGTGGACAAGGCCGGCTGGACGCTGCCGCAAGCGATGGCGACCGTGTCGGCGGAACCGGCGCGCACGGCCGGCCTGCATGACCGCGGCGCGATCGAAATCGGGCTGCGCGCGGATTTCGTCCGCGTGACGATGCTCGATGCATTGCCCGTGCCGCGCGCAACATATCGCGCGGGCGCGCGGATCGTTTGATGCGCGCTACTCGATACGCCCTGCTCGATACGTCCTCTGGACGGGCCATCCGGCCCGGTTCGGCCTGTTCGAATCGCTGATCGAAAGCACTGACCGAAAAGCGTTTGCCGCACCTCCGCATGAGCGGCAAACGCTTCCATCAAAGGCGCCCTGCCGCCTTGCGGCCGCCCATCGGCGGCTGTCGATTTGCTTTCAATCCGTCTTCTTGCCCCATATCACAAAACCGCCCTTTAGAGGCAATACTCCTGTGCCATCCGGTGTTTCACTAGCACCACAAATATTTTGATTTGTTAAGCTTGGCGCGCGCTGCTGGCGGCTGGCCAGCGGCCATTAGACAAGCCCGGACACAATGGCCGGGCATCGTCGCGCAGCGGCACGACCGCATGCGGGACACTTCGAACCACTCCCGGGAGTACATCAGTGAAAAAACTGCTTGCGGCTTTGACGGTTGCCCTGCTCGCCACCGTTTCGATCGGCGCACACGCAAAAGACTGGACCACCATCCGTTTCGGCGTCGACGCCAGCTATCCGCCGTTTGAATCGAAGGGCTCCGACGGCAAGCTGGTCGGCTTCGACGTCGATCTCGGCAACGAAATCTGCGCGCGCCTGAAGGCGAAGTGCGTGTGGGTCGAGAACGACTTCGACGGCATGATCCCGGCTCTGAAGGCGAAGAAGTTCGACGGCGTGCTGTCGTCGATGTCGATGACGCCGCAACGCGCCGAACAGATCGCTTTCTCGTCGAAGCTGTTCAACACGCCGACGCGCCTCGTCGCGAAGAAGGGCTCGAACATCCTGCCGACGGCGGAATCGCTGTCGGGCAAGTCGGTCGGCGTCGAACAGGGCACGATCCAGGAGACGTACGCTAAGACCTACTGGGAGCCGAAGGGCGCGAAGGTCGTGCCGTACCAGAACCAGGACCAGGTCTACGCCGACCTGATCTCGGGCCGTCTGGACGCTGCGCTGCAAGACGCCGTGCAGGCTGAGATCGGCTTCCTGAAGACGCCGCGCGGCGCGGGCTTCCAGTTCGTCGGCAAGGATCTCGTAGACAAGAAGATCCTCGGCGAAGGCGCCGGCATCGGCATGCGTAAGGAAGACACCGACCTGAAGGCGAAGGTCGACAAGGCGATCGCCGACATCATCAAGGACGGCACGTACAAGAAGATCGAGAAGAAGTACTTCGACTTCGACGTGTACGGCAGCTGATCGTCGCCTGATCGCGCGAGGCGCGCAACGCCGCGCCTCGCGACGCTACGCAAACGGGCTCCCTTCGGAGCCCGTTTCGCTTTTTGGCTCAGGCAAGGCCCAAGGAAGGCCTGGCCGCCCGGCCCGAAGGCGGGGCGTTCGCCCGCGCCGCCCAAATGGGCTAAGATCGAACGGTTCATCGGCGCGATTCGTTGATTCGTTGTATGCGCCACCGTTTTTAAAGCCTCATTCCTTTGCAACTACAGCGCGCGCTGCGCGTCATCCGCAGCGCCACATCGATCATGCAAACCCACAATCATCCGCTGATTTCCCCGACCCTCGGCACCGCTCGCAGCCTGACGAGCTTCCACTACGGTCCGGGCGGCGGCCAGAAAGTCTACATCCAGTCGTCGCTGCACGCTGACGAGCTGCCCGGCATGCTGGTGTCGTGGGCGCTGCGCCGCAAGCTCGAAGCGCTCGAAGCCGCGGGCAAGCTGCGCGGCGAAGTCGTCGTCGTGCCCGTCGCGAATCCGATCGGGCTGAACCAGCATGTGCTCGGCCTGCTCGCCGGCCGCTTCGAAACGAACACCGCGCAGAACTTCAACCGCAACTTCTACAACCTGTTCGACCTGATCGAGCCCGTGATCGAAGCGCGTCTGACGGGCGACGCGGACGAGAACCGCGCGATCGTCCGTCAGGCGATGCGCGAAGCACTCGACGCGCAAAAGCCGCGCACCGAAATCGAATCGCAGCGTCTCGCGCTGCAACAACTGTCGTATGACGCGGACATCGTGCTCGACCTGCATTGCGACTGGGAAGCGGCGCTGCATCTGTACACGAACCCGGACCTGTGGCCCGACGTCGAGCCGCTCGCGCGCTATCTGGATTCGAAGGCGTCGCTGCTCGCAGTCGATTCCGTCGGCAATCCGTTCGACGAGATTCACAGCTTCTGCTGGTCCGAGCTGCGCACGCGCGTCGGCGACCGCTTTCCGATTCCGAACGGCTCGATTTCCGTGACGGTCGAGTTGCGCAGCCAGCGCGACGTCTCATACGAGTTCGCCGAGCACGACGCGCAAGGCATCGTCGAGTACCTGACGCATCGCGGCGTGATCGCGGGCGAAGCGGCGCCGCTGCCGCCGCTCGAATTCGCCGCGACGCCGCTCGCGGGCACCGAGCCGATCGTGACGCCCGCAAGCGGCGTCGTCGTGTATCGCCAGGATGTGGGCAAGTGGGTCGAGGCGGGCGAGCCCATCGCCGATATCGTCGATCCGCTGACGAACCGCGTCGTCACGCTCAAGACGAATGTGGCAGGTGTGATGTACGCGCGCCATCTGTCGCGCTTTGCCCAGGCCGGGATGGAGATCGCGCGCATCGCGGGCGCGAAGGCATACCGCACGGGGCAATTGCTGTCGGCATAACGATGCCTGCGGCGAGCGCCGCTTCGCTTCACAACGAATCGCCCGCCTCGCGCGGGCGATTCTGTTTGCAGCACCTGAAGCGCTTCTGCGTCTGTCAGCGGCGCGGCACAGCGCATATGCACAGGTTCGCGTACAAGCCATTCATACGCGAATGATCATCTGTCGCATTTGTACGACAAATTCACTAGAAATATTTACTGTCATATTGCTTTCTCTTGCTCCCTATAAATTTCCGCCCGTCGCGCGACCTGCCGGAGAGCCAGGCTCGCGATTGCACCTTTAAAAACCGGAGAAAGCTTTTGAACAAGAAGATCATTACCACCGCTCTACTCGCCTCGGCATTTGCAGGCTCCGCACACGCACAAAGCAGCGTCACGTTGTATGGCCTGATCGACGCTGGTATCAGCTACGCGAATCACTCGAAGACGGCATCAGGCGGCTCGGAAAAGCTGTTCAAGTATGACGACGGCGTTGCGCAAGGCAGCCGTTGGGGCCTGCGCGGCTCGGAAGACCTGGGCGGCGGCCTGAAGGCACTGTTCGTACTGGAAAGCGGCTTCAACAGCGGCAACGGCACGTCCGGCCAAGGCGGCGCGCTGTTCGGCCGCCAGGCGTACGTCGGTGTGTCGAAGGACGGCATCGGCTCGCTGACGTTCGGTCGTCAATACTCGTTCTCGACCGACTACCTGGGCGGCAACTATTCGACGGGCGGCCTGACGGTTGCCGGCAACTACGCTTACCACATCAACGACGTCGACCAGCTGACGTCGAGCCGTATCAACAACGCAGTCAAGTTTAGCAGCGCGAACTTTGCGGGCCTCACGTTCGGCGCGATGTACGGCTTCTCGAACTCGACGTCGTTCGCCGGCGCTCCGGCAACGGGCACGGCGGCTAATCCCGTCGCTGGCTCGTCGCGCGCATACAGCTTCGGTGTGAACTACGCAAACGGCCCGATCGGCCTCGGCGCGGCGTACACGGACATCCGCTTCCCGAGCCAGGCAACCCCCGCCTTCTCGACGACGATCGCAAACGTCCCCACGGGCACCGTGCGCGACCTGCGCACGTTCGGCCTCGGCGGCCGCTACATCATCGGACCGGCGACCCTCTACGCACTGTGGACGAACACGCACTTCGAGCCTCTCACGGGCGGTTCGACGACGTTCAACAACTATGAAGGCGGCGTCAAGTACGCGTTCACGCCGGCGCTGGCAGGCGGCCTCGGCTACACGTACTCGCAACTGACGGGCGCGACGCATGGCCACTTCAACCAGGTGGACGCAAGCGTCGACTACGCACTGTCGAAGCGCACCGATGTCTACGCGCTCGCCATCTACCAGGACGCATCGGGCAAGACGGGCACCACGCCGATCCAGGCTCAGATCGGTTCGTCGACGTCGTACTTCAACACGTCGGGTTCGGGTTCGCAGAACCAGCTGGCGTTCCGCGTCGGCATGCGCCACAAGTTCTAAGCTGTCTCGCGAAGCGAGGCGCCGTTGCGCGCTTCGCTTTCGCGCAGACGGAATGGATGGCGAACGCTCCGCTTGCGGGCGTTTTCTTTTTCTGATTCGCCACTTCCCCTGCTGCCTTCTATCGCGCTGCGCTAATCCTGCGTCACGAATATCCGTATCTCGCCGTTCGGCGTCGGCATGATGAAGTCCCACGTGCGGCCCGCGCGCACGTCGAAGAGCAACCGGTCGAGCCGTTCGACCTGCGCTGCCTTTTCGCCCGCAGTCAACCCATGGGCGTCATCCGAATCCTTCAGCAGCGCCTGTCGCGCGGTCAGAATGCGTGCGACCGCGCTCGATCTCGATACGAAAACTTCTTCCATCCCGGCTACATCCTTCAGGCGCGGCCATGTGGAAACATCCCACGCCGCGCCAGCTACGTTCAAAAAGCACTGCGCCTGCCTCGCCAGCCTTTAAGCCGGCGCGCAGTGATTTTATGGGCATGCGGGAATTCCTGCCGCGATGCGTACATGAACGCTTACGCAAGCGGCGCGCTGCCGTGCGTCGAACGCCCGTCATCGAAGCGGCCGCGACCCAACGCCGCAATGCCTGTTCCCTGACGTGGCGTGCCAACCGGTCCGCCGCGCGATCTGCTACGCTGCGCCCTTTCCCTCAGCCTGAACCTGTGAAGATGGAAATTCCATTCAATGAACGCGGCGTCTCGGTCACGCGCAATGCCTTGTCGGCGGCGGGCCAGGTCTTTCCGTTGCGCGATATCCAGAACGTGCGCGTCGTCACCGTGCACAAGAACAAGGTGCTGCCGTACGCGATTTCGCTGATCGGCGCAGCGGGCGCGGTTGCGGGCGGCATCTATGCGTCGCCGGCCGGCATCGTGTGCGGCGTGATGCTGATCGTGGTCGGCTGGCTCACGTGGCGCACGCAGGACGTCACGTATCGCCTGATGGTCCAGACAGGCGACGCCGAACGCGAAGCGTTGTCGAGCATCGACCTGCCGTTCGTCGAGCACGTCGCGCAGACGGTCCGCGAGGCGCTCGCCGCACCCGCGCAGAAAAGCTGACGGGCCAAGCAGGCGCGCCGTCTTTACGGAAAATTGACGGCGCGCGCGGTTCCTTTTTCACGAGCTTGAGACGCCGCCCGCTACAGTGGACGCGTCTCAACAGCCGCGCCGCCAATTTCGCGGCGGCGCATCGACGATGCAATCGCAACCCATCCTCGCTTCATCGCGTGCCGCTTCCCGCTGCACGCCGGCCACGAAGCTCGCGCAGCAACCGGCGTTGTCCCTCGTGACGATCGACGTGACCGTGCCCGGCACCTCGTCGGCGTCGGGCCGCCGCGCATTGCGCAAAGCGCTCGGCGAAGGCTCGCGTCTCTTCGCGATCGACCTCGACAAACGCAACGAGTGCATCACCTTTCGCGTCGATGTGATGGCGCGCAGCGTCGGCGACGTGGTCGGCGCACTCGCGGGCGCGCTGCGCCGCGCCACCATTGGACGCGTGCACGCCGTCCACGTCACGCATTCGAACGCACAGCACCACTGAACGCCGCGCAACGAACGGGCGATACCGCGCCACGCACACACTTTTTTGCAGGTGACCCAGACCGCGCGCGTAGAGTCGGCGGTCCTGTCATCTCGCGTGCCCTCGCGCCAGGCCAACCGCGCGTCGCGAATGGGAGCCGTCCATCCGTCCGCGTTCGCCGAAACCTGAAGCGCCACGCCTGCCCTGCGGAGCGTGGCTGTCGCCGGGATCACGCATTTTCTGCAAGGTGTGTGCGATGCCTGTCCCGATGTTTGCCCTGCTGTTTGCCTCGCTGTTTGCCTCGCTGTTTGTCCCGCTGTTTGCCCCGCTGTTCGCTCTGAGGTCGGTTGCCTCGCTGTTTGCCTCGTTGTCCGTTCATCTCTTCCGGCGCATGACCGGCCTTGCCGGCGCGCTGACCGTGCTCGCGCTCGCGGCCTGCTCCGCGCCGATCTCGACGCCCGTTCCGCCCGAGCTGAAAGCAAGCCTCATCAACGAAGGACGCGACGGCCTGCTCGTTCCACTCAACACCGAACGCAGCGACACGCACGGCCGCACGTCGATCGGACTGCCCGTGCAGATGGACGGCAAGGCCGTCTATCTGATGCTCGATACGGGCACGCGCGGCGTGCGTGTGCTGTCGTCCGTCCTGCCGCGCTCGAACTATCCGGCAGCGGGCGCGCGGACCTCGCTCGCCTTCGCGACGGACGCGCAGGTTTCCGGCGCCGTCGTCAACGTGCCGCTGAGCATCGCGGGCACGAAGCCCGTCGATGTCGCCGCGCAAGCCGTCGACGAAGTCAGCTGTCTGAAGACTAATAAGCACTGCGTCGCGCAGGACGGCTACACGGGCGAATTCGGCTGGGCGTTCTCGGGCATCCTGGGCATCGGCGCCGACGAGCCGCGCGACGCCTGCTGCACGCAGCCGCTGCGCGCACTGCCCGCGAACATTGGTCAACGCTATTTGGTGCGCTCGAACCTCAATCGGCCGTTTCTCGTGCTGAGTCCGTCGAATGCGCTGACCAAAGGCTTCACGCTCGTGCCGTTCACGGTTGCGAAGGACGGCTCGACGCAATGGCCGACGGGCTGCGTGCAAGTGGCCAGCAAGATGCGCTTTTGCGCGCCTGTCGTCTTTTCGACGGGCGGCACGGACATGATCCGCGTCGAAACCGACAAGGCCCCCGACTGGGCCGGCGATACCGACGAGCACAAGGCATTCGCGCAAGGCAACTACGACGTGGTGCTCGGCGTCGGCGACTGGGCGCATCGCTTCAACGATGCGCAAACGGCCATCGTGAAAGCCGCGCCGGGCGCGAACCGCATCGTAATCGGGCTGATGTCGCTGCAGAGCATCGACGTGCTGTTCGATTTCACCAATGGCAAGCTCGGCTTGCGCGCGTCGAAAGAGATCGAACGGGTGGGCGGCTGAAACACGCGCGCTTCGACCGAGGCCAACGAAGCCAACAACGAAGCCAACAACGAAGCCAACAACGAAGCCAACATACGAAGCCAACATACGAAGCCAACATACGAAGCCAACATACGAAGCCAACATAAAAGCCGCCGCGCGATGACGAATCGCGCGGCGGCTTTTTCAATCGTCGAACGAGTCGAACGAGCCGACGATCACTCGGTCTCCAGGGGCTTCACGTTCCAGATATCGCGCGCATACTCGGCGATCGTGCGGTCCGACGAGAACTGCCCCATGCCCGCGACGTTTTCGATCGCGCTCGACGTCCAGCCGCGCCGGTCGACGTAGCGTCGGTCGACCTCTTCCTGCGCCTTCGCAAACGCCGCGAAATCGGCGAGCACCATGTAGTGGTCGCCCCAATCGACGAGCGTGTGGAAGATATCCGAGAAGCGCAGCGGATCATCCGGCGAGAAGAACCCCGTGCGGATCTGATCGAGCGCCACCCTCAGTTCCGGGTCGTGCTCGTAGATCTCGCGCGGCCGATACCCCATCGCGCGCAGATCGTCGACCTGATCGGCCGTATGCCCGAAGATGAAGATGTTCTCGCGGCCGACGGCATCGCTGATCTCGATGTTCGCGCCGTCCATCGTGCCGATCGTCAGCGCGCCGTTCAGCGCAAGCTTCATGTTGCCCGTGCCCGACGCTTCCGTGCCCGCCATCGAAATCTGCTCGGACAGATCGGCGGCGGGAATGATCAGCTCGGCCACGCTCACGCCGTAGTTCGGCACGAACACGACCTTGAGCTTGTCGCCGATCAGCGGATCATTGTTCACCTTCTGGGCCACGTCGCCGATCAGCTTGATGATCGTCTTCGCCATCCGGTATGCGGACGCCGCCTTGCCCGCAAACATCACGACGCGCGGCACCCAGGCGCGCTCCGGATGCGAGCGAATGCGGTTGTAGCGCACGATCACATGCAGCACGTTCAGCAGTTGCCGCTTGTATTCGTGGATGCGCTTGACCTGCAGATCGAAGAGCGCTTCGGGATCGAACGCCATCTTCGTGTGCTGCTGAAGCCGGTGGATCAGACGCATCTTGTTCTGCCGCTTCGCTTCATGGAATGCGTCGATGAACGCCGGGTCGTTGTGCAGATCGCGCAGCTTCGACAGTTCGAACAGATCGCGCCGCCAGTGCGTGCCGATCTGATCGTCGATCAGCTTCGACATCGACGGGCTCGCCTGCGCGAGCCAGCGGCGCGGCGTCACGCCGTTCGTCACGTTGGTGAAGCGCTCGGGGAACATGCGCGCGAAGTCGGCGAAGATATCACGCGTCATCAGTTGCGAGTGCAACTTCGAGACGCCGTTCACCTTCTGGCTCGCGACGATCGCGAGATGCGCCATCCGCACGCGCCGCTGCCCGTATTCGTCGACGAGCGAAATGCGCCGGATCATGTCGACGTCATGGCCCGAATGCTCGCTCACGTGCTTGAGAAACTCGGCGTTGATCTCGAAGATGATTTCGAGGTGGCGCGGCAACAGGCGCGCGAGCGTCTCCACGTCCCACGTTTCGAGTGCTTCGGGCATCAGCGTGTGGTTCGTGTACGAGAACATCTGCTGCACGTCTTTCCATGCTTTCGCCCACGGCACGTGATGTACGTCGACGAGCAGACGCATCAGTTCGGGAATCGCGAGCACGGGGTGCGTGTCGTTCAGATGCACGGCGACCTTCTCGGCGAAGCGGCCGAACGTGCTGTGCGTGCGCTGATAGCGGCGGATCAGGTCCTGCATCGTCGCCGACACGAAGAAGTACTCCTGACGCAAGCGCAACTCGCGGCCGGCGGGCGTCGAGTCGTCGGGATACAGCAGGCGCGATACGTTCTCCGACATGTTCTTCGCATCGACGGCGCGGCGATAGTCGCCTTGATTGAACGCCGACAGATCGAGCTCCTCCGTCGCGCGCGCGGACCACAGGCGCAGCGTATTCGTCGCGCCCGTCGCGAAGCCGGGGATCACGGTGTCGTATGCCATCGCGTTCACGTGCTGCGTTTCGATCCACTCGACGTGGCCGTTGCGCTGCACCGTGCGTCCGCCGAAATGCACGATGTACTGCACTTCGGGGCGCGGAAACTCCCACGGGTTGCCCGCGCGCAGCCAGTAGTCGGGCGTTTCGATCTGTTCGCCGTCGACGATCTGCTGCTTGAACATCCCGTATTCGTAGCGGATGCCGTAGCCGAAGCCCGGAATGCCGAGCGTCGCCATCGAATCCAGGAAGCACGCGGCCAGCCGTCCGAGGCCGCCGTTGCCGAGCGCCGCATCGGGCTCGAGATCGGTCAGCGATTCCATATCGACGCCGAGGCCCGCCAGCGCTTCCTTCATCTGGTCGTAGATGCCGAGCGCGAGCAGCGCGTTCGTGAACGTGCGCCCGATCAGAAATTCCATCGACAGGTAATACACGCGCTTCACATCCTGTTCGTATTGCAGGCGCGTGGTTTTCATCCAGCGCGCGACGAGCCGGTCGCGCACAGCGAGCGCCGCGGCATGCAGCCAGTCTTGCGGGCGCGCTGTCACGGCGTCCTTGCCGACGCCGTACATCATGCGGTTGGAGATCGAGCGCCGCAGCGCATCGACGGTACTGTTGAGCTGGTCGAATTCCAGATCCACCGCTGTCATCGAAACCTCCGGTAAATCGACGCGGCGCGCGCCTTGTTGCATGCGTCTGGTGCGCGGGCGGCGCGAGCCGGTCTGGTGGATAAATAAGCAGAGTAGGACATTTTGCGTGATCCCGCGTCTGCCGCCGTGGGTTATGTCGCTGGGTTCGTGCACTGCTTTCCCGCGTCTTTATGCGGGATTGTGTGCAGGATTACGCCCGCTACCCAAGCAGACACCAGCGACAGCGGCACAGTTCCGTGATCGCCGGCTTGAGTCGATCCGCATGCCGCTGTCGTCTTTGCGTTTCGCACGATGCGGGTGCAGACGGCTCTGATCCTTGCACTAGTATGGATGTGTAACAAGGCGGATCGGAGACAGCATCGTCCTGCCGCGCCGCTCTCCGCCTCGTTGCGTCTCGCTGCACAGCCGCTCGCGCCGCCGCGCTCCGATGGAGGTCGAAATGAACGCACAATCCGTGCTCGGTATGATCCACGCGCAGGAACTGCTGATCGTGTCCCTCATCCGCGCGCTCCCGCCCGACGCGCGGCGCAAGGTTTCCGACGAGTTTCACGGACAGGTAGAACTGGCCGAGGCACCGCATCTGAGCGACGGTCATGACCGTGACTTGACGGAAGCATTCAGGGCACATATCCGCAAGCTGTCGATCTTGCTGGCGTCGTGTAGCTGAACGGGCGACCCCGGCTGGAGCTGGATGGCGGGCTGTTGGTCGCGGGATCGCGCCGCGCGTCGGCTCGTTCGCCGCTATCGCACCCCAAACTCATCTGCGCGGTGCGGGCTTGGCGGTTAGTTGCATCGCGCACGCAGCCGCGTGGTTCTGGTAACGCACACGCATCTCGCAAGCCAGCGCCTCCTTGCAACCACCTTTCACACAGGTCATTTCCGCCCGGCTTCGAGCACGATCCGCGCGGCTCTGCAACAATCGCTACATTCACCGAGCGCCGCTGCTGCCCGGCGCGCACGGTTGCGCACGTGTTGCGCGCCTGTTGCGCCATTCCCGCCCTTAGCCGAGCCGTCCTTGTCCGAGATCATGCCCAACCCGGCGCGCGTCGCCGATGCGCCGATGTCCACCCGTCACCGCTACGCGTTGGCCGCGATCATGCTGTCCGTCGCGCTCGCATCACTCGATACCGCGATCGCCAACACCGCGCTGCCCGCGATGGCCGCGAACCTGCATGCGAAGCCGGCTGCGTCCGTGTGGATCATCAACGCGTATCAGCTTGCGATGGTTGCGACGCTGCTGCCGCTCGCCGCGCTCGGCGATATCGTCGAACACCGGCGCATCTACATCTGCGGCATCGCGGTGTTCACGGCGGCCTCGCTGGCGTGCGCGCTCTCGCCGACGCTGCCCGTGCTCGCGGGCGCCCGCGTCGTGCAGGGACTCGGCGCGGCCGCCATCATGAGCGTCAACACAGCGCTGATCAAGCATATGTACCCGCCGCATCAGTTGGGGCGCGGCGTGGGGCTGAACGCGCTGGTCGTGGGTGTGTCGTTCGCCGTGGGACCGACGGTGGCGTCGCTGATCCTGTCCGTCGCCAGCTGGCCGTGGCTCTTTGCCGTCAACGTGCCGCTCGGCGTACTGGCGCTGTCGTTCGCGCTGCCGGGACTGCCGCGCACGCCGCGCGGCACGCATCAATTCGACAGGGTCGCGGCGCTGTTGAACGTCATCACGTTTGCCGCGCTGATCTTCACGCTGGGCGAAGCGGCACAGCGCGCGCCGTCGACGCTCGTGCTGGGCGCGGCCGCCGTCGCCATCGTGTTCGGCGCGCTGCTGATGCGCCGCGAAGCCGGCCACCCCGCGCCGATGCTGCCCGTCGATCTCTTCAAGCTGCCCGTGTTCGCGCTTTCGTCGCTGACGGCCGTGTGCTCGTTCGCCGCGCAAGGACTCGCGTTCGTCTCGCTGCCGTTCTATTTCGAGGATGTTTTGCATCGCAGCCAGGTCGAGACCGGCTTTCTGATGACGCCGTGGCCCGTGATCGTCGCGCTCGCGGCGCCCTTTGCGGGACGTCTGTCGGACCGCTATCCGCCGGGGCTGCTCGGCGCGATCGGCCTCGCGATCCTATGCGGCGGCATGGCCTCGCTCGCGATGCTGCCGCCGCATCCGTCCGTGCTCGCCATCACGATTCGCATGGCGATCTGCGGCGCGGGCTTCGGCTTTTTCCAGTCGCCCAACCTGAAAGCGCTGATGGCGAGCGCGCCGCCTCATCGCAGCGGCGGCGCGAGCGGCATCATCGCGACGTCGAGGCTGATCGGGCAGACGACGGGTGCTGCCCTTGTCGCGCTGAGCTTCACCATTGCGGGACGCCATGGCCCGACGCTGTCGCTCGCGACGGGCGCCGTATTCGCCGGCGCGGCCAGCATCGCGAGCGGCTTGCGGCTCTTCGCGCCGTCGCATCGCGCGCAGACGACGGCCGCGACCATGACGGCGGCGAAGGAGCGATAGGCGTCAATGCGCGTGCGCCGCGGACAACACGGCGCGCCGTTCGGTGCACAACACGACGGCAATGCGCCTCGCGCCGATCAACGCGCGAAATACCCCTTCACGGCCGCGACGAACGTATCGATATCGGTACGCGACACGTCCATGTGCGTGACGAAGCGCGACGCGTACAGCATCTGCGTGAGGATGCCGCGTTCCTTGAGCCACGCTTCGAGCGGCGCGCAATGCTCTTGCGGAAACCGCGCGAACACCATGTTGGTGGCGTGCGACTGCACCTTCACCTGGTCGATCTGCGCGAGGCCTGCGGCCAGATGCGCGGCGTTGTCGTGGTCTTCGGCGAGACGTTCGACGTTGTGCTCGAGTGCATACAGACACGCCGCCGCGAGCAGGCCCGCCTGACGCATGCCGCCGCCCAGCACCTTGCGCCAGCGATGCGCAACGTCGATCAGCGCCTTGCTTCCGACCAGCACTGAACCCACGGGCGCGCCGAGCCCCTTCGAAAAGCAGATCGACACCGTATCGAACGGCGCGCACAGCGCATCGAGCGGCAGCTTCGACGCGACGGCCGCATTGAACACACGCGCGCCGTCGAGATGCGTGGACAGCCCGCGTTCGCGCGCAAGCTGCGCGGCTTCGGCGACATAGCCCGCGAGCAGCACCTTGCCGCCGATCGTGTTTTCGAGCGCGAGCAGACGCGTGCGCGCGAAGTGATTGTCGATGGGCTTGATCGCGGCCGCGATCTTGTCGAGGGGAAGCGAGCCGTCGAGCGCGTTCTCGATCGGCTGCGGCTGGATGCTGCCGAGCACGGCCGCGCCACCGCCCTCGTACTTGTATGTGTGCGCGGCCTGCCCGACGATGTATTCGTCGCCGCGCGCGCAATGCGCCATCAATGCGGCGAGATTGCTCTGGGTGCCGCTCGGGAAGAACAGCCCTGCCTCCTTGCCGGCGCGCCCGGCGACGGTGGCTTGCAGACGCTGGACCGTCGGGTCGTCTCCCCAGACATCGTCGCCGACTTCGGCGGCTGTCATCGCGGCGAGCATGTCCTTGCCCGGTCGGGTCACGGTATCGCTGCGCAAATCGATCATGTGCTTTTCCTCGTGGATGACGAAGCGCCTCACGCACAACGGCACGATGCGTGAAGCGCGCGATTGAATCCGCAGAGTGTATCAACTCTGCCCGCGATGAGCAGTTAGCCGGATGGCCAGGTACATCGCTTCCGTCAGCGGGCGGTCGTCAGTCGGCGCTCAAGATTTGCGTCCATCGGCCGATACAGCAGTTGCCGACACACCTGAGAGACCTCGCTTTGAAAACGAAGATTTTGCTGGCGTCGATTGCCGCCTCTGTTGCGTTGTGCGCATGCGCGCCGTCAGTGCCCGTTCAGGGCGTTCAGTTCACGCCGATGGCCGCCACACAGCAGCAGCGCATACGGATAGTCGACACCGTGCATGTCCGACTCTCGACGGGGTATTCGCGGCGCATTTCGAGCGGTTCGCTCTGGCGTCTGGCAGGCGAGCTTCCGCAGGGTTTCGCGTACAGGCCGATCAACGACGTGTTCACCGTCGAAGGCCGGCAGGTGCACGAAGCCTGGCTCGTGGTGAAAAACGACCGCCTGGTGGGCTTCTATCTGCCCGGCGAATCGCATTTCTCCCCGCTCGATCCCACACAATCGATAACTACCGAGACCCTCCATGATTAAGCTTTCCCGAGTCCTTATCGCTGCATCGGCAGCGGCACTGCTGGCAACGGGCTGCGCCAGCGGCCCCGAATTCAAGGACGTTGCATCGTCGATCCCGACCATCAAGGAATCGCAAGGCCGCATCTATTTCTATCGTTCGAACTCGATGTTCGGCGCGGCCCTGCAGCCGGACATCAACCTGAACGACCAGGTTGTCGGCAAATCGAAGCCGGGCGGCTTCTTCTACGTCGACGAGCCGGCAGGCGACTATGTCGTCTCGACCACCACCGAAACCAAGAAGACGCTCTCGTTCAAGCTCGAAGCGGGCGAAACGAAGTACGTGAAGACGAGCGTCGGCCTGGGCCTGCTGGTCGGCCGCATCATCCCGTCGCTGGAATCGACGGAGGAAGCCAACAAGGACCTCGAAGGCCTGCACTACATCGGCACGCCGACTACGGCAGCTTCGAAGTAAGCAGCTTCGAAGTAAGCAACGCTGCGCGACGAACCGGCCGGCGGCATCCGGCATTCCGCTGGCCTTCGTGAATCTGCTGCACGCAGCAAACGCACGGACTTCAGGGTGTCGCCACGGCCCACTGCCGCGAATCGAAAGTATCGGCGAACGCATCGAAGCCTTCGATGGGAAGCGGACGGCAGAACAGATAGCCCTGATACGCGTGACACCCCGCATCGGCTAGAAACCGACGCTGCGCTTCCGTCTCGACGCCCTCCGCGATCACGCCCAGCCCGAGGCTTTGCGCGAGCGCGACGATCGCGCGCGCGATCACGGCATCGTTCGGATCGTCGAGCACGTCGCGCACGAACGACCTGTCGATCTTCAATTGCCCGAGCGGCAGGCGCTTCAGATACGACAGCGACGAATAGCCGACGCCGAAGTCGTCGAGCGAAAACACCACGCCTTTCGCGCGCAGCAACGTCATCTTGCGGATGATGTCCTCGACGTTGTCGACCAGCACGCTTTCCGTCAGCTCGAGTTTCAGGCGGCTCGGATCGGCGCCCGTGCGCGCCAGCACGTCGAGCACGCTGGTGACGAAGTTGCCTTCGCGAAGCTGGTGCACGCTCACATTGACGGCGATCGACAGATGCGCCCTGTCTGGGCGCGCCGCCCATTGCGCGAGCTGCCGGCAGGCCATTTCGAGCACCTTGTCGCCGAGCGCGAGAATCAGGCCCGTCTCTTCCGCGAGCGGAATGAACTCGGCGGGCGGAACCAGCCCGTGCTCGGGATGCTGCCAGCGCACGAGCGCCTCGGCGCCCGTCACGCGATCGGCGTTGAATACCTGTGCCTGGTAGTGCACGAGCAACTGGTCTTCGTCGATTGCCCGGCGCAGCGCTGCCTCCAGCGCCGCGCGTTCCATCACGACGGTCTGCATCGCCGGATCGAAGAAGCAGATCGCGTTGCGCCCGCTTTCCTTCGACTTGTACATCGCGAGGTCGGACTGTTTCAGCAGCTCGTCAATGGACGTTTCGTGTCCCGTGAAGAGCGTCGCGCCGATGCTCGCCGTCGTGCGGAACTCCGTGCCGTCGAGATGGTACGTTCTGGAAAGCGCCACCAGCACCTTTTCGGCGGCGGCCTCCGTTTCGGCCGCTGCGTCGTCGCGGTTGCGGCTCAGGTCGCCCAGCACGATCACGAACTCGTCGCCGCCCATGCGCGCGACCGTATCGCCTTCGCGCACGGCCGACAGCAGCCGGTACGCGACCTGGCTCAGCAGCAGATCGCCCTTGTCGTGGCCGAGCGTGTCGTTGAGCGTCTTGAAGTTGTCGAGATCGACGAACAGCAGCGCGCCGTGCGTATGGTTCTGCGCGCTCAGCGCGATCACCTGCTTGAGCCGGTCGCGCAGCAGCGTGCGGTTCGGCAGATGCGTGAGCGCGTCGAAGAACGCCAGCTCCTTGATCTGCTCTTCCGCGAGCTTGCGCTCCGTGATGTCGTAGTGCGTGCCGACGTAATGCGTGACGCGGCCGTCCTGCGCGGTCACGGCCGTGATCGTCAGCCACTTCGGATAGATTTCGCCGTTCTTGCGGCGGTCCCATATCTCGCCCTGCCAGCCGCCGACGCGATGAATGGTGTCCCACATCTCGCGGAAGAACGCGGGATCGTGACGGCCCGAGCCGAGCATGCGCGGGTTCTCGCCGACCACTTCGTCGGCTGTGTAGCCCGTGCATTGCGTGAAGGCCGAGTTGACGCGCAGGATCGTGCCTTTGGCGTCCGTGACCATCATGCCTTCGAGCGAATCGAACGCGACGGCGGCGATGCGCAGCTCCGCCTCGCTCTCGCGAACCTCGGCCGTCATCTTCGAAGCGAGCCGCATCGCGCGGCTGCGGCCGCTCGCGAGGCTCCACGCGAGCAGCGCGAGCAACAGCGAGAGCCCCGTGCCCGTGCAGGCGATCAGCAGCTTCGCGTTGCGCCCGAAGCGCGCCTTGAAGTCGTCCTGGGCCGTCATCGACAGCGTCCAGTCGTGGCCGCCCACGACGAGATATTCGTTCGCCGAGATCACCTCGCGGCTCTTCGGCTCCGACGACCTGTAGAGCAGTGACTCCGGCGACGGCTGCGTGCCGTCGTAGATCGACAGATAGAGACCGGGCGGCTGTTCGCCATAGAGGCTTGCGAGCACGTCGCGCATGCGGAACGCCGCATAGACCCAGCCGAGCAGATGCGCGCGGCGCTCATCGACGGTATCTTGCGGCTGCCCATGCTCGTAGATGGGCAGGTACATGACGAAACCGGGCAGCGGCGGCGCGCCCGCGTCCGATGCGAGCTGCACCTTGCCCGACACCACGGCGAGCCCCGAATCGCGCGAGCGCTCCATCGCCAGGCGGCGCACGGGATTGGCCCACGCATCGTAGCCGAGCAGCGAGCCGCCGTCGGCGAGCGGCGGCTCGCGGCTGATAACGGGCGCGTAGCCGGCGCGCTCGCCGGGCGGATCGATCGCATAGCGCCGGCCGAAGCGCCCGCGCATGTCGGCCATGTGCGCGTCGTGCCTGTCGGCGGGCACCCATTGGACGACGCCGATCGCCTGCACGCCCGAGAAATTCGCGTCGGCGTTGACGGCGCCGAGATAGCCGTGAAACGCCTGCAGATCGAGCGAGCCACGCGCCGCGAACATGCCTTGCACGCCGCGCAGCATCTGCTCGTAGGTCGCCATCCGCTGCTCGATGCGGCTGACGGAATCGCCCAGCGCGAAGTTGAATTCGGAAAGCAGCTCGCGCCTCGCCGCCTGTCGCTCGTGATCCCATACGGACCAGGTGATCGCCAGCCCGGTCACGAGAATCAGCAGCGGCAACAGGATGAGGCGCGCGCGGTTCATCTCGGTGTCGTGAAGTCGACCATCGAATCGGCCAGCTCGGGTTTGAAATACTTTCTGAAAATGCGGCGCACGGTGCCGTCCGCGCGCATCGATGCGACAAGCGCGCGCCACTTCTCCCGTTCCTTGGGCGACAGCGCCTTCTTCGACATGATGAGGCCGTGCGGCACGGCGGCGTCGTTGAATTCGATGATCGTGGTGATGTCGCGGATGCGCTTCTCATCCAGCGCCGGATAGTCGAACGGCTCGATGATCATCCCCTGGATGCTGCCGCGCATCAGCGCCTGATAAAGCGGCTCGAGGCCACCCGCCTGACTGACGCGATTGCCCGCGGCGAGCGTATCGACGAGTTCGTTGGCCGACTGACTATACCGGAAGCTCCGTATCACGCCGAGTTGAAACTGGTCGTTGTGTTCGAAATCGGACAACTGATGGATGCCTGCATCTTTGCGAACGAGCAGGTAGAACTTATCGCTGAAGTACCAGGCGAACGACGCGTAGCCGTCGCGTTCCTCGTTCGTGATGCCGGACAGGCTGAAGTCGAGCGCGCCTGATTCGATCAGCTTCCAGATGCGCGCGCGCGACATCAGGCTGACGCGGATCTCGCATCCGCTGCGGCGGATCATCTCGTCGGCGAAATCCTTGTCGATGCCCGTGTTCGTTTCCAGCGAATATAGCAGGCCATGGTCGTGCAGCGCGAGCGTGAACGGCCGCGAGCAGTCGGGGCCGCTTTGGCCGCTTTGTGCGAATGCGTTGCTGCTCAGGGTGCTCATCGCGATGAGCAGGGTCAGCAAACCGATGAGGCCACGGTGGATCACGGTGACTCCTGTTATTGACGCTCGGGTTCGGATTCGGTCCGTGTCGGACGGCCGGCGAGGCCTGTCATGTGCACTGTCAGCCTCGCATGACGGTTGGCCCGCGGATGAGCAGGCCTCACGCGTTAACGGCAAGCTATGACGATGACTTGAGCCGCTCTTTCAACAGGCGCTGGTGAAAACGTTTACGCGGCTAAAACGTGGGGTGTTGCGGCAAATGATCCATGAATTCCACTTCTTTATTTGTGAAGTGGAAATGCCTGTTACCGGTCATTCAGCCCTTTTCCATCGAGAATCTGCTGCCTGCACTTTTCGACTCGCGACGCCCTGGTTTTCGATTGCGTGGGCGCGGAGAAATAGAGAAGGTAAGCGCGTTGCCGGCCGGGCGTCAGCGCATCGAAAGCGTCTTTCAACTCGGGCGCCTCGTCTAGTTTGTTCTGGAATTCTTCTGGAACGGCGAATTCAGCGGTCTTTTTTAAAGTCACCTTCAAGCCGGCTTTTTCCACTTCGACGGCTTCGCGGATATAGGACTTCAGGACGTCGGACATCGCGTCGATGTCGCGAATGCAGGTGAACCGTATCTGGCGCGACGACTGCACGTTTTCAGTTTGCGCGATCAGAATGCCTTTCGCGTCCTTTAACAACGCACCTTTGAAAAACAGAAGCGCGCAGTATTCCTTGAATCCGTGCATCAGAACGACGTTTCGTTTATCGAACGTATAGCAGGGAACGCCCCACTTCAATTCTTCCGTCAACTGACACTCGAGAATGATCGCTCTCAGTTTCTCGAACTCTGCCTGCCATTTTTTGTTCTTGCTTAAAAAGGCATCGACCTCCGGATTCATTTGCGGCGCTCCGACACGGAATGAACCTGTTATCTAACTGCATCCGCGTAACAAGTCAATATCGGAGGGAGCGTCACGGTCAGTGACGACATGACGCCCGCGTCGCTATCAATGCCCCATCGACTCCACTTTATTCGGCAGCGTATCGACACCATGCGGCCGCGCCATCTGCTTGATCAGCAGCGCGACGCAAGCGATCAGCCCAGCAACCGCGATCGTCGCGAAAACGCCCGAGAAGGTGAAATGCCGGCGCGTCAGTTCGGCCACGAGGAACGACCCCGCGATTCCGCCGAAGCGTCCGACGCCGAGCATCCATGCCACGCCCGTCCCGCGTCCTTCAGTCGGATAGAACGCAGCGGCGAGCGCCGGCATCGACGACTGCGCGGTATTCATCAACACGCCGGCGATGAACACGATCGCCACGAGCGCGCCGACATTGCCCGCAGCCTGACCGATGAAATAGACGCTGACGGCCGTCAGCGCATAACATACGGCAATCACGCGATTCGCGTTGAAGCGATCCATCAGCACACCGCACAAAACCGCGCCCACGCCGCCCAGCGGGAACAGCGCGGAAATCAGCGTCGCGCTCTTCGGCGTCAGGCCCGCATCCTTCAACAGGATCGGCATCCAGTTGATCGACGCATAGAAGATCACGAGGCCCATGAAATAGGTGACCCACA
This sequence comes from Paraburkholderia phymatum, assembly GCF_040965635.1. Lineage (GTDB taxonomy): Bacteria > Pseudomonadota > Gammaproteobacteria > Burkholderiales > Burkholderiaceae > Paraburkholderia > Paraburkholderia phymatum_B. Next base: position 121,107 of record NZ_JBFRCH010000010.1, read on the forward strand.
GCATCACCGAACCGACGATGTACGAACGCGACAGCACGACGCCCGCGCCCTTGCCGCCCGTTTGCGGCGCGGTCTCCGTCATCACGAACGAACCGGCATCCAGCGCCGACGACGAAATGCGCGCAAGCGTCGCGCGAATCCGCTCGACAGGATGACGGTTCGCCACCATCAAGCGCACCGATTCCGGCATCCTGGCGAGCAGCACGACACCGAGCAGCAAAGGTGTCACGCCGCCGAGCATCAGCACGCTGCGCCAGCCGAAATGCGGAATCATCCACGCGGCGAGAAATCCGCCGAACGCGGCACCAAGCGGAAATCCGCAGAACATCAGATTGATCACCGTCGCGCGGCGGCGATCAGGGCAGAACTCGCCCATCATCGTGACGGCGTTCGGCATCGCAGCGCCGAGGCCGACACCCGTGACGAAGCGCAGCACGGTCAATTGACCGATGCTCGACGAAAACGCCGACGCGAGACACGCGAAGCCGAACAGGAACACCGAGCCGAGCAGCAGCGAACGGCGTCCGAGACGATCCGACAGCGGCCCCGAACCGAGCGCGCCGCATGCGAGGCCGAACAGCGCGGCGCTCAACACGGGCGCGAGATCGGGCTTGGTCAGATGCCACTGCGTGAGCAACGACGGCGCGATAAAGCCGATTGCCGCCGTGTCGAAACCGTCCAGCAGGACGATCACGAAGCACATGAAGAAAATGAGCCATTGAAAGCCGCCGAATGGCTGCTCGTTGATGAACGTCTGAACGTTCACGACGGAAGTGCGGTTCATCGCCTGTCTCCTAGACATGGCGCAGCTTGCTGTGCTGCGTCCAGTCGTCCTAAAGTGCCTGGAAATAATGCGCGATACCTTTCTCCGCGCTTCGCTTCGATCCTGTCAATGGGCGCAAACCGGGCCTTTTGGCGTCGACTTTTGACCATGACCCATTGTTCGCATATCGCACAATCTTTCAGATTGCGAACACTTTAGCGGTTGGACTCGGCAAGCGTCAACGAAGGGTAACTACCGATGGCCGAAGCCGCCTCACAAAACGGCTTGTCGATACGAACGCGTTATCAAGCGTAGCAGGCGTTCCCGTCAAACATCGTTGCGCGCCCAAGTATTTTCCCGTCACTTACTTACAAACAAAAAACTTCCATTACGTTTTACTTTCATCTATAACGACAGGGCATGCGCGAACACGCCTGTCTCGTTGCATGTCCTCAGCCCGTCTGTGCTAGCCGACGGGCTTTTTTTTTGCTCACCCAGCATAAGCCTAGACGACCTACAACTTCCTTTCATCAAACGAATCGACTCGGTGAAAACCCCTTGCCGCTTTCACTTGACTTACTTGATATATCACATATCGTATGGGATCTATCAGCGCTGCATTTTTAGCGGACGGTGATCGGAAGCGTGGTCGGAGCTTTCGCAAATTATTAGGCAAGCAAGTCAGCAACCATCGAGCATGGGACGAGAGTCAGCGCGAAAGCGCAACTCCCGTCGACCAAGGAGACAGAGATGAAGACGGAGCATCAGGAACAGGCGGCATCGTGGTACGCATCACCGTGGGCGCAACTGGTATTCGGCGTGATCTGCATGGCAATGATCGCCAACATGCAATACGGCTGGACATTGTTCGTCAATCCCATCGACGAGAAGTACCACTGGGGCCGCGCCGCCATTCAGGTCGCGTTCACCATCTTCGTCGTGACAGAGACATGGCTCGTGCCGATCGAGGGCTATCTCGTCGACAAGTACGGCCCTAAACCGGTCGTGGTCGGCGGCGGCCTGCTGTGCGCGCTCGCGTGGGTGATCAACTCGATGGCGTCGTCGCTGCCGCTGCTGTACGTGGCGGCGGCCATCGGCGGCATCGGCGCGGGAGCCGTGTATGGCACGTGCGTCGGCAATGCGCTGAAGTGGTTCCCCACCCGCCGCGGACTCGCAGCGGGTATCACGGCGGCCGGATTCGGCGCGGGCTCTGCGGCTACCGTCGTGCCGATCGCGAACATGATCAAGCACAGCGGATACGAAGCCACGTTCCTCTGGTTCGGCCTCGGCCAGGGGATCGTCGTGTTCGCGCTCGGTCTCTTCCTGCTTGCGCCGCCCGCCAGCATGCTCGCCAATGTGAGCAATGCAATGAAGAGCGCGCTCAAGCGTACCGTTCACAACGCGACGCCTCGCGAAGTGGTCTCCGCGCCCGTGTTCTGGGTCATGTACCTGATGTTCGTGATGATGGCAGCCGGTGGCCTGATGGCGACCGCGCAGCTGGGCCCCATCGCGAAGGACTTCGGCTTGCACGATTCGCCCGTTTCGCTGCTCGGCCTGACGTTGCCCGCGCTGACGTTCGCACTGACGATCGACCGCGTGCTCAACGGCTTGACGCGTCCGTTCTTCGGCTGGATATCCGATCGCATCGGCCGTGAAAACACGATGTTCCTCGCGTTTGCCGTCGAGGCGATCGGCATTGTCGCGCTGTCGAAGTTCGGCCACAGCCCGACTGCGTTCGTCGTGCTGACGGGCATCGTGTTCTTCGCGTGGGGCGAGATCTACAGTCTCTTCCCGGCCACTTGCGGCGACACGTTCGGACCGAAGTTCGCCGCGACCAACGCTGGCTTGCTGTACACGGCGAAAGGCACGGCCGCGCTGCTCGTGCCGTTCACGAGCATCGTCACGGCGGCGACGGGAAGCTGGCATGCCGTGTTCATGCTCGCATCCGGCATGGCCGCCGTCGCGGCGCTGCTGGCGCTGTTCGTGCTCAAGCCGATGCGGCGCGCGTATGCGCTCCAGCATGCGGAGCCGTCGCTGGACATGCCGTACGAATCCACGCGCATCAGCGAATCGGCGCGCATTTCCGCGGGAGGACGCTAAAGAGCGGCGAGGGTTTCCGCTGAACAACGCTGATCTGATCGGCGGCACGCGTTGCCGCCGCTGCTCCAAGGGTGTCCGCTCGCCGTCCATAGGCGATCGCGAAGCGGACACCCGTTCACGCACATGCCAAACCTGGCGCAATCTGTAGCAGGCGGCGTGACACACTGCCCCTGCCGCGAAAGCCGCCGCCGCGCGCCCGCGCTGCACGTGCCGTCGGCGCAAGCCATACAGCGCGCCGCGACATTCGCCTGGCACGAACCGTGCGCACCACGCTTACGCTGATACGCACGCCCCTCTCCGACGCTTCCTTTCCGTTCCGCCGGCGTACGTGTCGCCTTTCGACAACGGCCGACCGCAGAGGCGAATCCGATGGAAAGCGAAGAGCTACTCGAGGACTGGCGCAAGCTCGCGCTCGATATCGAGCATCAGGTGGGGAACGCTGTCATCGGGCAGCGCGAGACCATCCGTCTGATCAACGTCGCGCTGTTCGCGCGCGGGCACGCGCTGCTGGAAGGCGGCGTCGGCGTCGGCAAGACGACCATCCTGCGCGCATTCGCGCGAGCGATCGGCGGCGATTTCGAGCGCGTCGAAGGCACGATCGATCTGATGCCGGGCGATCTCGTGTATCACACGTATGTCGATGCCGAAGGCAAGCCGCGCATCGAACCGGGCCCGCTGATCAAGCACGGTGAACGGCTCGCGACATTCTTCTTCAACGAGATCAACCGCGCGCGTCCGCAAGTGCAATCGCTGCTGCTGCGCGCGATGGCCGAGCGCTCCGTGTTTGCGTTCGACCGCGAATACCGCTTCCCGCACATGACCGTGTTCGCCGACCGCAACAAGGTCGAGAAAGAAGAAACGTTCGAGCTGGCGGCCGCCGCACGCGACCGCTTCATGTTCGAGCTGAATATGTCGACGCCGGACGATCAGCCCGCACGCCGCGCGCTCGTGTTCGACCCGGCCTTTCACGACACGGAAGCGCTGCTCGCGCGCGTCGCGCCCGACGTGCTGCCGTGGCAACGGCTCAATGCAATCGCAGCGGGAATTCAGCGCACGATTCACGCGAGCGAAGCGATCGAACGTTACGCGCTCGACATCTGGCGCGCGACGGAGAACCCGACGCAATTCGACATCGCGCTCGACGACGTGGACATGCAGCGCCTGATCCTCGCCGGCGCGAGCCCGCGCGGCATGAGCGCGCTGCTGCGCGCGGCGCGCGTCGTTGCGTGGCTCGAAGGGCGCACGTATCTGATGCCCGAGGACATTCACCGCGTGCTGCTGCCGACACTCGGCCATCGCGTGTACTTCACGCCCGTCTATGAACTGCGCCGCCAGGAACTCGCCGATGCGCTGATCGCGCAGATCGTATCGAGGATCGCGGCGCCGTGAACACGCTGACGGAGTTCCAGTACCGGCTGCCGATGCGCGTATCGGGCGCGCGGCCCGGCGGACATCGCGGCTCCAGTGTCGGCATCGGCCAGGAGTTCGCGGCGCACACGCGGCTATTCGACTATCCCGATCCACGCCGGATCGATGTGCGCGCAAGCGTGCGCACGGTCCAGCGCGAATGGCTCGTGCGTGTTCACCGGCAGCGCGTGGCCGTGGCCGTGCATGCCGTCGTCGATGTGTCGGGGTCGATGCGCTTCGGCGCCGCGCAGACGAAGCTCGATGTTGCCGCAACGTTCGTCGAGGCGCTCGGACACAGCGCGTTTCGCATCGGCGACCCCGTCGGCATGATCGCCTTCGACGATGCCGGGCGCGAAGACCTGTTCGTGCCCGCGCGGCACGCGCGCGGCATGGGCGCGCTGATGGGCGAGCTGCTGCGCGCTTCTACGCAAACGGCGGCGCCGCCGCAAACGGGCGCGCCCGCGCGCGCGGTCGGCTTGCGCGATGCCGTCACGCGTCTTGCGGGCCGCGCGTGCCTCGTCTTTCTCGTCTCCGATTTTCACTGGCCGCTCGACGTGCTGTCGGGATTGCTCGATACGCTGACTCACGCGTGGGTCGTCCCCATCGTGATCTGGGACCGCGCCGAAATCGAGCCGCCGTCGCTGAACGGCTGGATGTCGCTGGCCGATATCGAATCGGGCGAAGCGCGGACGATGTGGATGCGCGACTCGGTCCGCAACCGCTGGCGCAATGCCGTCGCCGAACGGCAAGCGCAGATCGTCGCTGCGTTCGCGCGTCATGGCATCCGTCCATTCTTCAATCGTGGCGCGTTCAATCCCGAGGCGCTCAGCCGCTACTTTCTCGAGATGACGGCATGAATCGCGCTGATCTCCCGTCGTCGATGCACGCATGGGCACAACGTGCGGTTTCGCACTTCGTTGCGCTCGCAGCCGCTTTCATGATCGCAAGCGTTCCCGCACGGACAACACGCGCAGCGCCAGCAACGCCACAAGCAACACAGACCAAACCTGCCACTGTGCAGCAGCCTCGCGCGTTCGGCCATGTGCTCGGCGACATCCTGACCCAGCAGATTCTTCTCGACGATAACGGACGCGATGCGACGCTTTCCGCGATGCCATCGACGGGCCGCGTCAACGCGTGGCTCGAACGTCGCCCGCCGACGCTCAAGACGGACGCCGATGGCCGCCGATGGCTCGTGCTCGACTATCAGGTGATGAATTCGCCGCGCGCGCCGACCGTGACTTCGACGCCGCCGCTGCAATTGCGTCTGACGTCGGGCGCGACGCTCGATATCGCTGAGAGTCCGCTGTCGATCGGCCCGCTCGCGCCGTTGGGCGTCGCCGACGCGGGACGCCTCGCGACGCTTCAGCCCGACCGGCTGCTTACCGCGCAATCCACTGCGCCGCTCGAACACGCGATGGCCGTGTGGATCGCGCTGACCGTCGCGGTGCTGCTCGCGTGGCTGGGCTGGTGGATCGCGCGCAACAGGCGCGACGCGATGCGGCTGCCGTTCGCGAAGGCATGGGCGCGCTTCGGCCAGCACGACGACGACGCGCTCGAAGGCGACCCCGACGCATGGCGCGGCCTGCATCGCGCGCTCGACGAAGCGGCGGGACGCGTCGTGCACGCCGGCTCGATCCCAGGCCTGACGGACAACGCGCCTCATCTGCGCGAGCTTCGGCCGCAGATCGAGCAGTTCTTCCAGCGATCGTCGGACCGCTTCTTCGGCGACCTGCCCGTCGCGTCGCCGTTTTCGCTGCGCGAGCTGTATCGCGCGCTCTATCGCGCAGAAAAGCGTCATCACCGATGAGCACGCCTCCCGACTTCCTCTATCCGTGGGCGCTCGCGCTGCTGCCACTCGCTGCGTTGCCGCTGCTGCGCCGGAGCATCGACATGCTGCCGTATTCGTACGTCGGGTGGCTGCCGCGCGACCGCGCGGGCCGCGTCGTCGCCTTCGTCTGGCGCACGGCCGCGATACTCGCGCTTGCGGCCCTCATCGTCGGACTCGCGGGCCCCGGCTTCTCCGGCGAACAGAAGCGGATCACGGGAGCGGGCGCCGAAATCCTGATCCTGATGGATGGAAGCGGCAGCATGTACGCGCCGATGGGCACCGGCAGCGCAAATGTCGCCGACGCGCCGACGGCGGGCGAAACAAAAAACCAGATGGCGCGCGATGCGATCAGCGCATTCGTCGCGCAGCGCGTCAACGATCGCTTCGCATTCATGCTGTTCGGCACGCATCCGATGCTGGCCGTGCCGTTCACGCGCAATCGCACGGTGATCGACGCCGCCATCGATGCGACGGCCGTCGGGCGCGGCATGCCGGACACGCTGCTCGATCGCGGCATTCAGTCCGCTGTCGAGCTGTTCGACGGCCGTGCGCGCACGAGCAGCCGCGCGATCGTGCTGGTATCGGACGGCGGCGCGCTGCTCGACAACGTTGCGCGCGAGCACATTCGCGCGGGACTCGCGCGCAATGGCGTCGCGCTGTACTTCATCTATCTGCGCAGCGGCGTGTACAGCCCCGATCTGCATGCGCGGCTCGCCGCATCGGACCATTCGCCCGAAGCCGAGTTGCATCGCTTCTTCCTGTCGCTGCCGACGCCCTACCGTCTGTATCAGGCGGACAGCCCTCAACAGGTTGCGCGCGCAATGACCGACATCGCGCGCAACGAGAACGCGCCCGTGTCGTTCGTCGAACGGCTGCCGCGACAGGACGGCAGCGCGTGGTGTTTCGCAACGGCATTGCTCTGCTGCGTGCTGCTGCTGGGCATCTGGTTCGTGCAAAAGCGGAGCCTGTCGTGAAGCGCCTGCCCATTCACCTGATGTTCGGTGCGGCGACGCTGTGCTGCGCGGCCGTCGCCGGGTACTACGCCGTGCGCCTGCTGCATGCAACCGGCGCGAATCGCGAGATCGCCGCGATCTCCACTCAGCCGCCGAGCCAGTGGAGCAAGACAGCCGCGAATCAGCAAGACCCGGCCGTGCGGCTCGCGCAAGCCGTCGCACTCGCTCGCGCGGGCCAGCATGCCGAAGCGGGCAAGCTCTACTACGAGCTCGCGCGGCTCGCGCCATCGAGCGAAACGGGCCGCATCGCACTCTACGATCTCGCCAACATGTATCTGCGCGAAGCCGCGGGCGACGGCGCGCAAGGGCCCGTGCGCTCGCCGCCGATGCTCGAAAGCGCGAAGGCGCGCTATCGCGAAGTGCTGCGCCTCGACCCCGGCGACTGGGACGCGCGCTACAACCTCGAACGCGCGCTGCGTCTTGCGCCCGAAGCCCAGGACACCGCCGACGACGAGAAGGACATCAAGGAGCAACACAACATCAACGTGCGCGGCGCGGCACCGGAGGAACTGCCGTGAAGGCGCCGCGACGCGCATCGCTGCCGCATCTGGGGCGCCGCTGGTGGCAGCTTCCGCTGGCGTCGCTGCTGCTCGCCGCCGCCGTGTGGATGCCGCCCGTGCAGTTCACGCGCCCCGTCTTCCGTTACGTCGTCACGTTCGACATCACGCAGAGCATGGATGTCGAGGACGTCTCGATGGGCGGCAAGCCGGTCAGCCGTCTCGACTTCGCGCGTGCCGCGATGAGCGATGCGTTGCAGCACCTGCCATGCGGATCGGAGATCGGCTGGAGCGTGTTCACGAATCAGCGCTCGCTGCTGTTGCTCGCGCCCGTCGAAGTGTGCAGCAACTACGACGCGCTGCTGTCCTCGCTCGATCAGATCACGGGCAAGATGCGTTGGGTGAATAGCAGCGTAATCGCGCAAGGCGGCCTCTATTCGGCGATACGCGCGGCTGCGGACCTCGGCCACAACACCGATATCGTCTTTGTCACCGATGGCCAGGAAGCGCCCCCTGTCGCGCCGAACGAGACCAGCGTGCGCGATATTCCGCAAGGACTCGTGCATGGCTGGCTGATCGGCGTCGGCGGCGATCAGCCGGCGCCGATACCCAGGACGAACGCCGACGGCGTGCGCACCGGCTTCTGGCGCGCGGGCGAAGTGCGCCAGGTCCAGCCGACGCCCGACGCGCCCGCCACGGCCGAGAGCCACGAAGAACTGTCGGAGCTTCGGGAGACGTATCTCGAAGCCATCGCCGGGCATCTCGGCTTCGGCTACAAGCGGCTGGTCGCTGCCGATTCGCTGCGCGCGCCGCTGACCGACGCGCGCTTCGCGCGTCCGACGCCCGTCGCGACCAATGTCCGCTGGTGTCCCGCGCTGCTTGCGCTCGTGCTGCTCGTCTGGCGCTTTCTACCCGCGAGGCGGATCGTGGGCGCGAGTCGCAGACGCTATTTGAAACTCGCGTCGTCGTCGTCGGGCGTGGGGCGTCGCGTGTCCTCTTCCCCTTCCTCTTCCTCTTCGGGCGATGGCGTGGGCGCGAGCGGGTCCATGTCGGGCGGCATGCCCGGCGTCGGACGCGGCTCCTGTTCGGGTTCATCGAGTGGCTGATTGGCCGGGTCCGCGATGGGATCGACCGTCGGATCGGTTTGCATGACGTATTTCCGTGTGTTGATCGGAAGGCAATGTCGACACGATGGATGATTCAACCGCGCGACGCTCCATGCGTATCGCCGGGAACGACGGGCGGATCGAAGTCGGGATCGGTCGGCTCGCCATGCGCGGCCTTGTCCGCCCGTTTCGCCCGTTTGTTTCCCGTCTTCGCGTGCGGCGTGTGTTCGTCGGGGAGCGGCGCTTCCGGGCCGCCCGGCTCGTCCATCGTGTTCTGCTGCCCCTTGATCGTGTTTGCCATTTCATGCCTCCGTGGCGTCAATTTCCGGCCGCAATGCGCGCGCCGAAACGATCGAACCAGCAACGCTTGTTCCCGTTCGTGCGCATGCAGTTTCGAGGTCAGGCGCCCTGCGACTATCGCAATCACGGTCAGCGCCGCCGACGGCACGCCGATCACCTCGAAGCCGAACCGATGCTGTCCCATCGCGCCCGCTGCCGCGCGCATCACGAACATCCCAGCCGTACGGATCGTGCGTCTGCGGTCATACGATGGGCGGCGCGATCTGTCGTGCTTGCGCCGATCAGCCCGCACGCACATGACGGCCGCCGACTGTCAACGCGATGACGGAGAGCGCCGCGGATACGGCCGCGAACGCCACATCGGCCCACAGGTGCCCGACGCTGCGCGACAGCAGCGCGATGCCCACGGCCGGCAACGAGTTACCCGTATAGCAGCACAGCAGATACGCGGATAACAGTTCCGCGCGCTGCCCGGCGGGCGCCATCCGGTTCGCCTCCTGGAGGCTTCCGCGAAAGCCCAGTGCCGACGCAACGCCGCCGAGCGCCGTCGCAACAACCAGCAGCGCAATCGATCCGGCAATCTGCGCCCACAACAGCAGCGCAAGGCTGGGTGGCAGCAGCCAAAGGCCGGCGGACATCGCGACCCGCGCACCGAGTGTGCGCGTCGCGATCACGGTGATGGTGCTCGCGGCGAACAGCTCGGCGACGACTGCGCCGCTCAGCGCGGCACTGTGCGAATGCATGCTGTTCTGCATGAGATTCGGCAGCAGCGCCGCATAGAAGCCGAGCAGCGCAAACGTCGCAAAGGCCGTGACCGCGGGCGCGACGAACGCCATATAGAGCCCGGTGGGCACGCCGATACGCGGCTCGAACGACAGTTCCGGAAACCGCCGCGCCGGATGGTCCACTGTTTCGCAGGCTCTTGCCGTCATCGCCGCCGTGCCGGCCAGAACCAGCACGTAGACGACGAACACCGTGCGCAGCGGCCACGGCGCAAATTGCGCGAGCAGGCCCGCGATCAGTGCGCCCGCTGCAAGACCGGCGAGATTCACGGCTGCGGCGAGGCGGCTCGCGGCGGCCTTGTCGGCGGCGGGATGCAGTTCGGCGATCCATGCCGTCGCCGTGGCCGCGCCGACGCCGATCGCAAGGCCGCTCGCCGCGCGCGCGACGAAGAGCCACGCAGGATGCAGAGCGACAAGAAACAGCAGCGTACTGAGTATCGCGACGGCGAGCACGACGAGGCTCACGGGCCGGCGCCCCGCGCGGTCCGACACGCGGCCGAACGCAAACAGCGCACCGAGATTGCCGATCACATAGGCCGCATAGACGAGCGTGACCATCAACTCCGAAAGGCCGAACGCGCGCTGATACAGCGGATAAAGCGGCGTGACGAGCGGGCTGCCGGCGTAGAGGACGCCGAGCAGCGCGGCGGCTGTGATCAGCGATGCCCGGCGGCCAGGCATCGTTCGCGAGCGCGAAAGCGGATGCATGTGCGTCTCCATCGAGGTTCACATCGTGTCGAAGCAGCAAGCGATATTCCGCGCACCCTCCTTTTTTGGCCGAAATCGTGGGCATACCGTTTGCGCGAATTACCGTGAGAGGACACGCATAACAGGAGCACACCATGACCATCACCACGATTCGCACCTCCGATACGCGGATCCAGGTCGAGCAGACGGTCTACACTTTCGCGAACAAAGAGGATGCCGACGCATTTCAGCAGTGTCTCGTCGACGGCACGGTGGACTCGTGTCACCGCGATCACCCGGCCGTTTCGATGCGCCCCGTTCGCGCCGACAAATCCGCCGACAAACGCGCCGACGAACGCGCCGACGATCCGAACCGCGACAGCACGATCTCGCCTTCGCTCGGCGGCGATACGGCGATGTGACCGCGACGCGTGACCGTCGCGGTGAGCCCGACCTACGCGGGCTTTTCGGTGAGCGGCACGTATTCGCTCGGCGGCGTCGCGGGCGACTTCTCGCAGAAGCGCGGCTGGGCCGTTTCGGCCAGCTACAACAACGCACCCTTCTCGTTCGGCATCGGCTATCTCGACCTGAACAGTCCGCTCGATGCGGCGCTCGGCGGCGAACAGGGTTATATCGGCGACTTGGCGTGTTCGAATCCGACGGCGATGTACTGCGAGTTGCAGAACGCGCATGCGTTGAAGGCGTTCGGCGCAGGCGGCTCGTACACGATCGGACCGGCGACGATCGGCCTTGTCTATACGCATACGACGCTCGACGACAGCCTGTATTTCGCGAGCGCCGCGCGTCCGCAGGGCGCGGATGCGCGATTCGATATCGTCGAGGTGAATGGCACTTATGCGCTGTCGCCCGCGCTGACGCTCGGCGCGGCGTATACCTACAACGCGATGAAGACCGATATGAGCGGCTCGCCGAAATTCCATCAGGTGAATCTGGGCGCGACGTACAGCCTGTCGAAGCGCACGACGCTTTACGCAGTGGGGATTTTCCAGTAGGCGGCGGGGAGTGGGATCGGCACGGACCCGGTGACGGGGCAGGCTGCGAACTATGCGCAGATTCCCAACCTGCCGAATTCGTCGACCGACAAGCAGGTGTCGGTGACAGTCGGGTTGAAGCACAGCTTCTAAGTTTCACTGTCGACCGACAAGCAGGTGTCGGTGACAGTCGGGTTGAAGCACAGCTTCTAAGTTTCACTGAGCTTCTTGGCTGCGACGGCGTTTTGCGCGCGAATGCCAGGCGTGCCGCCGGCATCCGCGCCTGCGCCTCGCTGCTGCGCAGGCGTTGCATCCACTTTTGCGCGTCGGGTTTCAGCGTGATCCGCCGTCGCCTCGTCGATGAGAAGCATCGACGCTTATCCATTCGACTCAATTGTACTGGCTCACTACCGTGACGCGCGGAGCTTCGACAGCGGATTTCACGCCCGCCGCGGATGTCAGCAACAACGTGCCGCCCGCACGCCCGACGTGATATTCGCCGTTCCAGTCTTGCGCTGTCTTATAGCCTGAGCCGTCGGCAAAGATGGACGTCACGGAACCGGAAGCAGCGGACCCTGTACGCGTCGCTGAATCTTTGACCGCCTCGATCGAGATCCTGGCGCTCGGCGTGCTGTCGGCGAAGACAGCGAACGTCACACTCATTGCCGATGCGTTGACGACGAATCGTGCTGCGACCCGCGGCAGTACCGATGCTTCGGCACTCGCGGCCATCACCTCGAAGGGCGGCTCGACCACCGCGCCGATGAATGAAATCACACCGCCCTCTGCCGCCGAAACCAACGCGGATGTGCAAAACGCTGTGGCCGTGACCATCGCTCTGACAATCGTCCCCCAGTTCGTTCGATCGCTTTTCCCTCTCGCCACCATCACGGCCTCCCTTTCGAATAAGCCCTACGAAACAGTAAGGGTCATCGTATGCCTCGGGGCATGTTTAGAGACTCGACAGCGATCAAATGATTAGCCGTCGAATGGTGGCGAACGGCCGCACCCTCAGACATTCACCGCGTGTCAATTTCGGAATTCTTCTATCCGGCTCGGCAATTTTAGTAATCGTTCTATGGAAGCTGAGTCTGCGCGTCGATACGATGCGGCAACTCCTTGGCAATGCACAGCCATTCCGCTGGCGGGCGCCGAGGCGTATGGAATCCGGGCAACGTTCGCACGTCGCGGGCGACTTTGGTTCATCAATATTCTTCGACTCACAAGACAACCGACTATGAACGTCAAGCTATTAACAGCTCTGATCGTTGCCGCTGGCGCCATGGGTTCGCAGTTCGCGCACGCTGCTCCGGACGGCACGATCACGCTCACGGGCGCAATCACGTCCACCACCTGCAAGATCAATGGCGGCACGGCTCCGCAGAACTTCACCGTGACGATGCCGACGGTTTCGACGACCACCCTGGCGGCGGCAAATCAGACTTCGGGTCGCACAGGCTTTCGTATTGCACTGAGCAACTGTACGGGTACGGGCAACGTGCATACGTACTTTGAAGCCACCCCCACTGTCGACCTCGGCACGGGCCGCCTGATCAATGCCGGCACGGCCGCCAACGTGCAGGTCGAACTGCTGAACAAGGACGCGAGCGTCATCACGGTCGGCGCATCGGACGGTATCGGTGCGGGCCTGCAGAACTCCAAGTCGGTCGCCATCGTGAGCGGTGCAGCCAACCTGGACTACTTCTCCCAATACCACGCCACGACGGGTGCTGCCAGCGCGGGCTCCGTGTCCGCGACCGTCACTTACGACATCTCGTATAACTAACCGACTATGCCGGGCGACGTCTGACCGAAGGGCGTCCCCTGCTTCTTTGAATCCCGCGGAGCGCGACCGTCTCATTGTCGCGCGTCATGCCGCTCGACTCGCTTGCATCTGCTCGCTATGGTAACGAGCGAGGTAACAGCCGATTTCACGCCCACAGCGGATGTCAGCAACAGCGTGCCGTCCGTATGTCCGACGTGACATTCACCGTTCCTGCCCGGCGCGGTTTTGTGGCGAGCCATCGGCAACGACCGACGTACGGAACCACAAGCAGCGCGTCGACAAGCGGGATCCCACGCCCTCTGCCGCTGAAACCATCGCGGATGCGTAAAGCACTGTGACCGTGACCATCGTTCCGACAATCACGCCGATCATTCGATCACGTTCTGTCTCGCCACCATCCAGGCATTCTTCTATTCGCTCGCCAATTTTTTAGTAATTGTTCGATAGAAACTGAGTCTGCGCGTCGATACGATGCGGAAACTCCCTGGCAATGCACAGCAGTTCCGCTGGGCGCCGAGGAGCGTGGAATCCGGGCAGCGTTCTCGTGTCGAGGGCCGCTTTGGTTCATCAATATTTTTTCGACTCACACGACACTAACTTATGAAAATCAAGCTCTTCACAGCTCTGATCGTTGCCGCGGGCGCCATGGGCTCGCAGTTTGCGCACGCTGCTCCGGACGGCACGATCACGTTCACGGGCGCAATCACGTCCACCACCTGCAAGATCAATGGTGGCACGGCTCCGCAGAACTTCACCGTGACGATGCCGACGGTTTCGACGACCACCCTGGCGGCCGCCGACCAGACCTCGGGCCGCACCGGCTTTCGCATTGCACTGAGCAACTGTACGGGCACGGGCAACGTGCATACGTACTTTGAAGCCACCCCCACTGTCGACCTCGGCACGGGCCGCCTGATCAATGCCGGCACGGCCGCCAACGTGCAGGTCGAACTGCTGAACAAGGACGCGAGCGTCATCACGGTCGGCGCCTCGGACGGTATTGGTGCGGGCCTGCAGAACTCCAAGTCGGTCGCCATCGTGAGCGGTGCAGCCAACCTGGACTACTTCTCCCAGTACCACGCCACGACGGGTGCCGCCGGCGCGGGCTCCGTGTCCGCGACCGTCACTTACGACATCTCGTACAACTAATCGACTCTGCGGGGTGACACCTGATCGAAAGCCGTCACCCTGCCTTTTCATTCTTGGATGCTGCAATGAACGCCAGGGGAACGATCCAATCCGTGCTGGCCGCCGGAATGCTTGCACTGGGCCTCATCGGGTCCCCGGGTGCGCATGCGTCGGTGGTGGTCGGTGCAACACGCGTCGTCTTCAACTCGCAGGACAGCGAAGCCACGGTCAAGATGACCAACGAGGGCAAACTGCCCGCACTGGTCCAGTCGTGGGTGGACACGGGCAATGCGAAGGAAACTCCGTCTTCCATCGAAGTGCCCTTCACGGTCATGCCTCCCGCCGCGCGCATCGATCCCGCCAAAGCGCAGACGCTGCGAATTCTCTATACGGGCGAGCCGTTGCCTCAGGACAAGGAATCGGTGTTCTGGCTCAACGTACTGGAAGTGCCGCCCAAGCCGACGGGCGAACTGGCCGATGTCAACAAGCTGCAACTGGCATTCCGTACGCGTATCAAGCTCTTTTATCGACCGTCCAGTCTCAAGGGCGTAGCGGCCGATGCGCCGGCACAGCTTTCCTGGCGCATCACGCAGTCCGCGAAGACACCCGCGATCGAGGCACGCAACCCGACGCCTTACTACGTTTCCTGTGCCAGCCTTGAAGTCAGCGCAGGCGGCAAGACCCTGAAGAACGTCGACGGCGGCATGGTCGCCCCCGGTGGAACCGCAGTGTTTCCTCTTGAGGGTGAAGGCAGTCCTGTGGCTGGCGCGAAGGTTCATTACCGCGCGATCAATGACTGGGGCGGCCCCATCGACGGCGAGGCCTCGTTATCCGCTGCCAACTAGGGACACCCAGGGACAGCCGGGACGGACACGTCGTAACCGGCTGCCCAACTTCACCTCTCTCCGAACAGTCTCTTGATGCAGCTGCGACAGCTGCAGGGCGGACTGTTGTCCTGAATCCTGAGTCGACTGTATGAATTCGTATCGAAGTACTCGCCCGATTCCGTCGCGCCTCAGTCCGATGAGTGCGGTGGCGCTTTCCTTGTTCTCAAGCGTAGGCGCATGGGCAGCCCAGCCTGCGCCGGCCGATACGACGGTCGCCTCGGTCGAATTCAATGATGCGTTCCTGCACGAGCAGGGCGGGACGCGGCTGGACGTCTCGCGCTTCAATCAGGGCAATGCTGCGGCACCCGGCATCTACCGCGTGGATCTGTACGTCAACGAGGTCTGGACGGGGCGCTCGCAGGCCGTGCTGCGCCAGGCCGGAGGCGGCGACGTACAGCCTTGCTTTGACCGCGCGATGCTGGAGCACATCGGCGTGGATGCGGACAAGCTTTCGCCGGAGGCCATTGCACTTCTCGCGGACAACGCGGGCAGCGCATGCGCGCCGCTTCCGACGCTGATCCCTGGCGCCACCGCCGTATTCGACAACGGCGAGCAGCGCCTCGACATCAGCGTGCCGCAGATCGCGATGAGCCGCGCAGCGCGTGGCTATGTCGATCCGCGCTACTGGGACGACGGCGTGCCCGCCGCGCGCGTGCAGTACAACGCCAACGCGTATCACTCGGACGGCGCGGGCGTGTCCTATACGCAGGCCTATGTGGGACTGAATGCCGGCGTGAACATTGGCCCATGGCGCTTTCACCACGACGGCAGCCTCGTCTACAGCGACCATGCGGGCACTCAGTACCAGGCCCTGCAGACGAACATGCAGCGCTCGATCGCGCCGCTCAAGAGCCAGCTCGTCATCGGCGATGCATTTACCGACGGCTCGATGTTCGACAGCTTCGGCTTTCGCGGCGTGCAACTGGCCAGCGATGACCGGATGTACCCGGAGTCGCAGCGCGGCTATGCACCGACCATTCATGGCATCGCCAACAGCAATGCGCGCGTGCAGATCCGGCAGAACGGCAACATCATCTACGAAACGACGGTGTCGCCGGGCGCGTTCGAGATCAACGATCTGTATCCGACCGGCTATGGCGGCGACCTGGAAGTGATCGTGACGGAAGCCGACGGCAGCCAGCGGATCTCACGCGTTCCGTATGCGCCGATGGTCAATGCGCTGCGCCCGGGAACGACACGCTTCAACGTGACCGTTGGCCAGTATCGCAACCCTTCGGTGCAAATCGCGCCGGGCGTTTTCCAGGCGACGGTCCAGCACGGTTTCAACAACCTGTTCACCGGCTATGGCGGCGTGTTGCTCGCGCAGAACTACGCTTCTGCGCTAGTGGGCGTCGCATTGAATACCGCGTACGGCGCGTTCGGGCTCGACATCACGCATGCCACTACGGGCCTCACCAACGAACCCAGCCGCAACGGGCAGAGCATCCGCATTTCATACAGCAAGCTGGTCGCGCCCACCAACACCAATCTGACGCTCGCGGCCTACCGCTACTCGACGCGCGGCTTCCTTGGCCTGTCCGACGCGATGGCGCTGAAGGATCTGGATCGGCAAGGCCTCGGCTTCGCGATGGGCGGGACCGTGCGCGGACGTCTGCAGTTGATGGTCAATCAGCTTCTGCCTGCCGGCTATGGCACCTTCTACCTGTCCGGGTCCACGCAGGACTACTGGAACCGCAATGGCCGCGATACCCAGTTCCAGGCCGGCTACAGCAACAGCTACAGGAACATCAACTTCGGCATTTCGGCGTCGCGTCAGCTCAACATCAACAGCGAGAGGTGGGACAACCGCGTGATGCTCACGCTCGGCATCCCGCTAGGCAAGTCGCCGTATGCGCCTTACGCAAGTACCAGTCTGACGAAGGATTCGTCTGGCATCCTGAGCACGCAGGAATCCGTATCGGGTTCGCTCGGCACGGACAACTCGTTCTCGTATTCCGCGAGCGCCGGCCACAGCGGCGGAGGCGGCATGGGCAGCAATACCAGCGCGGGCCTGGGCGCCAGCTACATTTCTTCGGCAGCGACGCTCACCGCCAACGTCAGCAAGGGCAGCAACTACAGCCAGGTAGGTGCGGGCATTTCCGGAGGTGTCGTCGCGTACCCGGGCGGCATCGCCTTCATGTCGAGCATGGGCGACACGCTGGCCGTCGTGGAAGCAAAGGACGCGGCGGGCGCGCGCGTGCTCAACGGCAACGGCCTGCGCGTCGACCGCTGGGGTCATGCCGTCGTGTCCAATCTGACGCCGTTCTCGCGCAACGAGATCGAAATCGATCCGAAGGGCCTGCCGCTCGACGTCGAATTCAAGTCGACGATACAGAACGTCGCTCCGACGGCGGGCGCCGTGGTCAAGGTGAAGTTCGAAACCGACAATCCGGGCCGCGCCGCGCTGCTTCAGGTCAGGACATCTGACGGCAAGCCGTTGCCGTTCGGCGCGGACGTGATGGACCCGGCGGGACAGATTGTCGGGACGGTGGCTCAGGCCGGCCGCATTGTCGTGCGCGGCCTGAAGAGCGACAGCGGAACGCTGACGGCGAAGTGGGGAACGGGGGCGAACGAGACCTGCACTCTGGGTTATGCGCTGCCGAAACTGGCGGATGCAAAGAGCCGGATCGTCGTGCGCGTGCCGGCCGAATGCAGGTTGTAGCAGATGGCGAAGGCATCTTGAGGGCGGTGGTTTCAACAGTCCCGGCGACACGGGGTGGCCCCGTTGTTGTCGTGCGTGGCTGCCTGGCGTAAGCACGGCGCGATGCGGAAGCGTGCACGTGCCGGCGGCACCGAACTGTATTCGTACGCTGCGGGGCACGGACTTTCTGTGTGAGTTGGGCCCCGATCCGAAGGGTCGGCCGCTGACGATCCGCGCATGCGAAGGTCGGATCGATCGTTGAGATATGAAGGTGACGGGAAGCGTGTCTTCCCACAATTGGAGTGGTGATGTTTGACAACTGGATGTTCGCGCTGCGCGGTCTCTCGCGCTGGCGACGCTCCGCTGGATGGTCCCGGCTGGCTGCGGCCGCATTGATCGCTCTGGCCGGCTTGACGAGTGCGAATGCCCTCGCTGTCACGTGTTCTTCCGGTCCTGCCCCGGGCAGCCTCAGCTTTGCGCTGCCGGCCGGTTCCTACAGCGTGCCGCGCGATACCCCTGTTGGCACGCGCATTACGCCATGGACGGGATTCTCAAGGACCTATGCGCATGTATGGAGCTGCACTCCGCCGGCTGGGAATGTCATCTATTCCGGCCCGGCGTACCTCGCGACGCTGACGCCAGCCGGCCAGACATATTCTGAAGATGGCCAGAGTTTTACGGTGTTCCAGACGAACCTCGCCGGCGTTGGTCTGGTGATCGGCGCGGCCTCGCAGCTGCAGTCCTGGTCTGACGGTACAACCGGGGCGGATGTGTGGGCCGACATCGAATTTAGTCTTCCAATCGGCATACCTTTGGACAACGTCAATTGGGCCGGCTCGGGTGCTTCTACCTCCGGTGGTGCTAGTCCTGCCCCGACTCTCTGGTTTGGCGCGAGTCTCACGTTTGCATTCGTGAAAACCGGTCCTGTCACGGGCGGGACGATCAGCATGCCGGCTGTGATTGGCACGGTCGGGATGTCAGACAGACCGATCGCAGGCCCTATCCTCAACGCGAATCTTGTCGTCAGCGGCAATCCGAGTTTCCAGGAGATTGCGTGCACGACTCCATCCGTGACCGTGAATCTCGGATCGCACGCGAATACCGAGTTCAATGGAGTCGGTTCGACGACGAGCACCACGGCCTTCACGATCAATCTCAATAGCTGTCCTTCCGGCATCAACAACGTCCATTACGAAATCGATGCCGTCACGTCGGTTGTCGATACCGCCAACTCGGTAGTCGCACTGGACAGTGGATCGAAGGCGCGTGGTGTCGGCGTGCAGTTACTGGACGGATCAGGTACTCCGGTGCCGTTGGGAAATCCCATTGCCTTCACGTCATACAACCCGGCGGGCGGCAACTTCAGCATCCCGTTCAAGGCTCGCTACTACGAGATACCGGGCTCTCCGGTGCTGGCCGGGTCGGCCAACACGGTGATGACTTTTACGATGAACTATCAGTGAGTTCATGCCACCCGCAATACAAACGGGATGCGATGCCATCCCTGAAGGAGATCAATATGAAGACGACGCATGCTCTTCTGACGCTGGCGATGTGCGCGGTTGCAGTGGCCTCGCCGATCCCGGCAGGCGCAGCAGGCATAAGCGCGCCAGCCGTCGGCGCGCCGCGGGCCAATATGACGGGAACCGGTGCGCCTGCCGCCGGCAGTCCCGTGGCCCCGGCAACTCTGGCCAGCGGTCGCCCTACCATACCGCAGGGCTCGACGAATCCGGAGACGGGTATCGGCGCACCAGCGCCAGTCCGGATGCCTCCGGGTGTCGAGTCATCGAAGAGAAGTCAATGACGGGCGAGCCTACCGCATCAACTCATCAAAGCTCGCCAGCAACCGCTCGATATCGGGCGCATGAATCGCCCCCATCGTAGAGATGCGGAACAGCTCCTTCGACAGACCGCCCTGCCCCGCATAGATCACGAAGCCGCGCGCCTTTAACGCATCGTGCAGCTGCTCATACGCGATGCCCTTCGGCAGACGATACGCGCGCAGCACGACGGAACACTCCTGCGGCGGCAACACGCTGTCGATCCCGCGCGCAGCAAGCCCGGCGCGCGCCTGCTCGGCGAGCGCCGCATAACGCCCGTGACGCGTCTTCCAGCCGCCTTCGTCGTCGAGTTCGCGCAGCGCTTCGACAAGCGCGTAATACGCATGCACGGACGGCGTGAACGGCGTATTGCGCTGATCCTGCAAGCTCGCGAGACGCGCGAGCCCGAGGTAATACGTGCGGCTCGCGGCGCTCGCCAACGCATCGCGCCGCACGATCACGAACGCCGCGCCCGGCACGCCGTGCAAACACTTGTTCGCCGTCGCCGCGACGGCTGCAATCGTGCCTTCGGCGAAATCGATCTCTTCCGCGCCGAAGCTGCTCACGCCATCGACGAGCATCTCCACGTTGCGCGCGCGGCAAACCTCGGCGAGCGCCTTCAGGTCGTTCAAACGGCCCGTCGTCGTCTCGTGATGAATCACGGCGACATGCGTGATCGACGTGTCGGCGTCGAGCGCGGCCGCGATGCGTGAGAGATCCGGCGCCTGCATCCATTCGTGCTTCACGATGCTGTGCGCGATGCGGTACTGCGTCGCGATCTGCGTGATGCGCTCGCCGTACACGCCGTTCTCGACGATCAGCAGCTTGCCGTCTTCCGGCACGAGCGCCGCGATCATGCTTTCGACGGCCGCCGTGCCCGAGCCTGTCATCAGCACGGCGCTCCATTGCGCGGGGTCGAGATCGTACAGCTTCACGAGACGCGCGCGCGTTTCGTCCTGCAGATCGAAGAACTCGCTCTCACGATGGCACAGGTCCGTTTGCAGCAGGCTGTTGCGCACGCGCTCAGTCAGCGTGACGGGGCCTGGATTCATCAGCAGCATCAGCGTGCTCCTTCGTTCGAGCCGGAAGTGGCGATGTGGCGCATCAGACGCGTCTTCACATCAGGCGGAGTGATGGTCGGGCGGGGCAGGCCATCGGGCGTGCCGCGACGGATCGCGACGCGCACGAAGCGCGGACCTTCGAGTTGCGGCGATGCGAACAGCTCGTCGATCAGGCTCACGTCATCGCCTTCGACAGCCGACGCATAGCCGCACGCCGCCGCGACGCCCGCGAACGACACTTCGGGCGACACCGTCGACTGGCCGCCCGTCGAATCGTGCGCGCCGTTGTCGAGCAGAATGTGCGTGAGGTTCGACGGACCGTATGCGCCGAGCGTCGCGAACACGCCCATGCGCATCAGCGCGGCGCCGTCGCCGTCGAGCGCGACGACATGCAGGTCGGGACGCGCGAGCGCAAGACCCAATGCGAACGGCGTGAGGCAACCCATCGAGCCGACCATGTACAACTGATTCGGCCTGTCGTCGATTGCGTAGAGTTCGCGGCCGCAGAAACCCGTCGATGCGAGCACGACCGTCGAATCCAAAGGCGTGTGCGCGATCACGCGTTGCAGCGCCTCGTTGCGCGTCGGCAGCGCATCGGATGAGACGCCTCGCGACACGTCGCGCGACGCACGCACTGCGCGTTTCGCTGCGCGGCCCGCGTCCTTCAACTCATACGGTGCGACGCTGCCCTTCTGCATCACGAGCGCGTACGGGCGGCCCGTCGCATCCATATGCTCGATCGCGCGATCGAGCGCGGGGCCGATCGCGTCCGCTTCCGTCGGGAACGTCTCCCACGGAATCTCCATCGTGTCGAGCATCGCCGGCGTGATGGGGCCCATCAGTTGATGCTGCGGCTCATCGGGCACGCCCGGCTGGCCGCGCCACGTGACGATCAGCAGTTGCGGCAGACGGAACGTCCACGTCAGCGACGTAAGCGGACTCACGGCGTTGCCGAGGCCCGAGTTCTGCATCATCGTGACGCCGCGCCCGCCGTTTTCCTGACCACCGCGCGCGCCGAGCGTGATGCCCGCGATAAACGCGACGGCATCGCCCTCGTTCGCCGCCGATACGTAGTGCAGCTTCGGGTCTTGCAACACGTAGTTGATGAACGGCGTGAGATACGAGCACGGCACGCCCGCATACCAGTCGAAGCCACGCTCGCGCGCCGCCTCGACGAACTGCGCAGCTTCGATCATTGCGCCGCGCCTCCCGCCGCATCGCCCTTTGCAAGCGGCGTCTGCTCATGCGCGAAATCGCCCGCGCGACGGAAGTCTTCGAGGTCGTTCACGCCGCGCCAGTGGCCGTGCACGTACTGCACTTCGATTTCTTCGCCGGCTTCGATCAGCGCGTTCAGCAGCGCGGGCATATCGAGCGCATCGAAATCGGCGCGCGCGCGCAGCGTGTTCATCACCGCCTGCAAGCGCTCGCGTCCTTCGCCGCGCACGTTCAGCAAACCGATCCAGCGGCCATGCGGCGCTTCGCCCTTTACGTCGGCTTCGTTGTTCGCCACGCGGCGCAGCAGCACCTTGTTGCCGAACAGGCCGCGATCGTCGGCGGACGAGCACCACGCGAAATCGCGCACGCTCTGGTTCGCCGCGCCCGCTTCCGCAACCGTCGACGAATCGACGACCACGCTGAACGGCGCTTCGCTTTCGACCAGATCGCGCACGATGTAGCTGCGGAACAGCAGGTCCCCGTACGAAATCACGGTGTCGTTGTGCAAGCCGTCGACGGCGCATGCGAGCGACGTCAGCTCGCCCGTCCCTTCATGACGCTCGTTGACGACGAGCTTGATGCCCGCCGTGTCGATCGAGTCGGCGCGATAGCCGCCGACCACGGTGATGTCGTTGACGCCCTGCTTCTTGAACGCGTCGACGAGCCAGCGCAACAGCGGCTTGCCCGCAATGGGCAGCATGACTTTCGGACGGTCCGTCGTCACCGCTTCGAGGCCCTTGCCGCGGCTCGCGGCGAGCACGATGGCCGAGCCCGATGCGCGCGATGCCGACAGATAGCGCTCTTCCGCTTCCGAGTACTCGTCGGCGTCCTGCAGACGGAAGATCTCGTTGACGGTCGCAATGCGGTCTTCGACGTTGACGAGCGTCTGGCTCTCGTAGATTTCCTTCACGACGGCCTGCATCGCCGACGTAGCCGCGCGAATCTGATGGTTCGCCCAGATCACCGTGCTGATGCCCGCCTTGCGGAACACTTCCGTCGGCGTGCTGTAGTACTTGGTCGGCACGATGACGAGCGGACCGCGCCCTGCCCACTCGCGCGCGAACTCGAGAATCTCATCGGGACGCGAGAGCTTGCTGTGAATCAGGATCGCGTCGGCGCCCGCCTGGCGATACGCTTCCGCGCGCTTCAACGCTTCGTCCATGCCCCAGCCCGCGATCAGCGCTTCGACGCGCGCGACGATCGAGAAATGCTCGTCCGTCTGCGAGTCCTTGCCCGCCTTGATCTTGCCGCAGAACTCGTCGATGTCGGCGAGCGGTTGCGCTTCGCCTTTGATGAAGCTGTTCGTCTTCGGAAACTGCTTGTCCTCGATGCACACGCCCGCGATGCCGCGCTGCTCAAGCTTGCGCACGAGACGGCGCACGTTGTTGAAGTTACCGTAGCCTGTGTCGCCGTCGAGCAGGATGGGCAGGTCGCTCGCGTCGGCCATGAATTCGAGCGTATCGACGACCTGCGTCCAGCTCGCTTCATTGTTGTCGCGCACGCCGTATTGTGCGGAGATTGCAAGGCCCGAGCCCCAGATGCCCTTGAAGCCGGCTTCGCGCGCGATACGCGCGGAGATGCCGTTGTGGGCTTCCATCAGGAATTCGAGTTCGTTGCTCGTCAGCATCTGTCGCAGGCGCGCGCTGCGCGACAGCGTGGTGACGAAAGAAGGTTCGCGTGCGTTCATCGTGTAACTCCAATGTCGATCCGAGTTAGTGCTTCAGCTGTCGGCTGGAGTTGGTGCTTTAGCACTTACTCCAGCCCCATGCAGAGCTGTCGGCTGGAGTTGGTGCTTTAGCACTTACTCCAGCCCCATGCAGAGCTGTCGGCCGGAGTTGGTGCTTTAGCACTTACTCCAGCCCCATGCAGAGCTGTCGGCCGGAGTTGGTGCTTTAGCACTTACTCCGGCGCCATGCAGAGCTGTCGGCCGGAGTTGGTGCTTTAGCACTTACTCCGGCGCCATGCAGAGCTGTCGGCCGGAGTTGGTGCTTTAGCACTTACTCCAGCCCCATGCAGAGCTGTCGGCCGGAGTTGGTGCTTTAGCACTTACTCCGGCGCCATGCAGAGCACTTACTCGGGTCCCATGCAAAGCCGGCCGCTGAAGTTGCGGCAGAACTTCCTGGCTTGCGCGCGCAACATCATTGGGAAAATCGATTTCGATCCACGGCAGGCCGGTGACGTCGGCCGCATCGAATGCGTGAGTGCGTTCGAGCAGCAGGTCGCGCACGGCTTCTTCGTGCGGCATGTTTGCGCGTCCGCTGTCGATATAGCCCGCGACGATCTGCGCGAAGCGCTCTGCCGCCGCATGCGTGAAGCGGAAAAAGCCGACCGATTCGCCGATCGCGTCGTAGTCGAGACCGACGGCCAATTGCTTGCGCAGCTCGACGGGCACGCCGTGTTTCAAACACAGCTTCACGGGCTCGTCGCCTGCTTCGTAATCACGGTCGATCAGCAGGCGGTTCGCGTGATCGCCGGCGACGAGCGCGGCCAGCATGCGCTCGTCGTAAAGCACGTCGGCGTCCATCAGCAGCACATCGCCGCCGCGCGTGAGCGCATCGGCAACCGTATGCACGGTGAGCACGCTGCCGAGGTCGAAACGCGGATTGAGTCTGATCTCGGGCACCTTGCGGCCCGCCTGCTTCAATTCGGCCTCGACGCGTTCCGGCTGAAAACCGAGCGCGAGCACGACTTCATCGACACCGACCGCATCGAGCATCGACAGATGTCGTTCGAGCAGCGTCACGCCATCGAATCGCAACAGACATTTTGGAAACTGCTCCCCCGGGGGTTGCTGGAGTCGCAGGCCGAGGCCCGCGGCAAGAATGATCGCTCGCATTCGGGTTCCAGGGAAAAGAGTGAATGGTCTTTTGGCTTTTTAATTCGGCGCTCGAAATGGGCTTAACGCGCAGTGCGCGTGCGCATTCTGGCTCGCCAAAAATCGCGACTATATCGGAATTGAGAATCTATTGCAGACCAACTAACCCGCTTTTGGCAATTGATGGAATAAGAGTGAAAAATGTGGAGGTTTTTATCGGCGATGGCTTTGCAGCGATCGCTTTAAAGCATTGGCACGCGCATTGCTGGGCAACGCAGAATGGTGGCCTGGGGACGCACAACTCGTCAGGAGGAACGCGATGATCCGTCGACCGGACAGAATCGCCATTGCCGGCTTTGTCATCATGGTCGTTTTGATAGTGGTGGCGCTTGCACTGCCGATGGACAGCGACAGGCTTGCCGCCTACCGGTCGGTGTATGGCGGCGACGAGTATCCGCCCAGTGCAAGTTCATCGAGCGCGGCGGACGAATCCGCGCGTCGCGCCGAGCTATCTGCGGCTACCTCCGACGGCACGTCCGATGCCGACATCGCGTTCATCCTCCAGTCGATACGCGCGAGTCTGCACCGCAACGATCTGACGTCCGCGAAGGTATTGCTCGGTGCAGTGCTATCGGTTCGCGCGAATCTTCCTGAAGCATTGGAGTTGCAAAAAGAACTCAATATCCGCGAAGCGAGGGAAGCGAAGACGATGGCACCCGCAGTTGCCGCTGCCGCAGTCCGCGAAGGCGCGCACGACGCTTCGCGCAGTCCCGTTGAGGAGAAATCAGACCGTGCCGTGGTGCCGCCGGCTCAACCATCGGCCCTCGTGCGCGCATCGACCGAATCGGGTGACAGGCCGGAACACGGCACGCGGCGCGAGCGGCTTGCGTCGGCCGACAAAACATCCGCAAAGACGCGACACGCCGGACAGACGTCGCGCCATCATTCGACCACGCATGTTTCCACTGGACGTCCGAAAACGCGCGCCGAAGTCGTCGCCGAACTGAAGCACGCCCGCGCGAACGGATCGA
The DNA here is from genome assembly GCF_040965635.1 of Paraburkholderia phymatum. Classification (GTDB taxonomy): domain Bacteria; phylum Pseudomonadota; class Gammaproteobacteria; order Burkholderiales; family Burkholderiaceae; genus Paraburkholderia; species Paraburkholderia phymatum_B. The sequence goes on from NZ_JBFRCH010000010.1 coordinate 146,969, forward strand.
TGCCTCGCTTCGGCAATCCTTCCCCGTATGGGTCCGCGAGCTCGACGTATCACGCCGCGCGGTGACGATGAGCACTCGCGCTTCTCATGCACCCGCACAGCACAAATCATCGATGGCGCACGCGAGGATCATCCGGTTGTGATCGGTCGTGAGATAGCCCTGCTCGGTCCGGGGCCGAAAGATCCTGTCGCCGTATCGAATCTGTTTGCCCGTCAACAGGCAGAGCGAATCGGTGCGCGCGCGTCCCAGACGCCAGACCTGTTCCGAGTAACGGCCCATTCTCGCGTCGCTCCAGCAAACGCTCACGGTTTCCGATGACAGGCGCTCTACAACCGATATACGCGTCGGCCGAGGCTCCGCGTCGACTTCAGGCGCGCGCTCTTCCCGCAAGCGGCGCTTCTTCAAACGGAACCGTTGCTTCTTCCCGCGTGCCGTGCCCATTGCGGAATCCGGTGCGTGCGCAACGGGTAGCAGGATGTCCAGCAACGCGCGTCGCCCGATGTCTTCTTCCGCGAAAGTGCCCATCACATTCCTCCGCTACGAAGCGTTTCGCTATCTGGCATTCATCGATCGCTCTGAATCGTCAGGTTGTTCCTGACCTCCGTGACGCCCCGAACACCTTTTGCGGCGCTAGCCGCTCTGTCCACTGCGGCACGGTTGGGCACCGTTCCCGTCAGCGTGACGACGCCGGCATCAGCGTGAACCCTGATACCGATGCTCGTCAGATGCTTCGTCTTGCCGAGCGCATGATGCACGTCCTTTTCCAGTTGGCGGTCGTTCACTTTCGTAGCCGTGGCGGTTTGCGTGCTGTCGGCAGGCGCCGCAGCGCTTGCGCCATTCGGCGCGCCCGCAGTCTGTGCGAAGACGCTTGTCGATAGCGTCAGCACGGCGATTGCCCAAGCCCCTGTCATTGCGATCTTTGCGTTCATCGATGCTCTCCTTCCGACCCACAGATAACTGGCGACACGCGGCATCACGCGATGACGTGCCGCTTCGCTTCCGATGCACTTACCATCCATACTTCAGTTCGACGCCCACGTAGTCCGCGTTGCTGCCACCCGCGTTTCGAATCGAATCGCCGACCTGGAAGTGCACCGCTTCGACGGAACCGATCAGGTTCGCTGCCATGGTCCAGTCGGCGCGCACCTGCACATACATGCCCGTCCACCGGCTGCCGTGTCCCGCCGTGCCCGGCACAACGGCATTGGCCTGCTGATACACGGCATCCGCTGTCGTTTCGCGCCACTGGAAACCGAGCGCGCCGAGCAGCGCGAGCTTGCTCGTCGGCTTCAACGTGATCGACGGCTTCACGTGGATGAGGTTCGCATAGCCCGTGTAGCCCGCGAGCGTGAAGTAGTAGCCGTTCGGAAACAGCGGATTGAATGTCTCAACGCGTCCGTCGCCGGGATGCCCGTCGCCCGACGCCGCGTCGATCTGGACGCCCACGCGCGGGGCCCACGGAAGGTCCAGCGTGTAGCCCGCGAGCGAGCCGACAGCCCACGCGCCGATCGTCTTGTTGCCGACGTGCCCCGACTGATACATCGACTCCACGTCCCAGTCCACGCGGCCGACCTTGCCTGTGTATCGAAGGTCGAAGACGTCGCGATGCTCGTCGCCCGTTGCATCGAGGAAGCGCGCATTCGAGCGGTTGTACTTCGAGTAGTAGCCTGAAAGATCACCGGGCCCGACGCCCTGCCGCTCGAAGCGCACGCCGCTGAACGTGAGATGCCGGTTCGAAACATCGTCGAACGTGGTCACGTCGCGATACTGCACAGGCTGCGTCAGATAGCCGATGAAGCGCCATTTGCCGTACTCGTAGTCCGCCCAGATCGCGTCATACGCCTGCCGCACGTTCGGGCCGTCGCGAACGGAGATGAAGCGCTGCAAGTCGAACGCCATCTCCTGACGGCCGACGCGGAACTTGAACGTGCCCGGTCCCAACGGACTGACCCACGCGACGAAAGCCTGCTCGAGGTCGAGCGGATTCTTGTCGACGGGCGACACCGTATCCTTGCCGAACGGCCTCGCATCTTCGAGCTGCGCGAAGAACTGAAGGTACGGGCCGATACGCGCGTCGGCGCTGAGCTGCGCGCGCTGTATCACGTAGGTATCCGAATGCCCGGTGCCGATGCCGAAGAGCGGCGCATCGTTGACTTCGAGGCGCTCGCGCAGATTCGCGCCGAGCGACAGATACGAATGCGGATCGCCGCCGAGGGGAATGTACTTGAGGCTATCCAGCGGCTGCCGGGGCACGCACTTGTCCGCGAGCACGGACCAGTCCTCCTGCCAGCGGTTGAACAGCACGACGGGCCGCTTCGCGGTGCATGCGGCCGTTGCCGTATCGGCGGAAGCCGTTTCCTCCGTCGCCCGCGCACTGCCGCTCAACGCCAGGCCGGCGACGAAAAGGGCAAGGCACGCAACAGCATTCGTACCTGCGAACGGCCTGGGCCACACACGCGTCATAGCGTCTCCGTGTCGTGAAAGGAATGCGATACGTTTGCTCGCGACATTCATCAGCGCCTGTTCGAAATGGAGTTCGCACTTGCCGTTCAATCGAACGTGAACTGCCGCAATCAGCAGTCCGACCAGAACCGCTTCGACTATTTCCTTGCGTTGGTCGCGGTCGTAGAACCGGTTGGCGAAGCGCCAGGATGAGTGGCCATCTCCGTCTGTCCATCGCGTGCGTTGAATGCGAGCCACACAAGCACGACGAACGGCAGCAGCAGTGCCCAGAACCCGACATGCCGATACGCAAGCGCGCCTGCGATCGCGCCCGCAGCGAACGCGAGAATGGCCGGCAGCATCTTGCCCAGACGCGTTCGCGCCACGGCTTGCGCATCGGATGGCGCGCGCGGCGAAAGTACGTCGATTGCGTCGAGCACGGCTTGCGTGACGTTGCCCGTCATCACGGTGTTCGGCACGCCGGGACGCGCCACGAGGCGGCCGTGCGCGTTCTGCACGCCCATCGCCGCCGCGCCGACCATCCCGCACACGATGACGGGCGTGCTGTCCGAATGAACCACGGGCGATACGCCGACACCCGCAAGGCAAAAGGCCAGCATCAGCGCCGCCTGCACGGCATAGAGAAGACACGCGGCGCGATTGGGCGTCGCCGGTTCCATGCTCTTCACGAGCAGGCTGCTGACGACCACGCCCGCAACGAATGCCGGGAACGCCATCAGCTTCATGAACACGCCCTGGCCGAAGCCTGCCGCCTCCGCGCCGATCAGCACGAAGTTCCCCGTGACGTGCGCAGTGAACAGGCCGAAAAGCGCGACGAAGCTGAGCGTATCGACATAGCCTGCGATAGCGGCGAGCACGCTGTCTTCAGATTTCATCGATCCTCTCCCGCCCTTGGGATGACATCGGAGTAAACGGTATCGGCACGCGCGCCCTTGCGCGCATACGCACGCATCACACATCGCACGCCCGCGTTCTCGCACACGTTACTGCGCCGCTGCATGAATCTCGGCGATATAGCCGCCGGGGAACTGCACGACGGCCGCTTCACGTTTGGCCGAAGTGAACGGCGCGACCAGCACCGTGACGCCTGCTGCCTTCGCCTTCTGCAGCGTGTCGCCGAGATTCGACACTTCGTATCCCGTCATCTCGTGGCCGTACGGATACGGCAAGTGGCCGTCCGTCACCAGCACCGTCATCCGGCCGAAGCCCGACTCGATCCGCACGCGACGATACGTGTCGTCAGGCCGGCCGATCTCGACACCCGGCGCCTTGCGATCGTCGGAGATCACCTTGCCGTGCGAAAAGGCCACGAAATTGCGGATCAGCGCATCGGCGCGTTCCGGCGATACGTAGACGCGGTTCTCGGGCACCGTCTGCAGCGCATCGTAATTCGGCGCCTTCGTGTGCCAGTAGAGCTGCATGTTGACGCCGCCCGGCCACGAGACGATCGCATCGCGTCCGATCGGATCAGGGAACGTCGCAACCGTGACATCCGCGCCGTGTGCCTTCGCCGACTTCACGGCTGCGTCCATGTCCGTCACGAGGTAGCCCGTGCGCTCGTTGCCGAACGGATACGGAACGGGCGTCTTGAAGCCGAACACCGAGATCGTGCCGACGGGTGTGAAGACGAGTTGCGACATCGTCTGGCTCGGCGTCGGCGTCACCTGAAACACGCCTTGCTGCGACTTGTGGCCGCCGAAGGTCGCGACGAAGCTGTCGGTGAACTTGTCGAAGTCATCGGGCGCGACGTAGACGTGCGTGGTGTCGTATTGCGGTCCGACGGAGAGCTGCGGAGCCGCCGCCGGTTTGGCAGATGCAGCGAACGCACCAGGCGCAACGGACGATGCGGCAAGACCGACGGCAACAAGCGTCGTCACAATCAGGGAACGGAGGTTACGCATGATGGTGAAGGTCCTTTAAGGTCTTTATTGGGTCTTTATTGAACACCGGCATGGCCGGAAGAATGTTGGACGCCGGCGAGGCATGTCGCCATGATGAGCGCGGCGATCAGTCCAAGGTGTTCGAAGAAGGCGTTCAACGCAAAGAAGTGCGCGTCGCCCGTCAGGTTCCAGAAGTCGTTCGCGACGAACATCGCCACGGCCGTCAATGCGGCGAGCGCCCCCGCGCCCAGCCACACGACGCGATTGGCGATCACGCACGCCGAGCCGCCCAGCTCGACGATGATCGCGAGCGCTGCCCACAGCCATCCCGGGTGCAACCCGAAATGCTCCTGTTCCAGAACCGCGCCATGAAAGTTCGCGAGCTTGGCCAGACCGCCGATCACATAGGCGGACACCAGCGCCGTGCGTATGAGCATCAGAAGCCAGGGCTGCGCGAGCAGCGCAGCGATCCAGTGCGGATTCCCTTGAGCGTGAGCGTTCATGTCAGACCGCCCAGCACGCGCAGCCGAGCGCGCCCCAGAACGAGCGCAGATCGGACGCGGGCGCGTTGTTCGACCACGCGCGCGCGTGGTCGTGGCCGTGCACCGCGCATCCGTTCGAGCAGCCGCACGATGCCGCCGCCATCTGCTGCAACGAAGCCTCGCCTTCTCCCTTCGAGTCTTTCCGTGCGGCGAAGCCACCGAAGCGGCGCACGGGAGACCAGTCGGGCATCGCGGGCGGCGGCGCGTTGTCGTCGAGATCGGCAAACGCTCCCGCGCCAAAGACAATGCGGCCACCGACAATCGTCAGATCCGACACGGTGCTCGCAATCTCGTCCTCGGGGCACGCGAAGAAGTCGCGGTCCGGAACGATCAGATCCGCAAGCTGGCCCACTGCGATCTGGCCTTTCTTGCCTTCTTCATTCGAGAACCAGGTGACCTTCTCGGTCCACATGCGCAACGCGGTATCGCGGTCCAGGCGATTGCGCTGCGGATAGAGGCGCAGACCGCCGACCGTCTTGCCCGTCACGAGCCACGCAAGCGACACCCACGGGTTGTACGACGCGACACGCGTCGCATCCGTGCCCGCCGATGTGCGCACACCTTTCTCCAGCATGCGCGCGATGGGCGGCGTCGCCTCGGCTGCCGCTGAGCCATAACGTTCGACGAAATACTCGCCCTGGTAGGCCATTCTGTGTTGCACCGCTACGCCTCCGCCAAGCGCCGCGATACGGTCCATCGAACGCTCGGAGATCGTCTCGGCGTGATCGAAGAACCAGTGGATGCCGTCGAGCGGAATGTCCCGGTTGACCTTCTCGAAGACATCGAGCGCGCGGCTGATCGTTTCATCATAGGTTGCGTGCAGCCGCCAGGGCCAGCGGTTTTCGGCGAGTACGCGCACGACTTCTTCGAGTTCGTCTTCCATTTGCAATGGCATGTCGGGGCGCGGTTCGCGGAAGTCTTCGAAGTCCGCCGCCGAGTACACGAGCATTTCGCCAGCACCGTTATGACGGAAGTAATCGTCGCCCTGCTTGTACTTCGAAGTCTTCGTCCAGTTCAGGAAGTCCTGCTTCTCCGCCTTGGGCTTTTGCGTGAAGAGGTTGTACGCGAGACGCACGGTCATCTGTCCGTCGTCCGCGAGCTTCTGGATGACTTCGTAATCGTCGGGGTAATTCTGGAAGCCGCCGCCTGCATCGATGACACCCGTCACGCCGAGCCGGTTCAGTTCGCGCATGAAATGGCGCGTCGAATTGAGCTGATAGTCGAACGGCAGCTTCGGCCCTTTCGCGAGCGTCGCGTACAGGATCGACGCGTTCGGCTTCGCCAGCAGCAGACCCGTCGGGTTGCCGTCGCCGTCACGCGTGATCTGTCCGCCCGGCGGCTCCGGCGTGTCCTTCGTATAGCCGACCACGCGCAGCGCCGCCGCGTTCAGCAACGCACGGTCATAGAGATGCAGGATGAAGACGGGCGTATCTGGCGCGACGGCATTCAGTTCTTCGATCGTGGGAAGACGCTTCTCGGCGAACTGCTGCTCGGTAAAGCCGCCGACCACGCGCACCCACTGCGGCGGCGGCGTGATGGCGACCTGACGCCTGAGCATGTTCATCGCGTCGGCGAGCGAGCGCACGCCGTCCCAACGCAGTTCCATGTTGAAGTTCAGGCCGCCGCGCACGACGTGCGTGTGGTTGTCGATGAGCCCCGGCAGAACGGCACGTCCCTTCAGGTCTATCACCGTCGTCGCGGAAGTCGCCATCGACATGACGTCGGCATCATCGCCGACAGCGACGAACTTGCCGTCCTTGATCGCGACCGCGCTCGCGCTCGGGTTCGCGCGGTTCAGCGTCGTGAAGCGGCCGTTGTGCAGGATGAGGTCAGGGGCTGTTGCGGATGCAATCATGAGCGGGTTTCCTTGATATCGGCACGATCGGCGTTATCGGCGTGATCGGCACCTTCTGCACCATCGATATTTGCGCGGCCAGCCTGCCCGACGGCATGACGGCTCGGCAGCATGCCGAACATGTGCGCCGTACTGCGCGCTTCGTTCAATGCCGTCGAAAGCGGCGAGCCCGAAAAAAGATGCTTGCCTACGGGAATGATCTGCTCGCCGCCAAGAATGCCGAGCAGGCCCACGAGCGCGACGAGCGGCGGCGCCGGCGAACGCACATTCAACAGGCTATAGACGACGCCGACCAGAATGCCGGCGCCCAGTGACAACACATACACTTTCATCGAATCTCACCTTGCTTGCGTCGTCGGATCATCTAAAAGAGCGGCCGGCGCGCAAACGCGCCAGCCTTGCCACTGTGGCGCGAGGTCAGTGACCTTCGCTGCCGCCAAACATGGTCTTCGCGTAGATCAGGCCGAGGCCGTAGCCGCCGCCGTGCTGGATCGACGTCGCCACCGTCTGGTTGTACGTCTCGCTGCGCGCCCAGTCGCGTTGCAGTTCGAGCAGGTATTGCAGCGAGGTCATCGGACGCGCGCCCGCCTGCACCATGCGTTCCATCGCGCGCTCATGCGCTTCGTCGGTCACGTCGCCGCATGCGTCGGCGATCACATACACTTCGAAACCCTGATCGAGCGCCGACAGCGCCGGGCCGACGATGCACACGCTCGTCCACAGACCCGCGAACACGATGCGCGGCTTGCCGATCGCGTTGACGCGATCGGCGATGCGCTGGTCTTCCCACGTGTTCATCGACGTGCGGTCGATGATGTCCGCTTCCGGAAACACCGACTTGATCTCATCTCAGATCGGGCCTGAGAAAGTCTTCGAGGCCACTGTGGTCAGAATGGTCGAGACCGAGAACTCCTTCGCGGCCTTGGCCACGAGCGCCGCGTTATTGCGAAGCGTCACGGGATCGATCGACTTCGTCGCGAACGCCATCTGCGACTGATGATCGATCATGATCAGCGTGTGATCGGACGGCGAGAGCAGCAGTTTTCCGGGCTTGGCTTGAGCTTGAGGCATCGTGTTCTCCAGGTTGAATCAACAAACGTGACGTTGGATGATGAATACCGTCCCGCGCTGCGAACGTCATCGAAATTCATGAGCACCTTCGCAACGTCGATTTCGGAGAAGCGATAGTATTGGACCTCCTCAACCTAATAAATAGAATGGAATGAATAGATTCCATTCCAATCTTTTCATGCCACCTCTACCCGATCTTGAAGCCTGGGCAATATTCGCCCGCGTTTCCGATCTCGGCTCGTTTGCCAAAGCGGCCGAATCGCTCGGCATGTCGCAGCCCACGGTATCGAAGGCCATCGCGCGGCTCGAACAACGGCTCGGCACGGCACTGCTGTATCGAACATCGCGCCGCCTGTCGTTGACACCGACAGGCGTGATGGCTCTGGAACGCGCGGTCCGCATCCTGAACGAAGGCGAAGCAGTGGAAGCCGAAGCGTCCGCGCAAGCGCTCACGCCGCACGGCACGGTGCGCGTCACCGCGCCGATGTCGTTCGGCCTCAAATATCTGACGCCGCTTATCCCTGAATTTCTCAACCGCTATCCGCACGTCGACATCGACCTGTCGCTCACCGATACGGTGATCGATGTCGTTGCCGAAGGATTCGATGTTGCACTCCGTATCGCCGAACTGCCCGACTCTTCGCTCCGCTCGCGCAAGCTGTGCGCGGTGCGCCGGCCGCTTGTCGCAAGCCCCGACTATCTGGCTCGTCACGGCCGCCCGACGCATCCGCAAGAACTCGTCGATCACACGTGCCTGATCTACACGAACCTGCCGACGCCCGGCCAATGGCGCTTCCGTCACGAGTCGGAAGGGGAATACGTGGTGCCCGTGAAGGGGCGAATCAGCAGCAACAACGCCGAGGCCATCAGCCCCGCACTGCTCGCCGGACAGGGTCTGGCGCTGCAGCCGGAGTTCGTCGTCTGGGATGCGCTGTCGAGCGGCGCACTCGAAGAAGTCTTGCCCGACTGGCAGATCGCGAGAGTTCACCTCAACCTGATTACACCGCCAGGCCTTCTCAGGCCCGCACGAGTGACGGCGCTGCTGGACTTTCTCGTCGAATCTCTTGCGAGCGCACCGTGGGCGTACCCGGAAGAATGACGTCTCATGAATGCGGGAGCCGATAACACAAGTTGTGGTTCCTCGCATGCACTTACCCGTCGACACGATCCGCCGAGTCATCCGGCTCACCTCCGTCGTCATCGAATTCGCTGCAATCAGACGACGCCTTTTGCCTCGATGATTGCGTCGCCCCGTCAACTCGATTGATACGCAGCCACAAGCAGGCAGGAAGTGGCAAGCGAATGTGGCCCGCCACTTCCCTCTGTTTTATCGCTGTGTTATTCGCGCTTTTACTTCGCGACTGGCGCCGGCACGGGCGCGAGTACTTCGTGCTTTTCCTTTACGCGTTGAGCTGCCTTGTGGACCATCGTGTATGCGTAATCGACACCCATGCCGTATGCGCCCGAATGCTCCTTGACGATCGCCATCACGGCATCATAGGTATCCTTGTGAGCCCAGTCGCGCTGCCATTCGAGCAAGACCTGCTGCCACGTCACGGGCACCACGCCCGCCTGAATCATGCGCTGCATCGCGAAGTCGTGCGCGGCCTTCGACGTGCCTCCCGATGCGTCTTCAACCATGTAGATCTCGTAGCCGCCTTCACCCATCGCACATAGCGCAAACGTGTTGTTGCAGACCTCAGTCCACAGGCCGGAAACGACGACTTTCTTGCGGCCGTTTTTCGCCAGTGCGTCACGCACTTTCTGATCGTCCCAGGAGTTCATCGACGTGCGTTCGAGCAGCGGATGATCGGGGAACACGTCCAGCAATTCAGGGTAGGTGTAGCCGGAAAAACTCTCGGATTCCACCGTGGTAATCGTGGTGGGGATGTTGAATACCTTTGCCGCCTTTGCCAGCGCGACGACATTGTTCTTCAGTACCTGGCGGTCAATCGACTGGACGCCAAATGCCATCTGCGGTTGCTGATCGATGAAAATGATCTGACAGTTGGAGGGCGTCAAGACTTCAAGCTTTGGATTACTCATGGTGTGATCCATCCGCGTTTCGATAGAAGAGAAGGACCGCCCTGCCCCCAGGATTCAGGCAAGACAGGATCGCCGTCGTCAGCCCGAGTAGTCTTCCACATAGGCAACGAGATTCGAAGTGTATGACATGGACCGCGAGATATGAAAGCTATTTCGCACGTTCCTGAAGAAGATGACAGAGGAAAGAAACCGAGCAGCATGTTCTTCTGCTTTTTGCACCGTATAGGTGATACGGAAAGACATCACTAAAGAAATCGAATCGATTCATTTCCAAAATATGCATGCACGTGATGCCCTCTTTTCATCGTGCTTTAAACCCGATACTCTTTCGCGTACTCGCCGCCAGATGACGAGCGTGCGTTCCACACTGCCGGTGTGTTGCGCGTGCAGTGCTTGCGCATCACCTTCATCGATCCGCCAACATGAGTGGCGACCCGTTGTCGCCGTTTCCTATCACCCCAGCGCCTGCGAAGCACTCGCACGACGCGTGAACCACAGGAATACGAGCCAATGAAACTCTATCTTTTCTCCTTGCTTGCGGGCGTACTTGTTGGCGTGATCTACAGCCTCATCAACGTGCGTTCCCCAGCTCCGCCTCTTGTCGCCCTTGTCGGGCTGCTCGGCATTCTCGGCGGCGAGCAGATCATTCCCGTCGCGAAACAGATGCTGTCCGGCAGCGGCTTCCACACCGCATGGACCGACTCGAAGTGCACGCAGCATATGTTCGGCTCGCTGCCCGGACGCCAGACGGGCAACACGTCGCGCGCTGCCGCCGCCGATTCATCGGAGAAACGCTCATGAGCACTCACGCTGGCGATACGCCCGATCTGATCCTGCATCACGGCCGCTTTACCACGCTCGACAGGAGCAAGCCCGAAGCGTCGGCTGTCGCGATACGCGAAGGCGTGTTCAGCGCCGTGGGCGACGACGCCGAAATCCTGCCGCTCGCAGGCAATGCGACGAAGGTCATCGACCTGCAGGGCCGCCGCGTCTTGCCTGGGTTGATCGACAATCATCTGCACATTATTCGAGGCGGCCTCAACTTCAATATGGAGTTGCGTTGGGACGGCGTTCCGTCGCTTGCCGTCGCGATGGAAATGCTCAAGCGTCAGGTGGCCATCACCCCGCCGCCGCAGTGGGTGCGCGTGGTCGGTGGCTTCACGGAACATCAGTTCGCCGAGAAGCGTCTTCCCACGATCGAAGAACTGAATGCCGTTGCGCCCGATACGCCTGTGTTCATTCTCCATCTATACGACCGTGCAATGCTCAATGCGGCTGCGCTTCGCGTGGTTGGCTATACAAAAGACACGCCGGAGCCGCCCGGAGGCGAAATCGTGCGCGATTCATCAGGCAATCCGACGGGCCTGCTGCTCGCGAAGCCCAATGCCGGCATCCTGTACGCGACCCTCGCAAAAGGCCCTAAGCTGCCGCTCGACTATCAGGTCGATTCGACGCGCCACTTCATGCGCGAACTGAACCGGCTCGGCGTGACGGGCGCGATCGATGCAGGCGGGGGTTTTCAGAACTACCCCGAGGACTATGAAGTCATTCAGAAGCTCTCTGACGAAGGCTTGCTGACGATCCGCCTCGCTTATAACCTCTTCACGCAAAAGCCCAAAGGCGAAAAGGAAGACTTTCTGAACTGGACGCGCACGTCGAAATACAAACAGGGCAATGACTACTTTCGGCATAACGGCGCGGGCGAAATGCTTGTGTTCTCGGCAGCGGACTTCGAGGACTTTCGCCAGCCGCGCCCCGATATGAGCGCCGAGATGGAAGGCGACCTCGAAGAAGTCGTTCGTGTGCTCGCGCAAAACCGTTGGCCGTGGCGCATGCATGCGACTTATGACGAGACCATCAGCCGCGCGCTCGATGTCTTCGAAAAAGTCAACCGCGATATTCCGCTCAAAGGTCTGAACTGGTTCTTCGATCACGCGGAGACGATCAGCGAACGGTCGATTGACCGTATCGCGGCACTCGGCGGCGGCATTGCTGTGCAGCATCGGATGGCGTATCAGGGCGAGTACTTTGTCGAGCGTTATGGCTCAGCGGCAGCCGAGGCAACGCCCCCCGTCGCGCGCATGCTGGAGAAAGGCGTGAAGACATCGGCGGGCACTGACGCAACGCGTGTCGCGTCGTACAACCCATGGGTCGCGCTCTCGTGGCTCGTCACGGGCAAGACGCTCGCGGGACTGCGGATCTATCCGCAACGCAATTGTCTGGACCGTGAGACTGCGCTGCGCATGTGGACCGAGAACGTCACATGGTTCTCGAATGAAGAAGGCAAAAAAGGCCGCATTCAGACGGGACAACTCGCTGACCTGATCGTGCCCGACCGCGATTATCTGAGTTGCCCCGAGTCCGATATCGCCGATACGACTGCCGTGCTGACCGTGGTGGGCGGCAAGATCGTGTATGCGGCCGGTCCTTTTGCAGATCACGATGCGCCGATTCCGCCCGCGATGCCAGACTGGTCGCCCGTGCGCGCATACGGCGGCTATGCAGGATGGGGGGCCGCGCAAGGCACGCCGTTGCAGCGCAGCCAGAACGCGCTGGCCTGCGGTTGTGCGAGCGCCTGTGGCGTGCATGGTCACGCGCATGCGCGAGCATGGTCGAAGAGCGTGCCTGCGTCGGACCTCAAAAGTTTTTGGGGCGCGCTGGGTTGCTCGTGCTGGGCCGTTTAGAAGTCCGGCTGTCCGATATCGGCATGATGCCGCGCGCTCGAATGTGTGACGCGCGCGGCATCGTCATCGAGCGCTCTTCAACAAGCCCGGCTTCAATATCTGTGCCCACGTTCTGAATGCGGGCCTTGTTTCCCTTCGCTTCGCTCGCCTGCTTACCAACTTACCGGCTCACCGTATCGAGCATCACTTCATCGGCCCCTTCACACACGAATACTAAACATCGGTGGCAACATCGCATCGCACTGAGCAGAACGATGCGCGCGAACGCGTTGCCTCCGTTTCTCCAAGCGTCCAATGTTTGCCAGAAAAAATCCTGCATGAATAACGTCGAGTTCTTTCACTACCTATTGCTGCTCGTTTGCGGTGCTGGCGTACTGACATGGGTTGCCGAGCGCATGGCGATTCCGCCCGCGGTGATCCTGCTGTTCGGCGGGGCGGCCGTCGCGCGGATGGGACGGCACACGACCGTCGACATGGACCCCAACCTGGTGCTGACAGCCGTTCTGCCTCCACTGCTGATGTCGAGCGCGTTCTACACCGCGTGGTCGGACTTCCGTCGCGAGGTCTTGAGCATCCTGTCGCTCGTGCTGGGCGCGGTTGCGTTCACCACCGTCGCGGTCGCCGTCACCGTGCATGCCTTCGCGCCCGCATTGGCGTGGCCCGCATGCTTTGCTCTGGGCGCAATCGTCTCGCCGCCGGACGCGGTGGCCGCGAAAGCCATCCTCGATCGCAATCCGCTTCCATCGCGGCTCGTTACCGTGCTCGAAGGCGAGAGTCTCGTCAACGACGCAACGGGACTTCTCCTCTATCAGATGTCGATTGCAGCCGCGTTCAGCGGGCAATTCACGGCGAGCCGCGCGACGGGCGTTTTCCTGATGTTGACGTTCGTCGGCATCGCTGTCGGCATTGCGTGCGGACAGGTCATGATGTCGCTGATCAAGCGCGTCCCGGACCCGATGCTTCGAATCGTGCTCACGTTCCTCATGGCATGGGCCAGCTACAGCATCGCGGAAGCGCTCGGAGGGTCAGGCGTGCTGTCCGTCGTCACGTGTGGTCTGATGCTCGGCGTGCGTCAGCATCGCGCTTTCGATGCGCATACGCGCATCAAGGCCTCGGCAACGTGGGAAGTGATCGTGTTCGTGCTCGATGCGCTCGTGTTCATTCTGATCGGACTCGCGCTGCACGGAATCGTCGAGCGGATGGGCGACACGCGCTCGATGCTGGCGACGAGCGCGAGCGTCGCGTTGCCCGCCATCGTGGCCGTGATTCTGTCGCGCCTCGTATGGGTGGCGATCGGGATCTATCTGCCCGCGCGCATCGCGTCTGGACATCGCAATGCAGGACGCCCATGGCGTCCCGGCGAAATCGCCGTTCTTGGTTGGGCAGGCGTCAGAGGCGTCGTCAGCCTCGCTGCTGCACTTGCATTGCCCGAGCAGTTTCCGAATCGCGACGCCATCGTGTTCAGCACCTTCCTCGTCATCTTCGGGACGCTCGTGATACAGGGCGGCAGTCTCGGCGTGCTGATCCGCATCATCGGTCTCCAGCCGATGCGCGGCTCGACGATGTCGGAACTGGAAGCCCGCTCGCATACGTTCCGTGCATCGTTGAACGAGCTGGAGAAGATCAGCAAGTCGGCCAAGGGCGAGGACAAGAACCTCGTGCGACGGCTCATCGACGAATACGAAGTGAGAGTGCGCAACAACGAGAAAGCGCATTCGGAAGGCAGCGAACAGGTCGAACTGCGAGCCCGCCATTTGCGCCTCGAACTCGATCTCGTTGCGACTTCGCGGCAAACGCTGCTGCGTCTGCATCGCGAAGGCAAGATCGAAGACTCCGTACTGCACAGGCTGGAGGCAGAACTCGATCTCGAAGAAATGCGCCTGCATCGGCTGCTGGAACCGTGACGGGCGGCGCAGCCTGCCCTGTCACTTGTCACTGGTCGACGCGCTTCATCGTGACCACGCGCGGCACCTGCTTGTCGGCTGCATCGCCCGGCCGCAACTTCACGCGCCACGCGCCGTACCCGGCGAACGGGAATTGAGCCAGCGCACCCTTCACGAGCCACGGAATGCGATGCTCGGTGTCGGCATCGCGGTCGCGGCTCGTCGCCGTGACCTTGTACACTTCCTTGCCGCTTGCCGCTTCGAAGAGCCGCAACGTCATCGAATGCCGATACTCGCGCCCGAACAGCGAAAAGCCCGTGCCCGCGGCACCGTCGCATGCGTTCCCGCAATCGGCCGCGCTGACGCCGACGGCGGCAGGCCGCGTGTCATACGCGAGCGACACCAGATAGCTCGCGTGATCCGCCGTCCGATCGACGAGCCCATAGTTCGCAAGCTCGTTTCGAACCAGCGCTTCGTACTGCTCGCTCGCGGGATGCGCTTGCGGCCACGGGGCACGCACGAACGCATAGGTACGCTCGCCCTGCAGCACGACGGCAGCGCCCGTTGCGTGCACATCCGTCGTCACATCGGCGCAGCCCGCGAGACCGACGACACTCGCAAGGACCACTGCGGCGCTATACGTCACTTTCTTCACTTTCATCTCGCTTCGATTGAGTAGAGTTCGCGTACCGTTCATGTTCGTGCGCCGTTCATGCGTGCGCGTCGGCTTCGTCGAGCACGGGCAGAGAAATCGTGAAGGCCGTCCCTTTGCCCGGCGCACTCTCGACGCACACATCGCCGCCGTGCCGCGTCACGACCGCCTTCACGAAGGCCATGCCGAGCCCCGTGCCGGCCACTTCCGGCCGCTCGGCTTCGTGAAAGCGCTGAAAGCGCTCGAACAGATGCGCCTGATCTTCGGTTGAAATGCCATAGCCCTCGTCGCGGATCGTGCAGCTCACGCGCGCCGGCGATGCGCCCGAAGCACCGCGCTCCTGCGCGACGGTGCACGTGATGCGCGTATCGGTCGGACTGTATTTCACTGCGTTGTTCAGGATGTTCACGAGCGCGCGTGTCATCAGCGAGCGGTCCGCGTTGATCCAGTGGCCGTCGCCCTGCTCGTCGTACGCCGCTTCGAGGCGGATGCACTTCGCTTGCGCCTGAGGCCAGACCTCGTCGCTGGCATCGATCACGAGTTCGACGAGGCTCACGGGCTCGAGCACATAGGCCTGCGATTCCGCGCGCGCGAGCTGCACGAAATCGTCGGCGAGCGTGAGCGCGCGTTGCGCGTAGCGTTCGATGCGGCACAGAAAATCGCGCATGCGGTCGGACTCGAGCTTGCGCGCCCGCTCGATCTCGACGAGCGCCAATATCGATGCCTGCGGCGAGCGCATGTCATGCGACAGCAGGCGCAGCGCGTCCTCACGCAATCGCTCGGCCGCATGCAGGGCCGTCACGTCGACCAGGCCCGCAATCCAGCCGATCGCCTCGCCTTGCGCGTTCGTGCATCTTGCGTAGCGCAACAGGTGATCGCGCTGGTTGCGATCGCGCACTTCGATGCCCTGCTCCATCATGCCGGCAAACGCAATCCGCCCCGGATCGAGTATCGCGGGCCAGTGCGCGTGCCCGAAGCCGTCGGCCTCCGCGCTCGAACCGATCGCCTTCACGAAGACGAGATTGCCGAGCACTTCGCGCATCTGCCGCCCCTCGGGCCTCGGCGCGCCCAATCCCGCGAAGTGTGCCTTCGCTGCATGGTTCGCGATCAGCACGATACCGCGCACATCGCTTACGAGAATCGGCTCGGGCACGCTGTCGAGGCTGTCCCACACGAAGCGCTTCATGTCCTGCACGCGCCGCGCCGCCTGCGCCATCAGCGCCATGTGCTGCGCGAGCACGTCGCCGCCGAACTCGCGGCTGCGATGCGGCGCTTCGGGCAACAGATAGGGCTCGTCGGCGAGGCGCTGCAGTTCCTTGCGCAGATACGACATCGTCATTTCGAGCCGACGCCAGTTCCACATCGGGTACACAGCGATCAGTCCGACGATGGCGGGCACGGGCGAAATCCAGAGCCGCAGTCCGTACAGGAGCGCCGCGCTGCCCGCCACCATCGCTACGCAGAGCACGAGCGTCATCAGCAGCGAACGCAGCGGCGACAGCACCAGCAAGCCCGCGAGCAGCACGCCGAGCGGCACGAGCGACGCGGCGCACACGAGCGCCTCGCTCGCGGGCTCGATCTCGCGCCCCGTCACGAGCATATCGAGCACGTTCGCGTGAATATAGACGCCCGGCAACGGGCCGAGCCGACCCGATACGGGTGTAGAAAACCTGTCGTAGAGCCCCGATGCCGTCACGCCGATCACCACGATCTTTCCGCGCAGCATGTCTTGCGGCACCTGGCCATCGAGCACGGTCGCGAACGAAATCTTCGGATACGACTGCGCGAGCGGGCTGAATGGAATCAGATAGCGCCCTTCCCCATCGCCATCGACGCTCGTTCGATCCGGCGACGCCGCAGCGGTGCCGCGATCGTCCGCGAGCTTCAGCTTGCCCTGCCTGATCGCGCGCCATACGGGCACCATCAGCTGCGGCCAGCGCATATGCGCATCGCCTTCGAACAACGCGACACTGCGCACGATGCCGTCGCCATCCACTTCGAGGTTGATATGACCGAGCCCCGCGGCGGCCTGGGCGAGCGGCTCGACGGGCTTGACTGCGACGCGCGCGCCGCTCGCATCTTCAGGCGTCAGGAGAACGGGCAGCCACGTCGGGTTCGCGGCGATCGATCGCGCGAGTTGCGCATCGTCTTCGGCCGGCTCGGTGAAGAGCACGTCGTAGACCACGGCAGCGGGTTGCGCCTTCGCGATTTCGTCCAGCAGCCGCGCATGCACGGCGCGCGGCCAGGGCCAGCGCCCGAGCCGCGCGATGCTCGCGTTGTCGATTTCGACGACGGCGATATCGGGCAGCACGGGTTGCGCTCGCCAGCGCAGGAAGCGGTCATAGACGAGATGATCGGCGCTCACAGTCAGCCTGCCGGGCGAACCGAGCAGAACGACCACGACGCCGAAGAAGCCGATGCACAGCCATTCGAACAGGAAGCGGCGCCCAACTGGCCGCCCAAGACGTATGCGCGGATCGAAGCTCATGCGCGGGCCGCCCGTGGTCATCACCGGGCCAGTGTAAACGAGCGGACGGAACTTCCCTTCTGATAGAGCCGGCCGTGCTCGAACTGCTCGGCGATCACGGTCCAGTAGTAGACACCCGGCGGCAAATCGGACACGACGATCTGTCCCACCGTGAGATCCGTGCGATCGACGATCGGCTCGCGCAAATCGTCGGTGGTGGCCAGCACGAAGCGGAACCGCGTCTCGACACCCGGACGGCTCGCCGACAGCCAGCGGAACTCGAAGTCACGGCTGCCGGGGCGTTGTCCCGCCGACGCGTCGAGTGAGAACTGGCGGCGCTCGAATGCGTAGATCTGCGGCAAGCCTTCGAGGCCGATGTCGTCGATCGACGCAATGCGCACGAAGTAGTTGCCGTCCGGCAAGTCTTCGAACGTTGAGTGCGGCGCGCTCACGCGCTGGTCGCGTATCAGGTCGAACAGGTCGGCGTCGCGCGCGATCTGCACGCGATACGCGCGGGCTTTGTCGGACGGCACGATAGCGAACGAGACGTCCTTCGTGTCCTGCACCTTGCCGGGTTCCGCGAGCGCGGGCGCCGGCAGCAAGGCCACGGGCGCGCCGACGCTGCCCGTCGCGCGCGTGACGTTGCCGAACTTCGCGCCAATCAGTTGCGTCGACGCCTGCAGCGGCACGCCCGGCGCACGCGGCCGCAGACGCGCCGCATCGACGCCGACGGCACCATCGAGCACGGCGACGGCCGTCGACTGCTCGCCGCCGTCGTAGCTCACGCGAAAGCGGGTGCCGCGCACGCCCGCCACCACCGACGGCGAGCGGATCTGAAAGCGATCGTCCTTCTTCGTCGCATGCGTGACCTCGCTGTCGACCTCGCCTTGCCTCAGGTCGATCACGCGATCCTGCGAACCCGTCAGCACGGTCTGCCGCAGCGTGCCGATCTCGATCGTGCTGTCCTGGGGCACCGACAGATGCGAGCCGTCGTCGAGTTC
This sequence comes from Paraburkholderia phymatum, assembly GCF_040965635.1. Taxonomy (GTDB): domain Bacteria; phylum Pseudomonadota; class Gammaproteobacteria; order Burkholderiales; family Burkholderiaceae; genus Paraburkholderia; species Paraburkholderia phymatum_B. Next base: position 165,513 of record NZ_JBFRCH010000010.1, read on the forward strand.
CAGCGTGACGAAGCCGTTGTGGCCCGTGCGCACGCGGTCGCCTTCGACGAGCGTCATGCCGACGGTGACAGGCACGAACGCGTTATGACGGAACGCATGTTCGGCGGGACCGCTCATCGCGACGACGCGTGCGGTCCTGGGCTCCTGCTTCAGCAACGCGACGGGCAGGATCAGCTTCGCGCCCGGCTGTAGATGAAGCGGGTCCTCGACGTGATTGAGCTTACGAAGCACGACCCAGTCGCGCCGGTCGCGCAGGTAGCGATCGGCGACGTCGTATAGCGTGTCCCCGGCACGCGCCACGTAGACCGTGGATGCAGCGGGCGCATGCTTGACGGCCGTTTGCGCGTCGGCGCATGCGGGCAGCAGCGCCAGCGCGGCCATCACGCACCCAATGATGCCGCGCAACGCGAATGGCGCCGTCCGGACGAAAACGCGCCGCAGCGACGACAGCGGCGGCGACGGCACGCGCGGTGCGATGTCCGCTACGGCAACCGTCACGCATCCCCCTTTTCGAGCCGTTCGAGCCGGTAGCCGTAGCCGTAGATGGGCGTGAGCCGATAGCCCTTCTCAGGGCGAAGACCGAGCTTTGCGCGCAGCATCGATACGTGCGTGTCCATCGTGCGCGACGGAATGTCGATGTCCTGTCTCCAGATCGCTTCGAGGATATGCGCGCGCGATAGCGGCTGGCTCAGATGCCGGAACAGCAGCAGCGCGAGTTCGAATTCCTTCTGCGTCAACGTGACGGGCAGACCGCGAGCGACCACCTGCTTCGATCCCAGCTCGAACTCGAATTCCCCGAAGATTTCCCGCGTCGCCGCCTGGTTGAGCTGATAGGCGCGACGCAGCAGCGATCTGACGCGAGCGAGAAGCACGCTCGTCGCGACGGGCTTGACGACATAGTCGTCGGCGCCCTTGTTGAGCATCGCTGCGATATCCGCCTCGCGGCTGCGGCTCGTCATGAACAGCACGGGCAGACGGTCGGACAAGGTCTGACGCACCCAGCGCAGCACCTCTTCGCCCGACATGTCGGGCACGTTCCAGTCGAGCACCAGCAGATCGAATGTCTGACGGCGCAAATGCTTCACGAGCGCCTGGCCCTCAGCAAAAGCATGGCAATCGTGCCCATCTACCGCCAGCGACTGACAAACGAAGTCGGCTTGCGCCACATCATCGTCCAGCACTGCAATTCTCATAAGACCCCGCACGCGAAATCACTCATCGGGCCGATGGACACATCGCGTCCGGGAACGCGCTGTCCGTCATGCCTTTGCTCCAGCGCCACTCAGGGCCGCCACCTTGTCGTCGACGTTTTCCTTCCGTCGCAGATGCGCGCTCAGCGCCGCCTCCAGACCCACCCTCACATGCTCCCACGCGGCGTGCGCGTAGTCCGGCTCGCGCGACGCACACTCCTGCGCGAGGTCGAACACGCGGCGAACCGTCGATGCGCAATTCGTCAGACCGGCATCGCCATCGCCTGCCGCAGAATCGCGCAGCCACTCGGCGAGCCACGGCATGTCCAAAGCACAGGAATCCGCATAGGCTTCCGTTGCCGCGCGAGCGTGATAGTCGTTCGCCGGGTCCAGCTCGATTCGCCGCCCGTCGCTGCCGCCTTTGCGCGCCCCGTTGCCGGTCCTGAACGGAATCCTCGTAGTGCCTGGTCTGAAAAACATCCGATCCCTCGGTGAACAACGACGATTCGAGTCCCTCTCGGTGCTGCTAGCCTTGGCAGCCCGAAAAAATTGTCATCTGGCGTCGATGGATTTTGACAATTTTGCGCACAGTATAAAAAGAGGGCGCAATAAAATCATTTAAAGATTGTTAGATCGGTTCGCCTAACCGATTGCTTTAGCCCGCAGAGGCCGCCCGCAAGGCGGCGCTGTCGATGAGGGCGCCCGCCGTCTCTCGCCTGTCGCGGGCCGTGATGGCTCGCAGCGGATCACGCCGGGCGGGCGCTGAACTGTTGCCACCATCTGTCACTATCATCTGTCAAATGGCTGACGGTCACGAAACGACTGGATCGACAATTGAGCAGACGACGCCGTATCGATCGCAGCCGTCCCGTGCGTCCCCGCTGACTCGCCGCTCGCGGCAGGCGAACTGCCGGATGGTTGCCGCAAGCACGGGCAACCGATCGGCAGATAAGTTACGGATGCACGACGTGAGGCAGCGTTCCACCCGCGCCGCGCGCGGCCACGCCTTCTTGCAGGATGACGCACATGCTCGTGAACAGGACGAGAATGACCAGCGCCATGCTGCACAATCCGATGATTCTCCAGGTCTTCATCTTCGCCATCCGAGTAAGCAGCGTGCAATAGGCGCGCGCGCTGCGAATGAAAGGCCTCGGTAATGCTGTGAGTCTCGCTGTCAGTCGCGCTGTGAGTCGCGCTGTGAGTCGCGCCTGGAGTGAACACTCAGGAAACGCGGCCCGTCACGGCATCGCGAATCTCACGCAGCAGCAGCACGTCTTCGGATGGCGCGGCGGGTGCGGGTGCAGCGACCGGGTCCGGGTTGCGCAGGCGATTGATGAACTTCACCATCATGAAGATGATGAAAGCGAGGATGATGAAGTTGATCAGCACGGTGATGAACGAGCCGTAACCGAACGCCGCGACCCCGGCAGCCTGCAGATCTTTATAGGAGTCCGGGTTGCCCTTGAAGGTGGATGGTATGTCGCCAAGGCGTACGAACATGTTCGAGAAGTCGAGGCCGCCCGTCGCGACGCCGATCACGGGCATGATCAGATCCTTCACCAGCGAATTGACGATGCCGGAAAAGGCACCGCCAATGATGACGCCGACAGCGAGATCCATTACGTTGCCCTTGAGGGCAAATTCCTTGAATTCCTGAACGATACGCATCGACTTTCCTTTGTCTTTTTTCGAGCGAATTGCAATGACGTCTGCATGACAGTTTGATGACCGTTGCGCGTCATTCGCACACTTCAACGATCATCGGGAAGCTGGATAGTCCAGTCTGGTAGTTCTCCCTGATTGCCTTCGTATTCGAAGAAATTCGAATTGCGGTAGGTACTATATGAGATCCGCAATTCGAATTCTTTTAGCAATTGTCAAGTCGACGAACAAACACGAATGGCAATTCCCGTTTGCACCTTTGATGCAATGACGTAAGGGAAGAAGCCGGCCATATGCTCGTCGTGCGAAAACTGCACTAACATTATTTAAAAAACGAACACATCAGGTTTTGGTAGTCTTTTGACGTCAGGAATCGATCGTCGTATGTGAGCGAGCGGTGCAACAGCTTCGCAGCCTGCGCAACGTTGTCCGATAACGCGAGGGATTCATCATGCTGATGTGGATTGCAAACTGGGCGGCACGCCACGCGCCGACGCCCGAGAAACAGGCCGAGCGCGCGGTGGACGAACTGCGCATGGAATTGTTCCGTGCCGAACAGCAGGTACTCGACGCACAGTTGCGCGCCGAGTACTACCGGTCGCGGCTTATCTTCCTCGAAGATGTCACGAGAAAGGGCATCGAGGCGGTGTCCGACCAGCGCAAGGGACAACAGGACGTGTCGCTGCCGACGCGCCCGGGACCCAGGCTCACTGCCGCGCAATAGCGGCATCTCGACTTGCGACGTGCGAATGTGTCGAAGGCCGAAGGGATTTGCGAGGCAAATCCCTTCGGCTTATTTGAATGATCGTGATTGAATAATCGGGAAAGACATCACGGCTGCAAATCGCGGCTGCAACTCTCCCGCAATGTGAGTCTTCATACGAGGCAGCCAGCACATCGACGATTTCAACCGCCTTCGTCTCATGCACCGGCTGGCATGCTGACGCGGTTAAGCCTGAGAACCTGAAGTGTCATCCGCTTGAGGATCGTCGGCTGCCTCTTGCGCTTCGTCCTTCTTCTTTTCGACCAGCGATTCCAGCGCGCCCGCGCCTTCGAAGCCTGCCACGGCGGCCGCTGCCCTGGTCAGCAGACCTGCATCCGGATCAACCTTTTCGAGCGCTTCGACTGCCGCTACCGCGCCCGCTATTTCGCCCACCTTGTCGAGGATTCCCATACCACGCTCCCTTAAAAGATCTGTTATTCGCATCGAGCCACGCCGATTACGCGCTGCCGTCACGCTCCCAATGGCATCTTCATTCACAACGCAGAAAAAGAAGCCGCAGCCACGGCTGCGGCTCTAAATGCCACTTGCGGTACGGTCACCGCGACTTCATTCTCGTTCGTTGTCCCGCAAGCAGCAACGGTGATCATGCAGATTTAACTATCTTTGAACATCTGGCGGTGTGTTGCCCGCGCATCTGTTCGTCGCATGAGTTTTTGCTGACCGTGCGCATCGACGAAAGGCACAGCCAGATTGCGTGCGACGCGTCGCGCGGATCGTATGCATCGAAACGCAACGGATGCGCGTCAAGGTTCATGTGCAGTCGCCGCGATCAACAAACCTGCGCATCACTCGATGCCGTTGATTGAAAATTTTGCCCACGCTTGAAGCGTTCATTGACGAAGACTCGATACCCCGAAAACGTGCCATCAACGATCGCACCGGCACGCGCCGCTTGCTTCGTTGCCCATGAAGTCCCCTATGACCTGTGATGCCTGCGGCACCGGGCTCGCCAGATGCTAAGTCGCGAGGTTGCAGATCGAATTCTCGCGCGCATGTTTTGCGCATACCCGCCGAACAGGCATTTCGTATCGGCACGCTGACGATCCGGAGGGATACAGCATGAACGACGAAACGAAAACGGACGCGTCCAGGGCTTCTTCGGATGACGCGTCAAAGCCCGGGTCCCCATTGAACATCGCAAGCTGCCTGAGCGTTCTCTTTGCCGCGCTGTCCGGGTTGTATCTGCTCGTTGGCGGAGTGTGGCTCGTCGCGATCGGCGGGTCGCCTTATTACGTGGCTGCGGGCATCGCACTGCTCGTCGTCGCGTGGCTTGCGTATCGACGCAATGGGCTCGCGTTGCTGCTCTACGCACTGCTGCTGATCGGCACGCTCGCGTGGGCCATCGCCGAATCGGGCTTCGACTTCTGGGCGCTCGTGCCGCGCACCGACATCCTCGTGCTGTTCGGCCTGTGGCTGTTGCTAACGTCAATCTTTCATGCGTTCGGCACATCCACGCGAGCCGGCGCGGTCGCGCTCGTCGCGTGCCTCGTCGTCACGGGCATTGCGCTCGCGTATGCCGCGTTCAACGATTCGCAGCAGATCAACGGCACGGTTGCTGCGAGTGCAACTGCGCCAGCGCAAACGGATGTCCCGCGTCAGGACTGGACAGCGTATGGCCGCACGCAGGCGGGCACCCGCTATTCGCCGCTCACGCAGATCGACCAGCACAACGTGAAGGACCTGCAAGTCGCGTGGACATTCGAAACAGGCGACAAGAAAGGCCCGAACGATCCCGTCGAAATCACGGACGAAGTGACGCCGATCAAGGCCGGCGACATGCTGTATCTCTGCTCGCCGCACCAGATCCTGTTCGCACTCGATGCCGCAACGGGCAAGGAGAAGTGGCGCTTTGATCCGGGCCTGAAGCCCGACCCGAGCTTCCAGCACGTGACCTGTCGCGGCGTGTCGTATCACGAGACGGCAGCCGCCAGCGGCGGCGGCGCGCAAAGCGCACAGCCCGCTTGTGCGCGGCGCGTGATCCTGCCCGTCAACAACGGCCATCTGTTCGAGCTGGATGCGATAACAGGTCAACGCTGCGCCGGCTTCGGCAACAACGGCGACCTCGATCTCCAGCGCCTGCAACCCGTCACCACATCGGGCCAGTACGAACCGACATCGCCGCCCATCGTCACCGACAAGATCATCGTCGTCGCGGGGTCCGTGACCGACAACTATTCGACGCGCGAGCCGTCGGGCGTGATACGCGGCTTCGACGTCGAAACGGGCAAGCTCGTGTGGGCCTTCGATCCCGGCTCCAAAACGCCGAACGAGATTCCCGACGATCAGCACAGCTTCACACACAACTCGCCGAACTCATGGGCGCCTTCCGCCTATGACGCGAAACTCGATCTCGTCTATCTGCCGATGGGCGTGGCGACGCCCGACATCTGGGGCGGCGATCGCACGCCCGACAACGAGCGCTATGCGAGCGGACTGCTCGCGCTTCACGCATCGACGGGTAAGCTCGCGTGGTTCTATCAGACGGTCCATCACGATCTGTGGGACATGGACGTGCCCGCGCAGCCGACGCTCGCGGATGTCGCCGATAGCAGCGGCAACGTCGTGCCCGCGATCTACGTGCCGGCGAAGACGGGCAACATCTTCGTGCTCGATCGCCGCACGGGCAGGCTGATCGTGCCCGCGCCGGAGCAGCCCGTGCCGCAAGGCGCTGCGAAAGGCGACCATGTATCGCCGACGCAGCCATACTCGCAACTGACCTTCCGTCCAGTGAAGAACCTGACGGGCGCCGACATGTGGGGCGCGACGATGTACGACCAGCTTGCGTGCCGCGTGATGTTTCATCGGCTGCGCTATGAAGGCACGTTCACGCCGCCGTCCGAACAGGGAACGCTCGTGTTCCCGGGCAATCTCGGCATGTTCGAATGGGGCGGTCTCGCCGTCGATACGGACCGGCAGATCGCGATTGCGAATCCGATCGCGTTGCCGTTCGTCTCGCGGCTGATACCGCGCGGCCCCGGCAACCCCATCGAGCCAGCCGAGGCCGGTCCCGCCGGCACGGGCACCGAGGTCGGCATCCAGCCTCAATACGGCACGCCGTTCGGCGTGACGCTGAATCCGTTCCTGTCGCCCGTCGGACTGCCGTGCAAGCAGCCCGCGTGGGGCTACGTCGCGGCGCTCGATCTGAAGACGAACCAGATCGTGTGGAAAAAGCGGATCGGCACGGTGCGCGACAGCGCGCCTGTTCCGCTGCCGTTCAAGATGGGCATGCCGATGCTCGGCGGCCCGGTCACGACGGCGGGTCATGTGTTCTTCATCGGCGCGACGGCCGACAACTATCTGCGCGCGTTCAGCACGGACACGGGCGAAGAGCTATGGCGCGCGCGCCTGCCCGCCGGCGGACAGGCCACGCCGATGACCTACGAGATGAACGGCAAACAGTACGTGGTCATTGCCGCGGGCGGGCATGGCTCGTTCGGCACGAAGCTCGGGGACTATGTGATCGCGTATGCGTTGCCCAACAAGTGACGAGCGGCAGTGATCGTTAGCGGGCTTCACGGATGGCCGGCCCGCTAACGCTGCGATCAGCGTTGCGCGAAGAGCGCTCGGCGCCGCTCAGGGTTCTCGTTCGACCTTGATCCAACCCGGCGCGCGCTTGCCGAAGGCCTGGAACGGTTCGATTGCATTCGTGATCGGCCCGCGATGCGTGAGGTTCGAAACAGGATCGAACGAGCCATTCGCTACGCGCTCGACCTTCCTCGGCACGATCGAGAATAGTTGATGCTCGAACGCATTGCCGGTCTCATGTCTGACCTGTCCATCCCTGTCGCTTCCTTCCGCGCTGCGTGCCGCGAAAATCCATCGGCGTCAAACCCAGTATCGGCAGGCGTGTCCGAAAGGTCGCGCTTTCGAACATATCGCAGTTCGCCGCAATCACTTTCTGCGCGGCTAGAATCCGTTTGACAATTGAGGGCGCATAGCCGCGATCGAAAAGCAGTGCCGGGTGATCGCCGCGCAATGACGCCAGGACGCAGAAGAGAGGTGCTCAGATGATGAGCATTCGTGATTTGCCGCTGCCAGTGGATTCGGACGAACAGCCGGCGAGGCGCATTCTTCCTTATGTGCTCGTTCATGTGCTCGAACGGCTGGGCGAGCGCGACGAGTTTCCGCAAGAGTATGTGCCGTATCTGATCGTGGCTGTCGAGCGCATCAAGAACAGCCATTCGTGAAGCCGATACTCAACCAGAAAGCGCGCCTGAACGCGCTGACTTCCGATGGAAACACTTGATCTGGAACCGCAGGTGCTCGCGAATGGCCGTGGCGTGACTTTCGGCCTTGTACACCTGAACAGCACAGTCGAATGCGTGATCAGCATCGCTGCGCTCGAAGCGTACTTCTGGCTCGAGCCAAAGGCGAGCGACGCGCGGGTCCTGAAGACTTTTCGCGACGGCTACGGCCGCATCCGGGCCATCGCGGAGCGCAAGCTTCTCGCGCATCAAGCCGCGCATATCGAACTCACCACCGACGATTTCGCGCGTCCTTGACGCGTGCGCGGCTAAGGCATCGCGCGTCCGTCGGATCGGGCCAACGGCGCCGAAAGCAGCCCTTACGTGCCATCGCCCGCTGCGCCGGCCGCATCAACTGCGTGATCGTTGCCGATGCGCCGTTTCATCCGTCGGCTGCCGTCCCGCCTGCAACATCAGCGACCCGCATCCGAGCGCCAGTCCGACGGCACACACGCCCGGCCATTGCCATACGCTCCACGCCAGGATGCCCAACGACGAACCGAGCGCGCCGCCCGCAAACCGAATCGCCATATAAAGCGTATTGATGCGGCTGCTGGCGTCGCTTCTGATGCTCATGTTGCGGGCCATGTTCGCGACGTGTCCGCTCTGCAATCCCAGGTCCAGAACGATCACGCCGGTGACCAGTCCCGCGATGGTCGATCCCGTCAGCGCGAGGATCGCGAAAGCCACGACGAAGATTGCGCCGCTCGCCAGCACGACGAGACGCGGATTGCGCGTATCGATGAGCTTGCCCGCGCTCGTCGATGCGAGCGCACCCGCTACGCCAACGAGTCCGAAGAGCCCCGCCACCTCGCTTCCGTAGTGCCCGTCCATGCTGCGCAAGTGAAACGCCAGCGTTGCCCAGAACGCGCTGAATGCGGCGAACTGAAGGGCCGCGATGGCCGACGTTTGACGCACGAGCGGCTCTTCGCGAAGGAGCGTCCACAGCGAGCCCATCAGGTGGCGGTAAGTGCCCGTGTAGCTCGGCTGACCGCGAGGCAGCATGCGCGACAGCACGACAGCCGTGACGAGCATCGCGGACGCCGCGAGCCAATAGACGGCGCGCCAGCCGAAGTGCCCGGCGATCGTGCCGGAAATCGAGCGCGACACGAGGATGCCGCACAACAGTCCGAACATCACGATGCCGACCGCTTCGCCGCGTTGCTGAGGCCCCGCCAGTTGCGCCGCGAAGGGCGTGAGCAACTGCGGCGCGACGCTAGCGACACTCGTCACGAAGCTGGCCGCCACGAGCCAGTTCAGTGTCGGAGACAGCGCGACGGCGACGAGCGCCAGGCTTGCGACGCATAGCAACGTGCGCAGCATCGAGCGGCGCTCGAGCTTGTCGCCGAGCGGCACGAAAAGCAGCAGGCCGAGCGCGTAACCCGTCTGCGCGGCCACCGACACCGTTCCCGCCTGCCGCTCGCTCGCATGAAACGCAAGCGCGAATTCGGCCAGCAACGGCTGGTTGTAGTAGTTGTTCGCGACCACGATGCCGGCCGCGGCTGCCATCAGCCAGTAGATCGAACGTTTCATGCTTGCGCGCTCCCGAGGCCTGGACGCGAGCCGACGCATGGCCCCATCGGCCTCATCAATCCCGCCAACCTCGTCAACCTCGTCAACCTCGTCAACCTCGTCAACCTCGTCAACGATAAGGCGCGGCATCGGCTCTTGCCGTTCCATGCAGCGAATGTAGACTATCCCGGAAATCGCCGGTATCCCTGTCGATCGGCAAGCACCCTTGCGAAATCCGGAAGGCTCGAATCATGGACCGCTTTGAAGCAATGAACGTCTACGTGCGGGTCGTGGAGGCGGGAAGCCTGTCCGCCGCTGCGCGCGCGATCCCGATGTCGTTGACCTCGGTCAGCAGGCACGTCTCGGCGCTGGAAGAGCAGTTCGGCACGCAACTGCTCCGGCGCACCACGCGCAACCTCGCGATGACGGACGAAGGACGCATTCTGTATGACCGCGCAAAAGCGATACTCGGCGAGGTCGATGAACTCGGCAGTGCGCTGTCGGCCGGTCGCGGCAAGCTGTCCGGGCGTCTACGGATCAGCGCGCCGAACCTGCTTGGCCGGCTCGTGATCGCACCGCTGCTGCCGCGCTTTCTCGCGCTTCATCCGGATGTCGCCGTCGACCTCATGCTCGTCGACCGTGTGGTCAATCTCGTCGAAGAGGGCCTGCACCTTGCCGTGCGCGTGGGCCGTCTGGCCGATTCGAGTCTGGTTGCGCGCAAGCTCGATGACATCCAGATGGTCGTGTGTGCCGCGCCCGCGTATCTGGCGCGGCGCGGCACGCCTCGCGCGCCCGAGGATCTGCGCAAGCACGACTGCCTCGTTTTCTCGGACGCGCCGGGCCCCGTCGACTGGCGCTTCCAGTCGGGCACGACGCGCTCGCGCATCAGCGTGACGGGGCGTCTGTGGATGAATAGCCTCGATGCGCTCGTGTCGGCGTCGATTGAAGGCGCTGGCATCGTGCGCGCGCCCGGCTGGCAGGTCGCCGCCCACATCGAGGCGGGACGCCTGCGGCCCGTGCTCGAAAAGTACGCACCGCCCGCGACGCCCGTCCATGTGCTGTTCGAACGAACGAAGCTGTCGTCGCCGAAAATCCGGACGTTCGTCGATTACCTCGTCGAACAATGGCCCGGCCGCTGACAGACTCCGCGTATTGGCCTCCAAAACGCGTGGCGTCGCGAAGGGCTACGCACCCGCGACGCGCACGGCCTCGCACACAAAAGTGGTCTATGCCTGTTTGAAACCAATCGGCTCGCTTGCCAGATGTCGAGACAGGACCTTCGGAAAGAATTTCCTTGCGGAAGCATTCACCGGCAGCACCTTCCGCAAGATGCGACTATGAATCGCCATACGGTTGCATGTGAGAAGACCTGGTTTCTATCTTCTCGTACGTTTCTTTTACGTGCTTCCCGTCACGCATCATTGAAAAAAGCAATGATAGGTTGCGCACCTCTACAAGCGGGAAACTCGCCGCCCCTATGGCGAAATGGAATGGCCCGCACTGCGCTTTCTCGTCATGAATTGACTGGCGGACTTCGATAAAGATTGCGAAACTGGCGGGGCTATCCGTGCAACGGCAAAAGGAGAATCGACATGGCTGATGCCTACCGTAGCAAAGGACTGTCCAGCGCAGTTTCCTATCAGGACCCGAAGGCCGCTTTCCGTTGGCTCGAAGCCGCATTTGGGTTCGAGCCGCTGTTCGTGATCCTCGATAGTGACGGCAATCTCGCCCATTCTGAAATGTCATATGGCGATTCCGTCGTCATGGTCGGCAGCGAGTGGAGCGATGACCATAAGAGCCCGCGCTCGGTCGGCGGCAAGAACACGCAGTCCGTGCATGTGCAGCTCGCCGAGAGCGAAAACATCGACGCTCATTGCGCACATGCGCGCGCGGCAGGCGCGACGATCCTGACGGAGCCGCAAACCCAGTTCTACGGCGATCGAACGTATCGGGCAAAGGACCCGGAGGGCCACATCTGGACCTTCGGCGTCACCGTGCAAAAGATGACGCCTGAAGAATGGGACAAGGCGAGCGGGCTGACCACCCGGACGCGGCTCGATTGAGCTGCGCGATTAAATGCCTTGATCGATGCCTGGGCCGTGCCGGCGGCGTAGCGTGTACTGCGCAAAAGGCTTAGCATCGCCGAACCAATTCATTTGCGCTTATCGGCGATAACGATAGCGCTCGATATTATTTGTGTGGCCGCAAGCGCCTCTCTACGATCTGGTGATCCTAATTTCGATTACCTTTGATCCTATGAGAACAACGAAGACGCTCAAAGCCGCGCTCCTTTCCCTTCTGCTGACTTGCGGCATCGTGAGCGCACAACCGGCGCTCGCGGCCGGTCAGACAGTGCGTATCGGCATCATGTCCGGCGAGGACGAGGACGTCTGGCGCGCGGTCGCAACCAATGCGGCGAAGCATGGCATCACCGTCAAGATCACGACGTTCTCCGACTACACACAGCCGAACGAAGCGCTCGCGCAGCACGATCTCGACGCCAATTCGTTTCAGCACAAGCCCTACCTCGACGCGCAGATCGCAGCGCGCCACTACGACATCGTGCCCGTCGGCTTCACGTACGTGCAGCCGATCGGACTCTACTCGCGCAAGGTGAAATCGGTCGCCGCGCTGCCGCAGAATGCGACGATCGGCGTGCCGAACGATCCGAGCAACGAAGGCCGCGCACTGCTGCTGTTGCAGGCGAACGGGCTCATCAAGCTGCGCCCCGACGTCGGCCTGCTGCCGACCGCTCGCGACATCGCGGACAACCCGAAGCACATCCAGATCAAGGAGCTCGACGCGGGCATCGTCGGCCGTGCGATCGGCGATCTGGACGCGGCCGTCGTCAATACCGACTGGGCGATCAAGGCCGGCATCCAGATTCCGCAGGAACGCATCGCTCAGGAGAAAGTGCCGGGCAACCCGTATCGCAACTTCATCGCGGTCAACGCGAAAGACGCGAAATCGCCTTGGGTCAAGACGCTGGTCGACAGTTATCAGCAGGCCAATGTCGCCTCGACGATCCTCTCCGTTTATGACGGCGCGACGCTGCCCGCATGGGAAGGCGCGCCACAGCATTGACAGCGTGTCCGGCGCAAGCGGCGCCGCTCGAATGATGACGAGCGGCCGCCGCACATCCACGGTTGCGAGCTGCGCTTCGAGTCACGCGCCCCCGCGACAGAAGACGACGCTCGCTCGCGAAGACTCACCCTCTCCTCTCCATCTCTCTCCATGTCCATGATCGATACGTCGCGCGATCGCCGCGCGTTCCTGAAACTTTCGCTCGGTGCTGCTGCGGCGGCTGCTTCCGCTGCAGTCGTTCCAGCTTCGTTTGCGCAAGGTGCGCCGCGCACGCTGCGCATCGGCAATCAAAAGGGTTATCTGAATCTGCTCAAAGGACGCGGCACGCTCGAAAAGCGGCTCGCTCCCCTCAACGTATCGGTGAGCTGGACGGAGTTCGCGGCGGGCCCCGTGCAACTGGAAGCGCTGAACGTCGGCTCGATCGACTTCGGCGACGTCGGCGAAGCACCGCCGATCTTCGCGCAGGCAGCGGGCGCGCCGTTGGCGTATGTCGCAGCGACGGTCACGCGGCCACAGTCCGAAGCCGTGCTCGTGCCGCCGCAATCGCCGATCCGCTCGGTGGCGGACCTGAAGGGAAAAAGAATTGCGCTCAACAAGGGCAGCAACGTCCACTACTTTCTCGTGAAGCTGCTGCGCCAGCATGGCCTGCAATACAGCGACGTGAACCTGGTCTTTCTCGCGCCCGCCGATGCACGGGCCGCATACGAGCGGGCATCCATCGATGCGTGGGTCATCTGGGACCCGTTCTTCGCAGCGGCGGAGAAGTCGCTGGGTGCGCGCGTGATTGCGGATGCGAGCGGTGTCGTGGGCAATCGCGCGTACTACTTTTCGTCGCGGACGTATGCAGCGAAGAACCCCGATGTGATCCGGATTCTGATCGAAGAACTCGACAAGGTCGATCAGTGGGGCAAGCAGAACAAGGATCAGCTGGCAAGCGAACTGGCGCAGCTATGGGGCTTGCCGAAGCCCGTAGTCGATGCGGCAGTCGGCCGCCAGCAGTTCGGCACGCAGCCGATTACCCGCGCGATCCTCGGCGAGCAGCAACAGATCGCGGATACCTTCCTCGACCTAGGCCTGATTCCGAAGCACGTCGATGTGCTGAAAGCGGCACCGCCGAATCTCGCGTAGCGCACGCGACGACCGCGTCGCACGCGATTTAGCCAGCGCCTGCCCGCCGTTCTTCCGCAGCCGCAATCGCGCGTTGTGCGGCGAGCCCAGGCGAAGCGAACATGTCGACCAGTTGATCGCGCAACCAGTGGTGCGCGGGCACCGTCTCGTTGCGCTGATGCCAGAACAGGCTGATTACGCGATCGGGCGCTTCGAGTCGACGTTCGCCTCGCAGCTTTTCTCGCTCGCCAACCGTTGCCGGCGCTGAGCCGTCAGCCGATCGGCGTTCGATTACACCGACGGTTCACGCCCAGATTGCCCAGCGGCCCGAAGCATGGCCTCGATGCCAAGTCGCACATCCGCATCCGTGGTGGCCCAGTTCGAGACGCTAATGCGCATCGCTTTGCGACCCTGCCATATGGTTGCGCCACACCAGCACACGCCCTCGGCCTGAAGACGGCCGATCACGGCTTGCGTGACCTCAGGCGATCCGAACGAGACGAGCACCTGATTCAACACGACCTCGTTGAGGATCTTGAACCCATGCTCTGCGAGACCTTGAGCGAACGCTCGGGCATGGCGGCATGACCTGTCGATGAGATCTTCGATGCCATCGCGGCCGAGATTCAGAAGCGCGGTCCATACCTCGACGCCGCGCGCTCGCCTCGATGATTCGGGAGTGTAGTACGACGGCTCGCGATCGCCTTCGATATCCGCGCCGAGATACGCGGCGCTGGCCGACATCGCCGCATGGAGATCGGCCGGCTTGCGGACAAGAACAATGCCGCTGTCATAGGGAACGTTGAGCCATTTGTGCGCGTCCGTCGCCCATGAATCGGCCTCGCTCAGTCCCTCGGCCAATGCAGCGACGCGAGGACTCGACAGCGCCCAAAGACCAAAGGCGCCATCGACATGCACCCATGCCCCGGCTTCCCTGGCCCGGCGACAGACCTCCGCAGCAGGATCGAAGTTGCCGGTGTTCACGTTGCCGGCCTGGATGCAAACAATCGTGCGGTCATCCAGTTCCGGAAGACGATCGATCCGCAGTCGCCCCTGGCGATCGGTCGGCACACGAATCACACGTTCGCGACCGAGACCGAGCAACGAGAGTGCTTTCAACACGGTCACGTGAACTTCGTCGCTGACGACCACCCTCAGCTCGGGCGCGCCATAGAGCCCTCGCGCTTCCACGTCCCAGCCTTGTCGGGCGAGAAGCGCGTGGCGTGCGGACGCCAACCCAGCCAGGTTAGCCATCGAGGCGCCCGTGACGAACGCGCCGCCGATGCCGTCCGGCAATCCGAAGAGGTCCGTCAACCATTGCAGCGATACGTCCTCTAGCGTCGCGGCGATCGGGGACGTCCACCGAAAGCTGGCGTTCTGGTCCCACGCCGCAGCCAGCCAGTTCGCAGCAACGGTAGCCGGCAGCGCACCGCCGATGACCAGACCGAAATACCGTCCACCCGCAGTAGCGATCGTCGCGGGAGAGCCGATCTCATCGAGGCGACGCACCACCTCGCGTGCATCCACACCTCGCTGCGGAAGCGGATGCTTCAATTCGTCGAGACGTTGCAGCGCCTCGGGCGATGCGATCACGGGACGATGGCGAACGGTTTGCAGGTAGGTGACGGCTCGTTGAGCGGCGTCCTGCAAGACTTCGCTCGTCGTCGTTGCGTCCATTGTGTACCCCTTTCATGGCGATTTGCTGAAATGGCGCTTTGATTGCTCTTTTGATCGCTCATTTTATTGTTCCTGGAGCCAGTCCGCTTCCAGGCTGCATGATGTGAGCGGCACACAACCGCCCTCTGTGAGGACGACCTGCTGCTCGTTGGGTCCGACCATGTCGGTATCGAACGCCAACAACCCGCCATTGAATTGCATTCGAACAGGCGCGGTCGGTTCACCTCGCGCTCAAGGGGACTTGCGTGACCGACGTACAACGGTCCTTGCGCAACGCTCGCCACGCGCCGGCGCGGGCTTGCCAGGATGGACGATCAAAGCTCCAGCACCAGATCCGAGGTGGGGCGGCTGCAACACAGCAGCCGGAAGCCTTTCTGGACTTCCCGGTCCCGAATCCCGCCGTTATGTTTCATATCCACTGTGCCTTCGAGTACCTTGGTCTTGCACGTGCCACATACGCCCTGGCTGCACGATGAAGCGATTGCAACCCCCGCCTTTTTCGCGGCGGCAAGCACCGTTTCGGATGGACCGATCGTGAACGTCTTCGATGAGCGTGAGAGTTTGACCGTGAACGTTTCCTTAGCCGCATCGCTCTTCTGCGATGCAGGTTCAGCCGCGTCGCCCGCTGAAATGTCGAAGCTTTCCTGGTGATAACGCGCCGGGTCATGTCCGCCTACGCGAAGCAAATCCCTGACTGCCGACATGTAGCCGGCGGGACCACACGTGAATACCTCGCGGTCTGCGTAATCGGGCAACCACTCCGACAGAAGCGGGAGACTCAGCCTGCCCGTCGCGCCTGCCCAATCGCTTTCTTCACCGACGCCTTCGCATACGAAGAACAGCTTCAGTCGCGGCGATAGTTTCGCCAACCTATGCAGTTCGTCGCGAACGACGATATCGGCGGGCGTCCTCGCGCTGTGCACGAATGCGATGTCCCGATCGAGACCGAGGTCGACGCTCGCCCGGGTCATCGACATCAGCGGTGTCACTCCCGAACCCGCCGACAGATAGAGCGACTTGGGCGCAGCAGAAGCTGTGGACGTGAAGGTTCCGGACGGACCGTACGATCGCAACTCGCCTCCGGGTTTCATGTTGTCGTGAAGCCAGTTCGACATGACGCCACCAGGCACCCGCTTGACGGTAATCGACACCAGGTACGGGCGCGTCGGCGGCGAAGAAATCGTGTAGCAGCGTTCGACCGTTTGGCCCTGCACAATCGCCGACACCGTCATGAACTGGCCCGGCTCGAAGCGCACAGGCAAGCCATCCTCCGTGCGAAACTCAAAGCTCTTGACGTCGTGAGTTTCGTCGGTGACGCGGCAGCATGTCAGCGTCTGCTGTTCACTGCTCGGCCACTGCCGTGCACCGTTCTCCCAAGTGCAAGTACTGGTGAGTCGATCGACAGCTTCCGGCGCGCGGTCGAACATTCTTTCTACGCAATTCATCGCGGTAACTCTGCTCAGATTCCGTGTGCGTTCAATCGCGCTGCATACCAGCGCGAAAACTGGTCGACGTACGCTTCCGTGAACGGCGAGAACACGCCCGGCGCGTATGCCGGATCTTGCGTCCCTTCGTGCGTGATTTCGACGAGATGCTTGTCCTGCATGTTGGTCGCCATCCAGACTTCGGTCAGATCCTTGACGTTGTAGTCGACGCCTTCGACGGCATCGGCATGAACGAGCCACTTGGAACGCACCAGTGTCTTGTCGGGCCCAAGCGGAATGATGTAGCTGATGACCGCGTGGTCGCTCATCACGTGCGTCCACGAATTGTGTGTCCACAGGTGCTGGTCGCCGAGATCGCGTCGCGTGATATTGCCGAACAGCTTCGTGCTCGCCACTCTGGTGCTGATCGTTTGCGACTCGCCATCGCCGGCGATGACCAGTTGTTGCGTGCGAAACTGGGTAACCGCATCTTCGTCGAGCCACTCGACGGTTTCGCCGATGAACCCATCGCGCTCCCAGCTTGCCTGGCACGTTGCGTTGCGCGCCTTGTAGTCTTCGAGTTCGCGAAGCGATTCTTCGCTGAGGTTCTCTGGACAGAAGCCAAAGTCTTCCGGCAGGAACGATGCCGTCAGTTCCGGATGTGTGCCCTGGCAGTGGTAGCACTCGCGATTGTTCTCAATGACGAGCTTCCAGTTGCCGTTCTCGATGATCTCCTGCTCAAAGGCAATCTTCGTGTTTTGCAGATCGTACGGCGCGAAACGCAGCGTCATCGTCTCTTCCAGCTTCGCGATGTCCGCGGGCGCGTTCTCGTCGAGACACACGAAGATGTGCGTGCCGATAATCTTCGTGTGCACGGGAATCAGGCTGCGGCACGTCGGGTCGAAATTCTTTCCCATGTGCGCCGTATGACGCAAGCTTCCGTCAAGGTCGTACGTCCATTGGTGATAAGGGCAAACCAGCATGCCCACGGTCGACTTTCCGGCTTCCTTGAGGCGCGCGCCGCGATGGCGACAGACGTTGCGATACGTCCGAATGTTCTCGTCGTCGTCGCGAACGATGATGATGGAAGCCTTGCCGATGTCGACGGTCGAAACGTCGCCCGGCTCTGGTACATCCGCCGTGACCCCGACCAGAATCCAGTGCTTGTGAAAGAATACGTCGACGTCCGTTTCGAAAACGTCCTGGCGGCCAAACAGCTCGCCGGACATGCCGTGGCCGGACTGTCGGCTTCGAATCAGCTCGCCATGGGTTTTGAGTTGCACTTCAGACATCGCCGTTCTCCAATCGTCAGGGGTCTCGGGACTTCGGTTGTTCCCGCTATGACTTGAGTATTGGATTGACGAAAAAGAGCGTCAATGCGCTTTATTTTCGGTTTGGCATTACTTTGGATTATGCGAGAGCCAGACCGTTTCCAACGGGCGCCGTCGGACGTTGCTGGCGCTTCAGGTCCCGGTGGAATCCTGCTGGAGCCAGTCGATGAGACCGTCAATTGCAGGGGTGATGGTGCGCCCGTGCGGCACGACGACATAATATGAATCGCTGGCCTTGAACGAAGCGACGGGCAGCCGGACGAGTTCGCCCGTTTCGATCAGATCGTGGACCAGTCTTCCCCAGCCAAGGGCAATGCCCTGGCCGTAGCGTGCGGCCTCGATGGCGTCCGTATAAAGACTGCAGCGTAGCGCAAAGTTCAAACGCACCGGCCTGAATCCCACAGCCTGAAACCATTCTTCCCACCTCATCCAGCCTTCCGAAGTCGCATCGGACTCGATGAGAACGGCGTTAGCGACATCCTGCAGCGATTCTGGCGTACCTCTTGACTTCACCCACTCCGGCGAACAGACGGGGAAAACTTCTTCGTCGAAAAGCAGGGTTGCGGAGCCATCGCCCCATTGTCCGTTTCCGAATCGAACGGCGACATCGATCTCCTTGGGCCGAAGGTCGGCGGTGAACATCTGCGTGGAGATGCGTAGCTGAAGGTCCGGTTGAGCCTTCTTTAGCGATGCCAGCCGGGGCAAGAGACGAAAATGAGTGAAGGCAGACGTTGCGGCAAGCACCAGTTCCTGCTGGACGGGCCCGCTTGATAGCCGGTCGAACACGCCGGCAATTTTCTGCATCGACTCGGCGACCACGAGATACAGCGCTTCACCCTCATCTGTGAGTTCGATTGAACGATGCAGGCGATTGAAGAGCCGGGTCCCAAGCGTTTCCTCAAGAAACTTGATCTGTCGACTGACTGCCGCTTGCGTCACCCCGAGTTCATCGGCTGCCAGCGTGAAGCTGCTGTGACGCGCGACCGCCTCGAATTCGACGAGGGCGGTCACCGAAGGGATGAGCCGCCGGTATCCCTTGGTCCGCGCAGTGACCGGTTTCATCTGGCTCAGGTGCGCGTCGGTTGTGATTGGGAAACGAGCGTCGACCCGGAGTGAGCCACGACCAGTACGGTGCAGCCTTCCTTTGACGATGTACTGTGCCGCGAACCCGCTGGATACGACACCGTGTGCCCGGGAAGAAAATTCGTACCGTCGTCGTCGGTGAACACACCATCGAGAACCAGGATCAACTCGGTCGAGTCGTGCTGATGCTCCAATGAACGCGCGCCGGGTTGCAAACGCATCCAGTAGCTACTCCAGGCCCCGCTCTCGTCGTCGGCGACTGGAATCCAGAAAAAGCCGGGAAGTACCGTTTCTCCGATTTTCATCGGCCGCCAGTCTCGTTCATCGATTGAATACCAACGACGACCATCTTTGACGCGCAAGCCAAAGAACACCATTTCTTCGCGCATATGCCCGGTTGTCATTTTCTCTAACGTCCAATGTGTGAACACAAGTGGAAATCCTGCTTCTCATGCCTTCGTGTCTGAACCGCTCGCTGTTCCTGGTGTCCCCACCGGAGCACATCCCGCTACGCATCGGCCAACACCTGCGTTTGGCCCTGCGGTCGCGCGACGCGATAAGCATTCGGTGATTCGCCAAATTCTTTTCTAAACTCGCGGCCAAGATGAGATGCGTCAGAGAAGCCGCACGAGGAAGCAATGTCAGCGACAGTGCGGTCCGAACTCGTGAGCAGCCACGACGCCATCCGTATCCTGATCTGCCGGGCATAGGCCTGGGGCGATTTGCCCGTCTCTGAAGTAAAGAGACGCTCAAGTTGTCGGACCGACATCTCGAGACGTCGAGCCAACTCCGCGAGACTCAATGGCTGCCCAATGTGCTGCTCCATCAACAGGATGGCTCGCCTTACCTTTGGATGCGTCGCGGGTTCCAGTCCTGGCGGGTGTGGCTGCGGAGCATTCCCTTTCTGCGCGTCGTCGACGAGCATGATACGCAGCGCCTTTTGTACGACTGTCGCCTCGAAGTGGCGCAACAGGATAGCCGCGGCAACATCGATTGAAGCTCGTCCACCTGAACACGTGATGCGGCGCCGGTCGATCACGAACAGCCGGTCCGCAACGAGATTGCGTTCATCGACGCCTGGAAAACGCTCGACGAAGTCCCAGTAGTGAAACCAGCTTACGCACATGCGATACCCATCCATCACTTCGGCTCGCATCAACGCAAATACCCCAGTGCATATTCCAACCAAAGTAGCAGACGTCGCCGCAGCGTCATGAATGAACTGAAGCGTGGCTTTGCTTGCGGACGGCCCCGAGTGCAGCAATCCGCCGACGACTACGACGTAATCGAAGGACCCGGCTTCGTCGAAGGTTGTCCACGGCGCGACCTGAATTCCACAGCTTGCCCTGACAGGAACAAGAGATTCGCCGACGATGGTCCACGAACAGCGAACCGGTCTGCTCATGTCACCTTCATCGCTCGCCAGCCTGAGTACATCCACGAAACCGGAAAATGCCGTCAGGGTGAAATTGGGCAACAGGACAATTCCAAAGCGGAGTGGCCGCGTGGTACCGGCTTTGGGGCTGATGAGGTCGCTAAACATGGGACTGCCTGCACTAACGCTTGAAAAGTCACGCTTGAAAAGTCGACCAGGATTCCAACGGCGAAGCTGCTCGCGCTCTCCTAACTGACGTCCGTAAGTTTATTTGAAGGTTTCAGTTTCGATGCTTCGCCATTCGCGCATCATTGCGCCCACTTCCTCCGCGAGCCATTCACGGAACTGAAGATATTCAGGACGAAGTTTTGCGTTCTTATGCGTTATCAAATAGTGGTGACGGTCGTGAAATTCGAGCACATCTTGCACGGGTCGGATCAGTAGCCCTTGTTCGACTTGACGATGGACAAGATGATGCCAGCCAAGCAAGGTGCCCTCTCCCGCTTCCGCTTGCGAAACGAGGAGACGATAGTCGTTGCTTTCCAGATGCTCGTTCTCGACCATCCTTTCCATGCCATCACCCTGCTGAAACCAGTTTCGCCACACGGACCAGTCGACGTGCTCGCAAATCTGCGCACGCCCCAGCAACGAGAGGTTCAACGTCGCGTGCGATAGAAGATCCAAGGGCTTCACTGACCTGCCGTGAAAGTGGCGCTCGTAAAAGGACTGGCTGCAGACGGGATATACGACGTCGTGAAAGAGCGGCTCGACCTCGTACTCCGCCTCGCGCGGTGGATTCTTCGTGATGATGATGTCGGGTTCCATGAGTTCGTCGAGCTCCATGAAATGCTCCGTCACCATCACGTGCAATCGAATATCAGGGAAGCGCTTTCGGAACGACGGCAGCCTGAACGACAGCCAGAGCGCCGAGAAAGTATGCGAGACACAAATCGTCAGCGCATGCCTGTCGGTCCGACGCACCGCCTGGGCTGCCTCAGCGATGTTCATGATCGACAGATAGGACGCGTTGTACAGAATGCGCCCCGCGTCGGTGAGCGCGATGTGCCGCCCTGTCCGTTCAAACAGGGCAACTTCCAGCGAATCCTCGAGCTCCTTGATTTGTCGGCTGATTGCCGCCTGCGTGACGCAAAGTACTTCTGCGGCCTGAGTAAAACTTTCGTACCGGGCAGCCGTGACGAAGCATTTCAGCGCCCGTAACGACGGCATCTGAGCCAGTAATCGGTCGGCAAACACCTGTTTCTTTTGCATGGCTTTCACCTGTGAAGCGGAAGCGCCCGGGTGGCCCGAAGACAACCCGGTCAGCGCTGCGCACTGCCCCCGTGACAATGCGTAGACTGCGCACCCAAGCCGAATAGCTCGCGCGCAAAATCAGTTTGCGAGTCTTCGAGTTAACTGACAAGGGCAGATCACCATCCGCCCCTTCATATTACTCTTCGTGGCCGCCTGCTATGCGGCCCATCGAACTCGCTTCAGCACGCCATCAAGTGCGTCTTTGTACAGTCCGTAAGCGCCTCGACGAGAGAGTTCGGTGTGCATCTGTTCGTTGATACCGCCCGGTGTCATGCATTGCGTAACCATTACCGAAAACGGTTGTCCTGTACGGGCTGCGTCATTCGCAAGCCCTACACAGTAGCCAGACAAGAAAGCTCGCGCCGCGGAGTAGTCGAGACCTTGCTCCACGAGCCAGGACGCCTGGGTTTCGAGAACGGCATAGAAGCTCGCCATCGTCGCCGTCACTGCGGAGAGCGCGTCAAACTTGCGTTCGTCGTCCACCTCCACGGCTTCACCCAACGCCGAAAAAATGGCTTTCGCGACGTCATCTGCGGGGCAGATTGCAGTACTTCCCTTGCCCTCAGCGACGGCTGGCAGCGGAACTGCGCGCGCGACCCTGCCTGTGGGATAACGCGACGAAGCTCGGCGAGAGAGATGCCCGCAATGAAACTGACAATGTGATGACGCGAGCCGAATTCGAGTTCGCCCAGAACTTCCGAGGCAATTTGCGGAACGACCGCAAGGCAAACGACATCCGAATTCTCCAGTACCTCCTGATTACTCGCGCAGACGCGAATCCGTTCGTCCAGCGTCGCGAGTTCCGCAGCGGCATTCGGATTACGGGGAGATAGAGAAATCCCGTCGAATGGAACGCCGAATCTGCACATGCCCGTCACGACCGCTTTCGTGATGATCCCCGTTCCGATGAAACCAAGTCGCATGAAACCTCTTTAATCTGAAGTGCAGCAGTTTCGACTGAAGCCACGACAGCCGGTCCCGGCGGGCCGGGCTGTCGATGGCTTTCAATCGTCGGATAGAACCTAGTCGAGTTTCAGCCAGGTGGTCTTCAGTTCGCAATACTGGTCGTGCGCATAGACGGACTTGTCGCGGCCACCGAAGCCCGATTGCTTGAAGCCGCCGAACGGCGTCGACAGATCGCCTTCGCCGAAGCAGTTCACCGTTACCGTACCGGCGCGAATACGGGCAGCAATCTTGTGCGCGTTATTGACGTTGTCGGTCCACAGCGATGCGGCCAATCCGTAGCAGGTATCGTTGGCAATGCGGACCGCCTCGTCGACATCAGCGTATTCGATAATGCAGACGACCGGGCCGAAGACTTCTTCGCGAGCGATGCTCATCTCCGGCGTGACGTTATCGAAGATGGTCGGCTCGACAAACCATCCACCCGTTTCAGTGCGCGTCGCCTTGCCGCCGCACACGAGACGTGCCCCCTCCGACTTCGCTTTCTCGATGTGAGCGAGCACCTTTTCATAGTGCTTCTCTTCAATCAGAGAACCGAGCTTGACGTCAGGGTCGAGCGGGTCGCCCGTCTTCCATCCTTCGAGAACTGCCAGAACCTTTTCGAGCAACTGCGCCTTCGAGGTCGAATGAACCAGGATGCGAGAACCTGCGCTGCAGTTCTCGCCCATGTTCCAGAATGCTGCGGCGACCGCCTGCTCTGCGACCGCGTCGAGATTCGCGACGTCGGGCAGCACGACTTGTGGGTTCTTGCCGCCGCATTCCAGCACGACCCGCTTCAGGTTCGTGTCCGCGGAATAGCGAAGGAATCGCTTTCCCGTTTCCGTGGAGCCAGTAAACGCAACGAGGTCGACGTCGGCATGGCGACCCAATGCCTGGCCTGCACTTTCGCCAAAGCCGGTCACGACGCTGAAGACGCCTGCTGGCACGCCGGCTTCCGCCGCGAGGTCGGCGATACGCAGCGTGGAAAGCGAAGTCTGTTCGGCAGGCTTCACGATGACGCTATTGCCGACAGAAAGTGCCGGGCCGATTTTCCAGGCAAGCATCAGCGCCGGGAAATTCCACGGCAGCACTGCGCCCACGACACCGATCGGTTCGCGGGTAATCATGCTCACGACGCTCGCGCCCGATGGCGACAGCGCGTCGTAACGCTTGTCGGTGACTTCCGCGTGCCAGCGGATACATGCCGCCGATTCGGGAATGTCCAGTCCCATGCACTCGCTAATGGGCTTGCCCGCCTCGAGCGCTTCGAGAAGCGCCAGTTCTTCGGCGTTCTCTTCGATCAATTGTGCAAGACGCGATAGCACTGCTTTTCGCTGAGCCGGTGCCGCCTTTGACCATACACCGGACTCGAACGCATCTCTCGCTGCCGCGACCGCTCGGTCGACATCTTTCGTATCGCACTTTGCGATATCGGCCAGTGTCTTTCCCGTCGACGGATTCAGGGTCTGGAACGTCTCGTTCGACGCGGCTGGACATCGTTGCCCGGCGATAAACGCTCGTCCGTCGAGCGACAACGCTTCTGCTTTCTGTTTCCATTCCTGATAGGTCGTCATGTCCTGTCCTCACAGATTTAAAGCTCGGCTCCCGCCGAAAATTCCTTCATCCAGATAGCCGCGGTGACAGCGACGTCGGCAATGGGACGAACCGGCAGCGAGCGCGGATGCGGTTGATTCAAAAGCTGACGAACGAGGTCGTTGTCGTGACCGAGCGCGTACTCGGCGATAAGCTTCCCCGATGCAGACCCTCTGCTCAGACCCAGGCCATTGCATCCGACAGCTTCATAAACACCATCGCTACGGCGCCCGAAAAGTGCACCGTTGTTGACCGACAGACACAGAGGGCCACCCCAGGTGTACTCGAGCTCGACATCTTTCAGCATCGGGAAGCGCCGGTCAAACGACCGTTGATGCAAGCTCTTCGCTTTCGCTAAATCACCTTGTGACACTTCGAGACTGGGGCGAAACGCAAAGTGATTGCGAACGCAGATGCGGTCAGTACTCAGGCGCCGTATCGTCGAGCCCATCGGGTCGGCCGGAATCAACGCCCACGACCGCGTGCCGCCCAGCCGGCGCACTTCGTCCGCCGTCATCACACGGGTCATCGATGCAAATGTGTACACAGGCAACAGGCCGTTCGGATGTCCGCCGAACGTCGCCGCATAGGCATTCGTGCAGCGAATCACGCGCTTCGCCACGATTTTTCCGGCGGCAAAGGTCAAGACCTTGTTTGTCCCCTGGTCCTCGATTGCCTTCACCGCACTCATCTCGAAGACCTTCACATTTTCCGGCAGCGTCGCAGCAAGACCACGCATAAGGGCTGCCGGCTGGACCGTGCTGCACCCCGGAGTAAAGAGCGCGCCCTCATAGAACTTCGTCCCGGTGACTTTCGCGATCGCGGCTTCGTCGAGCCATTCAAAGTCTTCGTCGATACGGGCGAGTCCTTCGGCAAAATGGGCCAGTGCTGCGTGGCCCTTCTTGTTCACCGAAGCATGAAACTTGCCGTCATCCCGCCAGTCGCAATCGATACCGTATTGCTTCACCACCGAACGTACATAGTCGATGCCGTGGCGTTGCAGTCGAATGTCCGCCTTGTCCGCTTCCACACTTCGCGAGTAGCTCTCACTACTGATGTCGTGCGGCAAGTCGACAAAGAATCCGGAATTCCGCCCAGCCGTCGTGCGCCCAATACGGTCCGCCTCGACCAGCGCAATCGAGGCATCGGGTGCAAGCTCAGCGAGTCGTCGGGCAGCGCATAGCCCCGTAATGCCACCGCCAACAACGACCCAGTCAAATCGTCGTTCGGACGACACAGTATCGGCGGGGCGTGGCGGGGGCAGACTTTCCCACCACCCGTTCACGCCGTCCGGCGCGGGAAAGCGCACGAATTCCAGATTCGAGGTCATGAAAGTTACTGCGCGTTGCGCAACATAGGTTGAACCAGCTTCGCAAACACACTGCGCTCTTCTTCAGTGAGCGTGCCGAGCGGCGCCCGCGCGACACCGACGGGCATGCCCGCCAGCTCACATCCGTATCGAACATATTGAATGAATTTGCCGCTGCGCTCCAGCAGTTCGAGAACGGGCAGCAGTTGCGCCATCAGCTTGCGGCCGGTTTCGAAGTCATTGCGCTTCACGCATGCGTCGAAGAGCGCGGTGTGCGCTTCCGGCAAGAAGTTGGAAGCACCGCCGACCCAGCTCTTCGCGCCCCACACGAAAAACTCGAGCGCCTGGTCGTCCATTCCGCAGCTCAGAATCAGCCTGTCGCGGAAGTGCGTCGCAAGATGATGCAGATGCGAGATGTCGCCGGTACTCTCTTTCATCGCGACGAAATTCGGCCGCTCGAGCAGTTTTTCCAGCACCGTGTCGCCGATTTCCGTCCCCGTGCGTGCGGGGAAGTTGTACAGCATGATGGGCATGTCGAGACTGTCGTCCACTTTCAGCATGTGGCTCAGCAGTTCTTCCTGCGTCGGCTGCGCGTAGTACGGAGCGGCAAGCAATAATGCAGGCAGCCCCGCACGCTTCGCTTCTTGCCCAAGGCGAATGACTTCGCTCGTCGTCGTCGCATTGATGCCGGCAGTGATATAAGTCTCGCCGCCTGCCGCCTCCGCTACCGTGTTGAACGTGCGGACACGCTCGTCGAAACTCAACGCATAGTATTCGCCCGTGGTCCCGCCGATTCCAAGCCCCGCGACTCGAGTCGCGAGATTGGCTGCGTGCTTGCCGAGCAAATCGTGGTTAATTTCGCCATCCGCGTTGAATGGCGTAACCAGAGGCGTATGTACTCCCTCGAAGCTCATCGTCGTTCTCTCTTCAATAAAGGTCGCTACATGCCCTCATCAATTAGACAAGGGCATCCGCATGTGAATAAATCGGGAACTGGTTGCAAAGGTCGCGCACACGGCTACGCACTGCGCGCTCGACGCGTTCGTCTCCGGCGGGCTCTCGTTCGAGCGCCGACAAGACTTCGAGAATCATCTGTCCAATCTGCTCGAACTGCTCGGTTCCGAAGCCGCGCGTAGTGCCCGCCGGTGTGCCAAGCCGGATTCCCGAAGTGACCGTCGGGTTTTCCGTGTCGAATGGAATGCCGTTTTTATTGCAGGTAATACCCGCACGCTCCAGTGCCTTTTCAGCCTGCGTACCCGTTAGCCGCTTAGAGCGCAAATCGACCAGCAGCAAATGATTATCCGTCCCTCCCGTCACCAGACTGAGGCCGCCCGATTTGAGAACGTCGCCGAGCGCCTGTGCGTTACGCAGCACGCGGTCGATATACGCGCTGAACTCCGGACGAAGCGCTTCGCCGAATGCCACCGCCTTGCCCGCGATGACGTGCATCAGCGGACCGCCCTGCAAGCCCGGGAACACGGCCGAGTTGATCTTCTTCGCAATGTCGCCGTTATTGGTGAGGATGAACCCGCCTCGCGGTCCGCGAAGCGTCTTATGGGTGGTGGACGTCACCACGTCGGCGAATGGGACAGGGTTCTCGTGTCTGCCCGCCGCGACAATGCCCGCGATGTGTGCCATGTCGACCATCAACATCGCGCCTACGCTATCCGCAATGTCGCGGAAAGCCGCGAAGTCCAAAGCACGCGGATACGCTGAATAGCCCGCGATGATGAGCTTCGGACGATGCTCCTCCGCGAGCCGGCGCACCTGCTCATAGTCGATGCGGTAGGTGTCGGGACTCACACCGTATTGAACCGCGTTGAACCACTTGCCGGAAAGAGCGGGACGCGCGCCATGCGTCAGGTGGCCTCCCGCGTCGAGGGACATGCCCATCACCGTGTCGCCCGGCTTCACGAGCGCGAGCATCACGGCGCCGTTCGCCTGCGCGCCCGAGTGAGGCTGCACGTTGGCGTATTCGGCTTCGAACAGGGCTTTGACGCGATCGATGGCGAGCGCTTCGACCCTGTCCACGTGTTCACATCCGCCGTAATAGCGCTTCGACGGATATCCCTCGGCGTACTTGTTGGTCAGCACAGTACCCTGCGCTTCCATCACCGCCGCCGAGACAATGTTTTCGGACGCAATCAATTCGATCTGCGTTTGCTGCCGGCGCAACTCCAACGCAATCTCTGATGCGATAACGGGGTCACGGCTCTGGAGGGTTTCGGCAAAAAAGCGTGAGTTCTCGTTCACGTGGTCACTCCGGATGAAATCGTTTGAAGCATGTCTTGCAAGACCATCTGTTGACGCGATGCAGCGTTCGTGGTCGGATAACTGACAAGGCTCGACTCGCCGTGAACAGGATGCGCTGCATCCATTCACGGCAAGTTCATCCTCGTTTTACTGCTGCAACCAGGCCTTCAGTTTGTCCGGGTGTGCGTCGACGAATTTCTTGGCTGCTGTCGCGTAGTCGTTCGTGGAGTTACCTTCGTACTCGATGGATTCGACGTCAGCGAGCGTCAGCTTGAAATGCTTGAAGAAGACGTCTGCGCGAGGAAACTTTGTCGCGAACTGCTTCGATGCGAAGGCGTGAACCTGCTCCTCGCCACCCAGCGTTCCCTTGGGGTCCTTGAGGTAGCGCATTTGCCACTTCTGGAATAGCCAGTGAGGGCTCCAGACCGTGGCGACAATCCATTGCTTCGACTGATAGGCACGCGACACACCTGCGAGCATGCCGGCTTCGCTTGAAGATTGCAGGTTGTAGCCGTTCAGGTCATACGCCTTGATCGTCTTTTCGGAGGCCTGCATCAGACCGCCGCCGGGCTCGATACCCTGGATCGTGCCGTTCAGCTTGCTCTTGACATCCGGCTTTTCGAGGTCGGAAATCGTCGCAACCTGCGACTCGGGTATGTACGCCGGCACTGCCCAACCGTTCTTGCCGCCCGTATAGATGACGCCGACGTCATCCATATCGTTCTTGTATCGCGCGTAATACGCTGCGTGAGTCACAGGTAGCCACCCGCCCACCATGATGTCCAGATCACCCCGGGCCACGCCCTGGTACTGGATGCCGATATCGGCCTGCACGAACTGAACCGGCTGCTTGAGATTGTTCTCCAGAACGTACTTGGCCACGTTGGCTACGGCCAGAACGTCCGCCCAGTTTGTGACGGCCACCTTGATCGGTTCGGCGGCGACCGCGGAGCCACCGCCGACACCCATGGCAACGACCGTCGACACCGCCAGGTTCGCAACCAGCGATTTGAATAGATTGCGTTTCATATAGCACTCCTACTTGATTATCGGATTAGTTAAAAATTGACGGCCGTTGTGAAGCCCTACAAATTCGTCATTCAGGTTCGTGCTGCGGCACGTGGGCCAGTCTTTGCCGTGCGCGCACCGGGTTTGGCTTTCTTTGCCTTTACCCCGAAACTCTCCGTCAGCCGGTCAAGCACGATGGCGAGCAACACAACACCGAGGCCGCCTTCGAAACCAATCCCGATGTCGAGGCGCTGAATGCCGCTCAACACATATTCGCCGAGACCACCGGCACCGATCATCGACGCCACCACGACCATCGAAAGCGCCATCATGATGGTCTGATTCACGCCTGCCATGATTGACGGCAGCGCGTTCGGCAGCTGGATCTTCCAGAGAAGCTGCGAATCGGTGCTGCCGAACGAGCGGCCTGCTTCCAGCAGTTCCTCGCGCACTTGCTTGATGCCCAGCGTCGTGAGGCGCACGACAGGCGGCATCGCGAACACGATCGTCGCAATCACTGCCGGAACACGGCCCAGTCCGAACAGGATGACGGCTGGAATCAGATAGACGAATGCCGGCATCGTCTGCATGAAGTCGAGCAGCGAGCGTAGGACCACCTCTACCCGTTTGTTCCGCGCGCCCCAGATGCCAAGCGGCACGCCGATGACCAGGCTGAAGAAAGTTGCCGCGATCACGAGCGCCAGTGTGGAGACGGTTTGAGCCCACAGGCCCATGTAATGGATGGCCAGAAGAGCAACGCCGACGAAGGCCGAGAACACGACACCGCGTCGCCACAAGGCAAACGCCATGAGAATAACGAGCATGGCGATGAATGGAATGGAAGCCAGCCCATCCTCCAGCAGCTTGACTACTGCACCCAGTGCGGCGGAGAAAGCGTCGAACCCGCCACGAAAATGCTGAAAGAGAAAATTGACTGCATTTTCCGCAAACTTTCCGATGACTGACGAATTCATGCTGCTCTCCGTTCCATAACCTGCTTGAGTATCGTACGGCAGGACACTACGCCTGCGAGTTGTCCCGTCGTATCAGTGACGGGGACATCGTGCTCCTGGCTCAAAGCGATGGCAGCCAGCTCGTGTAAATCCACATCCAGCGAAACGGCGTTCACGTCATGGAGCAGCGCGTCCCGGACAGGGTGCGTGCCCGCCTTGTGCAGCGATGCGGGCGTGACACAGCCTTGATACCGGCCTGCGTCATCGCAGACATAGCCGCACTCGACGCCGCTGTCGATAAGCTGATTGAGGTAACGCTCAGAGGGCGTGCCGATGTCACAAGAAATCAGCCCACGGTCGACGCGCGTCATGAGACTGGAGGCTTTGAGGAACCGCGAAACGTCGACATTGCGAAAGAAGTCCCGCACGTATGAATCGGCAGGCGACTGGATAAGCTCGGCAGGTGTGCCGACCTGAATCAGGCAGCCATCTTTCATGATGCCGATCCGGCCGCCAATTTTGATGGCTTCTTCGATATCGTGCGAAATGAAGACGATGGTCCGCTGCTCTTCCTTCTGGAGCCGCAAAAGCTCGTTCTGCATTTCGAACCGGATCAATGGGTCCAGTGCCGAGAACGCCTCGTCCATCAGAAGCACCGAGGGGTTCACCGCAAGTGCGCGGGCAAGGCCGACACGCTGCTGCATACCGCCGGACAATTCGCTGGGAAGCAGCTTTTCGTACGAGCCCAGACCGACTCGCGTCAGCGCGGAACGCGCGATATCGTATCGCTCTGCTTTCTTCAGTCCTCCGACCTCCAGTCCGTACGCGATGTTGTCGAGCACCGTGCGGTTCGGCAGAAGCGCGAACGACTGGAACACCATGGCCATCTTCTTGCGGCGCACTTCGCGCAGTTCCGTTGTGGACATGGGGGCAATGTCGCGTCCTTCGAGCACGACCTGGCCGGAAGTGGGTTCGATCAGGCGATTGAGCAGTCGAACCAGCGTCGACTTGCCGGAACCCGAGAGGCCCATGACGACGAAGATCTCACCCGCCTTGACGCTGAGACTGACGTCATTGACGGCCACCATGTTGCCCGTCTGCTCGAAAATTTCATTCCGCCCGAGACCTTGCTTTACAAGCTCGGCGGCACGCTCGGGCTTCGGCCCGAAGATCTTCGACAGGTTTCGAACCGTGAGGATATCGGTGCCGGAGACCGCGATGGATTTCGCTACCGGGGAAACGTCTTCCGCTTGGACTGCGCCCGGATGGAGCACGCCTTCCGGCGCGAATGTCAGGTTAGGGGCCATTCTGTCATCCCAACTGGCAGGTTCAAGAAATCGAAGCGCGCGACCTGTAGCCTTCACAAAACCATGCATCTAAAGGCATCGCTTGCTCTCGCCGGATACACCTAGCCAGTTTCGTCTCGAAGCTGTGGGTGTATCGGCGGAGGCAAACGTCGCGAAGCACTTAAGTCAAACAAGTCACTATTCCACGCACAAAATGCAGAACATTCGTGCGTCAGGCGTCGCGCTAGTCGGTGGTTAATGCATGGATTGCAGCGTACCAAGCCAAATTGACTCATCCAGCTACATTTTCTGGGCACTTTTCCATACCTTTGGTAATGGAAGGCGCTTTTGTAGTGCTTGTAGAAAAGAGATGCTGGGAATGAATTTCGCGCGCAGCCTTTCTGGCTGTGGATTTGCGGGGGCAGCACTCTCCACTGCGCGGTCTCTCGCCCCTTCAGCTCTAATGCAATCGCAGCCGCCGCATAGGGAATGTCCTATGTAGGGTCTACGAGAGTACTTCTCGCGGCCTGCACGCGATGAGTCTCTGCATTGCCAGAACAAGCCGGCGAACCAGGCGCAACGCGACGAACGGGCTTATCGAACGCAAGAAAGCTGAACGCAAGAAAGCTGCGATGAAATGTGCATGTTCGAGCATCTCGCTCACGGCAGCACCTTTTAGGCTGGCTTAAACGGAAATGCCAGGAAAAGCGAACGACGCAACGGATGATCACGGGCAGAAAGCAATGACCGTGATAAAGCTAAAGGCAATTCGATTTCTTTATCCGCGATCTTGCTCAAAATCTAATCAATGTGAAGATGCTTCGCATCGACATTAAATGCCGCGGCTAATTAATGTGCAATGCGCGTGTCATCGGTGGTCGTAAAAAGAAACGCCTTTTTTGTGACAGCGTCACATTCCGCTCGACTGCCGCAGTGCGCAATGCAGCAGTCGCCAATGATGCCGCACATCGCGCGCGTACTTCGCGACACACACAATCGGCAAAAAGTCGCTGCACGACATCACGCTGAACCTGCATCACGAGAAAAAAGTACGCAACGCCGCCACGCACGACGCACATTGTTCTCGTGAAGCATACGCATATTACTAGATATCTTGCGATTAGATACTATTCCGTTACCAATCGAATCCTTGAATAACAAATTGCTTACACAACGGCTTATTGGCATTCTTTTTCGCAACGCGTTTTGATTCATTTCTCTGACACGCGCAAACGATAAATTTCGATGGCTGAGGTAAGCAAACGCTTCAGCACGAACAGCTCCAATTACAGATCAGGGGTAACAGAACAGATCTCGCAAGTTCAGGACAGGAGCAAATATTTTAATTCTGATTGTCTTCTGGAGATAGGAAATGAAAAAACGAAGCCTGATTCAGTCTGGTGTTACATTAGGATTACTGACTGGCTCAATACTCTTCCCCACCCTTCAAGCAGGTGCAGCACCTCAAAGCAACATGGAACTGCTGCCGACCGGGCAGTTCATCTCCCCGAGAGCGATCCCGGGTGCAGTGCAGCAGTTGTTGAACCCGCAACTTTCGGCGAAGCCGGGCCAGATCGTCAGCGGCGCCATCAAGTCGCAGTTGAGCCCAGACGGCAACACGCTGGCAGTGATCACCGCTGGCTACAACACGGTCTACACGGGCGCTAACAACAGCACGTTGGACAGGGCCGATTCGACGCAGTACATCTTCATCTACGACGTGTCGGGCGCGAACAAGGCGAACCCGAAGCTGGTGCAAGCGATTCACCAGACCAACGCGTTCGATGGTCTCGCGTGGAACGGCAACCAGACGCTCTATGGCACGGGCGGCGCTGACGACAAGGTCTACGTGTACAGCCGCGCCTCGGCTGCGCCTTCGGCCCAATGGGCCCAGTCCGCGGCCATCGCGCTGAACCACTCGAAGGGCATCGGTTCGGGCGTGAAGCCGAACGCCGGCGGCCTCGCTGTCTCCGCTGACGGCCGGACGCTCGTCGTTGCCAACAACTACAACGATTCGATCTCCATCATCGACACGGCCTCGAACACGCTCACGTCGGAATACGACCTGCGTCCGTTCAACACGTCGGGCCAGCAAGGCGCCGCCGGTGGCGAATATCCTTGGGCAGTTTCGCTGAAGGCCGACGGCACCGCGTTCGTATCGTCGGTGCGTGACCGTGAAGTCGTGGTGCTGAACCTGTCGAACCCTGCCGCGCCGCAATTCGTCTCACGCATCCCGGTGCAGGGCAACGCTTACGGCATGGCCTTCTCGCCTGATCAGTCGAAGCTCTATGTCGCCGTGTCGAACGCCGACCAGATCGCCGTCATCGACACCGCCAGCCACAGGGTCGAGAAGACGATCGACATCGCCAGCCAGAACGGCGACGGCAACGACCAGGGCAGCGGCAACAACAAGAAGTACAGCGGCCGCGATACGGTCAACGTGACTGTTTCGAAGGACGGCAAGACGCTGTACGCCGTCAACAACGGCGACAACTCGATCGCCGTGATCTCGCTCGATGGCAACAACGGCTATCACGTCAACGGCCTGATCCCGACCGCCTATGCGCCGAAGGACATCACGCTGAGCGCCGACGGCTCGCAGATGTACATCATCAACGGCAAGTCGAACACCGGCCCGAATCCGCTCTATACGTCCGGCACGACGGCCCAGTACCAGTTCGGCCTCGAGCAGAGCAGCCTCGTCAGCGCCCCCGTTCCGTCGGGCGATTCGCTCGATCGCCTGACCAGCCAGGTGAACGAAAACAATCACTATTCGGTGAAGTTGTCGGATAGCGATCGCGAGACGATGAACTTCCTGCGTGCTCACATCAGGCACGTGATCTACGTCGTGAAGGAAAACCGCACGTTTGACCAGATCCTCGGCGATCTCG
Organism: Paraburkholderia phymatum; assembly: GCF_040965635.1. GTDB lineage: Bacteria > Pseudomonadota > Gammaproteobacteria > Burkholderiales > Burkholderiaceae > Paraburkholderia > Paraburkholderia phymatum_B. The sequence goes on from NZ_JBFRCH010000010.1 coordinate 199,532, forward strand.
GCAACGGCTCGAACGGCGATCCGTCGCTGACGATGTACGGCAAGGCCACCACGCCGAACTTCCACAACATTGCGAACAACTTCGTCACGGTCGACAACTTCACCGACCCGGGCGACGGTTCGATGGACGGCTGGTCGTGGGTGCAGCACGCGCACGTCACGCCGACCGAAGAGGTCTCGCAGCAGGAGAACTACGCTGGCGTCACCCGTGGTATGTCGTATGAATCCGAAGGCAGCAACCGCGGTGTGCCCGTCGGTCTCGCGACGACCGCGATGCGCGATGCGGCGGTCAACGGTGGCTTCACCAGCGCGACGTCGTCGCTGCCGGGCGGCACGGCCAACGCGCTGCCGGGCATCGCCGATGTGACCGTGCCCGATGCCCCGTTCGGCTATCAGAAGGCGAGCATCTACGATGCGGTTCTGCAAGCAGGCGGCTCGGTTCGCAACTACGGGGGCATGGTCAACAACGTCGGGTCGATCGGCACGATCGCCAACCCGTTGCTCAACCCGGCCGGCGCCAACAACGTCCAGGCTCACCCGCTCAAGCCGTCGCTCGTGAACCTGACGGACCAGTTCTATCGCGGCTTCGATCAGGCCTATCCGGACACGTTCCGCGAACTCGAATGGAACCGCGAGTTCCAGCAGTACGTCGCGAATGGCCAACTCCCGTCGTTCGAGTTCGTCCGCATGGGCTCCGACCATACGGGCAGCTTTGCGCAGAACGTCGGCCAGATGGGTTCGGCTGAGCAGCAAGAAGCGGATAACGACTTCGCAGTCGGCAAGCTGGTCGAGACGGTCGCGCACAGCCCGTACGCGAAGGACACGGTGATCGTGGTGGTCGAGGATGACTCGCAAGCCGGTTCCGATCACGTCGACTCGCATCGCTCGACGGCTTACGTCGTCGGCGCGTACGTGAAGAAGCACGCCATCGTCAGCACCGCCTACAGCCAGGTCAACGCGCTGCGTACCATGGAAGATCTGCTCGGTACCCAGCACATGGACCTGAACACGGCGTACGCCAAGCCGATGGCCGACCTGTTCGACACCAGGTCGGACGGTTCGTGGACGTACACGGCCGTTGCCTCGACGATCCTGAAGGGCACGAACGTGGGCAACGTGGCCAGCAGCAACGGCAGCCAGTTTGCCCAGGGCGAGGACATTCATCCGCTGCATGACGCGACGTACTGGGCGAACGCGACGAAGGACTTCGACTTCTCCAGGGAAGATCGTATTCCGCCGGAACTGTTCAACCGTGTGCAGTGGAAGGGTGTGATGGGTGACAAGCCGTATCCCGTCCCGCACTCGATCTACTCGAAGGTCGCGGCCGAAGGCTCGAAGACGGTCGCAGCTATCGACGACGACGACGATTGAGCCAGTAGTCGCGTCGTTCTGTTCGAGCGCATCGGGCAGGCTCGCATTGCCTGATGCGCGCGATCCGCAGTAGCCACTCACGGCGGGTGGCTGTCCCCCAAAGGACGGCTGCCCGCCGACGTTCTCCCTATCCGCACACGACAATAACCAGCACAGCGTGATGCCAGCAAACGTCCCCCGATCCCGAACCGCAATTGCCGTATCGGCGCTATTTGCCGCTTTGTCGTTCGCCCCTCTGGCGAAAGCTCAACAACCTCAACAAGCTCAACAGGAGCAGTTCGAGCAGGCCCAGGCTCAACAACAGACCCAACAACAGACCCAACCTGCGGGCACGCTCGGCGAGGTCTCCGTCAACGCCGCGACGGCCGCGAGCGCGCCCGACCACAACGTCAACGACCCGTACGAGGTCCCGGGCGTCAGCAAGACGGGCACCGCGCTCGGCGACCTGCCGATGAGCGTGGAGATCATTCCGCGCGGCATTCTCGACGAACAGGGCGTCACGTCGTTGCAGGAAGCGATCCGCAAAGGCAACGTGTCCGGCGTGAACTATGGCGGCACGGATTCGAAAGGCTTCACCGACCACTTCATGATCCGCGGCCTTCAGGCGCAGACCTATGACGACGGCTTCTCGGACGGCGACCAGGTCAACGGCCCGACGCATTCGCTGCTGGGCGTCGAGCGCATCGAAGTGCTCAAGGGACCGGGGTCGGCGCTGCTCGGCAGCGGCCCTCCGGGCGGCTCGATCAACCTGATCCACTACACGCCGTCGGCGCAGTTCCACTGGGGCGGCGATATCCAGGCCGGCTCGTTCGGCGCCGTCAACGTCAGTGGCTACGTCACGGGCCCAACCGGCATCGACGGACTCAACTATCGCGTGGACGCCGCGGCCGGCCGCTCCGACGGCTACCGCGACCTGGCGTCCTGGAACAAGGAAATACGTCCCGATCTGCAATGGAAGATCGGCGATCACAAGATCGAATTCTCGATCGACGCGCAAGACTACATGGCAACGCCCGACTCGTACGGGATCATCTATCACAATGGGGCGCCGATCCGTAATGTCCCGTTCGACGCCAAATATTCGACGCCGTTCGCGAACGCGCACGGCAATTACGTACGCGCCGCGCTCACGGACGAGTGGCGCATCAGCGACTACCTGACGATCAACAATCGTCTGTCGTACATGCATCACACGCTCGACTTCTACAGCAACGGCGACAGCACGCACGCGAAGATCAAGGGCAACACATTTACGGGCCGCCAGTTGCGCGATCAAAACGATTCGCTCAACACGCTCGACTACCAACTGGAGCCCGTCTGGAAATTCTCGACGGGCAGCGTCCGCCATACGCTGCTGACGGGCTTCGAATACCTGCACCAGGATCTCAACACCGACAAGACGACGGCCGACCTTCCGGACATCGCCGACATCTTCGCGCCCGTGCCGCTGGAAACCTCCATCGCAAGCCTGCACTTTCAGTGCGCGCCATCTCACTCGTGCCAGAACGACCATGTGAGCGCGAACTTCTACAGCCTTTATGCGACCGATCAGGTGGACGTGACGGACAAGTTCAAGATTCGCGCGGGCGTGCGCAAGGACTGGTTCGGTACGTCGCTGACCTTGAACCCGCGCCCGGGCGAGCCGAACCGTACTGCCAACGACGGCATCACGCTGGTTCAGGGCAATACGTACACGCGCAACGATGCGCCGACCAGCTGGAACGCCGGGGTGCTGTACAAGGTCACGCCCTGGATGACGCCATATTTCGGCGTATCGCGCAGCTACCTCGCGAACTTCAACTCCGAGAACGATGCGTTCTCCATCGGCCCGCCGGAATCGGCGCTGCAATACGAGCTAGGCGTCAAGTGGTCGCTCGGCGACGGGCGCTACGTGCTCAACACCGCGTTGTTCGACGTGAAGCGGCAACACGTGGCGACCCCGCTCGGCGAGGACCAGATCGCGTTCGATTCGCAACGCACGCGCGGCGCCGAGGCCTCGCTCGATGCGGATCTCACACCGAACTGGCACGTGTACGCGAATTTCACCGCGCAGCACGCGCGTGTCACAGATAGCGCGGACACGCCTGGCGCGGTCGGCACGGTCCCGCAGGGCGTGCCCGCCTATATGGCGAACCTGTGGACGACGTACCGCTTCAGCCTCTTCGGCAGGGCGGGCTTTCATGCGGGTGCGGGCATCAATTACATGAGCCGGATGTCGAACGGCTTCGCCAACGGCTACGACTGGGCGCCTGCTTCTCTGATCGAGAACCTGCAATTCGGTTACGCGGAGCGTCACTGGGGAGTCGACCTGAACATCGACAACGTCACCAACCAGCGCTACTACATCGCGAGCAACGTGGTCGGCGCCTATCTCGGCGCGCCCGTGGCCGCCTACGTCACCCTGCATGCGGATTTTTGAGGAGGATCGATCATGTCGATGGACATCCTGTTACGCGTCGCCCATCAATCCGGCGGCGTGCTGTATGTGATCGCCGTGCTGCTGTTCGTCTCGCTGACCGTCGTCATCGAGCGGCTGTGGTTCCTGCATCGAGTCGCGCGCGACGCGAACGCGGCGCTTGCCGAACTGGACCAGCACAAGACGCTGAACGCGAGCACGCTCGCGGCCTGGGCCCAACGTCACGACGGACTGCCTACAGGCAGCGTGATTGCAACCGCAAGCCGGCTCACCGGACGCGCCGATCGCGACACGCTCGCCGCGAGCCTGGAGGAAGCGGTGATGCGCGAAGCTCCGCGCATCGACCGCTTTTTGTGGGTGCTCGATACGGCCGTCACGCTGGCGCCGCTGCTCGGCCTGTTCGGGACGATCGTCGGCATGTTCGACGCGTTTCAGGTGCTGTCGAATCCGGGCAACGCGCCGACTCAGGTGACGGGAGGCGTCGCCGAGGCGCTGATCGCGACTGCGTCCGGCCTCTTCGTCGCGATGATCGGGCTCGTGTTCTTCAACGGCCTGCACAACCGCGTGCGTATCGTCGTTCATCAACTCGATACGCTGAAGACCGCGCTCGTCAATCGACTGACGAGCGACATCGCCGATGCCCAGGTCGCGCGAGAAACAGAAAGCGAAATCCGGCGCGGGGTGGTCAGCGCACTTGCGCGGCACGGAGCATGACGTGAAGTACTTTGAGGCGCGCAAGGCGCGCATCGAGATCATCCCGATGATCGACATCATGTTCTTCATGCTGGTGTTTTTCATCATGATCACGCTGCACATGATTCCGAACGCGGGCCTGCGCACGCAGTTGCCGTCGAGCGCGAGCGCGCAGAGCCTGCCGCCGCCGAAGGTGACGGTGACGCTCACAACTGACGGCAGCGTATCGGTCGACGGCCACACGCTCAGCACGGCGGACCTGACCGCACTGCTCGCGAAGCGCCCCGATCCGGCGCATACGGTCGTGACCATTGCCGGCGCGAAGGACGTGCAGTTGCAGAAGCTCATGAGCGTGATGGACGCGTGCCGCGCAGCCGGCGTTACGCAAGTGTCGCTCGCCGCGCAACCGGAAAAGGTGGACTGACATGTCGTCCATGCCGACCGTCACGCAGCATGCGTCGCATTCCGGCGCGCGCAAGCCGCTCTATACGTCGGCTGTGCTCGCGCTGGCCGTCGAGACGCTGCTGCTCGCGGGCGTCGGCGCGTGGCTGATTCGTCCGCATATCGCTGCGCCGAGGCGGCCCGAGCCGATGACGATCGCGTTGGCGCCGCCCGCGCTCGCAGCGCTGAAGTCCGCGCCCGTCCCTGCGCCCATCGCCGCGCGCGAAGCGTCGAAGCCGCTGCCGAAGCCAGCCATGCAGCCGCCTCGCGCTACAACGGCACATCAGGCGCCCGTCGCGCACGCGGCGCAGCCGCAGCCGCGAACGCAACCGAAGCCGGTTGCGCCACCGCCCGCTCCTGCTCCTGCTCCTGCAGCGACCACCGAGCCCGCACAAACCGCCGCGCCGACCGAACCCGTGCCTGCACCGCGTCCCGCGCCAACGCCAGTGCCCGCCCGCTCCGACGCGAGTTTCGAAGCCGCGCTGCGAGCCGCGATCCAGGCGGCGCTGCGCTATCCGGAATCGGCTCGCATGGAAGGGACGACGGGGCGCACGCTCGTCGCGTTTGTCTATCGTGACGGCGCGGTGTCCGACATACGCGTCGTGACATCCAGCGGCATGGGCCTGCTCGACCACGCCGCGCTCGCGGCCGTGCGCGACGCCGCGTGCCCGCCTCCGCCACATGGACTCGAGGGCAAGAGCCTGCCCGAACAGCTATGGGTCGACTTCACGCTCGACGGCAAGGGATAGCGCGTTTCTACTCCATTGATCAATAGCACTACGGCGGTCCACTGTGCGTGATCGTCGGCGGGTCACACCGTCTGCTTCGAAAGCCTATCCACGAGAAGAAATCCTATGGCATTGCGTCGCGTGGCGACAGCGCTGCCGACGGGCCTGCTCGAACCGCCGCTGATCCTCGCGATGGGAGGCGTGGTGCTGGTGATCGTGCTGGCCATGATGCTGCCGATCATCGAGCTGAACAACCTGGTGCAGTGACGGCGGGTGTCACGCCGCCAGGACGTGACGGCGCACTGTAACCGGAGAGCGTCGCGCCGTCACAGCGGAAGAAATCAGCGCACGTAGATGGTCGGGCCGGGCGCGTTCGCGGGCAGGAACACTTCGGAGCGCGCGCCGTTGCGATCGATGATGATCGAGCGCGCGCGCA
>NZ_JBFRCH010000011.1:0-189548 GCF_040965635.1 Paraburkholderia phymatum
CACGCGTCGCCGACGCAAACCGGCTCGATGCTGCCGGACACCTCGAGCCCTTGCGACCACTCGACGAAGCATCGCCAGAAAGTGCGAAAGTCTCGCACGGAGAGATTGTGTAACGACTGGTAGTTATCGAGTACTTTGCCAGTGTGCGTCTGTAGCGCTGCAGCAAACGCGGTCATTTGCGATGTGACCGACCCCTCGGACGTTTCCTTATAAACTGGAATTCGTCCCGTGGTGACGCGTGTGCACGGCGGTGCGCCGGACAGGTTGCAACAGTCCATTGATAGCTCCATCAATGTATTTTTTTTCAAATCGAATTTGTCGAAAGGGCACGAATGCACCGCTCGTTATTCCACGCAGAGGAAGGCGTCGTGACCATTGCCGACTGCATTGCCCGTCTCCTTTGCGGGCGTGTACCGGGTACCGTGACCGTTGCATTTGCTGTGCCACACGCGATGATTTCGCTCTGGTTCATCGCCGTGCTCTTCCACAGCGACCAGTTCAGATGAAATCCCCTGCACGGCAGACATTCTTCTCATCGACAGATGCGGGGAAATATGGATTGGAGAAGTCACGGATCTTCCAGCCGTGTCAATCGCTCCCGCATTTCTTGATCGCAGGAAAAGTGCAATGATTCGCAGAGCGGAGAAGTAAATTCTGGACATCCAACACGCTGGCTGTAATCGATTTCTCCACGACATGTTGCCGTTCAAGGCAAAACCGCGATGCCCATTCGCGACCTGAGCGTCGAAACGATCTTCTTCTTCAGTCCGTTAGCGCACAAAGAGGTTTTAGATGAGCCAACCCATTAGCAGCGATCTCGATCAGTTGCTAGCGTCTATACATCCCGAACTGAACGAGGGTGTCTACGTATTCGCATCAGTGCCAGCGGAAACGGATGTCGATGCGTTGATGCCTGTTGCGACGTTTCGCGAGAAAGAAGGTCCGACACTTATCGTGGAGGAAGAGATAGCCAAGCGGGCGGGACTGGATGTTCTTTTCCGCTCTGCGTGGATTACGCTCACGGTGCGTTCCGATTTACAGGCAGTGGGTCTGACTGCGGGCTTTTGCAAAAGTACTCGGCGAGGCGGGCATTGGCTGCAACGTGATAGCGGCCGCGCATCACGATCATGTCTTTGTGCCCGTCGATTCGGCGAAGAAAGCGACGGCGCAATTGATTCTCTTGCAGAAGCGTGCGCAAGACGGCACCTGAGCCTGGTCGCCGTCATCATCGACGTGAGAGTCGCGCCTCGTAGACGCGCGGCGCGCTTTACGCTCATTCGTCTCGCTGATTCTCGCTGCGTTGTCCAATCGCATCGAGTTCGGCGAGCGTTGCGTCCGTCAGCTTCAATTCGCCTGCCTGCAAGTTCTCGCGCAGATGCGCAACGGACGACGTGCCGGGAATCAGCAGTATGTTCGGCGCACGATGCAGCAGCCACGCGAGCGCGACCTGCATCGGCGTCGCGCCTAGCTCGCTCGCGAGGTTCGACAGCGCCGACGATTGAATTGGCGTGAATCCGCCGAGCGGAAAGAAGGGCACGTACGCAACGCCTTTGGCCGCGAGTTCGTCCACGAGCGCATCGTCCTCGCGATGAACGAGGTTGTAGTGATTCTGCACGCAGACGATCTCCGCGATGCGCTGCGCTTCGGCAATCTGCGTTGCGGTCACATTGCTCAGGCCGATGTGCCGCACGAGCCCTTCGCGCTGAAGTTCTGCAAGCGCCACGACCTGCTTTTCGATCGAGCCTTCGCTCGGGCTGTGAACACTCCCCATGATGCGCATGTTGACGACGTCGAGCGCATCGACCCCGAGGTTGCGCAGATTGTCGTGCACGCCGCGCCGGATATCGTCCGGCTCGAACGCGGGAAGCCACGCGCCATCATCGCCTCGCACCGCGCCGACTTTCGTGACGATCAGCAGATCGTCGGGATACGGATGCAGCGCTTCGCGGATCAATTGGTTCGTGATGTGCGGCCCGTAGAAATCGCTCGTATCGATGTGATTGACGCCCGACGCGATCGCCTCGCGCAGCACGGCGATACAGGCGTCGCGGTCCTTCGGCGGCCCGAATACGCCGGGCCCCGCGAGCTGCATCGCGCCATAGCCCATGCGGCGAATCTTGCGGCCGGCAAGCGTGAAGTGATTGGCTGACTTGAACTTCGACATGACGCTCTCCTTGTTGAACGCCGCCAGTTTGATCCCGTTGCGCTGTTGAATAAAGCGACCTAAGGTGTACGGGTTGTTGAAAATTTCGAACAATCGACATGGAACTCAACGATCTCGCCGCCTTCTTCTCGGTCGCGCGCGCCGGCGGCTTTCGCGATGCCGCGCGTATCAGCGGCGTTTCGGCATCGAGCCTGAGCATCGCCGTTCGCCGGCTCGAAACGAAGCTCGACTTGCGGCTGCTGAACCGGACCACGCGCAGCGTCGCGCCGACGGAAGCGGGGCAGCGCCTGATCGACAAGCTGACGCCGCTCTTCAGCGAAATGGAAGCCGCGCTCGATGTGCTGAACGTATTCAGGGACAAGCCGAGCGGCACCCTCAAGCTGAACGTGCCGTCGAGCGTGGCGCGCATCGTGTTGCCGTCCGTCATCGCGTCGTTCCTCGATGCGTATCCCGACATCCGCGTGGAAGTGGTGGTCGAGGACGGCTTCGTCGATGTGCTGTCGATCGGCTGCGATGCAGGCATTCGCTACGACGAGCGTCTCGAACAGGACATGATCGCGATTCCCATCGGACCGCGCGTGCAGCGTTTCGCGACGGCCGCGGCGCCCGGCTATCTCGACGCGCGCGGCCGGCCGGAGCATCCGCGCGATCTGCTCGCTCATGCGTGTCTGCGCGGCCAGTTCGCGGGCGGCGCAATGCCGACATGGGACTTCGAGCGCGACGGCGAAGTGGTGCGGCTCGATCCGTCGGGGCCGCTCGTCGTCAGGCCCGGTGCCGCGATCGATCTTGCCGTCAGCGCGGCCGTCGCGGGCGTGGGAGTCATCCATCTGTTCGAGGGCATGTTGCGGCCGCATCTCGACAGCGGCGCGCTGGAGCCGATTCTCGAACCGTGGTGGCAGGCGTTTTCAGGACCTTTTCTGTACTATCCGGGTCGCCGCCATTTGCCCGCGCCGTTGCGCGCGTTCGTCGATTTCCTCAAGTCGCAGGATGCGCCCGATGCACCTTCCCGACGCCGACGATAGAGTTATCCCTTTCGACGGATGGACCGGCCCGCGCGCACGGCCTTCGCTGCCGCGCGATCGTTCCGTCCGTTCGCCCGCAAACCCAATCCGCCGAGGTTCACTGCCATGAAGAAGCTGTTGAACGATCCGACGCGCGTCGTGCGCGAAATGCTCGAAGGCCTCGCGATGCTCGCGCCCGATATCGCGCTGCTGCATGACGCGAACGTCGTCGTGCAGCGCGGTCTCCCCGCGCCGCACGCGCGGCGCGTCGCGGTCATCTCGGGCGGCGGCAGCGGGCACGAGCCGGCCCATGCGGGCTACGTCGGCGAAGGCATGCTCGCGGCGGCCGTGTGCGGCGAAGTGTTCACGTCGCCGTCGACGGATGCCGTGCTCGCTGCGATTCACGCGTCGGCGGGACCGAACGGCGCGCTGCTGGTCGTCAAGAACTACACGGGCGATCGTCTCAACTTCGGCCTGGCAGCGGAACTGGCGCGCGCAGAAGGGATTCCCGTCGAAGTCGTCGTGGTCGCGGACGACGTCTCGTTGCGCAACACCGTCGAACGCGGGCGGCGGCGCGGCATCGCGGGAACCGTGTTTGTGCACAAGGTCGCGGGCGCGGCGGCCGCGGCAAACAGGACACTCGGCGAAGTCGCAGCGCTCGCGCGCGAAGCCGCGAACGCGATCGGCACGATGGGCGTCGCGCTCGACGGCTGTACGCTGCCCGCCACGCGACTGGCGAGCTTCTCGCTCGCGGACGACGAGATCGAGCTCGGCCTCGGCATTCACGGGGAGAAGGGCGTGCAGCGCACGCAGCCGATGCCCGCCGACGAGCTGACGGAGACGCTGCTCACCACCATCGCCGACGATCTGCAACTGGCGGAAGGCGAACGTGTCGTGCTGCTCGTCAACGGGCTCGGCGCGACGCCACCGATGGAACTGGCCGTCGTCGCGCGCGCGGCGATCAACGGCCTTCGGCGACGCGGGCTCGTCATCGAGCGCGCGTGGTGCGGCACGCTGCTGTCGGCGCTGAACATGCCGGGCTGTTCGATCTCGGTGATGCGTGTCGACGACGCGCGCCTCGCGCTGCTCGATGCGCCGACCCGCGTCGCCACGTGGCGGAACACGGGACGCGTGAACGTCGACGGCGCAGTGGGTGTCGCGTCGCATGCGGACGGCGGCGCTGTAGCGGGCGCAGCCACGGCGATGCGTGCCGCGCAACGCTCGACGTTGCAGCATGCGTTCGACGCGGCCGCGCGCGCGTTGATGGGCGCCGAAGCGCGCCTCACCGATCTCGATTCGAAAGCGGGCGATGGCGACCTGGGTTCGAGCATGAAGCGCGCGGGCGAAGCGGTGCTCGCGTTGCCGGATACGGCGTGGCCTTCGGAAGCCGACGCGCTCGCGGAACTCGCCGTGACGTTGCGCCGCGCGATTGCGGGCAGCTCGGGGCCGTTCTATGCGACGGCCTTGCTGCGCGCGTCGCGCCGTCTCGCGGAAAGCCGCGCGCCTTCGGCATCGGATTGGGCCGACGCGTTCGATCTCGCCGTCGGCGCGATCGCGGAACTGGGCGGCGCGCAGCCCGGCGAGCGGACGATGCTCGATGCGCTGCGGCCCGCGGCGGACGCATTCTCCGCCGCTGTTCGCGCCGGCTGGCCGCTCGCCGATGCATGGGCCGTCACCGTCGAGGCTGCGCAGAAAGGCGCGGACGCGACCGCGTCGATGATGCCGCGCGTCGGACGCGCGAGCTATCTGGGCGAGCGTGCCGTCGGCGAGCCGGATGGCGGCGCGGTAGCGGCCGTTTGCTGGCTGCGTGCGCTGACGCCGTTCGTTCGCTAAACCGCTGCTAGTTAAAGGATGCGCAATGGCACCTGATCGCGGATCGGCGTCGATGCGCGTTTACGCGTGCGGCGCGATTGGCAACGGGCCTGGCGGCGAAGCGCCGTCGCTTTGATTTCGTTCACGCTCACCTGGCCGTGCAGATCGGTGTTCGTCAGCCGTGGGACGGCAACCACATGAGCCTTTACGCGATCGCTGCGTTGCGCGTCGGCCTTCGCGACTGCGCGCAACGCATCGCATCGCATGGATGTCACTGCGCGCCGAGCTTCTTGATCAGCGCATCGAGTTGCGCCATTTCGTCTTCGCTCAGATCGGTCAGCGGCGCGCGCACCGGGCCCGCGTCACGGCCGACCAGCTTCGCGCCCGCCTTCACGATGCTCACTGCGTACCCCTGGCGACGATTGCGGATCGCCAGATACGGCAGGAAGAATTCGTCGAGCAGCTTGCCCGTCGTCGCGTGATCGTCGGCGGCGATCGCGCGGTAGAACGCCATCGCTGTCTTCGGAATGAAGTTGAACACGGCCGACGAATAGACGGGGACGCCCAGCGCCTTGTACGCGGCTGCATAGACTTCCGCCGTCGGCAGGCCGCCGAGGTACGAGAAGCGCTCACCCATGCGCCGGCGGATCGTCACCATGCTTTCGATATCGCCCACGCCGTCCTTGAAGCCGATCAGGTTCGGGCACTTGTCCGCGAGACGTTCGAGCGTGTCCGCGTTGAGCTTCGAGTTCGCGCGGTTGTAGACGATCACGCCGATGTCCTTCACTGCGTTGCACACCTGCTCGACATGCGCGGCGATGCCTTCCTGCGGCGCTTCCGTCAGGTAGTGCGGCATCAGCAGCACGCCGCTCGCGCCGAGGCGTTCGGCTTCCTGCGCGTACTCGATCGCGACGCGCGTCGGGCCGCCCGCGCCCGCGAGAATCGGTACTTTGCCCTTGCACGTCTGCGTCGCGGTGCGGATGACGTTCGTATAGTCGGACTTCGTCAGAGAGAAGAATTCGCCTGTGCCGCCCGCCGCGAAGAGGGCCGTTGCACCATACGGCGCGAGCCATTCGAGACGCGCCGCATAGGTGTCGGCGCGGAAGTTGCCGTTGCTGTCGAAGTCGGTGACGGGGAACGACAGAAGGCCTTCGGAAACGATCGCTTTGAGTTCTTGAGGCGTGGTCATGGTTCGCTTTGAATGTCGGTCGATGTGAGGCGGCCATGCGTGCTGGCCGCGTTGCTTCGGCGTTTCGGTCTGGTTCGCTGTCAGCGCACGATCAGCGTGCGATGAGCGCGCGGTTAGCGCGCGGTTAACTCAACATCAGCGCACGAGGCAGGGGCGCTTGTTGTCGAACTTCCAGTTGGGAATCAGGTACTGCATCGCGACGCCGTCGTCGCGCGCGCCCAGTCCATGCTGCTGATACAGCGCGTGCGCTTGTTCGAGCGCATCCATGTCGAGCTCGATGCCGAGGCCAGGCCTCGCCGGCACCTTCACCTTGCCGCCGGCGATCTGCAACGGATCGCGCGTCAGATACTGGCCATCCTGCCAGATCCAGTGCGTGTCGATCGCGGTGATCTTGCCCGGCGCGGCGGCCGCGACGTGCGTGAACATCGCGAGCGAGATGTCGAAGTGATTGTTCGAGTGCGAGCCCCATGTGAGGCCCCAGTCGTTGCACATCTGCGCGACGCGCACCGAGCCTTGCATCGTCCAGAAGTGCGGATCGGCGAGCGGAATGTCGACCGATTGCAACTGGATTGCATGGCCCATCTGGCGCCAGTCGGTCGCGATCATGTTGGTGGCCGTCGGCAGGCCCGTCGCGCGGCGGAACTCGGCCATCACTTCGCGGCCCGAATAACCGTTCTCCGCGCCGCACGGGTCTTCGGCGTAGGCGAGCACATCGTGCTTGTCGCGGCACAGGCGGATCGCTTCCGCGAGCGACCATGCGCCGTTCGGATCGAGCGTCACGCGCGCATCGGGGAAGCCTTCGGTGAGCGCCGTGACCGCTTCGATTTCGGCGTCGCCGGAAAGCACGCCGCCCTTGAGCTTGAAGTCGTTGAAGCCGTAACGCGCCTGCGCCGCTTCCGCGAGACGGACGACGGCCTCGGGCGTCATCGCTTCTTCGGTGCGCAGGCGTTCCCAGTCGTCGCGCCCTTCGGCGCCGCTCGCATACGGCAGGTCCGTTTTGTTGCGGTCGCCGATATAGAACAGATAGCCGAGCATTTCGATTTCGTCGCGTTGCTGGCCTTCGCCGAGCAGCGCCGCGACGGGCACGCCGAGATGCTGGCCGAGCACATCGAGCAACGCGGCTTCGAGCGCCGTCACCGCGTGGATGGTCGTGCGCAGGTCGAAGGTCTGCAGGCCACGGCCGCCCGCGTCGCGATCCGCGAACTGCTTGCGTACCTTGTTCAACGCTGCGTGCAGATTGCCGATGGACTGGCCGACGACGAACGGGCGCGCATCGTCGATGGTCTTGCGGATGTTCTCGCCGCCCGGCACTTCGCCGACGCCTGTATTGCCCGCGCTATCGCGCAGAATGACGATGTTGCGCGTGAAGAACGGCCCATGCGCGCCGCTCAGGTTCATCAGCATGCTGTCGCGGCCGGCGACGGGCACGACGCGCAATTCGGTGACGGTCGGCGCGCCTTGGGTTTGGGATGCGATCGTAGACATGAAAGTCGGTCCTGAGGTTCGGTGCTGGGAGCTCAATGTGTGGGTTCAGCAGACGTCGTGCACGGGGTTGGCTGTGTCTGTGGAATGATTTCGATCCAGTTCGCGCCGCGTCCGCCTTCGCAGCGCGACAGCATGGCAAGCGCGCCTGAGCCCGCGTCGATCGCATAGACGGCGACGTGCGTCGACTGCTCGCCGCACGCGATCAGGAAGCGTCCGCCCGAATCGATCCTGAAGCCGCGCGGTTGCGTTTCAGTGTCGGTATAGCCCGCATATTCGAGCGTTCCGTGGTCCGTCACGCGATAGCCGATCAACCGGCTCGTCGTGCGTTCGGCGACGAAAACGAAACGTCCGTCGGGCGTGAGCTGGATGTCGGCGGCCCAGACAAGTGTCGATGGATCGACTTGGGCGCCCGCAGAGCCCGCAGCAAGCGGACGCGCGCGGCCGTCGTGCAGATGAGCGAGCGCGGGCGCACGCGGCGCGATCGAGCGTGCGGTGAGCGTGCCCGTTTCTGCATCGCGTGCGAAAACGGCGACCGTCGCGCGAAACTCGCTCGATACATAGAGCGTCTCGCCATCAGGCGAAAAGCGCAGATGACGCGGACCGAAGCCGGGCTCGACGCGCACCGTCTGCACGAGTTCGAGCCGCGCATCGGCGGCGCGCTCGACGATCGCGTAACACGACACCGTATCGGAGCCGAGCGACGCGACGTACGCAAAGCGGCCATCAGCGGACGCCACGATCGAATGCGCGTGCTCGATGCCGTCGATCACCTGGACCGGTTCGACGTGCGCGTGCGCATGAACATCGACGGCGCGATACAGGCTCACCGAGTGCTCGCCATACGATGCGCCGAGCAGCCACGCGCCGGACGGCGTCAGCGACAGATAGGCGAGGCTGGATGCAATGGACGTCGTTCGCAGTCGCGTGAGACCGCCCGTGCGTGAATCGACGGAATACGTGACGATGGTTCGCTTCGCTGCGCGTGTTGCTGCGTGGAGCACGCTGCCATCGGCGGAAAGCGCCATCGGCATGACGGCCTCGCCGGCGGGATGACGCGCAATGCACTCGATGCGGCCCGTCGATGCGTCGACACGAAACACGGCAAGATCGCCGTCCGCCGCATTCGAGACGATCGCGAAGAACGATGCGGGAGTTGGGGCGCTCATGACGTGCGTGCGTCCGTTCGACGATTCGATAATTGCGATGAACGCGTCATCGTCATCGTCATTTCCGCTGCTGCCCGATTTCGTGATCGGCGAGATACTCCAGCGCGCGGACCATGCCCGAGTGATCCCATGCGTTGCCGCCGTGCGCCGCGCACGCGTTGAAAAGCGCCTGACAGGTGGCCGTATTCGGCAGCGAAACACCGAGCGCCTGCGCCGTCGAAAGCGCGAGGTTCAGATCCTTTTGATGCAGCTCGATACGGAAGCCCGGATCGAACGTGCGCTTCGTCATGCGTTCGCCGTGCACTTCGAGAATGCGCGACGAAGCGAAGCCGCCCATCAGCGCCTTGCGCACCTTCTCCGCATCGACGCCCGCTTTCGACGCCAGCAGCAGCGCTTCGCCGACGGCTTCGATCGTCGCCGCGACGATGACCTGATTGGCCACCTTGCAGATCTGGCCCGCGCCTGCTTCGCCGATCAGCGAGACGTTCTTGCCCATCATGTCGAAGAACGGCTTGACGGTATCGAACGCGGCTTGCGAGCCGCCCACCATGATCGTCAGCGATGCAGCCTTCGCGCCGACCTCGCCGCCGGAAACGGGCGCGTCGAGGTATTCGGCGCCTTTCTCGCGCACGCGCGCCGCGAAGTCGCGCGTCGCGATCGGCGAGATCGAACTCATGTCGACGACGATCTGGCCTTGACGCAGCTTGCTTGCCACGCCGTTTTCGCCGAACAGCACGCGTTCGACGTCGGGCGTGTCGGGCACCATGATGAAGATCACATCGGCTTTTTGCGCGACGTCGGCGGGGCTGCTGCACGCGAGCACACCCGCTTGCGTCAGCTCATCCGGCACCCCGCTGCGCGTGAAGGCGGCAAGCTCGACACCGTTCTTGCGAAGATTGGCGGCCATGGGCTTGCCCATGATGCCGAGTCCGATGAAGCCTGCTTTTTTCATTCGCTACTCCAGATAGTGTGAGGTGAGGGAGCGTTCCGCTCAGTCCGGCATGAAATGCTTCCGGACGTTTAGCGCGGCGTTGCGCAGAAGCCCCATGTCGGCGCACACGGAAACCAGCGTGCTGCCCATCGCGAGATAGCGTTCGGCGTCCTGCTGCACGGGCGCGAGGATGCCCGAGGCCTTGCCCGCCGCTTTCGCCCGTTCGAACACATGCGCGATGGCCTGCTGGACATCGGCGTGCGCGGGATTGCCGAGCTGGCCGTATGCAGCGGCGAGGTCCGACGGTCCGATGAAAACGCCATCGATGCCTTCGACCGCCGCGATTTCGTCGATCGCTTCGACGGCCGCGCGGCTTTCGATCTGAACGACGACGCAGATGTTCTCGTTGGCGACGTGCAAGTAGTCGGCCACCGTGCCGTAGCGATTGCCGCGCTGACTGATCGACACGCCGCGAATGCCGTGCGGCGGATAGCGCGTGGCGGCCACCGCGCGGCGCGCATCGTCCGCGCTATCGACGAACGGAATCAGGAAATTGAAGAAGCCGAGGTCGAGCATGCGCTTGATGATCACGCTGTCGTTGGCGGGCGGCCGAACCACGGGCGCCGAACGGCTGTCTTTCAGCGCCATCAGTTGGGGGATCAACGTGAGTTCGTCGTTGGGCGCGTGCTCGGCGTCGAGCAGGAGCCAGTCGAAGCCCACGGTGCCCAGCAGCTCGGTCGTGATCGGGCTGGCAAACGACGCCCAGCAGCCGATGAGCCGCTCGCCGCTTCTGACGGCGGCGCGAAAGCTGTTCGGCAGCGGTTGATATGGGGGCGGCGGGGTCATCTCATTCTCCTGTCGGCCAGAGTGCGCGCTTTGTCTCGTGCTCTGGGCCCATGCAAGCTGATTGCCCGGCTGGGGAGCCAGGCGCCGGAACATGGTATGTTATAGGACGTCTGAACACAAGATAAGTCGTCAGTTGACCTGGAGGAAGGCTGGTAAACCCTGAGTTTGGCCCCGCGGCATCCGCTATAGGAGTGTAAGACGGCCGCGCTCAAGGGTACGCGTATGGCTACATTTGTGAAAGAGGTCGTACGATGACCGATGCCGACCGGAGGGTGAATGGAGAAAGAACAGCGCGCCCACGACGACTTTCCGAAGAGCCGTTTCCTCATCGGCTGGCCGGTGGACCTTCCGCTCAGCTAGCGGCGTCGCCGCGAAAAACGGATCGCCAACGCGCGACCATCAGATGCGCCGCGCGAAAAAAAAGCGGCCACATGCGGGCCGCTCTTCTGATTACGCTCGATGGGTCACGTCGTGCGAGTCGCCGCTTCTTCCGCCTGAGCGCTGGCACGGCGCAAGCGCTCGCGGCTGCTCGACAGATGCATGCGCATCGCGGCGCGCGCGCCGTCGGGGTCCTTGCGCGCGATCGCGTCGAGAATGTTTTCGTGTTCGAGATTGACGCGCGCCATATACGCGTTGAGATCGCTTTGCGCGAGCCCCGGTGAATCCACGCGGTGCCGCGGAATCAGCGCCGTGCCCAGTTGCGTGAGGATGTCGACGAAATAGCGATTGCCCGTCGCGCTCGCAATCGAAATGTGGAATCGCAGGTCGGCGGCCGTGCTGTCGCCGCCTGCGCGGCTCGCCTCTTCGACGGCGTCGAGCGCCTCGCGTATCTTCGCGATGTCGCGTTCGCTCGCGCGTTGGGCCGCGAGGCCCGCGCATTCCGTCTCGAGGCTGATGCGCAATTCCAGCACCGAGAGCACATCGTTGAGCGTGGTCGCGGGGACCATCTCGAGGCCCAGCGGCTCGCGACGCGGTTCGAGCACGAAGCTGCCGATGCCGTGGCGCGTTTCGATCACGCTATTCGCCTGCAGCCGCGAAATGGCTTCGCGTACCACGGTGCGGCTCACGCCGAGCAACGACATCAGAGTGGTTTCCGTCGGCAGTTGATCGCCGGGCTTGAGCGCGTGCGATGCAACCTGCTCGTTCACATAAGCGACGACCTGATCAGCAAGACTCCCGCGTGGTCGCCTCGGGGTCGAACCTGGTGCTGCAGACGCGGCCATGAAACGCTCCTCGGGGATTCAGATTTGTCTTCATTATACGTTGTCCTACAACGCGAAAGCGGCGTAGTTACGAATTGACTGGCCGCAAAAAGGCGAATACATGCCGGTTCGTATCGCTATTCGTGGCGTCATCGCGCGTCTCGTCGGACATCGCATTGCAAGCTCTCCCTCTACGCCTGACGTCCGTTTTGTTGCAGCAGCAAGCATCCGCAATCCGGCTCACGCATCTCCAGAACGATGCGCGGTGAACACGCGAGCGACACAGTCCGTGCCGGGCACACGTACCTGCGATCTGCGTTCGCCGTGCGGTATATTGCGAGCCTCATCTGCAGCGCACATGAAGTGGGGCAATTCCGTCGCCTTGCCGTCCGCGAGCCGGGACGGTTCTCATGTCGCCAGACCGCTATCGGAACCGTATGCCAGCCTTTGATCTTCGCACCGTCATTCTCATGTCGTCAGTCATGCCCGGGCTGATGTCGCTCGTGATGTTTTCGCTTGGACGTGGCTTTCCGGCGAACATTCGAGGCGTCGGGCATTGGGCGTCGGGGGCGTTGATCGTGTCGGTGTCGGCGATCATGCTTGCGCTGCGCGGCGGCATCGCCGACTGGCTTTCGTTTCTCGTCGCCAATGTCGGCATGATCCTCGGCACGGGGCTGTGGATGATCGGCAGCCAGCTGTTTTTCGGGCGCCGTCCGTCGCGGCGCTTCATCGCCTTGCTGCTGATCGTCGGCGTGATCGCGATGAGCTGGACGACGTGGGTGCAACCGTCCGCGGCGGGCCGCACGCTGTGGATGTCGGTGATCCTGACCTTGACCTACGGAATGCATTGCGTCGTGATGCTGCGTTTCGGCAGCGGCAGCAACACCGCGCTGTTCGTCGGCTGGATGCTGCTGGTCCAGGCGGCCGTGACGGCCGCGCGAGTCGCGACGATGTTCGTGCCGTCATGGGCGAACGCCGGGCTCTTTTCGGATGACATCTTCCAGAAGATCTATCTGACGACGAGCGCGCTGATGTCGCTGACAGTGACGGTCGGCCTGCTGTTCGCTGCGATGGACCGGCTTCGCAATCAGCTCGAACAGCAGTCCTTCATGGACCCGCTAACGGCCTTGCTGAATCGCCGCGCCTTTCTGAGCGCGCATCAGCAGGAACGCGAAAAGACGATGCGCACAGGCGGACTCCTTTCGCTGATCCTGATCGATCTCGATCACTTCAAGCAGGTGAACGACACGTACGGGCACGCGACGGGCGATCGCATCCTGATCGATTTCGCCCGACGCGTCTCCGACATGCTGCCGGAGCATGGCCACTTTGCACGCTGGGGCGGCGAGGAATTTGCGGTGCTGCTGCCACGCGCGCAGCCCGATGAGGTGAGAGAGCAGGCCGAATTCATCCGGCGACGGGTCGAGCAGAAAGAAGATGAGTCGCTGCCCGGCTATACGTGCAGCATCGGCGTCGCGTGCATGGCCGCTGCCGACGCGACGATCGAGCAACTCGCGCGCGATGCCGACGAAGCGCTGTACGGCGCGAAGCGCGGCGGTCGAAACTGCGTCCGAATCAGCGATCATGTGATCCTGCTTTAGACGCGTCATTGCCGCGAACGCAATGAAAACGCGAATTGGCGCGGCGCGCGTCAGCGGCTCGCGGAACGGGCTGCGTCCTGTAACGGGCGCGTTGTCGATCCGGGCGATGAATGTGGGCGCAACGATAATCGGCGTCATCCTGCAGCGCGAACGGCGCCGCAAAGACGCTCGTTCCAAGCTGTTGCCGTCGCGTGGCTTCCGTCATTTCTTCTTCTTGACCGCTAATTCTTGACCGCTAACGCTTGAACGCGAGGCCCGGCTGCAACGCAAAACGGCCCGCCGGGTGGCGGGCCGCTGAAACAGCACCGGTGCTTAGCTGGCGTGTGCCGGCTTAGCTGTCGGCGTTCGCCGCAATGAAGCTCGAAAGCGCCGAGTACGGCTGGCTAATGGGAGTGCCGTTGATCATAATGCCGTACGTGTTGTTGCCGCTGTCCAGCACGTAGTACATCACAGACTGGATATTGTGGCTCTTTCTCGACCGGTAGTAGCTTGCCAGAGTCGACGAAATATAGGCCGCGCGGTAATCCTCGGTTTTCTCGGGACCCGTATTCCATTCGGAGATGATGAACGGCACACCGTATCGGGCCTTGCAGTAGGTCGGCAGATCAAAGCCCGGACCTGCACCGTCGACGCCGATGTTGAAGATGTTGCCGTACACTTCGTAGTTGTGCCACGTCGTGACGTCCCAGCGCACTTTCGGATAGCCGCCGCTGCCGTCCGGCTGCATGCCGTCCCACAGCGCATCGGCTGCGCCGACGTCCGCAACGCAGAAGTTGATCCCGCACTTCGCCGACGGTTGAACCGACTTCACGCCGTCGATCATTCCGCGCATCACGCCGCGCATGACCGGCCAATTGGCGTTGTTGAAATCGGAGGCCTTCGTTCCCGCGTACGTGAAGTCCATGACAGTTGCGTCCTGTCGCGTCAGTTCATTTCCGCATTCATAAAGCGTGACGCCATACGGCTGGAGCGCTTTTGCGACCGCCATGCCGACCGCGAATCCACGGTTGTATGCGGCGCCTTCGCCGGGAAGCAGCTTGCCGGTTGCGTCATAGACGCCCTGGTTGACGAGAACGAACAGCGTGAGTCCAGCTGCCTGGAAGGCCTGCGCCAGCTTCGCGACGGCGTTCAATTGCAGCGGGTCGTCGGTACATCCCACGCGATACGACGTGCAGCCCATGTTCTTCAACATCGCGACGAGTTGCGCCGGCGTGTACGTGTAGTCGAAGTGTCCGTTGACGCCGTAAAAACTCCCGGCCGTCGTCAGCGACGTAGCAAGGCGCGGGTCGTCACACGGCAGCCATCTGTCGAGGTCGGCGAGTACATAGAACTGCCCGCCCGTGCCGCGATGCCAGATCTTGCCGCCGTACCACAGCAGAAGCGAAACGTTGTACGTGTTGCCGACGGTCGCGCGGTTGCGGTAAATGACGCCATTGACGACCGTCCAGATCGCGCCCGTCTTGTCGATGATGTACGTGGCGGAAGGAATGGTCGTGCCGTCGGCCGAAGTGCCACCGAGGCGCGGATCGTTGCAGGCGTTCCATGAAGAGCCGTTCCATCCATAGAACTGGCCGCCCGTACCCTGGTGATAAATGCTGCCGCCGAACCAGAGCAGCAGCGACACGTTGTAGGTGTTGCCGACGGTCGATCCGTTTCGATAGATCACGCCGTTGACGACGGTCCATACCGCGCCGGACGTATCGATGATCTGCGAGGCAGGGGGAATCGTGGTGCCGTCGGCGGAGGTGCCGCCGCCGCCCAGACGCGGATCGCCGCTCGCGAACCAGGTGGTCCCGTTCCACGCATAGAACTGGCCGCCCGTGCCCTGGTGATAAACGGTGCCCCCGTACCACAGCACCAGCGTGACGTTGTAGTTGTTGCCGGCCTTTACGCCGTTCAGATACACGGAACCGCCGGACAGCGTCCACACGGAGCCGTTGTTGTCGATGATGGACGACGCGGACGGAATCGTCGTGCCGTTCGCCGATGCAGCGCTTGCGCGGGCCGTCGATTTGGCAACGGGCGAGTCGCCGCTGATGCCTTCACCGCCACCGCCGCATGCGGTCAGAATGTAACTGCCCCCAAAGGAAGTTAGGAGTCCGAGAAATTGACGTCGTTTCATCATGGCTAACAAAGTCCTCGCCGTGAAGCTCACCGGCAGAAGTTGCGTAATTCGTCTGGGAGATGCGAGGAAAAGCGCAGATCGTCCGCTTCAGGGTTTGGAATTCCTGAAGCGCAAACGTTTGACCGACGCGGTGCGTTCCCGTGACAAGTTAAAAGAGTGCGGCAGGGGCACCCCTGTCCGCATTACCGTCTTGCAGGCAATAAGTACCTCAATGTCCGTAAAGCAGCAAATGTCACAGACTCGGGCAGCACTAAAAAGCAATGAATCGGTATTTAATGCCGTTCAATCAGTCTGAACAGCGCAAAGTCTACCGGGTTCTAGCGATTGTGCGTAATATCATAAGAAAAAACAAAGCAACCACACGGATTCGCCGCATTGGAGAAGTGTTTTGCGCGATGTGCGTTATGCTAAGCGGGTCTTTGCCGAATGATTTGGAGTGCGACCCCTTAGATAAGAATCGGGCAATTTAACCGGCAAGAAGACGGCGAATTATTACCGATTTCGGCATTGAAGGGAGCAAGTATTTTTTTCGGCCGATGGATCGCCTTGGTTGTGGCAGCGCAGGTTTTACCGAGGCGCCATTACCCGCAACACGGGATGTCCGTCGACGCTCTTCAGCGGGAAGTAGACACGATGCGTCGATGGATCGACAGCCACCACATGTGCGTTGGGTCCGATGCTGCCTTCGCCGATCTTCGACACAGCTGACGAACTCGCGGCAAACATCGACACGATGCCTGCCTCGCCCGCAACGTACAGCGTGCGCGAACCGGGATCGAACGCGAGCACGTCGGGATCACGACCGACATCGAACGATTGAACGACCTGCTTCGTGAGCAGGTTGAGCGTCAGCAGTTTGGCGTTGTCTTCGCAGGCAATAAACGCGAGATGCAATTGCGGATCAATATAAAGACCGTGATTGCCTTTAGCGCCAGGCAAATCAATGCGAGCGACGATCGCATCATTCGCTGGATCGATTTCGACGAGCTGTCTTCGCGTCTGCACATTGACGAAGATATGATGCGACGCGGCGTCGTACTGCGTATTGCCTGCTTCGCCGCCGAGGGGAATCGTGTTGATGCGTTGATTGGAGCGAGTATCGATCACCGTTTCGGTCCCGCCCGTCTCGTCGGAGACGTAGAGCTTCCCGGATTCGGCCGCATAGGCCATTCCGTCCGGATAGATGCCACCCGGCATGCGTGCGGTGATTTTCAACGTGGCTTCGTCGATGGCCACGATCTCGTTCGTGCCCGTCGCGGACGCGTACACACGCGACAGTTCGGGAACGACGAGTACGCCGTGCACGGCAGCGATGTTGCCGATGCGTGCGACGACGCGCGAAGCCTGCGTATCGAAGACGATCACTTCGCTGTCGCCCAGATGCGCAATGAACAGCAGATGCCGGCCCGGGTCAGCGCTTTCGTAGTCGAGCCGCGATGCGCGGCCGGGCAACGGAATGTCGGCGACGTGCGTCAACGGCAGATTTGCCGCCGCGGGTTTTTCAGCAGCAGTTGCGGTGTGGTGCACGATCGATGCCACCGCCGTGACCATTGAAGCGACGACGATCACCAGGGCAATGCGAAGACGAATCGTGTCGATCGGACGGATCATGAGTAACCTCCGTCGGGCCTGACAGCTATGCGCGCGTGCCTCGACATGCCGATAGGTTAGCGCATTCCGTTACGCGTGCCTGAGGACTCGATGACGTTGGGGCGCGCAGAGCGTCGGCGCAACTCGAACGTGGTGTGAAGCGCGAGCCCGATCGCCGCGCCGATTAGTTCTGCGATCACGAAGCCGGGCACGCTGGACGGTGCGATGCCCGCGAAGCTGTCCGTGAACATGCGGCCGAACGCTGCGGCCGGGTTGGCAAACGACGTCGACGCTGTGAACCAGTACGCAGCGCCGATGTACGCAGCGACCATGATCGACGCGCGCGCAGCCGGTGCGCGCAGGATAACGAACAGCAGGCCGGCCGTGGCCACGGCTTCGGCAATCCATTGCCCGGTTCCCGCGCGGATCTTGCCCGACAACTCGACGATGGGAAGATCGAACATCGCGTGCGCGAGCCATGCGCCGAGCAATGCGCCGATCATCTGCGCAGCGATGTACGGCAGCAATTCATGTGCAGGCAGTTCGCCACGCAATGTCATGACGATGCTGACGGCGGGATTGAAATGCGCGCCGCTCAATGGCCCGAAGACTTCGATCAGCACATACAGGCCGCCCACGGTCGCCAGTGTGTTGGCGAGCAACGCAATCGCGACGTTGCCGCCCGCGAGCCGCTCGGCCATGATGCCGGAGCCGATCACCACGGCGAGCAGCAGCGCCGTGCCGATCAGCTCGGCGAGAACCTTGCGCTTGAGATCGATCACTGCCGTCATGATTCGGAAATCGCCGTGAGCGCTCTTTGGAGTTCGTCGTTACTCATCGCTTCAAGTGGCAGCGCGAGCAGTTGCAACATCCGATATCCGATTGCCTGACGGGTGAGCTCGAACGCAACGCGCTTGCCCTCGTCGCCGCCGGGCGCAACGGACGGGTCCGCATAGCCCCAGTGAACCTTGACGGGACTGCCTGGCCAATAGGGGCACGTTTCCGCAGCCGCACTATCGCAGACGGTAATGACGATGCGCATCGCAGGCGCATCGTCGCGCGCAAACTCGTCCCAGCTCTTGCTGCGATAGCCGCTCACGTCGATGCCCGCTTGTGTGAGCGCCTCGACCGCCAACGGATTCAGGCGGCCGCCCGGCGCGCTGCCTGCGCTGAATGCGCGCACGTCTTTGCTGTGCTTCGCGGCGAGATGATTCAGCATGGCCTCGCCGAGCACGCTGCGGGCAGAGTTGTGCGTGCACAGGATCAGTACGTTGGTCGTCATAGGTTGCCCGTCGTATTACCCGCTGGACTCAGCAGCACGAAGAAGACGAGGAAGACTTCACGGGAATCCCGGCGGTTTTGCACGACGACGGAGCGCAGCACGCGGCGGCCTCCGGGGCTTGCGTAGGAGACTGCGCCGCCTCGCGCGATTCGCCGAACATCGGAATCGCGTTCAGCGTGTGATACGACTCCCATGCGATGCCCTGCGGATCGACGGTCCAGTACTTGTTCGAGTTCGCGTAGCAGCAGGCCGTACCGATCTGTTCGTCGATGGGCAACGCTGCGCCTTTCAGCCGGTCGTGCATCTCGTCCAGTTCCGCCTGGTTCTCGACCTGCACGCCCAGATGATCCAGGCCCGGCGTCGCGCCGCGCTGCGAGATGGCGAAATTCACGCGCGGATCGTCGAGCATCCACTTCGCGTAGTCGCTCTTCACGACAGTGGGCTCGGATGCGAACAACGCGGAGTAGAAGCGAACGCTTGCTGCGAGGTCTTCGACGGCGACGTGAATGTGAAAGCGCTTCATGATTGCTTCTTCCTGGAAGGGGAGCATGCTGTCGTGGGCGTGCAGGGATTGCCGCCGCAGCAGTTCTCGGTGAGATAGGCCAGCAGGCCGTTCATCGTTGCAAAATTCGCGCAGTAGTAGACAAAGCGCCCTTCCTGCCGGCTCGTGGCGAGTTGCGCGTGAGCCAGCTCCTTCAGGTGAAAGGAGAGGGACGACGGCGCGACGTCGAGCAGCGCGGCGATCTGGCCCGCCGGCATGCCTTCGGGGCCCGCCTGCACGAGGGCGCGAAACACGGCAAGCCGGGACTCGTGTGCGAGTGCCGCCAGAGCGGCGACGGTCTGGTTCGTTTCCATATTTCAATAATAGTCGAAATGTTGGAGAAAGACCAAGGAGCGCGTGCGCTCCTCAGCATGCCGATTCACGCGTGTGCTTCAGGCATTCGCGATCCCGGATTCGGCCAGCGCATCGCGCTCGAAGCGCCCGTAACGCAGTGCGAGCGTCGGAAGCACGATCAGATTCAGCGCCGTCGACGTGAGCAGTCCGCCCAGAATCACGATCGCCATCGGCCCTTCGATTTCGTTGCCCGCCGCGCCGCTCGTCACGGCGAGCGGCAGCAGCGCGAGTGCCGTGACCAGTGCCGTCATCAGAATCGGCACGAGCCGCTCGGATGCGCCTCGCACGGCGGTATCAATGCTCCATGTCGTTCCGTCCACATGCACGAGGTGTTCGTAGTGGCTGATCAGCATGATCGAGTTGCGCAGCGAGATGCCGAAGAGCGTCACGAAGCCCACCATGCTGCCGAGCGACAGGTTGCCGCCCGCGAGCAGCACGCTGACGACGCCGCCCACCAGCGCGAACGGCAGATTGGCCATCACCAGCACGACGCCTCGGCGGCTCTTCAACGCGAGGAACAGCAGCAGCGCAATGCCGACGATCGACATGACGCCATACGCTAGCAGATCGCGCTGGGACTGTGCGCGTGCTTCGCTTTCGCCGGCAAACACGGCGTAGGTGCCCGAGGGCATCGCGATCTCGCGGTTCACGCGCGCCTGCGCTTCGCGGACGAAGCCGCTCACCGCGCGCCTGCCGAGATTGACCGACACGGTCTGCATGCGCCGCCCGCCGTCGTGCGTGATCTGATAGCGGCCGGACACCTGGCTGATCGTCGCCAGTTCGCGCAACGGCACGGACAGGCCATCCGGGTTGCGCAGCATCAGCGCGCCGATATCGCCGAGTGTCGCGCGCGCGGACGGCGCGAGCACCACGCTGACGTCCGCGGTACGGCTGCCCTGATAGATCTGCGATACCGTCGTGCCCTGGCAGGCCGCCTGGATTGCATCGAGCACCTCAACAGGCCTGAAGCCCCAGCGGCTCAACTGGGCGGGCTTGAGCGTCACTTGCAGTTCGGGAATGCCGGGCGGCGATTCCACGCGTACGCTTGCCGCGCCGCGCATCGTTCCGAGCAGCCGGGCAATCTCTTGCGCCTTGCGATCGATGACGTCGAGGTTGTCGCCGAACACGTTGACGACGACGGGTGCCGTCACGCCGGAAATCGTCTCGTCGATACGCTCGACCAGAAACGTATTGACCGATACCGACAGGCCCGGAAACTTCGCGAGCGCCTGCTGGATGCGATAGAGCGTGCGGCTCTGCCGTGAAGCGCTCATCGGGGCGAGATCGACTTCGAACTCGGAGAGCTGCACGCCGACGGGGTCGACGACCTCGTTCGCGCGGCCCGCGCGTTGCGCGACGAGGCGCACGCCCGGCACCTCAAGCAGTGCCTTCGACACCTGCGCACCGATACGCATCGATTCTGCAAGCGACGCACCGGGCGCGAGCCCCATGTGCACGATGTAGTGCCCTTCGCGCAGTTCGGGAATGAAGTTGCCGCTCATGAACGGAAGTGTCGCGAGCGCGGCGACGCACATCACCGCGACCACGACCATGACCGTTTTCACGCGCGCCTCGACCTTCATCAGCAGCGTCACATATCGCGCCTTCAACCTTGCGATCAGCGGCGGTTCGTCGGCGGGGAGCGGGCCGCGCACGAGCAGCGCGAGCGCCATCGCGGGAGTGAGCGTGAGCGCGACGCCGAGCGATGCGAGCACGGCGAGGATGTACGCGATGCCGAGCGGCGCAAAGAGCTTGCCGGCCACACCGGAGAGCGTGAGCACAGGCAGAAAGATCAGCATCACGATGAACGTGGCGAACACCACGGCGCTGCGCACTTCGAGCGACGCGCGAAGAACGACGCGCCAGGCAGGCAATGGAGCAGGGAGCGCGCGATTTTGCCGCAAGCGCCGGTAGATGTTCTCGACGTCGATGATCGCATCGTCGACGACCTCGCCGAGCGCGATCGCAAGGCCGCCGAGCGTCATCGTGTTCAGGCTCACGCCGAACGACGTCAACACGATGATCGCGACGAGCAGCGAAAGCGGAATCGCAACGGCGGAAATGAAAGCGGCGCGCACGTTGAGCAGAAACAGAAACAGCACCGCGATCACGAGCACCGCGCCGATCAGCAACGCGCTGCGCAGATGGCCGATCGACGCATCGATGAAATTGGCCGGCCGGAACACGTCGGCGTTGACATCGACGCGCTCCTTCGCGAGCACCCGTTTGAGCGAGGCCAGCGTCTTCTCGATGTCTTTCGTGACGGCCAGCGTGTTCGTGCCGTACTGGCTTTCGAGCACCAGCATCACGCCCGGCTGTCCCATGATCGACGCCGCACCGACGGCGGGCGCGCTGCCCCACGTGAGCGTCGCGACATCCTGGAGACGGACGGCCGCGCCATTGCTCCAGCGCAGCACGGTTTCGCCGAGCTTCTGCGGCGTGGTGATCTGTCCGTCCGCGTTGACCGCGATGCGCTGATTGTCGTTTTCGACGAAGCCCGCGCCGCGCACGCCCGTCGATACACGTGCCGCCGCAATCACGTCCTGGATCGACAGGCCATAGCGAAGCAGCTTCGATGGATCGACCTGAATCTGTAGCTGGCGCGTGTCGCCGCCGAACACGATCGCGTCGGCGACACCGGGAACGCTCAGCAGTTGCGGCCGCACCGTCCACTGCGCGATGTCGTAAAGGTCCATCAACGAGCGTGTCTTCGACGTGAGGCCGATGGTCCGCACGACACTCGTCGTCGTCGTGAGCGGAAGGAGTCGCGGCGGCATCACGCCTGCGGGCATCGTCGCCGCAAGCGCGCTCACGCGCTCGGAGACGAGCTGGCGGATCTGCATCACGTTCGCGTGCGCGTCGAATACCAGCGTGATCGCCGACAGCCCCTGCATCGATTTCGAGCGCATCGACTGAAGTCCGACCAGCCCGCCGAGGCCGTTTTCGAGCGGCTGTGTCACGAGCGTTTCGACCTGTTCGCTGGTCAGGCCGGGCGCTTCCGTCTGGACGATGCTCATCGGCGGCGCGAACTCCGGAAACACGTCGAGCTTCGCGCGCGTGAGCGTGTAGAGACCGTAGCCGGCCGCGATGACGGCCAGCGCATAGATGATGCCGCGAAAGCGCAGCGAAAACCGGATGATCGCGTTGAGCATGAGGGCTAGTCGGGTGCGTGTCGTGCGAGGCTGGCGAACGGATCAGTCATCGCATTCGGGCGGGTCCTTGCAGGCCGTCGCGATGCCCTGCGGCTTCAGTTCCTCGGACAGCAGCAGCTGCGCGCCTTGCGTGACGACGGCATCGCCGGCATGGAATCCGGACGTGACGACGAAGCCCTGATCGCCTTCGTTGTCGGCGGGCACATAGCGCCGCGTGAAGCGGTCGGGCGCGGTTTGCACATAGCTCCATGCCTGGCCGCCGTACCACACCACCGCTCGCTCCGGAATGACGATCGCCGGCGTGGCTGGCGCGGAAGAAGGCACGCGCGCGCTCGTGCGGGTGCCGACGGGCAGCGCGCGATCCATTGCATAGAACCATGGGTTGCCCTGCACCGACGGATCGCCCGATGGCGAAGCCGAGAGCTTCTGTGCCGGCACGGCTTGACCATCCGGCGTATCGATCGTGATGTTCGCCGGCGCGGTGCCTGCGTAGTCGAAAGGCAGCGTGACGCGCAGCACGATCTCGCGGCCCGCAAGCAGGCGCTGGAAGAGACGGGAGGAAGGCGCCATCGCGGAATCGGCGAGCGCATCGCCGAACTGCTGCCTCATCGTCGCGTCGAGCCCGCTGACCGTCGCTTCCGCCGACCGCCGCTTCGCCTCGTCGGCCTGCATCGCCGCCCGCGCATCTTGCAGGCTCTTTTGCGAGACATTGCGATCGTCGTCGAACAGCACGCGGTTGCGTTCGTACTGCGTGCGCGAGTTGCCGGCCTGTGCCGTGAAGGTGTCGAGATCGGCGCGCGCGGCCGCGAGGCGGGTGCGCAAGTCGAAGAGCGGTTGCAGGTCGACGACGCTCGCATAGGCGGTGCGTTCGGGGCGAACGGTAAGCGCCGCGAGCCGCGTCGCCTCGATATGACTGGCGCGTTGCGCAGCGGCGCTCACGACGATCACCGTTTCGCCGTTCACGGTCTGTACGGTTGACTGTTGCACCGTCTGCGCAGCCGCAGCAGTCGCAGAGGCATTCGGGTAGAGCGCCTGGTAGAGCGTCCAGCACGCTCGCGCCGCCAGCGCAAGCGTGCCGGCGGACCAGAACAGAAAGCGGTTTTTCATTGGCGTGTCTCCTGTCCGGTCGCAGCGTCATTGAGTGAACCGGAGGCAAGCGGCCGCTGCATCGCGTCTTCGAGCGCGCCTGCCGCCTGCCATGCAGCAACGACGGCGTCGAGATGCGCGAGTTCGCTCGCCTCGTAGTCGGCCTTCGCCTGCACGAGGGTCAGGCGGTCAGCGTTGCCGGTGGCGAAACCCGCGACCTGGCTGTCGCGTTGCTTGCGCGCGGCCGCGAGATGGCGGGACGAAATGTGCATCGCGTCGAGGCTTGCCTGATAGTGCTCGAGCGCGTGGTCCAGGTCCCCGATGATCGATTCCTGCAGCGCGGCCGTGCGCGCGGCGGCTTCCTTGCGCTTCGCTTCGGCCTGTGCAATGCCGCCCTGGTTCTGGTCGAAGATGGGCAGCGAGATCCCGGCAACGCCGAACGCAATCTTGTGCGTGCCCGTGTCGTATGTGTAGCCGGGGCCGAGATGGATGTCCGGGTACTGCTTCGCGACTTCGAGCTGCAACGCCGACTCGGCGGCGGCATATTCGGCCAGCGATGCAAGCAGGTCCGCGCGATGGAAGATCGCGTCGCGCCGTGCGTCGTCGGCGGGCGGTGCAGGCGGCGCGCTGCCGAACGCATCGAGATCGAACTGGACGGCGTCGAGCGCGGCGACGGGAACGCCGATTGCCGCGCCGAGCTGCGCGCGCGCATCCTGCCGGGCGCTGACGGCTGCGGCCAGATCGGCTTGCGCCTGTGTCTCGGCGAGCACTTGCGCATCGACATCGGGTCCCGAGTTTTCGCCGACGGCGCGGCGCTTCGTGACCATCCGCACGATCTGCTGTTCGTCGTCGGCCTTGCGCGACAGGAACGCCGTGCGCTCGCGAGCCGCGTATAGCGCGGTCAGCGCATCGCGCACCTGTCCGCGTACTTTCCATGCTTCGCTGCCGATCGCAAGCCGCGCCGCTTCCGACAGATGCGACGCCTGGTCCATCCGATAGCCGCGCTTGCCCGCCGTCTCGATCGGGATGTCGAGCGAAGGGCCCGTTACGTAGGGCGCGCCGGGGCCCGGATTCGGCGTCGCGTACTGGAACGGCAACTGGAGCACCGGGTTTGGAATCGCCGCTGCCACGTCGATACCCGCTTTCGCGGTGCCCCATTGCGCACGCGCGATATCGAGCGACGGGCTGTAGTACCACGCGGCGAACGTGAGCATGCGTTCGTTCCAGCTCGCCAATGGCCACTCGATTTCGTGGCCGAGTTCGCGGCTCAAGTACTGGTGCAGATCGTCGGACGTGAGGGATCTTTCTTCGAACTGTCGGGCAAGCTGCGTCGGCGCGATGGGCTGTGCGCGATAAGTGGCGCAGCCCGCCAGCAAGGTAAAGGCAATCAGTAGTGCGCGGCGCATTCCGGCATCCATGAGTCTCGCTTCCGCCTGCACGGGCGGTTCCAGACCAGGATGCTACGCAAGCGCGTGTGAAGTTTTCGTCAAGACACTGCGGAAAGGGCGTCCGGACTCGCGCTGCCGGGGCCGGCGGCCGGCAGACGCAGCGAGACGCGCGTGCCTCGGCCCGGCTCGCTTTCCAGTTCGACGGGCCAGCCATAGCGGTCGCAGATCTTCTTCACGATCGCGAGACCGATGCCGACGCCGTGGCCCGCCGTCTGCTCCGGACTCGCCTGATAGAACCGGTCGAACACATGCGGCAGCGCATGCGCGGAGATGCCGGAACCCGTATCCTCGATGCGCAGCCAGCCGTCCGCGTAGGAGAACCGGAGGTGCCCGCGATCGGTGTGGCGCGACGCGTTGTCGGCGAGGTTCGACAACACGATGGCGAGCGCGGACCGATTCGCCGCGACGTGAACGTTGCGGTCCATGTCGATCACGGTCTCAACGCCTTTGTTTGCAAGACGATCGGCAAACGGCGCGAGTGCAGTCTCGATCATGCGTGCGAGGCGAACGGGCTCGACATTCTGCGTCGACTCTTCGCGGGCGAGCAGGAGCAGCGCATTGACGAGTTCGCGCATGTTGTCGGCCGCGCGTTCGATCTGCTGAATGCGGGCCCGCGATTTCGTGCCCTGTGCTGCGTCCTGCTCCAGCAGTTCACAACTCGTCTTGATCGTGGTGAGCGGCGTACGCAGCTCGTGACTGACATTGCAGGTGAATTCCTTCTCGCGCTCGATCATGTCCGCCATGCGCCGGTGATAGTCGTTGAATGCTTCGACGAGTCCGACGAGTTCGACTTCATCGTATTTGCCGGGATTGATCGGCGTCGATCCGCCGAGCCTGAGCGCCTTGACCTGCCGCGCGAGCCCTGCGACCTGGCGCACCAGCAGGCCCGACAGCCCGTACGCAAGCCAGATGGTCAGCAGCGCGAAGATACCCGTGCCCGCCATCAGCATGTCGATCACATGCCGGAACTGCTTCTCGTAGACGCTGAAGTTGTAGACGCGGTACAGACGGCGCGCTTCGAACGGCACGACCGCGACGTGAATCTCGCGATCGTCGAGCACGATTTCGTGCGTGCCCTCGGATAGATTCCTGATCGAACCCGGCAGTGCCGCGAGCGGCTGATCTGCCGCCGACACGTATCCGTTCAGGCGCGCGTCGAAGGGCGGCAGCAGCGCGGGATTCGCACGGTAGCCTTGCATCACGTTGGCGATGTCGTCGCGGATCAGCGCCGTGATCAGCTTTTCTTCCTGGGCCTCGGCAAATGTCTTGACGCCCAGCGCCTGGGCGACGAGCAGCACGATCGTCAGCGCGGAAAAGACGAGTGCGACCTTGAAGCGCAAACTATGACGCATGGCCATCGCTCACGACGAAACGGTAACCAAGGCCGTGAACCGTCTCGATCAGGTCGTCTTCGCCCGGCGTGGTCAACGCCCGGCGCAGCGTATAGACATGCGTACGCAGCGTGTCGCTGTCCGGGAGCTGCTCGCCCCATACTTCGTTTTCGAGTTCGGCACGGCTGAACACACGGTTCGGCGACTGCATCAGAATGCGCAGCAGTTGCAGGCATTTGGGCGGCAGCTTGATGGCTCGGCCCGCGCGTTCGACACTCAACGTCGTCAGATCGAGTTGCACGTCCGCGCAACGGATCACGGCGGCCGCTACCTGGCCCTTGTAGCGCTTGATCAGCGCACTGACCCGCGCGCCGACTTCCTTCAGCGAAAAAGGCTTGATGAGGTAATCGTCGGCGCCGTGCACGAAGCCCGCGAGCTTGTCGTCGAGCGTGTCCTTGGCGGTCAGCATCAGCACGGGTGTATCGCGATGCGCTTCCTCGCGCAGCTTGCGGCACAGCGTCAGCCCATCCATTCCGGGCAACGCGAGATCGAGGAGGATGGCATCCCACGGTCCGGCCAGAGCGAGTTGCAGTCCGGCGGGACCACTCGATGCAAGATCGACTTCGTAGCCGGCATTCTCGAGGTAGTCATAGAGGTTGGTCGCGATGCTCACATCGTCTTCGATCACGAGGACCCGCACGATATGTTCTCCCAGGTCGTCAAGTGGCATTCATTTTGCCACGCGCGTGGGGGCTCAAAGGCGATGAACGATGGCGTGCGGTAGTCCACCTCATGCACCGCATCGGTGCGCACGGTCATAAAAACTTCATTCAAGTATTCGCTTTCAGGGCCGTAAAGAAGGCGCATTCCTTCGAAAGCACTCTTCTCTCCGTTCCTCGCGGTCGCGCATGCCATCGCGACGCATTGCCAAGCAGGTCTCCCAATGCGCAAGTTAAGTATCAGAACCCGCCTTCTTCTTTTGACCGGCGCCGTTACCGTCATTGCCCTTTGCATCGGCGCGGCGGGATCGATGGGCGTGTCGAGGTCGATCGACACGCTGCAGCAGATGTATGAGGGACGAGCACAAGCGTTGCAGACGATATCGACCATCAACGAACTTGTCACCGAAACGGTCTTTGCTGTGAGCGACGCAATTCTCGACCCGTCGGCGCAGAAAACCCAGGCGGTTGCTGCAAGTGGCGTCGCTCGCATCGAGCAAGTCGACACGCTGATGAAGCAGTATCTCGCCAACAGCGCATCGGCGGACTCGCGTGAACTCGCGACGAAATACGCTTCGAATTGGGCGAACCTGCGCGACAAGGGTCTGCGGCCAGCCGTTCAGCAACTGAGCGCAAACAGCCTGGCCGAGGCGCAGTGGGTGCAGACGCAAACCGTCGACCCGTTGTCGCGCGCGTTGAAGCAACAGGGCGCGGAACTGCGCAAGATCGAATTGACGGCCGCGCAATCCGAATACGAGCAGGCGACAAAGGCGGGTCACGTCGTCGAACTGCTCGTCATCGGCTTTATCGTCGTCGGCCTGGGTGTCGTGGCTGCGCTGTGCGCGTCGATGTCGAGAAGCCTGTTCCGCGAACTCGGCGGCGAGCCGCAGACGGCTGCGGAAATTGCCAATCGCGTCGCGTCGGGCGATCTCTCCGTCGATGTGCCCGTGAAGCCGGGCGACACGCACAGCGTATTGTTCGCGATGAAGACGATGCGCGAACGTCTGGCCTCGATGATCGGCGAGATCAGTCACTCGACGGATACGATCGCCGAAGCGAGCGCATCCATCGCGAGCGGCACGGGCGCGCTTGCGACCAGCGCAGAGGAACACGCGGCGAGCATCCAGCAGACTTCGGCGAGCATGCAGCAACTTGCATCGATGGTCAGGGCCAACGCGGAACATGCCGCCGAGGCGCGCACGCTGGCGGGCATCGCGTCGGGCAAGGCAGGCGACGGTGACCGCGCCGCGAAAGACGCCGGCGCGCGGATGCGCGCACTCGCGGAACAGTCGGGCCGCGTGCGCGATATCACGTCGGTGATCGAAGGCATTGCATTCCAGACGAACCTGCTCGCCCTCAACGCGGCCGTCGAAGCCGCGCGCGCCGGCAATCAGGGACGTGGCTTCGCCGTCGTCGCGCAGGAAGTGCGCGCGCTTGCCGAGCGAAGCTCGAAAGCGGCAAAGGAAATCGGTGCGTTGATCAAGGAGATGACGGCCGAAGTGGATCACAGCGGCGTTGCAGTCGAAGCAGCCGGGGCCACGATTGTCGATTTGCTGGCCGCCGTTCGCGGCGTGGCGGATCTGGTCGACTCGATCGCGGAAGCGTCGCGCGAGCAGAGCAACGGCATCGAACAGGTCAACTCAGCCGTTCTCGTGATGGACCGCGTGACGCAGCAGAACACCGCTTTCGTGCAGGACGGCGCGCAGGCGTCGGGCGACTTGCGCGTGCAGGCGGAATCCTTGCGCTCGGCTGTGCGGGCCTTTCAGCTTTAAGCTGAAATCTTCTCTTTGCTACGCGAGCCCCGGCCGCTCGATACTGCCGGTGGCTTTGCGCTTTTTGGCTTCGGCCTTCCTGCAAACGTCGAGCAGTAACCATCGGGCGACGGTTTCGGGACGGTCCATGTCGTACCGCGCCGAACGGATTTCCCAGCCGAAATAGACAATAACGCTGCCATCCAGCAGGCGATATGAGCCGGTATAAGTATTGCCATCGATGGCGACTGTCAACGGTCGCCTTTCTTCGTATAGAGATACTGCCACGCTTATGAAAGTGATTCGCAAAATAAAAACCTAAACGGACGAATATTGTGAGTCAACCCAATATACGTTTTGATGCAAATTTACTTGGCGATTAATAGGCGCAATGCGACGCGCAATGCGGTGGCCAGTACTTCGCGAATGAGCCGCGAATTATGAGGCTTTTGCTGCGACTAAAATCTCATAGCGTTAGCTCTCTGATCTATACCGGCTCGGCTCATGAGTAATAACTCCGAGCACAGGAACGACGAGAATCTCCTCGAAATCAGAGGCCGCCGTATTGCCGGCATCTACCTCGCCGGGTTTCTGCGCCTTTATGAGCACTACCGCGCCCGCGCACTCGCGCTCGCGATCAAGGCGACCCGAATCGAATGCGCATATCGCGCTGCCCGGCGAGCCGCACGCAGGAAGTGCACTCGCGCAAGACCCTCAATCCGGCGGATTCGGTGTAGCCTGATAGTCCCGAGCGCAAATGGGAGCCGGTATGGAACAGGAGCTGAAGCTGCGGGTCCGCATCGAAGATCTCGACACATTGCGTCACGCGCCTTTGTTTGCGCAATCGAAAGGCGCGGCCGAGGCTCCCCGGCTGCTGACGAGCACCTATTTCGACACGCCCGAGCTTGCCATTCACGGATGCGGGGCTTCGCTGCGCGTGCGTGCCGTCGGCGACGAGAGACTCCAGACGTTGAAGCTCGAAGGATCGGTGCAGGCAGGCCTGTTCGACAGGGACGAGTTCGAGATGCCCGTCGATGGCGATACGCCCGATCTGACGCTGCTGCACGATTCGATACCCGAGGAAAGCGACTGCGGAAAGCTGATTCGCGACGCGTCCGCTGCGGCCCAGCTAAAGCCCGTGTTTGTCACGCGTATCAATCGATCGGTTTTTCCGCTGCGCTTGCCGTCCGGAGATGAAATCGAAGTTGCATTCGACGAGGGCACCGTCGAAGCCGATTCGGGCTCGGCGCCGATCGCGGCGCTCGAACTGGAGTTGAAACAGGGGCAGCCGGAAAGCCTGTACGGCGTCGCACTGGAATTGCTCGACAGCGTGCCGCTGCGCATCGACCGCTTCAGCAAGGCCGACCTCGGCTACGCGCTGCTCATCGCGGAGCACCGCGCGGCCGTCAAGGCGCAACCCGTGCTTCTGCACAAAAGCGATTCGGTCGAAGAAGCGTTCTGCAGCATCGCGCGCAACTGTCTCGCTCAGGTTCATGCGAACGAGCGCGGCGTCGTGTCCGGGCATGATCCGTCAAGTGTTCATCAGATGCGCGTGGGGCTTCGCCGTTTGCGCTCGGCGCTCGATCTGTTCGCGACGGTCATTCCCGCTTATACCCGTCTCGAAGAGGACTTGCGCTGGATCGCATCGGAGCTCGGCGCCGCGCGTGACTGGGAAGTGCTCGCGGGATCGACGCTCGAACGTTCGGGCGCGAGCGGCAATCCTGAAGAGCTGCTGCCCGTGCGCGACGCATGCTTGAAGATCGCCGCCAACAACCGGCAGCGCGCGGCCGAGGCCGTCGAGTCGGTTCGCTACACGCGGCTCGCGCTGCAACTCGCGCAATGGTTGAGCCGAAAAGAATGGCGAGGCGAAATGTCCGGCGAGCAGCGTGAAGCGATCAACCAGCCCGCGAGGCTGTTTGCCGTGGACGTGCTGCGTCGCCGGCACAGGAAACTGATAAAGCGTGGCAAGGGGCTCGCGGATATCGACGATCACCGTCGTCACCGCGCGCGGATCGCGGCGAAGAAAGTTCGATACGCGACCGAGTTCTTCGCGTCGCTTTGCCCCAAGCGCGTCGTGCAACACTACGTCGGCGCACTGACTGAGCTACAGGACGATCTCGGCTGGCGCAACGATGCCGTCGTCGCCGATCAGCTTCTGAAGTCGCTGCCGCGAACCTCGCCTGAGACGGCTGCGGGGGCGGCCTTTGCACGGGGCTTTCTCGCGTCACGCGTGGCCGCCGATCATCAGACATTGAAGAAGCTCTGGAAACGCTTCAGACGTCTTTCGCCGCCGCACTAATCCGAGCGCTTCGTTATCACGTGTGCAGTCGTCAGGTGTGCGGTGGTCAGGTGCGCGAAACAAGGCGCATCCGACAAGATGCTTTCCACCTCACGCGGCTTCCGGCCGAAACGCGTGATGCGGGATGTCGTGCGCAATGATCGGCTCGCGTGTGACCGCGCTTTCGCTCTGGCGATCCGTCGATGGGGAAGATCCTTCTGGCTCCAACGCGGCGAGCGGGTCGAGAATGCTCGACGCGTGATGCAGACAGACCCACTCCGGATGATCAGGCCTTTGCGGATCGAATTCGCGCATCCAGTTTGTCCCGCAGACGCGGCACTGGTAGTTCTGGACCAGCACGGGCTTGCGACCGAGCGGACGCAGCTTTTTCGGCTTGTGCAATGCCCGCAACTCGTCGTGTGGCACGGTCGCATCGCTGCAGTGCATCCGGTCGCAGGCTTCGCAGGACATTTCAGTCGGGCTCAGCGAAAGAGAAGTAACTATAGCAGCGTAAACGGCCGTGCGCGCAACCAGTACGAGCCGATAAATACTGCATAAGCAGTGCATAAATACGGGATCGCCTTCGGCCTGCTGATCGCGGCAGGGCTGTTCCTTTACGAAGCCCGCGTCATCATCAGCGATAGTCTGCTCGATGAAGATGCCGTTGACGTATTGAGTCAGGCAAATCGTGTTCTTCACGATCTGGAAAATGCCGAGACGGGGCAACGCGGCTATTTGTTGACGAGTGACGAAAGCTATTTGCAACCGTATCGTCAGGGCGTTCGCGACTTCGACGACACCGTGCTCCGGCTTCATCGGGTCGTGGCCGAAAAGATAAGACACCGGA
Organism: Paraburkholderia phymatum; assembly: GCF_040965635.1. Taxonomy (GTDB): domain Bacteria; phylum Pseudomonadota; class Gammaproteobacteria; order Burkholderiales; family Burkholderiaceae; genus Paraburkholderia; species Paraburkholderia phymatum_B. The sequence continues at coordinate 31,902 of NZ_JBFRCH010000011.1, forward strand.
TAACGAATACCCGTCGCCATCATTCCACTCACTCTTCAGCAATTTCGATCGCTTGATCGATATTCACCGATTCACGCTGCCGATTCCGGCAATTAGACTGTCTGCGGGATGGGTTGCAGTAATCGGGTATCGAAAGGTTGGCGCTGCAAAGACAGCGCACGGCATGATGTCGTCGATCGTCGACTCAGAACTCGCGTGCTTCGCGTAGCACAGGCGTCCACAACGCTCACGACGATTACTTCACGTTGTCCGCCGTATCGAAGGGACTCGACTGCGCGGCCGCGGCGAACATCTGCGTGAACTCATCGAGCGCGGCGAGCGTATCGCGGCCGCTGCGCGTGATCCTGTAAAACGAAAACTCCAACTCGGGACGAATCACGTCGATCCGCACCTGATTGTGGCGGCAGATATGCTCGCAGAACGACGGCATGATCGCAACGCCGAGCCCTTCATGCGCCATCGCGATCGCCGTCTGCAAATGCCCGACGACCGTTCGTCTTCCTGTCGTCACTTCTTCCTTCGATAGCGACGCCTCGATCAGGCGCTGCAACGGGTTGTCCTTGGGCAGCGTGATCATCGGCAGCCCTTCGAGCGCGCGCCACTGCACGCCGTCGCGCGGCACCTTGCCGATGCCGTGCGCGCCATCCATCGTCGACGACACGACGACGAGCCGCGTCGGAAAGATCGGCACGCGATCGATACCGGACAACTGCGAGAAGAAAACGCCGAACGCCGCATCCAGATCGCCTTCTTCGACCATCTTCAGCAGCTCGCTCGGCGGACGATCGACCAGTTCGATCTGCGCTTGCGGGCTGGTCTCGGCGAAGCGCGCGAGCACTTGGGGCATCAGGCTCGCGGCGATCATCGGCGTGCAGCCCAGCAGCAGCGATGCCTTCTTTTGCCGGCCCAGTTCGTTCAGCTCGATCACGGATTTCTCGAGCGTCTCGACGATCTTCATCGCGGTCGGATAGAACAGGCGGCCCGCTTCCGTCAGCGCGACGGTGCGTGTCGTGCGCTCGAACAAACGGCAATTGAGCTGCGTCTCCAGCTCGCGAATGATGGCACTCAGCGCCGCCTGACTCAGATGCATGCTCTTCGCCGTCTTCGTAAAACTCGATGCGTTCGCGACGCCAAGAAAGACTTTGAGTTGTTTGAGGGACAGGTTCATCGACGGCGATCCTCGAAGGCAGGGCAGGGTAGGGCTGCCCGGATTCTATCGCCGTGCAGGCGTATCCGCGACGGGGACAAGCCCGATCGCGAATACGAGGCCGCGATGACGCGGCGGCCGGGCGCGCCGCGCAAACGTTGCGACAGCGCGCGATGTGGGCGCAGAAAGCGTGCTTCAAGCGAATGCGTAGCGGCCTTCGCTGTCGCGGACGATCGCGCGCCTCGCGCCCGTATCTTCGAGCCAGCGCACGATTTCGCGGCCCTCGCGCGTGCCCGTCGCCGACATCAGTTCCGTGAAGCGCTTCGGTCCGTGTTCCAATGCCGCGTCGAGCGAGTCGAAGCGCGCGCCCGTGAGTGCGGGCGGCGTCGGCACGCGATGTTCGAGATCGCGCTCTTCGCCCGGACGCAGCAGCGGCAGCGTCAGATCGAAGCCGACCTTTGCCGTCACCGTTGCGCGGACCAGCGACGGATCGAGCGGCATCGCGCGCATGCCGGCGTGCATCACGAGATCGCGGTCGGCCTGGAAGCGCGTGGTGAGCGCCCAGTCCATCTGCTCGTCGGAGAAGATGTCGATATCGGGGTCGACGACGAATACATGCTTGACGTTCGCGAGCGACGCGAACACGGCCGCGATTGCATTGCGCGCCTCGCCCGGCACGCGCTGTTGCATCGCGACGCGCACATTGAACATGCCGCCCGTCGCGGGGCTCGCATAGACGCCCCTGATTTCGCGCACGGCGGTTTCGAGCGCGCGCCAGACAGTGACTTCCGTGCGCAGCGCGGCCAGTTGCGCGGTATCGGTGCGCGCCATCGTGCGTCCGCCGATCGTGCACGTCTGGAACACCGCGTCCTTGCGATGCGTGATGGCCGTCAGATGAAAAACCGGGTTCGTCTTGATGCCGCCGTAATAGCCGAGGAATTCGCCGTAAGGTCCTTCAGGTTCCGCGTGGCCGCGTTCGTCCAGATAGCCTTCGAGAATGAACTCGGCGTCGGCGGGCACGAGCAGATCGTTGGTCACGCATTTGACGACGCCCATCGTCGCGCCGCGCAGCGCCGCGACGAGTTCGAGTTCGTCGGCGGGAATGCGCATCGTCGCGCCGACGTGATCGATGGGATGCGTGCCGACGGCGAACGCAATCGGCAGGCGCTCGCCGCGCTTCGCATGCGCGATCGCGATCGCGCGCAGATCGGACGGCGCGACGAGGTCGATGCCCGCCGTGCGCCGGCCACGCAACATCAGACGGCGAATGCCGACATTGGTCCAGCCGGTGTCGGCATCGACGGCGAAGTCGGTTATAGCCCGTACTGCGCGCCGACCACGCAGAAGCCGGTCGCGAACACGGCGAACATCAGCCACGCCTCGGACATGCCGTGTCCAAGAAACGCGACGACGGGGCAACCGATTGCAGGCAGCGAGATGATGGCGAGCACGCCATGACGATCGACGAAGCGGCACAGGATCAGTCCGCCAAGCACGCCGCCCACCGAGAACATCGTCGTGATGATGCCGGCGCTTTGCGGGTTGATGCCGACGCCTTCCATCAGGATCGGCAGCCAGTTCTGCAGAAAGTACAGCGCCATCGAATTGACGATGAAGACGATCCACAGCAGCGGCGTGATCGCGCGCAGGCCGTCGGAAAAGATCAGCTTGAGCACGAAGCGCTTCTGCGGTCGCGGGCATGATCTATCCGAATGCGTTCCGCTCGGCGGGCGTGGGCAGCGCGATTTCGGTCGGCAAGATCGGCTCGGTGTCGGGGCCCGTAATCGGCGGCATTCTGCTGTCGATGCATCTGCCGTTCGCGCAGATGTTCTACGCGGCGTCAGCGCTGCTCCTTATCGCGACGATTTTCTCGACGGTGCTCGCCGTGCTGTACAAGGCGCGCTTCGGCGAGCAGCACGAGCAGCATGCGCAGCACAATAAGGAAAACGCACCCGTCAAGGAAATGCGTTCGGCGCTAGGCGATTCGTGATCGCCGGCCGCGCATCGCTTGCGCGGTTTCAAACGACGTACTCTTTAATAAAACAATCGACGGGCAGGTGAAGCGCACAACCGTCCGTCGCAAAAGGAGACGGGATGCAGACCGCCAGAACCATCGACGTTACCGCGCTGATCGAACGGAAAAAGCTGCGCGGATTTTCTTTGTCATTGATTGTATGGTGCTTCCTGATCGTGCTGATCGACGGCTACGATCAGGTCGCCGCGGCGTATGCGGCGCCTACGCTGATCCGCGCGTGGCATGTGAATGCAACGGGCTTCGGCCATGTGTTCGGCGTCGGCCTGTTTGGCGTGCTCGTGGGTTCGTTGCTGCTCGGTTTTATCGGCGATCGTATTGGACGGCGGCCCACGATAATTTTTGGATCTATATGGTTCGGTATCCTGACGTTCGTGCGCAGCTACGCGACGTCTCTGGATCAACTGACCGTGACCACGCGGCAACACCTGTTGTAGCGTTTTTTTGACGGGCGTAGGCTTGCAGTACGTCACGCGTGAAAACGCCGACGCACATAACAAGTACAGCCAATCGGGAACGTTTCAACGGGGAAGGGGCGATGAAGAAATCTCATACATTGCCGACGCATAGCGCTGGGCCAATCTGGGGCCTGATTTTCGGGGCCGTCATGACGACGATCGCGGCCGCTCTATGGGTGTACGCGAAGACGCACGCCGGTTCGAATCATCTGGACGAATCGCTGGCTGTGGGCGCCGCGCTTGTCGGCGTGTTTGTCGCTGTGTGCGCCGCCCGGGAAATCCGTCATCACAAGCATTGAAGAACACCGGCGATGATCTCGCGCCACGCGTTGTTGCAACGCGTGGCCGCTCGCGATGTTGCCTGGCGTTCGACCGGCGTTTGCCCGGTGTTTGCCTGGTGTTCGCCGGGGGCCGCAGTTGTCCCCCGGACGTTAATGCTCTCGTCGTTATGCGGACAGATCCAGTGCGTTGGTCAAATCGCCCATGACGGGCTGACCGCGTGACTGCATCGCGGCGTCGCGCGCGCGGAAGCCGTCGAGCGGTTCGAGTTCGAATACGCGCGTGATCAGGCGCAAGATCGATGCCGTGTCGTACACGGTGTGATCGACATAGCCCTTCTTCGCGAACGGCGAGAGCACCAGCGCGGGCACGCGCGTGCCCGGACCCCAGCGGTCGCCTTTCGGCGGAGCGACGTGATCCCACCAACCGCCGTTCTCGTCGACGGTCACGATCACCACCATGTTTTCCCATTGCGGACTTGCGCGCAGAGCTTTCACCGCGTGCACGACATGGCGATCGCCCGATGCGACGTCCGCATAGCCCGCGTGCATGTTCAGATTGCCCTGCGGCTTGTAGAACGTGACGGCAGGTAGCCGGCCCGCGCGCACATCGGCGAGGAAGCGATTGGTGCTCTCGTCGTCGCCGAGGCCGCCGTCGCGCAGATGCATCGCGCGCGCATCCGTGCCCGGCCCGAGATTCGCGAAGTAGTTGAACGGCTGGTGGTGATACTGGAAGTTCGGAATCACCGGCGTGCCATCGTTCGTGTTCTTGCCGTGCATGTCGAGCGTCTGCTGGAACGCGCCCGCGTACCACGCCCAGTCGATGCCGCGCTTGTCGAGTTTGTCGCCGATGTGCTCGTGCGTCTGCGGCGGCAGGGCCATCGCATTGCTGTCCTGCGTCAGATCGACGACGCCGTTCGCGCCGAGCTTGTATGGCGTGGGCGCGAACGGCGGCATCATCGTGTTGACGGCATAGCTGATGGTGCGTCCGTCAGCGAGCGTTTCCGGCGGCGTCAGCGCGCTCGGGCCGAACTTCGGGATGCCGTCCATTGCGCTGTTCGGCGATGTGGGGAGCGGTTTCAGATTCGGGTCGTCGGGGCGTCCGCTGAGCGTCTCCGCAATCTGCGCCTTCGCGATGCTCTGCTGCGGATTCGGATACATGGGAGGAGTCGCCGCGACCAGATACTGATGGTTCAGGAACGAGCCGCCAAACGCGCCCTGAAAATAGTTGTCGCACAGCACGTATTCGCTCGCGAGATCCCACAGGCGCAGGTCGTAGCTCGCGTTCGCGTAGTGCCCCATCGTGAAGGCACCCGAGTCCGCCCACGCGGCGAACATATCGTTCTTGCCGCCGTTGATCTGCATCTGGTTCTGATAGAACACGTGCCACAAATCATGCGTGACCAGCGACAGCGGCAGGTGCTCGCCGTGCGGACCTCTGAGCGCAAACGGCGCGTTCGGCAGATCGGTCTGATATTGCTCGCCGGCCTTGTATGGAACGCCGTCCGCGATCTGATCCTTCAGCAGCCAGCCGCCCGGCACTTTCGGCAGGCGAGGCAGTACGGTCTTGCCGTCGCGGTCGCGCTGCACGCAGTTTTCCGGTTTCACTGCGGAGAGCGGCCGCTCGACGCCCGGAAAATTGCCGAACAGGTTGTTGAAGCTACGGTTCTCTGCATAGATCACGACGATCGTCTTGATCTTCGAGCGCAGTGCGCGGTCGAACTGCGGTCCCGCCGCGACGCCCGTAACCGGGACATCGCGCGACGGCGGCAATGCGCAGCCGGCCAGTCCGCCCCCCATCGCCACAGCGGCGACTCCGCCGAGGAAGTGGCGGCGGCTCGGGCGCTGCGGGGTCTGCGCGGGATCGGCGTCTTCATTGACGGGCGGAGAAGAGGGCGGTTCGGTGCGTTTCATCTGGATATCCAAGGATGAGGGAAACGATCGAAAAGGCTTGCGCGAAGCATAGCGCATGGCGGCTATGCGCGGGCGTTCGCAACAGGCGGCGCAGTCGGGGCAATATCCTTGCGTATCTGTCGTGACACTTGCGTGACAGAGAAATTGCTCGATGGCGGTCCGCCCTCACTCGGCGGATTCGGCGTCGATCAGCGTTCTCGTTGCCTGGAAGCCGGTCCGTGCGTTATGCCCAAGCCGTTGAGTTGCGCGTGGGAAGGTGCTCGGCGAGAGACGAGACGACGGCTCGATGTGAGGTCGTCGTTCGGGTGGTGGGGCGATAGGTCTAACGCGCCCTTCGGGAAGGAAGGCTGGATATCCAGTCGCCTCTCGAAGGCAATCCGCATCATGCAGATTCGTGCGCCGTGAAATGAGCGGGACGCGACGCGCTACTTTTGTTTCGATCGTGCCTGTCGCAAAGATCAGAAGCCTTGCAGCGTTTGTGTCGCGTGTGCAACGAGATGAACAACGGCGAAGATCGTGCCGCCGATACATGCCGCAAGGGCAATTGCAACGAACGGAAGCAAGACGATATTCACGTTAGCAAAATCGGCCTCGTGTGAAGCGCTTTTGCGCACGCCGAAGAAGCTCCACAAAACGATTCGAATGAGCTTGAGGATTTCCATGGCTCTCTCCATCAGGTCAATTAAGAGTACGGCTCATGATCTGCCTTCGACAGAAACGAAGAAAGGAGCAGTTGACGCAAATCCGATAGAAGCAGAGCGCATCACCCATTCATCGCCTATCCCGCCTCGTTTAACCGGGTGCGACAAATGTTCGCAATAAGGCCTTTAAAGGCGCAATGAAGCGATCTCACCTGCATTCGCTGATCCAGATCATGATCGACAAGCCTTCATATCTTGATAATAAAAACATACGTATGTGATGCATCTTAATGCGGTGCGATAGCACGCCTTGTCAACGCCTGAACGAGAACGGAGAAACTGTGTTTTGCTACCAATGTGAACAAACGGACCGCACGGGTGCCCAGCCCGGTTGTGCATCTTCAAAGGGCAATTGCGGCAAGGACGCGACGACGGCTGACCTGCAGGATCTGCTAGTGCATGCTGTGAAGGGTCTCGCGCAATACAACACGCTTGCGCGCACGATGGGACATGCCGATCGCGAAGCCGACCGGTTCGTTCTCTACGCGATGTTCACCACGCTGACCAACGTCAACTTCAACGCCAGCCGCTTCGCCGCGCTGCTGAAGGAGGCGGCCCAGCTTCGCGACCGGGTCCGGTCGGCTTATGAAGACGCAGCGAAGGCCGCGGGTGAAGTCGTAGAGGCGCCTGCCGGCCCGGCCGCATGGCAACCGGCTGGCGATCTCGCCGGTCTGCTCGCGCAGGCGCAGACGGTCGGCATCAATGCGGGCATCGAGACCGCGGGCGCGGATGTCATCCGCCTTCGTGCGCTGGTGATCTACGGTCTCAAGGGCGTGTGCGCCTACGCTCATCACGCGCAGATGCTGGGCAAGGAGAGCGAAGAGGTCTACGCGGGCGTCGAAGCGGCGCTCGTTTTCCTCGCCACCGAGCCGAGCGGCGTCGAGGCGTTGCTCGCGCAAGCGCTCAAGCTGGGCAGCCTGAATCTCAAGGTGATGGAGCTGCTCGACGACGCCAACACGAGCCGCTTCGGCGCGCAACAGCCCACTGCCGTGCGTGTCACTCCCATGGCGGGCAAGGCCATTCTCGTGTCGGGACATGACTTCGGCGATCTGCAAGCGCTCCTCGAGCAGACGGAGGGCACGGGCATCCAGATCTACACGCACGGCGAAATGCTGCCGGCCCACGCGTATCCGAAGCTCAAGGCGTACCCGCACCTCGCCGGCAACTTCGGCGGCGCGTGGCAGGACCAGCAGTCGGACTTCGCGAATTTCCCCGGCCCCATTCTGATGACGTCCAATTGCCTCATCGAGCCGCGGCCGCAATATCGCCAGCGTATTTTCACCACGGGACCGGTGGGCTGGCCGGGCCTGCGGCATCTGGAGCATCACGACTTTTCGGTGCTGATCCAGGCAGCGAAGGCGCTGCCGGGGTTCCAGGAGACGGCTCCCGAAAAGACCATCACCGTGGGCTTCGGACGTCATGCTGTCCTCGGCGTCGCCGACAAGGTGATCGACGCGGTGAAAGCGGGCGCGATCCAGCATTTCTTCCTGATCGGCGGATGCGACGGCGCTGCGCCCGGCCGCAACTACTACACGCAGTTTGCCGAGCAGGCGCCGAACGACACAGTCGTGATGACGCTGGGTTGCAACAAGTATCGTTTCAACCAGCACGAATTCGGCGACATCGGCGGCATTCCGCGTCTGCTCGATCTCGGGCAGTGCAACGACGCGTATTCGGCGATCCGCATCGCGGTGGCGCTTGCCGATGCGTTCGAGTGCGGCGTCAACGATCTGCCGCTGTCGCTGATCGTGTCGTGGTTCGAGCAGAAGGCGGCCGCCGTGCTGCTGACGCTGCTCGCGCTGGGCATCAGGAACATCCGCCTCGGACCGACGCTGCCGGCTTTCCTGACGCCGAACGTCCTCACGATCCTGGTCGAGCAGTTCGGTATTCAGCCGATCGGCGACGCCAGTTCGGATCTCGCCGCCGCGCTTGGGCGCAAGGCAGCCTGAGTCTTATCCGCCAGGCGTCATGAGGCGCCTGGCTTTTCTTTGCGCAGAATTCCATGACATTCCAAATCCAGCTCACGACACGCGATGAGCAGCAGCTGAGTTTCGACTGCGCGCCCGATCAGGATCTGCTCACGGCCGCTGCGGAAGCCAATATCATGCTGCCCTCGCAATGCAGGAAGGGCAGTTGTGGCGCGTGCCACGCGTCCGTCACGCACGGCGATTATCAGATGGGCGAACACAACGCCGATGCACTTTCGGCGGGTCAATCGACTGCGATCCTGATGTGCAGGACCACGCCGTGCAGCGATCTGCGTATCAGCGTTCCATACGATCACACGAAAGTGCTGCGTCACGCGGTGCCGCGTCGTTCGACGACGATCGTCGGCCTCGAAACGATCGCGCAGAACACGGTCCGCCTGGAACTGGCGATCTCTCCCGACGACGAGGGCGGCAGCGCCGCCGAGTTCGAGCCCGGGCAGTTCATGGAAATCGAAATTCCGGGCAGCGACGAGCGGCGCCCGTATTCGCTTGCGAATACAAGCAACTGGGAAGGGCGGCTCGAATTTCTGATCAGATTGCAGCCGAACGGGCGCTTCTCGACTTATCTGCGCGAGCGCGCCAAGGTTGGCCAGCAGCTTATGGTCCGCGGTCCGATGGGCGGCTTCGGCATTCGCGATGGCAGCTTTCGCGCGCGCTGGTTCGTCGCCGGCGGGACGGGCGTGGCGCCGATGTTGTCGATGCTGCGCCGCATGGCCGACTTTCAGGAAATGCAGGACGCGCGGCTCTTTTTCGGCGTGAATCAGGAAAGCGAATTATTTCTGAAGGACGAACTGAAAGAGCTGAAGGCACAACTGCCGCAACTCGAAGTCGATCTGTGCGTCTGGAAGCCTGAAACGGACTGGGATGGCTTCAGCGGCACACCGGCCGATGCGCTGTCCGCTGCGTTGGCAAACACGGCCTGTCAGCCGGATATCTACGTCTGCGGACCAGCCGCGCTGATTCGTGCCGTCGAACGGATTGCAATCGACTCGGGCTTGCCGTCCGATCAATTCGAAAGCGAGCGGTTTGTTTCCAGTGCCGGCGCGGTGTGATCGACGTGCAGCAAGCTATCTGTTGATCGCCGCCCCCACCACACTCACCCTGCTTCGTAAGATGAAGTCGCGCGCCATGTCGATCGCGATGCAATCGACCGCATGACCGGCCCTTCGCACGATCGACCAGCAAAACCTGGCGGGCGATGCGCCTTTTGCAGGCGCATCGCCCGTCATCAGGCGAACCTGGTGTAGCTTTCGCCGATGGCACTACCGTCTGCATGGTCCGCGCCCGTCAGTCGCGAAAGCCCTGCAATACGGCGCCGAGCTCTTCGAGCGTGAATGGCTTGCGCAGCGCCGCCCAGCGAATCGGCAACGACGGCACAGCCGGCATCTCGTAGCCCGACGAAAACACCAGACGGATCGACGGCTGAATCGCAGCCGCCTGTCTGGCGAGTTCTACGCCATCGATGCCGGGCATCCTGAGATCCGTGATCACCACGTCAAACGGCTCTTCGCGCAGCCAGCCGAGGGCTTCTTCAGGCGACGTGGTGAATCTCGGCGCGTGGCCAAGCAAGCGGATCAGTTCGTTGATCGCCTCCGACAGATTCCCGTCATCGTCGACGAGCAGGATGCGCAGCGTCTGCGCACTATCCGGCCGCTCAATGGCGGAGGCATCAGCAGCGAGCACATCCTTCCCGCTGTCGAGCATCTGCCTGACCTTGTGGGCAAGCTGCTCGCGGCTATAAGGCTTGCTGAGCAGTTCGACGCCCGGGTCGAGTCTGCCGCCGTGGACGATTGCGTTGTGCGTATAACCCGATGTGAACAGCACCTTGAGACGCGGCAGCAGCGTGACGGCCTGGGCCGCCATGTCGGTGCTTCGAACGGGCCCAGGCATCACGACGTCGGAAAACAGCAGGTCGACGTCCACGCCGCTTCGCAGCACGGTCAGCGCCTGTTGCGCATTGTCGGCCTTCAGCACGTTGTAGCCGAGTTCGGAAAGCGTGTCGATTGCGGTCGTCTGTACCTTCGGATCGTCCTCGACGACGAGAATGGTCTCCGTTCCTCCCCTCACGGGAGCGCGCAGCCGAGGCGGCGGCTCGATTGCCGGCTTCGCCGAGCGGGGCAGATAGATCTTGACGGTCGTGCCGTGGTCGAGCTCGCTATAGATCTTGATATGGCCGCCGCTCTGCTTCACGAAACCGTAAGCCATGCTCAGCCCGAGGCCCGTACCCTGGCCTTCGGGCTTCGTGGTGAAGAACGGATCGAACGCGCGCTCGACGATGTCTTGCGGCATGCCCGTTCCCGTATCCGTGACGGCCAGCAGCACGTACTGTCCGGCGGCGACATCGGGCACGGTCGCGATGTATTCGTCGTCGAGCATCGCGTTCGACAACTCCATCGTCAGCTTGCCGCCGTCGGGCATCGCGTCTCTCGCATTGATCGCGAGATTGAGAACCACGTTCTCCAGCTGATGAATGTCGACCAGCGTGTTCCACAATCCGCCCGCGACGACCGTCTCCACACGTATCGTTTCACCGAGCGCGCGCCTAAGCAGATCGTCCATGCCGCGAAGCGCCGCCGCCAGATTGATGACCACGGGTTGCAACGGTTGCTGGCGGCCGAATGCCAGCAGTTGCGATGCGAGCTTCGAGCCACGGTCGACCGCGTCGATGGCCTTGTCGACCCGCTCGCGCGTCCACGGATCGCGATGATGCCGGCTGTCGAGCAGTTCGAGATTGCCGCGCAATATCTGCAGCAGGTTGTTGAAGTCGTGAGCCACGCCGCCCGTCAGCTTGCCGACGGCTTCCATCTTCTGGGCCCGAAACAATGCCGTGCGGGTCTCTTCGAGTTGCCGGGCGGCTTCCATGCGTTCGGTGATGTCCCGCGTGATCTTTGCGAAACCGACGAGCGCGCCGTCTTCGTCCTTGATCGCATCGATCACGACGTGAGCCCAGAAGCGCCGGCCATCCTTGCGTACTCGCCATCCCTCGGACTCGAAGCGTCCTTCTTCCGCGGCGATCGACAGCCCGCGTTGCGGCAGTCCCGCTGCCGCATCTTCGGGCGTATAGAAGCGGGAGAAGTGCGAGCCGATCACTTCTTCGGCGTTGAACCCCTTGATTCGCCGCGCGCCGGCGTTCCAGTTCGTGATCATGCCTTCGGGCGACAGCATGAAGATCGCGTAGTCCGTGACGCCGTTGACGAGCATCCGGAAGCGCTGCTCGCTTTCGACGGCGGCCTCGTAAGCGATTTTCTTGTCCGTCATATCGCGCACGATTTTGGCAAAGCCGGCAATGCGACCCTGTTGGTCTTTCAATGCCGTGATCACGACGCTGGCCCAGAAGCGCGAGCCGTCCCGCCGGACGCGCCAGCCTTCGGAGTCGGAACGTCCCGTGCGCCGCGCCGTTTCGAGGGCGGCCGCGGCGGCGCCTTGAGCACGAGCCTCCGGCGTATGGAACATGTCGAAATGCCGGCCAATGACTTCCTCGCTCGCGAAGCCGTGAATCTGCTCGCCGCCGACGTTCCACGTCCTGATCGTGCCGTCGCGTGACAGCCCGATCACTGCATAGTCGCGAACGGAGCTGACCCATCGCTGGCACCAGTCTTCAGGGAGGGAATGGTCGCCAAGGTCGTCGTCTTGCATCGTCGTCTCCCCGTTCTTCCACTTCATCTCAAGCGTCGCCAATGGCCAATCAAAACGTTGAGCACGTTCCATGCCCGGGCTTCGTCAATCGAACCGTCAGTTTGTTGCCCTTGCGATGACCTCGTACGCTCGAAGCTGCCTATCGTAGCGGAGATGGCGCGCCCAGTCGTGCAGCGAATCGCAGTGCTGGCCCGCAGGCTATGTCGGCATCGTTGTGAACCGTAGCGTCGGCAGATTTTTGCACAAGCATACAGCTTGAGCATTGGCCTGTTTTCGCTCACAAGGCCGTACGGTAAGGCATTCGCCGGCTTGCGACAGGAATCCGTAATCCGTCTCGATAGTCGGTGCGGGGTCGTCGTAAGTTTGTCGATGCGGGCGATTCTTGCCGGCATTCATTCGCGAACCGCCGATCCATGCCTGACCGATCGCACACGACGCCAAAGGCTCTGAACAACGAAGTCGTTTCGTTTCGGCGACCCAGGGTTACGCGGCCGCCGCGGGGTGAGGTGTCGCGGAGCTTTACGGGGCGCTGCGCGAGTCCGCTATGCGGTGGTTCTCGTGAGCGTCGATTGTGCGATGGCTAGGGACCGGGCGCATCTCGACGCAATCCGCCATGCTGTTTCGCGGCTGCCCATCGTCGCGCTGATACGCGGCAGCCTGGCGAACTTGCAGCCCGTCGCGTTCGACCGCGTGGTGAGCGACCCATCGGACATCGGTCACATAACGGCTGCACTCGATCAGGTCACAGCCAGCCACATCGCCGTAGTCCCTCCTCTCCCGATCGCGCCGCAAGGCGACGCGGGACTGGCGGTCGCGCAGCAGTGAAAGCATCCCGAATCGGTGCGACGGGCGTCATCATCGGCTCCTTGTGCCCGGCTGATCGCCGATGAAATCGCGCTTCGGCCGTTCCGGCCGCCCGCACTCAATCGGCGCAGCCTCACTGTCATTGCCGCGCCCGCGAGGAACGCTCATTGCTGATTCGACACAACACATCACGCGTCGCAGCGGCCAGTGTCGTGCCGCTGCAATTTCCCGCAGCAAAGACACTTCATGGAGCCAGTCATGAATGAGGCCGCACACAAACCCGCTGTCGCGTCGGCGGCGCGCAAACCCGGACGGGACGCAATCGAATTGCTGACGAGCGATCATCGCGCCGTCGAAAAGCTATTCGATGCATTCGAAAAAACAGGCGACGACGATCTCGAAGCGAAGGGCGCGCTCGCGCAGCGCGCGTGCGAAGAGCTGACCGTGCACTCGATCATCGAGGAAGAGATTCTGTACCCCGCTGCGCACAAGGCGCTTGGCAAGCACGACGCGATCGACGTGAACGAAGCCTTTGTCGAGCACTATCTCGTGAAGACGCTCGTCGAGAAGTTCGAGTCGCTGAAGCCCGGAGACAAAGGCTTCGACGCGTCGTTCAAGGTGATGTCGGATCTCGTTCGGCACCACATCGAGGAAGAGGAGTCGGAGCTGTTGCCGGAATTGCGCCGGCGTGGAATCGATCTCGTCGCACTCGGCGACAAGCTCGGCGCACGCAAGGCCGAACTCGTGAAGAAGCTCGAACGAGCGGGCAGCAAGCTGGTCGGTGACAGGTCGCTGTCGTTTGGCCGCCCGGCGTGAGCTTCGTGCATATAGTCAAGCGTCGCCGCACGTGGCATCTGCCCGCGCCGATGCCACACGTTTACCTGGTTTACCTGGTGAGCAGACCCTGAGGCATGCTCACGCGTGCGGCGCCCGCGCACGGTGATTGCCGCTGAACAGCTCGACCATCCCGCATGCGACGGCCGTTGCGAGCAACGCCGTTGCAATGGCTGGATAGCGGTGTTGGCGGCGTTGTTCGCCACGCGGTTCAACCAGCTTCTTGCTGCGCTGCACCCACTCCGCAGCCCGCGCCTTTAGCGCATCGATACGCGACGGGCACGCGTTCCCACTGCTTTTACCCTTCCGCTGACCGCTAGCGCATCGCATTTTGCGCGCGTCGATCGATTTGATCGACAATGATCGATGGCTCTCACAAGAAATTTGTTATAAAGGCTCCGATTGCACCGGCCGTTCGGCTCACGGCTCGCCCGCCGCCTTCCCGAATGGACGCGCATTTCCCAACATCCATCGGCGCGCTTGCGAACTGCCCGTCAGCGACTGAACCGGGCACGCGCGGAAACCGAGTAAAGGGTAGGTCCTAGTATGAGCAAAAGCACATCGCAAAGCCCGGAAGGGAGCGGTTCCGGCACGGCCGCGCACAGCACGTTGCCGTTTCCGGTCGTGGGGATAGGTGCGTCTGCGGGCGGCGTCCAGGCATTGATCCGGTTCTTCGAGAATGCGCCCGCCACGATGGATATGGCGTTCGTGATCATCCTGCATCTGTCGCCGGAGCACGCCAGTCACGCCGACGAAATCCTGCAGCGGGCGACGCGCATGCCCGTCACGCAGGTCACGAGCACGACGGCCATCGAGAAGAATCACGTCTATGTGATTGCACCCGGCAAGCAGCTATGGCTGTCCGACGGGTATCTGCGCGTCGGCGAATGGGAAAAGCGCAGCCATGCAACGGTGACGATCGACGAGTTCTTCCGCACGCTCGCGGATGCGCTCGACATGCACGCCGTCGGCATCGTGCTGTCGGGTACGGGCTCTGACGGCGCGGCAGGACTGAGCCGCGTGAAGGAAAGTGGCGGCGTGACGATCGCACAGGAGCCGAACGACGCCGAACACCCCGAAATGCCGAATCATGCGATCACGACGGGCCAGGTCGACATCGTGCTGCCCGTCGCCGAGATGCCGCAGCGGCTGCTCGAATTGTGGAGCAACGCGCAGAACATCCGCTTGCCGCTGCACAACAACGCCGAGCTTGCGGCCGAGCAGCCCGACGACCAGCCGCGCGGCGGATCGGAGCGCGCGCTGCAAGACATCCTGATGCATTTGCGCGTGCGCACGGGCCACGATTTCCGGCACTACAAGCGCGCGACGGTGCTGCGGCGCATCGAGCGGCGCATGCAGGTCAACGGCGTGCGCGACCTCGAAGCGTATCGCGCGTTCCTGCGCAACACGCCCGAGGAAACGACGGCACTGCTCGCGGACATGCTGATCGGCGTGACGCAGTTCTTCCGGGATCGCGAGGCATTCGACGCGCTGCAGAGCGTCGTGATGCCGCCACTGTTCCGCTCGGCGCCGAGCGAAACCCAGGTGCGCGTGTGGGTCGCCGGCTGCTCGACGGGCGAGGAAGCGTATTCGATTGCGATACTGCTTGCGCAGGCACGCGAAGCGGCGGGCTCGGCGGCCGCGATGCAGGTGTTCGCCACCGACATCGACGATTCCGCGATCGTGCGCGCGCGCTCGGGCTCGTATCCCAGCACCATTGCGAGCGACGTGCCGCCCGAGCTCTTGCGGCGCTATTTCACGCAGGACGGCGGGCGTTATCTGATCGTGAAGACGGTGCGCGAACGCATTCTGTTCGCCGCGCACAGCCTGTTGCGCGATCCGCCGTTCTCGCATCTCGATCTGATTTCCTGCCGCAACGTGCTCATCTATCTGGACCGCGCGGTGCAGCGGCAGATTCTGGAACTGTTTCACTTTGCGCTGCGCCCGGACGGCTATCTGTTTCTCGGCACGGCAGAGTCGGCCGATGCCGCCGACGACCTTTTCACCATCGTCGACAAGAAGAACCGCATCTACCGCGCGAAGCCGATCGTCAATCGCATGAAGCCGGCTGTCGGCTTTCCATCGCTCTCCATGACGGCTTCGACGTCGCATGAAGAAGCGCCCGCGAGCGGCGCATCGGCGCCGCCGCCGGGCGCGCCCGAGCGCCGCGTCTTCTCGTTTTCGGCGCTGCATCAGCGGGTGCTCGAAGAGTATGCGCCGCCCAGCGTGATCGTCGATCGCGACTCGACCATCGTGCATCTGTCCGACAACGTCGGGCGATTCCTGAGGCATGCGGGCGGCGAGCCGTCGACGAACATCATGACCGTCGTGGTGCCCGAGCTTCGGCTCGACTTGCGCACGACGCTTTTTCGCGCGCTGCAAACGGGCGCGAGCGTCGAGGCGCGGCGCGTCAAGATGATGCGCGACGGCCGTACGTCGTGGATCAACATGACCGTGCGGCCGTTCCATGATCAGGGCCTTAGCGCGGACTTCTTCCTCGTGCTGTTCGATGAAGTGCAGGAGCGGATGACGGACGAAGGCGAGTCGGAGAACGAAGGCCAGGACCCCGTACTCGTGCAGCTCGAACAGGAGCTGCAGCACAGCCGCGAGCAGCTGGCGACGACCATTGAGCAGTACGAAACCTCTGTCGAGGAGCTGAAGGCGTCGAACGAAGAGCTTCAGGCGATCAACGAAGAACTGCGCTCGGCGACGGAAGAACTCGAAAGCAGCAAGGAGGAATTGCAGTCGGTCAACGAAGAGCTGACGACCGTCAACGCCGAATTGCAGTCGCGCGTCGAGGACACCGCGAAGGCCAATGACGACTTGCAGAACATCATCGTCTCGACCGACATCGCGACCGTGTTCGTCGACAAGAAGATTCAGGTGAAACGCTTTACGCCGAGCGCAACTCGCATCTTCAAGCTGATCGACTCGGATATCGGGCGGTCGCTGTTCGACATTACGCATTCGCTCCAGCATTCGACGCTCGCGGAAGACGTCAAGGAAGCATTCGAGAGCCTGAAGCTCATCGAGCGCGAAGTGCAAAGCCACGACGGCAAGTGGTATCTGATGCGCCTGCTGCCTTATCGCACGGCCGACGACCGGATCGACGGCGCGGTGCTGACGCTGATCGACATCACGAAGCGGCACGAGGCGGAAGAGCAGGCGCGCATCGGCGAACAACGGCTGCGGCTCGTCGCGCAGTCGACCAACGACTACGCGATCATCGTTCAGGACCCGTCGGGACGCATCGTGAGCTGGAACGCGGGCGCCGAACGGATCTTCGGCTACGGCGAGGCCGAAGTGCTGGGCAAGAACATCGAACTGGTCTATCGGCCCGACGATCGCGCGGCAAACGTGCCCGCGCACGAGCGCGAAACAGCCGCGAAGGAGGGACGCGCCGACGACGAGCGCTGGCATCTGACGAAGGATCATCGCAGGGTCTATTGCAGCGGCGTCGTCACGCCGATTCGCGACGCATCGTTTACCGGCTTTGCGAAGATCGCGCGCGATGTCACCGAGCGCAAGGAGCGCGAGGACGCGCAAGAGGCCGCGCTGGCCAGGGAACGCACCGAGCGCCAGAAAGAGTCGCTGTCGAATCAGCTCAAGGACGATTTCATCGCGGTGCTGTCGCACGAGCTGAAACATCCGCTGAACCTGATCGGCGTGAAGGCGGAGATGCTGCCGCGCCTGCCCGAGACGCGCGGCATCGAAGCCGTGCGCGAAACGGCGGATGCCATTCGCCGCGCGATGCGCAGCCAGGCGCAGATCATCGACGATCTGCTCGACTTCTCGCGCGTGAACACCGGCAAGCTCACGCTCGATCTCGGGCACGTCGATCTGGCCGCCACGGTGAACGGCATCGTGCAGTCGTGCGAGGCGGACGCGGCCGAACGCGGCGTCGTCGTGTCCGCGACGGGCGTCGAACAGCCCGCGATGGTGCTCGCCGATCCCGTCCGGTGCGAGCAGATCATATGGAACCTCGTTTCCAACGCGCTGAAGTTTTCGCGCGCCGGCGGCCGGATCGATCTGCGCCTGACGCGCGAAGAAGGCATGGTGCGCGTCGACGTGGCCGATACGGGCGAAGGCATCGAACCGTCGGAGCTGTCCTCCGTCTTCGACATGTTCCGCCAGGGCGCGCGCAGCCGCATGCGCGGAGGTCTCGGCATCGGGCTCGCGCTGGTCAGGCAACTCGTCGACATGCATGGCGGACGCGTCGCCGCGCACTCGGACGGCCCCGGGCGCGGCACGACGATGAGCGTCTGGCTTCCGGCGATGGACGAGACTGGTGCGCCACCGCGCGACCACATATCCGCGCAATACGCGATTGCGGGCGCGCGCGTGCTGATCGTCGAGGACGACGCGGACTTCGTGTCGTCGTTGACCGCGTTGCTGGAGCTGGAAAGGGCATCGGTGACGGCCGTGCCGGGCGAGGCGCAGGCATGGGACGCACTCGCCGACCGACCCGTCGACGTAGTGATCGTGGACGTGCGCGCGTCGGCCGGCGACGCGTACGCTCTGGTGCGCAAGATCAAGGCCGACCCGCAACGCGCGCGCATCGGGACGGTCGCGATCATCGGACTCAACCGTGAATCGGACAGGCAGGCGGCCATCGACGCCGGCTTCGACGCGCTGGTCGGCAAGCCCATCGACTTCGAGGAGCTGCTGCAAAAACTGCACGCATTGCTGACATCCACTGCCCCGGCGGCGGGCTCGTGACAGCGCGATAGCGGCGGCGAGCGGGCGGCGCGTCCATCGCGTCTGCGAAAGAAGCGCCGCGGCGCCCGTCATTACCCGGCGACGGATGGGCTCGCCTTTGTCGATCGCGGCCCGCGCGATGACGCAATGCGTGGGCCTGGCAACTATCGTCCCGCTTCCACGCGATTCGCCAGCGACTGCTGCGCGTTCCCGGCGGCGCGGCGGTACGACTGAAACTGCGCGAGCGTTTCCGGCATCGGCGCGAGCAGCGATTCGGCATGCGCCTTGACGCCGTCGTTGCGCATCAGGCGTTCGACGAACAGCTACTGGGCCTCGATGCGTTGCTTTGCGGCCGCGATGTGCTGGTCGGCCCGCGTCAGAAGATCCGGGTCGATCGAAGAAGGGATGCGGCTCACGTTTCGACTGACGTGCGAAGCCGTTCCCCGCGACGTTGCATACGAATCTTCGCGCACGGGTTCGATTTATGCTGGTTCATACCGAGGAGGGTCTATGAATCGGCGAGATATTGTAGTCATTGGCGGATCGCGTGGCGCGTTTGCGGTGCTCAGGACGCTGGTTTCAAGATTACCCAGGGATTTGCGGGCCGCAGTGTGCATCGTCTTGCATATCGGCCGGCACGAAAGCGTGTTGCCCGAGTTGCTGTCGAAGTGGGGGCCGTTGCCTGCTCGCCATCCCGTCGAGGGCGAGCCGATCGCCAACGGCACGGTCTATGTCGCGCCGCCCGGCCGGCACATGGTGCTGTCGAACGGTTGTCTGGGGCTCAACGAGGGCGCGGCTGAAAACTTCGCGCGGCCGGCCGCCGATCCGCTGTTCCGCTCGGCTGCCGTGCACTATGGCCGACGCGTGGTCGGCGTCGTGCTCAGCGGCGACCTGGACGACGGCGCGGCGGGGCTCGCGACCGTCCGCGCGCACGGTGGCTTTTGCATCGTTCAGGACCCGGCCGATTGCGAAGCGCCGTCGATGCCGCGCGCGGCGATGGAATCGGCGGGTGCGGACAGCGTCACGACAGTCGACGATCTCGCGCGCAACATCATGGCCGCGATCGAGGGCGCGGCGCTCCGTCAGCAGGAGGAACCAGCGATGAGCAGCGAGCAGCAGCTTGATCTCGAGGCCCGCCTGGCGCAACTGGGCATCGTTACGCCAGAGGAACTCGATCGCATCGGGGTGCGTTCGTCGTTGACGTGCCCGGACTGCGGCGGTGCGTTATGGCGGGTCGGCGACGACCGGCCTCTGCGCTACCGCTGCCATACGGGGCACGCATTCAACGCACTGTCGCTCGCCGAGGGGTACTCGAAGGAATCGGAGAACGCGATACGGGCCGCGATACGCGCGGTGCACGAGCGCGTAATCTTTGCAAGAGAACGGCAAATGTCGGCCGAGCGCACGGGCGACGCCGCGCAGATCGGCATCGAGCAGGCGCGGATTGAAGAGGGCGAAAGGCTCATCCGCATGCTGCGCAATGCCGTGAGCGAGGAGTTGTCGCACGATCTGTAGGTTGCCGCGTGCCTCGAGGTCCGCGCGCGCATTGCCCGATACCCATCGTTGCTTCGCGTGGAATCGCATGCGAAGTGGCCGCGCTTGCATCACCCGCGTCTCACGTAGTGGTCCGACACGATGTTGCGTCGATGAATCCATGCAATCGCGAGTTCCATCGCCTGGTCCCGCGCTTCCTGGGATTCGGCGAAATCACCTTCGACGCCGAGCGTCCGCGTCTCACCCTCGCGGTCCGTGACGATGGCTGCGGCCGTATAGCGGCCGCCTTCCGCGGCCGTTACGATCGGCCGGATCACGCAACCACGGTACTCCGTAACGTCTTCCGTTTGCATGTTGCCTCCCGGTAGCCAAAGAAACGCCGTCATGGCGCACTGCGCGGCTGTCGAATCAGACAGCGCGTATTGTCGGGCGCAAGTCCCGCGCCCGATGGGTAAACCCCGCTCGCAACAACAATCCTTTCCTCGTAACCGTCTTAATCTTAAGCGGCTACATACCTAGACTGTCGTCACTGATTACGAACAGGCCTGTTCGTAAAGTACCAAAGCAAAGTCTGGAGGTAGTAGCCATGAAGTCCCTGATTCAAGCCGTTGTCGTTGCCGCTGCTTTTGCCGCTCCCGTCGCCGTGTTCGCGCAGTCGAACCAGCCGGTCACGCGCGCGCAGGTGCGTGCCGAGTTGATCCAGCTCGAAAAGGCCGGCTACAACCCGTCTCGTGGCGAAGATCCGAATTACCCCGCCGACATCCAGGCTGCCGAAGCCAAAGTGGCTGCGCGGAATGCCGCGACGGCTGTCGGCGGCGTGACGGGCGGCTCGTCGGCTTCGGGCCGCCCGGCTGTATCGCAAGCCGACTGGAACGCGATGTACAACCGTCCGTGAACAAGGGCTTCATGAGCGTTTGACAGGACACTCATCGCATCTTGTTGTCGCTGCATCGTCGCTCCTTTTTGAAAGCGCGGCTCGCCCGCGCGGCATCGTTTGGAAAAGGGCTCGCTATAACGTGACAACACGCGTGACCACACGATAGCGGGCCTGTCATGTGGAATACCTCCGCCGTCGGGCTCCCTCGGTGGCTTCGCACAGACCTTCGTGGTCTGTGCGCTTTTTGAAGCACACGCATAGCGGTTTTGTTCGCCGCGACGTGTAGCGCTCTCATTCGATCGGCCTGCGCATGCACATGCAGCCAGGTGTCATCGAACTGTCCCTCACCCGATCCGTCGAGCACAAGGTCCAACTTCCAGCGCCGACTCACGCGACGTTGCTTTCTATTTGTTGGCCTTCCGTTTGCACCCGAAAGATCCCATTTCGCGAACATGGCAGAACCGCCATTTTCGCGTCATCGGTTTGTTGGGCCTTACGCACTAGCATGAACGCGTAGGTTGCCGCGGACGCGCAGAGAAAAGTGACGCCGCTGCCGGACGTCACCATTGCGCGTTCATAACGGATACCCGGGCCTGTATGTGGATCGTCAATCTCGCATTGAAGCGGCCGTACACGTTCATCGTGATGGCCATCCTGATCGTCCTGGCGACACCCTTCGTGCTGTTCACGACGCCAGTCGACGTGCTGCCCGAAATCAACATCCCCGTCGTCAGCATCATCTGGAACTACACTGGCCTGTCCGCCGAGGACATGGCCAATCGCATCACGTCCGTCAACGAGCGCAGCCTGACGACGACGGTCAACGACATCGAGCACATCGAGTCGCAATCGCTCGCGGGCATTGCGATCATCAAGCTGTTCTTGCAGCCGAACGCGAACATCCAGACGGCGATCGCGCAAACGGTCGCCGTCGAGCAGGCGCAACTGAAGCAGATGCCGCCGGGCGCAACGCCGCCGCTCGTGATCAGCTATTCGGCGTCGAGCATTCCCGTGGTTCAACTGGGCCTGTCGAGCACGCGGCTCTCCGAGCAGGACCTGAACGACACGGCGCTCAACTTCCTGCGTCCGCAGCTCGTCACGATTCCGGGCGCTGCCGTGCCGTATCCGTACGGCGGCAAGACGCGTCTGATCTCCGTCGATCTCGACACGCGCGCGATGCTCGCGAAAGGGCTGACACCCCTCGATGTCGTCAACGCGGTCAACGCGCAAAACCTGATCCTGCCGACGGGTACCGCGAAGATCGGACCGAAGGAATACACGATCAACATGAACGGCTCGCCAACGACGGTCGCGGGCCTGAATGAAATTCCTGTGCGCACGGTGAACGGCGCGACGACTTATCTGCGCGAAGTCGCGCACGTGCGCGACGGCTTTTCTCCGCAGACGAACGTCGTGCGCGAAGACGGCCGGCGCGGCGTGCTGATTTCGATCCTGAAGACGGGCAGCGCATCGACGCTTTCGATCGTCAACGCATTGCATGCGCTTCTGCCGAATACGACGGCGGCGCTGCCGCCCGATCTCAAGGTCACGCCACTGTTTGATCAGTCGGTGTTCGTGAAGGCCGCGATTCGCGGCGTGGTGCGCGAGGCCGTGATCGCCGCCGCGCTGACAGCCGCGATGATTCTGCTTTTTCTCGGCAACTGGCGCAGCACCTGCATCATCGCCATTTCGATTCCGCTCTCGATCCTGACTTCGCTGATCGCGCTGCATGCGCTCGGGCAGACGATCAACATCATGACGCTGGGCGGTCTCGCGCTCGCGGTCGGCATTCTGGTCGACGACGCGACCGTCACGATCGAGAACATCGAGCGCCATCTGCACATGGGCACGAATCTGCACGACGCGATTCTCGATGGCGCGGGCGAGATCGCGATTCCCGCGCTCGTGTCGACGCTGTGCATCTGCATCGTGTTCGTGCCGATGTTCTTCCTGACGGGTGTCGCGCGCTACCTGTTCGTGCCGCTCGCGGAAGCCGTCGTGTTCGCGATGCTCGCATCGTATGTGCTGTCGAGAACGCTGGTGCCGACGCTCGCGATGCTGCTGATGGGCCACGCGCACAAGCGCGACGCGCATGCGAGGCCGAATCTGTTCATGCGCCTGTACCGCCGCTTCGACAGCGGCTTCGAGACGATGCGCGCGGCGTACATCATGGTCCTCAGCAGTCTGCTCGTACGCCGTCGGTTATTCGGCTCGATGTTTCTTGCGTTTTGCGTGGCGTCGCTGGGCCTCGCGCTTGCGCTTGGCGAGGACTTCTTTCCGCGCGTCGACGCGGGCGAGATACGTCTGCACATGCGCGCGCCGACGGGCACGCGGATCGAAGAAACGGCGCGGCTCGCCGACGAAGTCGAAAAGGTGGTGCGAGAAGTGATACCCGCGAAGGAACTGGGCACCGTGCTCGACAATCTGGGTCTGCCGTATAGCGGCATCAATCTTTCGTACAGCAACGCGGGCACCATCGGCACGCTCGACGGCGAAATCCTGCTCGCGCTGAACGGGGACCACAAGCCGAGCCTCGGCTACATCGACCGTTTGCGTGCGTTGTTGCCGCAACGTTTTCCCGGCACCGAGTTCTTCTTTCAACCCGCCGACATCGTCACGCAGATTCTCAACTTCGGTTTGCCCGCCGCGATCGACGTGCAGATCGTCGGCTCGAATCAGGAAGGCAATCTCGAGACGGCGAGAAAGCTATTGAAGCAGATCCGCTTGATTCCGGGCGCCGTCGATGCGCACATCCAGCAAAAGCTCGACGAGCCCGTCATCAGCCTTCAGATGGACCGCACGCGCATGCAGCAACTCAATCTCAATGCGAACAACGTCGCGCAGAACGTGCTGGTTTCGCTGTCGGGCAGCACGCAGACGTCGCCGGGATTCTGGTTCAATCCGCGCAATGGCGTCGAGTACAACGTTGCCGTGCAGACGCCGCAATATCAGATCTCGTCCGTCGATCAACTGCTGCGCACGCCCGTATCCGCGACCTCGACGGCGCCGACGCAACTGCTCGGCAATCTCGTGCAGGTCTCGCCGCAAACGCAGTTCGCGATGGTCACGCATTACAACATCCGTCCCGTGATCGACGTGTATGTGAGCGTCGAAGGGCGCGATCTCGGCGGCGTCGACGCGCAGGTTCAGAAGCTCGTCGATCGGACACGCGCAACGCTTCCGCGCGGCAGCGGCATCACGATACGCGGCCAGGTCCAGACCATGCGCACGTCGTATTTCGGGCTCGGTATCGGCGTCGCGACCGCGATCGTGCTCGTCTATCTGCTGATCGTCGTGAACTTTCAGTCGTGGATCGACCCGCTCATCATCGTCAGCGCATTGCCGGCGGCGCTGGCGGGCATCGTGTGGATGCTGTTCCTCACGGGCACGCATCTGAGCGTGCCCGCGCTGACGGGCGCGATCATGACGATGGGGGTCGCGACGGCGAACAGCATTCTGATGGTCGCGTTCGCGCGCCAGCGTCTGACGGCGGGTACGCCGCCGTTGACGGCCGCGCTCGAAGCGGGCGCGAGCCGGATCAGGCCCGTGCTGATGACGGCATTCGCGATGATCATCGGCATGATCCCGATGGCGCTCGGACTCGGCGAAGGCGCGGAACAGAACGCGCCGCTCGGTCGCGCGGTGATCGGCGGGCTGCTGTTCGCAACGGTTTCGACGCTTTTCTTCGTGCCGCTGCTGTTCGCGGGCATTCACAGCCGGCTCGCGCATCGCAAGGCAGGGCGCGAGCAGCACAATCAATCGGAGGACCGCGACGCTCATGAACGAGATCAGCGACACGACCGAAACGGAAACGGACACAGCTCGACGACGGACGGCCGAGATGACTGAGAAGACGCATTCTTCGCTAGCGATTCCGGCCCGGGAAACGGAAGACGGCCACGCACTGCCGCCGCGCCATCTCGAATGGCGGCGCGCGAAAATCGCCGTCCTGGTCGTGCTGATGCTGCTCGCCATCGGCGCGCTGCGCACAGTGGTGGCGAACATCATGCAAAACCACTCGGTCGCGCAGATGACGCAGCAAAATGCGAAGCAGTATGTCGAGGTCGTCACGCCGAAGGACAACGACGGCAGCAACATGACGGTGTTGCCGGGCACGCTGCGCGGCTATGTCGAGTCGCCGATCTATGCGCGGGCAACCGGCTATCTGCTGCACTGGTACGCCGACATCGGCGCGCGCGTGAAGGAAGGGCAACTGCTCGCCGAACTCGATACGCCGGAGATCGATCAGGAACTCGCGCAGGCCGTCGCGCAGCGCGATCAGATCCAGTCGAGCCTCGGACTCGCGAAGAGTTCTTTTGAGCGCTGGCAGCAATTGCGTCAGCGCGACGCGGTATCGCAACAGGAACTCGACGAGCGGCAAAGCACGTATCTGCAGGACGTCGCCAATCTCGCCGCCGCCGAGGCCAACGTGAAGCGCTTGCGCCAGCTCGAAGGCTTCAAGCGGATCGTCGCGCCGTTCGCGGGCGTGGTCACGCAGCGCAACGTCGATGTCGGCGATCTGATCGATGCGGGCAGCGGCACGAGCCGTGCGCTCTTCGCGCTCGCGCAGTCCGATCCGTTGCGCGTGTATGTGCAGTTGCCGCAGGCCTACGCGCAGAACATCAAGGTCGGCGAGGATGTCGTCGTGACGCAGGCCGAGCTTCGGGGGCAGCAGTTCGACGGCCGTATCAAGAACATCTCCGGCGCGATCGACGTGCCCACGCGTTCGCTGCAAATCGAAGTGACGTTGCGCAACCCGGACGGCGAGCTGCGG
This sequence comes from Paraburkholderia phymatum, assembly GCF_040965635.1. Classification (GTDB taxonomy): domain Bacteria; phylum Pseudomonadota; class Gammaproteobacteria; order Burkholderiales; family Burkholderiaceae; genus Paraburkholderia; species Paraburkholderia phymatum_B. The sequence goes on from NZ_JBFRCH010000011.1 coordinate 57,537, forward strand.
CCGGGCGCCTATGTGCAGGTTGCGTTGCCATCGGATGCGCGCGCGCAGCTGACGGTGCCGGGCAATGCGCTGCTGTTTCGCGCGGAAGGTCCGCGGCTCGCGGTCGTCGACAGCAACGGCGTCGTGCATCTGCGCAAGGTCGTGATCGCGCAGGACCTTGGGCAAACGCTCGAAATCGAAAGCGGCATCGAGCCGACCGACCGCGTAATCATCAACCCGAGCGATTCGATCAACGACGGCGATCATGTCGAGGTGATGCACCCGCAGACGACATCGCAGTCGAAGGGCAAGGCGGCGTCGTGAACGCGCTCGTACACGCTGCGCGGATCGGCAAGATGGGCACGATCACACTCGCGCTCGCGCTGTGCGCGTGCACGGTCGGCCCCGACTACAAGACGCCGCTCACGGACGCACCGCCCACGTGGCATACGGATTCGTACTGGCGTCTTGCGCAGCCCTCGCATGCTCCTCTCGCGCCGGACTGGTGGAAGTCGTTCGGCGACGCGACGCTCGACGGTCTCGAGACGCAGGCGCTCGCGCAGAATCAGACGCTCGCCGCGGCCAGCGCGCATTACGCGCAGTCCCGCGCGACGCTCGCCAACACGCGCGCGCAACAGATTCCCGAAGTCGATCTGTCGGCATCGGCGGCGCGCGAGCGGACATCGAAGAACCGGCCTCTGACGAATTACGCGGCGCCGAAACAGTCGACAGTGCAGAACAATCTGCAACTCGGCGCGACGATCAACTACGACGTCGACCTGTTCGGCCGCATACGTCGCGAAGTGGAAGGCGCGCAGGCATCGGCGGAACAGTCGCGCGACGATCTCGCGAACGCGCGTCTCGTGCTCTCCACCGATCTCGCCACCGACTATTTTTCGCTGCGCGAACTCGACTCGGAAATCGACGTGCTGAACCGCTCGGTGCAACTGCAACAGAAGGCGCTCGACTATGTGAAGACGGAGCACGATCTCGGTTCCGTTTCCGGACTCGATGTGTTACAGCAGAAGTCGCTGCTCGATCAGACACGCGTGCAGGCGCAACTGCTCGTCACGCAGCGCGATCAGTTCGAGCATGCGATCGCGGCGCTCGTCGCGGTGCCTGCGCCGCAGTTTTCGATCGAGCCCAAGGTGCTCGACTATCACGTGCCGGCGATTCCGCTCGGGCTGCCGAGCGATGTGCTTCAGCGGCGTCCCGATATCGCATCGGCGGAACGCGCGATGGCCGCTGCCAACGCGCAGATCGGCGTCGCGAAAGCGGCGTTCTTTCCGAGCCTGACGCTGACGCCCGGCATCGGCTGGCAGAGCACGGAGTTCGCGAATCTGATCAGTGCGCCGAGCCTGATGTGGGCGCTCGGCGCTGCGCTCAGCCAGGTCGTGTTCGACGGCGGCCGGCGCGCGGCCAACGTGGACTTTGCGAGCGCCGGCTATCAGGCCGCGCAGGCGAATTACCGGCAGTCCGTGCTCACCGCGTTCCAGCAGGTGCAGGACGGCATCACGGGACTGTCCGTGCTCGACAGCGCCGCCGCGCAGTCGCGCGATGCCGTCGCCGATGCGCAGCGCCTGCTCTCGCTCGCCAACGATCGCTATTCGGGCGGCCTCGTCGCCTATCTCGACGTGATCACCGCGCAGCAGTCGCTGCTGACGAGCCAGCGCCAGGACGTGCAGATTCACGGACAGCAGATGACGACGTCCGTCGCGCTCGTGAAGGCGCTGGGCGGCGGATGGGACGTGCAGGAAACGGGTGCGCAGTCCGCGCCCGCCGATGCCGCGAACGATCTCGCGCGATCCGGCACGCATGCGCCGAACTGACACGAAGAAATGCGCATCGGCAGAGCCCACGCTGCATGGTGGAGGGCGGCGTAGACCGGGCTGAACACGTTCGGAAAGCCTACTTATAATGATCGAGAGAAGAGAGGGGAGCGCCCATGAAGCTGCTCATCGTGGAGGATGAATTCAAGGTCGTCGATTATCTGCGTCGCGGCCTGACGGAACAGGGCTGGGTGGTCGACGTCGCGCTCGACGGCGAAGAGGGCCTGCATCTCGCATCTGAGTTCGACTACGACATCATCGTGCTCGACGTGATGCTGCCGAAGCGCGACGGCATCAGCGTGCTGAAGGCGCTGCGCATGCGCAAGTCCACGCCCGTCATCATGCTGACCGCGCGCGATCACGTGAACGATCGCGTGCGCGGCCTGCGCGAAGGCGCCGACGACTATCTGACGAAGCCCTTTTCGTTTCTCGAACTGGTCGAGCGTCTGCATGCGCTTGCGCGGCGCACGCGCGTGCAGGAATCGACGCTGGTCTGCGTCGGCGATCTATATGTCGATCTGATCGGACGGCGCGCGACGCGCGGCGGCGTGCGGCTCGACCTGACCGCGAAGGAGTTCCAGTTGCTTAGCGTGCTCGCGCGGCGGCAAGGCGATATCCTGTCGAAAGCGATGATCACCGAACTGGTCTGGGACGTGAATTTCGACAGCCACACGAACGTCGTCGAGACGGCCATCAAGCGGCTGCGCGCGAAACTCGACGGCCCGTTTCCCACCAAGCTGCTGCACACGATGCGCGGCATGGGCTATGTGCTCGAAGTACGCGAGGAAGCAGAGACATCATGATTCGCTCGAACCGTTCGATTGGGCGGCGTCTTGCGTTGCTGTTCGCACTCGTCGCTCTGACCGTTTTCACGCTGGTCGACACGGGGCTCTTTCTCGTGCTCCGCTCGCAACTGGAGCAGCGGCTGCGCGAGTCGCTCGATAGCCGCACCGAGGTCGCGCGGATCATCGTGCATCACGCGATCAATCGCGACAAGTGGCGCTTCGCGCAAGAAAAGCTCACTGACATGACGCCGCGCGACGGCACGAGCGTCTATTCGATTTCGAGCGCCGCGCCGCTCTTCAACTACGGACATCCCGTGACGGGCCGGGTCGTCGCGCAATGGCCGGGCGGCTATGCGCGCATCGCCGACAACGGCACGGGCCACGACCTGCTGACCCGCACGCTGACGCTCGTGCCGAACGGCGAGCGTCCGCAGGTGCAGTTGCAGGTGGCGACCAGCTATGCGCCGGCCGAGCGGGCGTTGCGCGAGTTCAGTCTGGCGCTCGCGGCGTTGTCCGCGTTGGGCGCGATCGGCGCTTCGTTGTTGAGCTACTGGGTCACGCGGATCGGCCTCGCGCCGTTGCGCCGGCTGACCGTCGATGCGTCGGAAGTGAGCGCCGATAATCGCTCGCAACGTCTGCGCACGGCCGAGTTGCCGTACGAGCTGAACGATCTCGCGCATTCGTTCAATGGCGCGCTCGAACGGCTCGATGAGGCGTACGTGCGCCTCGAATCGTTCAACGCGGACGTCGCGCACGAACTGCGCACGCCCGTGACGATCCTGATCGGACAGACGCAGGTCGCGCTGACGCGCAACCGTTCCGTCGACGATCTGCGCCGCACGCTGCAATCGAACCTCGAAGAGTTCGAACGGATGCGCGGCATCATCAACGACATGCTGTTTCTCGCGCGCGCCGATCAGGGCGAGCGGGCTACGGAACTGGTCGAAGTGTCGCTCGCGGCGGAGATCGCGCGCACCGTCGAGTTCCTCGAAATGCCGATGGAGGAGGCGCAGGTGCAGGCCGAACTGCACGGCGACGCCGTGGCGCGCGTGAACCGCTCGCTGTTCGGGCGGGCTTGCGCGAATCTGCTGATCAACGCGATTCATCATTCCACGCCGGGATCGTCGATCTCGGTCACGATTTCGCGCGAAGCGGGCCGCGTGTGGATCGCCGTCGCCAATCCGGGCGAGCCGATTTCGCCCGACGTGCTCGATCACGTGTTCGACCGCTTTTATCGCGCAGAGCTTTCGCGCACGAACAGCCGCGAGAATCACGGGCTGGGCCTTGCGATCGTCAAGGCTGTCGCCGAAATGCATGGCGGGTTCGTGTTCGCGCATTGCCTCGACGGCGTGAACACGTTCGGCTTTTCGATCAGGAGCGTCGACAGGGCGCATTCTCCGAAATCCGAAGTTGTCGAGAAGGAAGCGCCTGTGCCTTCGCGGACCATCGCGTCCGCGCCGCTCAAGTCGCCTTGAGATGTGCGGCGCCGAACAGGTAAATTGATCTCATCATTGGCCTCTGTTCGACCGAATGACGGTCAAATCGACCGGTTACGCTGGATCATCGCGTCCAGTTTGTAATCGGCAAGGGGGCAATGTGGATCTGATCGAAATGGCAAAGAAGTCCGGCATGCAGGTGCTGCTCGACGCGCAGATCGGCAGCCAGTCTTATCACAGCGTGTGCGGGCCGCTTTCCTCCTTGCAGCGATTCGCCGACGAGATCGGCAAGGCGCTCGCCGCCGAAGCGGCCGCGCAGGCGGCGCTGCATTCCGCCGCGGAAGTGTAGGCGCGGGCGCTGTTCTCGCGACGTAGTCACGAGCCTCGCATCCTGGCCCTGCATTCGGGCCCGTTATCTGCTTCACGATCGTCGCTCGGCCCAGGCGAGCACTGCCGCGCGCCGCTTTTCGCGCTTTCTGTCGCGCGCTTTGCACATGACACCCCGATCGTGGAGGATTCTCTTCGTTGACCGTTCGCGACTCCCTCTTTTCCCGCATCGGATGGCGACTGAAAGCGCGCGCCGTGCACCACGCGTTCGCTGCCGGCGCCGCACTCTGTACCGTTTCGGTGACAGTGTTCGCCGCGCCACGCACAGCCGCCTTGCTCGACTGCGCGGTGATCGACGACAACGCGCAGTACAGCGAGCCGGCCGCCGCGCAAGCCGAACAGGCGCGCGCCGCGATGATCAGCGAACGGCTGCGCTCGCAGGTGGACCAGCGCGGGCTCTATCAGGTCGCCGACAATCGGCCTGCCGCATCGCTGATCGACGGATTCAAGGCGGCGCAGGGCCTTAACGCGTGCAACGGCTGCGAACTGGAGATCGGCCGGCGGCTGGGCGTTCAGCGCGTCGGCGTGTGCTGGGTGCAGAAAGTCAGCAATCTGATTCTCAACATCAACTTGCGCATCGAGGATACCGCGAGCGGACAGGTCGTGTTTCAACGCTCGGTCGACATGCGCGGCAATTCCGATCAGTCCTGGCGGCGCGGCGCGGATGCCCTCGTCGGCCTGCTTGCCGCCGATCCGGACGCGGCGCATTGAACATCGCAAGCACATCGATTTCGGGAAAAACTCCCGGGCGCCCGCGCTGTCATCCAGACGCGCGATGCGCTAACTTGAGCGTGGGTGAATTCGCCCTTGCGGCAAAACGCAGATGGCCTGGATGATCTGACCGGGCCAGTCGAACAACCAACCGCAGGAGACATCGATGCATTGCACAAGACGTACACGCGTGGCGGCATCCGTCGCGCTCGCCGTATTGCTCGGCGTGAGTGCCCGTCATGCGTTCGCGGCAACCGCGTATGTAACGAGCGAGACGAACGGCGTCGGCGTGATCGACCTCGACCAGATGACGCTGACCAAAACGATCGGCCTGGGCAGCGATGGTCCGCGCGGGCTGAGCCTCACGGCGGATGGCCGCCGGCTGCTGGTCGCCAACAAGTCGGGCGACCTGTCGGCGATCGACACGTCGACGGACAAGATCGTCGCGCGAGTGAAGATCGGGAAGAACCCTGAGTTTGTGCGCGTGCATCGCGGATACGCCTATGTAACGTACGAGCCCGGAGACAGTGGGACGCCCTCGCAGGCGAAGGGCGCAGGCAAGCCCGAAGGTAAGCCGGAAGGCAAACCCGAAGGTAATCCCGAGGGCAAACCCGAAGGCCAGGCGGGCAAAGGCCACGATGACGATGACGACGCGAACAGCCCGCCCGCCGAAGTCGCCATCGTCGATCTGAAGACGATGAAGGTGGTCCACTCGGTGAAGAGCGGGCACGAAACGGAAGGCGTCGAGTTCTCGCCGGACGGGCGCGAGTTGCTCGTCACCAATGAGGGCGACGATACGGTGTCGGTGTATCGGACGGGCAGCGGCGCGCCCGTGCGCACCGTGAAGCTGGACAAGGGCTCGCGGCCGCGCGGCATCAAGTCGACGCCGGATGGCAAGCACTACGTCGTCACGCTGGAGAACACCAGCAAGTTCGTCGTGCTCGATGCCGCGACGCTGAAGACCGTGAAAACAGTCGATACGAAGCTCGGTCCCTACGGTGTTGCATTCGATCCTTCCGGCAAGCATCTGCTGATCGCCGCCGCGCGCGACAAGACCTTGCAGGTGTTCGATGCAAAGACCTACGAGCACGTGACGGATGCGCCCGTCGGTCAACGCTGCTGGCACTTCACGTTCACGCCGGATGGCTCCAAGGTGCTGATGGCGTGCGGGCGCTCGAATGCCGTTTATGTGCTCGATGCGAAGAACAATTATCAGACGCTCAGCCAGATCGGCGATGTGCCGCTGGCGTGGGGTATCGTGACGTCGCCGCCGAGTCAGGGGTCGATTGAGTCGCGGTGACGGGTGGTTCGATTGGTGGATTGAGCACCGCTGTTTTATATAGCCCGCCCCTCAGGCGGGCTTTTTGTTTTTCCGGTAGACAGATTTTTAGCAAGCTGCAATCAAAGAAGGTCGCATTGGTGATGGATAACCCGACGCTGCCTGATCCGCGCGAGTGTATGGATCGCAAGGTGATGGGCTACAAATTTGTGCAGACCCTTCTGAGCGTGGATCGGGCAGGTTCGTTCGCGCGTAAATGCGCGATCACGTATGGCGAACATCTGGCTGCGACTGCGGAGTATCGGGCGATCATCGCGAAGCTCCACGCGATGCATCCAGACATGTTGATCTACGATCCTGCGCCCGCGCTGTGCGACATGCGGAAAGGCGTTTGTCCCGTCACGCGCAACGGAAAATTTCTCTACAGCTACGGCGATCATATTTCCGACTCGGCCAACACGCTGGTCGCCGATCAACTCTTGCACCAACTTGAAGGAAGCACTAGGAAGTGAAACGCAGTATCAGAAGAAAGACCGTGAATGTTCCGGCAGCAAACAATGATGCAGCCGTCTACGGGCGCGTGTTCGGACCTAACACAGCAATACTGGCAGGCACGCAACTCGCCTGCGCAGGTCATCGGCATTCGCGCCAGCATGCCAGCAAAGTACGCTGGGCTCCCCTATGACCTGTTCGCGGGCACGTCCATCTACAAACCCGCTGCCTTCCCCACCGCGCGCGTTACGATCGGCGCTCAGGCCACGATGCAGTTCTGATCCACCGTCGAACGTCATCCACGGGGCAATCCATCGCAGACATCACCGCGGCTGCTAAAGTCCTGCGCAACGCAGCCGTTAACGCAGTCACGCATTCCCAGCACCTGCGACTCCACCCATGCCTCGCCCCGAAGATCAGCCGGCTCGCCAGGCCGCTCACATCGACCCACGGACCATCGCCGCCATCGTGATCGGCAACGGCTTCGTCGCCTACGACTTCACGGTCTACAGCTTTTCGGCCGCGTTGATCGGCAGTCTGTTCTTTCCATCGGCGAACCCCGCGTCATCGTTTTTACTGTCGCTTGCGACGTTCGGCGCGGGCTTCGTCATGCGTCCGCTCGGCGCGTTGATGATCGGCCATATCGCCGATCATCGCGGCCGCCGCGCCGGCATGATCGTGTCGCTGACGTTGATGACAGTCGGCACGTGGATGATCGCCTGTCTGCCGACGTACGCGACGATCGGGCCCGTATCGACCGTGCTGATCGTCGTCGCGCGGCTGATGCAGGGGCTCGCCGCAGGCGGCGAAATCGGACCGGCATCGGCGTCGCTGATGGAGTCGGTGGCTCATCGGCATCGCTGCTTCATGGTGAGCTGGCGCGGCGCGAGCCAGGGCGCGGCGGCATTCGCGGCGGCGCTGATCGGCGCGAGCACCACGGCGTTGCTGTCGCACGAGGCGATGCTCGCGTGGGGATGGCGCATCCCGTTCGTGCTGGGCGGCTTCATCGGGCCCGTCGGCTGGTACGTGCGCCGCCGGATGGCAGCCGTCGAAACGCCGGCCGCGCGCGAGCGACTGTCGGCGCGCCTCTTCACCGAGCACGCGCGGCCGCTCTTCTGGGGCGTCCTGATGATGGCCGCGCCCACCGTCAGCATCTACGTGACGGTGTTCTACATGCCGTCGTATCTCGTGCGCACGCTGCACCGGCCCGCCGCGATCAGTCTGCTGACGGGCTGCATCTCCGGACTCGTGATACTCGTCGTCACGCCGCTCGTCGCGCGCATGGCCGACCGGCTCACGAGCCGCAAGACGCTCCAATACGTGACGCTCGCGGTGTCGATCGCGGCGGCATGGCCCGTGTTTCGGGCGCTCCTCGACGGTGCGAGCGATATCGCCGCGTTGCTCATCATCACGGCCTTCGTCGCGTTCGCGCTGAACAACGCGGGCGCTGGCTCCGTCCTGATGATGGAGGCGTTTCCGCGCCATCGCCGCGCAGCAGGACTGGCTGTGATCTACAGCCTCGGTGTGGTGGTGTTCGGCGGCTTCTCGCCGTTGATCGTCGCGTGGCTCATCGACGCGACAGGCAATCCGATGGTGCCCGCGTGGTATCTGATCGCGGCGATGACGCTCTCGCTAGCCGGGCTGACGCGCTTTCCCGAGCACGCGCAAGCTGCTCCGATACGGCGATGACGGCTGCCCCGCCACGCGCGGCGCTTACGCGCGCGCGCGTTGCAGCGAGCGCGCGCGGGCGCGCAAGTCCTGCGGGCTCATGTCGAATGCGCGGCGAAACGCGCGCGTGAAGTCCGACGCGCTGTTGAATCCGAGCCCATACGCGATGTCCATCACCTGAAGCTGCGGGAAGCGCACGAGCTCGTCGGCGGCCTCGCGCAGCCTTTGGTTGCGTATGTACGCGCCCAGCCCGCCTTCATGCTCGAACCAGCGATAGATCGTCGCGCGCTTGAGTTGCAGCGTCTGCACGACGCTCGCGGGCGACAGGTCGGGGCGGTGAAGATTCGCGTCGACGAAGCGCCGCACCCGCGCGAGCACGGCGGCCTGCAACGCAGCGCGTCCCGCACCCGTCAGCGTCGCCTCCTGGCGGAACGCGGCGATCAGCAACTGGGCGCCCGTTTCGAGCGCGCGCGCCGCTTCTTCGGGCTCCGCGTCGCGAATCGTCGACGCGACGCAGGCGAAATGATCGCGCGCCGCGCGGGCAAGCGGCGCACCGAACGGCAAGGTCCGGCCGTGGATCGACTCGCCGTCCGACAGGCCCGCGTCGATCGCATGCTGCGGCACGAACAGCGTCAGCACGCGGCACGCGGGGCGTTCGACGCGAAACGGCTGATTCAGGTCCATCGCCACGATGCCATGCACCGAATCGGCCTCGCTGCGTTTGCGGTGCATGCCCGAGATGCGGCCCGTCTCGCCTTCCAGGTACAGATGAAACGCGTAATCGCGGCGCGTGTCCGTGGAGACGCGCGCAATCGAGCGTTCGAGCACCATCGCGTCGGTTTGCGAATCGGTGAAGAGGGCGCCGCCGACCCTATAGCGGTCGATGTGCGCGCCGAACCCTTGTATCAGCTGTTGCCGCGAAGGCGGCACGTCGACCACGTGTCCGACCCGCGTGCGCCAGGCCAGCACCTGCTGGTCGGGCGCGAGCGCGCGCGTGCTGAAGCGGTCGATCAGCGGCGAAGCATGCGGTTCGGCCTCGGGTGGCCGGTGCGGATCGGGACGCTGGGTCATGGTTCGGTGCGGCGGGTGCTGGGTTGCAATCCGATGCTGGCAGCGAGCCGCCGGAATTTCGGTGGATGCTGCAGAGAATTGAGACGCATGGTAAAGCCATTCTCAAAAGTCGCGCTATCGTTGAAAGAAAAAAAGGCCGGACGGGTCGTGCGGCGTTGCCTTGTTTTCAAATGAGGCATCGTGGGCGCGGCTGCGCAGCCCCGCTGTCGCCGAGGACAGCCGAGCGCGGCCCGTCTGACGGCATACGGGGTGAAGAGCGGGGGCTCTATGACGATCACGAAAGCGCAAACCGCGACGGATGTCGCGGCACGAAAGTCGGCCAGCCTGGCGGACGCTGAACTGGATCATCTCGAACGGATGGTGCAGTACGTCGTTCGCCGCACGGCAGGAGACGACACGTCCCGGCTCGACTACGAATACTGGGGCAAGCGCCTGCGCGCGCTGGCGCAGACGCACGATCTGGTGGCGACGCAACGGCAGCGGATCATCGGCTTGCTGGATCTGCTGGAGCGCGAAATGCTGTACCGGTCGCGCCAGACGGCCGCCTGAGCGAATCTTCTTCGCCGTGCGCGATCTACCGCGCCACATGAACCGCGCTGGTGCCGCCCAAGCGCGCCGGCACCTTTCAATCTCATCACGCCTCTTTTTGCCGCGTCGTTCGACAGCGGCATGAGCGCGTCATCGCTCGTCACGCGGACGCATCGCATCAGCCGCCCGACGGGCACGCAGAGCCTTTCGCCCGATCTCGTCGCCACGCTCGGGAAAGCGTGCGAGCAACTGTCAAATGATGCGGATTCACATCACAAATCGGCGACTTGAGGCGTTTCGCGTCCACGCTGCACGATGGCGGACGGCGGGTTGTGTTTTAATCACGCCTGCCGCTGCTGCCTTCAACATATCCGATTTTCAGCTTCCATCCGATGTCCGCTGTCGTCAAATCCGAATTGCTCGAAAAATTGTGGGTCCGCATGAGCGAGCGCGGCGATTTCCCGCTGCTGTCGCAGGCGCTGCGCTCGACCATTTCGGCGATGAGCGACGACGACCTCGACTTCACGTCGCTCGTGCAGGTCGTGCTCTCGGACGTCGGTCTCACGCAAAAGGTGCTCCGCCTCGCCAATTCGGCGATGTATGTCGCGTTCGGCGGCAACATCACGACCGTGACCCGCGCGCTGATGGTGCTCGGCATGGATACCGTCGGGCATCTCGTCGTCGGGATGAAGATCGTCGATCACTTTCATCAAAGCGTGCCGCACCGGATCGACGCGAAGCTCGAACTCAACCGCGCGCTGCTGTGCGGAACGGTCGCGCGGTGCATCACGGAGGGCGTCGATCTGCGCATCGCCGAAGAGGCCGTCGTCTGCACGCTGATGCGACAGATCGGCAGGCTGCTGGTCGCGTTCTATCTGGAGGGCAAGTGGGAGCAACTGCGCCGCACGGCCGAGAGCGAACAGATCGACGACGGCGAAGCGTGCGTGCGCCAACTGGGCGTGAGCTTCGAGGACATCGGCGCCGAGGCCGCGCGCCGCTGGCGGCTGCCGGAGACGATTTTCGCCGGCATGCAGCCGCTCGGCGCGCCCACCGACGAGCCTGCGTCCGACCATGTGCGATGGCTGCGGGCCGTCAACAGCTATTCGACGGAAGCGGCCAATGCACTTGCGGCCCACGAAGCGGGCGACGGCCTGGAAGCCTTGCTCACCGAGCTTGCCGCCCGCTATAGCGACGAGCTGAAGGTCGACGCGCCGAGGCTCGAAGCGCTGAGCGCCGCGTTGATCGACGAAGAGAGCAGCGAAGGCCTGATGCAGGAAATCGCCGAGCTGCGCGCGCACGCCGATGCGATCGTGAGCACGGGCAACTCCGCGCATGCGCGCCTGAGCGCGGGTCTCGAAGACCTGCGCGCACTGCCGTCCAGCAAAACGCTCGCGCCCGTGCTGACGCTCGCTTCCGAAGCGGTGCTGGCGGGACTCTCGCTGTCGCGCACGCTCGTGTTCGTGCGTCAGGCCGACGCCCGGTATCACGCGCGCATCGGCTTCGGTCACGACATGGAGCGCATGCTGCCGACGCTGAACTTCGGCGCAGGGTTCCAGCCTGACGTGTTTCATCTCGCGATCGCGAATCCGGTGGGCATCTTCATCGAAAACGCGCGCGAACCGCGGATGGAGGCACGCTTGCCGGACTGGTTCAAGGCGCATCTCGCCGACGCCCGGGCGTTCGTGCTGCTGCCCGTGAAGGCGAAGGACACGACGGTCGCGCTTCTTTACGGCGACTGGACCCAGACGCAGCCCTTGCACAAGATCACGCAACCGGAGATGGCCGTTCTCAACGAGCTGACGCGCGAGTTGAGCCGTTTTTTTTCCGGCGCCAACCTGGAAGCAATCGACATGCTTTGATCGCGCTGGCCGCGAATCCGAAGGCCTCACATCCGTTAGCCGATGCACGCACGTGGCGTGCAATGAACCGCTCGCGCGATCAACCAGCCCAGCCAGCGAGCAGCGCCGGCAGTTGCGCCATGTCTTCGAACACGCCGGCGACACCGGCCGCGCGCAACGCTTCCTTCGAGCTATGGCCTTTCTCGCCCGGGCTGTAGCCGAACACGGTCGCGCCCGCCGCGCGGCCTGCCGTGGCGCCCGTCACGGTGTCTTCGATCACTGCGCAGCGCGACGGATCGACACCCAGACCCGACGCTGCCGCGAGATACACATCCGGGTGCGGCTTGTTGCGCGGCGTTTCGTGGCCGCTGAAGATGCGCCCTTCGAAGTGATCGAGCACGCCGATTTTCGCCAGTTGCAGGCGCACCTTGTGGCGATCCGCGCCCGATGCGACGGCTATGCGTCCGTCGAGCCGCGCGTGCAGCGCGCCGACCGTCGCGGCGATGCCGTCGATCGCCGTGACATCGCGCTCGAGCGCGGCGTTGCGCCGTGCGCGGAACGATTCGATCCAGTCGGCCGTGATCCTGACGCCCGTTTTCGCTTCGATCAGCGGTGCTTCGTCCATGACCGTCTTGCCGATGAAGATCGCCATCGCTTCGTCGAGGCTCAGATGCCAGCCGAGTTCGCCGAGCATCGTTGCGAGCACGGCGGTGGTAATGGTCTCCGAGTCGACGAGCACGCCGTCGCAGTCGAATAGCACGGCATCAAACGGAAAAGCAGACATCGTTGTCCCTTGTGGGTCGATCAAAACCCGCAAGGGTACCGCGAGTCGGGACAGTCTGCTCCCAAAGCGGCCGCGCGCCGCGCAGGCGCAGCGGCCGCATCGAACGATCAGAACTTGTGACGCAAGCCGACGCGCGTCACGAATTGCGTGTTCGCGCCCGCATTGCCGATGAACGAAGACGACGAGCCGATCTCGGCTTGCACGGGCACGTTGCGGCCTGCAACAGTGTTGCTCCCCGACGCCTTCTGATAGATCGCGAGCACGTAGACATCGGTGCGCTTGGACAACGCGTAGTCGACGGCGCTGTTGATCTGATGCCACTTGCCCTCGAAGCGGTCGTCGAGCTTCGAGAAGGTATAGCCGAGGCCCGCCGAGAGCGCTGGCGTGAACGCGTACCGGCCGCCGATTTCATAGTTGTTCAGCTTCGACGATGCGCCCGTGAGCGGCTCGAACTTGGTATGCGTCCAGTTCGCCCACACGAGGGCCGCGGCGATCGTGTAGCGCGCGCCGACGCCGAACGTCTCGAGATCGCGCAGTCCGCCCGTGTTGACGTTCGCGATGCTCACGCTGAACGCAGGCGTTGCGCCATTCGGATAGCGGATGTTCGTGTACGCCGCGCCGATGCCGAACGGTCCCTGCGCGTAGTTGGCGCCGAAGCTGTACGCGCTCGACGAGCCTTGCGAGGTCGTCGTGCCGACGGTCGTAGTCGGCGTGCCGGCGAACAGCGTCGAGTTCGAGAAGCCGTACATCGCGCCGAACGTCAGACCCGCGAAATTTGCGCTGCTGAACTTGACCGAGTTGTTGATGCGGCTCGACACCAGCTGATCGAGATCGTTGATGTGATACGCGTAGTTGCCGGCGGGTGTCTGGCTGCCCATCGTGTAGTTGCCGCCGAGGTATTCCGTCGAAAAGGTGTACTGGCGGCCGAACGACAACGCGCCGATGCCGTCCTTCGAAACCCCGACGAACGCTTGCCGGCCAAACAGCGCGCCGCCCTGGCCCGAGGTGCCGTCGCCGCTGCTGAAGCCGCTTTCGAGCACGAACAGCGCCTTCATTCCGCCGCCCAGGTCTTCCGCGCCGCGCAGGCCCCAGCGGCTGCCTGAAGCGACACCGTCGCCGTATTTGACGACGCTGTCGTGTCCCGTCGATGTCGCTACCTTGTTCGCGTACGTGATACCCGCATCGATCAGCCCGTACAGCGTGACGCTGCTTTGCGCGTGCGCTGCCGTGGCGAAACACCCGAGGGCCGCGACGGCCAGGATAGTCTTCTTCATTTTTCTTCCCTTTTTGTTGTGGGCGCACGCGTCTCGACTGACGAAACACGCGCGACGTCGGTGATGAAAATGTGCTGCCGCTTTGTTTGCTTTATCCGCATCGACCGCATGCACCATCGAAACATCGGGCAGTGCAAGAGGCTCATGCGCGCGCACGATGGTTCGTCTCGATGCCTGTGGTACCTCTTGGGACGACGCGCCGCGAGACCGCCGCTGGTGTTGCGGGCGCTGCGCGTCGTGCGGATGCCGAAGCGCAGACGACGACGTCGCATTGCTCCATCGACGCTGCCGGGAAGTGGTTTTCCGGGTTTTCCGGCTTTCGTGAAGCGGAGGGATGAATAGAGCGCCGAACCGATCCGGGGATCTGCCCGTATGGCTGGAGTGCGGCGAATATATCCGCTGGTTGGAAAGCAGTAAACGTTTACGAGCAAGCTGTATGCTTTTGTCCACACTAATCGCTACGGCCTACCAACGAACGGAGTCCTGTGCCGCAGCAATTCTCCACGCGCGAATTCAGTCGGAATCCTCATATGTGAATCGAAGTTCTATTGCAGTGCAACGAAGCGCAAGTTTCATATGCGCCTGGTAAATCCGCATCGCTTGGCATAGGCTTAATGGAGCCGGCCCTTGGGACGAGAAAAAGCGTCACGGTTCTCCCCGGTTTTGCGCAGCCGACCGTTCCGACGAAGCAATCAACGCTTTTAATTTTTAAGCTTTTGTTGTTTGAGAGGGGTTGCGCGATTGTGCTTGTCCACCCGTTTCAGGCGTGGCCGAACGCCGCACTCCAGCGCTCGCAATCTTAAGCAATAAAAAGCGGAGGAGACGCTCATGCCCACATCCCCCCGGTACTTCGCCGTCTTCGTTCCCCTGCTCGTTGCTGCACTTGCGTCGCCTGCCTCGCGGGGTGCCGACGAAGTGCAGAACGCTGCGACCACGACGTCGGCGCCGATGCCTTCGACGTTCCAGCCCGTCGACCAGGCGCAGCTCGACGGCGCGTCCAGCAACTCATCCGACTGGTTGCATTCGAACGGATCGTATGCGAACACACGCTTCTATCCCGGCACGCAGATCAACAAGTCGAATGTGTCGAAGCTGAGGCCCGTCTTCATCTTCCAGACGTCCGTCAACGAGTCGATGGAAACAGCGCCGATCGTGAAGAACGGCGTCATGTTCATCACGACATCGTTCAATCACGTGTACGCGGTGGATGCCGTAACGGGCAAGGAATTCTGGCACTACAAGCACAAGATGGGTCCCGTGACGACGTTCTGTTGCGGGCCCAACAATCGCGGCGTGGCGATTTCCGGTGACAGGCTCTACATAGGCACGCTCGATTCCAAGCTGGTGGCGCTCGACGCGAAGACGGGCAATGTGCTGTGGCAAAGCCAGATCGCCGATCCCGATCAGGGCTATTCGGAAACGATGGCGCCCGTCGTCGTCGACGGCAAGGTGCTGATCGGCACGAACGGCGGCGAGTACGGCATTCGTGGTTTCGTGAAGGCGTTCGATGCGAACTCCGGTCAACTGCTGTGGACCTTCTACACGATTCCGGATAAGGGCCAGGAAGGCGTGTGGGCGACGAAGGACGCAACGGGTCGCGACGAGCATCGCGATATCGACGCCGAGAAGAAGCAACTCGCGGAAAAGGGCGGCGACTTCTACAAGACGCTGGGCGGCGGTGTCTGGATGGCGCCAGCCGTCGACCGCAAGACACATATGGTGTACTTCGTCGTCGGCAATCCGTCGCCTGACCTGTATGGTGCGATCCGACCGGGAGACAACCTGTACACGGATTCGCTCGTCGCGATCGATCTGGAAACGGGTCAGTACAAATGGCACTACCAGTATGTTCCGCACGACGTGTGGGACCTCGACGCCGCCAGTGCGGCGATCCTGATCGACGTGCGCGATACCAACGGCAAGATGATTCCGGGCGTGATCCACGCGGGCAAGACAGGGCACGTGTATGTGCACGATCGCGCGACGGGTCGCCTGATCCGTTATTCGCAGGCCATGATTCCGCAGGAGAACATGTGGACCCTGCCGACGCCGCAAGGCGCGCGGATGCTGCCGGGCGCGAACGGAGGCGTCGAATGGTCGCCGATGGCGTTCGATCCGCAAACGCGTCTGGCGTACGCGGCCAACCTGCATCAGCCGATGACGTATCAGGTCGAGGAAACGCCCTATCCGGGCGGCAGCAAGCTGTGGCTCGGCGGCGCGTTCAAGGTGATTCCGTCCGAAGAGCAATGGGGCAAGCTGTCGGCCGTCAACGTCGACACGGGCAAGGTCGCGTGGGACTTCAAGACGGCGCAACCGCTGATCGGCGGCGTGCTCGCGACGGCGGGCGGCCTCGTCTTCAACGGCGAGGGCAATGGCCTGTTCCGCGCATTCGACGCATCGACGGGCAAGAAGCTGTGGGAGTTCCAGTGCGGAGCGGGCGTGAATGCGCCAGCCGTGTCGTATAGCGTGCACGGCAAGCAATACATCGCCGTCGCGGCGGGCGGCAATACGCAACTCGACTACAAGCGCGGCAACACCGTGCTTGTCTTTGCGCTGCCGTGATGAGGGGCGCGCCGGAGGTTCCATTCGCGCAGCGCGGCGGGCGCCTTGCGCGTGGCGCATGCGCAGCCCTGTTGTGCGCGAGCGGCATGCTGTGGCCGCTCGCCTATGCGCATGCGGACGCCGAAGCCGGCAAGACGAAGGCGCAAGCGTGCGTGGCGTGTCATGGTCCGATGGGCAATTCGACCGACCCGCAGTATCCCGTCCTCGCGGGGCAGACTGCGCGATACATGTACCTCCAGCTGAAGGACTTCAAGGACGGACGCCGCAAGGACGCGCGCATGTCGCCGATGGCCGCGAACCTGTCGCGCGACGATATGCAGGATCTCGCCGACTATTTCGCCGCGCAAAAGCCCGCGCCGATCGCGTTCAAGGCGGACGGAGCGGCCGTCGCGGCAGGGCAGAAGAAGTCGGCCGAAGTGCTCTGCACGATGTGCCATCTGGGCGGCTTCTCCGGACAGAACGAGATACCGCGCGTCGCGGGTCAGCAGTATCAGTACATCGTCAAGCAGTTGCAGGACTTTCGCTCACACACCCGTACCAATGACGCGGGCAATATGGCGAGCGTCACGCGCAATCTGACCGACGACGATATCCGCAACCTCGCCAGTTACATTGCGAATCTCCAGTAGCGACAGGGAGGCGAAATGAAACAGACGGTCGGACATGTTGCGCATGCATTGCTGGTGTCGTGCGCGTTGGCATCGGCGCTGCCATCGCTCGCGCTCGCTCAGGACCAGGGCGAAACGAATCGCCAGCTGCTCGCTGCCGCGAAAGACGGCGACCGCGCGAGCGTCGACGCGGCGCTCGGACGTGGCGCATCCGTGGATGCGGAAAACCGGATCGGCGACACCGCGTTGATTACCGCGAGCAAGAAGGGCGACGTCGCCATCGCGCGCACATTGATCGAGCACGGCGCGAACGTGAAGCATGCGGACGCGCCGGGCGTCACGGCTTTGATGGCGGCCGCATATGGCGGCTATGACGAAATCGTCGCGATGCTGCTCGCGCACGGTGCCGATCCGATGGCGACGGACCGCGTCGGCAAGACCGCGATGGAGTACGCGGCCGGCCAGGGGCAGACACAGGTAGTGAAGCGGTTGCTCGACGCCGGCATCGACGTGAACCGGCAGTACAAGAACGAACTCACTGCGTTGATGTGGGCCGCAGGCTACGACCGCGCCGATACCGTGAAACTGTTGCTCGCGCGCGGCGCGAATGCGTCGCTAAAGGACAATCGCGGAATGACGGCGATGGACATTGCCGCGCAGACGAAGTCCAACCAGGTCGCGGGTCTGTTGTCCGTGCACTAGCCGTCGTGCAGTCGTCGTGCAGCCGTCGTGCCGCCAAGGGCGCTCGACGGTTGCTAACCAGCGCCCTTATCCGCTTTCAACGCGCTTCGCACGAAGCCGCGCACGGTGGCCAGAATCTTTCGCGCTTCAGCGGGATTTTCAGTGGCGCGCGCAAGAACCATCCCGCCGATCATCGCCGCTAGCGCGCCCGTCGCCTCACGCGTTCGCTCGCTGCGCTGTTCCGCGCGGCTGCGCTGCCCGAGCCAGCGCAAATAGGCTCGCACGTTGTCGCTGCACGCGATACGCGCAAGTTCGTCGGCGCGCGTAAGCTCCGTGCCGCACGCGGCAAGCACGCAGCCCCGGCCGGGATGCTCGCAATGGATGTTGCTGAGATAAGCGTCCGCAATGTCGGCCAATGCGGGTGTTTGCCCATTCTTCGCGGTGGTTGCCGTCCTGTCGAGCCAGGCGAGCGTTTCTGCCGTCGCGTGGGAAAGGGCCTCGGCGATGAGCGCTTCCTTCGATTCGAAATGCGCGTAGAAGCCGCCGTGCGTCAAGCCGACGCTCTTCATGATGGCAGCCAGGCTGACGCCGTCCGGTCCGTGTTCGCGAATTGCGCGCGCGGCGGCTTCGACGATCCGGCCTCGTGTCGCCTGTTTGTGGTCTTCACTCCACGGCATGAATGCCTCCCTCTCTTTGGGTTGACAAAATATGACGAGCGACATATTTTGTCAATATGATGATCGTCATATTGCGGAGGTTTGCGATGATCGACGTGATCGGTGCGGTCGTGCTGGGGACGGTGTCGGCACTCGTGGTATTCGTCTACCTGCATTTTTCCGCGTGGACCGGGAGGCAGCGCGCGATCGCGGGCGGCGCGTTCGGCGCATGGTTCGCATTGGTCGTGGCGTTCGGCGCGACGGGCTTACTGAGTGCCGCGCGCGGCATAGGGCCGGCCGGATTGGGCATTGCCGTCATCGTGCCATTTGCGGTGCTTTCATATCTGGGTACGCGGTCCGGCGCCTTGCGCGATGCACTCGGTGCCATTCCTTTGCCGGTGCTGATCGGCGTACATGCAATGCGATTGCTGGGCGTGTTGTTTGTCTTGCTCTTTTGGGAAGGCAGGTTGCCCGCACCGTTCGCACCTGCTGCGGGCTGGGGAGATGTGGCGATCGGTGCGTTGGCGTTGCCTGTCGCTTACATGGCCGCGACGCGAGCACCGGCGTGGCGTATCGCAACGCTGATCTGGAGTGCGCTCGGACTGTTCGACCTGGCGGACGCCATCTTTCTGGGCGCGGCTTCGTCGTCAGGCATTCCTTTTGGCTTCGCTAACGGGAGCACGAGCAGCGATCTGATGACGGCGTTGCCGTGGATTCTCATTCCGTGCTTCAACGTACCGTTGCTCGCGCACCTGCATATTCTGGTCTTTCAGCGGTTGCTGCGCTCACAAGGCGCGAGCGGGCACGGACAGCACATTCCGCGTCATTCGGTATGAGCCGATTCGTCGATGCGCGTCAAAGACCCAGCAGCGCGCGCACATGTGCGCGCGTGCCACCCGAAAGCCCTTCTTTGCTGTATCCGCCTTCGAGTATCGACACGATGCGTCCTTCGCATGTTTCGTCGGCAATACGTGTCAGCTCGCGCGTGATCCAGTGAAAGTCGCCGTCGTCGAGGCGCAACGCGGCAAGCGGATCGAGCCGATGCGCATCGAAACCGGCTGAGATGATGATCAGCTCGGGGTTGAAGTGGCGTATGGCCGGCAACATCTCGGCTTCGATGCGTGTACGAAACAATGCCGAATCGCAACCGGGCGGCAGCGGCACATTGACGATGTTGTGGCTCACGCCCGTTTCGGCAGCCGCGCCCGTGCCCGGATAAAGCGGTGATTGATGGCTCGACGCATAGAAGAGTTCGGGCCGGTTATAGAACGCGGCCTGCGTGCCATTGCCATGATGAACATCGAAATCGACAACCGCGACGCGTTCCAGTTTGTGCACGTCATAAGCGTATGCAGCCGCAATTGCAGCCTGATTGAAGATGCAAAAGCCCATGGCCCGTGATGGTTCCGCATGATGTCCGCAAGGACGCGTCGCGCAGAACACGTTGCGGGCTTCTCCGCCGAGCACGGCATCGACGCCCGCGCATGCCGCGCCCACGCAGCGCATCACGGCCTCCCACGAGCCCGGCGACATCACGGTATCGCCGCCATCCAGCGGCATGTAGCCGTGTGTTGGCGCGATGTGCGCAACTTCGTCGATGAAGTCCTGCTCGTGGATGAGTTGCACCTGTTCGAGCGTACCCATCGGCGCGTCGCGCCATTCGAGCGCGGCGAACTCGGGCGCGCGCAAGGTGTTGAGGACCGTCTTCAGACGTTCTGGCGATTCCGGATGATGCGGACCCGGTTGATGATTCAGGCAGGCGGAATGCGTGTAGACAAGGGTCGAAGGCATAGGGTGCTGATGCTCGGCGGGACGGGCATCGTCTCCTTGTGGTTGGCGTTTTCGCGTGGACAGAGCGGGCGTTTCGAGTCTCGCCGGCTCCTTATGGTTCGCTAAGGGTTCGCTAAGTGTAAGGTCGCGTCTGTCGAGCGAAACAATAAAACAAACTTTGGCTGGCTATAGGCTTTTGTTTATGGTGCAACGACCTGTGCGTGCGCGAAGCCATCGCTGCGCGGCAGTGCGCGATCAGTGACGACACAGCAAAAACACGACGCATCGCGACGCCGCAGGCATCACTTCGCGCCGCCTCGTCTGCGAAGCTAAAGCCAGGCCACGTGTGGCCCTGCAAATTCGAATCAAGAGGTTCACGACGTCGAGTAGCACGACTGGCACGACGATGGCGCAGAGCCCAGGCGACGCACGGCGGACATAAAAAAACCTCGGCGCCATAAGGCGCCGAGGCTTAGTACCTGCCACGCTCGATATGTTACATAGCTGCAAGCTCTGCGGGTTGAAGGCCGTGGGCCTCGGGCACTCGCGCAGTTATCCCGGCGCGCTTCGAACGATAAAAGGAGTAAGGAACTGTTCGGAGCAGCGTTGACGGGATTATTAGCGTGCGCCGAGGCTTCGTACAGGAGCAGATCGCTTCAATTCGATCGCAGCAGTTGTTCTCGACGCTATATCAGCAGTCGATCATCGGCAGTTGGCTTGCGTTCTAGCAACGCAGCGAGCTTTCTCAATGCCGAAGTCAACTCGCTGCGCCGCGTGCAGCCGCCAAGCGAGATACGGATCGCATTCGGCACATCACTGCCCTGGCAAAACGCGAAAGCCGGGGCAACGACGAGTCCTTCGGCGCGGGCCGCATCGGCGAGACCTTGCGCGGCCCAGTGCTCCGGCAGCGCTTGCCACATGTGAATGCCGCCGCTCGTCTTCGAACCGCTCACGGGTGACAGAATCTGACTGGCCGCGAGCAGGCGTTCGCGCGACTCTTTCACGATGCCAGCCAGCACTTCCGACGCCGTGCCGTCGAGAATCCACTGCGTGACCAGCGACGTGGCAAGCGGCGGCGACATCAACGAAAGGGATCTCAATGCGTTGAGAAACGCATCCTGTCCCTCGGCGGACGGCAACACGAGAAAGGCGGCACGCAAACCCGGCGAAATGCACTTCGAAAGCGTGGACAGGTAGTACACCTGTTGCGGCATGAGCGCGGACAGCGGCGCGGGCGGAACGTCGGCCAGCAGCCAATACGGATCGTCCTCGATTACCTTGATGTTCCGACGCGCAGCCACTGCGAGAATTTCCTTGCGGCGTTTCAGGGGCATCGTCTGCGCGGTGGGGTTGCGCAAGGTGGGATTCAGATAGATCACGCCGCCGCCGTTCGCACCGTGACAGGCCTCGCCGAGTGCGTCCGGCCGCATTCCGTGCGCGTCACATGCAACCGGCTTCAAAAGACGCCCGAGTTGACGCGCGATCAGCGGAAGTCCCGGATAGATCAGTTGCTCGGTGAAGATGGGTTCGCCCGCGTGCGTGAGCGCGAGCATCAGCGCGGCAAGCGTCGAGTGCGCGCCCGGCGTCACGACGACGCGTGACGGGTCGACGCGCCCGAGTATCGGTTCGAGCCATGCGGCGCCCGCCTGTCGATCGGCGTCGCTGCCGCCTCCAAGCTGATAAGTCATCAGCAGATCGACATCATTGCGCACGAGCACCTGCGAAAGCCCACGCCTGAGAAGCACGGCGAGATCCATGTCGGCTGGGGGAGGGGGGATGTTCATGCTCAGATCGACGCGCTGCATGAACGCAGCCTTGGGCGGCGCGATGAACGTGCCCAGCGGACCACGCGATTCGATCAGGTTGCGCCGGTGCGCTTCGGAGAAACCGCGCGTTACGGTGGTCAGGTCCACGCCGATCAGCTCGGCCAGCTTGCGCTGCGGCGGCAACCGGTCGCCGGGAGCCAGCTTGCCGTCCGCGACGGCGCGCTCGATCAGATCGACGATCTGCTGATAGCGCGCCTTGCCGTTGTCCGCAAAATCGGTGATCCAGTCTGGCCGCTGAGCGGCGCGCTTTCGTGAGGTCATGTGTGGCATCGTGTCGCGCATGTATGGCATATGTCTTACTCTAGCATGCGCCGGCATAGCCTATGTATGTATCCTACCGGTCAATGGCCGATTGGCCAGTACTGGTGCGGATCGCCGTAGTGGGATGCCGCGCGCGAGCGATGATTGGTGGATACATGTATGGGGCTATGTCACCACGCAACCAACCTGAAAGCATGCGAAACCCACCTACACACGGGGGCCCTCCCCATACAGCGGGACGATGGCCCCGCTCCCATCCATTTCGAAGACATCTCGTCGGGGCAGGCCGGGCCGCCGCCGCCGGCGCGCTCAGCCTGCTCGGCGGATGCAGCATGGTCCTCTTCGACCCGAAGGGTTCGATAGGCGAGCAGGAAAAGAACCTGATCCTGATCGCGCTCGGATTGATGCTGCTGGTCGTGATACCCGTGATCCTGCTCACGCTGTATTTCGCATGGCGTTACCGCGCATCGAACACGAAGGCGACGTATGCGCCGACGTGGGCGCACTCGAATGCAATCGAAGTCGTCGTGTGGACGATTCCTTGTCTGATCGTCGCGACGCTCGCCGTTCTGATCTGGAAGACAACGCACAGCCTCGATCCCTACAAGCCGCTCGAATCCGACGTGAAGCCGGTTCGCGTGGAAGTGGTCGCACTGAACTGGAAGTGGCTGTTCATCTACCCGGACTATGGCGTCGCTTCCGTCAACCAGCTCGCGCTGCCCGTCGATACGCCCGTCGATTTCAAATTGACGGCGGAATCGTTGATGAATTCGTTCTTCATTCCGCAACTGGGCAGCCAGGTGTATGCGATGTCGGGTATGCAGACACAGCTTCATCTGATCGCGAACAGCGTCGGTACGTATGCGGGCCGGTCGTCCGCGTTCAGCGGACCGGGCTTTTCCGACATGAACTTCAGTACGGTCGTCACGAATCGCGGCGACTTCGATGCATGGATCGCGCGCGCGAAAGCCTCGCGGCAAGTGCTCGACGTGCCCGCTTACGACGTCCTGCAACAGCCCAGCCGAAAAGTTGCCGCAACGCTTTATAGCAGCGTGGCACCGGGCCTCTTCGACGGCATCGTCAACCAGTACATGCGAGATGCGGCGGGCAACCCCATCTGCACGACAGGCGCGACGGGCATGACGGGCATGTCCGTGAAGCCTGCCGGCTTGCCTTCACCTGCAGCTTTGGTATCGGAGTAGTTCATATGTTTGGAAAACTTACGCTCGATGCGATTCCGTATCACGAGCCCATCATCATGGGCACGCTCGGTGTCGTGATAGTGCTGGGGCTCGCGTTGCTCGGCGCCCTCACGTACGCCGGCAAGTGGACGTACCTGTGGAAGGAATGGATAACGTCGGTCGATCACAAGCGGATCGGCGTGATGTACATCATTCTCGCGCTCGTGATGCTGCTGCGCGGTTTCGCCGACGCGATCATGATGCGCGCGCAGCAGGCGATCGCATTCAACGACGCCGCAGGCTATCTGCCGCCGCATCACTACGATCAGATCTTCACCGCGCACGGCGTGATCATGATCTTCTTCGTGGCGACGCCGCTGATTCTCGGCCTGATGAATGTCGTCGTGCCGCTGCAACTCGGCGCGCGCGATGTCGCGTATCCGTTCGTCAATTCGCTGAGCTTCTGGCTGTCCGTCGTCGGCGCGCTGCTCGTGATGATCTCGATGTTCGTCGGCGATTTTGCGGCAACGGGCTGGGTCGCCTATCCGCCGTTATCGGAGCTTGGATACAGCCCAACAGCGGGCGTCGACTATTACATATGGTCGCTACAGGTCTCCGGCTTAGGCACGACACTGAGCGGCATCAACTTCATCGTGACGATTCTGCGCATGCGCGCGCCGGGCCTGAACCTGATGAAGATGCCCGTCTTCTGCTGGACCGCGTTGATCACGAACATCCTGATCGTCGCCGTGTTCCCCGTGCTCACGGGCACGCTCGCGCTGCTCACGGCCGACCGCTATCTCGACATGCACTTCTTCACGAACGAGCACGGCGGCAACGCGATGATGTACATCAACCTCATCTGGGTATGGGGCCACCCCGAGGTGTACATCCTGATCCTGCCGGCATTCGGCGCGTTCTCGGAGATCATCGCGACGTTCTCCGGCAAGCCGCTGTTCGGCTACAAGTCGATGGTGTATGCGACGTCGTCGATCGGCATTCTGTCGTTCTTCGTGTGGCTGCACCACTTCTTCACGATGGGATCGGGCGCGAACGTCAATGCGTTCTTTGGGATCATGACGTCGATCATTTCGAGCCCGACGGGCGTGAAGCTGTTCAACTGGCTCTTCACGATGTATCGCGGCCGCATTCGCTATCACTCGTCGACGTTGTGGACGATAGGCTTCATGGTCACGTTCGCGGTGGGCGGCATGACAGGCGTGCTGCTTGCCGTGCCCGGCGCGGACTTCGTGCTGCATAACAGCCTGTTTCTCGTCGCGCACTTTCACAACGTGATAATCGGCGGTGTCGTGTTCGGCTGTCTCGCGGGCATCAGCTACTGGTTCCCCAAAGTATTCGGCTTCACGCTCGACGAGTTCTGGGGCAAGGTCGCGTTCTGGTGCTGGCTCGTCGGCTACTGGCTCGCGTTCACGCCGCTGTACATCCTCGGCTTCGAAGGCATGACGCGCCGGATGAACCACTACTCAGTTCCCGAGTGGCACCCCTGGTTGATCGTCGCACTCGTCGGCGCGGTGATCGTCGGCATGGGCATTCTGGCATTGCTGATCCAGTTCGCCGTGAGCATCCGCAACCGCGAGCAGAACCGCGACCTCACGGGCGATCCGTGGGACGGCCGCAGCCTCGAATGGTCGACGTCGTCGCCCGCGCCGTTCTATAACTTCGCGATCGTTCCCATTATCACGTCGCTCGAACAGCATTGGGACAACAAGAAGTCGGGACGTGCCCATGCAAGGCCCGCGAAATACGAAGACATTCATATGCCGCGCAACACGGCGGCGGGCGTCATCATCTCCGCGTTCAGCATGCTGTTCTGCTTTGCGATGGTGTGGCACATGTGGGTATTCGCGATCGTCGGGCTGATCGGCATGATCGCGACCTTCATCGCGCGCACCTACGATCAGGACGTCGACTACTATGTTCCCGCTGCGGAAGTGGCGCGGATCGAGAACGAGCGATTCGAGAAACTTGCCGAGGCTGCCTGACCATGACCAGTGTTTCAACCTATCGGGCCCGCGACCATCACGACAGTCACGGCCACGACGACGGAACCCGCACCACGCTCGGGTTCTGGATTTACCTGATGAGCGACTGCCTCATCTTCGCGACGCTGTTCGCAACCTTCGGCGTGCTTGCCAATGCAACGGCGGGCGGGCCTTCGGGCAGGCAGTTGTTCGAATTGCGTTACGTGCTAGGCGAGACCTTGCTGCTGCTCGCCAGCAGTTTCACGTTCGGCATGGGCATGTTGAGCGCGCACGCGAACCAGCGCGGCAAGGTGATTCGCTGGCTTGCCGTGACGTTCGTGCTCGGCGCGGCGTTCATCTGCATGGAGGTGTACGAGTTCGCCAAGCTGGTGAGCGACGGCGCAGGCCCTTCGACGAGCGCGTTCCTGTCGAGCTACTTCGTACTCGTCGGCACGCATGGATTGCACGTGACGAGCGGTCTGCTGTGGATCGTCGTGATGATGCATCAGATCAGCCGCTTCGGGCTCACGCCGGTGACGCGGCGGCGCATTGCGTGCCTGAGTCTCTTCTGGCACTTCCTCGATCTCGTATGGATCTGCGTGTTCAGCCTTGTTTATCTGCGTGAATTTCTATGAGCAAATCATCTCATTCGAACGTTGCGCACGCGCGCGTTCATCATGCGTCACACGGAAGCGTGAAGAGCTATGTCGTCGGCATGCTGCTGTCGCTCGTGCTGACCTTTGCGTCGTTTGGCATCGTCATGACGCATGCCGTTCCGAAGTCGATGGGGCTGACGGCCGTGGTCGTGCTGTGCGTCGTGCAACTCGTCGTGCAGTTGAAGTACTTTCTGCACCTCGGTTCAGCCGCCGATCAGCGCGCGAATACGGCGATATTCGGCTGTACCGCGTTGGCGATCGTCATTATCGTCGCGGGTTCGCTGTGGGTCATTCACAACGCGAACGTCAACATGATGCCGACGCAGATCACGATCGAGCGTGCGCTCGCGCGTGACTGACGTATGGCGAAACATGCCGGGCCGATGAGTTGCGTCGGCCCGGCATATGAAGCCGAAGCAATAGAAAATTGCCGCAATGCGTCGATGCGCATCGCGGCAATTTATATTCACGGACTGGCGCGCAGTGGGTATTCAGCCGTCCGCTTTCACTTCCTGCTCGTGACGCCGAAACGGCGCATCGCGAACCACATCGCCCTGATAAAAAGACGCAAAGCGATCGAGTTGCCGTTGCGCGTCGCTTGAATCGACGCCTTCCCCGAGTACTGCGGTTGAGAAACCCGTTCGCTCCATCTGTATCAGCTGATCCGCGAGGACCTCGCCCGTTGCGCGCAGGTCGCCCGTGAAGCCTAGCCGCCGCCGTATCAGATACGCCTGGCTAAAGGCTCTGCCGTCCGTGAAGCTCGGGAAGTGAAGTTCGACGCGTTGCGCTTGCGCGATTGCGTCGCGATGATCGAGCGGATCGGCGTCGTTATCGAGCGCGACGATGCGATCGACGGCGTCCGCGAGATGCGCCGCTGCGTCGAGAAGCCGGATGCGTGCGGTGCCGTTCATGCCGGAAGCTCCATCGGTGTGCGCGCCGCATGCGCTGCGGCCTTGAACGGATCGAGGCCCACGCGCCGCACGGTTTCGATGAAGGTCTCACCGCGCGGGCCGTTTGCGCGTCTGTGCTCGACATAGGTTCGCAGCACCGCTTCGATCACGTCGGGCACTTCATGCGCCGAAAACGACGGGCCGATCACCTTGCCCGGCTGCGCATCGCCGCTTGCGTGCGATCCATCGGACCCGCCCAGCGTGACCTGGTACCACTCGGCGCCATCCTTGTCCACGCCGAGTATGCCGATATGTCCGCTGTGGTGATGCCCACACGAATTGATGCAGCCGCTGATGTGCAGATCGACTTCGCCGATGTCTTCGAGTTCGTCGAGGTCCTGGTAACGCTCCGTGATCGCCGCTGCGATGGGCAGCGAGCGCGCGTTGGCAAGCGCGCAGAAGTCGCCGCCGGGGCACGCGATCATGTCGGTCAGCAGATGCACGTTCGCGCTCGCGAGACCCACGCTGAGTGCGGCTTTCCACAACGCGAGCAGATCGTTTTCATGAACCCACGGGAGCACGATGTTCTGCGTGTGGGTCACGCGCGCCTCACCCGCCGAATACTGATCGACGAGGTCCGCGACGCGATCGAGCTGATCGGCCGATGCGTCGCCCGGTGCCTGAAGCAGACGCTTGAACGACAACGTGACGATCCGCAGCGACGGATCTTTGTGAAGCGCGACATTGCGCTCCAGCCAGCGCGCAAATTGCGGATTCTGCCGGGCGGTATCGTGCAGTTGCTCGCGCGCATTTGCGTCCGACTTCTCATGGGGCGCGGAAACGGAAGGCGGCACGAAATACGCACTGACGCGCTCCAGTTCTTCTTGAGGAATCGTATGCGGTCCGCCGTCATGCTCGACGATCTGGCGGAATTCTTCTTCCACTTCGTCGACGTACTTCTGGCCTTCCGCCTTCACGAGAATCTTGATGCGCGCCTTGTACTTGTTGTCGCGGCGTCCGTACTGGTTATAGACGCGCACGACGGCCTCGATGTAATTCATGATGTGCTGCCACGGCAAGAACTCGCGGAGCACCGTGCCGATGACGGGCGTGCGTCCCATGCCGCCGCCCACCGTCACGCGAAAGCCGAGTTCGCCGTGCTCGTCGTAGCGAAGGCGCAATCCGACGTCATGCCAGTCCGTCGCCGCGCGATCGTCGCTTGCGCCCGTAATCGCAATCTTGAACTTGCGCGGCAGAAAGGCGAACTCGGGGTGCAGCGTCGTCCACTGACGCATGATCTCCGCGAAGGGGCGCGGGTCCGCGATTTCATCGGGCGCGACGCCGGCGCGTTCATCGCAGGAGATGTTGCGGATGCAGTTGCCGCTCGTCTGGATGCCGTGCATGTTGACGGTTGCAAGCAGGTCCATCACATCGGCCGCCTTTGCGAGCGGAATCCAGTTGAACTGTACGTTGGTGCGCGTCGTGAAGTGCGCGTGATGCGTTGGAAGACGAACCGTGCCGAGCTTGCGCTGTGTGTCGAGCGCGCGCCGGTAGACGTCCTCTTCAGGCGCGTCGTATTCGCGCGCGACACGCGAGAGCACGCGAAGCTGGGCGCTCGACAGCTCGCCATAAGGAACGGCCACGCGCAGCATCGGCGCGTGCCGCTGCACGTACCAGCCGTTTTGCAGGCGCAACGGACGGAATGCGTCTTCACTCAATCGGCCGTCCTGCCAGCGTTCGATCTGATCGCGGAACTGCGCGGCGCGATTCAGCAGGAAAGCTTTATCAAACTCGTTGTACTGATACATGGCTGATGTCGAGGACATGCGCTTCACGCGCCGTGTCCGGCGAAGCCGAACACTTCTGTCCCAATGTGAAATGTGTTTTCGAATCTACTGGCCGATGCCGTGGCGGGCAAGACGCAGATGACGCGAAATCGATAGCAGCAGATGAGAAAGACGATGCGCGCGCGACGTCATGACTTTTCCCGCAGACGAATCGCAATCGAAGCGATCGAAACGATCGAATAAAAGCGATCGGATAAAATGCGGGCCCACTCGTTATTTCCCGAACCAACGGAGCGTATTCAGTGATTCAACCGAGCAATGCATTCAAGGACAACCTCGCGCAATTGCCGGGCATCGACGGCATCGAGCGCATCGATCTGGTCGACGGCAAGGGCACCATCGTGGCAAGCATCGAGAACAAGCCGGGCAAGCAGGGCTCGTTGGCGGTCTATCATTATCTGCGGCAGGCTTTCGGCACGCTCGATGCGACGGCTGTGGAACACGGCCTCGCCGTGTTCGCCGAGCATACGGCCGACGCGCGCAATCGCCCTGGCGCGCACCCGAATGTCGATCGTCTGCTGGACATCGCGGCGGGTGGCGAAGCGCTGCGTATCGACGTTATCGCGGCGGCGTAAGCGTTAGCGGTGTGAAGGAGCACGGACGCGCGTCGGCGGATTGCGGTTCCGTTTGAACTGAAAGGCCGAACGCGTCAGATCAGTCCGAGCGCCAACGCCTTGAGCGTCGCTGCTGCACGCGTCGAGCACTCCAGTTTGCGAAAGACGCTCTCGACATGCGTGCAGACCGTGCTCGGACTCAACGCGAGATCGCGCGCCGCTTCCTTGTTGCTCGCGCCGCGCGAGATTTCGCGCAACACGTCGACTTCACGCTTCACTGGCGTGAACAAAGCCGTCGCGGGACATCAGCTGTTACCTGTCGAACGGATTCCCCGCCTCGCGCAAGCGACGCATTCCGCTGTCCAGATGTGCACGCGCGCTTTCCTTGTCGCCCAGCCTCATCTGTTCATAGGTGCGTTGCGCGACGTCGTGCGGCACGGACTTGAGCGGGCGGTTGCTTTGCATTGCCTTGAGCTGCACTTCGGCGGCTCGTTCCAGATAGTACAGATCGTCCCACGCTTCGGCGATGCTCGCGCCCGCGACCATCACGCCGTGATTCTTCAGGAAGACGATGTCCGCGTCGCCCATTGCGTTAGCGATGCGATCGCCTTCCGAATTGTCGAGCGCGAGGCCGTTGTAGTGCTCGTCGACGGCGGTGCGGCCATAGAACTTCAGCGCGGTCTGTCCGAGCCACAATAGCGGCGGACCTTCGATCAGGCACAGCGCGGTCGCGTTCGGCATATGCGTGTGAAATGCGGCCTTCACGCGCGGCATCGCGCGATGCAGGCGCGCGTGGATATAAAAGGCAGTCGCTTCGGGCTGGCCGTCGCCGTCGATCACGTTGCCATCGAAATCGCAGATCAAGAGCCGTGACGCCGTGATCTCCGAAAACGCAAAGCCATACGGATTGACGAAGAAAAGATCTTCGTGCCCCGGCACGACAGCCGAAAAGTGATTGCACACCCCTTCTTCGAAGCCGTATTGCGCAGCCAGCTGAAAGCAGGCCGCGAGTTCGACGCGAGCGGCGCGCACGGCGTCCGAGTCGAGCGTCGTGCGGCGCGAGACAGCCGTGGTCCTGACGTTGAGCGTATGAGCCATGAAGAACGATCCTCTTGCCTTTGAAGTTCACCAGCCGATATTCACCAGCCAAGCGATGAAAAGAGCGGCGGCACACGGTCGAGCGTCGGCACTGTCGCGTCGGGCGTGTAGTCGGGCAAGAGCTTGCGCCCCGTGCCGCGATCGATCCACACACATCGAAAGCCGATATCGCGCGCGGCCGCATGATCCAGATGCGGGCTTGCGCAGATGTGCACCACGTCGTCGCGCGATACGCCGAGCTGTTCGTGAGCATAGTCGAAAAGCCGGCGGTCCGGCTTGTACGCACCCGCTTGCTGCGCAGTGATCACACGGTCGATATGGCCGCCGAGTTGCGCGATGTTGCCGGCGATCACGTCATCGTCGGTATTCGACACGATGCACAGACGATAGCCCTTTTCCTTCAACGCGCGCAACGACTCGACCACTTCGGGAAACGGCGGCATCGCGGAGATGTGGTCGGTGAGCGTGCGGATATCGTTATCGTCCACGCGCAGCTTGAATTCGCCGAGCGCGATACGCAGTGCTTCTCCCGCGACTTCGCGAAAGTTGCGATGAGGCGGCGTCTGTTCGAGCGCATGCTCGTGCCTGTCATAGACGGCGATCAGTGCGCGCGGATCGATCGCCGACGCGCCCTTGCTGGCGAGTATCGCGGCGACGGCGGCCTGCAAGCCTTTCCCATTGAATCAGCGTGCCGTAGCAGTCGAAGGTCAGCCACGCGGGGCGAGGTGTATTGTCGATCGACATGGTTCGTTCCTTTGCTGAGGCGTTATAGATGAACAACAGGCTAAGTCGCGCGACGGTTATTGGGAAATTAAATTAAAATGTCACCGTCAGTGGAAACATAAATATGGGGTGCCAGCCATGCTCGATCTCGATCTGTTGAACACGCTCGTGTGCGTCGTCGACGAGGGCAGCTTCACGCGGGCCGGCGATCGCGTGCATCGCACGCAATCGACCGTCAGCCAGCAGGTGCGGCGTCTCGAAGAATTGGTGGGCCGCACGCTGCTTCTTAGAGACCGCACGGGCAACCAGGTGACGGCGACGGAACACGGCGAACTGCTTGCGCAATACGCGCGGCGTCTGATCGCGCTGTCGCAGGAAGCACAGGACGCGCTCGCGAGCGATGCATGGCGCACGCCGATCCGAATCGGCGTGCCGGAAGATTTCGACGCGAAGCGTATGGCGTCGATTCTTTCAGGCTTCGTCAGGGAAAGGCCGGAAGCGCGGCTCGAAACGGTCGCGGGCATGAGCGCTGATTTGCATCGCAAGCTGTCGAGCGGCGAGATCGAAATTGCGCTCGTCAAGCGCGAGCCGGGAAGCGGTCAGTGCCTTGCGTCATGGCCCGAGTCGCTCGTATGGGTGCGCGGCCGCGAGGTCGAAGTGCCCGACGAGGGCGGCGAGCCGATTCCGCTCGCGCTCTTTCCGCAAGGCTGCGTCTATCGGCTGCGCGCGATCCGCTGCCTCGACCAGGCGCAGCGCAGCTGGCGCGTGGCGTTCGGCAGTCACAGCCTGACGGGCATTCAGGCGGCGGTGGCCTCCGGCCTGGGCGTTACCGTGCTGCCGACGACAGCCGTTCTTTCCGAGCACAGTGTGTGCTTCGACTTGCCGCGTCTGCCGCCGACGGAGCTTGCATTGATCGGCGCGGGCGGCACGATGAATGCTACGCAGTCCGCGTTGGTGGATTTCCTGCGCGAAGCGGTGACGATCTAGCCGCTTGCGGCGAAACGACCTTGCGAACCCTTCGCCTATTCTTTCCGTATGGCAGGTCACGCTGCCGACGATTCGAAAGGGGACGCTCATGGCTGTACTGCAAGGTTTCGTCGGATGCATCGGCAATACGCCGCTCATCAGGCTCGCAGCGCTCAGCAAGGAGACCGGCTGCGAAATTCTCGGCAAGGCCGAATTTCTCAATCCGGGCGGTTCCGTGAAAGACCGCGCTGCGCTCTACATCATTCAGGACGCCGAGCGGCGCGGCGCGCTCAAGCCCGGCGGCACGGTCGTCGAAGGGACGGCGGGCAATACGGGTATCGGCCTCGCGCATATCTGCGCGGCGCGTGGCTATCGCTGCGTGATTGTGATTCCCGATACGCAATCGCCCGCGAAAATGGAGCTTTTGCGCGTTCTCGGTGCGGGGGTGCGGCCCGTGCCCGCTGCGCCGTACAAAGACCCGAACAACTATCAGAAGATCGCCGGACGTCTCGCGCAGGAAATGGACAACGCGATCTGGGCCAACCAGTTCGACAACGTCGTGAACCGGCAGGCGCACTACGAGACGACGGGCCCGGAAATCTGGCGCGATACGGCGGGCAAGGTCGATGCGTTCGTGTGCTCGACGGGCACGGGCGGAACGCTCGCCGGCGTGAGCCGCTTCCTGAAAGAAAAGAGCCCCGGCGTGCGGATCGTGCTCGCCGATCCGCATGGCAGCGGGCTCTACAGCTTCGTGAAGACGGGGGAAATCAAGGTGGAAGGCAACTCGATCACCGAAGGCATCGGCTCCTCGCGCGTCACGGCGAACCTCGAAGGCACGGCAATCGACGACGCCTGCCGCATCGACGATCAGGCATGCGTGACGATCGTGTACCGGTTGCTGCGCGAGGAAGGGCTGTATGTCGGCGGATCGACGGGCATCAACGTTGCGGCGGCCGTGTCGCTCGCGCGGCAGATGGGGCCGGGTCATACGATCGTGACGCTGCTGTGCGACCGCGGTGAGCTGTATCGCAGCCGGCTGTTCAATCTCGAATGGTTGAAGGAAAAGGGGCTGACGCCGGGTTGAGCGCCTCGGCGCTCCGAGAGGACGCAACGCACCGCGACGCGATGCAATGCAATGCGTTGCCGGTATCGGCTGGCGCAGGGCATGCAGCCCCGCATCATGCTAACGACGCCAACCTGCTTTTCACCCGCGAGCGAACTATCCTGAAGGGATGCAGCCGAACTATTTTCTCTCTCCGTGTGTTCGAAAGGAGGTGCGCCATGTCAATGTCTGCAACGCTCGAGGACTGCCTGCGCAACAAGGGCTCCCGGTATGAACTCCTGCGCCATCCGTACAGCCATTCCAGCATGGAAACGGCGGCGG
Source organism: Paraburkholderia phymatum (assembly GCF_040965635.1). Taxonomy (GTDB): domain Bacteria; phylum Pseudomonadota; class Gammaproteobacteria; order Burkholderiales; family Burkholderiaceae; genus Paraburkholderia; species Paraburkholderia phymatum_B. The sequence continues at coordinate 91,243 of NZ_JBFRCH010000011.1, forward strand.
CCGCCCACATTCCCGGCGATCGTCTTGCGAAGACCGTGCTGTTTGAAGACGAGCAAGGCTATATCGCCGCCGTGCTGCCGTCGACCTATGCGGTGAGGCTATCCGAGCTTTGGTCGAAAACGGGGCGCCGCCTTTCGCTCGCCAAAGAAATCGATCTGCGTGAACTGTTCAAGGACTGCGAATACGGCGCGCTGCCGCCCATATGCGCCGCCTATGGCATGAAAACCTATCTCGACGAAAGCCTGGCACGTCAGCCGGACGTCTACTTCGAGGCGGGCAATCATGAGGAACTGGTGCACATGGACGCCGAGCAGTTCCTCGCGCTAATGGACAGCGCGGAGCGCGCGCATTTCGGACGCCGGATGCACGGGATGACCGTGTGAGTGCAAGCCCCTCGGGGCAGATGTCCGTCCGCCGGACGCGGCTGGCGATGCGGCCAGCCGCTGCCCGGCGTTATCTTTTCATCGCCAGCCATACCCGTAATAGCGCGGCCGATAAACGGGCCACGTAGCCGCGTACTGTGCGGGCACGACCTGCTGCACGACAGGCGGACTCACATAGACGGGCTGATACACGGGTACGTACTGCACGGGCGGGGGCGGCTGATAAGGCTGAAAGACGACGGTGCCGGGCTCTTCGGCAGGTTCGTCGTAGGCGGGCGCCTGGGCGTACATGGGCGCGGGCCGATAGCGCGGCCGTGGCGCGGGCGCGTACTGCACGGGCGCTGCTTCGTCGTCATACGCCGGCTGGGTTTGCAGCACCTGCTGCGCCACGCGCGGCTGACTGACGCGCCTCACCTGGGCGGCGTCGTCGCCGGGCGCGCCGGGCGGCAACGGCGGAGGCTGCTGCACCGAGGCTTTCGACGTTTGCTTCAGCTGTTCCTTCAGCGACGCATACGTCTCGGCGTCCTCCTTCGCGCGGGCGTTGTAGCCGTTGTGATAGGCGTCGCTCAGATCCTTGAGGCGCGCCTTGTTTTCGTCATCGGAGGTCATCTGCTCTTCGCCCGGATCGAGCGATGCATTGCTGACGCCCCCATTGTCATAGGCCGATTTCGGTCCATCGGCCCACGCTGTAGCGGACAGCAGGGCCGGGACCAGGGTCGCGGTCAAGGCCGCGGACCCCAGCAATGTCCTGATTCTCATGGTTGTTACCTCGCCTGTGGTCGTACACGGCAAACGCAAGTCAATGCCAATGTCCCGTTATGCTCCCCGATCGCGATCCGCCTCCCTGCGGAAACATCCCGAAACGCTTCATGCCGCGCCCTCGTAGTTGCGCACTATCAGGGCTTCCACCAGGCGCCTCATAGGGCTTGCCTGGCTTCATCCAGACGGTCAGCATGATGTGATTGAAGTTGCCAGCATTCGCCCGCCCGAGATGCGCTTTAGCACACATAGCGCTTCAGATAATCGGATGAAGAAAGCGAGGCGAGTGTGAGCGGGAAATGCGGCACGTGCGCGGCATTGCGCGGCGTCGGGCGCGGAAGGAAGAATGGATGGAGTCCGCACTGCGTGTTCGACATGGCCGTGTCCTCGACAGTCGAGCCATGCTGGTGCGCGCCAGGGCAATCAAAGCGGCGAGAGGACGCCGCCGCGAGCGTCAGCGATGCACAGGACCGGGCGTGACCGTCAGACCCGCGCCAGCGCTTCGGCATCGACGATGCGAATCGTCTTGCCGTTCGCGTGGACGAGCCACTCACGCTGGAACTTCGAGAACATGCGGCTCACGGTTTCGAGCTTCATCCCGAGATAGCAGCCGATTTCTTCGCGCGTCATGCGCAGATGAAATTCGGCATCCAGGAATCCGCGCGCCTTGAAGCGAAGCGACAGATTGAGGAGGAACGTCGCGACGCGCTGCTCGGCCGTCATGGTGCCGAGCAGCATCATCTGACTCGATTCGCGGACGATCTCGCCGCTCATCATCTGATAGATGTGATGCTGCATCGACTTCATCTCGCGGCAGAGCGCTTCGAGTTGCGCGAACGGAATGATGCAGACGACGCTATCTTCGAGTGCGATCGCATCCCAGTTGTGATGACCCGCGCAGACGCCGTCGAGGCCCAGGGACTCGCCCGCGATCTGGAAGCCCGTCACATGCTCGCGCCCATCGCGATGCATGACCACCGTCTTGAACGAGCCGGCGCGCACCGCGTAGATGCTCTGGAACGCATAGCCGGAGCGGTAGAGCGTCTCGCCGCGCTTGACGGAACGCGTCGAGCAGATGATCGAATCGAGTTTGGCCAGATCGTCGACGGTCAACCCGGGCGGCATGCAGATGGTCCGCGTCGAACAGGCGGAGCAGCGGGTCGCGCGCACTGGCGCCGGCTGCACAGGCCGGATCAGCACGACTTTGGGGGCGCGCGTCATCGGGTGGTCGGATACTCGAGCGGGTGCGGCAAGGATGCTCAACTCCTGTTCATTCACGAGCGCGCGCGGCGCGACTGTGCGATGGCCTGAATGGCGCGGCAGGCTGCATCGAATTCGGCTGTCTTGTCGAAGAAGAAGTCAGCGCCTGCCGCCGCGCACGCATCGCGAAATGCGCGCGCAGTGTGGTTCGTCAAAACGATCTTGATGATGGCGGGTCGAGCGCGGGAGAGCGCTCAGATGAGCACGAGGCTGCTTCCCCCGGCGAGGCGCACGTCCATCACGACGACATCCGGGTGCGACTCCAGGATGCGTTCCAGCGCTTCGTCCGCATCTTCGCCTTCGCCCGCGATCTCGACACCGGCAATCGCGCCGAGCAGGCGCGCCAGGCGTCGCCTGACCTCGATCGCGTCGTCGACGAGATAGACCTTCGATACGGTAGTTGATGTGGCGGCATCCATGGCGACCAGTATCGACGGATGTATCCCAAATAAGTATCGGCGGCGCTTTAACCGCACCCAGGAGGTTCGGCAGGCATTATAGGAAAACTCATACAAGCCGGATGACGTGCTCGCGCCTCTAACCCGCGAGTCCATGCCGTCTCGATGAGCGTATGCTGGTCTGGATGGCGTTGACCTGTATCAATCGGGAATTCGGTCGCCGAAGGACACTGTCGTCGCACGTGGGCGACATTGCCCATGTCGGGCAAAGGCGTGCGCATTTCGGGGAGATTCATCATGTATCAACGGATACTGGTTGCGATCGACGGCAGTCCGAGCGCACAACGCGCGCTCGGCGAAGCCGTGAAGCTCGCGCAACTGTCGGGCGGCACGATCGAGGCGCTGTGCGTGCTGGATCGCGGCAAATGGCCCGCTGAAGCGAATCCGCTCAATGCCGAGCCCGGACCTGCCGGACTCGCGAACGACGCGGCTACCGCTGCGCTCGCCGTAGCGGAGCGGATGTTCGAGGAAGCGGGCGTGCGCGGCAGCGTGCGGGCGATCGACGCGTATGCGGAAAACGTGTCCGCCGTGCTCGCGCGGGTCGCGGACGAATACGAAGCCGATCTCATCGTGATGGGCACGCACGGGCGGCGCGGCGTGCAGCGTTTTCTGCTCGGCAGCGTGGCGGAATCGCTGGTCCGGTCGACGGACATACCCGTGCTGATCGTGCGCCACGATTCTTCCGGGCATTCGCCGTCTGAGGCCTGAAGCGGGCGGCTTGGCGCGGGCCGCGAAGCGCGGTGACACTGCGCGTACGCGATTGATCTGGATCACGAATGCATCGGGCAAGGCGCTTAAGCTGAATGCAGATGGCGCCTTGGAATGCGCCTGAACGGAGAACCCGCCATGTCCGCGCAAAGCAGAATCCTCGTGGTGTATTACTCGCGCAGCGGCACGACGCAGCGCATCGCGGAGTCGCTTGCATCCGAGTTGGGCGCCGACGTCGAAGCGATACGCGAGCCGGGCGGACTTGCGGCGCGTGCGGGGGCGCGCGGCTATGTGCGCTCGCTGATCGATGTGCTGTGCCACCGGCAGGTCAAGGTGATGCCGCGCATACGCGATCTGTCTGCATACGATGCCGTCATTGTCGGCTCTCCCGTGTGGGCGAGCCATGCTTGCGCGCCCGCGCTCGCGTGGCTGAAGCAACATGGCGCGGCGATCCGGCATCTCGCGCTGTTCTGCTCGCTGGGCGGGAGCGGCAGTGAGTCCGCGCTGGAGCAGATGGCGAAGGCAGCGGGCAAATCACCGCTGGCCACTTGCGCGATCACGGCTCGCGATTTGCAGCGGCGCATCGACGGCACGATACGGCAAGCGTTCGGGCTCAAGATCAGGCACAAGCTGGCGAAACTGCACGAGGCCGAATGGATGGCTTAGGGCGCGCATAGGGAAGCAGGGGAGCGCGCTGAATGAGCGATCGGAGCGGTGGGTCGCGTCACGTTTAATCAACAGGCAGTTTCGTTTCAACGTCCACGAGCACATCAAGGAGATTCACCATGTACAAGAAGATTCTGGTTGCCGTAGACGGCAGCCACACATCGAAACAGGCGCTGCAGGAGGCGGTGAAAATGGCGGCGCTGACGCATGGCACCGTGCATGCCGTCTATGTCGTCGATACGACGCCGCTCTTCAGTTACGCCGGCTATTACGATCCCGTCGTGTTGACGGAGGGGTTGCGCAAGGACGGCGCCACTGCGCTCGAAGGCGCCAAAGCAGCGTGCAAGCAGTCGGATGTGGATTGTGCGGTCGAACTCGTCGAGACGGAACGTCTGAGCGACGACGTCTCACAGACGCTGCAACATTGCGCCGAGCGTATCGGCGCCGATCTCGTCGTGCTCGGGACGCATGGCCGCAGGGGCGTCAAGCGGATCGTGCTGGGCAGCGTCGCCGAACGATTCGTGCGGTTTTCGCGGTGTCCCGTGCTGCTCGTTCGCGGCAGCGAAGAAGAAGCTGAAGCGTGAAAGCCCTCTCGATGGATATGATCGCGCGAGCCTGATTGCCGAAGCTTCGTCAGCCAGCGCGTTTCCGACTTATGGCGCCTGTTCCACCTCGGGCGCGCGGGCGAGCAGAACGGGCGTATCGGCGAGCCGCAGCGTACGCGCCGCGACGCTGCCCATGAACCAGCGCGCGAGGCCACGCCGTCCATGCGTGCCGACGACGAGCAGATCGGCGTTCCAGCGCTGCGCATCGCGCACGATCGCGTGCGGCACATCGTCGTTGGCGCGGTTCGTCTCGATCAAGGCCGTTTTGGCCGACCATCGATGTTCAGCGAAAATGCGCGTGGCCAGTTCCAGCACTGTGCGCCCCTCTTCGAGAAAGGCGTTTTCGAGCACGTCGACGGGCGCGAAATCGAACAGGTGTACCGCGCGGTCGAGTACGTAGACGGCGCGCAGTTCCGTATCCTCCACGGCAAACTGAAGGCCCATGCGCAATGCGATGAGCGAATGCACGCTGCCGTCCAGCGCGAAGACGATTCGCCCGGGACGCCTGTTGGTCGGCACTCGACTGTTCTCGGGCACGAGCAGCAGCGAACAACCGGTGCGCTGCGTGACGGGCTCCGACACCGTTCCTTCGACCCAGCGCAACAGCCCATGATGATGCCGCGCGCCCATCACGACGAGATCCGCTCGCCAGCGCGCCGCGATGTCGAGCAGCGCTTGAACGGTATCGCCATTGCGCTTCGATAGCTCGACGAGTTCGGTTTCCGGCCGCGCGTCTGAAAACATCGCCTCGATTGCATCGAGCGCGGTGCGCGCGTCCTGAAGCAGTTCGTCGCGTGCGGCGGCCAGGACGTTCCGGGCCTTTGCGCCGAGTGGAAACAGCGTGTGCGGATTTTGTACGACGGAGACGAGCGCAATTTGCGTTTCGCCGGCGAACAGCGCATTCACATACTCGGCGGCGCGCACGGACGCCTCGGTGCCATCGACGGCCAACAGAACACGCTGAAACGCACGGCCCGGCACAGGGTTGTTCGAAGCAACTGGATCGATCATGGCGCTCTCCGCGATGGCAAACGCAATACAGGCCGATTGTGCTACCGATCCGCGTTGCCCGGTTGATCATGATTGACGCACTTGCTGTTCGAAGGCGTGAAGGAAGCGCGAGCCCACCTGAGCTGCGCGACCGTCATGCCATTGATGTGACGACTAAAGCCTTCTACTTTTTCTTCACGACGCTGCTGTGACGATTGTTCGGCGATTCCTGCCAGTCAATTCGTATCGAGCCGCTTTATCGCGGGAGATGAGGTGTTTAGATTTGCTCCATCGCCGGGGCGGACGGTCATGAAAACCCGTTTGTCCTGTCCCTATGTATCGCACAAACTTGAAGGAAGACGATATGAGCAGGCTCGCAGGTAAGGTCGCGGTGGTCACGGGCGCTTCGAAGGGTATCGGAGCGGGTATCGCGAAAGCGCTAGCGGCAGAGGGCGCTTCCGTGGTCGTGAATTACGCAAGCAGCAAGGCGGCCGCCGATGCCGTCGTCGCCGGCATCACGGCCGCAAACGGCAAGGCAGTCGCGGTTCGCGGTGATGTGTCGAAAGCAGCGGACGCGCAAGGCATCGTCGATGCCGCCATCGAAACGTATGGGCGACTCGATATCGTCGTCAACAATTCAGGCATTTACAAATTCGCGCCGATCGAAGAGATCACGGAAGAGCATTTCCACAAGCAGTTCAATACGAACGTGCTCGGTGTGCTGCTCACGACGCAAGCGGCCGTAAAGCACCTCGGCGAAGGCGCGAGCATCATCAACGTGAGTTCGGTGGCCAGCAGCATCACGCCACCCGAGACAGCTGTGTATAGCGGCACGAAAGGCGCCGTCGACGCGATCACGGGCGTGCTCGCGCGCGAGTTGGGTCCGAAAAAGATTCGCGTCAACGCGATCAATCCGGGCTTCGTCGTCACGGAAGGGACACACGACGCCGGCATCGTCGGCTCGGATTTCGAAGCGATGGCGCTCAGCCAGACTCCGCTCGGCCGTGCGGGCCAGCCGGACGATATCGCATCGATCGCCGTGTTCCTTGCGTCCGACGACTCGCGCTGGTTGACGGGCGAACATCTGATCGCAAGCGGCGGCATGCGCTGAGCGCGATTGCTCTGCATGGCCCGGCCTGGATCGACGCGGTCCGGCCGGGAGGCTTGATCGGCAGTCGTCTCACGCGGATCATCGAAGCACTGTCAGGCCAAAGGATACATACGTCCTTTGGCTTTTTACTTTGTGCCCAAACCATTTCGCTGTGACGTCAACGCTTCGCTTTCTGAAGCACCATCGGACCCGCATTCGAACGAGAACCGCAAAAGAACGCAACCGAATGTTGCAGCAAGAATCGGATGGCAGCGAGGTAGGCCGCTCGATATGTTCGTATCCAGGTGAAGCAATCCTGCTTCTCCGTAATCAAGCACAGCAAGGAGTCGAACATGTCGAAGGAAGATGACAACAAGGCGATCGTAGGCCGCTGGTTCACCCGCTTCTGGGGCGAGGAGTGCGATCTCAGCGTCGTCGACGAGATCGCAGCGCCGGACATGCTGCTCAAATATTCGCTGCACGAGCCGCGCCGTGGCCGCGAAGACATCAAGGCCTTCATGACCGGTTTCCGCAACGCGTTCCCGGACCTCAACTTCTGGGGCGCCGCGGATCTCATCGCTGAAGGCGACTTCGTCGTCGGCCGTTGGGAAGGGGGCGGCACGCATACGGGCCCCGCATTCGGCGACTTCCTCGCGGGAACGTTGCCGCAGGCATCGGGCCGCAAGATGCACTTCACGGGCACCACGGTGCTGCGTCTGAAGGACGGCAAGATCGTCGAAGAAGTCGGCCTCGATGACGGTGTGACGGCACTCACGCAACTGGGGCTCATCAAGACCGTTTGAACGCGTGGGGCGGGCGTCGTCGGTGCGGACCGACGGCGCCGCAATAAAGGCCATGCAGTGCGTTGCCGTGCGCGTTAGCCGTGTCGATGAGACAGCAAGAAACGGAGTGTGTCTGTCCGTTCGCTGCGGGAAATTTGGCATGTCGTCCAGACAGGAGTTGAACCATGCTGCCATTTCTCGCGCTTCATGCTCTCGCGGCTCAACGTGGTGATGGACTGCGCCCGGAGCTGCTTGCCTTGCTCGAACGCCACGCCCGAACAGAGGCGTCTCTTCGCGCCAGCATCGAATCCGACGACGCACCCAGGAGCAGCGACGAGTCTGTCGATTCAGCCGCAAGCGCGTCCGATAGCTGACTGACCAGCGCACGGTCGCTGCATCGGCGAAAAGCGGATGCGGCGACCCCACCTTCCCGACCCAACGCTCATCCCTCGCGCCGTCCACACGACCATTCGCGACGCAATCCGCACGGTTCGTCGCATGCCTGTCGAAAGCCCCCCGTCCGCCGCGCAGACTGCCGTCATCGAATTCGCTGATCCTGCCGGGGAGAGCCAGCATGCCTGCCATCATTGCCGTGCATGTCGCCACAGCAATCCTTTCTGTCATACTCGGAACAACCGTGTTTTTCGCCGAAAAGGGGACCACGCGCCACAAGTGGCTCGGCCGTCTGTGGGCGGCAGCGATGTTTGCGGCCGCGCTCAGTTCGTTCGACATTCGCGAACTGAACCCCGGACATTTTTCGTGGGTGCATGGGCTGTCGCTGCTGACGTTCGTCAGTGTCGGGCGCGCGATCTGGGCGATACGGCAAGGCAACGTTCGCGGCCATCGGCTCGCGATGCGCGGGTCGTTCATCGGTCTCGTCGCGGCGGGACTCGCCGCGGTGGCGACGCCGCATCGTCTGCTGAATGTCATCGTGACGGGATGGTTCGCATGATTCCAGGCAGTAACGTCAAATTCCCCGATGCGTACGCCGACTCGCCCGCACCTGCGAGACAGTTGCTGGCCGACTATGCGCGCGAATCGGTGATCGTCGTGATCGGCAACGCGGTGATCGCTGCCGGCCTGACCGTCGTCGGCATGGGCAAAGGCTTGGCGGAAAACCTCGTCTTCAGCGAGTCGATCGGCCTGTCGATCATGCTGCTGCTCCATGCCGCGCGCTTTCGACTCCAACGCAGGAACGCGCTCACCGCGCCGAGGCTCGCCGTGGCGATGGCGGTGTCCATCGTGGCGGGCGCCGCAATCGGCCGGGTGATCGCGAGCGCGCTGCTGGGGCACGACATCGGCAAGGCATTTGCGCCCAAAGACATCGCGACGACGGGCTGGATCGCGCTCGTCGCGACGCTGCTCGTCACGTGGTATGGCTGGTCGCGTGCCCGCATCGCGGGACTGAGCGAGCAGGTTGCGCGGACCGCGTGGCTCCAGGAGGCCGCCGAAAAGACTGCGCTGCGCGCCCGCTTGCAGGCGTTGCAGGCGCAGATCGAGCCGCATTTCCTCTTCAACACGCTCGCGACGCTCGACAGCCTGATCGTGTCCAATCCTCCGCGCGCACGCGAACTGCTGGGCAGTCTCAACCGCTTTTTGCGGGCAACGCTGGAAGCATCGCGCACCGAAAGCGAGACGCTCGCCGACCAGTTCGCGGTGCTCGAGTCGATGCTGGCCGTGCACGCAATGCGCCTCGGTCCACGGCTTGCGTACTCGCTCGATCTGCCCGCCGATTGCGCGAACCTCTCCGTGCCACCGATGCTCCTGCAACCGCTCGTCGAAAACGCGTTGAAGCATGGCATTCAGGTTGCGGTCGCCGGCGGCCGGGTCGAAGTGCGAGCGCGGCGTGTCGAACCGCACGTCGAGCTCGCCGTGACCGACACGGGACCGGGCTTCGGCGCGACGCCCGCTACGCAGGGCACGGGCATCGGACTCGCGAATGTGCGCGACCGGCTCGCGGCGCTGTATGGCGAACGCGCGTCGCTGACACTCATCGAAAACGTGCCGCACGGCATCGTCGCGAGAGTGCTGCTTCCGCTCGAACATGCCGAAAGACGCGAGAGGGTTTGAATCGATGAAGACGCGCCAGCCACGCACAGCCGTATCGAACGCAGGCGCGCGACCTTCGCCGGAGATGCGTCGCGCGCCGACTGCGTTGATCGCCGAAGACGAGCCGCCCATTGCCGCCGCGCTTCAACGGGAACTGACGGCGGCATGGCCCGCGTTGCATATCGTCGCGACCGTCGATAACGGCCGCGATGCAATCGAGCGTATCGGCGCATTGCAGCCGGACATCGCGTTTCTTGACATTTCGATGCCGGGCGCGACGGGCCTCGATGTCGCGCGCGCATGTGCGAATCTCACGTCGCCTCCGCAGATCGTGTTCGTGACGGCATACGACCAGTACGCGTTGGACGCGTTCGATGCCGCCGCCATCGACTATCTGCTGAAACCCGTCGATGCGTCGCGTCTCGCGCGCACGGTCGAGCGTCTGCGCGCGCCGTTTGCGCGCCCGCCGATGGACGCGACGCCCGCCAGCGACGTGCACGCGGATCTGCAGCGCGTGCTTGGCCAACTGGAGCAGATCACGCGCAGCGTCCAGCTCGACAGCCGCTCGCAGGACGGCGCGCGAATCGCGCAAAGCGCGCCGCTGCGCTATCTGCGCGCATCGAGCGGGAGCGACATCAGGATCGTGCCTGTGGAGGAAGTGTTGTATTTCGAAGCCGCCGACAAATACGTCGTCGTCACGACGCGCACGGGCGAACTGCTGATACGCACGAGCCTCAAGGAGCTGTGCGCGCAACTCGACCCCGCGCGTTTCTGGCAGGTACATCGAAGCACGGTGGTGAACGTCGATCAGGTGGAAAGCGCTACCGTCAGCACGCTGGGAAAAATGTCGCTGAAGCTGCGCGGTTACGCTCGCGCAGTCGCTGTGAGCAAACAGTACGCGCATCTGTTCAGGCAAATGTGACGGCAGCGAAACTATTAAAGCCACTAAAGCCGCGGCCCGATTCATGCTAAGGGCGCGCGATTGCGCCCGGAAATCAGCATCTATACGCACATCGGATAGTTGCGACGGCACCCGGCGTAAGCTGGTTGCAAAGTCTCGCGGGCATCGGTCCGAGCCCTGCCCCGGCCCCGCATCGGCGACCAAAGCGAATCGAAGCCTGTCTCGCCGCGCGTCCCGCCATCAAGCTCCGTTGACAGCGCCGCTCATCTGCAGCGCCGCGCGGGAGGCACTACACTTGCTGAATTGACCTGGTTGCCCGCTGCGGCACCCGTCGTGCCACAGCACACTCTGCAAAGGAGTCGTCGCTCATGTCACAAGTCACACCCAAGTCCCCGTCCGATCTCGACCAACTTGCGATCGACACGATCCGCACGCTATCGATGGACGCCGTGCAGAAGGCCAATTCCGGCCACCCCGGCACGCCGATGGCGCTTGCACCCGTCGCCTTCCATCTCTGGCAGAACCATCTTCGCTACGACCCCGACGCGCCGTTGTGGCCGAACCGCGACCGCTTCGTGCTGTCGGTGGGGCATGCGTCGATGCTGCTGTATTCGCTGCTGCATCTCGCGGGCGTGAAGGCCGTCGATGAAGACGGCAAGCCGCTGGACAAGCCCGCCGTCTCGCTCGACGACATCAAGCAGTTTCGCCAGCTCGACAGCGTGACACCCGGACACCCGGAGTACCGGATGACGACGGGCGTCGAGACGACCACGGGCCCGCTCGGCCAGGGGCTCGGCAACAGCGTCGGCATGGCGATGGCCGCGCGCTGGCACGAGGCGCACTTCAACAAGCCGGACGCGTCGCTCTTCGACTACCGCGTCTACGCGATGTGCGGCGACGGCGACATGATGGAAGGCGTATCGCATGAAGCCGCTTCGCTGGCAGGGCATCTGCGGCTCTCGAACCTGATCTGGATCTACGACAGCAACCGCGTGACGATTGAAGGCCACACCGATCTCGCGTACAGCGACGACGTCGAGTCGCGTTTTCGCGGCTATAACTGGCACACGCTGCACGTCGACGATGCCAACGATGCGCACGCGCTCGAAGCCGCGATCAACGAAGCGAAGGCCGTGACCGACAAGCCGACGCTGATCGTCGTGAAGAGCATCATCGGCTGGGGCGCGCCGAACAAGCAGGACACGGCGTCGGCGCACGGCGAGCCGCTCGGCGAAGAGGAAATCAAACTGGCGAAGCGTGCGTACGGCTGGCCCGAGGATGCGCAATTTCTCGTGCCCAATGGCGTGCGCGAGCACTTCGCGCAAGGCCTGGGTGTGCGCGGCAAGGCGGCGCACGACGTGTGGAAGCAGCGCTTCGACGAGTATGCGAGAAAGTATCCGCAGCTTGCGAAGGAGTTCGATCAGATGCAGGCGTCCGCACTGCCGGAAGACTGGGACGCGGACATCCCCACGTTCGATGCGGACGCGAAGGGCATCGCCACGCGCGAGTCGTCGGGCAAGGTGCTCAACGCGATCGCGCAGCGCGTTCCGTGGATAATCGGCGGCGCGGCGGACCTCGCGCCGTCGACCAAGACGAACCTGAAGTTTGAAGGCGCGGGCAGCTTCGAGCACGACAACTACGGCGGGCGCAATCTGCACTTCGGCATTCGCGAGCACGGCATGGGAGCCGTGTCGAACGGTCTCGCGCTGTCGGGCTTGAGGCCGTACGCGTCGACGTTCCTGATCTTCAGCGATTACATGAAGCCGCCGATCCGCCTGTCGGCGATCATGGAAGTGCCCGTGATCTATGTGTTCACGCACGATTCGATCGGCGTCGGCGAAGACGGCCCCACGCACCAGCCGATCGAGCAGCTCGCGTCGTTGCGCGGCATTCCCGGCTTGACGACGCTGCGTCCCGCCGACGCGAACGAAGTCGCCGAGGCCTGGCGCGTCGCGCTCTCGCATCCGCACGTGCCCGCGTGCATCGTCGTGACGCGCCAGCCGCTGCCCACCTTCGACCGCAAGAAGTACGCGTCCGCCGAAGGCGTGCGCCGCGGCGCCTACGTGCTCGCCGACGTGCCCGCCGGCAAGAAGCCCGATGTGCTTCTGCTCGCGACGGGCAGTGAAGTGTCGCTGTGCATCGCTGCGTACGAGGCGCTGAAGTCCGAGGGCATCAACGCGCGCGTCGTGTCGATGCCCTCGTGGGACGTGTTCGAGCAGCAGGACCACGCGTACAAGGACTCGGTGCTGCCGCCCGACGTGCACCCGCGCGTGGCCGTCGAGCAGGCCGCGACGCTCGGTTGGGACCGCTACGTCGGCCGGCTCGGCTCGCAGATCGTGATGCATACGTTCGGCGCGTCGGCGCCTCTCAAGGCGCTGAAGACGAAGTTCGGCTTCACGCCCGAGCGTGTCGTGGACGAAGCGAAGAAGCAGATCGCGCGTTGCAAGTCCGGCAACGTCAAGGAGTGACACATCATGCAGATCGGCATCGTGGGACTGGGCCGCATGGGCGGCAACATCGGCAGGCGGCTGATGCGCGGCGGCCATCAGTGCGTCGTCTACGACCACAATCCGCAAGCGACAGAAGCGCTCGCGAAGGAAGGCGCAACGGGCGCAAGCGACCTGGGCGATCTCGTCGCGAAGCTCGGTGCGCCGCGCGTCGTGTGGCTGATGCTGCCAGCGGGCAAGATCACCGAGGACACGCTCGCGGACTTGCAGCGCATCCTCACGGCCGACGATGTCGTGATCGACGGCGGCAACAGCTTCTACAAGGACGATATCCGCCGTGCCGCGCAGCTTCGCGAGATGGGCGTGCATTACGTGGACGTGGGCACGTCGGGCGGCATCTGGGGACTGGAGCGCGGCTATTGCATGATGATCGGCGGCGACGACGCGATCGTGCGGCGCATCGATCCGATTCTCTCGGTGCTGGCGCCGGGGCGCGGCGAGATTCCCGTCACGCCCCATCGCGACGGACGCGATTCGCGCGTCGAGAACGGCTATATGCACACGGGCCCCGTCGGCTCCGGACACTTCGTGAAGATGGTGCACAACGGCATCGAGTACGGGCTGATGCAGGCGTACGCCGAAGGGTTTCATATCCTGAAGCACAAGGATGTGCCCGAGTTGCCCGAAGAAGAGCGCTACACGCTCGATCTCGCCGATGTCGCCGAAGTGTGGCGGCGCGGCAGCGTGGTGTCGTCGTGGCTGCTCGATCTCACGGCGGGCGCGCTCGCGCAGGATGGCCAGCTGGACCATTACTCGACGGAAGTCGCTGACAGCGGAGAAGGGCGCTGGACCATCGAGGCCGCGATCGAGGAAGCGGTGCCCGTGCAGGTGTTGTCGGCGGCGCTCTATACGCGCTTCCGCTCGCGCGACGCCGAGTCGTTCCCCGAACGCATGCTGTCCGCGATGCGGTTCGGCTTTGGCGGGCACAAGGAATTTCCCGTCAAATAAGCAGCAGGTGAATGTGAAGCTGTGAAGCGAAGCCCGCGATATCTGTCGCGGGCTTTTGCTTCGCTTCCTTTTTCATGCCCACGACTATCGGCTGCCGCGATGATTTGAATTCGAAATCGCGATTTTTATTTCGCACCAGGCGCTCTTAGCATTGACAGCGTAGTGAATCCGGCAACGGGTAGAGCGGCTGTCATTGCGCGTTTGTGCTCGCGCCGTTGCCACCGGGGCAATCACAGGGAGGCATCGATGGAGCACAAAGCTCGCACCCAGAACGAAAAGCTCGAAGTCAAGACGACGACCTGCTACATGTGTGCGTGCCGATGCGGCATCCGCGTGCATCTGCGCGATGGCGAGGTGCGCTACATCGACGGCAACCCGGAGCATCCGCTCAACCAGGGCGTGATTTGCGCGAAGGGCTCGTCGGGCATCATGAAGCAGTACTCGCCCGCGCGCCTCACGCAACCGCTGCTGCGCAAACAGAACGCGCCACGCGGCAGCGCGCAGTTCGAGCCCGTCTCATGGGACGTGGCATTCGACATGCTCGAAAAGCGTCTCGCCCATCTGCGCGCGACGGACCCGAAAAAATTCGCGTTCTTCACCGGACGCGATCAGATGCAGGCGTTGACGGGCCTGTTCGCGAAGCAGTTCGGCACGCCGAACTATGCGGCGCACGGCGGCTTCTGCTCGGCGAACATGGCGGCGGGCATGATCTATACGATGGGCGGCTCGTTCTGGGAGTTCGGCGGTCCCGACCTCGATCGCGCGAAGCTGTTCTTCATGATCGGCACGGCCGAGGACCATCACTCGAATCCGCTGAAAATCGCGATTTCGAAGTTCAAGCGCGCGGGCGGCCGCTTCATTGCGATCAATCCGATTCGCACCGGCTATGCGGCGATTGCCGACGAGTGGGTGCCGATCCGCCCCGGCACGGACGGCGCGCTCTTCATGGCGCTGATGCGCGAGCTGATCGAAAGCAATGCATATGATCGCGAGTTCGTCGAACGCTATACGAATGCGGGCGAATTGCTGGACATGCGCCCCGACAGCGACACGTACGGTCTTTTCGTGCGCGACGAAGCGGCCGACGTGAGCAATCCTCTCTTTCCGCAGAATCATATGTGGTGGGACCCCGCGAGCCAGCGCGCCGTGCTGCATCACACGAAGGGCGTGCGGCCCGCGCTCGAAGGACACTATGCGCTTGAGGACGGCACGCCCGTCGCGCCGTCGTTCGAGTTGCTGCGCGAGCAGGTGGCCGGTTGCACGCCGGAATGGGCATCGAAGATCACGGGCATTCCCGCCGATACGATTCGCCGTCTCGCGCACGAAATGGCCGATGTCGCGTGCGATCACAAGATCACGCTGCCGATTCAATGGACGGACGCATGGGGCGAAACGCACGAGACCGTGACGGGCGCGCCGATCGCCTTTCATGCGATGCGCGGGCTCGCCGCTCATTCGAACGGCTTTCAGTCGATACGCGCATTGGCCGTGCTGATGTCGCTGCTCGGCACGATCGACCGGCCGGGCGGCTTCCGGCACAAGTCGCCGTATCCGCGCGCGGTGCCGCCGTCGGCAAAACCGCCGAACAGCCCCGACAACGTGAAGCCGAACACGCCGCTCGCGAACGGTCCGCTCGGCTGGCCCGCCGCCCCCGAAGACCTGTTCATCGACGACAGCGGCGAACCCGTGCGCATCGACAAGGCGTTCTCGTGGGAATATCCGCTCGCCGTGCATGGGCTGATGCACAGCGTGATCACGAACGCGTGGCGCGGCGATCCGTATCCGATCGACACGCTGTTGATCTTCATGGCCAACATGGCATGGAACTCGTCGATGAATACCGTTGAAGTCCGCAAGATGCTCGCGGACACGCACGAGAACGGCGAGTACAAGATTCCGTTCATCGTCGTGTGCGATGCGTTCCAGTCGGAGATGACGGCATTCGCCGACCTGATCCTGCCCGATACGACATACCTCGAACGCTATGACGCGATGTCGATGCTCGACCGGCCCATTTCCGAATTCGACGGCCCCGTCGATTCCGTGCGCGTGCCCGTCGTGCCGCCGACGGGCGAATGCAAGCCGTTCCAGGAAGTGCTCGTCGAACTGGCGAGCCGCCTCAAGTTCCCCGCGTTCACGACGCCGGAAGGCAAGAGCAAGTATCGCGACTACCCGGACTTCATCGTCAATCACCAGACGGCGCCGGGCTCGGGTGTCGGCTTTCTGATCGGCTGGCGCGGCAAGGACGGCGACAAGGCGCTCGTCGGCGAGCCGAATCCGCGCCAGTGGGAAGAGTACGCGAAGCACAACTGCGTCTATCACTACACGCTGCCCGAGTCGATGCAGTACATGCGCAACTGCAACGGGCCGTATCTGGCGTTCGCGGTCGAGAAGGGCTTTCGGAAGTTCAACGAGCCGATCGTGATCGCGCTCTACTCGGACGTGATGCAGAAGTTCAGGCTCGCCGCGCAGGGCAAGACGAAGGGACGCCAGCCGCCGGATCATTTGCGCGCGCGCATCGAGCAGTATTTCGATCCACTGCCGTTCTGGTATCCGCCGCTCGAACACGACACGACCGATCACGCGCAGTATCCGCTCGCGGCTGTCACGCAGCGGCCGATGGCGATGTATCACTCTTGGGACTCGCAGAATGCGTGGCTGCGCCAGATACATGGCGAGAACTATCTGTACATGAATCCGCGCACGGCTGCGGCGCAAGGCATCGACGACGGCGGCTGGATCTACGTCGAATCGCAATGGGGCAAGGTGCGCTGCATTGCGCGCTATAGCGAAGCCGTCGAGCCGGGCACCGTGTGGACATGGAATGCGATCGGCAAGTCGGCGGGCGCGTGGAATCTCGGACCTGACGCGAACGAATCGCAGCGCGGCTTTCTGCTGAATCACCTGATCGCGGATGAGATTCCCGTCAACAGTGCGAATCACCCGCGCACGTCGAACTCCGATCCAATCACGGGCCAGGCCGCGTGGTACGACGTGCGCGTGCGCATCTATCCGGCCGAAGCGGACGCCGATCATACGCTGCCGCAATTCGCGCCGATGCCTGCGTTGCCGGGCGTCGTCGGCGGGGCAGCGGGGGGCATGATTCATCGCATCGTGCAGACGTATTTCGCGGGACGCGGCGAGTTCGCCGCGCGTCTGCGCAAGGCTGCCGAGCGTAGCTGAGCGCAACTGAGTGCAACTGAAACGGAGAGCATCGATGACACAGATGGCGCTCGTGATCGATCTGAACGTCTGCGTGGGCTGCCACGCATGCGTGACGAGCTGCAAGGAGTGGAACACGTCGGGCGAGGCGGGCACCCTGTCCGATCATCGTCCGTACGACGCCGATCCGTCGGGCACGTTCTTCAACCGCGTGCAGACGTTCGAAGCCGGCGAGTTTCCGCTCGCCGACACCATTCATTTCCCGAAGTCGTGCCTGCATTGCGAGGACCCGCCGTGCGTGCCCGTCTGTCCGACGGGGGCGAGCTACAAGCGCAAGGAAGACGGCCTCGTGCTGGTCGATTACGACCGCTGCATCGGCTGCAAGTACTGCTCGTGGGCCTGTCCGTACGGCGCGCGCGAAATCGACGAAGAGCGCAAGGAGATGACCAAATGCACGCTCTGCGCGGACCGCATCTACAACGAAGCACTGCCCGAGCGCGACCGCAAGCCTGCTTGCGTGCTCGCGTGCCCGACATCGGCGCGGCTCTTCGGCGACATTCACGATCCGGAGTCCGTTGTGTCGAAGGCAATCCGCGAGCGCGGCGGCTATCAGCTGATGCCCGAATGGGGCACGCGGCCGTCGAATCACTATCTGCCGCGTCAGAAAGTGACCTCGTGCGGCGGCGGCGCGTGTTCGTGCAAGACATCCGATGGCGACGAAGCTGCGTCCGTCGAAACGCAGGTGGAACGCGGTGAGCTTCGTCTCGCATCGGTTGCGACGCGCGTGTGAGTGAACGGATCGAAAGCGGGAGAACGGAATGAATCCGGCATTTTCAGTGGTGTTCCTCACGACGCTGAGCGGCGCGGGCCAGGGGCTGTTGATCACGCTCGTCGGCGTCGAGGCGGCGTCGCGGCTCGGCTTCGGCGATGCGGCTGCCGTGCCGCAGCTGTTCTATGTCGCCGGTGCTCTGCTGTCGTGCGTGCTTGGCGCGTTGGGGCTGCTTGCGTCGTTCTTTCATCTGGGCCATCCCGAGCGCGCATGGCGCGCGATCGCGATGTGGCGCACGTCGTGGCTGTCGAGAGAATGTCTGTGCCTGCCCGTGTTCCTCGCGTGCACGTTCGCATACGGTGTCGCGCATGCATTCGCATCGCCTCATACGCTCGAGATCGGCGTCGTTGCGGTTATCGCGAGCGGGCTGCTATTCATCTGCACGGCGATGATCTACGCGTGCCTGCGCTTCCTGCAGGAATGGGCGTCGCCGCTGACACTCGTCAATTTCGTGCTGCTGGGCTGCGCGTCGGGCTTTACGCTCGCAACGGCGTGTGCTGCGTGGTTCGCTCCCGCGCTGATCGGGCCGCTCGCGGTGGGCGCATGCGGGTTGACGGTTGCGGGCTGCGCGTCGCGCGTCGCATCGTTGATGCGCAATGCGCGGCTCAGACCGAAATCGACGGTGCAAAGCGCAACGGGCATTCGCGGCGCGCGCGTCGAGCAGAAATCGCGGGGCTTCACGGCGGGCGCGTTCAATCTGCGCGAGTTCTTCCATGGGAAGACGCCGCAGACGTTGAAGCGCATCAAGTGGACGTTTCTGATCGCCGCTTTCGTCGTGCCGTTCTGCCTGATCGCGTCGGGCGGAAGCGTGCGCTCGATCGGGCTTTCGTTCGTGCTGCTGTGCACGGCGTCGGTGATCCAGTATGCGGGGCTCGTGGCCGAGCGATGGTTCTTCTTCGCGGAAGCGCGGCATCCGCAGAATCTTTATTATCGGCAGGCGTGACGTGCGTAACGCCTCTACACGTGGCTCGCCTGCACGCGCTCGGCCAGCTTGGCGTCGTAGCTCGAATGAACGTGCACGCGCTTCTTGTCCGGAAACGCGTAGTTGTACGCCTTGCGAAGCGCGAGCGATGCCTCGTGGAATCCGGAGAGGATCAGCTTCTGTTTGTTCGGATAGCCAGCGATATCGCCTGCGGCGAAGATGCCGGGGCACGAGCTTTCGTAGTTCGACGTATCGACGACGATGCGCCCCGCCTGTATGTCGATCCCCCACTTCGCAATCGGGCCGAGATCGGCGACCAGCCCGTATAGCACGAGCAACTGGTCCGCATCGAGTTGCATCGAGCTGCCGACCTGGCGAATCTCGATCGATTCGAGCGTTCCACCGGGCGCATTCAACGCCGCAATCGATCCGACTATGAAGTCCATTTCGCCCGCCTCGACCGACTGGCGCATCGTGGCCACGCTCGAATCCGTCGCGCTGAAGCCGTTGCGACGGTGCACGAGCGTCACGCGCTTCGCGACGGAGCGCAGCGCCAGCGCCCAGTCGAGCGCCGAGTCGCCTCCGCCTGCGACCACTACCTTCTTGCCCGCAAAATCGCTCTGCTTGCGCACGCTGTAGTGCACGTGACGTTCTTCGAGCGGCACCGCTTCGTCGAGCGTCAGGCGCTGCGGCACGAATGAGCCATTGCCGGCCGCGACGAGGATCGCGGCGGCGTCGAAGGTCAGTCCTTTGTCGGTGCGTGCGCGCCAGTGTCCGTTATCGAGGCGCTCGATGGACTCGATGCATTGGCCGAGATGCATCGGCGGATCGAACGGGCGGCATTGCTCGACGAGCCGCTCGACGAGGTCGCGTGCGGTGCAGATGGGTATGGCCGGAATGTCGTAGATCGGCTTGTCGGGATACAGTTCGATGCACTGTCCGCCTATGCGTTCGATCGTGTCCACGATCCGGCACGAGAGGCCGATCACGCCTGCCTCGAATGCAGCAAAGAGCCCTACAGGTCCCGCGCCGACGATCAGTACATCGGTGCTCAAGGGTGCGTCTGTCTGCGATGTCATGCGTGCTCCTCATGCGTGTCGACGGCCATTCATGCTTTCACGATACAGACAGGAGCACGTCCCGGCAACGAAGTCATCACGGCGGGCATGGATTAGCACGTTGTGCTGCGCATGCTCTCGAAGGCCATAGCCCGCGAGAGTCATCATGCCTTCCATGCGCGCCGCTAATGCAATCGCGCTACTCGATCTTCCACTTGATCGAGCATCCGAACGCCGGATTCTGCGTGTCGGGACCGACGCCTGTCTGCGCAATCTGCTGCATCGCTTCGAACAGTTCGCGGCGCGCGCCCGCAACGGGTTCCTTGCGCGAAGCGTCGAGCCTGCCGCGATAGCGCAACACCAGATTGGCGTCGAAGCCGTAGAACTCCGGTGTGCAGACGGCGTCATAGGCGCGCGCGATCTGCTGCGTCTCGTCATACAGATACGGGAAAGGCAACTGCGACCGGGACGCGAGTTCGCCCATGCGCTCGAACGAATCTTCCGGATACGCAATGCCGTCGTTCGAGTTGATACCGACCGTGCCGATACCCAGCGCCGCCAGTTCGCGCGCTTCGCTCACGATGCGCGGCAAGACAGCCTTCACGTACGGACAATGGTTGCACATGAAAACCACGACGAGTCCCTTCGGACCGCGCACGTCGTCGAGCGTGCGGATCTTGCCGTCCGTTGCGGGCAGCGATAACGCGGGCGCGGCGACGCCGAGTTCGCCTGCGGGAGATTCGGTAGCCATCGGTCACTCCTTGAATGATGAAGTCCCACACATGTTCGTGCATTCTTCGAATCGGCTTGCGGCCGTCGAAGCGGGTAGTCGTAACGGGCAGTCAAAGCGGGTAGTCGAAACGCTAACGCTCGATCGCGGCCGCTATATCTTCGACGACGCGTGCGGCCACAGGTTCTTCATCGGGCGCCACATGCGAGAGCTTCATCAGCCGCGGTTGCAGCAGCAGCGCGACGAGTCCGCTCCACCCAGTCTGATGCGAAGCGCCGACGCCACGTCCGTCGTCGCCGTGAAAGTACTCATGAAACAGGACGAGATCGCGCGAATGCGGATCGGCTTGCAGCATCGGATAGGCCGCCATCACGGGCCGCACGCCTTGTGCATCCTTCATGAAGAGCGTGGCGACGCGGCGCGCGAGATCGTCGGCGATCTCGCTCAGCGAAAGGTGGCGGCCCGAGCCCGTCGGATATTCGATTCGAAACTCATCGCCGTAATAGCGATGGAACTCGTACAGCGATTCGATCAGCAGATAGTTGACGGGCATCCACACAGGGCCGCGCCAGTTCGAATTGCCGCCGAATACACGCGAGTCCGATTCGCCCGGCTGGTACTGGATGCACACGCTCACGCCGTCGCGATCGTACAGGTACGGCTCGTCGAGATGAAAGCGCGACAGCGCCCGCACGCCGTGATCGGAGAGAAATTCTGCTTCGTCGAGTGCGCGGCGCAGCAACGCCTTCATTCGATGTCCGCGCAACAGTGACAGCAGCGTCGTGTTGCCCTTGCCGGGTTCCGTCCAGCGCGACACGAGCTTCGCGAGATTCGGACGGTGATCGAGAAACCATGCGAGCCGTTCGCGCAGTCCGGGCAAATGACCGTGGACGCGTTCTTCGAGCACGTGAACGGCGAAGAGGGGAATCAACCCGACGATCGAACGGATGCGCATCGGCACGCGGGTCCCGTCCGGGAGGTGCAGCACGTCGTAGAAGAATTCGTCCTCGTTGTCCCATAGACCCGTGTTGCATCCGTCGTTGCAACTGACGGCTTCCGAGATATACAGAAAGTGCTCGAAGAACTTCACCGCGATTTCGACGTATGAATCGTTGGTCATCGCGAGTTCGAGGCCGATCTGCATCAGGTCGAGCGCATACGAGGCCATCCATGCGGTGCCGTCGGCCTGATCGATGCGGCCGCCCGTTGGCAGCGGCGAGGAGCGGTCGAAGATGCCGATGTTGTCGAGCCCGAGAAAGCCGCCCTGAAAGATGTTGCGATCGTCGGCGTCCTTGCGGTTGACCCACCACGAGAAGTTCAGCAGCAACTTGTGGAACATCACTTCGAGAAACGCGTGATCGCCGACGCCCGTCAACTCGCGGTCGAGTTCATACACGCGCCACGTCGCCCATGCGTGGACGGGCGGATTCGCGTCGCCGAACGCCCACTCGTACGCGGGCAACTGCCCGTTCGGATGCATGTAGCGCTCTTTCACGAGCAGCAGCAATTGCTTCTTCGCGAAGTCGGGGTCGATCATCGCGAACGCGGCGGCATGAAACGCGAGATCCCACGATGCGTACCACGGGTACTCCCACTTGTCGGGCATCGACACGATGTCGCCATTGCACATGTGCCGCCAGTCCGCGTTGCGGCCATGCCTGCGAGGTTTCGGCGGCGTCGGCTGGCCGGGGTCGCCGTCGTGCCAGCGCGTCACGTCGAACTGGTAGTACTGCTTGGTCCACAACATGCCGGCCAACGCCTGACGCTGCACGAGCCGCGCATCGGCGTCGTCGATGTCGTGCTGAAGCGCCGCATAGTACTCGTCGGCCTCTGCTTGCCGGCGCGCGAAGAGGGCGTCCATGTCGAGCGGCACGGTGTCGCGCGCCGCTTCGGGACGCCAGCGCAGATACAGCACCGAGCGCTCGTAAGGCTCGAATTGCAGATACACGTGTGCCGCGGCGCGCGTGCCCTTGTCGCGTCGGATGGCCTGCTCGTCGCCCGCGACGAGATAGTCGTTGAAGCCGTCCTTGAATGGTCCCGCGCCATCGATGTCGAAGATGCGGCGCACATTCGTTTCGTTCTCGCAGAAGAGCCATTCGACGGGCTGCTGCGCCGAAGCCGTGACGATCATCGTGCCGAGCGACGGATTGTGCGCGACGACGCGCGCGCCTTCGTCCGCATCCGGCTGCAACGCGAGCGACGGCTTGCCGGATTTGCGAGACCACGCCCATCGGTTGCGAGCCCAGAACTGCGGCAGCACATGGAGCGCCGCGCGCCGCGATGCGCGATTCTCGACGGTCACGCGCATCACGATATCGTCGGGCGTGTGCTTCGCGTATTCGACGAATACGTCGAAGTAGCGGTTATCGTCGAACACGCCCGTATCGAGGATTTCATATTCGGGCTGATCGGCGCCGCGGCGCGCGTTTTCGTCGATCAGATCCTGGTACGGGTACGCGTCGTGAGGGTACTTGTACAGCATCTTCATGTACGAATGCGTCGGCGTGCCGTCGAGATAGAAGTAAAGCTCCTTCACGTCCTCGCCGTGATTGCCTTGCGCGTTCGTCAACCCGAACAGGCGTTCCTTGATGATGGAATCGCGCCCGTTCCACAGCGCGAGCGAGATGCACCAGTCGAGCGGGTCGTTGCCGAATCCCGCGATGCCGTCCTCGCCCCAGCGGTACATGCGGCTGCGCGCATGATCGTGCGGAAAGTAGTCCCACGCGGTGCCATATTCGCTGTAGTCTTCGCGGACCGTGCCCCATTGACGCTCGCTCAGATACGGTCCCCAGCGGCGCCACCCGTCGAGGTCCGGACCGTGTAGACGCGAGCCTTCCTTCGATTGCAGCAGATTGATTGCGCGTAGCGGTGGCATGGAACCTCCCGGGCCGAAATCGATCCTGCGGACAGATCAGGGTCTGTTCACATATGGAACGTACATGCGAACGCCCAAAACCGGCCGTCCCCTAAGGGGATTTCCTTCGGGGCGCAGGGCAACGAGCAAGGAGCGCCGTTTGGCCGCGCCAGACAAGCGACGCGCGACGCCGCCATGCGGCCGGTTTCGGGCGTTCCCCTATAACGAATCGGAAAGTCAGGGGTTGCCCCGTAAAGTGCCGCTCGCCGCGTCACGCTCCTTGCGAATATGCCCCGAAGGAAATCCCTTGGGGGACGCCCAGTATTCGCTGCGTCGCAGTCCTTGCGAGCGGCCCTTTACGGGGCAACGCATGTACGTTCCATATGTAAAACAGACCCTGGCGTGAACGTCTGTGCTTTTCCATCGAGAGCGGCGTGCGCGCGGAAGGTATCTTGAGGCGCACAACGGACCGCCGCCGGACGGCAATCTTGATGATAG
The DNA here is from genome assembly GCF_040965635.1 of Paraburkholderia phymatum. Lineage (GTDB taxonomy): Bacteria > Pseudomonadota > Gammaproteobacteria > Burkholderiales > Burkholderiaceae > Paraburkholderia > Paraburkholderia phymatum_B. The sequence continues at coordinate 115,402 of NZ_JBFRCH010000011.1, forward strand.
GCGTCCCGCGCCTGCATGGCGACCCAACGGGCGGCCCTGTACGGCATACTTGAGCGAATCTCACAGAGCGGAAAACGTCGACATGGCTGCAGACCTCGCACACTCCTGGTTGACCTTCAGCGCGCCCGTCGCCGCTGCACGGGCCGGGCGCCGTCCGCTCGTGGCGCTTGAATCGACGATCATCGCGCACGGCATGCCGTATCCCGAGAACGTGCGCACCGCGCGCGAGGTGGAGGCCGTGATCCGCGAGCTGGGCGCCGAGCCGGCTACGATCGCCGTGATGGACGGACGAATCCGCATTGGCCTTTCAGACGACGAACTGGAACGACTCGGCCGCTCGGACGGCGTGCACAAGGTGAGCCGCCGCGATCTGCCTGCCGTGCTCGCGAGCGGCGAAACGGGCGCGACGACGGTAGCGGGCACGATGATCTGCGCGGCGCTCGCGGGCATCGAGGTGTTCGTCACGGGCGGCATCGGCGGCGTGCATCGCGGCGCATCCGAGACCTTCGACATTTCCGCCGATCTGCCAGAGCTGGCGAAGACCTCGGTGGCGGTAGTGTGCGCGGGTGCGAAGTCGATCCTCGACATCGGGCTCACGCTCGAATATCTGGAAACGCACGGCGTACCCGTGCTCAGTTGCGAGCAGGACAATTTCGCTGCGTTCTACTCGCGCGACAGCGGTTTTCGCGCGGACTACCGGCTCGACGATGCGCACGAGCAGGCACGCTTCATCCGCACGAAATGGGACCTGGGTCTGGCGGGCGGGGTCGTGTTGAGCACGCCCGTGCCGGAAGCGGCGGCGATGCCGTTTGATGAGATCGACGCGATCACATGCCAGGCGCTTGCGGATGCCGCCGCACAAGGCATTAGCGGCAAGGCCGTGACGCCTTTTCTTCTCGCGCGCATCAAGGCGCTGACGGGCGGACGCAGCCTCGCGACGAACATTGCGCTCGTGAAGCACAACGCGGAAGTGGGAGCGAGGCTGGCATCGGCGCTGTCGCGAGCGGACCAGGGCCCATCGGCATAGTCACCGTTGTCGCGATCGACTTTCGCTTGGTCCGCGCAGCCATGTACGCTCGTCTTGATCGCGCACTGGTTGCGCCCGCCTGCACAATGCCATCGCCGTTCACGTACTTTTCACTGCATCACAGCTTCGATGCACAGGCGCGGTGTCCGCGAATGACGGGCCGGGCACGCGCATTGCTCAGCAACGTCGGCGGATGCATTGCGAAGATGTCTGTGCAGCACCCGGACATGGGCCGTGCCGGATCGACCGTGCGTCGAATGCCGCGCGGCCGATTTCCATTAGTGGCCTTATGTGGCGATTGCCGCGACGCGAGCGGATAATCGTCGGACGGCCCCGGATGATCGACAGCGGGGCTTGCTTGATTGTGGGGTGGACACATGAAAGCTCACGGTCGCAAAAGCCTGATTTGCGCGATGCTGATCGCCGCACTGTATGTTGGTTGCAGCGGCGGCGGCGGTGGAGACAGCAAGAATGCCAGTTCCGGCAGCGGTTCGAGCCCAGGTTCTGGATCGGGCACCGCGGGAAATCCGCCGGCGACTGCGGCTCCAACGGTGGATGTCGTCACCTATCACAACGACATCGCGCGCACAGGCCAGCAATTGCACGAAACGAAGCTGACACCCGCGAACGTGAATTCGTCCACCTTCGGCAAGATCAACAACTTGCCCGTCGATGGCAAGGTCGACGCCGAGCCGCTCTATCTGGCGAACGTATCGATTGCGGGCGGCACGCACAACGTGCTGTATGTCGCGACGGAGAACGACAGCGTCTATGCGTTCGACGCCGATACGGGCGCACAGCTTTGGAGAGTGTCGGCGCTCGGCAACGGCGAAACGCCGAGCGATGCCCTTAACTGCTTCCAGATTTCGCCGATCATCGGCATTACGTCGACACCCGTGATCGATCGCGCGCGCGGGCCGAATGGCGCGATGTATCTGGTGGCGATGTCGAAGGATGCAACGGGCAACTATCACCAGCGCATTCACGCGCTCGACCTCACGACGGGCGCCGAGCTGTTCGGCGGCCCGACGACGATCAGCGCGTCGTCCCCCGGCGGCGGCCCGAACAGTTCGGGCGGCACGCTCACGTTCGATCCGATGCAGTACGCGGAGCGCCAGTCATTGCTGCTGCTGAACGGCAATGTCTACACGGGCTGGACATCCCACTGCGATCACCCGCCATATAACGGCTGGGTGATCTCCTATAGCGCGGATACGCTGCAGCAAACGGGCGTACTGAACCTCACGCCGAACGGCACGGGCGGCGCGATCTGGATGAGCGGCGCCGGCATGGCGTCGGACGGACAGTCGATCTATTTCCTCGACGCCAACGGCACGTTCGATACGACGCTCGACGCGAACGGTTTCCCCGTGAACGGCGACTTCGGCAATGCGTTCATCAAGCTGAGCGCGGCCATTCCCCCGAAGGTCGTGGACTATTTCGCCATGTCGGACACCTTGACGCTATCGCAAGCCGACGGGGATCTGGGCTCGGGCGGCGCGCTCGTGCTGCCAGATCTGACCGACGCGAGCGGCGCTGTCCGTCACCTCGCGCTAGGGGCCGGCAAGGACGCGACCATCTATGTGGTTAATCGCGATTCGATGGGCAAGTTCAACGCGAGCGCCAACAATGTTTTCCAGCAGATCAGCGGACAACTTACGGGACTCGAGTTCGGCATGCCCGCGTATTTCAACAATACGGTTTACTTCGGTTCGATCGGCGACAGCATCAAGGCCTTCGGCGTGAGCGGCGCAGGGCTGACGACGACTCCGACCAGCCGCACGCCGACGAGCTTCGGCACGCCCGGCGCGACGCCGAGCATTTCCGCGAACGGCAACGCAAACGGAATCGTGTGGGCGCTCGAAAACGGCGATTTCGCTGTGCTGCATGCGTACGACGCAACGAACCTCGCCGTCGAGTTGTACAACAGCAACCAGGCCGCGGGCGGGCGCGACCAGTTCGGCGCGGGCAACAAGTTCATCACGCCGATGATCGCGAACGGCAAGGTGTATGTGGGCACGCAAAACAGCGTGGCAGTGTTCGGCTTGCTAGGTGGAGGCTAGGGAAGGTCAGGCGATCGCGACGACGGGCATCACGCGCTTTCGCGCACGACCAGCTCGAAGCCGAGATCGACGACGGGTGACGCGACCGGCTCGTTGCCGATCATCGACAGCAGCAGCCTGGACGCAACGCGTCCGACTTCCGCTCGCGGCGTGCGTACCGTCGTCAGGCGCGGCACGCAATCCGCAGCGCCCGCGAGATCGTTGAAGCCGACTATCGCCACGCGGTCGGGAATCGCGATGCCTTGCCGTCGCGCTTCGAACAGCGCGCCTTGCGCGAGGTCGTCGTTGCCAAAGAAGATGCCGTCCACGTCCGGCCGCCGTTGCAGCAGCTGGCGGAACAGATCGCATCCGAGCCCGATCGACGACGGCGACGGCGTGAGCACTTCGAGGTCGGGGTCGTACAGGCCCTTGCGCCGTAGCGTCTCGCGAAAGCCCTCTCCGCGCTGCATCATCCGCGAGTCGAGCTGCGCGGCGACAAACGCGTTGTGGCGACAGCCGCGCGCAATCAGATGCTCCGCGACGGCTTCACCGGCGCGGGCCTGCGAAAAGCCGACGCAATGCACGCCCTCGGCTTCCTCGAGTTCCATGATGTGCACGCAAGGCACGCCGCTCGCGTCGATCAGGCGGCGCGCGCTCTCGGTCCGGTCGAAGCCGGTGACGATCAGGCCGCTTGGCGGCGACGCGAGGTAGTGACGGATCAGGTCTTCCTCGGCGTTGCGCGAGTAGTGCGAATTGCCGATCAGGATTTCGTAGCCGCGCGGACGCAACGCAGTGTGAATCGATTCGAGCACGTCGACGAACACCGCGTTCGACAACGACGGAATCACGACGGCGACAGCATCGCTGCGCGACGACGCGAGCGCGCGGGCTGCCGGATTGGTGACGTAGTTCAGTTCCGCCGCGGCGGCCTTGACCCGTTCCACATAATCGGGCCCGACCGAGCCCAGGCCGCGCAATGCACGCGACGCCGTAATCGTGCTGACGCCAGCAAGCCGGGCGACCGCTTCGAGGGTCGGCCGGCCCGTGCTTCGGGTTTTCCTGAGTGTCGATATCGCCATGATCGATTTAGGATAGCGCTGTCTTGCGTCCCGCGCAACAGCGTTCCTTCGACGGCTTCGTGCCGCCGTGCAGTAGGAGCGCCAAGGGTCACGGGACATAATTTTTGTTTGTATGAGATAGCGCTATCTCAAAGCTGAAAGGAGCCGCATATGATCGGACACGTTTCATCGCTCGTCGTCATGGGTGTCGCCGGATGCGGCAAGAGCAGCGTCGCGCAGGCGCTCGCGGCCCGTCTCGGCGGGGTGCTGATCGAAGGCGATGCGTTTCATCCGCAAGCGAACGTCGACAAGATGAAGCGCGGCATTCCGCTCACCGATGAGGATCGCGCGGGCTGGCTCGACCGCCTTGCGGAAGAACTCGAACGCGTCGCGAGCCGTGGAGAGCGTGCCGTGCTCGCGTGCTCGGCGCTGAAAGAGCGCTATCGCAACCGGCTGCGCAACGCGACGTCGTCGCTGGGCTTCGTGTTTCTCGATCTGCCGCAACGCGAGGCCTTGCGGCGCGTGGCGCAGCGCGACAGCCACTTCATGCCCGCGTCGCTCGTCGAAAGCCAGTTTGCCACGCTCGAGCGCCCCGTTGCCGAGCCGTTGACGCTGACGCTCGACGGCACCCGCTCCCTTCCCAGCCTTGTCACGGAGGCGGTCGCGTGGTGCGGCAACTCGCGGTCGCAGCCTGCAATCATGCAGCCGGCGTAAGACAGCGCTGTCCCGATTTTCTGCTTCGCGGCCCGATCGACGGGGCCGCAACGATAACTTTTCAAGGAGACCATGATGGCAATCGCATCAGGGCAACGCGTTCCCAACCGGCGCTGGGTCATCGGCCTGCTGCTGGGCATCGGCGTGCTCATCAATTACTTCGACCGGATCAACCTGTCGGTGGCGGCGCCGCAGATGAAAGAGGCGTTCAATCTGTCGCCGGCCGATATGGGCCTGCTGTTCAGCGCGTTCTTCTGGCCGTACGCGTTGCTGCAAGTGCCGGCGGGACTCTTTCTCGACCGCTACGGCGTGACCCGCGTCGGCCGTTGGGGCGCGTTCCTGTGGGGCCTCGCGTCGGCCATCACTGTTTTCGCGAGCGGATTCGGCGGCGTGTTCGCGGCGCGTGCCGTGCTGGGCATCGCGGAAGCGCCCGGCTTCCCCGTCAGTTCGAAGGCCACGGGCTACTGGTTTCCGCGCAAGGAGCGCGCGCTCGCGACGGCCATCTTCGATGCAGCGGCCAAGTTCTCGAACGTGATCGGCGTGCCGCTCGTCGCCGTCGTGGTCGTGAATGCAGGATGGCGATGGGGATTCGGCGTCACGGCGCTGCTGAGCTTCGCGTATTTCATCGCGTTCCTCGTCATCTATCGCGATCCGAGCAAGGACAGCAAGCTTTCTTCCGCTGAACTCGACTACATCCAGAAGGGCGGCGCGACGCCCGAAGGCACCTCGAGCGCAAGCGTGTTCGGCATGCTCGGCTACCTGCTGACCAAGACCAAGGTCTGGGGCCTGACGATCGGCTTTGCCGCCTACGGCTACTCGTTCTATCTGTTCCTGACGTGGCTGCCGGGCTATCTCGTTCAGACGATGCATATGAGCATCCTCAAGTCGGCGGGCTTCGCGGCGATTCCGTGGGCCGTGGCGACGGTGACGGACCTGGTTGTCGGCGGCTGGCTGATCGATCATCTGATCGCGCGCGGCAAGGACGAAACGCGCGTGCGCAAGGCGGTACTGGTGACGGGCATGCTGTTCGGCCTCGCCGTCTTCGGCGCAACGCAGACGACGAATCCCGGATGGGCGATCTTGTGGATCTCGATTGCGCTCGGCGGTCTCGCGGCGGCTGCGCCTGTCGGCTGGTCGCTGCCGTCGCTGATTGCGCCGAAGGGCGGCGTCGGCACCGTCGGCGGGATCATGAATTTCGCCAACAACCTGATGGGCGTGGCCGCGCCCATCGTCACAGGCTTCATCGTCGGCGCGACGAACTCCTTCGCCAACGCGTTCCTCGTGGCGGGCGTGATCCTGGCTGTCGGCATCGTGTCGTTCGTGTTCGTGATGGGACGCATCGAAGCCATTCCCGAACCGGACGATACCGACGAAGCGACGGGCCGCACCGTGACGAAAACATCGACGCCGGCGGGTTGAGCCGCGCGACGCAGCGGCGCGAATGCATTGGCGCGAAATTACATCGGTTTGAAAGCCTGATCGACTGGCAGGCACAGAACAACGAATCAATAACAGCCTCGATGAGGCATCTGGAGAAAAACGCAAATGAAAAAGAACCGTCAACGGCGCCTGATTGGTCTGGCGGCAGTCGCTTCCGTTGCTACGGCAGCGCATGCACCCGCGTTCGCGCAAAGCAGCGTGACGCTGTACGGCATCGTCGATAACGGCATCGGTTATCAGTCGAGCTCGACGACGCTCGGTTCGACATCGGGCGGCCACTCGGCGTTCAAGATGATCACGGGCGTATGGGCAGGCAGCCGTTTCGGCCTGAAGGGCGCGGAAGATCTCGGTGGCGGCACGAAGGCGATCTTCACGCTGGAAGAGGGCTTCAGCGCGAACAGCGGCGCGATGTCGACGACCAACCTGATGTTCAGCCGCCAGGCATTCGTCGGCGTGACGAACGGCACGTATGGCACGCTCACGGCGGGCCGTCAGTACGCGTCGTACTACCAGCTGCTGTCGCCGTATAGCCCGACGACCTGGCTCACGGGCTTCTACGGCGCGCACCCGGGCGACGTCGATGGCCTCGACACGATCTATCGCGCGAACAACACACTGCTGTACATGTCGCCGCAACTGTATGGCTTCAAGTTCAGTGGCTCGTATTCGTTCGCGGGCGTGCCGGGCAGCGTGAACCAGGGCTCGACATGGAGCACGGCGATCCAGTACGCACAGGGGCCGATCGGTCTCGCAGTCGGCTTCTCGCGCATCAACAACTCGACGGTCGGCGGCGGCGCATTCGGCACTGACTCGACGACCTCGAACGCGGGCGCGCAGACGGGCGTCTCGGCTGTGACGAACGGCTATCGCACGGCGCAGGCGCAGCAGCGCTTCGCAGTCGGCGCGGGTTATACGTTCAACAGCCAGTTCGATATCACGGCGACGTACACGAACGTGCAGTACATTCCGGGCACCGGCTCGTCGTTCCACAGCGAAGCGATCTGGAACACGGGCGGCATCGTGCTGCACTGGAAGCCGACGGCCGCATGGGACTTCGCGACGGGCTACAGCTACACGCGCGCGACGAAGTCCAACGGCATCACGAGCAGCGCGCAGTATCAGCAGTTCAACCTGTCCGAGTACTACTCGCTGTCGAAGCGCACGGGCCTGTACGCGTTGCAGGCTTACCAGCGCGCGAATGGCCAGACGCTCGGCAACAACGGTGCAGGCAACATCATCAACGCAACGGCGACGCTCGGCGACGGCTTCAACTCGACGCCTTCGTCATCGCGTAGCATGGTCGGCGTGGGCGTGGGTATCGTGCATCGGTTCTGACGCCGCTCGTGGCATTTGAAGCAGCAGAAGGGAAGTAGTACAGAGCGCCGCGATTGCGGCGCTTTGCATTTCACGCACGCATCATTCGATGTCGGGAGCGGGACGCGTGCCGCCGACCACACTCGTCAACGATGCTCCGGACGTCCGGCGCCGAGCGATTCGAGAAGCGGCCTGAGCGCATCGAGTTCCGAGCCGAAGCCGCTCCAGTCTCCTGCTTTTAGCCGTTCGAGCGCGCGGTTATAGTGCGCGAGCGCTTCGCGGGCGCGCTCGTCCGCTGTGCCCGGAGGCCGCGCCGCCGTTGGCGAGGTTTGCTCGAAGAGCGCTGCGAGGGCTTGCGCGAGGGTCTCCTGCATCACGACACGGTCCCCGTACGCGGCGATGACCCGCTTCAGTTCGGGCAACTGCCCCGACGCTGCGCGCAGATAGAGCGGCGACACGTAGAGTATCGAATTCTCGATCGGCACGACGACGAGATGCCCGCGAATGACGCGCGAGCCCATCTGGTTCCACAGTGAGATCTGCTGCGAGATCTCGGTGTTCTGCTGGATGCGCGCCTCGATCTGGAACGGCCCGTACACCAGCTTGTCTTTCGGGAAGGTGTAGACGATGAGCTTGCCGTATTCGGGTGGATCGCAACGAGCCGCGAGCCAGGCAATCATGTTTTCGCGCTGACTGGGCACCATCGGCAGCAGCAGGACGAATTCGGCGCGTGCCTCGCCGGGCAGCCGCATGATCATGTAGTACGGCGCCATCCGCGCGCCCTGGGCGTTGCCCGCATCGATGCCGCCAGGCTCGCGCGGGAATTGCCACAGGTCCTCGCGGTTGTAAAAGACTTCCGGCGCTTCCATGTGGTAGGTGCGATAGAGCTGTGCCTGAATCAGAAAGAGATCTTCCGGATAGCGGATATGCTGCCGCAGGTCTTGCGGCATCGCATCGAGTGGCTTGAAGAGTCCGGGAAAGATGCGCTGCCAGGTCCGCAAGATGGGATCGGCAGGATCGCTGACATAGAAATCGACCGTGCCGTTATAGGCGTCCACGGCTACCTTGACCGCATTGCGGATGTAGTTGGTGCCATCGGCGGTAGCAGGCTGCGAATATGGGTACCAGCGGCTGACCGTGTATGCGTCCAGTATCCAGAAGAGCCGCCCGCCGCTCACGACGATATACGGATCGTGATCGAAGCTCAGGAACGGCGCGATCGTGCGCACCCTGTCCAGAATGTTGCGATGAAAAATAATCCGGCTTGTGTTCGTGATGTAGCTGGTCAGCAGAATGTTGGGATCGGCGAACTGCCAGGCAAAGAGGAAGCGTCGCGCGCTGCTGCCGATGCCGACTCCGTCGCGACCGCTATAAGCCGCGTACACGTTTTCCTTCCCGTGGGGGAAGTCGAATTCCGGCACGCTGCCTTTCACGATCACAAAGTCCTGCTCGCCTTGACCGAAATAGAGGCGCGGCTCGCGAACCGTCGGGCCGCCATTGGCAGCGGGCGGAATGTCCTGCAGATAGAACGACGGCAAGCCTTCGGCCGATTTCTCGGTGACGGGCGACATCACAACGCCATTGCCATGCGTGAATAGCAGATGCAGGTTCACCCAGGTCTGCGCATTGGTGGGAAGCATCGACGCATCGAGTTCGCGCGCGGAGAGCATCACCTGTCTGTAGCCGGCGTCGAGCCGGTAGCGGTCGATGTCGACGGAAAGAAAACGGTAGTACGTCCTGATCTCCTGCAACTGCGCATAGGTATCCATCAACGGCTTCACATCCCACAGGCGGATGTTGTCGATGGTCGGGCGATTGGCCTGTAGCTCGGCCAGATTCAGTCCCTGTTCCGCGGCAAAAGGCCTGGCCGTGATTTGCGTGAGAGCGTAGGCCTGCCGGGTCAGCGCGATATTGTGCTTGATATAGGGCGTCTCCAGCCTGAGTTCGCTCGGCTTCACATAGAACCGTTGATAGAGCGCCGGATAGATCGCGGCGAATACGAACGAGCCGCCGAACACCAGCAGCGCCGATGCAATGGCAATTCGATAACTGCGCAGGCGCATGTTGGCCCATGAAGCGATGGATGCGGCGGCGGCAAGACCCATGAGCAGCCACAGCACGGGCAACCCGACGTGGATGTCCGTATAGCCCGCGCCGACGACGACGCCGTTGTCGTCATAGAGCAGCAGAAACCGGTCGAGCCAATAAGACCCGGCCTTTGCCGCAAAGAACAGCGCGAGCAGCGCCGAGCCCTGCATCGCGGCGGCTCGCGAGAGGCCGCGCGGCGGCTGTTCGAGCGCGATGTCGCCGCGCACGCCGTAGATCACGCCTGCAACGATGGCGCTGCAAAGGAGCACGCGCAGCAGCCAGTTCTTGAGCGCCACATAGACGGGCAGCGAGAAGACATAGAAGCCGATGTCTTTGCCGAAGAGGGGATCGCGTTCGCCAAACGGCACCTGACGAAGGTAGCGAAGCACGAGGTCCCAGTTCGAGGCTTCGAAGGCTGCGAGCAGCAGCCCGAGCAGCGCCGCTGCGCCGGCGATGGCCCAGCGCCAGCCAATGCGCGGCATGACGCGGCCGGTGCGCTCGTCGACGATTTCCAGCGTCGCCGATGACGGATCGAAGCGCCTCGCATGACGATGCGCGAGCAGACCGGATAGTCCGATCGCTGCTGACGAGACGACGAATACGGCGGCGAACAGGAGCACTCTGGCGTCGAGGATCGTCCAGAAGACGCGCGCGTAGCCGAGCGAAGCAAACCACATCCAGTCGACCAGGATGCGCGTGATGCGCCCGATGACGATCAGGCTGACGATGACAGCGGCAACGGTGATCGCGGTGCGTCGGATGCGCACGCGTGGAGTCACTTGCGAGGGCATGGTCCCTCCTTTGCCGGCTTATGTGTACGACCAGTGCGCGACCCGCTCGAACTGACAGTGCTCGCTGTTGACGCCCCCAATTGCTGCGCGTCGCGCACGATCAGATTGTAGACCGCCCGTCATGCAGCCGCTGCGCGCCATGCGAAACCATCGCAAAGCAGTGCAGCATGCGCGGCCGCATCTGTCCCGTCGTTCGGGACATGCGCATGCGTTCTGGCGTTCCAGCAGGAATCTTGACAGTGCTGACGTGAATGCGAACCGCGCTTTTTTCGCTTTGCACCATCGCAGCCGCGGCGCCGCCCTAATCGTAACTACCGATGTAGTACGCCGAATGCCGATGGTACTGTTGTGCGCGCACCCTTAATAGCTGCAACGTGTCTGGCAGATGTCGCTCCCCGATCGTAAAGAATTGGAGAACAGAACATGTCCAAGAACAAGATGTGGCGGGACCTGTATCGCGTCGTCGCGACGGGTATGGCGGTAGCAGGCCTTGGCCTCGCGGCCACGGCGTATGCGGCAGGGGACCCGATCAAGATCGGGGTCATCAGCGAGGAGTCCGCGGTGGCGGGCGCTTCGATCAGCAAGTCCGCGCAACTGGCGGCGGATGAGATCAACGCCCACGGCGGCGTCGACGGCAGACCCATCCAGATCATCGCCTACGACGATCACTCGTCGGCCTCCGACGGCGTGCGCGCATTCCAGCGCGCCGCGAATCAGGACAAGGTGGTGGCCGTGATCGGCAGCTACATCAGCGAGGTGGCGCTCGCAATGGAGCCTTGGTCCGCGCGCCTGAAGATGCCGTTCATCACGCCGGGCGCGGCGAGCAACGACATCTCGAAGCAGGTTCACAACGACTACGATCACTACAAGTACACCTTCCACGGCTGGATGACGTCGGCGTTCATCGCGCAGTCGATCTGCGATTTCTCGCACGACATACTGGTCGGCCAGTTCAAGATGAAGACGACGGTCGTGATGAGCGAGGATGCCGCGTGGACCAAGCCGCTCGACGATCGCTACCTCGAATGCCTGCCGAAAGCGGGGCTTCAGGTGCTCGATCACATCCGCTTCAATCCTGACACGTCAGACTTCACGCCGATCTTCAACCAGATCGAGAGCAAGCATCCCGATACCATCACGACGGGCATCAGCCACGTCGGCGTGCAGCCCACCGTGCAATGGCACGACCAGCAGGTGCCCATTCCGATGACGGGACAAAGCTCGCAGGCTACGACCACGAGTTTCTGGAAGGACACCAACGGCGCGACAGAAGGGGTCATCACGGCATCGGCAGCGGCGCCCGGCGTCGCGATGACGCCGAAGACGGTGCCGTTCGTCGATGCGTATCAGAAGAAATTCGGCGTGTCGCCTGCGTATTGCGGCTTCACGAGCTATGACCTCGTCTATATCCTCGCGGATGCGATCAGGCGCAACAAGGGCTCGACCGATCCCGACAAGATGGTCGATGCGCTCGAGAAAACGGACTACGTGGGCACGATCGGCCGCTGGCAGTTCTACGGCAAGAACGATCAGTTCACTCACGCGCTGAAGTACGGGCCCGGCTACATCACGGGCATCAACCTGCAATGGCAGGACGGCAAGCAGGTGGCGATCTGGCCGAAGTCAGTGGCGAACGGCACGGTCAAGTTCCCGGCCTTCGTCAAGGTGCAGCAGGCGTCCGCGAACTAGCCGCGCAACGGTGATGCAAGCTGCGGTGCTCCGGCGCCGCAGCGCATGTGTGCGCGTTCGGCAACGCAAGCGCGATCCGTCACGACAGATAGGGCATCCGTACCCCATCGACGATCAAAGGCCGGGCATGCTGCCACTGCAGATTCTTATCGACGGCTTTGCAATAAGTTCGCTCTATGCGTTGGGCGCAATCGGCTTCACGCTGATCTTCGGCGTGTCCGGCGTGCTCAATCTCGCGCATGGCGGCGTGATGCTGGTGGCCGCGCTGATGGGCTGGGTGCTCGCGGGCGAAGCGGGCCTCGGCACGTACCTTGGCACGCTGCTCGGCGTGCTGTCGGGAATGGTCGCCGCGTACATCACGTATTTGATGGTCGTGCGGCCCATCCAGCGGTCGGAGGCGATTCCGCGCGAGGAGAAGGAGATCTTCGTGCTGACGGGCACGCTGCTGTGGGGCATCATGATCCAGCAGGGCATGGCGTGGCTCTTCACCGACAACCCTGTGACGATGCGCCCGCTCATCAGGGGCGTCGCGAACATCGCAGGCGTGCGCACGCCGTTCAACGAGATCATCATCGCCGTCGTGTGCTGGGTCGTGATCGGCCTGCTCTGGCTGTTCGTGAACCGCACGCGGGTGGGCAAGGCACTGCTCGCGGCGTCGATGAATCCGCGCGGCCTCACGCTGCTCGGCTTCGAGCTGTCGCGCATCTACCTGCTCGCATGGACCATCTACGGCGTGCTGGCGGGCATCGCGGGCGTGCTGCTCGCATCGTTCCTCGGCGTGAGCACGAACAACGTGGGACAGCTGACTGCGAGCGCGTTTTCGATCGTCGTGCTCGGCGGACTCGGCAGCGTGTCGGGCTCGCTGATGGCCGCGTACGTCGTCGGCTATCTGGAGACGATCACCGCCTATCTCGTCGCACCGACGCTGCGGCCGTTGCCCGCGCTGATCCTGCTGGTGCTCGTCGTGTACGTCAGACCGCAAGGCTTTCTCGGACGGCGCTAACCGCACAGATGCAGACCATCATGACCGCTCCTTTCCGTTCGCGCGCAGTGTGGGCCATCGTGCTCGTCGCCATCGCGGCGACGCTGCCCTGGTGGCTGTCGGGCTACATACTCGGCGTGCTCACCGTCGGGTTCTATTTCGGTGTGTTCGCGATGTCGTGGGACCTGCTGTTCGGCTTCGCGGGCGAGGTCAACTTCGGCCCCACGTTCCTGATCGGCCTCGGCGCCTACACGGCTGCGATACTCGATGCGAACTGGGGCCCGCCCATCGCAGTTTGCGTCGCGGCAGGCGGACTCGTCGCGCTGATCGGCGGGCTGCTGCTCGCGGTGCCCGCACTGCGTTTGCGCGGACCGTACTTCGGGCTCGTCACGCTGGTCGCAGTGCTTCTGCTGCAAAACTCGATCGTGATTTTCGCGGGCGTGACGGGCGGCGAGATCGGCATGATGGTGCCCGACGTGATGTCGGTGGATGCCTCGCACAACTACTGGATCGCGCTCGCCTTCCTGATCGTCTGCGCGATCATGCTGTTCGGGCTGTCGCGTTCCGCGATCGGCCTGATCCTGCAGGCGAGCGGCCAGGACACGATCGGCGCGCAGGCGCTCGGCTTCAACGTGACCAAGCACAAGCTCGCGGCGTTCTGCATCAGCGCGGTGTTCTCCGGCGTCGCGGGCGCGATGCTCGTGTTCTATCAGGGCACAGCGTCCGTCAGCACGGTGGTGGATATCGGCATCGGCGTGCAGATCATCATCGCAGCAGTGCTCGGCGGCCGCCGCACGATACTCGGCGCCGTGCTCGGCTCGATCTTCCTGATCGTCGCGGGCGAATTTCTGCGTCCGCTCGGCCAGATCAACACTTTCGTGGTCGCAGCCGTCGCGCTCGCCGTGATTCTGTTCTTTCCGGACGGGCTGCTCGGCAACGTGCTGCGCGTGAGGGAGCGAGAATGAGCGATTCACCCCGTCTCGCCGTACGCGGGATCACCAAGCGCTTTGGCGGGCTCGTCGCGGTGAAGGACATCGGCTTCGACATACGGCCCGGCGAAATTCTCGGCCTGATCGGCCCGAACGGCTCGGGCAAGTCGACCGTGATGAAACTGATCATGGGCATCGAGCGGCCCAATGCGGGATCGGTGAAGGTCGACGGAGTGGAGATGGCGGGCTGGGCGCCGCACCGGATCGCGCGCGCGGGCGTGGGCATCGTGTTCCAGCACTCGCGGCCGCTGCATCGGCAAACCGTGCTGGAGCACATCAAGCTCGCGCTGTTGCCGGATTCGCTGATGAAACTCGCCGCCGATCCGCACGTCAACCGGCGCGCGCGGGAGATCGCCGAGCGCGTCGGGCTCGGGGCCGTGATGCAGCGTCATCCGGCGACACTGCCTTTCGCCGATTTGCGCCGCATGGAGATGGCGAAGGCAATCGCGCGCGATCCGAAAGTCGTGCTCGTCGACGAGCCGTTCGCGGGTCTGACGGCAGCGGAATCGGTGGCGTTCTCCGAGCTGATTCGCGGCTTTCGCGCGGAGGGGCGCGCGGTGCTGCTCGTCGATCACAACGTGAAGAGTCTCGCGGCGCTCGCCGACCGCGTGCTCGCGATGTACCTCGGCGAGCACGTCGCCGAGGGCACGGCCGACGAGGTCATGCAAAACGAAACCGTGCGCCGCGTTTATCTGGGCGGCAAGATCGAGACGCGCGAGAGGCCGCCGGGCGACATGAGCGCGAGGCCGAATGTGCTTCAGGTCGAGGACGTCGGCGTGCTGTACGGCAAGGCGCGCGCGCTCGACGGCGTGAGCCTTCATGTGCACGAGGGCGAGTTCGTGTCAGTCGTGGGGCTCAACGGCGCGGGCAAGACCACGCTCTTCAACGCGCTCTCGGGGCTCGTGCCTTATCAGGGGACGATCCGTTTCGGCGGTCAGGACCTGAAAGGGATGAGCGGCGCGGCGATCGCGCGCGCGGGCGTCGTGCAATGCCCGGAGACCCGTGAGCTGTTCAGCGACATGACGGTGCGCGAGAACCTCGACCTGGGCGGCTACCATCTCGCCGACGCGGGACGTGAAGAACAGCTCGCGTGGCTCTTCGAGTTGTTCCCGATCCTCAAGTCGCGCCAGGGACAAACGGCGCGCACGCTGTCGGGCGGCGAGCAGCAGATGCTCGCGATCGCCCGAGCGCTGATGATGCAGCCGAAGCTGCTGATCCTCGACGAGCCGACGCTCGGCCTCGCGCCCGTGATTCTGGAGCAGTTGTCGCGTGCGATGGAGAAGTTGCAGAAGACGACGCCCATCACTGTGCTGCTGGGCGAACAGAACGTCACATTCGCGCTGCCTCACGCGGACCGCGTGTATGTGCTCGAGCACGCGCGCATCGTCTGGGAAGGCACGCCGTCGCGCTTCGAGCGCGAAATGGGCCGAGGCTTTCTCGAAGCGGTTCCGGGCGAACCTTCGCAGATGGACGGATGCGATGCACGGGTGAGGATCAGCGGGTGATCGGGGACCGCCACTTGCTCAAACCCCGTCATTCGCGAACACGCTGTTCTCGGGTTCCGCATCGGTTTCGTCGACGCATTGCACATGCCATTGGCCGACGACGGGCGCATGATGCGCATGCCGATACCACAGCGCGTGGCCCGATTCGCCTTCGAACGGACCTTCCGCCGAAGTCAGATCGAGCCCCGGCAGCTCGCAAAACGGATGCACGCCCGCAGCGTCATTGACACGCGTGCTGCCCTTCGAAGAGACCAGCGTCCCCCATTGCGGAACATCAATCACGGCATGTCCCTCGCGCGACCATTTACGCGTTTCGCGGTCGAGCCAGAGAATCGCATAGACGGCGGGATCGGGGCATTCGAATGTATCGAGGTGGATGGTGATTCTCATCGATCGCTCCTTTATGGGCAGGATTCGGGACTCTTGCAACGCGCGCATCATGGGGACAATGACCCATTCGATCAGCGTATGCGCATCTTGCGCGAAAAGCGGGCCGCCGCGCTCGGCGGGCAATGGCATGGCCATATCGCACCAGTGCGCGCGACCGCCCATCCGCAGCTTGTGTTCGAGCTTGGCCGTCGCGTTCGGCGCGCCGCGATAGCGGTCCGCGATCTGATGAAACGACGGCGGAAGAAACGGCGCATCCGACGTATGGCAGAACATGCGATGCTGCTGACCGACCCGTTCCGTCGGTTCGTTGCGCTGCGCGAGCGCGGTCTGCGATGTCGCCAGCAACACGTTGCACGCGCAAACAAGCAACACAGGTAAACGCGCGCGGATCACGTTGAAGCCTCCTGGTTGGCTGACAGCTTCAATCTATCGCGCGACGCATGGATGCCCTTGAGCCAGGTCAACGGAGGCCGTGAGAGCGGCGCGATCGCTGGCGATCACGACGCGTGTCAAAACACCACGACGGCAGGTCAACGTTCCAGACAGCCCCATCGAGACGACAATGAACCCGTACCGCGGTGCAGGGCTAAATATCGTTCTCGTCGTCGAACAGCTTGTGGCAGATTGCGTAGCGCACGAGTCCGTTCTCGTTCGGCATCTGCATCTTTTCGAGCACGCGCGTCTTGTGCGTGCTGACGGGTCTTGACGCTCACGCACAGCTCATTGGCGATTTCGGTGAGGCTCTGTCCCGCGACGATGCGCCGGAACACACGTCGAACTCGCGGTCGGACAGTCGTTGCTGCAACGCCATTTCGAGGCGCGGATGCGCGCGAGCGCTCGTATCGAGGTGAACGAGGATGCTTTTGTAGCTCATCGTCATAGCTCCATGACAGAACGGGATGAACGGGCGCGAGCCCGATGCTGAAATCGAGTCTATGAGCCGAACACGCGGCGCCGTCGACGCATGTCAATCGCGCCCGTTTTGCGTAGGCGATTGATACAGGTCAACCGGTAGCCGCCGAGCGCTAATACAGTGGGACCAGCGAAGCCCTTGGCGAAGGCATTGCATACGGCGTCGCGCCGGCGCATGGCGACGCCCTGGTTGTTCGAAGTCAAGCCTGTCCGGCCGCGCAAGTCCGGACTGGACAGCGTGCAACCGTTGTATTGGTCACAGGAGAAATGCGATATGAAAGCACTCGTTTATCACGGCCCTGGCGAGAAGTCGCTCGACGAGCGTCCGATGCCCGAACTCTCGGCGCCCACCGACGCGATCGTGAAAGTCACGCGCACCACCATCTGCGGCACGGACCTTCACATCCTGAAGGGCGACGTGCCGACCTGCGAGCCTGGCCGCATTCTCGGGCATGAAGGCGTGGGCATCGTCCATAGCGTGGGCAGCGCGGTGAGCGGGCTATCGGTCGGCGATCACGTGCTGATCTCGTGCATCTCGTCGTGCGGGCAATGCGAGTATTGCCGGCGAGGCATGTACTCGCATTGCGCGACGGGCGGCTGGATTCTCGGCCACCGGATCGACGGAACGCAGGCCGAATATGTGCGCATCCCGCATGCGCAGACCAGTCTTTACCGCATTCCGCCGGGGCTCGACGAAGAGGCGCTCGTCATGCTCTCCGACATCCTGCCGACGGGCTTCGAATGCGGCGTGCTCAACGGCAAGGTTCAGCCGGGCAGCACGGTCGCCATCGTCGGCGCGGGACCGATCGGACTCGCGTCGCTGCTGACGGCGCAGTTCTACTCGCCCGCGCAGATCATCGTGATCGACCCGGACGCCAATCGCCTGGCAGTCGCGCAGCGATTCGGCGCGACGGCTTGCGTCAACAACTCGCACGCCGATGCCGTCGCGGAAGTGATGAAGCTGACTGAATCCGTGGGCGTCGATTGCGTGATCGAAGCGGTCGGCATTCCCGCGACGTTCGAGCTTTGCCAGGGGCTCGTTGCACCGGGCGGCACGATTGCGAATGTCGGCGTGCATGGGGTCAAGTGCGATCTGCATCTGGAAAAGCTGTGGGATCGCAACATCGCGATCACCACGCGTCTCGTCGATACCGTCAGCACGCCGATGTTGCTGAAGACGGTGAAAGCGGGACGCCTCGACCCCGCACAACTGATCACGCATCGCTTTCAGCTCGTCGACATTCTTGCCGCGTATGAGACGTTTGCGCACGCCGCCAACACGCATGCGCTCAAGGTGCTGATCGAGGCATCGTAGTGCGAGCTGGCGCTTTCGTCGACGCGTCACGCGTGTCTCCCGCCAACGGGTCCTGTCTCGCGTCGCCGTGCGGGATTGCGGACGCGTCTCTTTCGACATCGCGCCAGAAGTCGCACAGGCCGGGATGCACGGCGTCGCGCCAGCGTTCGCCCGTAAAGAGATCGTAGTGATTGCAGCGTGGGACGGTGATCTTCCCACCCGCCCGCGCGCGCGACGTATTGCACAGGTCGTGCGCGCAATGCGTTTGCCCTTCGCCCGCGATGTCGTCGTGGTCGCCTTCTATCGTGCACAGAGACGTATCGCGAAGCGCGTCCGTCGTTACGTGCCGTCCCGCGACGGACCATGTCTGCTGCGGCAGCAGATGTTCATGAAACACGACGCGAATAATGTCGAGGAAATAGCATTCCGCCATGTCCAGCACGGCGGCGTACTCGTTCAGCGAACGCAACGCGTTCAGCGCGCCGGGCATGTCGCCTGCGAGCCAGCTCGCCCAGTAACGGCCTTCGAGGCGCAGATGCCGTTCCGGGTGCGCGGCGTTGATGGCCGCCTGCTGCACGAAGCCCGGATACACGCGCCGTCCGGCTCCCCGATACGGCGCGGGCACGGCGTCGATCGCGTGGGTGCGAAACCAGTCGAGCGTGTGCGAACGTGCGAAGCGGTCTATGAGCGTCGGATGCAGACGCGTATCGATCGGCCCTCCCAGCAGCGCGACGCTGGCGAATGGAGCGTCCTGCGAGCTCGCGAGCAAGGCGGCCGCCGCGAGCGTCGGAACGGTCCCCTGGCAGACGGCCATGACGTGCACGGGCGTTCCGTGCGCGCGAGCGGTGCGCACGAAACGTTCGAGCGCGAGCACGTAATCGTCGAGCGGCAGAGGGCCGGCTTCGGGTGGCACGTCGCGGGCGTCGGCCCAGTCGGTGATATACACGTCGCGGTGTTCGAGCAACGTTTCGACAGTTTCCCGCATCATCACGGCGTGATGGCCGGCGAGCGGCGAGCAGAGTATGACGGGCCACTTCCCGGCCGCCTCCGGCGCGATGCGGTTGCGCGTGAACTTGCGCAGCGTGCCGACGGGCAGCGTATCGGCGATGGATTCATCGATGGGAATCCAGCTTTCGTCAGTCGTGACGTCGCCCGCGACGGCATCGATCGCGAACGGCGGCGCCTGCTCGAACGCACATGTGGATCTGAGAATCCAGTCGCGGAACGCACTCGCCGCTTCCGTGGGCATCGCCCAAGGCGCTTGCGCAGCGGGCGTGCACGCCGATTCTTCCGGCAGCCTTTCGGCCATCGCCCGAGTCAGGCGTCGTTGTGCATCGATGAGGGCGTACCACATGATCGGCTCTGTGCATCCGTCGATAGCGCAGGTAGCGTTGCATACGGCGAAAGCCTGAGCATACATCGCGTGCAGCGTGAGGACGAGCGCGACGCAGCGACTGTTGCGCACGCGCTCGCGTGTCCGTGCGCGCGCGGTGTCATGAGCGCGCGTGGACGGATGGCGTGTCGGGCTCGCCGAGCAGGCGGCCGAGGATGCGCGGCGTCACATCGTCGACCCTCGGGAATCGGGGCAAAGCGAGCAACGTCGAAAAACTTTTCGACGCGACGCGAGCTCAGCGTGAACCCCGCGACATAGCCTATCTCTCGCGCAATGCGCATAACGTCGACGTCGCAAATGCCGAATGGCCAGGCGAGCATGTCGACGTGCGCGCCGAGTTCGGCTTCGATCTGCTCGCGTGGATCTTGCAGGCGTGCCGTCGCGAGCGGGCTGAGATGCAAAGAAAGGACGATGAGCGACATGCTCACCGCGACGTTGAATCCCGCTGTCGACATGTCGATGTCCGTCGATCGCACCGTCGATACGCTCAAGCTCCGATGCGAAGCGGCGCAACGCGATCCGGGCGGCGGAGGGACCAATGTCGCGCGCGTGCTCCACCGCGTGGGCGCGCGCCATGCGGCGCTTTTTCTCGCGGGCTGCGATCATGGCCGGACGCTGTGCAGCCCGAAAAGCGCGCCGTGTTTTCACAACGACACGTCTAGGACTTGCGGACCCACGTCTCGCCTTCCTTGTCATATGAACGTTTGACGGCCGCCCACGCGATCCGGTGAGCCGCCTCTTCGCGGCGCGGATCGGCGGCATGCGCTTCGAACGCGTGATTGAACGCGGCGCGATAGATATCCTGGGCATGTGAGGGAAGGTGATCCCGGACGGACGCCGGAAGTTCCTCGTTTGTCTGATAAGGCATCGCATCTCCTGTTGGACAGGCCGTGAACGCGTGACACGCCTGGACAGAAACCCATGATGCTTTGACGCTTCGCGCGTCTCTGCAAGACACGGCAAGCATCGCGCTGCCCGCGCCGATCCCGCTTCCTCCGTCCGAACGGGGCACGCCAGAAGTGGCCCGCGGTTCAAATGGATTTGACAACCGACGGCTAGCTAATGATCGGTCGGTGCATCAGCGTGTGCAGTCTGCGGCGCAAACTTCATTCCACGTGGGCGGTCGGCTCGCACGCGCGTCGAGATCGGCAGTTGTCCATGCTGTTCGCGTTTTCCGGAGTGCCATGTACAAGGCTTCGATCCTTCGCGTCAGACTGCTCGTGCTTTTGCTGGCGAGCCTTGCGGTACTATCGAGCGCGGCCATTGGACAGACACGGCCGCAGACGACTACGTTGGACAGCCTCGCCGTCGGGGTGATCGAAGGAGGCTGGCCCCCGATTTTGATCGTGAACAACGGTCGGCTGTCCGGCGCCGCATTCGATTTCCTGAAGGCCGTACTGGACCCGCATGCGCTGCAGACGTTCCGCGCCAGCGTCCTGGCGGGCGATGCGGCGCAGTACGTCGCGGCAGGCGAACGGATGCCGCGCAGTTGCGGGAGATTGCCGCGCATCTCGCGCGTCAGTGAAACGAAAACGGCACTGGGGAATCCTGCGTCGCGCGCGCGACGGCATAAGTGGCCGCCTGCACGCGCGAGCTGAGCTTCAGCTTGCGCAGAATGTGCTGCACGTGAATCTTGACGGTCGTTTCCGCAATGTTCATCGCACGCGCGATCTCCTTGTTCGTGCGTCCTTGTGCGACTTGCGCGAGGATTTGCTCTTCGCGCGGCGACAGATTGCGGATCGGGTCTTCTTCGGATGACGCTTTTTCGTCCTTGCCTTGCAACGACTGAAACGCGGTGACGAGCTTGCTGGTCATCTCCGGGCTGACGGTCGATTCGCCTGCCATCGTTCGCACGATCGCCGTGGCCATCACATCGCTGTCGACGGTCTTCAGCAGATAGCCGCGCGCACCGCCGCGCAGCGCCGCAGCCAGATCGCTTTCGTCCTCGCTCACGGTCAGCATCAGCACGCGCGCCTGTGGTGCCGCTTCGAGAAGCCCCGGCAGCGCATCCACGCCGTTGACGCCCGGCAGATGGTTGTCGAGCAGGATGATGTCCGGTCGCGTTTCGGCGGCGCGTCGATAGGCCTCGCCGGCATCGCCCGCCTCGGCGACCACTTCGAAGCGCGAGTCGGCTCTCAACAGCGCGATGACGCCGCGCCGGAACAGCGTGTGATCGTCGACCACGAGTACGCGGATCAATGTCGGGTCTGTCATGCTGCCAGCCTCCTGCGTTCGGGCAAGGTGAGTACGATGCACGTTCCCGATCCGGGCATCGAGTCGATTGAAACGGCCGCGCCGATGCGCTCGGCCCGCTCGTGCATGATCCGCAAGCCGATATGCCGATCGTTCTGCACTGCGCAGCTGACGAAGCCGCATCCGTTGTCGCGGACCGTCACGCGCCATTGCGGTTCCTGCTGCACGTCGAGCCACACTTCGGTTGCGTGAGCGTGCTTGCGGATGTTCGACAGCGCTTCCTGAACGACGTGCAGCACCTGCACCTGGACATCGGCCGGCAGCGGCACGCCGTGTCCTTCGACGGACAGATGTGTCGCGAGCCCCGTCTGGTGCTCGAACTTTTGCAGCGTCGTGCGCAGCGCGGGAATGACGTCTTCGCCGCTCGTGCGCGTGCGGAAATTCAGCAACAGCTCGCGGACGTCGGACAAGCTCTCGTGAATGCCGGCATCGAGTTCGCACACAGTCCGCTCGACACGCGGCTCGTCCGCATGTTTGAGCGCGCCGCGCAACAGGCCGATCTGGATCTTCATGAAGGCGAGGCTTTGCGCGATCGAGTCGTGCATTTCGCGCGCAAGCAGATTGCGCTCAGCAGCGACGGCCGCTTCGCGTTCCAGCGCCCCCGCGCGCAGGCCTTCAAGCGCGACGGCAAGATGGCTCCCCATCGTTTCGATCAACACGCGGTCCTCGTCCGTCAGCGTCGCGGGGGTGTTGAAGAACAGATCCAGCTCGCCGACCATCCGGTCCTGCAATTTGACGGGCACGCCGATCACCGTGCTGAAACCGGCTTTCGAGCAATGCCCGAGCGGGCCGGGATGATCCGGGCGGATAGAAATCACGCGCGTGCTTGCTTGCGCGTGCTGCTGGCCGCAATGGCATCCGCCCGTCGGAATGCATTTTTCGCTTTCGGAAATTTCCGTCGGCAGGCCGTCGGACGCCACGAGCAGGTAGCGCTGGTTGGCTTCGTCGGTCCATCGCACGGCGGTCGCATCGGCTTTCACCGCCAGCCGCGCCAGTCTCGCAAAGCCGCTCGCGAGTTCGTCGAACGTCGCCGCGTGCGCAGCAAACGCGCTTGCCTCATAGAGCGTGCTCAGCCGCGCATTTTGCGCGGCGAGCCGTTCGGTCTTTTCCTCGACTTTCACCTCCAGGTTCTGATAAAGCTCCTGGAGCGTTTCGGCCATCCGGTTGAAGCCTTCGGACAGCGTGCCGAATTCGTCGTTCGAGTCGACTTTGACGCGCGCTGCCAGATCGCCTTCCCGCACGCGAGCGAGTCCCGTCTTGAGCCGTTCCAGCGGATTGAACACGAAGATATAGGCCGAATAAAGCAGCGTGACCGCGCTGGCAATCGTCAAGCCGATCATGAAAACCTGCAGCATATTCAGGATCGCGGTCAGATAGGACACACGCCCCTCGATGGCCGACACGAGCCGATCGATATGCTTGACAAACTCCTCGGCCTCGGCGGCCGCCTGCGCCGAGTCGGGCGCGGGGGAAGCGGTCCAATGGCTGCGCACCACCGTCCATGCGCGCTGCACGTCCGCGAAGGCTGCCGTCGAGCGCGCGTCGTGCGGCACGAACAGTGGCCGCGCCGGATCGCCGTTGCGCAGCAGCGCGACGCTTTGCTCGAACTGATCGGCTTGCGCGTTGATGTGCGCGGGATCGCCGCGCGCGAGCGTTTGCGCGAGCCGCCAGGTTTGCATGCGCATGCGGCCCGCTTCGTTGACGGCGGCCGCGCCGCCTTCGAGCTGCCAGCTTGCCCATAGCGTGTAGCCGATCGAAACGGATGCCGCAAGCAGCAGCAAACCGCCGATGATGCCTAGCTTTGCCGCGAGAGTCTGGAACTTTTTCATTGACGTCGATGGGTGGCTCGGAACCGTCTGCCGCGAACTCCGCTAACGGTCGACATCCAGAAACCTTCTCTTGACAATGTGCCTTCGCCTGGTCGAGAGAAGTCTGATCCAGATCAAGCGTTTGCTAGTTGTGTCGTCAGGCTGGTTGCTCTGGCGACATCGGGCGGCAAAGCGGTTGCGGGTGACATGGCGCGTCGAACGACGCATGACCCAGGACGGGAGGTCGCTACGCCTGCGCGAACAGTCCGAGCGGACGATGCGTGACGGCAACCGACACGATCAGCAGATACAGCGCGATCGCGCATCCGAGGCTCACGCATCGGACGAACCGGGTGCGGCCGTGTTTCAGCGCAAACGATCCAGCCACGATATAGGCGACGAGCATGAGCAGCTTGGCGCCAAGCCATGCGTCCCGTACGGGATTCAGATGCAGCATGAGCCACAACGCGCCGCCCGCTGCCAGCAGTGACGTGTCGATCACATAGCTGAGCCGTCGCCAGCCCGGACGCGTCGGCCAGGCTCGCCCGGTCAGCACAGCCGCGCCGCGCGTCGCGAACAGCAGGCCGCTGCCGGTGACGAACGACACATGAGCGAGCTTCACATACGGATAAAGTTCGATCAACGGCATGGAATGGACAAGGGGGCAAGGGCTTCGATAGGGCGGGTTACTGGACGAGCGGCGTTGCGGCCGCTTCGATATCGACGCCGATGATATCCGCATGCGCGGCCTCGAGGCTGACATACTGACGCACTGCCGTCGAAAACGCCAACTGCCGCAGCGTCTGCGCGACGGCTGCGCGCACCGTCTCGAACTCTTGCTGCGCGCCGGGCTTGCGTGCGAGGACTTCCACCACATGCAGGCCAAAGCGGCTATGCACGAGCCGTGGCAACACGCCGATCTCCGTCTGGCCGAAAAGTTGTGCGGCGAATTCGGGCGCGCATTCGTCGGTGGCGAGCCAACCCAGGTCGCCGCCCTCAGCGCCGCTCGGGCAATTCGACAACTCGGCCGCGGCGCGTGCGAAACGGTCGTCGTTGTCGGCGTCGCTGCATCGCACGTCGAGCAGACACGCTTCCGCCCGCTGACGAAGCGCGTTGACGTCGACGCCTTGCGTCACGGCGAACAGCACATGCCGGGCATGCACGCGTTCGCCCACCGCATAGCGCGCGGGATGAGCGGCGTAGTACCGGCGGCACGCGTCGTCGGCCGGTTCCGGCACGTGCAGCACGCGTTCGAGCAGCGCGTCGATGGCGGCCGTCGCCGCGGGGCTGGTTGCCCCGTCCCCGGATGCGCGGTCGTCGGCGTCGAGCAGTCCTTGCGCGATGGCCGCCTGCCGCAATAGTTCGGTGCAGGCGCGTTGACGCAGCGTTCCGGCGTCGAGCACTTCATCCGGACGATGAAGTGCGACGCCATTGACCGTTGCGACGTCCGGCAGATCGTTCTGCATGTTCGCCTCCCTGAGTTCAGAGCTTGCGGGCCGACTGACCACGCGACGGCAGGTTCAGCCGACGCGAGCGTACGAGCTGGTAAGGCCGGAACACATAAGCCACCGATGCGAAGCCGCTCCACACGTGCACGAGCCGGCTGAACGGGAACAGCAGGAAGATCGTCATGCCGAGCACGATGTGCAGCCTGAACGGCCACTCGACTTCAAGCAGTCCGCTCGCATCCGGGCGGAATGTCACGATCCGCTGGGCCCAGTCGGCGAGCACGAGCATCGTGTGCGCGTCCGCGCGGTCGGCAAACGAGAAAGGCAGCGTGATAAGGCCGAGGCACAGTTGCAGCCACAGGATCACGAGAATCGCGATATCCGTGCGGCGGCTCGTGAGCCGGATGCGCGGATCGGACAGGCGCCGATGAAGGAGCAGTGTCAGTCCGACGAAGCAGATGAGTCCCGCCGTTCCGCCAGAAACGATCGCCAGCAATTGCTTGTGCTGCGCGCTGATGAACGGCTCGTAGAGCGCATGCGGCGTCAGCAGGCCAACCGTGTGCCCGAACAGCAGGAACAGGATGCCGATGTGAAACAGGTTGCTGCCCCAGCGCAGCTGCCCGGCCCGCAAGAGCTGGGACGAATCGCTCTTCCACGTGTACTGGTCGCGATCGAAGCGGATAAGACAGCCCAACAGGAACACGGCGAGGCACAGGTACGGATAGACGCCGAAGAAGAAGTTGTGCACGGGGTTCATGCCGATGCTCCTTGCTCAGGTTGCGTATGAAGTTGCGTATGAGCTTGCGTATGAGGTTGCGTAAAAGGTTGCATGCAGGATTGCGTTTGAAGAGACGAGCGCGCGTCTCTGACGATGCGCACGGGCTGCGGCTCGCCGGGGCGTCGCTGGCCCTGGGACGAGCAGCCGTCGAAGGCGGCGGGCTCGCTCCATGTTTCGTCGAGGCCCGGCTCTTGCGGCAGTTCGACGGCGCGCGCCTGTTCTCCCGCGAGATCGAGCAGCGCGGCCAGCACGCTCGCATACGCGCTTTGCCGCCTGGTCAATGCGCTGTACAGGTTGCGCAGGATATGCGCGACTTCGCCGAGCAGGCCCTTCGCGGATTCAGGCGGCTGCGTCGATGCATATTCGAGCAGCACGGTCAGATGATCGGGCAGTTCATCCGACGCGAGATACAGCCCCGCCTGCTCGTAGGTCTGGATCAGGTCGATCATCGCCGGCCCGCGCTCACGCGAGTCGCCGTGCACGTGCTCGAACAGATGCAGCGCAGTGCCGCGGCCGCGATCGAACAGGTCGACGTAAGCGGCCTCGGTGTCGAAGCCGTCGTCGCGCAGCAGCGTGTCGATGAGCGAGTCGATCTCGCCACGCCGTTGCTCGCAGAGCGTGTCTTGCGCATGCAGCGCGTCGCGCATCTCGGGCAGGGCCGCTCGCAACGCCGCATCCGGATAGTCGAGCAGATGGGCGAGCACGCGCAGCGTCGTCTTGAGCGAAGGCTGATCGGTATGGATGGTCGACATCGCTCAGACCTCCACGCGAATCGGAATCGTGCGCTTCTTCTCGCTTCCGAACAGGCTCGTTTCCGTCACGCCCTCGGAGCAGCCGTTGCCGAAGCTGAACCCGCAGCCGCCGCGTACATTGAACGCGTTCTCCGCATATTCGCGGTGCGACGTCGGAATGACGAAGCGGTCTTCGTAGTTCGCGATGGCCATCACGCGATACATCTCGTCGACTTCCGCGACGCTGAGTCCGACCTGCCGGAGCACCGCGTGGTTTTCGCGTCCGTCGACGTGACGGCCCCGCTGCCACGCGCGCATGGCCAGCATGCGTTCGAGCGCGCGTACGACGGGCGCTGTGTCGCCGGCCGTGAGGAGGTTCGCGAGATATCGAACGGGAACGCGCAACTGGCTCACGTCCGGGATTTCGCCGTTCGCGCTCACGTGCCCGGCGTTCGCGGCAGCCGTGATGGGCGAGAGGGGCGGCACATACCAGACCATCGGCAGCGTGCGGTACTCGGGGTGCAACGGCAGCGCGACCTGCCACTCGACAGCCATCTTGTAGACAGGGCTCGCGCGCGCCGCGTCGAGCCAGTTCCGCGGCACGCCGTCCTTGAGCGCCTGCGCGATCACGGCGGGATCATGCGGATCGAGAAAGACGTTAAGCTGGGCCTGATACAGGTCCTTGTCGTGCTCGACGCTCGCCGCCTGTTCGATGCGATCGGCGTCATAGAGCAGCACGCCCAGATAGCGGATGCGCCCGACGCAGGTTTCCGAGCAGACTGTTGGCTGGCCGGCCTCGATGCGCGGATAGCAGAAGATGCATTTCTCCGCCTTGCCGCTCTTCCAGTTGTAGTAGATCTTCTTGTACGGACAGCCGCTCACGCACATGCGCCAGCCCCGGCACTTGTCCTGATCGATCAGCACGATGCCGTCTTCTTCGCGCTTGTAGATCGAGCCCGACGGGCACGACGCGACGCACGCCGGGTTCAGGCAGTGCTCGCACAGGCGCGGCAGATACATCATGAAGGTGTTCTCGAACTGGCCGTAGATGTCCTTCTGGATATCGTCGAAATTGCGGTCCTTGCTGCGCTTGCTGAATTCGCCGCCGAGAATCTCTTCCCAGTTCGGCCCCCAGACGATCTTCTCCATGCGCTGCCCGGTGATCAGGCTACGCGGCCGCGCAGTGGGCGCCGCCTTCATTTCGGGCGCGCGATGCAGGTGGTCGTAGTCGAACGTGAAGGGCTCGTAGTAGTCGTCGATCTGCGGCAGATTCGGGTTCGCGAAGATCTTCATCAGCAGCTTCCACTTCGCGCCCTGACGCGGCGCGATCGAACCGTCCGCGCGGCGCTCCCAGCCGCCGTTCCACTTGTCCTGGTTTTCCCATTCCTTCGGGTAGCCGATACCCGGTTTCGTCTCGACGTTGTTGAACCATGCGTATTCGACCCCTGGCCGGCTGGTCCACACGTTCTTGCAGGTCACGCTGCAGGTATGGCATCCGATGCACTTGTCGAGATTCAGCACCATGCCGATCTGTGCGCGTACTTTCATCATTGACTCCTTCTGTTCGTCGGCAGGTCAGGGCTTTTCGCCCCGGGTCTGGCATGCCCGCGCGAGTTCGTCATTGCGCGGGGTATCCAGCCAGTCGACGTTCTTCATCTTGCGCACCACCACGAACTCGTCGCGGTTCGTGCCGATCGTGCCGTAGTAGTTGAAGCCGTAGCTCAACTGCGCGTAGCCGCCGATCATGTGCGTGGGCTTCAGGACGATGCGCGTGACGGAGTTGTGGATGCCGCCCCGCACGCCCGTGATCTCCGAGCCCGGCGTGTTGATGATCTTTTCCTGCGCGTGGTACATCAGCACCATGCCGGGATTCACGCGCTGGCTGACCACGGCGCGCGCCGCGATCGCGCCGTTGATGTTGAAGACCTCGATCCAGTCGTTGTCCTCGATGCCGGCACGACGCGCGTCGTCCTCGCTCAGCCAGACGACGGGGCCGCCGCGGTTCAGCGTGAGCATCAGCAGGTTGTCGCTGTACGTGCTGTGAATGCCCCATTTCTGGTGCGGCGTGATGAAGTTCAGCACGACCTCGGGATGACCGTTCGGCTTGATCTCGTGGATACCCGATGTAGCCTTCAGGTCCACGGGCGGGCGATAGCTCGAAAAGCCTTCGCCGAATGCGATCATCCACGGATGATCCTGATAGAACTGCTGCCGCCCGGTGAGCGTGCGCCACGGAATCAGTTCATGCACGTTCGTATAGCCCGCGTTGTAGCTCACGGTCTCGCTTTCGATGCCGCTCCACGTCGGCGAGCTGATGATCTTGCGCGGTTGCGCCTGCACGTCGCGATAGCGGATCTTTTCGTCTTCGCGATAGAGCGCGAGGTGACGGTGATCGCGCCCAGTCGCCTTCGAGAGCGCTTCCCACGCCTTCACGGCGACATGTCCGTTCGTTTCGGGCGCGAGTTGCAGGATCACTTCGCACGCGTCGATGTCGGACACGATGCGCGGCATGCCCTTCGTCGAGCCTTCCGCTTCCGTGATGCCGTTGAGCTGGCCGAGCTGCGTGACTTCCGTTTCCGTCTTCCACGCGATGCCCTTGCCGCCGTTGCCCGCCTTGTTCATCAGCGGGCCGAGCGCGGTGAAGCGCTTGTACAGGTTCGGATAGTCGCGCTCGACTACTGCGACCTGCGGCGCGGTCTTGCCCGGAATCAGCTCGCATTCGCCCTTGTGCCATTCCTTCACGCCGAACGGTTGCGCGAGTTCGGCGGGCGAGTCGTGCATCAGCGGCGTGAGCACCACGTCCCGCTCGACGCCTAGATGCCCGACGCACACTTCGCTGAAGGCCTTCGCGAATCCCTTGTAGATCTCCCAGTCGGAGCGCGACTGCCAGACGGGATCGACGGCTGCCGAAAGCGGATGGATGAACGGATGCATGTCGCTGGTATTGAGGTCGTTCTTCTCGTACCAGCTTGCGGTGGGCAACACGATGTCCGAGTACAGGCACGTCGTGCTCATGCGAAAGTCGAGCGTCACCAGCAGATCGAGCTTGCCTTCGGGCGCTTGTCCGTGCCACTTCACTTCGGTGGGCCGGGCGTCGCTGTCGCCGAGGTCCTTGCCCTGCACGCCGTTTTCCGTGCCGAGCAGATGCTTGCAGAAATACTCGTGACCCTTGCCCGACGAGCCGAGCAGGTTCGATCGCCACACGAACATGTTGCGCGGCCAGTTCTCCGGTGCATCAGGGTCTTCGCAGCTCATCTGCAGGCTGCCGTCGCGCAGCCCGTTCGCCACATAGTCCTTTGCTTCAATGCCCGCAGCGGCGGCGTCCTTCGCGAGATGCAGCGGGTTCGTCCGCAGTTGCGGCGCGCTCGGCAGCCATCCCATGCGTTCCGCGCGCGCGTTGTAGTCGATCATGCTGCCGCCGTAGACCTGCCTATCCGCGAGCGGCGAGACGATTTCCTCCATGTCGAGCTTCTCATAGCGCCACTGGTCCGTGTGAGCATAGAAGAAGCTCGTGCTGTTCATCTGGCGCGGCGGACGCGCCCAGTCGAGCGCGAAGGCGAGCGCCGTCCAGCCCGTCTGCGGGCGTAGCTTCTCCTGGCCGACGTAATGCGCCCAGCCGCCGCCGCTCTTGCCGATGCAGCCGCACATCATCAGCAGGTTGATCACGCCGCGGTAATTCATGTCGGCGTGATACCAGTGATTCATCGCCGCGCCGATGATCACCATCGAGCGGCCTTGCGTCTTGTCCGCGTTGCTTGCGAACTCGCGCGCGACGGTGATGATCTGGTCGCGCGGCACGCCTGTGATCGATTCGGCCCAGGCGGGCGTATAGGCGGCGTTGTCGTCGTAGCCGGACGCGCCGCTGCCGAGGCCCCGATCGATGCCGTACTGCGCGGCCTGGAGGTCGAACACGGTCGCCACCAGCGCGTCGCGGCGTTCGCCTTCCTTGCCGAGCGGAAGGCGCACGGCGGGCACGCGGACGTGATTGATCTGCCCGTTCAGCGGATTGGCCGTGAAGTGCGGCGACTCGACACCGCCGAAGTAGGGCAGCGCGACATCGACGATCTCATGCGCCTGCTCGCCGTCTTCGAGCACGGAGAGTTTGAGCTTGACCTGGGCGTCGTGGCGCGCTTCCTTGTCTTCGAGATTCCATTTGCCCGTGTCGTCGCGATCCTGCGCGCCCCAGCGAAAGCCGATCGAGCCGTTCGGCAGCACCGCGCGCCCGGTCGTGTCGAACGCGATCGTCTTCCATTCGGGGTTGTTGCGCTGTCCGAGCTCGCCGTTGAAATCGCTTGCGCGCAGGTAGCGATCCGGCACGAGCGTCGTGCGCCCGTCGGGCAGCGTGTGCTCCTTTAGCATCACCAGCATCGGCAGGTCGGTGTAGCGCCGCGCGTAGTCGTCGAAATAGGCGCTGCGTGTCCTGAAGTAGAACTCGTTCAGCACCACGTGGCCGAACGCCATCGCGAGCGCCGCGTCTGTGCCTTGCCGCGGATGCAGCCACAGGTCGGACAGCTTCGCGACTTCGCTGTAGTCAGGCGTCACGGCGACCGTCTTCGTGCCCTTGTAGCGGACTTCGGTGAAGAAGTGAGCGTCGGGCGTGCGCGTCTGCGGGACGTTGCTGCCCCACGCGATGATGTAAGAGGAGTTGTACCAGTCCGCCGACTCGGGCACGTCGGTCTGCTCGCCCCAGACTTGCGGGCTGGCGGGCGGCAGGTCGCAATACCAGTCGTAGAAGCTCATGCAGACGCCGCCGATCAGGCTCAGGTAGCGGCTTCCCGCTGCGTAGCTGACCATCGACATCGCCGGAATCGGCGAGAAGCCGATCACGCGGTCGGGGCCATGCTTTTTGATCGTGTAGACGTTGGCCGCGGCGATGAGCGCGTTCACTTCGTCCCACGTGCTGCGCACGAAGCCGCCCATGCCGCGCACCTTCTGATAGTCGCGACGGGCATCCGTGTTTTCGACGATCGACGCCCATGCGTCGACGGGGTCGCGATGCACGCTGAGCGCCTCGCGCCAGCGCTTGAGCAGCCGGCCGCGCACCATCGGGTGCTTGATGCGGTTCGCGCTGTACAGGTACCACGAATACGATGCGCCGCGTGCGCAGCCGCGCGGTTCGTGATTCGGCATGTCCCAGCGCGTGCGCGGATAGTCGGTCTGCTGCGTTTCCCACGTGACGATGCCGCCCTTCACGTAGATCTTCCACGAGCACGAACCCGTGCAGTTCACGCCGTGCGTGCTGCGCACGATCTTGTCGTGCGACCAGCGGTTCCGGTACGCGTCTTCCCAGGTGCGGTCTTCACCTGTGGTCAGACCGTGGCTGTCCGCGAAGCGCTCCTTGGGCAGCGCGAAGTGGCTCAGTCGGTCGAGAAAGTGGCTCATATGATTGCGCTCCGGGGTTCAACAAGGCATCGGCGCGTTGCGGCGGGCGTAATGCCACCAGGTCAACGCGATGCAGATCAGGTAAAAGGCGATGAAGGTGTACAGCGCGGCCTGCGGGCCGCCCGTCAGGGCGATCGAGCTGCCGTAGCTCTTCGGGATGAAGAAACCGCCATAGGCCGCGATCGCCGCCGCGAAGCCGAGCGTGGCGGCCGCTTCCGTGTTGCCTTCCTTCGTTGCGCGCTGTACCGCGTCGCGGTCGTTGGGGTCGACTTCCTTCAGCTTCGAGGACAGGAAGATCACCGGGAACATGCGGAAGGTCGAGCCGTTGCCGATGCCCGTCGTCAGGAACAGCACGAGAAAGCTCATGAAGAAGCCCGAGAAGGCGCCGCCCGACGGACCCGACGGCAGGAACCAGAGGACGCCGCCGACCGCGCATGCCATCACGACGAAGTTCCACAGCGTCACGCGTGCGCCGCCGAGCTTGTCCGCGAGCCAGCCGCCGAAAGGCCGCACGACGGCGCCGACGAGCGGCCCGAGCCACGCATACGCGAGGGGATTCACGCCGGGGAACTGGCTCTTGATCAGCAGCGGAAATCCCGCCGCATAGCCGATGAACGAGCCGAACGTGCCGAGATAGAGGACGCACATCAGCCAGTTGTGCTTGCGCCGGAAAATGACGGCCTGATCGGCGAACGACGCCTTGGCCTCTGCGAGATCGTTCATGCCGAACCACGCGGTCAGTGACGCAAGCGCGATCCACGGGACCCAGACGAACGCGGCGTTCTGCGTCCAGACGTGCGAGATGTGCCCGTCCTTGACGATGCTTTGCGGATCGCCGGCGAATACGCCGAAGATCCCCGCCGTCACGACGAGCGGACTGAGGAACTGCACCACCGACACGCCCAGGTTGCCGAGCCCCGCATTGACGCCGAGCGCCGAGCCTTTGCGCTCGCGCGGGAAGAAGAAGCTGATGTTGGCCATGCTCGAGCTGAAGTTGCCGCCGCCGAAGCCGCATAGCAACGCAAGCGAGAGCATCGTCGGATAGCTCGTGGACGTGTCCTGCACTGCGATGCCGATGCCGATTGCAGGGATCAGCAGCGACGCGGTGGAAATCGCCGTCCAGCGTCGACCGCCGACGAGCGGCACCATGAACGAATAGAAAATGCGCAGCGTCGCGCCGCTGAGCGCGGGCGCGGCGGCGAGCCAGAAGAGCTGGTTGGTCGAATAGCGGAACCCGAGCGTCGGCAGGCTCACGGCCACGACGCTCCACACCTGCCAGATCGCAAACGCGAGGAACAGGGCCGGCACCGAGATCCACAGGTTCAGCTTGGCGACGGCTTCGCCCTCGCGTTCCCAGAACGCTTTGTCCTCGGGTGTCCAGATTTCGATCACGCGGCCGCGCCGCGCTGATAAGGGTCTTGAACTCATCGTGCTTCTCCTTTGATACGTCCGGCGTGCATGGGCAGCACGACCGGACTGCAAGTCTCTCGGCACGATTGTGTTCGTCCGGCATCGGGATGAATATCCGCCGGATGGTTAGTCGGAGCGTTCCGTTGGAACTAGGGAGAAAGGCCAGGACATAGTTCTTTCGAACTATGTCGATTGCGGAGTACGCGAAGGTTGAGACGGATCAATGCGATGGACGGGAATTTCGGGGCCGCCGTCAGGGCTGCATCGATGAGCATTTGCTGAGCCGATTATCGAAAGCACCTCATGCAAATTACGCAAATACGGCGCGTCAACCGGTTGAACAATCGCGACCGGATTAATCGAAGCCAAATAGATACACCGGCCATCGCAAAAATTCGAAATCCTTCTATAGGACTGAAGCGTGATAAGGCTTCAAATAACGCTCAGCCAGTCGTCACCGCAATACGGCTGGCGAATATGCTCCGATTTCGACCTTGCCGCCCCGTGTGGGGCGGCTTTTTTGCGCCGCGATTTCAGCATCGCAGCGGGCCGGAGCGTGGAGCGAGGCAAATGAGCGATCGCAATGCAAAGCGGTAGAAATCGGTCACTCATCGCGCGCGAAATCGACATTCTTCTATATCTCGACGAAGACGGTTTCTTTACAGTCTGAATAACGCGCAGACACAAGCAAACCGACGCGTTTGCCGCGTCGCGCAGCGGGTAATGCACTCCCGCGATCTTTACGCCCATCGGTACTCAGCTACTTTTCTTCAATCAGGCCCAATGTATGTTCGCTTCCAGGCAGTTCAGCCCAACATTGCGAAAGTGGTGTGAAGGCGTGGGTGGCGCTTCGATATTTCTGCTGCCGGCCTTTTTCTTGCTGTCGCTTGCGCTGCTCGGCGTTTTGAGTCTGCATGGCACTACGTCTCGCGCGATGGTGTCGGCCGCGCTCGCATTGTCTGCGTCGATGGTCGTCGTGACGGGGATGCTGCTGGCCGCGAGCGAACAGCTTCGGAGGACGCAGATCGCCAATCTGCTGCGCATGCCGATACGCGGCCTCGAGCCATCGATGCACCACGCCGCGCGCGCGTCCGTCACAGAAGATCAGGGATGCCAGGGAGCGTCGCCGGATTGCGCGCTGTGCGAGATGAACGGCGGCAGCCTGCGCCTTGCCTGCGAGCACCGCGTCTGTTGCGATGGCGAGAGCGCATGCAATGCCTCTTTTTCATCGTCAAAGAAGGGCTTTATTCACATTTCTGTTCACAATGAACAGCGCACATTCGATTCGCGGATTTCTCAATAAAACCAGGCATGTCTTACAATGTAAAGGGCCGTGTACCCAACCCGCGGAGATTGTGATGAACCATGCTGTTCGTCTGTTCGATCTGTCGAGGCAAATACCAACGGCTCTTCGGTGCGTTCATGAGCGGCACGACGCGTAACGTCCGGGTCGTGCTGGCTGACGACCACCCGGTCGTCCTTTGGGCCATTTCCGACACGTTCGCCGACATACCGGGCTACACGGTAGTGGCAAAGGCCCATTCGGGCGCGGAACTGATTCGCCTGCTCGAAAATGAACCCGCCGACCTCATCATTACCGATCTCGTGATGCAGGGCGACGAGCAGGTCGAACTCGACGGGCTGCGTCTCGTCAGCATGCTGCGCCGCGCGCATCCGGAGATTCCGCTCGTGGTCTTTACGATGGTCACGAGCGGCGGCATGTTTCACGAGCTCTGCAAGATGGGCGTTGCCGCGATCGTGAGCAAGGAAGAGCCGACGTCCGAACTTGCGCAGATTTGCATGCGGGCTTTGGTCAGCAAGGAAACGGTCATTTCGCCGAAGATCGAGCAGCGGCTCGCGCGCGAAGGCGCGCGGACGAAAGACCTCGGCCGCGAGCAGAAGCTCTCGCCGCGTGAACTCGAAGTGGTGCGCCTCTTCGCGCAAGGTCTCTCTGTGACGGAGATCGCGCGCACGTTGAACCGCTCGGTGCCGACCGTCGCGACGCAGAAGCGCTCGGCCATGCGCAAGCTGCACGTCGAGAATCACGCCGAGCTCGTCAAATACGCAACCGAGATGGGACTTGCCTGATGGAGCGTCTCTTCGCTTCAGGGCAGGATTCGCCCCTCGAGATGCTGCGGATGCTGGAGCGCAACCTGAAGCGCGAGCGCCGCATCTTCTCCGTAGCCGTCGGATTGCTGATTGTCGCGGCGCTATCGGCGGCGATTGTCACGGGACTCACGTTGCTGAATACCTCGTTGAAGCGTGAACAGGAGGCGGCGCATCTGCTGACGACCAACGTGAATGCAGCGCTCGGCGCCCAGCAAAGCATGTTGACGACGGGGCGTCTGCTGCTCGAACTAAGCGGACAGGGTTTGCTCGGTTCACCCGTCAGGAAGGGCGGCGAGAGGTGCGTCGCCTGGCGGCGCGACCATAGCGAATCGCGCATCCAGTTTGCCTGTGACGAAGCCGTTCAACTGCTCTCGCGCGGCAGCCGCACGCCAACGCTGCAATTTGGCCTGCTCGATGCAAGCGCGTCATACGGATACGGCTTCTTTCCGGCAGATGCCAATGTGCGCGACCCGAATGGCACAGACCGGCTCACAGTACTGGCGCACTGGATCAAGGCAACCATGGCGGCGCGCGATATCGATGAACTCGATGCCGTGCGCGAGCGGCGCACGATGTGGTTCAAAGCACCGGCTTCGCTCGGCTTCCATGCCCATACGTTCATTGTGTTTTCGATTGTTGCAAAGGACGACCAGCCTTATGCGTTCGTTGCGACGAGAATCGATCTGGACCGTGTGGTTGCCGACTCGATCCCGGAGTCGATGGAGTCCGATGCCGCGTTGTTCGACCCACAAGGCGAGATGTTGGCGGGCGACGCGGCTGCGAATGTGTTCTACGCGGAAAAGCATCTTCGGCCGGGAGCGGCGGGCGTCTTTCGCTGGATTCCGGGTCATGGCTGGGGCGCGCGCTCGCAGCCGCTGATCTACGACATCGGGCACATCGTGCTTTCGCTGCCTGTCTACAAGGATCTGGCAGCAAGGCGCACCGAAGCATTCGTGATCCTGGTCCTGACCCTGGCGCTGGTCGGCCTGCTGCTGGCGATGTACCGCTACTGGAACTATCGCTATCTCACGCGCACTTATGACCAGGCGTGCCTCGCAGTCGAAGGCGAGATTCTCAATCACCTGCTGGTGCATTCGACGCCCGTCGGATTGTGCATCGTCCTGAGGTACGACTTCCGGATCATCGCGGCGAATCAGATCGCGCGCACCGTGCTCGACCTGGGCGAAACGCCGACGCGATTGCCGCTCGGCTTGTGCGAAGCCTTCGAAAAGCGCGGCATTTCGCCAACGCCGGCGCGAAGCGATACGGGTATCGAGCAGTTCGAATATTCGCAACCGCGGCCCGGCGCGGACGATCTGCACCTGAAGATCGCGTTTGCACCCGCCGTCGTCAACAAGACGGATGTGCTCTTCTGCGCGATCGCCGACATCACCGAGCAGCACGAGGTAGAAAGGCTCTTGCGCGCGGCGAAGGAGACGAGCGACAACATGGCCAAGGCCAAGCTCAATTTCTTCGCGTCGATGAGTCACGAGATCCGCACGCCGCTCGCGTCGCTGGTCGGCAATCTCGAACTGGTGGCACTCGGCCCGCTCGCCGCCGAACAGGCCGCGCGGGTCCAATCCATGCAGGCCTCCGCAGGCGCGTTGTTGCAGGTCGTGAACGACGTGCTGGACTTCTCGAAGATGGATGTCGGCGAGATGCGCCTCGCGGAAGACTGGGGCTGCATCCGCGAGCTGATTCTTCGCGTCATGATCGCGCACGCGCCGCTTGCGAACCGTCAGGGGCTGAAGCTTTTCGTCGTGATCGATCGCGCGTGTCCCGAGCGGTTGCTGTTCGATCCGATTCGCGTCTCGCAGATATTGAACAATCTGCTGGGCAATGCGCTCAAGTTCACGCACTTCGGCAAGATCGTGGTGCGCGCGGACTGGCGCGATGCGGCGCTTCAATTGAGCGTCGCGGATACGGGCGTGGGCATCCCCGACGAGCTGCGTCAAAGGCTTTTTCAGCCCTTTACGCAGGGCGAAGGACACCGGCTTACGCAGGCGCGCGGAACAGGTCTTGGTCTTTCCATTTGCGCGCGGCTGTGCGAACTGATGCGAGGGCGGATCGCGGTCGAAAGCATCGAAGGCGTCGGGACGCGCATCGCGGTTTCGCTGCCGTTGCGCAGCGAGGCGCCCGCGGCGGGGCCCAGCGAAGAACCGCTTGCGGGGCACGCGGCCATTCTTTGCCGTGCAAGCGAATATCGCGAGTGGTTCGATTGCCTTTACGATCCGCGAGCCAGCTCGTTGACCTATGTCGACCCAGGCATTGGCGCGACGGAGCTCGACGGCTGCGAATATCTCATCGCAACCGATGAGTTTCCCGTGGCCGATATCGCGCGTGTCTGGCAAGACACGTCCCGCGTGATCCGGATGACGCAAGACGGCCCGCTGGTGCCTGCGATTCGCGAGGACGGCTCGCTCGAAGTGAGCATCTTCAGTCTGCGCGGATTCAGGCAGGCGGTGCAGTCGTTGACGCAAGGACCGCATGCCAGGGCGCGTCTGTTCGAGCCCGCCGCAAGAGAGAGCGCGGCGAGACCGCGAACGAACGAGATGTCGACCGTTCTCGTCGCCGAAGACAACCTGCTGAATCGCGGGCTGCTGCGCGATCAGCTTCTGACGCTAGGCGCGAAAGTGATTGAAGCCGCCGACGGCGAGGAAGCGCTCGCACTACTCTGCAAACACCATGTCGATATCGTGCTGACGGACATGGACATGCCGAAGATGACGGGTGCTGAACTGCTTGCCGCCATTCGCGCGAAAGAGCCCGAACTGCCCGTGTATGCGGTGAGCGCGAGTGCGAGTGCGCAGGACGTCGAGCAAGGACGCGCTCGGGGCTTTACCGACTATCTGACGAAGCCCGTTGCGCTGTCGGTGCTGGCGGCCGTGTTGGCACGTGCGCCCGAAACGCCGTATGAGAAGACGCTGGGCGACGATAACGACGAAGAACTGCCGCCCAGGTTTCCCGCTGTGCCCGCCGACTACGTCCGGATGATCGTGCAGCAGACGGACATGGATCTCGCTGCACTCCATCCGATTCGGGAGAGCCGCGACACGCAGGCGTTGCGCCATTGGGCGCATCGCGTGTCGGGCGGGCTGTCGGTGCTGGGGCCGTCGATGCTTCGCGACCAGTGTCAGGAACTTCGTGCGGCGATCCGCGAAACGGAAAATTGGTCCGAGGACGTCGAGGCATTCGTGTCGATCGTTCAGGACGAACTGACGGAACTGCGTGATCTTTATATGGCCTCGCTCCACGATTAGCGGTTCAGCGCGAGTCATCGGGTTCGCGGCAAATCAACCGATTTCTATATCGACGGCGCGTATGTCTCGCTAGAGTTCTACTCCCGACTCACTCCATTTCCCATTGGCGGACACGCGCGTAATCTGCCGCGCGATAACGCCAGGCAAGCAATATGTCCCGTCCCATCTTTCGCCGGCGCCGCATGGTCCGCGTGCGCGTCAGTACTTTTATTTTGCTGTCGGCGTGCGCTGTGGTTGCAGTATTGTGCGCGGCCAAAGCGTTCGCGGCGTCGCGTTCGACTCACTATCCGACGCCGGAATCCGAACTGCGCAAGCTCACCATGATGCAATCGGCAAGTGACGATGCCAGAGCTTCGAATGAAGCCTACGGCGGGCGAGAGGAGTGGGTGTGCGAGCCGGTTCAGGCAAGCGGAGCGTGCCGTCGCCGTGCGGGCAGTAAGACGTCGCCTCGTTGACGATGCCTTTGCAGACCATGCGCCCGCTCGTCTGGAGCGCACTGCGGGGCTGAAACGCTATGCAGCGGCGAGCTTTCGGCGATCAGTTGCAGCATGTGACCGTTGATGCGCGCGACGACTTCCGACCAGTCGCATCCGAAGGGCCGGCGGAATAGCCGCATCGTGTCAATTCAGAAAAGGCGAGCGCCTCAACGCGAGCGGTCGAGGCGCCGTGGAAAGAAGATCGAAAAGAGAGGGACCGTCGACCGCCGGATCACGCGAATTCGAGCATCTGATCCACGCTCGATCTGTCCAGCCACAGGCCATGCCCGGCGGCAAAGCGATACATTTCGGACTCGCCGGAAAAGCCCAGCCGCTTGCATGCGGCCATGCGTTGCATGCTAATGGTGTTAGGGCGACGATTGAGCAGGCGCGCCGTCTCGCAGACCGTCAACCCGCACAGCATCAGCCCCGCGACTTCCATCTGCCGACGTGTGAGTCCGGCGAACCGCCGCAGTTGAGGTAACGCGTCGAACTGGTCCAGCGCGGCCTGCATGATCGGAGAGAAGTAGCGCTGCACCGACGCGACGCGCCGAACAGCGGTCACGACCTCGGAAATCTCTTCGCGCTTGCTGACGATGCCCGCAATTCCGCGCTTCACCAGACTTCCAATCAGGAATGGATCTTCGAACTCGCTATACACGAGCACAGGTAGCTCCGGATATTCGCTCGAAATAGACGCGAGAAAACGCCATCCATTGAGCGCACGTTCGTCAGGCATCGAGTAGTCTGTTATCAGCACGTCGCAAGCGGTGCTATTCAGCAATGCCATCAATTGAGAAGAATTGCTCACTTCGCCGATCACGTTAACGTCGGCTTTTTCCAGCGCTTTTCGAAGTCCGTATAGTACGAGCGGATGATCGTCAGCGATCGCAACTTTGATGCATTTGTCTTTCACATTCATCCCTCGAAAAACGAATTGATGTTGCTCTTTCAATTCGACGACATGTCAGCAATGTCGGCCGTCCCTGTCTGTTGAAATCACAATGGCGTACGCGCGGCACCGGAGGTGCCGTCCCGATCATATCGAAGCCGACGATCCGGTTTAGACCGCCGACTGTTCCGACGTCGGATTTTCTACGCTGTCGGCAACAGAAGCTGATTGAGATACTGTCGTTCATGATCTGTTT
Source organism: Paraburkholderia phymatum (assembly GCF_040965635.1). GTDB lineage: Bacteria > Pseudomonadota > Gammaproteobacteria > Burkholderiales > Burkholderiaceae > Paraburkholderia > Paraburkholderia phymatum_B. The sequence continues at coordinate 155,833 of NZ_JBFRCH010000011.1, forward strand.
CAAACAATAACAGACGTGAAGGAATCCTTTGTATAGAAAGGCGTTGAAAATGAAGTAAGTGGCAAGCTAACTTGCCGCCTGCCTGCGCGACAAAGATTCCATCAACGCCTGTTGGGGAAGCGCTTTCGAAATAGCGAAGCCTTGCACGAAATTGCAGCCAGCCGTACTCACCCGTTCGAGATCGGTAGCCGTTTCGACGCCTTCAGCCGTGATGTGCAAAGCAAGACGCTTGCCGAGCAGTACGCAGGCATCCAGCGCTGCGCGGGCTCTCGAGTCGTTCTCCGCATGTTGAACGAAGGCGCGGTCGATCTTCAGTTCGGTGAAATGGCACTGCATCAGGCGAAGCAACGAGCTATGGCCGATGCCGAAGTCATCGATTGCGATTCCAAAGCCGCAGGCTCTCAATTCTTCGGTGGCTTCAGGCAGCGCGGCATTGTCGTCGGCTGAACCCGTTTCGACAATTTCGAGCGCGATATGCTCTGGCGCAGCGCCGCTTTCCTGCACCGTTCGAAGCAGATGCTCTGGCGCGGCGCGTTCTCCCAGCATGCTGGCCGGCACATTGACCGAAACCGTAAGCGGATAACCCATTGCTGATCAGTCGTGTTGCGCGGCAAGCGCCTGCGACAGCATCGAATACGTCAGCTGCTGGAGTGCAGCGGGCGTAGCGCTTTCCAGTAGCCCCGCCGCAGACGAGGCGCCGTGAACCGGGTGCATCACTCGCGCAAGTGCCTCCACGCCGACGATTTTGCCCGTCGCAAGCTCGAATTTCGGTTGATACCACGCCGATATGGGCGGCAAGTCGTCCTGCTCCAGCCAATCATCGGCGCGTGCGCGCTGGCGGGCCTGAGGGGGAATGCGGAGACTTTGCGCTTGACCGTGCATCACATCCCTCACACGGGTTCCGGCGATTGGCTGTGGTGTTGCGCAGAGGGCGCCTGCTGCCGCAAGCGCGATCGGGCCTTTATCGACTGGAGCATCGTTTCGGCAGATTCGCCGAACAGTTGTGGAAGCACTTCAGCCAGCAAGCCCTGCTGCGACCAGATCTTGAAGCGGCGATGACACGTGCGAAAGTCGGGTGTGCGCGTCGGCAGTGCGGACCATGGTGCACCGTTCGAGATGACCCACAGCACGCACTCGAAAACTTCCCGATTGCGATAACCGGGACGACCACGCGTGTCCGCCTTCGGCTCACGCTCAAAAAACTGACTCACGCGGGTCCATTGCTCGTCTGTCAACGCAGATTCGAATTTCACGTTCATATCGCTCTCCAGGAAGACTTGCAACGATACGAACGTGAGCGGGACGCTTCCATCGAATAACTTCGAATCTCAACGAGATGATCCGCATTTCAAGGCGCACGCAATCCAGGCGAACGAATCTCCAATAAATAGAAATCCTTCTATAGTTCGATCGCAAGAAAAAGCCCACTGTGTGGGGGTGCGCCGAAAAAAGAGAGAAGAAGATGTGTACGCGATACTCGAATCGAGCGCGTCCAGCTTGCCGGTGACGACCACTCGGTGCAATCGAAGAAATGTCGACTCTTTCAACATCAGGAATAGTTTGATATGCGCCATTGGTTGATCTTGCACATCGTTCACGGCCGGCGTGAGTCAGACAGTGGTTTCTTTAAGGCCTGACGTTGCGAAGGGGTGCGCTGTGAGCGGGCTGATCGTCATTTTGACGTTGTACGAATCCGCGTTGTGTCCAGCGCCCTTTGCAAGGCCACTTTCGCCGTTGTCTTTCGAACGATGCATATCGGCGGACGATCGAAACGGCCGGGACAACCCATTCTCCTGGTCGCAAGGCTGGGGAGTTCGATAGCTCTGCAAGATTATGGCGAATTTAGCGAACTGCGTGAACGTCGCGGTCGCAGACGATCATCCCATTGTTGTCCTGGCGATTTGCGAGGCGTTGGCTGCCATGCCGTCTCTCAACGTTGTGGCTACCGCGCCTACGGGTACAGAGTTGCTGCGTGTCGCGGAGTCAGGCGCTGTCCAGCTGATCGTCACCGACCTTGTCATGCATTCGAAAGACCCGGATGACGACGGCCTCAAGCTCGTTCAGCGTTTGCGCCGGCAACGGCCGGATGTTCGGATCGTCGTATTCACGATGACGACGAACAGAGGCGTTCTCCATCAATTGTGTCGCATCGGCGTGTCGGCCATCGTCGGCAAGGACGAGGACGTCAGGCTGCTGGCCAGGGTCTGCATGCGCGCTCTCGTCGAGAAAGAAACGATACTTTCCTCGACCATCATGCGCAGCCTTTCGATGGCGGGGAAAACCCAAAGAGATTTGCGGCGTGCACAACCCTTGTCTCCGCGCGAAACCGAGGTTGTCCGGTTGATTGCGAATGGGATGTCGTTGACGGAGATCGCGCGGAAGCTGAATCGCTCGAAAGCGACCGTTGCAACGCAGAAGTACTCGGCCATGCGGAAACTGCACTTCGATAACGGCGCAGACCTCGTCCGCTTCGCATCCGAATTCGGCCTTTCATGAACCGTACCCTCGCTCGACCACGTCGCGCCAGCAATTTATCTTCTTGACGGATTGTATGACAGGAATATAATCCGTCGACAAGCGGACGGTTTGCCTTCTAATGATCTGAAAAGAAGGCCGGCCAGTCGAAGAACGCCAACATGACGGAGACAGCACCATGCAGATGGATGCCAACATCGGAGCGCGTCTGGACAGACTTCCTCTGTCCGGCTTCCATTGGCGTCTGCTTGGCCTGATCGCGGCCGGCATGTACTTCGATTCGTTCGACATCTACATCGCCGGCACGGTCCTTGCGGCGATGGTTCACAGCGGCGAATCCACGCTGAGCCTCAACGCGACGTTCGTATCCGTCACCTTTATCGGCATGATGACGGGCGCGTGGCTTTCCGGGCTGCTCGGTGATCGTTTTGGCCGCCGCTTCTGCTATCAGTTCAATCTCGGCATCTACGGCTTCGCGTCGATTGCGGCGGCGCTCGCGCCGTCCATCTACTGGCTGATCTTCTTTCGTCTCGTGATGGGCGTCGGCATGGGCGCGGAAATCGTCGTCGGATACGGGACGCTCAGCGAGTTCATTCCCGCCGACTGGCGCGGCCGCTTCGGCACGATCCTCAATCTGATCATCAATACATCGCTGTTCCTGTCGACGTTTCTCGGCTGGCTGATCGTGCCGCACTACGGCTGGCGATGGATGTTCGCGATCGCGGGATGCGGCGCGCTGGTCGTCTGGTTCCTGCGCAAGTCGATGCCGGAATCGCCGCGCTGGCTCGCATCGCGTGGACGCGCCGACGAAGCGCGGCAGATCGTCGAGCGCATCGAGACGGCGTGCGGCAGCACCGCGAGCCGCGCGCCGAGCATCACGGAGTCATCGGCGCGCGAATTCTATTTCAGCGAAACCACCGAAACCGGCCGTCTCGGCGATCTGTTCTCGCGCCGACTGCTGACGCGCACGATCACGGCCATCACGGTTCTCGTCGCGCTGTTCACCGTCAATTACGCGTTCGTCAGCTGGATACCGACGTTCCTCGTCAAGCAAGGGCATAGCGTGTCGAACTCGCTCGGCATCACGGCGCTGATGTTCGCGGGCGGTCCTGTCGGCTCGCTGATCGCATTTGCACTCGCCGAGCACCTTGGGCGGAAGTGGGGCAACGTATTGTTTTCGCTCGTATGCGTGGGCTTCGGCATTGCTTATCCGTTCGCGCAATCGGCGGTGGCGATCACGGCGCTCGGCTTTGCGATCACGTGCTGCGTCTATGTGCTGTCGTCGTTCAGCGTCGCGACGTACGTGCCCGAACTGTTCCCGACGGAACTGCGGCTGCGCGGCTCGGGGCTTGCGAACACGGCGGGCCGCGCCGTCAGCATCGTCGTGCCGTATGCGGTCGCGAGCGCGTTCACGCGCTTCGGCATTGCGGGCGTGCTGACGATGATCGTCGGCACACTGCTGGTTCAGGCGTTGATCGTCGGCGTGCTCGGCACGGAAACGAAGCAGCGCTCGCTCGAAGCGATCGCCGCCGATGCCGAAATTACGAGCGCAGAAGCACAGGAAGGAAGCGCGACGGCCGCAATGGAGTGAATGGCCGCGCGCATTTCCACGCGATTACCACTTGAAAGGACAATCGAGACATGTCATCGCCCGCTGAGAACTACGGGATCTATGCAGTCAAGTACGCGCATTTCGAGCGCCGCTCTGGCGACAACTTCATCGGCGGCGACTCTCATGACGTGCCAATGCCGCTCGATTACTTCGTATGGGCCGTGGTGGGCGAGTCGCGCACGTTCATCGTCGACACGGGCTTCGATCAGGCGATGGCCGACAAGCGCGGCCGCACGATCACCAACACGGTCGAGAGCGGGCTGAGGCAGATCGGCATTCGCGCGGATGCCGTCGAAGACGTGATCATCACGCACATGCACTACGACCACGCCGGCAACCACTCGCTGTTTCCGCGCGCGCGTTATCACGTACAGGACCGCGAGATGGCGTATTGCACGGGCCGCTGCATGTGTCATCACGCGCTGAGCCATCCGTTCGAACCCGAGGACGTCAAGTCGATGGTCGGCCGTCTGTTCGATGGACGCGTGCAGTTTCATGAAGGCGCATCGGAGATCGCGCCGGGGTTGAGCGTGCATTGGGTCGGCGGCCATACGAACGGCCTGCAGATCGTGCGCGTGCATACGCAGCGCGGCTGGGTCGTGCTCGCATCCGACGCGTCGCATTTCTACGCGAACATGCAGGAGCATCGGCCGTTTCCTGTCGTCTACAACGTCGGCGACATGCTGCAAGGCTATGAAACCGCGCATCGGCTGGCGAGTTCGCCGAATCACGTGATTCCCGGTCATGATCCCGCCGTGCTGACGCGCTATCCGTCGCATGATCGCGAGACAGAAGGCTGGATTGTGCGGCTCGACGCTGAATCGCGCTAGGCAAGAGAGAGAGGCGCACATGACGTTGAAAGGCAAGGGCGCGCTCGTCACGGGTTCGTCGAACGGATTGGGACTCGCGATGGCGCGTGCCCTCGCGGGCGCGGGCTGTGACATCGTGCTGCACGGCCTCGAAGCGCAGCAGCAGATGACGCGTACAACAGACGAACTGGCGAACGCTTTCGACGTCAACGTTGCCTACGTGCAAGCGGATCTCGCGACACCCGCGGGCGTCGATGCGCTGATCGGCGCGGCGCGCGAGCGCGCGAACTCACTCGACGTGCTGATCAACAACGCAGTCGTCCGGCATTTCGCAGGCATCGAAGCATTTCCGCTCGATCACTGGAACAACGCGCTTGCAGTAAATCTGACGGCAGCGTTCCGCGCGATTCAACAGGTGTTGCCCGGCATGCGCGAGCGCGGCTGGGGACGCATCTTCAACATGACGTCGGTGTATGGCACGCGCGCCGTCGCCAATCGCGTCGACTATGTGACGAGCAAGACGGCGCTGCTTGGCCTAACGCGCTCGGTGGCGATCGAAACGCTGAATCAGGGCATCACGTGCAACGCAATCTGTCCGGGTTCGGTGCTCACGCCGAACATCGACGGCCGCATCCATGCGTTGATGGACGAGCGCGGCTTGAATCGAAGCGACGCCGTGCGCGAATTCCTCAAGGGCAAGCAGCCGACGGGCGAACTCGTCGATGCCGCGCATATCGGCGACATGGTCGTGTTTCTTTGTGGGCCATCGGCGAGCCAGATCACGGGCGCGATGATGCCGATAGAAGGAGGCTGGCTTGCAGGCTGATTGCAACGATACCGGCATGATGCGTAACGTGGGCAACGGCGAACTGACCCGCACGCTCGCGCGCTTCGTCGCCGATACGCAGTGGCAAGACCTGCCCGCTGCCGTGCGCAGCGAAGCGAAACGCGCGCTCGTCAACTACTTCGCGGTCGCTCTCGCGGGCTCGCACGATCCGACGCTCGACAAGGCCGTGTCGGTTTATGGCCGCTTTCGTGCAGATGATGATGCGACGATCGTCGGCCGCAGCGAGCGCACCGACATGCTGAACGCAGCCGCGCTCAACGCGATGAGCGCAAACGTGTACGACTTCGACGACACGCACATCCCGACGATCATCCATCCGACGGCGCCCGTCGCTGCCGCGCTTTTCGCGCTCGCCGAGTCGCATGCGATGAGCGGCGAAGCGCTGCTGCTCGCGTTCGTGCTCGGGGTCGAAGTGGAGTGCCGCATCGGCAATGCGGTGTCGCCGGAGCACTATCAGCGCGGCTGGCACATCACGTCGACATGCGGTGTGTTCGGCGCGGCGGCCGCTGTTGCAAAGGCACGCGGGCTCGGCGAAAACGAAATCGTATGGGCGCTCGGCAATGCGTCCGCGCAAACGGGCGGACTGGTCGAAACGCTCGGCACGATGTCGAAGAGCATCAGCGTCGGCAATGCGGCGCGCAATGGGCTGTTGTCGGCGCTGCTCGCAGAAGATGGGTTCTCGGGACCCGAAGCGCCGCTCGAAGGCAAACGCGGCTTCCTGCGCGTGACGGCAACGAACCCGAAGTGGCATGCGCTCACGCAAGCGCTCGGGCGTGAGTGGGCGTTGCTGAGCAACACCTACAAGCCCTATCCGTGCGGCGTCGTGCTCAACCCGGTGATCGACGCGTGCCTCGATTTGGGGCGCATGATCAGCAACGACATGCGCTGGTCCATCGACGATATCGAACAGGTCGAGCTGACAGGTCATCCGCTGCTGCGCGAGCGCACCGATCGTCCGGGCGCACGGACGGGCCGCGAATCGCAGGTCAGCGCGCAGCATGCGGTGGCCGTTGTGCTGTCGCGCGGCAAGGCGGGGCTCGAAGAGTTCAGCGATGCCGCCGTCGCCGATCCGTCGCTGCGCGCGCTGGAAAGCCGGCTTCGTTTCGTCGATGACGCATCGTGGCCCGTCGAAGCGGCGCAAGTGACGATCGTGCTGCGCTCGGGCGAGCGCCTCTCGCATCGCGTACATGCCGCGCGCGGCAGCCTTGCCGCGCCGCTTGCCAACGTCGAGCTTGCGGACAAGCTGCATCGGCTCACGACATATGGCCGCTCGGGCGTCGACGCGCAACCGCTCGTCGACCGCTTATGGAAGTTCGAGCACGAGCCCGACGCGGCCGCCGTGGTGCGTCTCACGCGCGCTCGCGGCTCAGATTGAAGCAGGGATTTTTCATTCACGAGGATTGTCATGTCGAGTAGTCAGGCATCAAGTCAGCAACGCGGACCGTTGCTCGGTTTCGTCGGCGTCGGCACGATGGGCCGGCCGATGGCGCGTCGGCTGATCGAAGCGGGTCATGCCGTCGCCGTGTACGACCGCGATGACGCAGCCGTCGCGGAACTCAAGGCGATCGGCGCACAGGCGGCTGCATCGGTGCGCGAAGTGGCCGATAGCGCGCGCATCGTGTTCACGAGTCTGCCCACGCCCGCGATCTTCAGGAACGTCGCGCTCGGCGACGGCGGTCTTGTCGAAGGCAGCGCGATAAAGATCCTCGTCGATCTGTCGACGGTCGGCTCGCGCATCGAAAAGGAAGTCGCCGATGGTTTGCTCGCAAAGGGAATCGAGACCGTCGATGCGCCCGTGAGCGGCGGCGCGGCGGGCGCAAAGAAAGGCACGCTCGCGATCATGGCGGCGGGCAATCCCGTCGCGCTCGAAGAAGTGCGCGGCTTCTTCGACGTGCTCGGCAAGGTGTTCGTCGTCGGCGACAAGGCCGGGCAGGGGCAACTGCTCAAGCTGCTGAACAACATGCTGTCGTCGACGGCCTTTGCGATCACGTCGGAGGCATTCGTCGCGGGCATGCGCGGCGGGCTGGACCCGGAAGTCATGATGTCGGTGATCAACGCGGGCAGCGGCAAGAACGGCGCGACGCTCGACAAATTTCCGAAGCACGTGCTGCCGCGCACATTCGATTTCGGCTTTCCTGTCGGCAGCGTGTGCAAGGACATTGGCCTTGCCGTCGACGAATGCCAGGCGCTCGGCGTGCCGATGTGGGTAGGCAGCGTCGCGCGCCAGGTGTGGAACTACGCCGCGATGCAGGACGGCGCCGCGCGCGACATGACGGAACTCGTCAAGTACGTCGAACGCTGGTCGTCAGTCGACGGGCTTGCGGACTGAGCCGCTTCTGTTTCTGACAATGCGAACGCAAAAGCACAACCACGGAGAATCACATGATCGTTGAAATGCGCATCTATCACTGCGCGCCGACGCGCTTGCCGGCCTTGCTCGAACGCTTCACGAACACGACGCTGGGCTTCTTCGAAAAGTACGGCATCGAGCAGATCGGTTTCTGGACCACGCTGATCGGTCCGAGCAATCACGCGCTCACCTACATGTTGAAGTGGGAAAGCCTCGCTGAGCGCGAGCAGAAGTGGAACGCGTTTCAGGCCGACGCCGAATGGATCGCGAAGCGCGCCGCGACGGAAGCGGAAAAGCCGATTGTCGAGCGCATCGAAAATCACTTCCTCACGCCGACGGTATTCTCCGCGCTGCGCTAGGAGACGGCCCTTATGACACAGCAACAACTGAGGCGCATCGGCTTCATCGGGCTCGGCATGATGGGCGGGCCGATGGTGCAATGCCTCGCCAACGCCGGCTTCGACCTGTACATCGACGACGCCGACGCAACGCGCGCCGATACGCTCGCCACACAAACGGGCGCGCAGCGTCTGCGCAAGGACAATGCCGCGTCGCTCGACGCATTGATCACGATGCTGCCGAACTCGGCGATCGTCGAAAGCGTGCTGCTCGGCGGCGGCGTGGACGGCTGGGCGAGCCTGCTGACGAAGAGCGCCGTCGTCATCGACATGAGTTCGTCGGAGCCGGAACGCTCGCGCAAGCTTGGCTCGGTGCTCGAAGAGCGCGGCCTTGCGTATCTGGATGCGCCCGTATCGGGCGGCGTGAAGAAAGCGAAGGAAGGCACGCTGGCGATTCTCGTCGGCGGCCGCGAAGACGTGCTCGCGCGATGCAAGCCCGTGCTCGAAGCGATGGGCAAGAGCGTTTTGCACATCGGCGGCGCGGGCTCGGGGCACGCGGCGAAGGCGCTGAACAACTACGTGTCGGCGGCGGGACTGGCGGCGACGGTCGAGGCGCTGCACATCGCGCAACGCTTCGGCATCCAGCCGGACGCGATGACGGATGTGCTGAACGCATCGACGGGCCGCAGCAACACGTCGGAAAACAAGGTGAAGCAATTCATGCTAAGCGGTACGTTCGCCTCCGGCTTCGCGCTGCAATTGATGAACAAGGATCTGAAGATCGCGCGTGCGCTCGCGCAGTCGGTCGGCTATCCAATGACGCTCGGCGCGACCTGCACGGCGATGTGGGACGAAGCCGCTCAAGGTTCGACGCCCACGACCGACCACACCGAAATGTACCGCCTGCTCGATGCGTATCGCCTGCTCGATGGCGATGCGCGCTGATCCTTCTGCTCTGGAGCCTGCCATGTCACATGCAGCGCAGTTTTATATCGACGGACGCTGGGCCGGGCCCGCGTCCCCACGATGGTTCGATATCGTCGATCCGTCGACTGAAGTGCCGTTCGAGCGGCTCGCGCTCGGCAATGCGCAAGACGTCGACCACGCGGTGGCCGCCGCGCGCCGTGCGTTTCCCGCATGGTCCGCGACGCGCGTTGCGGAGCGCGTTGCGTTGCTGCGTCGCGTACTGAGCATCTATGAGCGCCGCTACGACGAGTTCGCGGAAGCAATGCGTCGTGAGATGGGCGCGCCCATCGCATTCGCGCGCAACGGCCAGGCGGCACGCGGCACAGCGCATCTGAATGCGCTCATCGACGTGCTCGAGCGCTTCGCATTCGAAGAGCAGCGTGGCAGCACGCGTGTCGTGCTCGAAGCGATCGGCGTGTGCGGACTGATCACGCCGTGGAACTGGCCCGTCAATCAGATCGTCGTGAAGATCGCGCCCGCACTCGCGGCCGGTTGCACGATGGTGCTCAAGCCAAGCGAGTATTCGCCGCTGAGCGCGCTGCTGTTCGCCGAAGTGCTCGACGAAGCGCAAGTGCCCGCGGGCGTGTTCAATCTGGTGAACGGCGATGGTCCGGGCGTCGGCGAGGCGATCGCGAGTCATCCGGATATCGACATGGTGTCGTTCACGGGCTCGACGCTAGCGGGCGTGCTGGTCGCGCAGGCGGCCGCGCCGAGCGTCAAGCGCGTTGCGCAGGAACTGGGCGGCAAGTCCGCGAACATCCTGCTCGACGACGTCGATCTCGACGAAGCGATGAAGCGCGGCGTCGCCGCATGCTTCACGAACTCGGGCCAGTCGTGCTCGATCCCGACGCGCATGCTGGTGCCGCGTCATCTGATGAACGACGCGGCGCAGATCGCGAAACGCGTGGCGGAAGCCTATCGCGTCGGTCCGACCGACGAGCCGTCGACGCAACTCGGACCGCTCGTGAACCGCAACCAGTTCGAGCGCGTGCAGGCGTTGATCCAGAAGGGCATCGACGAAGGCGCGCGGCTCGTGACGGGCGGCACGGGATTGCCGGCGGGCATCGAGAAGGGCTACTACGCGAAGCCCACCATCTTCGCCGACGTCACGCCCGACATGACGATCGCGCGCGAGGAAATCTTCGGGCCGGTGCTGTCGATGATCGCTTATGACAGCGAAGAGGAAGCCATCGCGATTGCCAACGGCACCGACTACGGTCTCGCCGCTTACGTGCAATCGGGCGACCTCGCGCGCGCCCGCAAGGTCGGCCGTGCGCTGCGCGCTGGCGGCGTGCATCTGAACTATCCGCCCACCGATTTCAACGCGCCGTTCGGCGGCTACAAGCGATCGGGCAACGGCCGCGAGTGGGGCGAAGCGGGCTTGCGCGAGTATCTGGAAACGAAGGCGCTGGTCGGTTACGGCGCGGATTGATGGGCAATGGTCCGCGACAGGAAACTGGTAGCGGACCAGAAGCCGGCCGAACAGCGGCCAAAAAATTTTGCGTGTCGGGATTGTCCGACAATCATCGCGTCAGGCAGTCTGGGTGCGTGGAGCGGTTGAACGGGTAGAGCAACAGAGAGGACCTTAAAGATGGACAGCAACGGACGTTTCGAAAAGGGCTTTGAAAACCGCAAGGAAGTGCTCGGCGCGGGGCACGTGGAGAAGTCGTGGGCGAACGCCGACGACTTCAACCGGCCGATGCAGAAGTACGTCACGGAGTGCTGCTGGGGCGACATCTGGGGCGACACGACGCTGTCGTTCAAGACGCGCAGCATGCTGAATCTCGGGATGCTCACGGCGATGAGCCAGCATCACGAATTGTCCGTGCACGTGAAGGGCGCGCTGCGCAACGGCGTGACGAAAGAAGAGATCCGCGCGGTGCTGATGCAGGCGGCCATCTACTGCGGCGTGCCGCTCGCGCTGGCGGCGTTCCGCGTCGCGACGGAAGCGATCAAGGCGTACGAAGCGGAGACTTCTGCCGTCTGAATGCAAACTCGCTGATTCACGGATTCGCTCACACGAAAGCACCACGCGGTGCCGACAAAGAATGGAGACATCGATGAAGACCCTCACAGCGACTGACGTCATACAGTCCGAACGCGAGCAGTCGATAGAAACGAAAAGACGCAATGCCATCAAAGGCGCGTTCTTCTCCGAATACATCGACATGTTCGATATTTACCTGCCCGTCGTCGTACTGTCGCCGGTGCTGGCGTTCTTTCAGCCGCCGCATCTGTCGAGCGGCATGGAGACGATACTCGCGTCGCTCGTGTTCATCACGACGCTGCTCGGGCGGCCGATTGGCGCGCTGCTGTTCGGGATGATCGCGGACCGCATCGGGCGCCGCAAGGCGTCGATCTGGTCGGTGTCGGGCTTCGGCGTCGTCACGCTGCTGATCGCGCTGCTGCCGGGCTACGAGAGCATCGGCATCGTGTCGTACTGGCTGCTCGTGCTATTGCGCTTCGTCGACGGCATCTTTCTCGGCGGCGGCTACACGGGCGCCATGCCGCTCGCCATCGAGTATTCGAAGAAACAGCAGCGCGGCTTTGTCGGCGGCTTCATCATCGCGGGCTTTCCGGCTGCATATGTGTCGATCAATCTCGTCGCGATGCTGATGTTCGCGCTCTTTCCGCTCAACGGCATGCACTCGCCGTACGCGCAATGGGGCTGGCGCATTCCGTTCGTGCTGGGCGCGGTGCTCGCGGGCATTCTGGCGATGTACTACGTGCACAAGGTCGCCGAATCGGAGATCTGGGAAAGCGAAACGGCCGAGAAAGGCACTCAGCCGGAGAAGCTGCCGCTGACGGACCTGCTGCGCGGCAAGAGCGGACGCAACCTGCTCCAGGTGCTGGTCATGATGACGGGCTTCTGGCTCACGCAAAACATCATCACGATCTTCCTGCCGACCGGGCTGCTCGTGAAGACGCTGCATCTGACGGGCTTCCAGATGACGTCCACGTTGATGATCACGTACTTCGTGCTGTTCTTCAGCTACATCGGCTCGGGGATGATCGCGCAGGCGATCGGGCGGCGGCGCTTCTTCACGATCGTCGGCCCGCTGATCGCGACGGTCGGCGCGGCCTTGCTGTATGTGATCGCGAACGTCGACGGGCTGTCGCTGACGACGATCATCGTGCTGGTCTGCGTGCTTGCCGTGCTTGTCACGTCGCCGTGGGGCGTGATCGTCACGTACATCAACGAACGCTTCGTCACCGATGTGCGCGCGACGGGCTTCGGCGTCGGCTTCAGTTTGTCGGTGATCATCCCGTCGTTCTACGCGTTCTACATGGACTGGCTCAGCGCGTTCATGCCGTTGCGGCTGACGTCGGTCGTGCTGCTGTGCATCGGCGGACTGATCGGCGCAATCGGCGCGCTGATGGGACCGGAAACGAAGGACGTCGACTTCTGACGAACGACTACCAGTAAGGGAATAGCGCAAATGAACAAGGAACGGATCGGATTCATCGGTCTCGGCAACATGGGCGGCCGCATGACCCGGCGTCTCGTCGATGCGGGCATCGCCGTGCTCGGTTACGACACCATGCCCGAGCGCGCGAAGGCAGCGGGCGCGCAGGTCGCGGCGAGCGTGGCGGACGTGATGAAGTTCGCCGACGTCGTCATGCTGTCGCTGCCGGACAGCAAGGTTGTCGAGGCCGTGGTCGAAGGCGAGGGCGGCGTGCTCGCGAATTGCCGCGCCGGACAGATCGTCGTCGATCTGAGCACGGCGGCCGCGAGTTCGACTATACGGCTCGCGCAGCGCTTCACGCGATGCGGCGCACAGTATGTCGACGCGGGCATCTCGGGCGGCGCGGCGGCCGCCGGGAAGGGCGCGCTGACGCTGATGGTCGGCGGCGACGCGAGCGCCGTCGCGGCGCTCAAATGGGCGTTTGCGCCGATCAGCGCGAAGGTCGCGCACATGGGCGCGAGCGGAGCGGGACACACGACCAAGCTGCTGAACAACTTCCTCAATGCCGTGAGCCTCGCGGCGAGCTCGGAAGTCATGGTGGCGGGCAAGAAGGCGGGTCTCGATCTGCATCTGCTGCTCGACGTGCTCAACAGCAGCAGCGGCGTGAACTTCGCGACGCTGAACCGCTTTCCGAAGATCGTCGACGGCGACTATCTGGAAGGCGGGCTGACGGGCAAGCTGATGACGAAGGACGTCGTGCTCTATGTCGATCGCGCGCGCGAGCTGGGCGTGGTGTCGCTGAACGCGGCGGGGCCGCTCGCGAGCTTCGGGCTGGGCACGGCGCTCGGCTATGGCGATGTGATCAGCAACCGGGTAGTCGATGCGATCGGCGACGTGTCGGGCGGCGTGCGGCTGTTCGACGGCGAGGTTCGCAACCAGGAAAAAGCAGAGGAGAAGCAGGTATGAAGGTATTTCATGGCAGGGCGGACGGCAAGCCGTCGGAGCAACGCGGCGAGACGTTTTCGGGCACCGTGTGGGCCGACCCCGTAATGCCGCCGACGGACGGCGTCACGATCAACACGGTGTTCTTCGCGCCGCACGGGCGCACGTACTGGCACACGCACGAGCACGGCCAGGTGTTGCAGGTGACGGCGGGCAAAGGCTGGATCTGCAAGGAAGGCGAAGCGCCGCAGGGAATCCGCCAGGGCGATATCGTGTTCATCGGGCCGAACGAGCGCCATTGGCACGGCGCGAGCGACGGCAGCTACATGGTGCACATCGCCACGTCGATCGGCAAGGCGACGTGGCAGGAAGAAGTAGCCGAGGCCGATTATCCGAAGGGACTCGACGCGCGCTGACGCCAAGCGCGGAATGCGGTGCGCGAGGCGTGCCGTGTTCCGCGCGGGCGGGCATTCGATCATCGCCATCATGAGGAACGAGTGAATGGATCAGGGAGCGCAGCCGGCGCGCGCGCAACGCGAGCCGCAGCAGATCAAGGACGACTTCGTGCGCGTGCACGGCGTCTGGAACGCCGCATGGGACAGCATGCTTCGACTCGATGCGGGCTTTGTCGATGCGTATGTGCAGTTCTCCGCAGTGCCGCAGCGTAGAAATCATCTCGACGACAAGGTGCGCGCCTTCATCTCGCTCGCCGCCGATGCGTGCGCAACGCAGTTGTATGGGCCGGGCGTCGCGCATCATCTCGAACGCGCGCTCGCCTTTGGCGCGACGGGCGAGGAGCTGATGGAAGTGCTCGAACTGATCAGCACGATCGGCATACACACGAGTAATGTCGGCGTGCCCGTGCTGCTCGAAGTGCTCGAAGAAGAGGGATTGCGCGCCGGGCCTGCGCCGCTCGACGAACGGCGCAGCGCGCTGAAGGAAGCCTTCGAGAAGAATCGCGGCTACTGGAATCCGACATGGGAAGGCCTGCTCGAACTCGACCCCGATCTGTTCGAGGCTTATGTCGCGTTTTCGTCGGTGCCGTGGCGCACGGGCGTGTTGAGTCCGAAGGTCAAGGAGTTCATGTATTGCGCGTTCGACGCTTCATCGACGCATCTGTATGTGCCTGGGCTCAAGCTGCACATGCGCAACGCGCTGCGCTACGGCGCGACGGCGGAAGAACTGATGGAACTGCTCGAAATCGTCAGCACGACGGGCATTCACGGCGCGGAGCTCGGCGCGCCGCTGCTCGAAGCGGCGCTCGCGAAGCAACGCGTGGCTGCGGAGGCCTGATACGCCGATGAAACGCCACAGCACGAATTTGCCGCGCGATGTGATGCGCGATATGGTGCGCGGCCCGGCGCGCGAGCCTGCGCGGTCGCCAAAGGCATTGCGTACACGCGAGCCGGACTCGACGTTCCGCGCGTTCCAGGCGGCGCCGCTGTCGCGGCTGGCGTCGAACGGCAATGAGCACGCGCACGTCCGCACAGCCGCGATCCTGGGCTACAACTAGACGAGGTCAAGCATGGCGGATTGCGCAACGCTCGTGGTCTTGCGTCACGCTCAATCGGAATGGAACCGCACGAACCGCTTCACCGGCTGGATGGACGTGCCGCTGTCGGCGTACGGCGTCGAGCAGGCGACGCACATCGGCGAGCAGATGCGCGCACTGTCGCTGCGCTTCGATCTGGCCGTCACTTCGGTGTTGAGCCGCGCGGGGCACACACTCGATCTGATTCTCGGCCGATGCGGCGCGCCCTGGCGGCCCGTCGTACGCTCGTGGCGGCTGAACGACCGCCATTACGGCGCGCTCACGGGCATGGACAAGGAAGCTGCCGCTGACTCCTACGGCGCGGCGCGAGTGCGCGCGTGGCGGCGCGGTTTCGCCGAAGCGCCGCCGCCACTCGATGCCGCGCGGCAGCAGGCCATCGTCGCGCAATTCGCGGACGCGGCGCTGCCATATCCCGATGCGTTGCCGCGCACGGAAAGCCTGCGCGATACGCTCGCGCGCGTGCTGCCGCTGTGGGAAGGGACAGTGACGCCCGCGTTGCGCAACGGCGAATCCGTGCTGATGGTCGCGCATGGCAACGCGTTGCGCGCACTGTTCAAGCATCTCGACGGAATCGGCGACGCGCGCATTGCCTCGCTCGAAGTCGCGCACGCGGAACCGCTCGTGCTCCGCTTCGACGACGCGCTGCGAATCGTGTCGCGCGCTGGACTCAGTTCGCTGACGCAAGCTGAGCGCCCATCCGCCGACCCGAATTTATGCTCGCCGGACGTCTGAAAAGGGCAGCGGTGAAGTATCATAGCGACTGGGTTTTTGTCGGACGGGAAGACAATCATGTCGACTGATATCGGGTTGGTCCGGCCGGAGACGCTGCGTCACCAGGTCGAAAACGTGCTGCGCCAGGCCATCATGAGCGGGCGCTTTGCGCCGGGCGCGCGTCTGATCGAGCGCGAGCTTTGCGAGACGCTGGGCGTGAGCCGGACCTCCGTGCGCGAGGCGTTGCGCAAGCTGGAGGCTGAAAAGCTCGTGCGCAACGTGCCGCACAAGGGGCCCGTGGTCGCGGTGATGTCGCGGGAAGAGGCCGCCGAGCTCTACGCGCTGCGCGCGTTGCTCGAAGGCTTCGCGGCGCACGAATTCGCGCGGCTCGCCAGCGACGAGGCCATCGCCCAGTTCGGCGAGGCCGCGAAGATGCTGCGCGCCCAGGCGACGGCACAGGACCAGAACGGCGTGCTCAAGGCCAAGGCGGCCCTCTACGACGTGTTGCTCGACAACTGCGGCAACCATCTCGTGAAGGAAATATTGAACAGCCTTTACTCGCGCGTGAATCTGCTGCGCGCGACGTCGCTGATGCATCCCGACCGGCTGCCGAGCAGCCTGCGCGAAATCGACAAGCTGCACAAGGCACTGAAGGCGCGCGATGGGGACGAGGCGCAGGAGCTTGCCCGCCAGCACGTGTTGAACGCCGAAAAGGCGGCGTTGCGGATGCTGGGCGAACAGGGCGAAAACGACGCTTAGGCCGTGACCGTTGGTGTCGATCAAGTCGGTGTTCGTCGTCAGGACAGCGTGGCGCGAGCGGTCATGCCGAGCCAGCCTTCGTGATCCTTCGACCAGAGCTCGACCGTCTTGCCGTCTGCCGAAGGCTGGCCGCACAGATGCAGCGCGTTGCCCGCAAAGCAAGGGCGCATCGCCCTATATGAGAAGTCGTGCACGGCGGCATCGGGCCGCTCGCGGCGCAGCAGATCCATCAGCAGCGTGGCGATGAGCGGCCCGTGCACGACGAGGCCTGGATAGCCCTCCGTTTGCATCACGTAAGGCGTGTCGTAGTGGATGCGATGCGCGTTGAAGGTCAGCGCCGAGTAGCGGAATAGGAGCGTCTCGTCGGGCGTGAGCGTGCGTTGCCATGCGGCGTCGGCGGGCGCGGCGGTCGGCGCGGGAGCACCCGACGCTGACAGTTCGCGATAGACGATGTCATGCTCTTCTTCGATGGCGAGCGCGTTGCAGCACTCGATCCGATGGCCGACCGTGACGAAGCCGAGCTTGCCCGTGCGCCCCTGTTTTTCGCGCACGTCGAGAATGCTCGATGCGCGCGCGATGCGCTCGCCGACGATCACGGGCGCGGCAAAGCGCAGCCGGCCGCCCGCCCACATGCGGCGAGGCAGGGCGAGATCGGGGAGAAAGCTGCCTTTTCGCGGGTGGCCGTCTTCGGCGATCAGCGACTGCCTGACGATGGGCCTGAAGAAGATCCAGTGCCAGAGGGGCGGAAGCGCATCGCGCTCGGCGGGGGCGGTGTCGTAGTCGAGCGCGGCCGCGAGCGCCGCGACCGAGGTGGGCGCGACGATGTCGACGGCGTTTTCCGTGTGCTTTTCGTTCGATGCGGACGGGGCGTCCATGTGAAGTCTCCGTCGCCGGCGTGTGCGAGCGTATCTGTTATCGACGGGAAAGTCTGGAGTATGTTCCCACGTGCACGGTCGATGTGCAGACTCCGGCGTCGAATCCATTCACACCCGCTGCCGCCGGCATCGAACTGGTCAGCGTGAGTCATCACCCGCGCATCATCGTGTCGCGCACGAATGCAGCGAACGTGAGCGCCACGGGCTGTATCGTCGACGGCACGCGGCGAAAGCGGCATTCCAATGATCGAGTGCCGTCCAGCTGAAGGCGCCGCCCCTATCGATTCAATGCGATGCTTCAGCCCAAATGCGGCGCGAGCTTGCGTGTGATAAGGCATCGCGCGAAGAGCGACCCGGCCCGCCGCGTGTCACACAAGTTCTTTTGCTGGATTGTTGCTGTTCGGGCAACACGGTGACGCATCCGTGGCGCTACTCGTGCCCGATGCACAAACCTAGAATTCGTTCGACGTGGGGGACGCAAGATATCGCACAAGCAACCTCTCCTATGTCGATCAAGCTCAGTCATTTCGAACTGTCGTCGACTTCGCAACTTTCTAACCGAAGGTCATGTCATGTCGCAAAAGATCCTGATTGTGGGTGCCGGCTTTGCCGGAGTGTGGGGCGCACTGGGCGCAGCACGCGTGCTCGATGCAGCTGGCGTAACGAGCAGTGATGTCGAAGTCACGTTGATCTCGCCGAAGCCGGAATTGCAAATCCGCCCTCGGATGTATGAAAGCGAGCCGCAGAAGATGGCTGCGCCGCTGCTGCCTCTGCTCGATGCCATTGGTGTGAAATTTCTCGAAGGCAGCGTCGACGAGATTTCCGTAAAGGACAAGACGTTGAGCGTCGTGTCGGCGAACGGACAAAAGCGTTCGCTCGCATACGACCGGCTGCTGTTGACCAGCGGCAGCAAGCTGAACAGGCCGCCGATTCCGGGCCTCGCGGACCACGCTTTTTCCGTCGATCGTATCGAGGATGCGGTGGCGCTCGACAAGCACTTCGCAGAGTTGGCGAAGCTGCCGTATTCACCCGAGCGCAATACCGTCGCAGTTGTCGGGTGTGGCTTTACGGGTATCGAGGTCGCGACCGAATTGCCCAAGCGGCTGCGCGAATCGTTCGGTGCCGACGCGGCGGTTCGCGTTGTCGTGATCGGCACGCAAGACGCGATTGGCCCCGATCTTGGGCCGAATCCGCGTCCCTTTATCGCTGAAGCGTTTCAATCGCTCGGCGTCGAAACGGTGCTCGGCTCGGGCGTCGTGTCTGTCGATGCGGACGGCGTTCGCACCGCATCGGGCAAGCGCATCGAAGCGAAAACGGTGATATGGGCAGGCGGCATGCGCGCAAGCTCGTTGGCCGCGCAAGTATCTTCGCATGTCGATCCGCTCGGGCGCGCTGAAGTGGCACGGGATCTGCGCGTGCCGGAAGCACCCGATGTATTCGTCGCGGGCGATGTCGCGCGAGCGCTCACCGACGATGACGGACGCTATGCGCTGATGTCGTGTCAGCACGCCATCGTGATGGGGCAATTCGGCGGACACAACGTCGCTGCGGATTTGCTCGGCGTACCGACGCTGGAATATCGGCAGCCGTTCTACGCCACTTGCGTCGATCTCGGCGAGTGGGGCGCGATCTATTCGGAAGGTTGGGATCGACAGATCAAACTCACACACGCCGAAGGCAAGGCACGCAAACAGATGATCAACACGAAGTGGATCTATCCGCCTGCGCCGAATCGCGCGGAAGCATTGGCAGCGGGTAATCCGCATGCGTCCTTCGGCTAGAAGAACTCCAGCGTTCAAGTGCGGGCGAAAGGCTTCGAATGAGGCCTTTTGCCCGCATAGACGCGTGTCGACCCACCGTTGTACTCAAACTGGTCTCATTCTTTACTTTTGGGGAGAAACTCATCTATAAAGGAGACACTGTTGATTCCAGATCAAATATGAAAGTCACCCTCGACGAACTGCAGACGTTTGCGACAGTAGTCGACACCGGCTCCATCACAGCCGCAGCCGAGCAACTGGATCAGACCGTGTCGGGCGCGAGCCGGACGCTGGGCAGGCTCGAGGAAAAGCTGCAAACGACACTGCTGCGCCGGACCACGCGGCGCCTCGAATTGACGGAGGAAGGAAAAGCCTTTCTTCAAAACGCACGTGAGATCATCGGCGCGGTCGAGAACGCCGAGGAACAACTCGCAGCGCGCCGGGAGCGGCCTTCCGGACGCTTGCGCGTCGATGCCGCCACGCCGTTCATGCTCCACGTGATCGTGCCTCTTGTGGCGGGCTATCGGACGCGTTATCCGCAGGTCGAGCTGGAACTGAACAGCAACGAAGGCATTATCGATTTGCTCGAACGGCGCACCGATGTTGCGATCCGGATCGGCAAACTCAAGGATTCGACCTTGCACAGCCGTCCCATCGGCAGCAGCCGGATACGGGTGCTGGCCACGCCCGAGTATCTGAAAGCACAGGGTCATCCGAAACGCGTCGACGACCTCGCGAAGCACTCGCTGCTCGGGTTCACGCAGCCCGAGTCGCTCAATGTATGGCCGTTGATCGGACGGGACAATGAGCCTTATCGAATCGAACCGGCTATCGCGTCGTCCAGCGGAGAAACGCTGCGGCAACTCGCGCTGGAGAGTGTGGGCATCGTTTGCCTGTCCGACTTCATGACGGGCCGCGACCGCCGAGAGGGCCGGCTCGTTCAGCTTTTCCCACGGCAGACGCAGGATGTCCGTCAACCCATCAATGCTGTCTACTATCGCAACACGGCGATATCGGCCCGGATCGCTTCCTTCGTCGATTATCTGGTCGAGGCCGTCAAGGCGACGGAGTTCGCGCGCTCGCCTGCGCATTGAAGAACGGGCATGCGTGAGGAAGCGCGAGCATCATTCATAATCGCTCTGTTGCGATCTTGTCGGACCACTTCGCGCAATGATGAAGACCACGCCATTCGAATTCGTCGAGTCCGATCCATCCGGGACTGACCCGTTGCAAGAAGAACTGACGCTGCTTGACCAGGCGGCGCAAGGTCGCCGGGCTGCCCAGCTATGGGAAGCCCCCGTGTCGCTGGTGGTGCCGCGCAGCTATCTGCGCTATCCGCAGTTCGAAACGGCAAGCGCGGCCTTCGCCGGGCGCGGCTGTCCTGTCTGGCTGCGCATGTCGGGCGGCGGGCTGGTTCCGCAGGGACCCGGCATCCTCAACCTGAGTCTCGCGTATGCGGTGACGCGGCCGCCCGGTGCGTTGAGCGAAGCGGTCTATCTGCATCTGTGCGAGGTCGTCGGCAGTGCGCTGCGCTCTCTTGGTGTTGCCACGCACTGGCAGTCCGTGGATGGTTCGTTCTGCGACGGCCGTTTCAATCTCGCCTGGGGGCCGGCGGAACAGGCTCGCAAGATCGCGGGCACCGCACAATACTGGCGGCGCGCGCCGGCCAACCTGCAAACGGACGACAATCAACGACACCTTGTTCTTGCACATGCCGTGCTATTGGTGAGCGCGGATCTCGAAGAGATCAATCAGCGGGCCAATGCCTTCGAGAACGAAGCCGGCAGTGGCCGTCACTATGACGTGCGCAAGGTGGTCAGCGTGCAGGAAGCGATGGAGGATGCCGCCGTTGTCGAGAAAGGGGCGTTGATGTCGATGGTTTCGCATGCGCTGAAGGAAAGCCTCGACGGCATCGCATTGCCGCAATAGTCCGAAGATCGCGATACCTGGAGCATGTCAGGAACGCTGAATCGCTCGCACTGCGCGAACGAACATATGCATGGTTGTCCGCTGACTACTTGCTCGTTCCGGGCGTGACGGATATCGCAACGGCTTCCGTGTGCACGACCTCGACCTGATCACCCTTGCGAATGTTCTTCAACTGCTCGGGGTCCACCAACACATCCATCGCGCCCTGCGGGCCCCTTATCGTGACGTGATTCCGCGCGGCATCCACGGCAACGACATCGCCCACTACCGTTATCTCACGACTGATTATGCCGCCCGGTTTGGTCCCGGACGCGGCCGGCTGCAAGGTCTGCCGCTCGCTGGAAGAGCGCGGGCCGCTTGTTTTTCTTAGGCTCAGCGACCTCGCCTCCTGGTACTCGGTGGTGACCACATCGCCGACCTTGAGCTGATCGAAGTTGCGCACTTTGTCGCCCGCCGCGAGTTCTTCGACCCGGCCGTTCTTGTCCTTGAGCGTGACGGTCCGGGTAGCGGGATCGATGGAGACAACCGTGGCAACGACCGTTGTCGTTCCTGTCACGGTGCTCTTATCGGGTCCCTGTTTGATCTCCACAGACGGCTGTTGCTGGGCAAATGCCGGGCAGCCCGTCATGGCGACGGCGGCCGCCACAAGGAAATAGTGGAAATAATGGCTCTTCATTGTCGTGCTCCTCGGGATGGCGATGGCTCGGCACCGCTCAATTCGGAAGTAGCCCTCTCTCAATTGGACTTTCTCACATCCGGCCACGGCGTGCATGGGGACATGTCCCTGGCCTGATGGTCGATTCCGTTCGTCGCCTTCCGCCTGTCCGTCGAGAATGACGAGGGCCGGCAGCGCGCACACCGGCTTCACCGCTTCAACCCCGGAGATGAGCGAATTGCAGATGCTCCCATCCAAGGTCCGAAAAACACGGGCCTTGAGTCGCTTCGCCAAATTTGATGTCGTTATGTTCGGCGTTCCATTCGAGTACTTTCACGTTTTCATTGGCGTCGACTGTCACGTCCCATCCGATGCAGCAGACGAACGGTACTTTCGCGTGAAGCTCCAGTACCTTGGTGACGCATCCGGAGAATGCGGGAACCGTGACACCCTCGAATTCAATTTTCGTGTCCGGATGCGCCCGTACATCCGTCCAGTCGCTCAGATAGCCGCGCGGGTCCAGTTCGCCCGTCAAGGCATTGATGGGTATGTTCACCTCGCTGCCCGTCTGTACGTGCGTTTCGCCGGCTCTGCCCAAGCGCAGGAAGCACGCGCGAAGCGAGATTCCGCCTGCTGGCTCGACAACCGTGGTGAGGCGCAACGTCGCGACGGGGCCTCGGGTGAAAAGGTTGAATACCTCATGTTGCCTGATGAATGCCTGAAATACGCCATTTCCGTTTGACCGGATGGATTGCGGGTCGAACGACTGCCTGTCGATGACGAATACGCCTTTCCCCTGGCCGGATTGATCCAGTTTAAAGGCGATCTTATCCGTTTCGCTGAAAAGGATATTGCGAACGTCCTGGTCGGATATGACGGCGTTTTCCATCGTATAGAAAAAGCCATTGGCTAAATATCCGAGATCGGGAAATGCCTTGTCGCGGAATATCAGCTGCGATGCCGATTTCAAGGTCGAAATCTTTCCGTACCAGCCTTTTGTGCGCGGTACTACGACCGCTCCATAATAGTTGTCCGGTATCCAGCCTTCCTTGAATGAGCCGTTCACGGCTGCATAGACGCGCAACCACGGTGCGTAGATCACGTCGCCGAAGACGTCCCGTGCATAGCTGTCGGCTTGCCTGACCACAGTGGGGCTGATCTTCCCGTGCAGCTTTTCGATCTTTCGAAGGATCTCTCTGGCCTGGATCGCGTGGTCGCGATGGAATTTGTATTTCGCCAGTTTTTTCACTGACGCTTTAGCGAGCTGTTCGAAATCGACTGGCATTCAGTATGATCCGTCTGATCGAAAAGGAAAAGAAACAGGCGGCTCGCACGTGCTCAGACATTAAACGAATCCTATGGACGTTCACGCAAGCCATTCAAACCTGCACACACAAACGATGCGTGGGCCTCATCCATTCGGCATGGTTTAAATGAAAGCTTAGTGATAAATCGTTGTTAAAGAAAATTTAGTCCCTAAATGTCGTGGGTTTGACCGATATGGCGGAATTCAGTACGTCTGCCTTTCGGTATGAAATCCGTTCGCAGAAGGCTCACGAACATGCGTATTCGACGGGTTGCGGCACTGCAATATGCAGAGGTACTTCACTCTCGATCGCAGACGCGTCGTGACGTGATGTGTGTGTCACAGAAGCCCGAAGTGTTCGGACAGTTGCGCTTGCGCGCGTTCGGGCATGAGGCAGCGAAATGCTTCGGCAGGCGGCCGCGAATACGCGAAGCTGCCGAAGCGTGACGCCCTTCATTAAGCAACGCTTAATCGAGACCAAAGAATAAATGAATTCCTAACGATTACCAGGCCGCATAACCTTGTTTTCCATGAGGTCAGCCAACGAGGAGCGAGACGATGACCATTCCCGTGGAAAGCAGCGTGATCACCGATGCCAAAGAGCGTTATGCGGCAGGTGTGCTCAAGTACAGGCAGATGGGGTACTGGCAGCCGGATTATCAACCGAAGGATACGGACGTCATCGCATTGTTCCGCATCACGCCGCAGCCCGGCGTGGAGCCCGACGAGGCGGCGGCGGCCGTGGCGGGCGAATCGTCGACGGCGACGTGGACGGTGGTCTGGACCGACCGGCTCACCGCCTGCGAGAAGTATCGCGCGAAGGCGTACCGCGTCGATCCCGTGCCGAACACGGGCCCGGGCACGCCCACCGAGCAGCAGTACTTCGCCTACATCGCCTACGAGCTCGATCTGTTCGAGGAAGGATCGATCGCGAACCTGACCGCATCCGTCATCGGCAACGTGTTCGGCTTCAAGCCGCTGAAGGCGCTGCGGCTCGAGGACATGCGCATTCCCGTTGCGTACGTGAAGACGTTCAAGGGACCGCCGACGGGGATCGTCGTCGAGCGCGAACGGCTCGACAAATTCGGCCGCGCGCTGCTCGGCGCGACGATGAAGCCGAAGCTCGGTCTGTCCGGAAAGAACTATGGGCGCGTCGTGTATGAAGCGCTAAAGGGCGGCCTCGACTTTTCGAAGGACGACGAGAACATCAATTCGCAGCCTTTCATGCACTGGCGAGACCGCTTTTTGTTCTGCATGGAAGCGGTCAAGCGCGCGGAAGCGTCGAGCGGCGAAATCAAGGGGCATTACCTGAACGTCACGGCCGCGACGATGGAGGACATGTACGAGCGCGCCGAATTCGCGAAGGAACTCGGCTCGTGCATCGTGATGATCGATCTCGTCATCGGCTGGACGGCGATCCAGTCGATGTCCAACTGGGCGCGCAAGAACGACATGATCCTGCACATGCACCGTGCCGGCCATAGCACTTATACGAGGCAGAAGAACCACGGCGTGTCGTTCCGCGTGATCGCGAAGTGGCTGCGTCTCGCGGGCGTCGACCACGCTCACGCGGGCACTGCCGTCGGCAAGCTCGAAGGCGATCCGCACACAGTGCAGGGCTTCTACAACGTGTGCCGCGAATCGCGCAACGAAGTCGATCTGCAGCGCGGCGTGTTCTTCGAGCAGGACTGGGCCGCGCTGAAGAAGGTGATGCCCGTTGCTTCGGGCGGCATTCACGCGGGCCAGATGCACCAGCTGCTCGCGCTGTTCGGCGACGACGTCGTGCTGCAGTTCGGCGGCGGCACGATCGGCCATCCGATGGGTATCCAGGCGGGCGCGACCGCGAACCGCGTCGCGCTCGAAGCGATGACGAAGGCCCGCAACGAAGGGCACGACATCGCAAACGAAGGACCCCAGATTCTCGAAGCCGCGGCGCGCTGGTGCACGCCGCTCAAGCAGGCGCTCGATACGTGGCGCGACGTGACCTTCAACTACACGTCGACCGACACGCCCGACTTCGTGCCGACAGCAACGACATCGTAAAGATGGAGAACGACATGCGACTCACTCAGGGAACGTTTTCTTTTCTGCCCGATTTGACCGACGACGAGATTCGCGAACAGATCGAATACGCGCTGCGCCAAGGATGGGCCTGCTCCGTCGAATTTACCGACGATCCACATCCGCGCAATTCGTTCTGGGACATGTGGGGCCTGCCGATGTTCGATCTCAGGGACGCGGCGGGCGTGATGCTCGAAGTCGATGCGTGCCGCAAGGCGAAGCCACGGCACTACGTGAAGGTCAATGCGTTCGATTCGACGCCAGGCTTCGAGACGATGCGCCTGTCGTTCATCGTCGCCCGCCCGGACGACGAGCCCGGCTTCTGCCTCGTGCGCGACGAAGGCGAGGCGCGCACGATCCGCTACCGGCTGCGTCCGTATGCAAACGACCGGCGGGAGGGCGAGCGCTACGAGTAGTGCCCCCGACGATCGCCCCGCATAGTCCAACCCGTTGACGAGACTCGACGCCATGAGCACCGAAAACGCCATCGACCTGCAAGCGATAGTGCGCGACGCGCAAATCCACGATGTGCTGGATCGGCTCGACCGCGAGCTGGTCGGGCTCGCGCCCGTCAAGACGCGCATCGGCGAGATCGCCGCGTTCCTTGTTGTCGAGCGCGCGCGCAAGGAGCTGGGCATGGCGACCGCCGCGCCGTCGCTGCACATGTGCTTCACGGGCAATCCCGGCACCGGCAAGACCACGGTGGCGATGCGCATGGCGGAAATTCTTCATCGGCTCGGCTATGTGCGAAAGGGGCACGTCGTGGCCGTCACGCGCGACGATCTCGTCGGCCAGTACATCGGTCACACGGCGCCGAAGACGAAGGAGGTGATCAAGCGGGCGATGGGCGGCGTGCTCTTCATCGACGAAGCGTATTACCTGTACCGCCCGGAGAACGAGCGCGACTACGGCCAGGAAGCAATCGAGATCCTGCTGCAGATCATGGAGAACCAGCGCGACGATCTCGTCGTGATTCTCGCGGGCTACAAGGACCGGATGGACACGTTCTTCAGGAGCAATCCGGGCATGACGTCGCGCATCGCGCATCACATCGACTTTCCGGACTATACGGACGAGGAGCTGTTCGAGATCGCACAGCTGATGCTGCGCGACATGCACTACAGGCTCGATGCGGACGCGAAGGTCGCGCTGCGCCAATACATCGGGCGGCGCAAGAGCCAACCGAACTTCGCGAATGCGCGCTCGATTCGCAATGCACTCGATCGTGCGCGGCTGCGTCAGGCCAACCGCGTGTTCTCGTCGGCGGGGACCGTGACGCGCGACGCGCTCGAAACGATCGTCGACGCCGATATTCGCGCAAGCCGCGTGTTCCGCAACACACAGTAGAAGGAGGCAGACATGCAGCACGGCCGAACGACGCTCTCGAAGTTCATCATCGAAGAGCACCGCCGCCATCCGGCGCAGGACGAGCAGCTGACGGCGCTCATCAACGATATCCAGACCGCGTGCAAGTACATCGGCACGCGTGTCGCGCGCGGCGCGCTCGACGGTGCGATCGGCGCTGCGGGCGCGAAGAACGTGCAGGGCGAGACGCAGCAGAAGCTCGACGTGATTTCGAATGAAATCATGCTGTCGTGCTGCGAGTGGGGCGGGCAGCTCGCGGGGATGGTCTCGGAGGAACTGGAGCACGCATACGAGATTCCCGCCGAGTATCCGCGCGGACGCTATCTGCTGCTGTTCGACCCGCTCGACGGCTCGTCGAACATCGACGTCAATCTGACCGTCGGCACGATCTTCTCGGTGCTCGAAGCGCCGCCCGGCATCACCGATCCGCGTGTCGAAGATTTCTTGCAGCCGGGCAGCAAGCAGGTCTGCGCGGGCTATGCGTTGTTCGGTCCTGCCGACATGATCGTGCTGACGCTCGGCCGTGGCGTGCATGGCTTCACGCTCGATCCGCAGATCGGTGCGTACATCCTGACCCATCCCGATCTGCACATCGGCGAGGACACGCAGGAGTTCGCGATCAACGCTTCGAACCGGCGCTTCTGGGAGCCGCCCGTGCAGCGCTACATCGACGAGTGCGTGAAGGGCCAGGCCGGTCCGAGGCAGAAGGACTTCAACATGCGCTGGATCGCGTCGCTCGTCGCCGAGGTGCATCGCATCCTGATGCGCGGCGGTGTGTTCATGTACCCGAAGGACTACAAGGACCCGTCGAAGCCCGGCCGCCTGAGGCTGCTCTACGAAGCGAACCCGATGGCGATGATCGTCGAGCAGGCGGGCGGGCGCGCGTCGACAGGACGTGGACGCATTCTCGACGTGATGCCGGAGGCGCTGCATCAGCGCGTGCCCGTGATCCTCGGCTCGCGGCGAGAAGTCGAGCGGCTCGAACGTTATCACGTCGAGTACGACAGCGGCACCGATGAGCGCTTCGAGTCGCCGCTGTTCAATACGCGCTCGCTGTTCCGCGCAACGCAGTGATGCGCGTGGCCTCCACGATATCGAACACAGGGACGAGACATGTCGACTAAACATCCGATCGTCGCGATAACGGGTTCGTCGGGTGCGGGCACGACGACGATAACGCGATCGTTTCAGCACATCTTCCGGCGCGAGAAGGTCAAGGCGGCGATCATCGAAGGCGATTCGTTCCATGCGTTCGATCGCCAGCAGATGCGGCAGAAGCTGAAGGAAGCCGAAGAAACGGGCGATCAGCACTTCAGCCATTTCGGGCCCGAGGGGAATCTGTTCGAAGAGCTCGAGCACCTGTTCTCCACTTACGGCGCGACGGGCACGGGCAAGTGCCGCAAGTATTTGCACGACGAGGCCGAAGGCGCGGCGCACGGACAACCGCCAGGCACGTTCACGGCGTGGGCCGACGTCAATGAAGGCACCGACCTGCTGTTCTACGAAGGACTGCATGGCGCGGTGGTCACGAATCGCGTCAACGTCGCGCAGCATGCGGACCTGCTGGTTGGCGTGGTGCCGATCATCAACCTCGAATGGATTCAGAAGCTGCATCGAGACAAGAACATGCGCGGCTATTCGCAAGAGGCTGTCGTCGACACGATCCTGCGCCGGATGCCCGACTACGTGAGCTACATCTGCCCACAGTTCTCGCGCACGCATGTGAATTTCCAGCGCGTGCCCGTCGTCGATACATCGAATCCGTTCACGTCGCGCGATATCCCATCGCTCGACGAAAGCATGCTCGTGATCCGCTTCGCCAATCCTAAAGGCATCGACTTTCCGTATCTGCTGTCGATGCTGCACGACTCGTACATGTCGCGTCCCAACACGATCGTGTGTCCGGGCGGCAAGATGGGCCTCGCGATCCAGCTGATCTTCACGCCGATGATCCTGCGCCTGATGGGCAACCGCGAGCAGGCGACGATGTGAAGGCGCGTGCCGATGTCACGAAGGAGGACTCTCGCAATGAATGATTCCGCTCACATGCGTCTGGAGGCGGCGGCGCCGCAGAGCCGGCGCCGTCTCGCAAACGCGCTCCGTTTTCTCGCAATCGATGCCGTCGAGGCCGCGAAATCGGGCCATCCTGGCATGCCGATGGGCATGGCCGACATCGCCGAAGTGCTGTGGCGAGATCATCTGCGGCACAGCCCGGCCGATCCGTCGTGGCCTGATCGCGACCGCTTCGTCTTGTCGAACGGTCACGGCTCGATGCTGCTTTACGCGGCACTGCATCTGTCGGGCTACGATCTGCCGCTCGACGAACTGAAGCGCTTCCGGCAATTGCACGCGAAAACGCCCGGGCATCCGGAGGTCGGCCTCACGCCCGGCGTCGAGACGACCACGGGTCCGCTCGGGCAAGGACTTGCGAACGGCGTCGGCATGGCATTCGCTGAGAAGCTGCTCGCCGCGCGCTTCAACCGCCCTGGATTTCCCATCGTCGATCATCACACGTATGTGTTTCTCGGCGATGGCTGTCTGATGGAAGGAGTCAGCCACGAGGCCGGTTCACTCGCGGGCACGCTCGGGTTCGGCAAGCTGATCTGTTTCTATGACGACAACGGCATTTCGATCGACGGCCACGTGAGCAACTGGTTTACCGACGATACGGCGGCACGTTTTCGGGCGTACGGCTGGAATGTGATCGGTCCGATCGACGGCCATGACGCAAGCGCCGTCGACGCGGCGATACGCGACGCGCACGAGAAGGCGAAAGCGAACGACGCGCGTCCGAGCCTGATCGTGTGCCGCACGACGATCGGCTGGGGCTCGCCGAACAAGGCGGATACGCACGACGTGCACGGCGCGCCGCTCGGCGCAGCCGAAATGGAGGCGACTCGACGCGCGCTCGACTGGGATCATCCGCCGTTCGAGATTCCCGACGACGTTCGCGCGAACTGGAGCCAGCGCGAGCGCGGCGCGGCACGCGTGCGCGAATGGAATGCGAAGCTCGAAGCGTATCGCGTCGAATATCCGGACGAAGCTGCGGAGTTCGAGCGAAGGATGCGCGGCGAACTGCCGGCGGACTGGCCGCGCATCACGCAGCAGCTTGTCGAGGTTGCGCGTGACGTCACTGGACCGACCGCGACGCGCAAGTCGTCGCAGATCGCGCTCGACGTGCTGGTGTCCGCACTGCCCGATCTGTTCGGCGGCTCAGCGGATCTGACGGGCTCGAACCTGACGGCCGCCAAGGCGTCGCGCAGATTCGTGCCGGGGCAGCCGATCGATCCGCACGCGAACTACCTGTCCTACGGCGTGCGCGAGTTCGGCATGATGGCGATCATGAACGGTATGGCGCTGCATGGCGGCTTCATTCCATACGGCGGCACGTTCCTCGTGTTCTCCGACTACGCGCGCAACGCAATACGTATGAGCGCGTTGATGAAGCAGCGCGTCATCCATGTGCTCACGCACGACTCGATCGGCCTCGGCGAGGACGGTCCGACGCATCAGCCGATCGAGCATCTCGCGAGCTTGCGCCTGATCCCGGGCCTCGACGTCTGGCGACCCTGCGACACCGTCGAGACCGCGATCGCGTGGCAAATGGCGATCGAGCGCGCGAACGGACCGACGTCCCTCGTCGCATCGCGCCAGAACCTGCCGCAAGCAACGCGCGACGACACGCAGCTCGCGCTCGTGCGCCGAGGCGGCTACGTGCTGAGCGAAGCGACAGGCGGCTCGCCTGACGTGGTGATCATCGCGACGGGATCGGAAGTCGCGCTCGCACTTGCAGCGCAACGTCAGCTCGACGAGCAGGGCGTGCGTGCGCGCGTTGTGTCGATGCCTTCGACATCGGTGTTCGACCGGCAGGATGCCGCGTATCGCACGCAAGTGCTGCCGCCGGACGTGCGCCGTATCGCTGTGGAAGCTGCGCACAGCGACTTCTGGCACAAATACGTCGGACCTGATGGGCGCGTGATCGGCCTTGCGTCGTTCGGCGAATCGGCTCCGGCGGGCGAGTTGTATGCGCACTTCGGCGTGACGGTCGAACGCGTCGTCGAGGCATGCGTGTGATGAAAACGCGGCTCGTCACGTTCGATCTCGACGGAACGCTGATTGACACGGCGCCGGAACTTGCGCTGGCCGTCAATCGTGTACTCGACGGCTACGGCTATCCCGCTGTCACACTCGATACCGTCATCGGCCACATCGGCAACGGCACGCGCGTATTGATGCAGCGCGTGCTGACGGGCCTCGGCGTCGAAGCGGATATCGGGCTGGACGAGGTCATGCCCGTGTTCGACGCGCACTACGACAGAATCGCGGGCACCACTGCGCAGCCGTATCCGCGCGTGCACGATGCGCTTGCGCGGCTGCGGTCCGTCGACATGCACATGGCCGTCGTCACGAACAAGGACTATCGGTTCGCACAGCGGCTGTTGCAGCAAGCCGAACTCGCGTCGTATTTCGACGTGGTGCTCGGCGGCGACAGTCTGCCGTACAAGAAGCCGCATCCGCTGCCCATCTGCTATTGCCTCGATCATCTGAAAGTGCCGGGGCGCGCGGCGGCGCATCTCGGCGATTCGCGCACCGATGTGCAGTCCGCGCGCCGAGCCGGCGTCGCGGCGTGGGCCGTGCCCTATGGCTACAACCACGGAGAGCCGATTGCAAACGCGCGCCCGGACCGCGTATTCGCGACCATCGACGAGATGGCCGATCACGTCGTGTCGCCGCACTGAACGATCCGAGATGAACTCACGATAATGGAGTCGACATGCCTATCAATGTGGCGATCAATGGTTATGGCCGCATCGGCCGCAACATCCTGCGTGCGCTGTACGAGTCGAAGCGGACGGACGAAATTCGCATCGTCGCGATCAACGATCTCGGCGATGCGCGGATCAACGCGCATCTGACGCGCTTCGACACCGTGCACGGTCCTTTTGTCGGCACCGTCGATGTGGAAGAAGATGCATTGATCGTGAACGGCGACCGTATCAAGGTGCTGTCCGTGCGCAATCCGGCGGAGCTGCCGTGGCGTGCTCTCGCCGTCGATGTCGTGCTCGAATGCACGGGTCTCTTCACGAGCAAGGAAAAGGCTTCTGCGCATCTTGAAGCGGGCGCGCGCAAGGTGATGATTTCCGCGCCAGGCGGCAAGGACGTCGACGCGACGATCGTCTACGGCGTCAACGACGGACTGCTCAGGCAGTCGTTCACCGTCATCTCGAACGCATCGTGCACGACCAATTGCCTCGCGCCCCTCGTCAAGCCGCTGCATGCGGCGATCGGGATCGAGCACGGCTTGATGACGACGATTCATTCGTACACGAACGATCAGGTGCTGACCGACGTGTATCACGCGGACCTGCGGCGCGCGCGCGCCGCCACGCAGTCGATGATTCCGACGAAGACGGGGGCGGCCGCCGCGGTCGGTCTCGTGATCCCCGAACTGAACGGCAGGCTCGACGGCTTCGCGATGCGCGTGCCGACCATCAACGTGTCGGTGGTCGATCTGACCTTCACGTCGATGCGTCCGACGAACGTCGACGAAGTCAACGCGATGGTCAAGGAGGCCGCGCACGGCGAGCTGAAAGGCATCGTCGGCTATAACGACGCTCCGCTGGTCTCCGTCGATTTCAATCACGACCCGCGCTCGTCGATCTTCGACGCGACGCAGACGCGCGTGACAGGCGGCACGCTGGTCAAGGTGCTGAGCTGGTACGACAACGAGTGGGGCTTCAGCAACCGCATGCTGGACACCACGGTCGCGTGGATGAAGGCTGCGCAATGAACGTGCCGCTGCCGACCGATTCGTCGTCGAACACGCTTTCGCGCGTGAGCGACTCGCAAGCAATTGCGTCATCATCAGGAGACTTGTCATGGCACTCATCTCGCTGCGCCAACTGCTTGACCATGCCGCCGGGCACGGCTACGGCGTGCCGGCTTTCAACGTCAACAACCTCGAACAGATCCAGGCAATCATGGAGGCCGCCGAAGAGACGCAAAGCCCCGTGATCCTGCAGGCTTCCGCCGGCGCGCGGAAGTATGCCGGCGAGCCTTATCTGCGTCACATGGTGCTCGCCGCGACGGAATCGCATCCCGACATCCCCGTCGTGCTGCATCAGGATCATGGCGGGAGTCCGTCCGTGTGCCAGATGTCGATCCGTTCGGGCTTTTCGAGCGTGATGATGGACGGCTCGCTGGAAGAGGACATGAAAACCCCTGCGAGCTACGAATACAACGTGCGCGTCACGCGCAACGTGTGCGAGATGGCGCATGCTGTCGGCGTATCCGTCGAAGGCGAGCTTGGCTGCCTCGGCTCGCTCGAAACGGGCGACGCCGGCGAGGAGGACGGCGTCGGCGCGCAGGGCAAGCTGTCGCACGACATGCTGCTGACGGACCCTGCGCAGGCGCGCGATTTCGTCGAGCGCACAGGCGTCGATGCGCTGGCGATCGCGATCGGCACCTCGCACGGCGCGTACAAGTTCACTCGCAAGCCGAGCGGTGACATTCTCGCGATCGACCGCATCGCGCAGATTCACGCGCAGATTCCGGATACACACCTCGTGATGCACGGATCGTCTTCGGTGCCGCAAGAGTGGCTGGAGATCATCCGCAAGTTCGGCGGCGAGATCAAGGAGACGTACGGCGTGCCCGTCGAGGAAATCCAGCGCGGGATTCGCAGCGGCGTGCGCAAGGTGAACATCGACACCGATATCCGCCTCGCGATGACGGGGGCGATGCGGCAGGTCTTTGCGGAGCAGCCGTCGGAGTTCGATCCGCGCAAGGCATTCGCGGCTGCCAGAAAGGCTGCGCGCGGCATGTGCGCCGCGCGTTTCATAGCGTTCGGCTGTGCAGGGCAGGCGCCGCGGATCAAGCCGGTTCCGCTCGAGCAGATGGCCGAGCGCTATGCAGTGACGGCCTGACGTCAGAAAGCGCGATTGAATGGAAGCGTGCGCCCCCCCTGCTGCACCAGCAGCGGGGGGGGCGCCCATAC
>NZ_JBFRCH010000012.1:0-188482 GCF_040965635.1 Paraburkholderia phymatum
GGCAATACCACGACGGTTCCGTATTCGAACGGTCAGGTGTCGCTGACGCTGACGGAAGTGCCGCAGTACATCGTGTCGAACAACGCAACCGTTGCGAAGAACAATTCGACGGTTCCTGTTGGCTACACGGGTCAATAATCTGACGTGACATAGACGATGAAGCTGCCGTTGAAGTCTGGCGGCGGCTTCCTTCTATAGGGGTCTGCGCCAAAGCGGAGATTCTGCGCCGAGGGCACTGTGAATTTGCGGGACTTTGTCGGTGACAATTCATAAGGCACTGTGGCTCAGAGTACATGCGTCAGCGTTTGGCTGACGTCGCTAAAGTCGCGTCATGCGGCGAACCGTGCGCGAGGTATCTGCAATAGAGTGCGCAGCAGATGCCGCTTCAATGCGCGCTTGACGTTGAGTAGCTCCGGGATGTTTGGTTTCGCAGCCCGGTAGCTGCGCAATCGATCCGTGACAATCTCGCGCGCCACCCGGTTCGAGCGCAACACACGTTTGATGAATCGTTTGGCCGCAGCCTTGTGGCGCTGCGTCTCCAGCAGGATATCGAGTTCTACGCCGTATTCGTCGGCTGCGCGCCACATCCGGTACGCTCGCTTCACCATGCAGGGTGAGGAACATTTCGTCGAGGTACCTCGCGCTCCGGACTTGCGACGTGCCGCTTTTCGCCCGACGTACAATGCCCGCGCAAAACTTCTCGCGCCAGCGGCGAATAGTTTCGTAGCTGACCGTCACTCCCCGCTCAAACAGCAACTCTTCGATGCCGCGCAGGCCGATCTGGAACCGGAAGCACTAACGCACCGCATGACTGATGACCATCGCGGGGAATCGGTGGCCCTGATAAAGCGATTTCATTTTCATCATCACGTCTTTCAGGACATGCGGATATTCCTGGAAGAGCGCGCCTTCTTCCGGCGCATTCACGTCGGCTTCCAGCGACATCATTCCTTCCTTGCGTGCTTTTTGAAGCAGTTCATCGATCAGCGCGATCAGTTCGAAATAGATTTCCTTCGAATAACCGCCTTCCTCGAAGCAGGCAACCAAAGCCTTGATGGTTTTCATCAGCGCCGAAATCGGATTGCTGACAACGAAGGCACCGATTGCCGCGCCGAAAATGCACAGCAACTCAAACGATTGAATCAGCGCGGGCAAATGGCCGTCCGCCCACGAAACTCCCAATGACAGAGTCGATGATCAGCCGACACGCATGTAGATTGGAAGTTTCTACTGCTGATTTTGCATACCAACCGCAATATGAGTGCAGCGAGGCTTGACCGCGTGCAGAGGGGATATGGCCGGCGGTGTTCAGCGCCGTCGCGCAGCCGACACCGAATGAGCGGATGCATCAGCTCTTTGGCAACGGCGGCTACTGCCGGGCCGTCACCGGGTGCATGGGGATTAACACTGTGCACGGTGCGAGCCATTTGCCTGTCAGATGCAGCGCAAAGTATGGCCTTCATTTTCCGCCGGTACGACGTATGCTAGATGTGTGGCCGAGCGGCCGATAAGGGGGCGACGATGAAAGCGTGTCTTGCTTGCCAAATGCTGGTCGGGAACCCGTCAGAAGTCCCTCCTCACGAAGATCTCCTACGGGTCGGAAGTGGCGTTTTTGGTACGCCTCAAAAGCCAATCGCGCGGTATATCCAGTACCGCTGCAGATCTTGCGGCTCCTGGCTAAATCAGAACACCAACGAAGGCTCGCCCGCCGGTCTGTGGTCAGGGGGCGGACTGCATCCGGCGGCGGCGCAAGTTCGCGAATCCGAGACTCGCGCCCTTGATGCGAGGAGGGCGGCAGCTGCAGCAGTTGCCGCAGTACTCGGGCGGCCGCGTTAGGGGATCGTTCGATTCGTGAGAATTGTGACGGCGTGCACGAAAACAGTCGAAAGCTCAGGCGGCACCCTCGATAAGGTGACTGTTTTTGAGGACGGGATTGAGGTGCGTGACGACACGCTTCCGCCGGTGATTTCGTATTCTTGGGGATGCTCGCCAGCCCAAGAAAATGGGGTTTCGAGCGTTTTGAATCGGTTGATGGTGTGCGCGGATACCACGAGCGTGCCTTCGCGGAGTTGTCCCCGAAATGAGATGTCGGGGCAGATTTTGGGCAATTCGAGCCCAATCGCCCCGCGCGCTGCGTTGAAGTAGACCGAGTCGAAAGCCGCTCTTGCTGATGGGAAGCAATACAGCCATTGCAGTCGTGCCATGTTCGACTTCGAGATGGGCTCATGCTGTCGAATGATGCGCGGGATGAGGGTCACGGCCATGCCGGTAGGTCGCCGTACTGGTGCGAGATGCAAGTCGATGCCCGATCGACGAGAGAGGTACTCGAATGTCGTAGCGTTCGGCGCGAAGAGTGCCTTGCAGAATGCAATCGCTGGCACCACTAGCCGGAGACCTTGGTGATTGACGACGTAGACCTCGTAGCTATTGTCGACTGCTTTGTGCCCAAGGCTCCTGGCATCAAGATAGTCTGCCGCATCGACGAGTCTCCAATCACCGGGATTCGTCACCGCTGTGAACTTGCTCCGAGACGCGACAGGCATCTTCAACTGCCAGGTTGGCTTCACGTCAATCCATTTTGCTATGGCCATCGCCCTCGGTAACCTTCCCTTCAAGTATCCGTTTATCCGATGTCCCACGCTCCAGGTTGTATGGAGCGTATAACGAGTGTTTACCTAAAATGCCGTTGTGGAGCCATTTTAGATTTTAGGTCCTGGGCTCACGTGGTCCCAGGAAGACCCGCAGAAGGATGTGCCGCAGCGGTAGCAGTACCGGAGGGCGGGCGCCTCGTGCCATTTTGACTGGCCACGCATCGCAGCCCAGCGACGACAAGGTCAAGCCAATTCTTTCGAGGAACTCGACGCCGTAGAACTCTCCGAATGCGATGACCATCGGGTCGAGACTCCAATGGCGCTGCTCGCACTCGCGCGCACTCACATCAGCGGGTGTACGGTACTCGAGACTGACATGGCATTCCACGCTGCAATCTGTTCTGCGTCCGGGAGTCCATTGATAGTTGAGAATGCGCGTCTCCATTGGATTCATCTGCGGCGTGTTATGGGGGCCACGCGCCAGGTTGTTGGCCGGCGCAGGGCCGTCTGGGACGAACATGCAGCAATCGCAGAAGCTATAGCGGATGGCAACGAGGCGCTTGCCGCGGAACCTGGTATGCGACACACCGAGGACGCGCGAGAAAACCTGGTTCAGCACATGACAGCATCAGCCGCCGCTGAAGGTAGTGCTCAAGGTTCGCCACCTGACACATAGCCGATACATCAAAACGACAGCGCGCTCGCGAGTTGACTGGTCTCCTGGTGCTCTCGTATTGCCGGCGCTTCACGGTATCGCTTTATCGGCGCGATATCACCTGTGAGTTGATGCGAAATAGCCCATGAAAAAGCCCGCTTGAAAAGCGGGCCTGTGTGAATCAGCATATAGCGCTTTTTCCTTCAGCTTCTTGAGCGCACGTAACTTCAGACTTACAGTCGCCGGCTTGGCATCAAACCAGCGCTCTTCAGCCGTGCACCGGTCCTTGCCAAAACGCTCCTTCGCCGGAACTTGCTGGACGTCATCCTTGAACAGGCCCAGCAGCGTGAGCTCGCCAACTGTATTCTTGCGAACGGCACCAGGTAGGCCGCGTGATTTTCGTAGTACGGGCCGCCACCGTTTGACGTCACTGACCGTACGGCACCGGAAGGCCGTTTTTGATGACATACACGGTAGTTGGCGCGCCCTTCAGGTCGCCATTCTCATCGAAGGTGTAAGTGCCGGCGACGCCCTTATAGTCGGTCTTCGCCAGTTGAGCCGTGAGCTTCGCCTTGTCGGTCGTGGTTCCAGCTTTGACCATCGCATCGGCCAGCAGCTTTACGCCGTCATAGTAGCTGACCCCATACACTTGCGTGTCCGTGTTGTACGCGGCTTTGTACTTCTTCAGGAACTCGCGGCCGGCTGGCGTCTTGTCGAGCGAAATACCGCCTTGTGCGCAGTACACGATGGACGCTGCGTCGCCCGCCACCTTGCCCATATCGGCTGAGCAGATGCCGTCACCACCGAGTAGCTTGGCCCGCAGTCCACGTGCGCGCATCTGCTTGGCCATTGGAGCGCCCTGCGCAGCGTATCCGCCGAAGAAGATGACATCCGGATTCTTGGACTTGATGCCGGTGAGAATGCCCAGAAAGTCAGTCGCCGACGAGCTCGTGAATTGCTGGTCGACGATTTGGATTCCGTTTGCCTTTGCCTCTTTCACGAACTGCTCGGCCACACCTTGCCCATATGCCGTACGGTCGTCGATAACCGCGGCCGTCTTGGCCTTCAACGTTTTGGCAGCAAACTGACCCATCGTCCCGCCTAGCTGCTCGTCACTCGCACCGATACGGAAGATGTTCTTGAAGCCTTGCTTCGTCAGCGCCGGGTTCGAGGCAACGGGCAGCATTGGTACGCCGCCAGTGTTATATACGCGCGATGCCGGAATGGCCACTCCCGAGTTATACGGGCCCAAGACAGCAATCACGCCACTATCAACGAGTTTCTGCGCGACCTGAACGCCAACCTTCGGGTCTGCCTGGTCATCCTCGGAGTCCAGTTTGAAAGTTACCTTCTGGCCAGCAACCGTGACACCGCTCTTGTTCAGTTCATCGATGGCCAGGCGAGCGCCGTTTTCATTGTCTTTGCCGTTCGGCGCCTGCGGGCCCGTGAGTGGGGCGGAGTGACCGATTGTGACGACCGTTTGTGCATCGGCGGTTGCGATGAAGCCGACGGCTGCAAGGACGGCCATTGTTGTATTCAGACGGCGCATATATTCTCCGAGGATTGGACCGGTGAGTGACCAGACTAACCGCGCTTTGCCTCTGGAGCAACCTATCGAAACTAGTCAAATCCCGATTGACTGATGATTTTTGAGTGAATGTGGAACCGGGATAAAAGAAGGCTTCGTCCATCTGATGGCAAATTGCGTTGCGCCTTGCGAAGCGTTTCGATGAGCGGCGTTGCGTCCTTGGGAACAGCGGGCGGATATACATGCCAGCAGCCGTCGGCGTGTCGGCAAATTCTTCGACGACCACGCTGCGTGTGGTGAGGAAGGAACGTGATTTTACATGCGCTACAAGAGCGTGATGCAGCATTGGCCCGAGAGCATCGGTATGGATGCAGAGTTCACGACGCTTGTTGCCACGTAAAGTAATCAATATGTGAACAGACGGACTTTGAGCCGTCCGCCGACGGGACTAAATCCGGTCCGACAATGCGTAGCCTGATTTTCTTGGGAGGTGCGAGGACCTATCGGCCGTTCGGGACAAGTGTCGCAACCTCTGCGCGAGACGCGGTAACATCACATAGAGACTTATCAACACGCTTACAACCATGTTCAGGTTTAGTGCAAGAGTTGCGTGTCCGGATGCACGCAGCAAATGCGCTGGCAGAACTCGCGCGAGAGCGAACAACTCCATTACATGGAGCGACAAGCATGGGTAATGTTGATGACAGTAGTATCAAAGCACTTGTGTTTGACGTCTTCGGGACGGTAGTCGACTGGAGGAGTGGCGTCGCCCGGGAGGTAACCCCGTTCATAGCGTCACAGAAACTGACGGTCAACCCGTTCGAATTCGCCGATGCCTGGCGGCGAGAATATGTGCCGGCGATGGCGGAAGTCCGTGCCGGCAACCGCGGATTTGTGCGACTTGATGTTTTACACCGGGAGAACCTCGACAAGGTGCTAACGGAATTGGGCATAGATCCTCAATCCATACCGGCGGCGTCGCTCGACGAGCTCAACCTCGCCTGGCACAAGCTTGACCCATGGCCGGATGCGGTACCGGGGCTTACTCGCTTGAAGGACCGGTTCATCATCGCGCCCTTGTCGAACGGGAACATACGTCTAATGCTGGATATAGCCAAGCGCGCCGGCATTCCTTGGGACGCTATCCTTGGCGCCGAGGTTGTTCGCATGTACAAGCCCGCGCCTTCTGTTTACCTCGATACGGCGGAACTGCTTGCGATTGAACCAGCGGAACTGTGTATGGTGGCTGCCCATAACGATGACCTAAAGGCCGCAAAGGCGTGTGGACTCAAGACGGCGTTTGTTTCGCGTCCTCGTGAGCACGGTGAACGGCAAACGAGCGACAGGTTCGCAGAAGGCCAATGGGATTTTGTCGCGAGTTCGTTCATTGAGCTCGCGGACATGATGCTGGAAGTTGGTCAGGGCTAGCGGCAATAGGTTTGCTCCACCACCAGCACGTTACCCCGCAGCGCTGTCGCCGTTGAACCGAAGAATGAAGGGGAGGAAGGGACATCGTGTCGTCGCTGCCGGAATCCGCCCGGTTTCGTTATTGCGGCTCAAGAGCGTCGAGGCGAGCTTGTGCTGTTTCGTCCGGGTGCATGCAGTGATAGGCATCGAATAGCTCCGAGCACAGCTGCGCGAGCGTCGCGAGATTCACAGCCTGATCCGGGTGCTCGACCTCTCCTGCGTTGAGTATGTCGTCAAGGACGGGAGAGAGACGACGCAGTCGCCGGAAGGTCTCAACATCTAATTTCATATCACCTCCTGTGGCCAAACGATAGGGCGCCCTTGAACTGAGCAAATCTACGGCTCGGCTTTTGCCCGATGTGCTGCCCATCCTGACTGAGACGTTCGAGCTGCCATAAGTTTTTTCATGTGCCGCATAATGCGCTCTCGCTGACGAAAGTCCGCACCCGGCTTACGCGGCTCCAACCTTTTTGCGTCGAGCGGGCGCCGACTTGTAACCGGCTTTTGCGATGCTGCCATCAAGAAACGGACACCGGACATCAGTTGTGCGATGTCGATATGTATCGTGAGAGGGAGAAACTTCGGAAACCAACTCGCGAAACCAACACGCTATCACCTCTGCGAAGCGGCGCAGAAGCGCAGTTCGTCGACGACAATGCTTGAGACATCAGACCCTCTCGACTGTTCCCGTTCCTGATGCGCCGCACAATGAATTTAAGCAATTGCATGCACGGCGCCAGATTGTCCTGACGGACATCTACTGCCAGATAGCCGAGCAGATCGGCCATGTCGCGGCGATGTCGCTTGCCGTGACGACCCCGTCATTTGGCATCTGCGTACCTGACGTCGTCTGGATGCCGCCGGACAAGTGGGATGGGTTTGACCGAGAAGCTCCTGTCCCGTTTGTGCCAGACCTGTGTGTCGAGGTGCTCCTTGACCGCAAGATGCCGCAAGACATTGGCCCAAGAGTCAAGGGCTTACCTGGAGGGCGGCACCCGTGAGGTCATTGTCGTGAGCCAGCGCGAAGAACGGCAATTCTGGGGAGCGATGGACCGCTGCAAGCCTCAGCATTCGGGATAGCGCGCTCTCGCTCGAGCGAATGTACTTCGAAGAGTTAGCGCCGTCTTTCACCGCTAATTCTTGGCGGGAAATCTAACTCCGGTTCGTCTGCCTTCTAACAGGACTCACATCTGCGCGTGCGGGCTAATTGATCTCTCACGCCGCAATGAGTGCTGTCGTCGGCTCTTGCCTGTCGCCGGCGGGCGGAAACACGTGCCAGGTGCCATCACCGTGCCGGAAGAAAAACACGCGCACACCGGCAGATGATGACGCCTCGACGCACACATAACGTGTCCGGCCCCAGCGTGTACGACCGAATTCGGTAACGTGAACAAGGGCAGTGGGGGCCGGCGCAAGCCATTTTTCCACCTGATAGCGAAGCGACTTCGTGCTCGAATTCTTCATGTCCTACTCTGGTAGGTCAGGGCCCGACGCGTTTGATATCGTGTTGTCCCGATTCAATTTTCCAGGTTAGGACAACGTAGTGAATAAACCCTGGATGGCGTCGCGCGCTGAGAGTAAGAGGAATCCGCTCAAATTATGAGCGGGACCTGCCTGGAATTTTTGAATTCTATGGCCGACATTCACCAGCCTATTTTTTGGTCAACGAATCCGGCTTGCTCAGCGGACCTCGGTTGTAGCCTCAAGCGCGGCCGTGACGTTGCCTTCAGCAATCTGCGCCGCCTGTTTCGTCGACTTCCGGGCAGTTTCAAATGTCGCGCTGGCCGTTTCGATAGCGGACTTCCATGCGGACAAGGCGGCCTCGCTTCCGGCTGGAGCGTTCTTCGCGAGGTTTTCAAGAAGCGCTTGCCAGTCGTGCTGGTAGCGTTTGAACTGCTCGTCGAGAGTCTCTGTTAAATCGGCCAGCGCGCTGGACTCGATTTCATACACGTCCCGCCAGTATGACTGCGCTTTTTCTACTGCAGGTTGCGCCTGACCGGCCTGAAGTTCAAACAATTCCCGCAGGTCTTTGGTCGATAAGGTCCTGGTTGCGATTTCCTGACTTCTGGCGATGGTTGATTGGAATATCCGCAGATTCAGACTAGCGAGTTTTTCGATGCTCGCCAAAGCCTTGTTCAGTGCATCAAACATAGCTTCAAGACTTGCTTTCTGCGCAGCGACGGATTGCTTCAGGTCGGGGGTGCTCATCACAAACTCCGTAAGGGTGCGAACATTTCCAGCGCGCCGTTCAGCGGAACGCTAATCGCGGGTAGGAATCGTTGTTGCAATGCAGCGAATTGATTCTAGTGACGGGCGCGAAATTGTCAACCGCTCTGTTGCACTTTGAGCGATAACAGAAGATGCCGACTAGCGGGGTCGCCTTGCAGACATTGAGTGGCGCGGCAGTCATCTGGGGAAATCCCTGATGCAGACAGTAGTCCATGTGGGGCCTAATGGCCTTTTATGCGGGCGTGTGCAAATGCAGCATGAATTCCCGATGCCTACCGCTGGCCACGGCCGGTCTACCGCATTCGGTCGGCTTGCATCGAACTGTTTAGCGAAGGCTTCGCGCAGGACGGTTATGCTCGGGCTGGTGAACTTATTGGTACGGATTTGACGATACCGCGACGCTGCGGGGTGATGCTGCCGACTCGGATACCTCGTACAGGTCATCGTGGCGGACGACAGCCTTCCAGACAGCACTATGTCGCCAGGATTTTTCAAGGTCACGCGCGAGCGCGAGAAAGCGAGACTGGAACGGCTGCGAGCGGGGAAAGCAGTACTCAATGCCTATGGAAGCCCACCTCCCGACATCAAGGAGCAGGTCAAAACGCTCAAGGCTATGCGAGAGCGCATCAGCTTTATCAGCGCCGAAGATGCGTTTCAGTGGTTCGAGGCAAACACTGGCGGCTCACCGATTTCACTGGAGAGCTAACGCAAGTTTACGGTGAGGGGCGTAGCCCGAGAAAAGCTAGCGAGTCAAGCGCTCCCCCGGTTCGGCCACGCCGAAAGACCTTCTGAATGACCGCCCATCCGCCAGAGTGCGACCTCACCGCTCAATACCTGTAACTGTCAAGGCATCGCGGGATTCACGTTCCAAGTGTGCGCTTTGATACGCAACGTAGAGCCTGCCATCTGTGAGATGAGCAGGAAGTTTCCGGTAACGTCCGTGGTCTGCTCGTTCGGTACGTTGATATTTCCCGTCCAGGTTCCGGATTCCCACGCTACATTTCCATCAGATTGGCAAAGCCCTTGCTGGATGTCCAGATGGTTCCAGATTTTCGTTGCCACTTCGGCCCATTCTTCGATTCGCTTTCGGCCGGTCACAGCTTCCTGACCCGCCGGGATGAGAATGGCGTCTTCGGCAAACAGAAGTGACCCAACTGGGCGAGTCGTGACAGTTGACCGTCTCGACGAACCTACTGATTAACGCCGCAAACGCCTGCGAGATGTCCATGACCTTACCTCCGCGTGATGAGACGCAGTTCGTGCGAGCGGATGATATGACGACGGCTTCGAACGACTTGACGCGCCCCGTCCATCTCCTGACGGAGCGGGACGCGAGCGAACACTATCGCCCAACGTCTGCGCTTCGTTATCGACAGGGAAAAAGCGCATGCCAGTAGACGGGCGAGTGGCGCGCCACGGCGCTACTGACGGTTAGCGAACGTTTGTGTCGAAAACGCCATAAGCCGCAATTTCATGTTTGATTCAGTGCATCGCCCCGGACAGCCAACAAGCTCGTCATGAGGTGAGGGTTGCGTAAAGCCTATGGCAACGATTGATTGATTGAAATCCGGCTTGCCATACGCACAATTGAAGGGCATTTGGGGACGCAGGCTGTTTCCCCGCAGCGTGCGTGCGGCGGCAGTTCGTATCGTGCGCCGAAGCGCATCTGCAATTCCGCCAATAGTTCTACACTAAAGTCACGGCCGCCACCCTGACCAGCCGGGCCGGGTCGCGAGTCGTCGATGTCGGTTTTTCCGGTTGTCAGGCTGGTCAGTTCAATGACGGCAAACGGATGAAACCGGCACCGGCGAGAACATAGCATCAGGGCAAATCAGAATGTTGGAAGCAGCGTTGGAGAATGTGCACGAGGTGCTGATGGGCTTTGCAGTCCACCACGACTCGCTCTTTTCGCTCTTGCTGGTCGCTCCTGCCGCTTTCGCCTATTTTTTCGCATACTTAATCGTCCGCTACCGTGTGCGGCCTGCCCGTGCCTTCATGCGCGGGCGCGCGGCTGTGTCTACTGGACTTTTCGTGGTATTCGTTACAGCCAGTGACCAGTATGAACTGCCGCGTGTACTGCGCGCACTCTCGTTCGACGCGATGTGCGCCGCCATTCCGCTCATAATGCTGGTCCTTGGTGCGTGCTGGGGTGTATTCGCGGCAAGCTTAATGGCTTGGTGGCGGACGCGCCCGGCTGCTCCCTGAACCTCAGCGCACTTGACGTCGCGTGGGCGTGTGTCGCGGCTGCCGATATGAGGCTGAGACCTGATGCCCGCCGGCCATCCACTGGGTCCACGTGTGCATCGTGATGCGTTCAGCGCGACAGAATTCGCGTCGAGCGTCCACTCGTCCGAAATGTTTCGGATGAGAAGAAGACGTTTGGGTCACGTCCATGTTACGCGTTTCACTTGCACGTAGT
Source organism: Paraburkholderia phymatum (assembly GCF_040965635.1). GTDB lineage: Bacteria > Pseudomonadota > Gammaproteobacteria > Burkholderiales > Burkholderiaceae > Paraburkholderia > Paraburkholderia phymatum_B. The sequence continues at coordinate 10,890 of NZ_JBFRCH010000012.1, forward strand.
CCGATTGGAGTGCATAGGGCGTCCGCTTGGTGGAACCGAGCTCTTGCGTGTACAGAAGACCGTGTTCCTCGCTGCCTGAGAGCCGCGCTGTCCGGTTAAAAATAGCCCCCATCCATTCTGGTGGCTTTGATGTCTCAAGGAAGTCATCGGTTGAAGAAGAGGTAAAGACATCTCTAGCGAATCGATGTTATTTCGCGCCTGCCGCGAAATTTAGATGGGCGAATCTCCGCATCGGCATTCGTATTGCAGCGGGTGAAAGTCGTCGATGAACTCGCAGAGTTGCCTTGACCTCTGGTTGTCGGCTTGGCTGAGAGTCAACCGGGAAGCGTGACAGTGCTAACCGGAACACCGATGATTCTTGATGGCCCGCCAGTGCCCACCTTCGATAGGTAATGCATTGACTATGCGACGCAAATCCCTGGCACAGCAACTTTCTGGAACAGATGCGGACTGGCCGCGGCCGAGGACGGATAGGCTGAAACTTTCGCCCTGAATTGAGGATTCGTGAACGCAGCACGGAAATGAGCGGTGGATTCCCAGATGGCGTAATTGAGATACGTCGGACTCTTGCCAACCGCGCGATGGAGTTGGGTGGAAATGAAGCCCGGCTGGCGTTTCATGAATTCTGCATCGTCTTGCCAGGCTTTCAGGAACGTCTGCTCGTCGGCCTGTTCCAGCGTAAAGACGTTCACGAGGACGACGGCGGAGGCATCGATTGCGACCTGACGTTCTATCGGAAAGGCAGGGTCGAGGGGGCGGATGAGCATGGCGATCTCCTTCAGCAGATAGTCGGTATAACCATTCCATATTGACATCATGATGTCAATATGGAATGGTTATACCATACTCGAGATATGGTGATAGATGCGCAAAATCAAGCGAACGCCTGCCGGAACGGCCTTGACCGATATGATTCTGGACCTGTTTCGCCTCAACAATCGACTACTCTCGGCTGGAGACAGACTGGTCGTGGAAGTGGGTTTGACGAGTGCCCGCTGGCAGATTCTTGGCACTATCGCCGCGGCTGAGCGGCCGCAGCCGGTTGCGTGGCTCGCGCGCGATATCGGAGCGCACCGCCAGAACGTTCAGCGCATCGTCAACGAATTGGAGGCGGAAGGCCTCGTTTCTTTTGGGCACAATCCGCACCACCGACGGGCACCCCTTGTCGTATTGACGGACAAAGGGGTGCAGACGTTCGAGGATGCGATGCGCCTGCAGGTGCCATGGGTCAACAACCTTGCGGAGGACCTTCAGATAAAGGACATCGAGACGACACATAAAGTCATCACGGGTGTGCTTCGAAAACTGGAAGGCGACGGTTCATAGCTACCGCTCCTCAAAACGCGTTCAGAGCTAGCGCGCTTATGGCCTACGCCACGACGCATCCCAGCCTCGTAGCGGCCGTATCAATGCAATACGCGCACGTCGAACCGACCGCGAGAGGAGCCATTCAGGCGCCTTTTGTAAATTTTCAACGGCTTTGTTGCCGACGCGGCTTCCAAGGCTTTCCGTCGAGTTCCTGTGGATGGAGTGGCGGTCCGCGCGCGTCCGCCGAGCAGGAGACAGCCACGCCGCAAGTCGGTCGTCAAGAAGACTGCCTGCGGCCCCACAATGTCATCATGGCAATCGAACCGGCACGCCACCGCAGGGGGCCTCCAGACTCGACAGATTTCGCCGAACGTCTACTGGTTACGCTGCTTTCGACCCTTGATTCTCGCTCGCGCTGACCTATTGTGGAAAGGTGCCATAACGGCAAGAGAAATAAGGAGTACATCATGCCATCGCCCAGAGAGGCCTCGCCTGCTTACGGGGCTGAAACCGAAATGTCGAGCAAGAAGAAGGTAGCCTCGCCGGCGAAGGCCGCCGGAAAGGCACAGGGCGCGAAAAGCCCATGACCAGGCAGCGACCGAAAAACAAGTCGAAAGCATGAATTGGAAACGCCCCGAAAACGGGGCGTTTCCATTCGGTGGTGCAGCCCATCGATTCGACGCACAAACAACGACTTTACTTACTGCTAGTACCAGCAAGGGCCCACGAAGAACGTGGCGGCGACTGGGCTCAACAGAACCAACGGTCGCCGCCTGGTTACTTGCTGGTCGTGCGATTTCTCGCATCACCGACGCAATGCGTCCATCAGGCGAGGGAGTGTCGGGCGCATCTGACCTGGCCGATTGGTCTGTTTGGTGTAGCGGCGTTAGCCGGTACTCGCTCTTGTTGAGGTGGTCATCTATGGAGCTAATCTTCGTTTCCCGGGCCAGCGCGATTCAAAGACTTCTCGAGAGAAGGCGGGACCTCTTGTCCGACGTCGAATCCAACTCGTCCCCTGCATACTCTATTGCAGATGTCGAGCAGCTTCTGCTTGACGTTAGAGCTGGACGACTGAACGTGTGTCTGTTCACCGATGGCATGGGCAGATATCTCGCATTTTCATTCTTTAGATGCGGCGCCCGAGCAGAGTCGCCGATTCGCTCTCGCGAGGGAGAGCAACCGAGGATACCGCTCGGAGGCGATGCATCGCATTGCTGTTACGCGGCCAAACGCTCCAAAGTCATCTCCGGGAACGTCGGAGCGGGGGGGAACACCCTCCAGCAGCCGTCGCTGTGGCGAAAGAAGAAGAGTGCGAATTGGTCACTGTCGTGCGTAGTCTCAACGCACACATAGCGACTTCCGCCCGAGACCGTACGGCCAAACGCGGTGATTCTTGCGGTCTTGCGAGGGTTGAAACCAAGCCATTTTTCCACTACGAGACGTAAGGATTGCTCTTCGGTATTGGTCATCTCATCCTCTCAGTCCTGTGAAAGGGCGCACCCACGTGCACGGTGCCCGTTACGGCTATTCATGCAACGTGCATGCCAGTTGTGCGCGTCGCTCAATCCTTGCGCGAGGAACGAACAGGTTCGGCGATTTCGCCGCTTGTATCGCAGAAAAGTCAGTGCTCGATTTGCCGATTGGCCAACCTGCTTGCCGCACAACCTGCTTGCCGCTGTAAAGGCCCGAGGCGGGCGCGATTGCAGGCCATCCATTGCGTGGGCGACGGTCAGTTCGAGGTCGGTGGAAGCAGTTTCAGTACGGCCGCCCTGATATGCGGCGTGTCGCTAGGGCGCTCACCGCCCGGCTCATGCCTGAGGGGGTGGTGTTTCCCGTGGCACAAATACACAATCGCCAGCTTTTCACACGAACACAAGACCGTCCCCAGTAACCCGTCGCAGACGATCTTCGTCTGAATCCCGACCTGTTCGCCATAGTGGCAGCGACTCACTTCGTTCCATGCAACCATTATCCTTGCCGCAGTGGGGCGTTCCAGTACATGGACTTCAGGCGGCTTGAAACCGTTCTGCAGCGTGCATTGTGCCGCGGCAGTTCGTCGAGCCGCAGTGGCAGGTCTCGAATTTCTCCGCGTGTAAATAAAATACGCGTTCGTCGGAGATGTACGCCTTGCAGTTCGGTTCACAACTATGATTCATCCAGCGGACGTTGCTGCCTCCGCGTGCTCCGTCAATAACCGTCCCGTCACCTGTATCAAACAGGAACGTGTGTCTTGCTGTAACTGGAGGAACCTTGCACGACATCTTACCAAGCTACGCGTGCGCCTTGTACTCCGAAATCAGCTCTGCTCGACCGATATTCTGATTCGCAAGGACACCCTGTCCATGCACGGACGAAGGGCATCCCACTCAGAGGGCGGTGCTGCCTCGACCGACGCCTCCTCCGGACTCTCGTCCTCGGCTTCAGCGGGCGCCTGTTCTTCCGAGGCGTCGCCTTGTCTCTCGGGAAGCCCGGCACCGAACCAACTTACCTTCTTCCGCATGTAGGCGACATATGCGCTCCAACCGTCACGGTTGCCGCCAAAAAGGTCATGCTGTACGGTCGACGCAAGCGCATTAACCCCACGGCTCGAGTACTCCCGGAACCGGCACCACGAATTCTTCAGTAATCTCAGGCTCGATATCCGCGAGGCAAGTGAACTGGCGCTTTGGGAAAGCGAATAGTTGTGGCGAGTCGAATTTGAGTGCCACACCGCCGGGGCTGTCATCACGCTGCGCGTCACTCGCGCATCAGGATGTGACAGCCTGGGCATTCCGTCCCTCTCGTTGGATGTTCCGAAGTGAAGAGAACAAAATCTACACCCATTCTAGTTCGGCAATTTTGACCGGACTATCCGGCATGGGCATGTTGACAACGCAGTATTGGTTATGCTTGGCGAATAGCGCGTCGGCGTGCCTTTTCGCCGGCATTGTGAAACGCCATGTGCCTTCCCATGCGAAGCCACTCTCGATATCGCAGCGGCCGACGCCGCCTCCACTTTCAGTCCGCGGGACGGCCCATGCGCAGACCGCCAGGAGAAATTGTCTGGAGCTCGGGTCGTCCGCATCGGCTCGCTGCTCAACGCATTACTCGAGCTATTCGTCGGTCCTTTGCGGCTTGCGAAGCAACACGGGTATCGCCGTCGCGACCCATACGAGAGACATTGTCTTCCATGATGGCAAGCTGTTGTCCTTATCAGCCAGGCGCGCGGTCTGTGGACAAACTCGCGCGCGCTGTCCCAAGGCCGCTCATGGTGTTAGAACAACTGCAGACGGGGAACTGATCACTGAACATCGGACAAGTGCCGCGGGGTTCGAAAAGTCGACGCAGTCTTGGAATTTGCCCTGCGGTCGTGATTCGTAGGTCGGACGCGTGGGCAACCAGAGTGGCTGCATGAAGCCGGGATGGCGTGCGCCCTTGTACCATTTACGCTATTCGGCAAAAAATATTCGGGCTGCGCCTTCTTATCTTGTGCGCTGTTGGATTTCAGTAAAGGGAATACGAAATGCTCAATGCCTTTGGCGAAGGCAGCCTGGGAACAGTGCCGTGTTTATCATCTTGCTGGTCGACGACGATACAAAAATCCTCCTCGCGCTCCGGACGGTGCTTGAAGCAGAAGGCTATCGCGTTCTTAAGTGTACCCGACGGGAAAGTGGCCGTTGCCACGGCGATGCAGCAGCGACCGGACCTCATTGTGACGGACTGGATAATGCCGCGCGTCGATGGAGTCGCATTCTGCCGATGGCTGAAGTCACGTCCCGCGACCGATAGCATTCCAGTCGTAATGTTGTCGGCTGCGTTGCTTCCCCTTCCGGCAGAGCCCCCATGGAACGTCTTTCTTAGCAAACCAGTATCCATTGAGCGCCTACTGGGAGTGATTGTGAGCCTTCTGGACGAGCGGATACGGCTCTTCGGTCCGTTTACGCCCGCCAGGAACGAGCCGCCGGTGACGGACGCTCGCGCGCCGCAGCGCACGCACCCGAACAGCAGGACCAACGCCTTGCTGGCGCAATACCTGGGCGAAGTCCTCACGCGAAGCCGCTTTGATAGGCAACCGTCAAAATCGCATTCACCGTTTTCACGCAAGTCTGACGCCGGGTATTGCGCATTTTCGGGGCATGAGCACAGACGTCGTCTATCATCCGCTGTACCTTTTGACTCAGGGTATCGAGCCGCGACTCGTGAAGCCACGCCTCGTCACACTGTCCAACGCTTCTCTTGACGGCCCGAAGGGCCAGGCTTCCAAAAAGAGTTCCATCCAATAGATGGCTTTGATTTCTGAACAGACTCTTCGAACAATGAAGAAGTTAAAGACATCTGTAGCGAATGACCTTATATGCAAATCGGGCCGACCGATTTTAGACTGATTAGGCAGTGCACCCCGTGGATATCAAAACCGCTCGCCGGTCCACGCGGGGTCTGCCGAGTCCGCGTCATCTTCGGGCGGCGAAGGTGGCGAAGTGACCCCGGCGCGGCGTGGCTCCCGCCTACGAAGCGCTCTACCTGCTGACCCGCGGCGTGAGTGAGTCGGCGGCGCATGCGGGTTTGCAAACGGCACCGGACCGATGTTGTCCTAAAAATGGCGAACGGTTGGCGGCTGGGTAACTGGAGCAGGGCACATGAGCATTGTCCGGAAGATGCGCACGACCGGTGTCGCGTTCCTTATCTCGGCGCTCTGTGCAGCCTGCGCGAACCCGCATCCACCAGCGGGCGCCAAGCTTTACGCCCGGCAGTATCCCGGCACGGCGCAGGACCATGGCGTCACCGATAAGGTCGAGTTCTTTGGGGTGGGCTTCACTGCCAACCATACTGTCGTGCTCCGTGTCGCCGACCTGCCGGGCCACACGCAGGACATTGGCATCCCGGGCACGCCGCCGGCGGACCGGTACGGCTTCCTTGACTTCTACTACGAGCCACCCTGTCTCTATCGCCGCGGCGACCTGCCGACGGTCGGACGGCCCATCCGCGTGCTCGCGACCGACGTGGCCGGCTGGGCCGTCTCTTCCGATTCACTGACCGTGCAGAGCTTCGCGTGTGATGCGCCGCCGCCGAACGCTGCCCAAAACGTCGCGCCTGCGAAGTAAATCGCCCATCCTTTGATGACGCGAGCTCGCAGCTACAGTACTCGGGCCCGTATCGCATGCCTCATGCTGTTCAAGCATCGCGCGCGTGGGCAGCTCTTCCGGGTCTCCGATGACCTGGATAGCCAGTGACCCAATCCGGTTGCCTCGTGCGACCGCTTCAGTGGCGGAGCGGCCCTCTAAAAGCGCACTCATGACGCCGACGGCGAAACCGTCACCGGCACCCACGGTATCGACGACTTTCGCAACGGGATAAGCTCGCACAACCTTCGCCTCGTCGCTTCTCTGGAAGTACGCACCGCGTTCTCCCAGTTTGATAATCACGAGCTTCGCGCCGCGATTGAGATAGAAGCTGGCGATGTCTTCCGGCGTTTCTTTTCCGGTGAGAATCGTGCCTTCGCCGAGCCCGGGCATAACGATGTCCGCATGCGATGCCAGTTCGTTGAGCGTCTCGACCATCTCGGAACGGCTTGGCCACAAGGCAGGACACAGGTTCGGGTCGAACGAAATCGTCTTTCCCGCCGCTCGCATCTCGCGCGCAGCGTGAAAGGACAACTCCCGTGTTTCGCCTGCGAGCGCCGAATTGATTCCCGTCAGATGCAGGTGTCGCGCACTCGTCACATAGGACGGCACAAGGTCCGCGACCGAAAGCGCGCTCGCAGCCGATCCTCACCTGAAATACTCCGTCTTTGGGTCGGTTCCGTCGTCGCTCTTCGTCTTGAGCATCATGCCGGTGGGCCGCAATGCATCCACTTCGACGCACGTGGCGTCGATACCTTCAGTTGCCAGCGTGTCCAGCGCAAATTGACCGAAAGAGTCCTGCCCTACACGGCTGACCCAGCCGACCTTATGACCCAGGCGGGACAGACCGATCGCGACGTTGAGTTCCGCGCCAGCGGCGCGCTTGACGAACCGGCTCACGCTCGCCAGCGGACCACTTTCGGATGCGGTGTATGGACCGGAGACATGGCTTCGCCGAAGATCACCACATCGAGCTGAGAGGGCATTTCGGTCTCTTGCATTTGCAGATAGTGTTTGTATCGACAGCAGCGGATGGCTTTCGCAATTTCGACAATCTGTCGCTGGGCGACGCTCAACTCAGCCACCTTCGCGCGCGGGTTCAGGCGGCTTTGCTTGCAATGGGCGTGCTCGCCGCACTCGTGAAGGGCGCGGCAACGGGCCAGAGCGGCCTCGTTGAAGGAAACCTGCTCAACGCTGGTATCGACCTTCAGATGGAGGGCGCTACCAGCTTCCTGACGGGCCGCTTCGATGATGACCGCCTCCCCCGTCGTCCGAGGCTCGCCACTTGCCAAGGGCAAACCAGCGCTCGCGGCACCCGCGCCGCTTTCGTGGGCGTCCAATTTCTCCGACATTCGACTCTCCGCGTGAATCAGTGAGAATGTGCGGAGCGGGACCTGCAGCCGGCAGCTCCGCCACTGACGTGGCGGTACCTTTGGAATTCGCACGGTCTGGAAGACCGTGCGCTGCTTGAGGAGGCGTTATCTGTGTTGCTGGCGGAGCGCTCTCGTGCGTTCCGAATTGCTCATGACGTCGCGATTGCACAGCGTCGAAGGCCGCCGACCGTGGATGAGTTCGAGCTAATCGACATTCTCCGGTTGCAGAGGTCTATTGCAGGTGGCGGCTGCGATTGAAAGTTTGCGGACCCGGCTGGTTGGCATTCAGGAAATGCCAGAGCGCGGAGTAGCTCTATCAGGCGTGGTTGTCGACCCAGGCACGAACTCACAAGAGGCCTGCATCCTGCGCTTCCTGTTCACTATCGAATGTACCCATGACACCCGACGCTTCGACAAACTTGTTGTGACGCGTGATGGTCCCGCCGGCGGCATAGCGCTCGGGTTGCAGGAGGTCTTCCTGCTGCGCAATGGCATGACACCAGACGACATACCCTAGATATGTTTGGCGCTCCATTAACGCTTCACCTCGAAAGGGCCGCCACCACCGACGCGAAGAATATTGCCCTGAGGCGTGAGCTGTCTGGGTATGTCGTCAAACGTCGGCCGACGCTGTACGTCAGCATGCGAGACGCTTTATTCCCATCAAGGAACAACATTGATGCGTGGCTAAACCCCAACCCAAAGGACCTTGCGGCGCTGTATGCGATTCTGGATGACAGGGACCGGCCGTATTATGAGCATCGGCTAGCAGCCTGCGTCGGAGGTGCTGTCGCGCAAATCGAAGTGAAGCGCAAAGCAACTACCGCCTACCTCGCAGGGTGAATCGGGCCAGGACGGCAGCAAGATGGCTCTCCCGCTCCGTATGAAACCGCTGTCGTTGTGCCAGAGGACTGCGGGCAAGCGCTACCGTTCCGCAAACACGACAACCAGCGTCAGTGTTCCGACGAGACCGGCGCCTGCGCAGACGAGTAGCACAGCTCCTGCAGCACAGTCTTTGGCTGCACCGATTGCAGGATGATGCTCGGGATGTAAGTGGTCGGCCAGTCTCTCGAAGGCCGTGTTGAACAGTTCGGCCGCGAGAACCAGCATGGCCATCATCAGGCATAGTGCCGAAAACACAAGTGGTGGCCGTAACCAGGCCAATACCACAGGTAATGCGGCCGTGAGCCCTGCCTGGATGCGAAAGCTGCGCTGCGTTCGCCAGGTGGTGGCAACACCGGCCAGCGCATCGCCGACGCTTTGCAAGAAGCTCCTTTTCGCCATGATTCACTCCGGTTCTCTCATCGGCAGGACACTGTGTGGTCCTGCGCGGCCGGCACGTGGAGCGTGATTCAGTCCGAGCGCCGAAAACGTCTCCCTAGCCAAGACGTTCATGCTGACGCGGGCATTCGCGCGGTGTGACGGATGTTCTCGGTCGAATCGCGATTCGCTTTGACGACAATCGGCTATCGGGGTTTTCCGCCCGTCGTCGTATGCTGAGGCAACATCGTATGGCGACTCGTCCGGCCTCTTACTACACGCAATTCAAGAGCATTGCGTCCTGAGCGTGCGGTGACTGACGGCTCACGCGAAGCCGGCCGGCAGCAGCAGTTCGCTCACATTTTCAGACAATCCGTGACGACAGCGGCCGTCATCCCATCGCACGGGAAGCAACGCCATGCGGCTACCGTTTACCTCGTAGGGTGAATGAAGCCAGGAGTGACTGTACGTCGACCTGCTGTCCCTGAAGGAGAAGCAGTCGCGCGTGAAGCACTGTATTTTCGAGGACGAGTTTTGCGGTGCTCAGCAGGTACGTCGCATGTATGTCGGAGACGGACATGTCTGCCTCAATCAGATGATGGCGCTCGACGAGCGAACTCATGACGATGCGCCTGAGCTCCTGCTCTCCGAATGGCAGGTCCGCGTAATCAATAGGCTCCTCGGCTTCGACTTCTTGCAGCATGTCCACAAGCGTTTCGGTGCTCACTTCCATGTATCAGCTCCCTATGTCATTAAGGACCAGCGTAGCCAAACTGTTCGCACTGTGCTTCCTGCCTAACGTCCGTGATGGCGGGCGGGCTTGACGGTTGCCAACGGGCTACCCGCGAATGGGTCGTTTTGCCAATCGACTTTCTGAAGGGGGTTTTTCGCGCCGTTTGCCTCGCCATTTACGGCAAAGTGTTCGAGGGACTGGCCCGCGGTCATAGCCTTTTTCAGCCAATGCGGAACCTCTCCCTTGCCGTCCCATGTCTCGCCTGTGGCGCTTCTATAGCGAGCTTCTTTTTGTCGCAACTGGTCTTCTACAATTGCTGATGCGAGATCATTGGGCTCAATGCCGAACTCCTTCATTCGGCTGCGGAGATAAGCCACCATGCATTCCCGTTTCCGTTCATCCATAGTATTTGCCCTGAGCTACGTCTTGGGGCTGTATTTGAGTGGACAAATATAAGCGCGCAAGCTTTGTGCCTACAGGGTATCATTTTCGCTATGCACTGCGTACTGACAAAGCGGGCGCAGTCCTCAATAATATTGTTCGTCGGCGTCGCGAACGACGAGTCGATGTGGCATAGTGCGGCTACCATGAAAAAAGGGGGGAATAATGACCACGCTCGAAAACCTACAGGCAAAAATCGCAAAGCTGCAGGCGCAGGCCGAATTGATTGCAAGGAACGAATCGTCAACTGTCATCGCGAAGATTCGCGGCATCATGGAGCGTTACGGTCTGACGACTGCGGATATCGAAGCGCACCTTGGTGGCAGAAAGCGTGGCCGCGAGCCGGGCGTTAAGGTTGCTGCCGTTAAGTCAATTGCATCGGCCGCGAAGTATCGCGACCCGAAGACGGGCGCGACGTGGACGGGACATGGTCGGGCGCCGGCCTGGATCGCCAGTGCAAAAGACCGCAGTAGGTTTCTGATTGTTGCGACCGGCGAAGTTGCGAGCAAACCGAAGGCTGCAGCGGCGAAGGGCAAATTGCCGCCGAAATACCGCAACCCGAAGACTGGCGAAACTTGGAGCGGCCACGCTCGGCCGCCGGCCTGGATTAAGGACGTCAAGGACCGCGGCAAATTCCTGATTGACGGTGCGGCCGTGAGTGCAGTTGCAGCGCTCAATAAACCCAAGAAACTTGGGGCCTACGTTCGAGGTCCGCAAGCGCCGAAATTCCGTGACCCCAAGACTGGCGCAACCTGGAGCGGCCGCGGCCCGGCGCCGGCATGGCTGGCTGGTGCCAAAGACCGTACGAAGTTCCTGATTGCAGGGACAGACAAGGCCGCGGCGGAGCCGAAGATAGCGGCTGGTAAGAAGGCAACGCCGGCGAAGAAAAGCCCGCCGAAGAAGGTCGTCATCAAAAAGCCTGCGGCCAGAAAGCCGGCTGTGAAGAAAGTTGTCGCGAAGAAGGCGGTTGCGAGCACGGTGAAAACGGCGGAGGCTCCGGTGCCGGCAGCCAAAGCAGATGGCGCACTGACCTCGGCTTGATTTGCTGCTATCTTCGTTTCGATTAGTCACTTCGAAAACAACGGAGCGGGGCCTACCGGTCCCACTCTACTCAGTTCCAATGCGTTGGCCTGCGGTCAATCTTCCGTTTGTATTTGACCTTCCCCCTCTGAAGTATCCCACTGTAAAGTTAGTGGCAAGGCCGCAGGAGAAACCTTGTCATGAAGCAGTCGCGGTTTAGCGAAGAGCAGAACATCGGGATGCTGAAGGAAGGCGATGCAGGCATGAAGGTCGCGGACCTGTACCGCAAGCACGGCATTTCAGATGCGACGTTCTATAACTGGCGTAGCCGCTACGGCGGCATGGATGTGTCGGAAGCGCGACGTTTGAGGCAACTGGAAGAGGAAAACCAGCGACTCAAGCGGCTGGTAGCAGGCCAGGCGCTGGACATCCAGGTTCTGAAGGACGTGCTCGGAAAAAAGTGAGTTCGCCCGCGCAGCGCCGGGAAGTCGTGCAGCAGGTGATTGAACAGCACGACTATTCGGAGCGCCGGGCGTGCGCGCTCGTTGGCCTGAATCGCCGGACATTCCGGCGGCCGGTGCCGCCTGACGCCGATCACGAAGTCCGGCAACGGCTGCGAGAACTGGCACGGGAGCGGCCACGGTTTGGCTCGCCGCGCCTGCATGTCCTGCTACGTAGGGAGGGCCTGGTCCAGAACCACAAGCGCACTGAGCGGCTGTACCGCGCGGAAGGCCTGTCGCTTCGCCTGAAGCGCAGAAAGAAGCGCCCGAGCCGTCTGCGCGTGGTCATGCCGACGCCCGACGGCGCAGATGAAAGCTGGGCGATGGACTTTGTTGCTGACGCGCTGGCGCACGGCCGACGCATTCGCATGTTGACCATCATCGACGCGTGGAACCGCGAGTGCCCACATCGAGGTCGACTTCTCGCTCACGGGCGCTCGAGTCGCGCGCGTTCTGGAGCAGCTACGTCAGCGGGGACGGCGGCCTAATCTGATTCAGGTCGACAACGGGCCGGAGTTCGTCAGCAAGGCGCTCGACGCATGGGCACACGAACGTGGCGTCAGGCTGCAGTTCATCCGCCCAGGTAAGCCGGTGGAAACGCGCACATCGAAAGTTTTAACGGCCGACTGCGCGAAGAATGTTTGAACCAGCATGCGTTCGTCAGTCTCGACGATGCACGCAAGCGAGTCGATGCGTGGCGCACGGACTACAACTCGGTGCGCCCGCATAGTGCCCTGGGGCAACTGGTGCCGGACCAATTCCGGCAACTGCATCAACCGAAAACCGACGAGCTCACTAACTTACGAATGGTGTACTCGGCGGGGTAAGGTCAAAACGCCGAATGAACGCTTAACGGTCGCAATTCGCGATAACGCATGTCGACGTCAACGCCATTTTGCCCAAGAGTCGACGCTGCGATTGTTGAGATCCACGTCGAACTGAATTTCCGTTATGAATCAACTTCAATGCTTCGGTTAACCGTTGAACAGCTTCAGTTCGTCACGCAACTATTTCCTGTTCCGCAACTTCCTGCGGAAGCCACAACGATTCCCGTATCGACCAACCGACGTCGACTCGTCTTTTCCAGCTAGTCCTTGAAGACGCTGAGTCACTCGCTGGTATGTTCAGTTCAATGTGAATTAATTCACCCGATGTGGCATGCGAGTGAGTGTGTGGGAACCAGTCATGCGCTGCGTATGAATCACACAAGCTTCCCGACCTCTACTGCGACTTGTCGTGCCGCGCGCTCCTGCGCGTAGGAAGGGCTCAGTTCAGCCTTTAGATCTTCGCGTCGCAATGGCTCACCTCAGGCTTGGCAAACAGTGCCAATGCCAGCATTGTGGCCGCAGGTGAGATGCGTATAGCGCACCGCGACGTCCTCGTCCGGCGACTTGTGCCACGTTTCGCCCCATTCGCGAAGGGCCAGGATGACGGGGTAGAGCGCTCGCCCCATCTCCGTGAGTTCGTATTCGTAACGAGGGGGCTTTGTCATGTAGCGCTTGCGCTCGATCATGCCGTCTGCTTCCCGCCGTTTGAGGCGGGACGAGAGCATCTGCGGTGTCGCCTGCGACTGCGTCAGCAGGCCGTCGAACCTTCGATTGCCCATGAACAGTTCGCGCACAATCAGGACAGCCCGGCGGTCGCCGATAACAGCCTGAGACCGCGCGACCGGGCACAGCGTATCGCTCTTCTCGGACAATGCAGCCATTCAAAACCTCGCACCGAGCGTAAGTATGTTAATCATATGGATGTGGTAGCACGGCTCGCCCCGCAACGCACGCGCAAGTAACTGGTGACTCCGCAGCCTGCGCGGATCACGGGCTCCTGGCACGGTACGTTCAAACTGACCGCCGATCAGGCTTTGGATAGCGCGCCGTCGGTGACACGCCAGGTACCGCAAGGGTTGTTGTGCCGCAAGGCTTGCCGCGCCACAGCGCCCGACCGGCGACGCAGAGGGGTTCCGACAGGGGCGCGGGAGTTCTTGGTCTTCATGGCTTGCCTCAAACGAAGTTGAACGTCAGACCGGCGGCGAGCGGCCCACAGGCCTTGAGGAACAGGGTCTCCTCAGGGGTGACGCACAACGGAGATTCGGTTCTTCGAAGCTTCGCGTGCAATGCGGCAGCGACCAAGCACTCCAACACGTGGTCTCGGGACGGGGCATACAGTGTTAGCCACCGCTCTCTCGGCAAGCGTTTTAGTCTTTTGGTTATTGTCGTGCCGGAATAAGCTAGGGAAGGGTGCGACGAATGGGCGAGAGTGTTCAAGCCGGTCCATGCCCCATCCTCTGGCGACCAAACCTGCGCCCGGATTGAATCGCGATGCAAAACACCACAGAAATCCCGCACCCGCAGCATCCCGACCTGGACCTGTATCCGGTCGATCGGCTGGTTGATGTTCTGATCGAGGACCAACTTAGCGCCGCTCAGGCAGTCTGGGCGGCCCGTGCACAACTGGCCGAAGCGGTACGTGAAGCGATCCCCCGAATCGCGGCAGGGGGCCGACTGATCTACGTGGGTGCCGGCACCTCGGGACGTCTCGGATTGCTTGATGCGGTAGAGCTTTATCCAACCTTTTCGTGGCCTCGGGCTCGAGCAATCGCGCTGGTGGCCGGCGGTGCCGACGCGCTTACCGAAGCAGTAGAAGGCGCCGAGGATGACGGTCAGCAGGGTGAGGTGGATCTGCTGGCTGTGCGGCCGGTAGCCAACGACGTGGTGCTCGCCATTGCGGCGTCGGGTTCTACCCCTTACGTACTCGGAGCGCTGCGTGCGGCGTGCGCAAGTGGCTCGCTCACGATCGGACTCGCCAATAACCCGAATGCCCCAGTGCTGGCTGCCGCACAGATCAGCATCGCGCTTGTGACCGGGCCGGAAATCATTTCGGGCAGTACGCGTCTGAAGGCCGGGACGGCGCAGAAGATTGCCCTGAACAGTTTCTCGAGCGCCTTGATGGTGGGATTGAAGAAAGTATACGGCAACCTGATGGTTGACTTGCGACCAGTCAATGCAAAGCTGGTGCAACGTGCCATCAGCCTGACCATGCACGCGACGGGCATGTCCGAAGAAATGGCCCGCAGCACGCTTGTTTCATGCGGATATCAGGTCAAGGTCGCGATCGTGGCCCTCAAATGTGGTATTGGTGCGGACGAGGCGAGGGCGCGCCTGGCGGTGGCGGGGGGCAATGTGCGTCAGGCCCTGCGAGGGTGACAAAAACCGAAGGCCGGCGTGGGCAGGTAAATCATCCGAAACGTCCTCAAGCGTCAGTGGTGTCAGTAGCTCCAGGAAACCTCGACCTCCGACAACGGCAAAACGCGTCGATCCTGGTAACGGATGGCGCTTGTCGACCCTCGTTCATCGTTGCAGCCCGAAGACCAAAGTGCTGACGATGACGAGCGCTTCAGCCGTGAACGAGTTGCATTCCCGACGTGGGAAGGATCCGGCGGGGCCGTGAGCCCGATAAATGTGTTGGCGCGCCCCCTAGTGATTCGCCCCCATATATATGATCTGGCTTTGAATTGGGAATTCTGCAGTATTGCCAACCGTTTCAATGAAAAACGTAGAAGAGCGAAAGCGTTCTCGATGATTAAACGTCCTCATGGGGATTGGGATCCGGCGCCGTGATGCGTTCAGTTCGGAAGCAGTGAGCCGCCACGAATCGGCTTGGCCCCGGCGATACACGCTACCTCCTGCCCCGCGGTGGTGAAGCGCGCACGCTGCCGCGCATACAGCACGCCGGCTATGGAGCTGGTGATCGTGACGACGCGATCGGCCAGTGGATCGACGACGTCGGCGATTTCCTGGCCGGGTTCGACCCAGACGCCGATCGGCGTGCGGAACACAAGCACACCGGAGATCGGCGCGCGAAGCGGCTCGGTGCCGGAGAACGGCGTGGCGTCGAACTCGAGCGGCGGCAAGGGTGCGGGCGTCCCATTGATGACGCCGCGGTAGGTCAGATATTCGACGATTGCGTTCGCGTCGCGCTCGGCGAACGCGTAGGTCACGTCCGCCTGACCGCGCAGCTCGATTGTCACCGAGATCGAGCCGTTCGGTATTGGATAGCGCTCGCCATAGCGCGCACGCAACTCCGACCAGCAGAAGCTGTGAATCTCATCGAATGGATTGCCGATCGAATTGAGCGCGAACAGCGAGGCCTTCGAATCGAGATAGCGCGCGAGCGGCTCGACTTCCGGCCACAAGTCGGGGTTTGTGAAGAGATGCATCGCGCCTTCGAAGTCGCAGTGCAGATCGAGCACCACGTCGGCGTCGTACGACAGCCGCTGCAGCGCGAGACGCTGGGATTCGAGCTCGGTGGTCGGTGTCTGCTCGGCGAGCGCTTCTCGCATGGCGTCGCGCACGGCGAGCAAGTTCAGTCGCGCGTCGCCCGTCAGGCGAGGTTCGATACGCGGGATCACGAGCGCAGCCAGGTCGTGGAAGCTCCGGTTGAAGTTCGACGCAGTGCCCGTTTCGAAGCGGCCGAGCATGTGGCCGAGCAGCCGCTGGTTGAGGCCGATCGGATTTGGCACGGGCACGATGACGATTTCGCCGCGCAGCTTGCCCGCCGTCTCCAGCGCGGCGAGGCGCTTGCGTAGTGTCCAGGAGACGAGCATGCCAGGCAACTCGTCAGCGTGCAGCGACGACTGGATGTAGACCTTTTGCCCGCCCGCTGGGCCATAGTGGAAGCTCGTCAGGTGCCGCTGCGTGCCGAGCACCGGGGAGATCAACGGGTGCGTTTGTGTTTGCATGATGGTTTGAGCGCGCGCCGGATGATACCGGCGCGCGGGATGAGGTATTGCGATTCAGGCGATCGGTGCAGAGCGCCACAGTCACCGTGTGTGTCAGGTGCCATACACGTCGAATGCGAAGTACCTGGCCTCGATCTTCTTGTACGTGCCGTCCTTGATCATGTCCGCGATCGCCTTGTCGATCTTTGCCTTCAGGTCGGTGTCTTCCTTGCGCAGACCGATGGCGGCGCCGCTGCCGAGCGTCCCCTGCGGATCGGTCAGCTCGCTGCCTGCGAACGCGAAGCCCGCGCCGCGCGCTGTCTTCAGAAAGCCCATGTCGGCCTGCACGGAGTCTTGCAGTGCGGCGTCGAGACGGCCCGAGGTCAGGTCTGCGTAGACCTGGTCCTGGTCCTGGTAGGGGATGACATTCACGCCCTTCGGCGCCCAGTTGATCTTTGCATAGGTTTCCTGAATCGAGCCCTGCTCGACACCGACCGCCTTTCCTTTCAGCGCATCTGCCGCCGGCCGGAGGTTTGAGCCTTTCTTCGCAACGAGGCGAGTCGGCGTGTGGAACAGCCTCGCCGAGAACGCGATCTGCGCTTCACGCTGCGGCGTCATCGACATCGCCGACAGCACGCCGTCGAACTTTTTCGCCTTCAGCGCCGGGATCATGCCGTCGAAGGCACTCTCGACCCACACGCACTTCGCATTTAGTCGCTTGCAAATCTCGTTGCCCAGGTCGATATCGAAGCCGACCAGCTGTCCGTTCGCACTCTTCGATTCGAATGGAGGGTAACTCGCATCGACACCGAACCGGACGGTGGACCAGTCCTTCGCGCAGGCGGAGGTTGCGATCGCCAGGGTCGCCATGAACAGAGCAAACTTCTTCATTGATGTGGGTTCCAATAGGTTGTGAAAATTGGATTGATGGAGATGCCGGAAAATGTCGAGCACGAAGTGCATCGAATGACTTACTTCAGCCGTCCTGCCAGAAACTGCTGCAGCCGCTCGCTGCGCGGTGCGGTCAGCACTTCACGCGGGTCGCCTTGCTCCTCGATCTTCCCTTTGTGCAGGAAGACAACGTGATTCGAAACATTGCGCGCGAAGCCCATTTCATGCGTCACGACGATCATCGTGCGGCCTTCTTCTGCGAGCGCCTGCATCACTCTCAGCACTTCGCCGACGAGTTCGGGATCTAGCGCGGAGGTTGGTTCGTCGAACAGCATGACTTCCGGTTCCATCGCCAGCGCGCGGGCGATCGCCACGCGCTGCTGCTGGCCACCTGACAGATGCGACGGATACTTCTGCTCGACATCGGCCGAAAGTCCCACTTTGTCGAGGTACTTTCGGGCGCGCGCTTGCGCGTCGCTGCGGCTCAATCCCAGCACGCTCACGGGTGCTTCGATGATGTTCTCGAGCACGGTCATGTGAGCCCACAGGTTGAAATGCTGGAAGACCATCGACAGACGCGCGCGCATCATCCGCAGTTGCTTCGGGTCGCTCACGCGCAGCCCGCCGCTGCCGTCAGTCGTGGTGCGGATTTCCTCGCGGTTCAGCGTGATGCGCCCGGAGCACGGCAATTCGAGGAAGTTAATGCAACGCAGGAGCGTGCTCTTTCCCGAGCCGCTAGAACCAATCAGGCTGATCACGTCGCCGGCTTTCGCCTTGAGCGATACATCCTTCAAAACCTGGTTCTCTCCAAACCTCTTGTGCAGATCGTCGACAATCAGCTTGTACATTCTCAATGCTCTCCATCAGGGCTGAACGGATTCAGTGCCCTTGAGGTTTCAGATA
The DNA here is from genome assembly GCF_040965635.1 of Paraburkholderia phymatum. GTDB lineage: Bacteria > Pseudomonadota > Gammaproteobacteria > Burkholderiales > Burkholderiaceae > Paraburkholderia > Paraburkholderia phymatum_B. The sequence goes on from NZ_JBFRCH010000012.1 coordinate 29,135, forward strand.
AGCCAGCATTCGCATTTCCATGCGGCGAAATACCCAGATCAGGGCGAACACGATAGACGCATACAAAGCGGCTGCGATGCCGTATGCCTGGAACGTCATATAAGTCGCCGAATTCGCGTCGCGTGCCACTTTCAGGATGTCGGGTACGGTCGCGGTGAAGGCCAGCGTCGTGGCGTGCAGCATCAGGATCACTTCATTGCTGTAAGCGGGCAACGCGCGTCGCAATGCGGAGGGCAGGATGATGCGCGTATAGAGTTTGTAATTCGACATGCCATAAGCACGGGCGGCTTCGATTTCGCTGTGCGAGGTCTCCTTGATCGCGCCGGCGAAGATCTCGGTGGCGTAGGCGCATTCGTTCAGCGTGAAAGCCAGCAGCGTGCAGTTCATCGCGCTGCGAAAGAACTCTCCGAGCAGTTCGTGAGAATGGACGAAGTGCAGGCTGTAGATGCCGGTATAACAAAGCAGCAATTGGACGTAGAGCGGTGTGCCGCGAAACACATAGGTGTAGAGCCAGATCGGTCGCGAAAAAAAAGGGTTGCGCGACGCACGCGCGATGGCGAGTGGCACGGCGAGCAGAAAGCCGAGTGCGATCGAAACGACCAGCAGCCAAAGGGTGATGACGAGGCCGCTGTAGTTGAAGCCATCGCTGTAAAGATAGTTCGGCCAGTATTGGTGAAGGAGTTCGATCACAGCGCGGCCCTCCGCACACCGATCGAATAGCGCTTTTCGAGGCGGTGCAATGCCAGGTTTGAAACGGTGGTGATCACGAGGTAGATTGCACCGGTTGCGAGCGTGAAAAAGAAGAATGCCTGTGTCGCTTTGCCCGCGTCCTGAGCGGCTTTCACAACGTCGGCGAGGCCGATGATCGAAACGAGCGCGGTCGCCTTCACAAGCACCTGCCAGTTGTTGGCGATGCCTGGCAGCGCAAAGCGCATCATCTGCGGGAACAGAATGCGCGTGAACACACGCGTAGAGCTCATGCCGTACGCGAAGCCAGCCTCGAGTTGCCCGCGGGGAACGGCGAGAAAGGCACCGCGAAAGGTTTCAGTGAAGTACGCGCCGTAGATGAAGCCGAGCGTGATGACGCCCGCCACAAAAGGATCAATGTCGATCTGGTCCATGGCAAGCATGTCAGTCAGGTCGTTGAGCCAGATCTGAATGCTGTAGAACAGCAGCAGCATCAGCACAAGGTCGGGTACCGCGCGAATCAGCGTCGTGTATATCGCGCCGAGGCGCGCGAGCATGCGATTGCGCGAGAGCTTCGCCGCGGCGCCGGCGAGGCCCAGCAGAAAGGCCGCAGCGAGCGAGAGCACCGCGAGCTTGAGAGTTTCGAGCGTGCCCGCCAGCAACAGCGGGCCGAAGCCTTGAAAAAGCATGGAAGGATGTCCTTGGTGACAGGGAGCGCCCGCCGCGCAGCTTGTGCCCCTGTGTTGATGCGAGTGGATGCGACAACACTTAACCGCCGCACACGTCGAAGTCGAAATACCGCAACTCATTCCTCTTGTGTGTCCCGTCCTTGATCATGTGGGCGATAGCCGTTCGGTCTTCGCTTTGAGCGAGGCACGTTTCTTCATGAAGTCGCCGAAAGCGATGATTGGATACGGCATCCCGGACGCTGACGACCCTATCGAAAGCATTCAATGCCTGGGTCAGACGCCGAGGCTGGTTCCACAGCTTGTATATACAATTATCGAGACATCTCAGAAACCAACAATCGGTGTTATTACCAAGGCGTGCTCGATGCGGAAGTCAAAAGAGCGCCTGTTTCAGGCCTTAAGCGGGTGAGAACGGATGTTGATGGGGCGCGCGGACCTGTCACGGACGAAATCATTCGTGCATCCAATGCAAGCTTGTCCATACAACATCGTTGTTTCGGAAGTGCCACACCGGCAGCAGATCACAACGTCGCGATAGGCGGTCGGGAGATCGCCGATCAGATCAGCTCACCCGCACGTCGAATGAGAAATTGCCGCATATTGGACGAATGAAACCGCGACTGCCTTCCGTTCCAGCGAACATGGGAGGAAAGAAGATGACGTGCAAACGCTATCCCGTTCTCGGAGCATCCGACAGATCCGGATGCAGACTTACACGCGCGTCGCAGAGATCGTCGGACAGGTGTACGAGGCAGACGATCTGAAGAACATGAATCCGAGACAGTTGCATGACGCGGCGTTTCGTCACTGCTCGACGACCGGCAGATAACAGGCAACCGACGGACTTTCATTCGGGCTCCAATCGCGCATGGCGGACTTCTCTGTTTACCCGCCTTCGCGGCTCTAACTCGGTGCTTTCGTTACACTAGCGCAGTGTTCCAGGAAGGCCAGTGAATAGCCACATGAGCTCAAGGCGAAGCGGAGGAGGGTGCAGCAAGGTCGCGGCACCCCCTCGCCAAAACGATGTTGTTGCCCATGAGTCAGAGATCGGTGCGAGAGCAATCGCTGACCTATCACCGCTTGCGAACTAGCGTCGTCGTTGTTCCATCAAATCGACAGCAGCTAAGCCGGAAATTCGATGAACGGGGAGGGCGGTGCACGCTGATGAATGCGCCCACATGTAGTCGATGCAGTTCGCTCAGGTTGCGTCCGAGCCGAGGAAACGTTCGACGAGCCGAGTCCAGAGTGCAGCGCCAATAACGAGATTTTCGTCGGCGTAGTCGTACTGCGCACTGTGCAACATAGGCGCATGCAAGCCGTTTCCCAGATGCAGAAAGCAGCCTGGGCGCTGCTGCAGGAAAAAAGCAAAGTCCTCGCTGCATGCAATCAGGGGAAACGCACCGGGTAATGACGCACCGGTTGCAAACCAATCACGAGGTTTGCCGGCCCCGCAATCAGCCCTTTCAGGCAAGCAATTGCCATTGCGTCGTTAGTCGAGACTCTGCGCGTGAGATTGTTGTCGATTGCCCAGCACAGACACGCGCCGACGATCAACAACGCCCCTGCCGGCACACCCGCTTCCCCTGGCTGCCACGACAGCATGACGCGGCCGGCGATGATGGCCACCATGCCGAGAAACACCTGGACGTCGACGTTCTCACGAAACACGACCCATGCGATGAAGGCCGTCAACACACCTTCCAGATTCAGCAGCAGTGAACTGGTTACCGCGGGTGTGCCGGACAGGCCGAGCATCAGCAGCGCGGGGCCGGCGACGCCGCCTCCGGCGATTGCACCGATCAGCCAGGGCAGCTCTGCGCGGCGAATGTGGCCGCCTTTTTCCATACCGGACCCGCGCAGCCGACGGGCGACGATACCCGCTCCAAGGCCGATGCCGCTTCCGAGGTAGAACAATCCCGCAACCATGAACGGAGACATTGAGCCAAGCAGGGCCTTTGCGAGGGGCGTCGCAGCGCCAAACAGCGCGGCGGCGGTGATCGCGGTGAATATCGCGCCGAATCGGGAGTGCATGGGACAGGGAGCTCGCGCAACACGCGCCTAACGCTACAGTGTATCGATCCGTTCCGACACTTGGCCGACAACCCGTGGCTTGGACGGCAGCAGAGTTGGCTTGTAGAGATGGTTACTTGTGTGTATCTTCTTCTACATGGAAGCTGTCACAACCTGGTCGCTGCTCGTCCTTACGCTGCCCACGGAAAACGCCACCGCGCGCATGCGCTTCTGGCGGGCACTGAAGGCGAAGGGATGCGCGGTGCTGCGCGACGGCATCTACCTGCTGCCTTATACGGAGGCGCGCGAGCAGATGCTGCGTGAACTGGCGACCGCCATTGCGGAAAGTGGAGGTACTGCCCATTTGCTGCGGGCGCCGAGCCTCGATGCCGCGCAGGAAACTGAATTCCGGCTGCTGTTCGACCGCAGTGACGATCATGCGCAGTTCATGCTCACGCTGAAGGAGGCGCGCAAGACGGTGTCGGGCCAGTCGGCGGCCGACTTGACCAAGCTGCTTCGGCGTCTGCGCAAGGACTACGAAACCATCGCCGCGATCGATTACTTTCCGGGCGACGCTGCGACGCGCGCCGAAGCAGCGTGGCAGGACTTCATCGGGCTGGTTGATACCGTGCTGTCGCCCGGTGAACCCCATTCCGCCGAGCGCCCTATCCGCAGCCTGTCGGTCAGCGACTATCAAGGTCGCACCTGGGCCACGCGGCAACACATGTGGGTCGATCGCGTCGCGAGCGCCTGGCTGATCCGGCGCTTCATCGATCGCGATGCGCGCTTCGTCTGGCTCACATCGCCCGGCGCCTGCCCGGCCAGCGCGCTCGGCTTCGATTTCGACGGCGCCGTGTTCACCCATGTCGGCGAACGCGTGACGTTCGAGGTACTGGTCGTCAGCTTCGGCCTCGACAAGAATCCCGCGCTGCTTCGGCTGGGCGAAATGGTCCATGCGCTCGATGTCGGCGGTGCCCCCGTGCCCGAGGCTATCGGCTTCGAGGCCGTGATGGCAGGGGCGAGGGAGCGTGCGGCCGATGACGATCAGTTGCTCGACGAGATGAGCAGGGTGCTCGATTCCCTCTACACGCATTTCGTTTCTACGACAAAAAACAGGGACGAGAGGAAGCGTTCGTGAACACGACGACAGCAACGGCGCCGGGCTACACGCTCGGCCAACTGGTCCTCTACATGCTGCGCCTCGGCACGTTCGGGTTCGGCGGACCTGTGGCGCTTGTGGGCTACATGCACCGCGATCTCGTCGAGCAGCGCAAGTGGATCAGCGAGTCGGACTACCGCGAAGGACTAGCGCTCGCGCAGATGATGCCGGGGCCGCTGGCGGCACAGCTTGGCATCTATCTGGGTCACGTGCACTACCACATCGTCGGTGCGACGCTGGCCGGTATCGCCTTCGTGCTCCCGTCATTTTTGATGGTGGTCGGCCTTGGCTGGGCCTACGCGCACTTCGGCGGCCTCTCGTGGATGCAGGCGGCCTTCTATGGCGTAGGCGCTGCCGTAGTCGGAATAATCGCGATGAGCGCATACAAGCTCACGACGAAGACGATCGGCAAAAACAGGCTCCTGTGGGCGATCTACCTGATACTCGCAGCCGTAACGGTCATCACTGAATCCGAGATCGCGTGGCTTTTCATCGCGGGCGGTCTCATCAACTGGTTCGTTGTCGCCCCGCCGAAATGGTTCAGCAAGGGCGGACTGAATGCGGCGGCGGCGGCACAGCTGCCGGCCGCGAGCGGCGTGCTCAGCGGACTTGACTGGCCCCTGCTCGGCCAGATCGGCTTGTTCTTCGCGAAGGCCGGCGCTTTCGTGTTCGGCTCGGGACTGGCGATCGTGCCATTCCTTTACGGTGGTGTGGTCACCGAGCATCACTGGCTCAATGACAAACAGTTCGTCGATGCCGTGGCCGTCGCGATGATTACGCCTGGGCCGGTCGTGATCACGGTTGGCTTCATCGGATACCTGGTCGCGGGGTTCGTGGGCGCGTGTGTGGCCGCTCTCGGCACATTCCTGCCTTGCTATCTGTTCACGGTGCTGCCAGCGCCGTACTTCAAGAAGTACGGCAAGCTTCCCGCCGTCAAGGCGTTTGTTGACGGCATCACCGCCGCTGCCGTCGGTGCGATCACGGGCTCCGTGATCGTGATCGCGCGCCGCTCGATTGTTGACTGGCCCACCGTTCTCCTGGCGCTCGCGACAATCTTGCTGCTCTGGCGCTTCAAGAAGCTCCAGGAGCCCATCATCGTCATTGCCGCGGCACTCATCGGGCTCGCTGTTTATCCACTCATTCACGCACATGGCGTATGAAAGGCAGCGCGGACGGACACGGTCGGTTAGCCAGGCGCGCTGAGGTGCCAGGGCACTGACCACGTCAAGGAGGTACGCAACCATGCGGCTACTGAGCAGATCGAGCGTGCTCGCCACGATCAGGACAGGCGGGCCGCAATGGATTGTACCGACGCGTGTGGCGATCGGCGTCATGCTGCTTGCCCCGGTCGACGGCGCGTTTCAGGACCTGTTGTGGTTCTCACATCCCGGGCCGCGCGCAGTGCCGGACAGCGCGGTTACTGTTGGCCTCGCCCTTCGTGCGGCAGAGTTTCTTGCGGGGATGAGCTTTGTCGCCGGAGCAGGCATCAGGCTCGCGATCTACCCGGCAGCAGCAATTCTTCATTGTGCGGGCGCTCGCCAACCTCGCAGGTTCCCTCACATGGATGGCGCAGTCCACGCAGCGATCGTCCCCCACGGTGATTGGAGCTACGGCGTCCTCTATGTTGGCGTCACACTGCTACTGGGGGATTTTCTGACGACGGGTAGTGGCAGATGGTCGATCGACTACTGGCTTTGCGAAAAGCTCAGGGTGACGGATCACGCTCCCAGTCGGTGAGCCAACATCGTTCGTTGTCCGCAGCAACAGGAGTCATCCATGAGCTTCGAGATACAACCCCTCACCTGTGACCCTTCACGGCTTGCCGGTCTGTCGGAAAAGCTGATCACCAGTCACTACGAGAACAACTACGCGGGCGCCGTCAAGCGCCTGAACGCCATCACCGCGCAGCTTGCGGAAATCGATGTGAGCACCGCACCCGTCTTCGTGCTCAATGGACTCAAACGCGAGGAACTGATCGCGGCCAATTCGATGGTCCTGCATGAAATCTACTTCGAGTCGCTGGGCGCAAGCGAAGCCATGGACGGACCGCTTGAAACTGCGTTCGTACGCGATTTCGGCAGTGTTGAGCGCTGGCATGCTGAATTCTCCGCCATGGGGAAGGCACTTGGTGGTGGCTCGGGGTGGGTGCTGTTGAACTGGTCGCCCCGACTCGGCAAGCTGATCAACCAGTGGGCGTCCGATCACGCGCATACGCTCGCCGACTGCGTGCCCATTCTGGCGCTCGACATGTACGAGCATTCGTATCACATCGACTTCGGCGCAAAGGCGGGCGCCTATGTTGACGCGTTCATGGAGAACGTGAACTGGCAGAAGGTCAAGACGCGATTCGAGGCGCTGATCATCTGAGCGTCCGGATGGCGATTTCTCGACACGAAGAGGGAGGACATGATGTTGATTCCCAACGGGCGATATACGATCGCCAGTCTGATTCTCGCGTGCCTGATTGCGACTACCGGCTGCGAGCAGCGGCCTACCGAAAAAGCCGGCGGCCAGACCATTGAGCTCTCACAGGTGCCGGCCCCTGTCAAAGCCACCATTGACCAGCAGGCACAGGGTCGCCCGGTCAGTGAAATCGAAAAGCACACCGCCCGGGGCACAACCCAATATAACGTCACCCTGGGCGCCGGCGATCAGAAGCAGGAACTGATTCTCGATGAAACCGGGAAGGTCGTCGCGACGAAGGAAGATGAGGAAGACGACGACTGACCAGTCGTTTTGTAAAGCTGTATTCAAGAAGGAGCAGCGTCATGAAATGGATTACGCGCGAACGACCCAAGGTCGACCGTATCGCCTGCCCGTGGCTGATTGCCCGTTTCATCGACAAGGCGCCCGAGTTCCTGTACGTGCCTCGCGACGAGGTCATGCGCGTCGCGAAGGAAACAGGAGCCATTCCCTTCGATGTGCCGGACATCGAGCTCGGTCACCACGGCTTCGACGCCTTCCGGCAGAAATATCAACTGGACGACCCCGCGCTGGTCAGGCTTGCCCGCATCGTGCGAGGTGCCGACACCAGCCGGCTCGATCTGGTCCCTGAGGCGGCCGGGCTCTATGCCATCTCGGTTGGCCTGTCACGCAACTTCACCGACGACCATGAGCAGTTGCGACAGGGCATGATCGTCTACGACGCGCTGTATGCCTGGTGCAAGAGCAGCAATGAACACACGTGAGGAAAGCCGCACGGTTTCGCTGGCCGCCCGGATGTCAAGACGGGTGTTACCGGCGGGAGCCGACCGCGCAGCGCGGCTGCTGCTGGCAAGCCGTGGACTGCGGGGCTTCTGTGACGGTTTCATCGCCGTGCTGTTACCCGCGTATCTGCTTGCGCTTGGGTTCGCCAAGGTCGACGTCGGCCTGATCAGCACCGCGACGCTGGCCGGCTCCGCCGTGGCCACGATCGCAGTCGGCATGCTTGCCAATCGCTTTGCGGCACGCCGGATGTTTATGTTCGCCGCGTTATTGATGGCCGCGACCGGCCTTGGCTTTGCAGGCTTGTCGGCGCTACTGCCCCTGCTCATTGTCGCCTTTGTCGGCACGCTCAACCCGAGCTCAGGCGACGTCAGTCTTTTTCTCCCCCTCGAACAGTCGCGGCTTGCCGGAATGGCGACGGGCGACGCACGGACGGCGCTATTCGCCCGCTACAGCCTGATCGGTGCCGTTTCGGCAGCGCTCGGTTCACTCGCAGCGGGCGTGCCCGCATGGCTGGTCACGCATGCACACATGAGGGAACTCACCGCCATGCGTACGATGTTCGTCGTGTATGCGGCGACGGGCGGTGCGATCTGGTTGCTCTATCGTCGCCTGCCGCCTTCTGGCGCACAGACTTCCGGGCCGAGTGCACCGCTCGGTGAGTCACGGCGCATCGTGACGCGTCTCGCGTTGCTGTTCAGCGTCGACGCGTTTGCCGGCGGTCTGGTCGTCAATGCCCTGTTGTCGCTCTGGCTCATGCAACGCTTCGGCCTGTCAGTCGGAGCGGCGGGCCAGTTCTTTTTCTGGGCAGGGCTGCTCACCGCGCTCTCGCAGCTTGCCGCACCGCCGCTCGCCAGCAAGATCGGGCTGCTCAATACGATGGTGTTCACGCACATCCCGGCAAGCCTGTGCCTGATCGCCGCGGCCTTTGCCGCTTCGTTGCCGGTGACGCTGGCGCTGCTGCTCGCGCGCAGCGCGTTGTCCCAGATGGACGTTCCTACGCGCACCGCCTACGTTATGGCCGTCGTCACGCCCGCCGAGCGGCCCGCCGCTGCAAGCTTGACTTCCGTACCGCGAAGCCTCGCTGCATCGCTCGCACCGTCTCTGGCGGGCGGCCTGATCGGCATCGGCTGGCTCGGCGCACCGCTTGTCGCCTGCGGCGCCCTCAAGATCGCCTATGACCTGTCGCTGCTTTTCCTGTTCCGCCACGTCAAACCGGATCGCTGAGGACAATGATCGAAATTCATTCCTACAACGCAGGCGTGAGGAGACCAGCCAGAGCGCAGTTTTCGACGATCACAAAAAGGCTGCGCATTTGATGCACCCCGTTCAAGGAGGAATTTCTGATGTCATCGTTAAGACGCCTCTCGCACGCATTGATCATCGCCGCCAGTGTCGGTGTGTTCACCAGCACGGCCGATGCGCAACAGCATGCGGCAATGGATACGGCTCGCATTGAACAGATTACCGGCCTGAGAGGCACATTTTCCAAACAGGAGGACGTGTTCAAGGTCTCGAAACCGCGCAACGACGAGAAGGTGCAGGTAGACGGTTCGACCATGCCACCGTTCATGGGACTGACGTCGTATGCAGCATTCAAGCCTGCCCACGGTTCGCAGGTCATGATGATGGGCGACACCGTGGTGTTTGAAGATGAGGTCAATCCGGCCATGAGTGCGGCGCTTGACGCCGGACTGGAAGTGACCGCGCTCCACAATCATTTCTTCTTTGATCAGCCCAAGGTGTACTTCATGCATATCGGCGGCACCGGCGATGCCGCAACGCTCACGGAGGGCGTCAAGAAGGTGTACGACCGGATCGCTGAAATCCGGGCGGCACACGCCGACCCTGAAAATGCCTTTCCCGGCCACATTGAGGATTCGAGCAGCATCAGCCCCGCGCCACTGGAAGCAGTGTTCGGCTCGAAGGGGCAGACGAACAACGGCATGTTCAAGGTGGTCGTCGGGAGGACCGCCAGCATGCACGGCGTCACCGTCGGCAACGAGATGGGCGTGAACACGTGGGCCGCATTCGCCGGCACAGACGATGAAGCGGTCGTCGATGGCGACTTCGCCATGCGTGAAGACGAGCTGCAGGCGGTACTCAAGAGCATGCGTACATCGGGGATCAATATCGTGGCCATTCATCAGCACATGACGGGTGAGTCGCCTCGCATCCTGTTCCTGCACTACTGGGGCAAGGGTAAGGCCGTCGACCTGGCCAAGGGTGTCAAGGCGGCTCTGAACGCGCAGGCCGCAATCACGCGATAACGCTGCGCAGCTTTTTATGCGCGACGCCGCCGCAGCCGCCATGCGCGTGGCGGTGGCCGTCGTGCCGCAGGAGGTTTCATGAAAACCTTGCAACACCGGCGTTTACGCCCGGCGGTCCTGCTTTACCTCGTCCTCCTCGGTCTGTGTACAGCCGCAGGCGTTCTGGTGCATATGGTTCCAACTGCAGTCGGGCAGGAGCGGGCCAGCAATCTCCCACTGACGCACGTCGCTGATTTTCCGCTGCCGGGTCACACCACCCGGCTTGACTACGAAAGTTACGATCCCGATCGCCATCTGCTGTTCATCGCCCACCTCGGCGACGGGGAAGTGATCGTCTTCGACGTAGGTGCCTCTCGCGTGGTCGCACGGATTGCTGGCGTTTCGTCGGTTCATGGCGTGCTTGCCATTCCCGAAATGGCGCGCGTCTACGCCTCGGCGACGGGCACCGACGAGATCGTGGCCATCGATGAAGCAACACTCAAGATCGTCGCACGCATGCCTGGCGGACACTACCCGGACGGGATGGCTTACGCGCCCGAGGTGCACAAGCTCTATGCATCAGACGAGACTGATAGCACAGAGACCGTCGTTGATGTGCGGACCAACCAGCGCGTCGCGACGACTCCGCTTGGTGGAGAGGTCGGCAACACGCAATACGATGCGCAATCGCATCACATCTTCGTCAACGTCCAGACACGCAACGAACTCGTTGAAATCGACCCGACGGTCGACAGGATCGTTGCCCGCTTTGCCCTCCAGGGAGCCGACCACAACCATGGCCTGCTGATTGGCCCGCAGGATAGCCTTGCTTTTGTCGCCTGTCAGGGCAACGACAAGCTGCTCGCATTCGACATGAAAGCACGGCGGGTCGTCCAGTCGTTTGACATCGGCAAGGACCCGGACGTACTCGCGTTTGATCCCGAACAGGGCAGGCTCTATGTGGCGGGCGAAGGGGGCGTTGTATCGGTCTTCAGTGTCAAAGGCTCGAACGTCAACAAAATCGGCGAAGGCAGACTCGGGCCAAACGCGCATGTTGTCACTGTCGACCCCGCGACACACCGTTCGTATTTCCCGCTAAAGAACGTTGACGGACGTCCAGTGCTGCGTGTGATGGCGCCCGGCTGATGTCTCGACCTGCCATCAATCATCGCGGTCCTCGCACCATTCCACGAGGACCTGCAAGGGGTCGTGGTGGAATCAGCCTATAACTGGTACTGGCTTGTCGATGGCCTGATGGCCGCGGGCTTTGCCGTCCATCTGGCAAATACCGCCGCCATCAAACAGTACGAGGGCCTGAAGTACGCCGGCGATGAACGAGATGCCCTGTTCCTCGCGCATATCTTCCGCCTTGGGCTACTGCCAAAAGGCTACATCTATCCGCCTGAGGAGCGAGGCCTGCGTGATCTTGCCCGCAAGCGCATGCAACTCGTACAGCAAAGCACGCTGAACACTCTCAGTATCGAGAACATCCTGGCCCGGCAGTTGAATCTGCGCCTCAACGCAGAGCAGGTTCGCCATCTCGATAGCGCGGCTGTGACCGCACTCGGTTTGCCGCCGCATATCGAGACTGCCCTGGCGGCAAACCTCGCGGTCGTGCGCACCCTGCAGGCACAGATCAGGGTAATCGAGTTGGTACTTCATCGCGAAGTAAAACTGCGTCCCGAGTTCGCGATCCTCAAAACTGCATCCGGTATCGGCGTCACACTCGCGACGACGATCATGCTGGAGACCGGCACCATTTCCCGTTTCCGCACTATCGGCCAGTTCAGCTCGTACTGTCGGTGCGTCGAAAGCAGGCGCGTCTCGAACGGCAGGAAGAAAGGCGAAGGCGATGCCAAGAACGGCAACAAGTATCTCTCCTGGGCCTTCATCGAAGCCGCTGCTGTTGCCAAGCGCAGTTGTCCGCAGGCGAGACGCTTCTACGAGCGCAAGAAAGCTCGCCGCATGCCCGTCGTCGCCATGAAGGCGCTCGCGCACAAGCTCGCGCGCGCGGCTTTCTACATGTTGCGAGACGGCAAACCATTCGAGGTGACCAAATGCTTTGGTTAGATCCGGCGGGGCCGTGAGCCCGGTAATTGTGTTGGCGTGAACCCAAGCTAGTGATTGGGCCACGCGCTCCCGCCGTCCCCAATCAGCGATCGCTGGGATGCCCAGACCATCAGCGGAAATGAACCTGGCACTGCTAACGCAGCAAGCCGATCATTGGTGAATCCTTCCCGTGGACACCGGCCCGGTACCGATGGTTTTCTGGGGCTCACATGAGCCACGGGCGAAACCCAGGACACCGGCCCTCGCCTTGATCCCGATGGATGACTGGTGCGGACCAGTTCTGCAACCAGACGAGCGAAAAACCGGATGCGTGCTCATCTGCGTCGATGTGGTGGGGATGAAATGGTTTCAGCTAGGCAGGATAAAGCCTGCGTGAGGAGTATTTACCTCTTGATCTATGCCTTTCAATGGACGACAGATTTATTTTGGTTTACGCCAGATGGAAAGCGCGCATCCGCGCCCATCAGCGTGCACTGGAAACAGCATGTCGGTGATGCGGCCACGAGGCCGCGCCCCTCCGTTGCGGCGCACATTCGAAGAAGATCCGAGGTTCCAACATGGCTAATGGGAGAAAAGACGTGGCGGAGACTAGTGATAGATCGGAAGGCTGACGTGAGCTCCCGCAGGCCGTTTTCGAATGGAAAGGTGATCGCGTCGGCCGCGAGCGCGAGACTCGCCCGCCCGCCGGCGGCGCTAGCGACGCCGCTTGCCGCGAGCGCATGAAGCACGCGCCGTCGCATGAGGCGGCATTCGTCGTTCATCGTGGTCTCCCCGGAGTCGGCCAAATCCTTTGATGAATGCTGCGCTGCGTTGATGCGAGGCACGTTTCAATATAGGTCGCCGAGCGCCGGCGCCCGGGCCGTTAGGCGCGTCGGTCGGCGTATGGATTGCCCGAAGTCGCTATGCGTTACCACAGCCACGGCTCTCTCGGGTGCGCGAGTCGAAAACGAGAGTCCCTCGGCCGTCACCCCGGCTGCTTGTCCGCTACAAGCCCGCTAAAGCATCGGTCCATCGCTACAGCGCAAATAACTGCCCGAATTGCGGCTCGCTATCGCATACGCCTGCAAGCCGTAACGCGTGCCAGGCCATCGCGAAGTTGCTCGATATTACGGGCTTGCCTGTCGGCGCCTCTAGTTCTGGAATCAACGCAGCGACACGCAGGCTCGTGCAGGAGACGAACACCGCGTCCACATCGGAGTGGCAAGCCAGCTGTTCAATTCCCGCGCAAAGCGAAGCAGCATCAATACGGGCCACCTCGTTATCATCGGCGTGCTCGAACGATGCGATACGGGTCACGGCGACCCCGCGTGCTTCGATGTAGTCGCGCATGAAGTCGTTGATGGACCGGATATACGGCGTCAGCAACGCGACACGCCGCACCTGTAGCGCGTCAAGCGCTGCGACGGCAGCCGTGATCGGCGTCGTGCAGGCGATGCGGGGACGCGCCTCGCGTATGCGGGCAAACACGGGCTCCTCGCCGATCACCATGGACGCTGACGTGCAGCCAAACGCCACGACATCGAGCCGCTCGCCTGGCAGGAGCAATTCGACAGCCGGCGCGATGCATGACTCGATTTCCGCTAGCCGGGCCGGTGTGATGTCCGGCGAGTTCTGCAAGCGGCTTTCATAGAATGCGACGCCATCCTGCCGCAGCAGTTGACGCCATTCGTGTTCGATCGTGTGGTCGGTTGCCAGCACGATGAGGCCGATCGCCGCGCGACTCGCGATCCCGTCGTCGAGCGCGAAATCGAGCTTCGTGTAGGCGTCTTGCTGCAGCGAGGTCGTGCTCATTTGATCACCATCCCTGTCAGGTCCAGCTCGGGTGTGCGTCCCGCCATGATGTCGGCGAGAAGTTTTGCGGTGCCGCAAGACATCGTCCATCCCATGTGGCCGTGGCCCGTGTTCAGAAACAGATTGCGGTGGCGCGTCCGGCCAATCAGCGGGGTGCCTTCAGGCGTCATCGGACGCAGCCCGGCCCAATAGCTCGGCTTCGTGTAGTCCGCGCCGTCGGGAAACAGCTCGCGCGCCGAGCGCAGTATCGGCGCGAAGTCAGAGGGCGTGTGGTGTGTGTCATAGCCTGCAAATTCGGCCGTTGCGGTAAAGCGCAGCCGAGCGCCGAAGCGCGCCCACGCAACGAGATGGTTTTCATCCACGCCACCGATCTGCGGGGGGCGGTGTTCCCGTCCGGCCGGAAAGGTTGCCGAGTAGCCCTTGACAGGATAGATGGCCAGCCTGTAACCGAGCGGGCGCGCGAGAATCGGCGAATACGAGCCGAGCGCGAGCACGTAGTCGTCCCCGGCGATCAGGCCCGCTGGCGTGCGGACGCCCGCTATTGCATCGTCGCCCGCCGTTTCGATGCGGCTGATCGGGGTGTCGAACATGAAACGTACGCCAAGCCGCTCGCAGACTTTCTGCAGTTCGCGGGTGAACTGACAGGCATCGCCGCTCTCGTCAGTGGGGCAGTAGATCGCGCCGGCAATCCTGTCGCGCGCGTGCTCGAGCGCCGGTTCGCGAGCGACGGCTTGCGCGGCGTCCAGCGTTTCGAGCGGCAGGCCATTGTCGACGAGGATCGACATGTTGGAGCGGCCGCGTTCGAACGACGCTGCGTCACGATAGAGATACAGCAGGCCGCGGCGGATCCCGTCGTACTGCAGTTGCTCTCTTGCGGTCACCTGCTGCAGCTGATCTTGTGCGTATCGGCACAGCCTTACCTTCCGCGTGGTGTTTTCGCGCGACCGCGTCGCGGTGCAGTTGCGCAGGAACAGCGCGCACCAGGCCCACATGTGGGGATCGGCGTTCAGGCGCAGGCGAAGCGCCTGTCCTTCGACGAACAGCGATTTCAGCAGGATCTTCGGTGCGCGCGGCGAAGCCCACGTGTACGAATGCCCTGGCGCGACGAGCCCGGCATTCGCAAAACTGGTTTCGAGCGCAACACCTGAACGGCGATCGAGCACGGTGACGGCGCGACCATCCATTGCGAGGTAATACGCCGTGGTGACGCCCGCGATGCCGGCGCCTAGCACGATGCTCGTCATGCGCGCCTCCTGCTGTCATTGACAAAATATTAGTCGGTCGCCGCTTTTGAGGGGGATTTATACGCGCATACCCTATAACGGTCAGGCATCCTTCGAGTTCTATCATGAAGGAGGCATTCTTGTGCCCGCACTGCGCGAAATCTGCACGACAGGCTCGCGCCACACCACACGTAACGATCCATTACGTTCCGCTAACTGACCGCTGGCTTACCCGCCTCGCGGGATGGTCCGGTCGGACTCACAGTCAGGAGCCACGAACATGAATATTCATAACAATGGCACGCCCGACGCCGCTCGCGTTCTGCGGCAATTCCTCAGCGCTGCGGTTGTCGGACTCGCGACATTCTCGGCGCTCGTCCCACAGGCGGCGCAGAGCCAGACCATCAAGATCGGCGTGCCCGTGCCGCTTTCGGGCAGCAGCGCCAATGCCGGCACCGATATCGTCAACGGCGCCAAGCTCGCTGCGGCAAAAATCAACGCGGCAGGCGGCGTGCTCGGCAAGCAGATCGAACTGGTGCCGGAGGACGACGCCTGTGACGCGCAAACGGCTGTGCAGGCTGCGCAGAAACTGGTCGACGCGGGCGTGGTCGCGGTGGCTGGCGGGTACTGCTCCAGCGCTGCGCTTCCCGAGCTGACGACGTTCCATCGGGCCGGCATTCCCTATGTACTGGATGCGTCGACCAATCCGAAGCTTACCGAAATGGGCTACGACAACGTGTTCCGCACCATTGGTCGCGACGATCAACAGGGCCCGTTCGCGGCCAGCTTCATCAAGAATTCGCTCCACGCGAAGCGGGCAGCCGTCATCGATGACAACACAACCTATTCGAAGGGCCTCGCTCAGAACACGGTCGATGCGCTCAAGAAAGATGGCGTCGACGTCGTATATGCCGACTCGATTACACCGGGCCAGATGGACTACTCGCCGACGCTGACCAAGGTCGCGTCGCTAAAGCCTGACGTTATCTATTACACCGGCTACTTCTCCGAAGCAGGACTGATCGTCAAGGAGGCGCGGCAACTGGGCCTGAAGATGACCCTCATGGGCGGCGATGCCACCAACGACCCGACGCTGATGAAAACGGCTGGACCGGCGGCCGACGGCATGATCATCACCACCTCTCCGCTGGCGCAATTCCTGTCGGGAGCCCATGGCTACGTTGACGACTACACCAAGGCATACGGCCAGGGCCCGGGACCGTATTCCGTCTACGAATACGATGCAGTCGGCGTCACGGCAAAGGCGATTGCCGATGCGAAATCGACGAGTCCGGCGGCGATCATCGCGGCGCTCCGCAAGGTCAAGGACTATCCGGGGATGACGGGGACGATCGGGTTCAATCCGAAAGGCGACCGCAGCCTCGCGGTCTATATCACGATCATCGTGCGCAACGACCAGTTCGCGGCTTATCAGCGACAGGACGCGGCGGGCAAGTGGGTGGCAATGAAGTAGGCACGGCGGCGTATCCGTTGCGGCCATGAGCACCTTTTTCCAGTTCGTCGTCGAAGGGCTGACAATCGGCTCGTTCTATGCGCTCGTGGCCCTCGGGTACACGATGGTCTACGGCATCATCCGGCTGATCAATTTTGCGCATGGCGACCTGTTCATGGTCGGCGCGTTCGTCGGATGGACGAGCCTCGCGACGCTCGCGAGCGCGCACCTGCCGCTCGCGCTCGCACTGGCCGCTGCTTTCGTGGCGTCGATGGTGGTGACGGGGGTGCTCGGCGTCGCCATCGCGCGCGTCGCCTATCAGCCGTTGCTGCGCGCACCGCGGCTGTCGATCCTGATTACCGCGCTGGGCATCTCGCTCGTGCTCGAAAACGCCGTGCTGCTGACCTATGGCGCGGGCTTCAGGACCTATCCGCACCTGCTCACTCAGGCGGGGCTGAATCTGCACGAAGTGCAGATCACGTTTGCGCAGATCGGCATCATCGTCACCAGCTTCGCGCTGATGCTGGGCCTCTATTCTTTTGTTCACCACACTTTCCTTGGTACCGCTATGCGCGCGCTCGCCATCGATCAGGATGCGGCGCGCCTGATGGGTATCGATGTCGAACGGCTTATCCAGCTCACCTTCTTCATCGGATCGGTGCTCGCTGCCGTCGCGGGGGTGATGGAGGGTCTCTTTTACACGCAGATCAACTTTTTCATGGGCTTCGTGCTCGGCCTGCGCGCGTTTACTGCGGCGGTTCTGGGCGGAATCGGCAACATTCCGGGCGCGATGGCGGGCGGCTTCCTGATCGGGCTGCTCGAGGCTTTCGGTGCCGGCTACGTGTCCTCGCAGTGGACGGATGTCTTCGTGTTCGGCGTGCTGATCGCCGTGCTAGTGATCAAGCCGACGGGCCTCTTCGGCGAACGCGTCGTCGAAAGGATGTAGCCCATGCGCGCACCGGCCTTCCTGCGGCGTTGGCCTGTTCTTGCCGTCATCGGCCTGCTGGCGGCTGCCGTCGCGCTGCCCGCGTTCGCGAGCGGCTATGTCGTGAACGTCGCGCTTACGATCATCACGTATTCGATCCTCGGCCTCGGGCTGAACATTGTCGTCGGCTATGCGGGACTGCTGGATCTTGGCTATGCGGCGTTCTTCGCGATCGGCGCCTATACGACGGCACTGCTCGAAACGCTGCTGCATTTCTCGTTCTGGGAGACACTGCCGTTCAGCCTCGCGATTGCCGGCGTGTCAGGGATCGTGATCGGCTACCCGACACTGCGCCTGCGTAGCGATTATCTGGCCATCGTCACGCTCGGCTTCGGCGAGATCACCCGCATCGTCGCGACCAATCTCGAGATCACGGGCGGGCCGAACGGCATCTACGGCATCGAGAGCCCCAATCTGTTCGGCTATGAAATCAGCTCACCGCACGCCGTCTACGAGCTGGGCATGGCGTTCTTCATCGTCGTGCTGGTGTTTGCGATCCGGCTAGGCCAGTCCCGGCTCGGTCGCGCATGGATGAGCATTCGCGAGGACGAAGCGGCAGCGGAGGCGGTCGGCGTGCCGACATTGCGTGTCAAGCTGCTCGCGTACGTGATGGGTGCGCTGATCGGCGGGATAGGGGGCAGCCTGTTCGCCGCGCGCTTCGGTACTATCGATCCTACCGGCTTCACCTATCTGCAGTCGGTGACGATTCTCATCATCGTCGTACTCGGCGGGCGCGGCAGTATTCCCGGCGTGATTCTCGGCGCGGTCATCGTCGCGGGCGTGCCGGAATTGCTGCGCTTTCTGAATCTCTGGCGCATCTTCGGATTCGCCGTCGCGCTCGTGATCCTGATGTTGCTGCGGCCGCAGGGCTTGTGGCCCGTCCGCAAGAAACGCGCGATGCCGCGCGGGAACCTGGCCGGCGTGCCGCTTCCGCCCGCGCCCGTGGTCGGCGCCGGGCAGGGTGAAACGCTGCTGGAGGTCCGGGACCTGGTGTGCCGTTTCGGCGGCGTGCTGGCCATCGGCGGAATCGGTTTCGTCGTTCGCAGCGGCGAGATTCTCGCGCTGATTGGACCGAACGGCGCAGGCAAGACGACGGTTTTCAACTGCCTGACGGGCGTGATCCGCGCGAGCGCCGGGCGCATCTTCTGGTGCGGGTCTCCACTCGGCGGCGGCGCGCCGCACCGGAACGTGCATTGCGGCATCGCCCGCACGTTTCAGGGCATTCGCCTCTTTGGCCACATGAGCGCATTCGAGAACGTACTGACGGGCATGGACCACCGGCTGCACACGCCGCTCGTCGCCGAACTGGCGGGCACGCCGTCCGCACATTCCGAAGCGGCCGAACATGAGGCGCAGGGCATGCGCTGGCTCGCGATGGTCGGGCTTGCAGGGCGTGCGAGCGAATACGCGGCCGATTTGCCCTACGGAGATCAGCGGCGGCTGGAAATCGCACGCGCGCTGGCCAGCAATCCACGCCTCCTGCTGCTGGACGAGCCCGCGGCCGGAACGAATCCGACCGAAAAGCACGCGTTGATGGACCTGATCCGGCGCATCCGCGGGCTGGGCATCACGGTATTGCTGATCGAACACGACATGACGCTGGTGATGGGGGTGTCGGACCGGATCATCGTGATGGATCATGGCGTGATCATCGCCGAAGGGCCGCCGGCGCAGATCCAGAGCGATCAGCGGGTGATCGACGCCTATCTGGGCACGGCCGAAGAAGACGACGCGGCCGACGATGTCGCCAATGGGGAGAAGTCGTTGTGGAACTCCTAGAGGTTCGCGATCTGCGCGTGAGTTACGGCAACATCGAGGCGCTGCATGGCGTCTCGCTCGATGTCCAGCCGGGTGAAATCGT
Organism: Paraburkholderia phymatum; assembly: GCF_040965635.1. Classification (GTDB taxonomy): domain Bacteria; phylum Pseudomonadota; class Gammaproteobacteria; order Burkholderiales; family Burkholderiaceae; genus Paraburkholderia; species Paraburkholderia phymatum_B. The sequence goes on from NZ_JBFRCH010000012.1 coordinate 48,516, forward strand.
TGCGTTGCTCGGCGCCAATGGCGCTGGCAAGACCACGACGCTCAGGACCATCTCAGGTCTCGTTCGCTCGCGCGCCGGACGGATCGCGCTTGCCGGACGGTCGCTGACGGGGCTGCAGGCTCATCAGATCGTCGCGCTCGGCATCGGGCACGTGCCGGAAGGCCGGCGGATGTTCGGGGCGTTGACAGTCGAAGAGAATCTGCGGCTTGGCGGCTACCTGTTGCGACGCGACGCGGCTGCGCTGGAACGCGGGATTGCAGGACTCTACGAGACATTCCCACGGCTTCGCGAGCGTCGCGGCCAGTTGGCGGGCACGCTCAGCGGCGGCGAACAGCAGATGGTCGCCATCGCGCGCGCGTTGATGCTCAAGCCGAAACTGGTGTTGCTCGACGAACCCTCGATGGGACTCGCGCCAAAACTGGTGCGTGCGATCTTCGGCATGATCGCCGACATTTGCACCGAAGGCACTTCGGTGCTCCTTGTCGAGCAGAACGTGAGACAGGCTCTTCGCATCGCGCACCGCGCCTATGTGCTCGAAAGCGGCAGCGTGGCGCTGTCGGGCGCGTCGCGGGAACTGGCGCAGGACAGCCGGGTCCGCACCGCGTATCTCGGCGGGGGTGCGTCGGCGGCGGCGTGACAGGCGAGGCGCGCGCCGGTTTCGCGCGACGATGACGGAGCCGGGGGCTGTCGCTGAGCATCGCGCCAGTCAGTGTGGCTGACCCAGCACGCGTCAGCGACGTCGACGATCGGCTCGCTGACGGCGTGTGCTTCGGGGAATCGATCGACGCATTTGATTTGCAGCAGCACCCGCCACGTGCCGGGCGGGTCGTGGCCGAGCCACATTACCGTCGCGGCCGTTTTGGGTCCGAAGCCGCCATCGCTGCCAGTCGGCGCGTGTCGGCGAAAAGTGGCCCTGACTGTCCGTGTATTGGCGCGGGTCCAGATTGTAGCGTTTCAGGTAGGCGGGATTGAGGCGCTCATCGAGAGTAATTCGCCCGTCATGTGCGATACGCGCCCGTTCACGCGTCTCGTCCAGACTGAACTCGCTCACCGCCCGGCTGACGGCCAGCAATTCGACCAGCAGCGCTGCGCCAGCTGCCAGGCATGTCGCGGCGATGCAGAGCGCGAGCAACGAGAGAATCCGCGTGCGTGCCATCACTTTTCCGGGCCCCGCAATGCGATGCGAGAGCGTGCCATGCCTGCGAGGAACGCAATTTAAAACATACAACTTCGTATGCCGGTGGTCCAGATGGCAGCCGCACCCTGTGATCAGACACGGCGTGGGCCTGGAAAACGTGCTATGTCCGGGATTGCGGCCGTGCGCCGTGGCGGCGTGCCGTGCATCGCAAGCCGCGCCCACGGACATGCGCATGGACGATAACAGGATGACTCATCACATCGACCAGTTGCGATAAGCCGCGCCGTGCCAATCTGCGCACATAGACCGTTTTTTCAAGGAGCGACCTCATGTTGAACTACCCTTCCGCGTATCAATCGACAACAGGTTCCGCGCTCGATGTCGACAAGGACTTCTACAGACGCATCACGACCGAACCGGATAGCCGCGAGCTGGTCGAGTCGATCGTTGTTCCGATCCGCTCGGGCCGGGCGTGGACAGTGCCCGCTGGCCACGTGTTCCGCATTGTGACGATCGAAGGACCGCAGGTTGCGGACCTCAATATCTGGCACCAGCACAATCCGCGCGAACGGATGTGGGCGTCGCGCACGCGTCAGCTTCAGGCGGCTCACGTGAGCACGTTCGACCGGTTGTGGTCGACGCTGCCGTTCCTGCGCCCGATGGTGACGATCACCGACGACAGCCTCGCGAATTATGGTATCGACGAGCACGGAGGACGCGTGCATGATCTGCTGGGCACGCGTTGCGATCCGTACGTGAATCGCATGCTCACAGGGGAAGACTTCCATTTCCATTGCCATTCGAACCTGACACGCGCCATTGCGCCGTATGGCCTGACAGAGTACGACGTCCACGATGTGCTGAACGTATTCCAGTGCACCGGTTTGAATCTCGAGGACAAGTACTTCATGAAAGCATGTCCCGCAAAAAAGGGCGATTATCTGGAGTTCTTTGCAGAGATCGATTTACTGTGCGCGTTGTCAACATGTCCGGGGGGCGATCTTTCGTTGCCGATGTGGGGCCCCGATGCGCGTGACCCGCTCGAAGTGTGCCGGCCGCTTGGCGTTGACGTTTATCGCGTCGCGCCGCAATTGCTCGCCGGATGGTCGCAGCCACCTGTGGCGGCTTACAAGGGGCAGCATGGTTTGACGTTACAGCCGCCTGACTGGAAGTAATCGATCGACAGTAGCGAGTGTGGGCGCCCCTGCTATCGAAGGGATGAATAGCGCCTGGAACACTTGTCAACCAGGGAGTCGTGTAGGAAGCACGTTCCCTGGGCTTGCCGCGACCATGAATAACCTTTTTACACAGGGAGCGGTTAACGGCCTCGCTTCGATATAAGCGTGTACGACGGCTTCGCGCTCCCTCATGAGAGTTGTTTTTTCAGTTGAGGAGAGAGTAAGGAGTATAGAAGGGGCTGTGGTGCAATTCTGACTTGTCGGTCTGTTACGCTGAAGTTTCTGACGAGCATAAGCGAATGAGCAAACTGACGGATATCGATGGATTGTTCAATGGGCGTCATATCGATCGCGAAGTAATCATCCTTTGCGTGCGTTGGTATCTGCACTACAAGCTCAGTTTTCGAGATCTCGCTGAAATGATGGCGGAGATCGTGGACCCGAAAGATCTGATGCTCAGGGCAAGCATGAAGCAATTCGTGGACTGCTCGCGCGCCGGTTGAATGCCGCGCTGATGCCAGGCTCTACGTCTTAAGGAACTCGTTGTACACGCATCCCGTTTTCCGTCAAATGGCTCACCAGGCGTAATCTTCGAATTGCTATATATAGCATTACTAACAGTATCGATGATCGCTCGCAGGTATGCCGTTGCCGGACAAAGCCTCTTGATGAGCTACGCACTGTCGCGCGTCTGTCAGCGCGAAAATGGGGTCTTGTGGATTCCCTTGAACGCGTTCAAGATCGAATTGCGTGCGTTTCGCACGCGCAGACGAACCATCCAGCGGCTCGAAAGATTCGACATGACGGTGAGGGAGAACCCTATGACAACACCAAGTCGTATCCCTGCTTTCAGTCGGCGCACCGTACTCAAGGCGACGGCTGCGGCAGCCGCACTGCAGTTGGTGCCGCCCTTCATCATCAAGGCACGCGGCGAGGCTCCGCTGCGGATCGGCATGGTCGATCCGTTGACAGGCGTTTATGCTGCAGTTGCACAGAATGAAGTGACGGGCGCGAGGCTTGCCGTTCAGCAGATCAATGCCCAAGGCGGCATTCTGGGTCGGCCCGTGGAGCTCATGGTTGAAGACTCGGCAAACGACGTTGGCACCGGCGTGCAGAAGGCGCGCAAGCTGATCGAACGCGATCAGGTCACCTTCCTCATCGGCGACGTGAACTCCGGTATCGCCCAGGCCATTTCGCAGGTCAGCAATGAGAAGAAGGTGCTGCATGTCGTTTCGGGCGGCCACACCGATACGATCACGGGCGTCGACTGCAAGTGGAACGTCTATCGCGTCTGCAACACGACCAGCATGGAGGCGAACGCCGTCGCGAACCTGCTGTTCACCAAGTACGGCAAGAAGTGGCATTTCATCACACCGGACTACGCGTTCGGCCACACGCTGCAGAAAGCCGCGGCCGCCGATCTGCAGAAGCTCGGTGGCACGATGACGGGCAACGAACTCACCCCGCTCGGCACGACTGACTTCTCCGCCTATCTGATCAAGGCGCGCGCGGCGAATCCCGACGTCCTGCTTGTGCTGCCGCAAGGCTCCGACATGGTCAACTGCCTGAAGCAGATTGCACAGTTCGGCATCGGCAAGACTATTCACGTCGCCGGGCTGCAGCAGGAGCTCGAATCGCTCGAGGCAATGCCGCCGGAGGCGCGCGTTGGCTTCTGGATGTTCGAGTGGTACTGGAAGCAGCCGGGTGTGCCGGGAGTCGAGAAGTTCGTTGCCGACATCCGTAAGGTGAACGGCGGCAAGGTCCCAACCGCGCGTCACTGGTTCGGCTACACATCCGTGCATACCCTTGCTGCCATCGCCAACAAGGAGAAGACGCTCGACGCCAGAAAGCTCGCCGAGGCGCTCGGCGGCTTCGAATTGGCGGACGACGTCAAGCTGCAGCCGAACAAGTGCTACTACCGCAAGGGGGATCACCAGCTGATGACGTCGTCGTTCGTGGGCGAAGCGTTATCCCAGCCGGCGGGCGACCCGGAAGACCTGTTCCGCGTAGAACGCGTGGTCGCGGGTGACAAGACTGCACCTCCCGAGAGCGAAACCGGCTGCAAGGTACACTGGCCCTCCTGATAGCGCAAACGCCCGGGCAGGTTCGCCGGGCGCCATTCTCATCGCGTAAGTGGAACTTATGTGGTCAAACTGCGGCACCAACCGTCGAGCGAAGCACAGGCGCCGTAACAAGAATGGTGAGCAATGACTCAACTGCTGCTCTTCAACGTCACCAACGGGCTGATTATCGGCGCGTTTTACGTGCTGATGGCTCTCGGGTTATCGCTCATTCTCAATCTGAGCAATGTCATCAACTTCGCTCACGGCGGCTTCCTTGTCGCTGGCGGATACTTTGCCTATACGATCACGCCCTACGTAGGGTTCTGGGGCGCGCTGCTGATCGCACCGCCGGGCACGGCGCTGATCGGCTACGTCCTTGAACGGGTTCTCATCCGGCGAGTCTACGGGCGCGACCCTCTCTACAGCTTGCTCCTGACGTTCGGTCTTGCGTTTATCTTCGAGGACGGCACCCGTTTCATCTGGGGCGCGCAAGGCAAACCGGTGACCATTCCATCCGTGCTAGCACAGCCTCTGAGCAACACGTTCTTCTTCATCACCGGCTATCGCCTCTTCATGGTCGCCACGGTGGCGGTGACAGTGGCGCTGCTTTTCATCCTGCTGCGCTATAGCCGGCTCGGCATCCGTATCCGCGCCGGCACCCTCGACCTCGAAACAGTAGCGGCACTCGGCATCAACGTGGGCAGGCTGCGTTCGTTCAATTTCGCCCTCGGCGCCTTTCTCGCGGGTCTGAGCGGGGTGCTCGCCGCCGGCCAGCTTGGTCTGGAGCCGACGATGGGAACGGGGCTCCTGATGCCGAGCTTCATAGCGATCATCGTCGGCGGAGTTGGCAGCCTCACGGGCACGCTGCTCGGCGGCTTGCTGATCGGCGTTGCCTCCGGCATCACCGCTGTGTTCCTGCCCGCAGCAAGCGAAGCGATCATCTACGTGCTGATGGCCATCGTGCTGCTGCTGCGCCCACACGGCCTGCTCGGCGAGGAGGGCATGCTGACATGAGCGAAGCGCGACAGCCGAGGCACCGCAGGCTGCTGACGCTCTCGGCGATCTGGGCCGTGTTGCTGCTGGCCCCGTACTGGATGCCGTCGCTCGGCGGCTATACCGCGCTCGGCACGCGGGTGCTCGTGCTGGGCCTCGCCGCGATGTCGGTGAATTTTCTGCTCGGCTTCACCGGCGTGTTGTCCTTCGGTCATGCCGCGTATTTCGGGCTGGGTGCGTATGGCGCTGGCCTCGCGCTGAAATTTCTTGCGCCGAGCACGCCGCTCGCCCTTCTGTGCGGAACGCTGCTCGGCGGGATCGCCGGTGCGGTGCTCGGTGCGTTTTGCGTAAGGCGGCGAGGCGTGTACTTCGCGATGGTCACCATCGCCTTCGGACAGGTCTTTTACTACATCGCATTCCAATGGAGCTCGTTGACGGGCGGCGACGACGGCTTGCGCGGGTTCACGCGCGTACCACTTCACCTCGGCTTCGCAACCATCGACATCCTGTCGAATGCCGATGCGTTCTATTACTTTGTCCTGTTTTGCCTCGCTCTGGCCGTCGGTCTGATGGGTTTCATCCTGCGCTCGCCGTTCGGGCACACGATGATCGCAATCCGCGAAAATGAACGGCGCGCGCGCTATCTGGGCATTCCCGTCGACTTCCATATCTGGATCGCTTTCACGCTCTCCTGCCTTTTCATGGGGTTTGCCGGTGCGCTCTATGCCCTTCTGAACAATTTCGCCGATCCTCGCGGACTGCATTTCAGCCAGTCCGGCGACTTCGTGATGATGGCGGTGATGGGCGGCATGCGCAGCCTGTGGGGACCGCTTCTCGGCGCGGCGGTATTCGTCGTGCTGCAGGACTATCTGTCGAGTATCACAGTCAACTGGATGTCGTTCGTCGGCATGCTGTTCATCGCGATCGTGCTGTTCTTCCCGAGGGGTCTGCTCGGCTTTATCCGGCGCAGGAGCGATTCATGAGCGTTCTCGAAGTGGCGCATGTGGGCAAGCGCTTCGGCAGCCTCACTGCCGTACGCGACGTCTCGCTCGCCGTCAACGAAGGCGAGTTGCGCGCCATCATCGGACCAAACGGCGCCGGCAAGACCACTTTCTTCAATCTCATCAGCGGCTTTTTCCCGCCGACCACAGGAACGATTGTGTTCGATGGGCAGGACATCACGGCCTTCCCGGCGCATCGGCGCGTCGCGACGGGCATCGCCCGCACGTTCCAGATTACCGAGATCTTTCCGGCACTCACGGTGTTCGAAAACGTTCGCATCAGCGCGGAGGTTACGGCTGGATTCCGGTTGCGGCCGTGGGTCGGACGCACCGAAAAAGCACGGGTGCGCGAGCGTGTCGAAGAAACGCTGGAACTCACCGGGCTAGCCGCGAAACGCGACCGGCTGACCGGCGAACTCTCGCATGGCGACCAGCGCGTTGCAGAAATCGCCATGGCGCTGGCCCTGCGGCCTCGTCTGCTGCTGCTCGACGAACCCACCGCCGGCATGGGCGACGAGGAGACCAACGAGATTACGCAGCTCATTCGCCGTCTGCGGCGCGGCGGCAAATTCACAATCGTGCTGATCGAGCACGACATGCGCGTGGTGTTCCATCTGGCCGACCGGATCACCGTGCTTGACCGGGGCACGCTACTCGCCGAGGGCGCGCCGGCGGAGATCGCGGCGAACGAGGACGTGCAGGCGGCGTACCTGGGTGATGTGACATGAACGCAGCGCTCACCGCCGAGGAACTTCACACCTACTACGGCAAGAGCCACATCCTGCACGGTGTAAGCCTTGCGGTCGAGGAAGGTCGGATCACAGCATTGCTTGGCCGCAACGGCGCGGGCAAGACCACGACGCTGCGCACCCTTATGGGTCTGACACCCGCACGCCAGGGGCGCGTGACGATCTTCGGCGCGGATACGACGCGCTGGCCGACGTTCCGGATCGCTTCGAACGGCGTGGGCTATGTTCCCGAAGGACGAAGAATCTTCGCCAATCTCAGTGTCGAAGAAAATCTTCGCGTGCCGCTTGCGCGCAGCGGGCCTTGGACGATCGCGCGAATTTACGAGCTGTTTCCACGGCTTGCCGAACGCAAGGAAAGCCGCGGACGTCAGCTTTCCGGCGGCGAACAGGAGATGCTGTCAATTGCCCGCGCGCTGCTGCTCAATCCCCAGCTGCTGATTCTCGATGAACCCTCTCAGGGACTGGCTCCGCTGATCGTGCGCGAGGTGTTTCGCGTCGTGTCGCAGATGCGCGACGAAGGGATTTCGGTTCTGCTTGTCGAGCAGAACGCGCACATGGGGCTTGAGATCGCCGATCATGCTTATGTGCTCGACGACGGCGGCATCGTCTATGCAGGCAGTTCACGCGACCTCGCCGCCGATGAAAGCCGTGTTCGCGCGTTGACCGGTGCGAGTGCGGAGGAGTGAAAAGTGCCCATGTCGCTGGCATGCCGGATACGACAGAAGCGGCATACGTCGCGTCTCAGGGCGTCAAAAATCGCTTGTCGTTAGAAACGATAGAGCACGGAAGCCATCCCGTTGAGGTCGAGGCGGCGCTCGGTGATTGGACTACCTGCGGCTGATCCTTCGAGGCGTCCGACCACAGCCGCAAGGTTCAGTGACCAATTCCGGTTGAACTCATAGCCGGCGCTCAGATTGAAGTGAACGTCGCGCAAGCCAGAGCCCGTGCCGTATTGAGGCAATCCCGAGGCGGCGCTTTCTTGCGCATTCACGCTGAAGAACGTTTTGGTGTAAGTCGAATTCGCCCACGTAATGCCTGGACCCATCGAGACGAGAAGCTTTCCGAGCGGCGCGGATACGAACAAATCGGCCATCGCGGTCAGGCCCTGTCCTGTTCCAGCGATGTCCTGATAGATCGCAGCCGACCCAGTGAACGCCCACCACGTGTAGTCGGCGAAGAGGCGCAGCTTCGGCCCGTAGTGCACGTCGGGCATACCTTTGAGCCGCGGATCGTCGGATGAGGATCTCGACTGAAAGTCGAAGCTCACCGACATGCCGACGTGATGGTTCTCGCCGCGCAGCACGTTGACGCCGAGCACATCCGGACCCTGCGAAAACACGCGGTCCTTCCACGAAATGTCCTGCACGGGGAACGGAAGAACCTGGAGTTGCGACGAGCCGGGGAATTTCGGAAACAGATACATGCCCGGACCTACCGACAGCTTCCAGTCGCTGTCGGCCTGCGGTTCGGCGGCGTTTGCCAGCCCCGTCATGCAACACGCGCCTGCCGTGGCGAGCGCAATGCAACGGCCTCTGATCGATAACATCTTTTGACTCATGTTTTCCGCGCCACCGCCGCCAGTTGCCGCAAGCGGCGAGCGAGCGCGCGCGACACGATGGGCGTCGGATTGTTGCTGGACGCGGACGCCGCGGCGCTCTCGCGCAGAAAGAGCGCGCATTCCCGCGCGACGACTTCGCGCTCGTTATCGGTGGTGATCATGTGGAACGAATCGTCGAGCCAGATGGTGCGAAGAAACGACGCTCCGATGTTTGCCCCGACGAAACGCGCATTATGCGGACTCGACGTCTCGTCGTCGATTGCGTGAATGATCAGGCAATCGTTCCCGATGTTCTTCAATTTTCTGCGCACCGAGCCTGCGAGACGGCTCGCTTCGTGCAGGGCGGGCATCGCGATGGATGCGGGTCCGACTTCGCTGATCTCATTCTTCTGCATCGCGCGGGTGATTTTCGAGCGCAATGCCTCGTTGCGCAGGCCATAAGGCTCGTGCTCTCGGTAGCGGTATCGCGAGCGCATCGGCGTGTAGTAGACGTAGTCGAGCAGAAAGCGGTACCAGGGGATTGCCCAGCCGTCGTAGTTGAGTGTGATCGACAGAAGCAGCAACGCACGGGCGGCCGGCCGCTCGTGCGCTAGCGCTGCCGCGAGCGTCGCGCCCATGGAGAGACCGCAGACGGAGACGTGTCGATATTGCGCAGCAAGCGTGTCGAATTCCGCGACGGCAGCGCTGACCCATTGCTCCATCGGCAAATGCGCTGTGCCCGCGCTGTAGCCGCGCAGTTCCGGCGTGTGGGTCGCGAAGCCTTCATCGGCAAGAAAGCGCGCGAGGAAACGTAATTCGAGCGGCGAACTCGACAGGCCGTGCAATAGCAGAACAGCGTGGTCGCTGTTTTGGGCACTCGAAAAATGAGGTGTGTTCATCGTCAGTCTTCCGCCCGCAGGATCAGAAATTCGCCGGACGGCGTGATGAATCGTTCGCAAACGCATTGGACGGGCCGCCAGTTCCGGTCGCCCGAATGGAAGCGCATGCGGTGATGACCGGGCGACAGTCGGTCGCTCAGGCGGGCGAGGTCTTCCTGGTGCACCTGCGCATGCCTTGCGCCGTATGCGATGCCCGCGCGAAACGATGCGTCGTCGATAATGCCGCTGGGCGTCGCGGTTGCCGCCGCGGCGACGAAGCTGCCCGGCGGCGCGCTGTTCGCCGAATCGAGCGCCTTGATCATAATGAGCGAGCGGTTGTACTGCGCGATGTGATGCAGCATGCGATGCATTTCATCGGTGGCGCGCCGGGCGAGGAGCCGCTCGTTGTCGTGTCGCAGGAGCATTTCGTAGCGCGACTGCGCCACCGCCGCCAGCAATTCGGCGCGATATTGCGCGCGTCTCAACCGCTCGACCAGCGTGATGACGACGATGGTTATCAGGGGATACGAGACCAGCAGCCGGATGTCCGAGGCATCGATGACCTCGATGCGGCCGTACGGCGGCACGAACAGATAATCGGCGAGACAGAGCCCGGCCACCATCACGCAGAGCGCGGGCGCGAGGCCGCAGTAGTACTCCACAAGTACAGCGGTGATGAGAAAGGCGGTGCCCGGCATGATCGGGCCGAGCAGCGGGTGAAGGACCGTACGGATGACGGCGGCGATAAAAAGTGCCGCGACGGCGGTGATCCACCGATTTCGGCCACGCGGCGCCCACCGTCGAGAATTCCTGACTTTCATGTAGTTGACGCGAAAAATGTGACATTCACCTTGTAACGGCGTTTGGGTGAGAAGCTTTAATACGGTGATGCATATGGTCATTGAAGGTTCCGGATCGTCGATCGCGTGCGATGGTCCTTTATTTGCGAGACTCGTTCTCATCGCGATGACGCGTGCGGTACGGCGTGTGCCTGCTTCCCCAAGCCTATGCTCTGCAATTGCAGCGTATCTGATTGCGGCGCTCGCGCTGTATTCCGCGCTCCTTTGGTCCACGTCCGACGCGGGTACCTGCGCACAGTCACGCACGCGGGCGACGACATCGACGTATGGAACGCGCATGGCGACTGCGCCAGACACGTTTTACGCCGGCAGGGCGCGAGCCGCGCGAGACGTTCATCGTCTATCACGGCAACGAAGAGTCGGTGGAAACCAGGCTGCCACTTGCCGATGTCTTCGTGCGCGCAGAGTATCACGTCGTTGTCGTCGAATATCCGAGGTGTGCGTCGCTGTGTTCCTCGTTGCGCCTCGACGCGTCTGCGAACGCCCAAAATGAATGGCTATTGCCTGACTGATTACCGGCGCTCACTGCACTGGCAGCCCTTGCTGTTGCGCCGACACTGGCGATATGAGTATGGCGTTACGGAGCGCGCCGAGCATGTTGGCTGAACGGATCACTGTCTGTTGCTGAAGTCCCAGCAGCGTGGTGATCACCGAAGGGACCGCGACGTATTGCGTTTCGGCGATCGTTACCAGGTGTGCCGGACACCCATCTATCGAGGCCCGCAGAGTCCGACCTTGCAGCCCAATTTCTGGCGGGGCTGAACATCACCGAGTTGCACACTAACCTTCTGTACGGGCACATCCGTGTGCCCGGTGACACGACCATTTCGCCGACGGTTTATCTCGGCAAAGGCATGGGCGATCTGCCGGATTCGCTCGCGTGGCTGCGCCCTGTCGCCATCACGGCCGAGGCAGCACCGGCGCTCACGACAGGCGCGAGACAGCCGAACGCGTTCAGCTATGGCTTTACGGTCCAGTACAGCCTGCCGTACCTGGAGCAGCACGTGCATTCGCTTGGCCTGCCGCAACCGTTTTCGAACCTGATTCCGATCGTCGAAATTCCCCTTTCGCGAAGCCAGGGGCAGACGACGGGAACCGTGAATCCCGGCTTCATCTGGATCAACCGCTAAGGCCAGTTCGGCATCGAGGCGCTGCGGATTCAACCGAACAGCGGTCATTCAACTCCTCGTGACCCGCTATTGGTAAAGTCGAACGCCTCGACCCAAAGAAGGAAGCGGCCGGCGCAGGAAGAATCATGTCTACGCGTGATCGAACTGTGCGCGAGTTTAATAAGGCATGGACCGGTCTAGTAGTATCGTCAGACGCCAAACACGTACCGGCTGCCCGTGTACGAACGAATGAACTTCTCGGGCATCTCTTTCTGCAAGATCTCGATGAACATTTCGCCGGTGCAATGCATCGGAATTACAACGTCGGGGTTGATTTCCTTAAGTGCAGCGACGGTCTGTCTAACATAGTCTTCCTTTTGTGGTGCCAAGTGAAAGCCGCCCGCGACAGCATGCACTTTCTTGACGCCGGAAACCTCCATCGCGCGTCGAACGGTATTGACCACGCCGCGGTGGCTGCAAGAGGTAATCACAACGAGACCGCGTCCCTTGACGTTGAAGCATGTCGCCAACTCATGCTGGAAATCGTCAGGAATAACCCGTGCCTTCTGTTTCTCGGTGGCGAGTTTGTCCGGAAAACAACCGATGCCGTCTTTGATGCCGACATGCATTTGGCTTGGCGACAACACCTTTTCAAATGGTACGGCCGGTATGTTTCCGGTAGTAAAACCGTGTCCGGCAATAACGCTCGGCGTTTCAGCGATGAGAACCTTCACTTTGGCATTGGCCAGTGCGTGACGATCGATATAACCAAAGTCTTCAATCTTGCCGGCCGTCCACTCGCGAGTGCAAAAGGCTTCTTCGCCGCCCAGATACAACGGCAGATCGGCCCGTAGCCTGCGCTGATTGTGCTGCAGGAATCCGGCAAGACCGCCGAAGTGGTCGTAGTGTCCATGACTCAAAACCAGCGCATCGAGACTCTCCGGAGCAATGCGCAGCATGGCTAGATTATTCTCCAGCGTTTCGGACGTGAACCCGAAATCGATAAGAATGTTTCGCGTTTCGCCGTTGCCGCTCGATTCAACGTGCATGGACAGACCAAATTCTCCCAGCAGCGATTTGCCTGCAGGCGGCATGCCAAAGCGAGTCACCTCCACGTTGCCCACCCTGCCACCCGGCGCGACCGCCAACTGATAGCTGTCTGTGACAATCCGCAGCCCAACGCGATCGACAGTCGGTATTTCGCGTGGGAGCGGATCGGCCCGGGCGATGGGTGAGCGAGTCAGGAGAGTGCCAATTAGTGCACTGAAAGTCGCCGATGCGCCACAGCAAAGGAACATGCGGCGAGATGGCCAATTCGAATGCGTGCATCGCGGCATGATGGCCTCCTCAGAAAAGATGTGGTCAATCGCTATCTACAGGGCACGCATCACCCTGTTCGCCGTTGTGTTGGATCTCAGCAAAGAACTGGACGTTGACGCTGAATCCGTTGTGAGGCGTCCATGCAATATAGGTTACAAACCGAACTAGCAGCGACGCAGGCCGCGGCGGCATGCGACTGGGCGTGCCGGCGCAATAGCAGGGAAGGACACGGACTATGACAAAGCCGCCAGGAACACGGACAATACTTTCCGCTCTGACGATTTTGCTTGCCGGCTGTGCCGCCGGCGGCATGCCGTATACGGGACCGCACCTCACTCCAACAGAGTGCCGGGACCTGGCGGCGCTCAGGACCAACGCGCCCCTACGATGGCGCAACACCATAGCGAACTCGCTGCCCTGAAGACAGCGGGCTACGACCCGTCACCATGGTATGAGGACCCGTACTAGCCGGTTGATCTGCAAGCGGCGCAGCGCCTGGTCGACCATTGGTTTCAAACGGGCCAGGACGTTCAGCCCGGCTGACAAGCCAAGATGAATACGGACAGCTCTCGGCTTAACGCATACCAAACCGCAAAACCGCATCGCGGCAGCGATTCCTTGCACGGCGCAGACGTGCTGACCACAACGGACCTTTGGAGACGGTGTCGGTGGACGGCACCGTGATGCCAATGGCCTTGTCGCCGGATCATCTGCGCCTGTACGCTGCGCTGCGCTCCACACCGTATCGTGTGGTGAGCTTCGCGATCAATCCGCGCGATGGCCGGCTGATAGAGCTTGGTCGCGCGCCGCTTGCCGACAGTATGGCCTACGTGTCGACGGACGCAACGGGGCGCTATCTGTTCTCCGCGTCGTACGGCGGCAATATGCTCGCGGTCAACGCAATTGGCGCGGATGGCGTCGCGAAAGATGTGCAGCAGACCATCAAGACAGGACCGATGGCCCACGCAATCCGCACGTCCGCCGACAACCGTTATGCCTTTGCTTCGATGCTGGGCACGGATGCATGGGTGCGTTTGAAGTTCGATGCTTCGACGGGGACACCTGACGGCAGACAGCCACCCCGCCTACAAGCTGCCTGAAAAGTCGGGGCCGCGTCACTTCGTGTTTTCGCGTGACCAGCGGTTCGTCTACCTGATCGACGAACTCGACGGCAAGCTGCATGTGCTTTCGTTCAATCGCGCGACAGATACCGTGACGCCGATCCAGACGGTCTCGATCCTGCCACCCGAGTTTTCCGGCGACAAGCTGTGTGGCGCCGATGTGCACCTGACACCTGACGGGCGCTTCCTGTATGCGTCCGAGCGCACGTCCGGCACGCTGGCGGGTTATCGGGTCGACACCGCGTCGGGCAAGGTGACGCGCACCGGCACTTACCCCACCGAAAAGCAGCCGCGCGGATTCAACATCGATCCATCGGGGCAATACCTGCTGGCTGTTGGACAACTCTCGCCGACCTTGAGCGTGTACCGGGATCAATGCGAAAACGGGCGAACTCGGCGAGGTCGGCAAGTACCCGGTAGGCAAGGGCGCGAACTGGGTCGAAGTGGCGGGCTTCGACGGATCCAGTCAGTAAGCTGGCGGCGCGCGCCTGATCCACGATGCCTGGGATTTCTCGATGCGGTTCCAGATCGCGCGACGTATCACTGACGACGACGCCTCGATGATTTGAAATGGTCTAGCTGTCGGATCGCGCACTGTGTGTTTCGTGGCGCATTGCAGCAAATCCACGTGCAATCAAACCCTTACACGAATTCCCGGATGCGTTGTCCACAGCCTCATCCACCGTTTCTGTGCATAACTTTCACCGACGTGTCATGTGACGGGAAGAAATCTGCGGCGAAACAGAGCGCTGCAAGAGCCAGGTCAGCGGGGATAACTCGAAAGTTGCGGCTCAGGGCCACCGTACGGCAGGCGTCCAAACGGCAAACCACGCCGTCGACGACAGCATTGAATGCTGGAAAGTGCGTACAGCGACGCAGTGAACACTGGTAGAATGTATCGCAAAAGCGATACATGGAGGTCTGTCATGAAGACGGCTACGATCCCGGCATTGCGCGTCGAGCCGGACCTGCGGCGGGCGGCGGAAGAAGTCCTGAATGAAAACGAAAGCCTGTCGTCGTTCATGGAGGCTTCGCTCCGCGCAAGCATCGCGCAGCGAAAACTTCAGCGGGAATTCATTGCGCGCGGGCTCGCCGCGCGCAACGAGGCCCGTGAGACCGGAGAATATTACGAGGCTGTTGACGTGCATACCGAGCTTGAGGGCATGCTGCAGACGGCGAAACGGGCGAGAAAGAAACCGTGACATTCCGGGTCCGTTATACGGGCGGCGCACGACGCGATCTGTTGCGACTCTATGAGTTTCTGCTCGACCGTGACATGGCGGCAGCCGAGCGCGCGCTGGCGGTGTTGCGCAAGTCAACGGAAATTCTTGAGGAGTTTCCCTTCACCTGCAGGAAGGCCGACGCCAGCAATCCCTTCCTTCGTGAACTGATCGTCCCGTTCGGCCCTTCCGGCTATGTTGTCCTGTTCGAGATCGACGACGCGACAACCGTTACTATCCTGGCCGTCCGGCATCAGCGGGAAGATGACTATCATTAGGCCCAGTCGGCCATGGTCCGTCGGACTCATGCCTCGTCACCCGGATCCACGAGGTCAATCCGGAACTGCCACCCTTCGAACGCCATTAACATCGCCCCAAAGTCGGACCAGTCGACACGCCTGCCATCAATGACTACACATGGCAGGCGGTCGTTCTCGTTGCCGTCCCACTCGATTCGTCCACGAACCGTCGTTTCGGCTACCACGAGATGGCCCGCATCCTCGACCAGGTGTTTGACTGCCAGGGCACGCTTGATCTTCTGGACCAGATTGCCCAACAGCTCAAACGGGTCTGACCGCGGATCGCCGAGAAGCTGGAAACGGAAGCCTGCGCAGTCGTCGTCACCGGGAACCAGCTCGAACGCTTCCAGTGAAAGCTGATCGCCGAACAGCAGACTGCGGAAATGGAACTCGTGTGCGACGCCATCCGCATCGGACGGCCGCAGGGGCGTGAACTCCGGATGTTCAAAGGCGTGAACCTCGGCAAGATACGCCATCTCGGTATTGAAACAGCGGCTGCAGAGCAACCGGAAGGTGCCGTCCGCCGAAGCGACGCTGACAACGTCGTGCGGTGGCGGAACTGCTCCGCATCGAACGCAGGTGCTATCGGCCATCAGCGCTCCTTGTAAATAGAGTTGACGGTAATCATTGTCGCATGTCTGTTGGCGTGATCACCGACCGCGCTCAGACATACTACGGTGCCAATTAACGGGTATTGGCGACCTCCTGTGGCATGCAAAAAGCCTGCATCTGCACGTATCGTTGATATGTCAAGCGATGACCGTGGCCGATCACCAGGCCGCGAACAACGATCTGAGAATTCTATGAGCATCACGCTCCATCTCGACACATTCGACCGTATTGACCCGAATGCCTATGCGATCCTTTGGCTCGACAACGAAGCCCAAAAATGGTCACGCGAAGGTCATGCGGGGCTTCAGCTTCCCGATTGGGGAACGCTGCAAGTCGATGCACGCGGCACGCTGATCTGCGGCCAGCATGATGCGCGCCCCGTGTTCATCCTTGAAGATCTCGCAATGAACGCCCCAAATGGCCCGTTTGAGGGAGAGTCGGGCGAGGCGCTTTGGTGCTACAACGAACGCGAAATCGGACCGCGCGTTGCAGGACACTGGCGTGTGCAGTGCGTCGACGAGGACACCGTGCTTGCCGAGCACAGCGTGTTCGCGTAGATCTGTTGGGCGACGGCTACGGTTCAAGCTGCGCTGCCAAACGTATAAGTAGGCGCGCGACGCGTGGCCCAATACGAAACGGACGTTTCAAAAAAGCACAGTGGCGTGACCGCTAGCGTCGACGTGCTCGCGTCCAGAGCGTGTCTTCTCCTCAACCTTGCCTTTATCAACTGATGCGAAATATCCGTCGTGTGCCGCCTGAAATCTGCCAACCGCACGACTGGCGGGCGGTAGGAACTCAACGCAGCGCTTCCAGGCGGTGTGGCAAATTTTGTCATCTCCACCGCGTCGATAGCTCTGCATGGCCTTCGTGCGGTCCGGGATGAATCCGTTGTCGTCGACGCCCCACAGGCCTTCCCAGAAAAGCCCGAGATTGTGCGCCGCGGCCCTGTGTCCCAGTTCAATCGCCTGCTCATAAAGCGAGCGCGCGCGGCTCACATCAACCTGCATGCCCCGTCCGAGCCGGGGCGCTGTCGGCCAGCGCGGCGGCGGCCATGCCGCGCAGACGATCTTCCGCGGTTCCATCCTTCATCACGTCTTCAAGGATCGCGCGTTACCTCTCTCAAAGTCCGCCTCTCCACCTGTCGGCGTGACCAGGGAAATGGCCATTGTCATTCGCCAGGCTGGATGGCGATTGACGCCAATGCGCTCCAGTAACCAGCGACCCAGACGCGGGGCATGGCTTAATGTGCTGGTGAGTAGCGCATTTGCGATTGCGGCGAGCGACTCGGGTGACAGGAAGCCGGTCTTGTTCGCCGCAATGACGTGACGGGAGAACTTTTCAACATCGAGTGCAGGGTCGGCGCGACGCAACTGATGCCATTCACGCTCGATTGTTCCAACCCAGCTTTCCATTTACATGGTGAGCAATCCGTTGGTGAGAATGCACCTGATTCAGGCTCACCCTTGCCTGTAATTGCAATTTTCGGATTTTGCTGCTGTCCCGCCGTTTCCGGCTGACCGTGAAGAATGCCTCGAGGACGACTGGAATCGCTAATTGGCACGGAAGCACAGGTACCTGTCGAACTTCTTTCCGGCACAACTGTCATGGCGCTTCGCGCGAGGCAGCCAATGGGATCAATTGCCCACGTCACATGGTGGCGCGGCGCGAAACTTGCTCAGCTATCCTTGCGCACACCATACATTGCGAAAGACGGAGAGCGAGCATGGCAGCTAAAGGCAAGATGAGTGACAAGGTGGGGCGAGACCGGCAGGCACAGCAGAATGACGAGGAAAGAACTGTCACGACCGATGTTTCCGAGTCTTCTGACGAAGGCACAACGGTGCGCGAGGCGCGAGTGTGGGAGGATGATCTCTCGCAAATAGCACACAAGCCGGACGATTGAGCATCAGGCCATGGAGCGCGGCTGTGCCGATGTCAGCATGTCCGTCATGGATCGCTGATCGAGCGCTACGTTTTTGACGCACGACCTACGGATCACCAACTATAAGAGATCGTCGTGACTATTTCACCGGGTGCTGCCACGTCCTTTCGTAAATCCGTTATTGATAGATAAGGAGTGCTATTTTGAATCCAACCCATCAGTCCGCCATTGAAGGCGAAGCACAGGTCACGCGCACGAGCACCAAACCCGCCGACGGGCCGGGTCCCGATGTGATGGCTGCTGCGGCACTCGATGGCAATACCGTGCTGAGCGCAGACGGTGACGACGTCGGCAAGATCAAGGAGATCATGCTCGACGTGCACACCGGCCATATAGCGTACGCGGTGCTGGCAAGCGGCGGGTTTCTCGGTATCGGCGGCAAGCTGCTCGCGATCCCGTGGGCCATGTTGACGCTCGACACGTCGCGAGAACGCTTTGTAGTGTCGGCATCGTCCGGGCAGATCAGGAACGCACCTGGCTTCGACAAGGATAACTGGCCGGCGATGGCCAATCCGGACTGGGCCGCCACCGTACATGCCTACTACGGCAGCAAGCCATACTGGAGCCGCCGCACGGAAATACCCGTCGACGAGCGCGGCGACATGCGGATTGGTGAAAGCGTCGCGGATTCGCCTGCGTCGCCAGAGCGAGGGGACGTCAAACTTTAACGCTGGCGACACGTGCATCGCACGGCCTCACGCGAGCGCTGGCCTCCGCAGGTACTACTCAAGCCAGCTGGCCGGCTCCAAGCGACCAAGCAGGATGCGGACAACAAATACCATAACGTCCTGCAGACGATAAAAGACAGGATGCAGGCCTGCCTGGGATAAAAGGCCCTCTCGGTTCAAAAAAGCAGTCTGGCGATGAGCGTGCGAGTCTTGATGACCAGGTGCGTGGTGACGGTAAGCTCCGACGACACGATCGAAACCATCATGGAGAGCTTCGGGTAAGCGGGGTTTCATCACCCCGCGCGTTACTGGACAACCCGCCCCGCGATCATGTGGTGACCTGATATGAACGACAAGCGGCGAAAGATCATCCATGCGCACAGGCAACGCCTCGAAGCGCTGAAAGTCAAGATCGAGGAGCTGAAGGCGGAAGCCGGGAGCATCCGGAGCGAACTGGAAGCCGTCCGTGACGAGGAACAGGAAGCTTTCGACAACATGTCCGCGAGCAGGCAATCCGGCGAGCGCGGGCAAAATGCGGAAGCGTCCATCGACAACCTCGACACGGCCATCAGCGCACTCGATGAAATCGAAGACCTGACGGACTTCGTCGATGCCATCGAAGCACTCGGCGATGCGGAGAACGGATAACGTCTCCACGGTTGTTGCCCGGCTTGGGCGGCGAGAGACCCGGCATCAAGAGACTCCGCCCAGCGCTCCAGGTCGCGTATTTTATGAAAGGCGCGTGACAGTTCCCAAAACAATCCGGTTCCCTGATGTCAACGAAACTGAGCCCGATGCGTTTTGACGGTGGACGACGCAATGATTCGTCGCCTTCCCCCCACTGGAGACTCCAATGAAGAAGCTTGCTGCCGCCTTGATTACATCGCTGTTTGCTACTGTCGCGTTCGCCCAGGCTTCCGCACCTGCTGCGACCGCACCGGCAGCCACCGCTACGGCTCCGGCCACGGCCGCCACGACGCCGGCGCCTGTACACAAGACGACGAAGCACATGCATAAAGTGAGTCATCACGTGACGCACAAGAAGGCGGCGCAATAAGACACGGCCTCGGCGCGAAGTATCAGAACCCTGCTTCGGCAGGGTTTTATGCTTTGAGCGATCGGCCCTGAACGGGGTAATCGTCTAGACCTCGTCAAGGTGTTCGCGGCAGTCGGTGGGTGCGCCTGCATTGGTCTCAACGCTGCCTGATGCCAACGCAAGCACCTTGCCGCCAAGGCATTCGCGGCGGCCCGTGGGCGGGGCCGTCAGAGTGGACAAGCTGGCGCTTGTGCCTCTCAGAATCCCGCAAACGCTGCCTTATGCGAGCGCGAGTGCCTTGGCTCTTCACGTCTTGCGTCGCGCATCGAATGCACGCACTGTGCAGATTGCGATATTGAAAAATTCCGTGACGAGGGTTGTGGGCACGCTTGACCGCCTTTCGGCCCTGGCGGGACAAGCTCCGCCAGCAAGTGAGAGGGCAGATCAAAGCGTTCTACATCAGGCGTGAGCTGACGGGCAGGTCGTCGGCCTTATGCGAAGCTTTCCATAAGGCCGACAAGCGATCCGTTTGATTGGCTACCTCGCGGGACAGAATGGGATGAAGCGAACACCCGTGCCCGACATAAAAACCGTGACGGGCGAAACCCCGACACAATGGCGGGCCTCGTTTCCGCCACGAGGATCTCAGGTTTCGGAAGGCTCGTCGATGTCGATATCGAGAAGTGCTGTACTGATCGACTTGCCATGTGCGTCGAGCGCAAGCGAGCGCGTGACGCCTCCGCCCAGTGCATGCCCGAGCACGAAATTGAATGCGCACAAAAGCGGCAGTTCATGACGGACGACATCGCCTGTCACGACATCGGCGAGGTGTGCCTTGACACGCTCGGGCGTCAGGGTGTTGCGCAGATGTGCGTAATGTGTCGCGTCGAAGCAGATCACGGAAACGTTGAGCGTGTTGCCTTTGTCGCCGGTGCGGCCGTGTGCAAGTTCACGCAGTTTCATCGCTTGCCTCCACGAATGCGAAGACGGGATTGACCTGTTCACGCGGCAGCAGCACAGACTGAACCGCGAGTACTTCGCGGACCGCTTTCGTCACACCGCCGCCGCCTGCCGGTCCGTTGGTGTAGAGCGTTTCGATCTCGTTGCCGATGCGCGCTGCTTCCCTGGCGTTCGATGCGCGGCCCGTGACGCGCACGCGAAGTTCGTACGGATCGTCGTGGCTCGCGGCGAGGCTGTCCCCGTAAAGCGCATTCACGCCGATCAGATCGAAGCGCAACTCGCTCGTACTCACACCGGTGATCGCGAGGCGCTCGCGCACGATATCGAGCGCAAGCCGCGCCCGCGCGACCGCGCCCGGCCCGCCGTAGGAAATCTGCCCTTCGCCGATGAAGCCGTCGATATAAGCGACGGACACCTTGAGCGTGCCGGTGCGCGCCGTGCCGCGTCCGCCCGTCACGCGCACGCGGTCCTTCGCATCCTGTGCGACCCGCACCTGCGTGAAGTCTGCGATGACATCCGGCTGGTAATAGCGCGCGGGATCGAGAATTTCGTAGAGCAGCTGTTCCTTGCACGTCGCCTCGGTCACGCACCCGCCGGCGTGCGGCACTTTGCCGATCACGACGTCGCCACGCGCATCGACTTCGCCAATAGGAAAGCCGAGCCGCGCGAGATTCGGCACGTCCTTGAAACCCGGGTCCGCGAAGTAGCCGCCCGTCACCTGTCCCGCGCACTCGAGCAGATGGCCGACCACGGTAGCCTGCCCGAGCGTGTGCCAGTCATCCATCTTCCAGCCGAATTCGTGAATGAGCGGTGCCGTGAACAGAGACGGGTCCGCAACGCGCCCGGTCAGCACGACATCTGCACCCGCCGCGAGCGCAGCGACGATGGGCGCCGCGCCGACATACGCATTCGCGGAGACGATCCGGTCGGCATACGTGCTCACGTCGTCGCCTGTTTCCTCGAAGCGCAGAGGCGATCGCAGCACGACATCGAGCACATCGTCGCCGGTCACGGCTGCGATCTTGAGACTGCGCAAGCCGAGTTCGCGCGCAATCTGCGCGGTCTTCCGCGCGGCCGCGCCCGGATTGGCCGCGCCCATGTTCGAGATGATGCGCACGCGGTTCTTCGCGGCAACGGGCAACACGGCGCGCATCCGCGCTTCGAGCAACGGGTCGAAGCCTTGCGACGGATCGCGGCGGCGCGCCTGCTGCGCAATGGCGATGGTGCGCTCGGCAAGGCATTCGAACACGAGGTAGTCGAGCGCGCCGTGCTCCGCGAGTTCGACGGCCGGTTCGATGCGGTCGCCCGAATAGCCCGCGCCCGCGCCTATCCTGATGTGGTCTTTCATGACGTCATCCAAACACGATTAAAGCGGAAACACGCCCAGCACGACGCAGGCGATCGTCATCACGATCGACGCGCCGAACAGGAGCGGGAACGTAAATTTCTGATGGTCCGCGAGATCGATCCCACACAAGCCGACGACAAGAAACGTCGCTGGCGTCAGGGGGCTCACGGGGAAGCCGGTGGTCATCTGGCCGAGCAGCGCGGCCTGTCCGACGTGCACGGCCGGCACGCCCAGTTGTGACGCCACTTCCGCGATCACCGGCAGCACGCCGAAATAGAACGAATCGGGATCGAAGAGCATCGAGAGCGGCATCGACAGGACGCCGAGCGCAACCGGAATGTGCGAGGCCATCGCGGGCGGCACGAAACCGACGGCTGCCTGTGCCATTGCCTTCAGCATGCCGCTGCCCTGCATGACGCCAGTGAAGACGCCTGCCGCGAGCAGAATGCCCGCCATCATCAGCGCGGCGCGCGCGTGCGCATCGATGCGCTTTCGCTGCATGTCGACATCCGGATAGTTGACCATCAGCGCGATGCACAGGCCGACCATGAACATGATCGCGGGCGGGATCTTCTCGCCCATCGCGACCATCGTGCCGAGCACGACGACCGTCAGAATGATGTTGAGCCAGAAGTTCTGCGGGCGACGCAGCGCTTCTTCTTCCGGCGTGAGCTTGCGCTCGGGCATTGGAATGGAGCCGTTCGCGCTCGAATAGCCGAGACGCTTGTCCTCGCGCCGGCCGAGCCACCACGCCATGCTGAACACGAACACGAGACCGATCGCCTGCACCGGAATCAGCGGATTGAAGAGCGATGAAATGGGTAGATGCAGCGACGCTGAGGCGCGGATCATCGGCCCCGTCCACGGCAGAAAGTTGATGCCTGCCGCCATCGACACGGCCGCAGCGAGCACGCGTTTGTCCATCTTCAGACGTTCGTAGAGCGGCAGCATCGCGGGGATCGTGACGAGAAAGCAGACCGCGCCGGAGCCGTCGAGATGAATGAGCAGCGCGAGCAGCGTCGTGCCCATCACGATGCGCGTGGGCTTTGTGCCGACCGCGCGCAGGATGCGGTCGATGATGGGATCGAGCGTGCCTGCGTCGGTGATGGTGCCGAAGTAGAGAATCGCAAACACGAACATGCCCACGACGGGCGCCAGACTCTTCAGTCCGTCGATGACGAACTTGCTTGTCTGCAAGCCGAACCCGCCGATGAGCGATGCCGCGATCGGAACGATGATGAGCGCGACGAGCGGTGACATGCGCTTCGAGAGTATCGCCCCGAGCAGGACGACGATGGTGGCGAGGCCGAGCAACGGCAGCATGAACGCGTCTCCGAATCTTGATTTGTAGTGAAGTCAAGAGTAAGTTCGAAGCGTCGATAACACAATTGAAATGATTTGATAGCAGCTATTACGAATCATAATGGATCTGAATCTTCGCGATATCCGTGCGCTCGTTGCCGTGGCCGAGGCGGGCAGCTTCACGCGCGCGGCGGAGCGCCTGCATCTGTCGCAGCCGGCGCTCACGGTGCAGATACGCCGGCTGGAAGAAGCGGTCGGCGCGCGCTTGTTCGACCGCAACAGCCGTAACGTCGCGTTGACGGCGACCGGCCGCGAGCTGCTGCCGCTGCTGCGCAAGTCACTGCAGGACATGGAAAGCATGTTGCGCGATGCCCGAGCGCTAGGTGAAGGGGAGAGCGGTACTGTCCGCGTCGCGTGCTTGCCGACGTTCGCGGCGAGCGTGTTGCCCGAGTTGATCATCGACATGAAGCTCGAGGTGCCGCGCGTCGTCTTCCAGATTCGCGATGTCGTCGCGAGCACCGTCAATGCCCTCGTGCGCAATGAGGAAGCGGACATCGGTCTTACCGGCGGCGAGGTGCTCGATCCGATGCTCGAGGTCCTGAGAACGGGCGTTGACCGGCTCGTCGTCGTGTGTCCGCAGGCGCATCCGCTTGCGAGAAAGCGGCGAATCGGCCTGAACGATCTGGCGCAGGCGCCACTCGTGCTGACCGCGCCGGGAACGAGCGTGAGAGCGGTCGTCGATGCGGCGCTGAGTGAATCGCGCGAGCCGTTGGATATCGCGTGCGAACCGACGTACATGATGACGGCCGTCGCGATGGTACGTGCCGGCCTTGGCGTGACCATCCTGCCCGAGACCGCGCGCGAGGTGCGAGCCGAAGCGGGGCTCGTCGTAAAGAAGATCGATCATCCGGCATTCGTGCGGTCGATCGCGATCGTCAAGAAAAGAGGCAGGACGTTGCCGGCGATAACGGAGAAGTTCGTGAAACTGATGCGCCGAGGCTAGTGACGTAATGAAACAGTCGCGTTTCAGTCGTTCAGTCCCGACTTACAGTAACTCTGATTGAACCGCCGATCGCCTGACCATGTACATGAGTTGGCATTCTCTCATTCTCTCGATGCCTCCGGCGCAGCATCGCCCACGGCGACCAAGCCGTCGAAGTGTCGAGTGACCGGTCCGCCCCTGGAATCTGACGGATGATGAGCCGGAAGTGTTAAACGTCGCCGACGGGTCGCGTGCCGCCGATCGTCGAAGGAGCGCGTGCGGACGGCGCGCGATCCGTTTGCTGCTCACGGGCGATGTGGATCCAGGCGAGAAATGAAGGGGATCATAGTTAGGGCTTTCACACCCTTCATTCCAGGACATTGATTGTCGGGGCAACGACGTTCTAGCATTGTGCGCCAGCGGCGTCCCCGGAACCCACTGTACTATCGTGACCGGCAGGCGTCGCTGTACTAGATAAAGCTGCTTTCGTTCTGTTCGTCAAATCGCCGCTAGAGTGCCTGCAGCGCGCACAATTTCTGACCTAGGACGGGGAGCGCCAATACGCGATGGGCAAGCGCTTAATGACTCTTCGGTACGGGAACTCACGTGCTCCAAACGAAGGGAACGATGGCCAGCGCTGTTCGCGCGCGGTCAGAGGTCAGGCGGAAGGTTCTCCTGCAGATAGATGGAGATGGGTGTCTGAAGCGGTAAGCCCGATGCGGTGCCGCGATTGTAGTGATTAAGGATCACCTCGACGGCACGAATGGCCTCGACGAACGGGCTTTGGTCGAGCACCGCGTCCACGACGCCTTCAATAAGCAGAGCCCTGCTCACCGGACTGAGTTCGTGGCCGATAACGACGGTTGAGTCCTGGCGTTTCATGGCGCGCAAAGCACGTGCAATGCCTTCGTCACCTACCGAAAGGTTGTAAATGCCTTTAAGGCCCGGATATTTGCCGAAAGCCTCGCGCGTGAGGCTTTCGGTGGACCGCTCGTCCTCACGGCTTTCCACCGTTGCAACGACGTCACACGAGGGAAACCTCCGGCGCAGTACAGCGCGGAATGCGCCGTCGCGCTGCTCGTGGCCAAGGTACGTCCGCAGCCCCGCAATGACCAGGATCTGACCGCCTGCGGGACCGACGAACCGGCCCATCAACTCGCCTGCTATTCGTCCGGCACAGCGGTTATCGATACCTACGTAGGCGAGCCGCCCGCAATCCGGCAAGTCGCTCGCGACGCAGACCACCGGAATCTCTTTCGCCACGCGCGATACCGCGTCGACAACGAGCGGATGCTCGTAGGCGACAACGATCATCGCATCGGCCTTCTGGGACACGCGGGCGATCACGCTCGCAAGCGACGGTGGCTCAAGGTCATCGAAGAACGTGACATTGCAGAGCACGCGAAAAGTCTCGAACGACTTCTGGGCCAGCTCAAACCCTTGGCGTAACGCGACATAGTACGGCGACGTTGGCTTCTGGGTGACGATGGCAATACGTAGCCAACGCGCTGACACCTCGTGAAGCGCGCGATCGATCTTGAGCTTGCGCGCCGCGTCGAGCACGCTCGCTTCCTTGGCGCGCGAAACGCCTCCACGACCGTTCAGCACCCGCTCCACGGTTGCGTAGCTGACGCCGGCGGCTTTTGCCACATCGTCCATTGTCGGTTTTCGTCGGCCACTCATGCGCACCCGCTTTTGAGGAAAATTCCTCAACGTTTCGTTTGAGAGCAGAGAATCCATCAACTACATTCTATTCGTCAATCGCGCACGAGACGCCACTCACTGAAAGCGCCGCGGTGACCGCCCCAGCGGGACCTTGACTGCAGGGCGATGAAGAACCTGATCAGGAGACAGCGAACATGGAGACGAACGGATTTCGGATTGCGCGGCGCGTCGTCGCGACATTAGCGGCAGTGACATTGATAACCGCATTCGGCCAGAGCACTGCTGCGGCGGACGAGCGCTTCGTGATGGTCAGTCACGGTTCCGACTCGAACGTTTGGTGGAACACCGTGAAGAACGGCATGCGCGACGCGAGTGAGGACTTTGGCGTGCCCGTCGATTACCGCAACCCGCCAACGGGCGATACCGGCGATATGGTCCGCATCCTCGAACAAGCCTCGGCGCGCAACTACGCGGGCGTCATCACCACGGTGCCTAACCTCGAGATGATCCAGAAAGGCCTGACGGGCGTAAAGGCCAAGCATATTCCACTGGTGACGATCAATGGCGGACCCGACCTTGGCATGAAGCTCGGCGCGATCATGCATATCGGTCAGCCCGAATACGATGCGGGGAAAGCGGCTGGCGAGCGCGCAAAAGCGGCAGGAATCCATAACTTTCTTTGCGTGAATCACGGTGCCGACATCCAGGCTTTGTGGGACCGCTGCAAAGGCTTCGCCGATGCCATCGGTGTCGACTACAAAAAGTCCACGATGGACAGCGGCGAGGATCCCACAGTCATCCAGAGCAAGGTGGCTGCGTACCTGCGCTCACATCGGGACACGCAGGCTGTGCTGGCCCTTGGCCCCGATCAGGCAACTGGCGTACTGCGTGGGATCAATGACGCGGGCTTGAATGGCAAGGTCTACGTGGCGACCTTCGACCTGTCTCCGGACATTCTCAAGGCCATACAGTCCGGGAAAATCGCTTTTGCTATCGATCAGCAGCCGTATTTGCAGGGCTATCTTGCGGTAGCCGCGATGGCCATTGTCGTCCATGACAAGACAACAGATCCTGTGCACATCGTCGCTGCGCTCAAGGACGACAGGAAGGTTGCAGCGCGCCTTGCGAAGTATGACCTGAAGCCTGTGTATACCGGATCGACGGTGAGTTCCGGACCAAGCTTCGTCACTAAAGATAACCTCGCGCCGGTGCAGAAGTACGCCGGCTCTTACCGATAGTCGTCGTGAGGGAGGAACGTGATGAACATCGACATGCATGCGTGGCACCGGGTTCGCATCGACCGCAAAGTGTTGAAGGAACTGTCGACACGCTCAGATGCGCGCGGGCTGTCGCAAGTCGGCGGCTTTCTAGGCCTTGTTGTGGCCAGTGGCGTGCTCGCGTGGTTTTCGCTTGGTACGGCGTGGGTGGTCCCGGCATTTCTGCTGTACGGCACGGTGTTCGCATTCAGCGAGGCAGCGGCTCACGAGTTGGGGCACGGCACGGTGTTCAAGACGCGTTGGCTCAACGAGGCGGCGTACTGGATCATCTGCTTCATGTCCTGGCGCGAACAGGTCTACAGTCGCTGGCTGCACGCGAAGCACCATACGTTCACGCATCTGACGGCTGCACCTTACAAAGATCCGGAACTCGCGTTCAAACGTCCCCTCAGCTATCTGAAACTCTTCACGGACTTCGTACGTGTTTCGCATGGTATCCAGTTTCTTGGCGCAATATGTCTGCATAGCTTTGGTGTTATCACCCGAGCGGCCGAAGAGGTGGTGCCGCCAGCGGAGTACAGAAAAATGTGCGCAAATTCCCGGATACTGCTTGCCTGCTACGTTGCCGTCTTTGTATGGGCAATTCTCGCGAGGAGCTGGTTGCCCATCATGTTCCTGTTTCTTCCGCGTGCTTATGGCACCTGGCTGCACGAGCTGTGCGCGTTGACTCAGCACACCGGCCTGAAAGAAAACGTGTTCGACCATCGCGTATCGAGTCGCACAGTCAAGCTCAATCCGTTCGTGCGATTTCTCTACTGGAACATGAACTACCACATCGAGCACCACATGTTCCCGAGCGTGCCTTTTCATGCGCTCCCGAC
Source organism: Paraburkholderia phymatum (assembly GCF_040965635.1). Taxonomy (GTDB): domain Bacteria; phylum Pseudomonadota; class Gammaproteobacteria; order Burkholderiales; family Burkholderiaceae; genus Paraburkholderia; species Paraburkholderia phymatum_B. The sequence goes on from NZ_JBFRCH010000012.1 coordinate 76,595, forward strand.
ATTTCACGAGGCAGTGGCCGCGCAAATGCCGACGCCATACGCAGGTTTGTGGTCCGCTTGGCGCGAGATCCTAACTATCTTTGCAAGGCAGCGACACGACCCCGAGTACGTCGTCGTCCGTGATCTCCCGCCGGGTGACCAGGGCGCGGCGGTCGCATGAACGACGCTCACACGCAAATAACAAGGAGCAGCCGATGAAGATTATTGAATGGCATCAGGTTTGTGCCTGTGAGGACATCGATGAAGAAGATGTGCGCGAGTTCGAGCACGAAGGCAACCTCTATGCCGTTTATCACACCCCGACAGGATTCTACGCGACGGCTGGCGTGTGTACGCACGAGACCGCCCGGCTCGCGGATGGTTTTGTTTTCGGTGATGTGATCGAATGTCCGATGCATATGGGGCGGTTCGATATCCCGAGCGGCAAGGCGCAAGGCGCGCCCGTCTGCGTGAATCTCACTGTTTATCCCGTAAAAACAGAGAACGGAGCCGTATTCATCGGATTGGAAAACCGCTGATTGCGCGGGAGGTGAAGCACTGCTTGCGGCGCATCGGCTATTAGCGACGCGATCTTTCGCGAGGGAGTACAGCAGATGAACGGAACAAAGGCAGGTGATCGCGCCGGCGTCACGCGATCCCATTCCCGCGTACCAGGCGCGCAGTGCGGCCAGGGACGCGGCGTCGGGCATGCTGGATGGATTCGTGAGATCCTGCATCGGATGGGTTGGCAGTGCGAACGGGTTGGACATGGTGGGCACCGGCAGGCCGCCATGAGGCGTTGCAAAACGGCAGTTTGTGAATGAAACACAGCTATATCACTAAGAAAAGTTATCTTAATGGCTTGCTTCGCAAGCACATTTTCCGAGAAACTTTCGGGGTCTTTGTGGAGATGGCGGCACCAGGAGCGGGTCGATAGCACCGCGTGGTGCAGCCGTTCCGTTGGCTATGGCTGCGACATCAGGCCGTTCGATGAGGGCGTGGCATGGGTCGCTAGTTACGGCGCGCGGGAGGCGGACCAGTCAACGAAGTTTCGAAGTGGGTCTGTCGGTGATCGGACATTGCTCCCGCCCGCGGGCCATCGCTCCCATACGGTCGCACCTGAGCGACCATCGTCACCGGCACATGGTCCAAATCGCCGGGCAGCCAACACCCATCCCTGGCGATTTTGCCCGCCCAAAGCCCAGCTTATTTCGCAGATAAATCAATCGGCGGTCTATGATTGAATATCTGGCCGTAGTTGGTGATCGTCACCTGCGATCCAGATAGCAGAAGGGCTTGCCAAAACGAGACCTGGTTCGCGGTAAGGACGGGAATCCCGAGAATGTCCTCAAGGGCCTTGACAACTCCCACGGCGCGGAAGCCGTTGCCGCCGATAAAGACAGCCTGTGTGCTCTTGGGAGTATGGGTGCGGACCCATTCAAATAGATCGCCGGGTTGAATGGCTTGCTGATCAGATGGCAGGCCTGCGGGTCCATTGTGAACCACATCGAATCCGCAAGCCTGAAAGTATCGGGCGCCTTGCCGGTCCATTTCTGCCGAAAACCAGGGCGGGCTGACCAATGCGAGCTTTGTTGCGTTGAGGACTTTCAGGGCGACGACCGCGGCGGCACTGGAAATAACGACTGGAATGCCACGTGTGCGGGTCTCGAGACGCTGTTTCAGCAGAGCGTCATCGGCGCGGCCGCAAACGTAGCTACTACTAGTGAACGCGTAGACGATCGCATGAAGAGGCGCTGACGCGAGCAGCTCAGCCGCATCATCGATAAGCGGCGGCTCGGCGAAGGCACGTACAGGATCGTCGGCAATTGTCGTGTCCATAACGCCGCCAGGCTTATAGACTCGTAAGGGAACCCGTGCGGCGTGAATTGAAACGCCTCGCGGCGCCATCGCATTGAATTCCGACTCTGGGTTAACGTCGGCGTGCGGGGTAAGAACGCCGATCCGCGTTCCGCCCCAACCATCGGGCTGCCACATAATCGTCATCCCCCAAAACTCATGTCGTGAGTATCACAGGTGCCATCTGATCCGGCGTTTCACGCAGTAAGTCGAGATGCAATGAGGCGTACTGGTTGAAGCCGACTAGAGAGGGCTTGTCGCGAATAAGGATAGGCTATCCGGAGTCAAGTTGCCGGTCCTGGTCGAAGCGTCCGGGACTCGGCTGGAATCTCAACTAATCCCTCGCCCGCGAGTATGCGATGAGCTACGCAATACCTCACCATCGAGGGTCGAATGGCTGTCTCACAACGGTGAGAGCCGATGACGTTTCATGGCTGATTGCATACGTTGAGCTATGACGACACAAGGCTACCGTTGGCGTTGGGCGAATGTTTTCCGACGGCGGATTTTGGCGAAGGGGTTTGACGCATGCAATCGGCCAGGATGCGACGTTCGTCCATCACTTTGCTCGGCCATTCAAGCGTCCGCTTCGCTCAAGCAGCGGACAAGCATGCTCGAACTTGCTGGGTCGATTTCTCATGGGCGTCACTATGCCGAATTTGCAGAGATGCGCGAGGCGTGGGATCGTCGCAGTCAGGCAAGCAGGTATTCGCGCGCCAACGTGCGCGCGCGATGCAGACGGCTTTTTGTCGCTGGGACCGATAAACCAAGTCGCGCGGCGATCTCGCCGATCGTGAGTTCTTCAAAGTCGCGAAGCAGGAGGACGTCGCGATAGTCCGGCGGCAGCGACTCCAGTGCATCGATGAGTTCACGGCGCAGCGAATCGGTGTCGTGCCGCGCCAGCCATCGATCAACCTCGTCTTCGTTGTAAGGATCGAAGTTCAACGCCTTGCGACCGAGTCGCCTGCATTCGTGGCGTACGACGCTGAAGAGCCAGCCCCGAGAATGCGGCGGCGCGGACCGACTCGAACTTGCGTGCGACGATCAGCAGCACTTCCTGGACTGCATCGCATTCTTGACGTAAAAGATGTTAGCGATATGCCCCTTTTAAACTTGACCGGTGGCTGCAGGCCATGTCAGATCTCTTTGCCCCGGATCACGTTTCGTTTGTGTACGACGTCACCAAATATTCCAGAAGTCCACGAATCCACGTAGACTGATGATATATTGAATATCTAGAAGCTCTCCTGGCTGGAACGTCCATCCCCGCGCGCTATGCGCGTTCATCTCCCAGGTTCCGCAATGTTCGACCCTTCGCTGTTTGGCCGTCTTTCGTTCATGCACGCCGAGCCGGGCAAGGGCCCGTTGTCGCCCGGACGGCATCGGCTGGGAATCGCCGATGAGCGCGACGCGGTTCTGTTCGTGCCGACCGGCCTCGATACACAAGGTACGCAAAGCTCCGTCCCGCTCTTCGTGATGTTCCATGGCGCGGGCGGCTTTCCGGAGAAGGTGCTGCCGTTCATCGAAGAGCACGCCGAGCGCGACAAGTTCCTCGTGCTCGCGCCGCATTCGATGTATCCGACGTGGGACATCGTGATCGGCGGCAGCGGTCCGGACCTCGAGCGGCTGCATCGGGCACTCGCCGAAGTGACGACCCGCTATCGCATCGACCGCAGCCGCCTCGCGTTTGCAGGTTTCTCGGACGGCGCGAGCTACGCGCTGTCGATCGGCATCACGAACGGCGATATCGCGAGCCACGTGATCGCATTTTCCGGCGGCTTCATGTCCGTCTTCACGCAGGAAGGCGTGCCCAAGGTGTTCATCGCGCACGGACTGCGCGACGAACAGCTCCCCATCGAAACCAGCGGCCGCGCGAATGCAGCGAAGCTGAAGTCGGCCGGCTACGACGTGCAGTACGTCGAATTCAACGGCTTGCATGCGATCCAGCCTGCCGTCGTCGGCATGGCAATCCAGTTCTTCCTCGGCTAGCTTGCGCGCAGTCGAGCGCCGCGCCACCGGACCACAACCGATACGAGTGCGTTTATGGACTTTGAAATTCCGGAATCACTGGTGCATCCTCTGCTCGCGATGATCGAATCCGAATCGCCGCTGGCACGACAGCTCAATCAGCACGGTGCGTGTCACGGCAACATGCTGGTATCGAGCAAGCTATTCGATTCGAAGTCGCTGAATACGCTCTATTCGCTCAGCAAGGCGAACAACGAGCGCGCGCTGATGTTCCAGATGCTCGCGCTCGACAACATCTACAACGCGCCGCAGGCACGCACGATTCCGGGCCTCGATCAACTGGTGCCGGGCCTGATCGCATATCTGTCGCGCGATGCGATCGATGGCTGGCTGTACAAGCGCGCGAAGGACGGCACGCTGCTGCCGTGGCTCGTGCGCCGCATGCGTTACGTCGAACCCGAGCAGGGCATGCCGTACGTCGTCGTCGATATGCTGGCGAACACGATGCAATCGGCGAACTCCGGGCACACTGACCCGCACATGCGCCTGTCGGGCATGACGACATCGCTCGTGTTCAACCGTCTCGACATCGCGAACCGCACGATCCCCGAGCTGCTCGCCGAGTTCGGTTTCTACAAGGAGTGCCCGGAATTCAAGCGCGAATACGAGCGGTACGCGCAGCGCTTTCTGGAATTTCAACCGCGCTTTGGTGCGCAGTTCGTCGTGTCGAGAGCGGCGTTTGCCGTCGATGCGAAGGGTGCTGTGGAGTTGACGCGCATCGTCGATGGCGTGAGCGCGAAGTGCGTCAACGATGAGGAGACGCTGGAGCGGCGCTTTCAGACGACAGCCGACGCCGATTTCTGGCGCGGCGCGAATGTCGGCAGCGGCTTCGACGAGGTTCCGCTGCATTGCTACGTCTGCCTGTATCACCTCGAATGGCACCGGAATATCTGGGTGCACGTGCAGAACATGACCGAGTACCAGTACCAGCCGGAACTGCGCGAGAAGCTGGTTCTGCCCGGGCATCATCGCGATCTGATCGACATTCTGACGTCGAAGCTGAACGTATTCGTGCAGGACTTCGTGCCGGGCAAGTCGGGCGGCACGACGATTCTCTGCCAGGGCGCACCCGGACTCGGCAAGACGCTGACAGCGGAGATCTATTCGGAAGTGGTCGGCAAGCCGTTGTACCGCGTGCATTCGGGGCAGCTCGGCACGACGGCGGCATCCGTCGGCGCGACGCTGTCGGGCATCTTGCAGCGCGCGACGCGCTGGGACGCGATCCTGCTGCTCGACGAAGCCGACGTCTACATCCGCCGCCGCGACAACGATCTCGAACACAACGCGATCGTCGCGGAGTTCCTGCGCACGCTCGAGTACTTCAACGGCTTGCTGTTCATGACGACCAACCGGATCGACGATGTCGACGACGCGATCCTGTCGCGCTGCATCGCGAAGATCCAGTACGAGACGCCGCCGAGGCACGACGCGATCCGTCTATGGAAGCTGCTCGCCGAACAGTTGGGCGCGGACATCGACAACGATCTGGTCGAAACGCTGACGAGCGCTTATCCGAAAGCGAGCGGGCGGGACATCAAGGAACTGCTGAAGCTGACGACGCGCTATTGCCGCGCGAAACAGGTTCCGCTATCGGAGCAGGCGTTCAGGACCTGTGCGATGTTTCGCGGGCATGCGTGACGGCGTGCGCGTGCAATGCGCACGCCAGCGGCGCGCGGATGACAGCGTAACGCATCAAGAGAGCCGGCGCCGTTTGGCCCCGGCTCATCTTCACGCATGCGCGTGCGTCACTTCCTTCACGCGAGGTTTTGCGTCGTCAACGGCAGTGCATGAACCCGCTTGCCCGTGGCCGCGAAAATCGCATTCGCCACCGCGGGTCCCACAGGCGCCACGCCCGGTTCGCCGATGCCCGTCGGTGCTTCCGTCGAAGGGACGATGTGCACCTCGACTTGCGGCATCGCGTCGATGCGCAGCACACGGTAGCCGTCGAAGTTGTTCTGCTCGATGCGGCCGTCCTTCAACGTGATTGCGCCATACAACACCGCGCCCAGACCGAAGCCGATGCCGCCTTCGATCTGCGCCGCGATCACGTCCGGGTTGATCGCCGTGCCGCAATCCACCGCGCAGACGACGCGATCGACCTTGACCTTGCCGTCCTTGTCGATCGAGACCTCGGCGATCTGCGCGACGAACGTGTGAAACGCTTCGGCCACCGCGATGCCGCGACCCTTGCCGCGCGGCAAGGGCTTGTTGCTCCAGCCCGCCTTCTGCGCGGCGAGATCGAGCACGGCGCGCATGCGCGGCTGATGTTCGAGCAGATCGCGCCGGAACGTGTACGGGTCCTTGCCGGCCGCATGTGCTGCTTCGTCCATGAACGCCTCGACGGCATAGGCCGTGTGCGAACTGCCGACCACACGCCACCACAGCACGGGCACACCCGTGTGCGTCGTCGACAGCTGGACCGAGATGTTGGGAATCGCGTACGCGATGTTCGCGGCGCCTTCCACCGACGTTGCGTCGATGCCGTTCTTCACCATTGCTGCAAACGGCGTGTCGGCGACGATCGACTGCCCGACGATCCGGTGCTGCCAGCCCACGAGCTTGCCGTCGCGCGTGAGTCCCGCTTCGAGCTTGTGAAAGTACATCGGCCGATAGAGACCGCCGTGTATGTCGTCCTCGCGCGTCCACTGAAGCTTGACGGGCGTGCCGTTCGCGCCGAGCGCCTTCGCGATCGACACGGCCTCGGAGATGTAGTCCGAGCCCGGATTCGCGCGCCGGCCGAAGCTGCCGCCCGCGTACAGCGTGTGAATGCTGACCTGCTGCGGCTGCAAGCCCGCCGCGCGCGCCGCGTTCCCCTGATCGACGGTCTGGAACTGGTCGCCTGCCCAGATTTCGCAGCTGTCGGCCGTGAGCTTGACGACGGCATCGAGTGGCTCCATCGGCGCGTGGGCGAGATACGGGAACTCATAGCTCGCGGAAATCTTGCGCGCCGCGCCCTGGATCGCCTTCGACGCGTCGCCTTCGGTGCGCGCGGGCAGGCCCTGCTTCTCGGCGATCCTGCGATACTCGGCCATGATGTCCGCCGAGCTGCGCTTCTCCGCGCTCGAGTCGTCCCATTCGACCTTCAGCGCATCGCGGCCCTGCTTCGCAGCCCAGAAGCTTTTACCGACGACGGCGACGCCGCGCGGCACCTGCACCACGTCGATGACGCCGGGCACCGCCTTGGCCGCCGACGCATCGAACGATTTCACCGTCGCGCCGAACTGCGGCGGACGCTGCATCACGGCGACGAGCATGCCGGGGAACGTGACGTCGATCGTGAACTGTGCGGTGCCGTCGGTTTTCGGCGGCACGTCGACGCGCGGCGACTGGCTGCCGATCAGCTTGAAATCTTTCGGTTCCTTGAGCGTGACCCGGTCCGGCACGGGCAGCTTTGCCGCTGCCGTCGACAGCGAACCGTATGTCGCGTGCTTGCCGCTCGCGTCGTGATAGATGACGCCCCGCTCGGTGCGCAACTCGGACGCGGGCACCTTCCATTGCTGCGCGGCCGCCGTGACGAGCATCACGCGGGCCTTCGCGCCTGCTTCGCGTAGCTGCATCCACGAATTGGCCATCGCCGAGCTGCCGCCCGTTCCCTGTATCGTGCCGAACGCAAGATTCGCGTAGCGCTTCGCATCGGCGGGCGCGCTTTCGACGCGAACGTGCGTCCAGTCCGCGTCGAGTTCCTCGGCGACGATCGTCGCGATACCCGTGTACGCGCCCTGGCCCATCTCGACGTGCTTGGCGATCACGGTCACGCTGTCGTCGGGGCCGACTCGCAGAAACGCGTTAGGCGCGAACGTGCTGCTTGCCGTTTCAGCGGCGACTGCGCGCCGTGACGTGCCGGCCCATTCGAAGCCCACGGTCAGCGCCAGCGCGGCCGCCGCGCCGGCGCCTTTGAGGAACGTGCGTCGCGACGGACGCTGAACATCAACGATATCGGTCGTCATCGTTTATCCCCTGCGGACCGCATCGGCGGCATCGTGAATCGCCGCGCGAATTCGCGTATACGTCGCGCAGCGGCAGATGTTGCCGCTCATCGCGGCGTCGATGTCGGCATCGGTGGGCTTGGGGTTTTGCGCGAGCAGCGCGGCCGCGGACATGATCTGCCCGGACTGGCAGTAGCCGCACTGCGGCACCTGCAGCTTGACCCATGCGGCCTGCACGGCCTTGGCCGGCTTGCCTTGCAGCCCTTCGATCGTCGTGACATGGCGGCCTTCGACAGCCGACAGCGGCGTAATGCACGAGCGTATCGGCTGCCCTTCGAGATGGACCGTGCAAGCGCCGCATTGCGCCATGCCGCAGCCGAACTTTGTTCCGTGCAGGCCCGCCACTTCGCGGATCGCCCATAGCAGCGGCATGTTGGGATCGGCGTCCAGCGTCGTGGACTTGCCGTTGAGAATCAAAGTGGTGGACATCGATGACTCCGAGTGTGGTTCGGGTTCTGATCGTTCGTGCGCATTGCTTGGCGTTTCGCGAGTTTCGTGGCCCGCGCCATACGGCGCGAGAACTGCGCGGCGGGTGAACTGCGGCGAAGCCCTCGCTGCCGTTGCCGTGCTTTCACAGCCACGGCGCGCGGTGTGCCGGCGACGTATGGGAACCTGTGGAGTGTGACTCAAAGCGGGCGCTTTCTGTTATTCGGAAACTCTGGAAGTCTTGCCTAATCCTGCGGGACCGTTCGTCGGCCGGAGCGATGCAGGAGGCGTATATTCGCCGTATGGCGCATCGATTCCGTCATGATCCCGACGATCAGGAGAGCCGCCGATGAACAATCGATCGTGGAAGTGCTCGCTCGCTGCCATCTGGCTCTTTGCATTCGCGTCGGTGGGAATCGCGCAGGAAGCGCGGGTGATGTCCGGGGAGACGCCCGTTTACGTGTCCGACTTCGAACTCGATGCGGCCAACGTTACGCCGGACCAAAGCCGGCTGAGCAGGGCGCGCCGCCTTGCAGGCAGCGTGTCGCCGCTGCACCTGACACAGCAGGACCCGCAGGCGAAGTCCCAGCAGATCGTAGCCGAGATGTCCGATACCTTGACTGCCGATCTGCGGAGCAAAGGCGTCGATGCGCGCCGTCTTCCCGGCGGCGCTGAAGTGCCTGCGCAAGGCTTGCTGGTGCGAGGCGTTTTCCTGAGCGTGGACGAGGGCAACCGCGTGCGGCGCGCCGTGGTGGGCTTCGGCGCGGGACAAGGCAAGATCGAACTCGCGATCGCCATCGATGCGCTGCCCAATCCGACGCCGCAACCGCTTTATCAGGAGATTGAAGGTCAATCGGGCAAGCACGCGCCGGGCGCCATGGTCAAGCTCAATCCCTATGTGGCAGCGGCAAGGTATGTGATGGCGGGCAACGACGAGAAGGCAAACATCAAAGAGGTTGCGGGACAGGTCGCCGATGCTGTCGTCGCGCGAATGAAAGGGCACGCCGAAGCGCCGCAGCAGTGAGCGCGGCGCTCCGGCTAACGCGCGTTCTCAGACCCGCCACGCCTCGCCGTCAGGAAAGCCGTGCTTGTCGAGCGACGCGGCCTTCATTTCGATGCTGTAGCCCGGGCGGTGCGGCGGCATGTAGTGGCCGTTGCGGATCACGACGGGATCGACGAAGTGCTCGTGCAGATGATCGACGTATTCGAGCACCCGGTTTTCCAGCGAAGCCGACACGCAGATATAGTCGAACAGCGAAATATGCTGGACGTACTCGCACAATCCGACGCCGCCCGCATGCGGACACACGGGCACGCCGAACTTCGCCGCCATCAGCAGCACGAGGATCACCTCGTTGAGTCCGCCGAGCCGGCAGCTATCCACCTGACAGAAATCGATGGCCTGCGCCTGCAACAACTGCTTGAACATCACGCGGTTGTGGCAATGCTCGCCTGTCGCGACGCCGATGGGATGAAGGCGCTGGCGGATCGCCGCGTGGCCGAGAATGTCGTCGGGGCTCGTCGGCTCCTCGATCCACCACGGATCGAACTCCGCGAGACGCCGCATGTTCGCGACGGCTTCGTCGACTTCCCACACCTGATTCGCGTCCATCATCAGCTTCAGGTTCTCGCCGATCTCCTCGCGCAATATTCGCGCGCGCCGCACATCTTCTTCGAGATTGCCGCCCACTTTCTGCTTGAAGTGCGTCCAGCCCTGCGCGACGCCTTCGCGCGCGAGCCGGCGGATCTTGTCGTCGTCGTAGCCGAGCCAGCCGGCCGACGTCGTGTACGCGGGATAGCCGTGCGCGCGCATTTCCTTTTCGCGCTCGCCTTTCGTGCTCGCGTGACGATGCAGCATCGAGATGGCTTCGTGCGGCGTGATCGCGTCCGTCACATAGCGAAAGTCGAGACAGCGCACGAGTTCTTCCGGGCTCATGTCGACGAGCAGCTTCCACACGGGCTTGCCTTCCGCCTTCGCCCACAGGTCCCACACCGCGTTCACGACGGCCGCCGTCGCCAGATGGATCGCACCTTTGTCCGGACCGATCCAACGCAGTTGACTATCCGATGTCACCTCGCGCCAGAAAGCGCCCATGTTCGCGGCGATATCTTCGAGGCGCTTGCCGATGACGAGCGGCGCCAATGCATTGACGGCCGCCACGCAGATTTCATTGCCGCGTCCGATCGTGAACGTGAGGCCATGGCCCGCGAGCCCTTTCGGTGAATCGGTTTCGAGCGTGACGTAAGTGGCGGAGTAGTCCGGCGCGGCGTTCATCGCGTCGGAGCCATCAAGGGAACGCGAAGTGGGAAAGCGGATGTCCCGAACGGACAGCCTGGTGATCGTGGTCATCTGAGCAACCTCCGGGGGCGATGGCTATCGGCTTCCGTCTGCGAAGAATGACGGACCGGCTCGAGCATGCAAGCGCCACGTAAGCCCCGGTAAGGGAAATCACCGAGCGTATTCACCAGGCGTTTGCACGCGTTGACAACACTTCATTCACTTCCTAGCATGCTAGCATGTCTTAAGGAAATCAAGCGCGCCGTGAGCTCTTCATCCGATGCAGCGAGTGCCGTCAGCAATCCGTATGACGCATTGCCGAAGATCAGGGGCGGCGAGCGGGGCAGCCTGACCGACGCAGTCGAACAGGCGCTGAGAGAAGCGATCGTGACGCTGGTGCTGGAACCGGGGATGATGATCGACAAGATGGCGGTCTGCGAACGGATGGGCGTATCGCGCTTTCCGGTTTCCGCTGCGTTGGCAAGGCTCGCGCATGCGGGCCTCGTCGAAGTGCTTCCGCAGCGCGGCACGCGCGTCAAGCCGATCGCGCTCGACGACATCCGTCAGCATCTGTTCATCCGTAGCGCGCTCGAAGTCGAGACCGTGCGCGGCGTCGCGCTGATGCACGACAAGGCGACACTCGATGCACTGGCAATCAATCTCGACGAGCAGCGCACAGCAGTCAAAAGTGGCGAACGTCTCGCGTTTCATGTACTCGATCTGGCTTTTCACGAAGTTCTGCTCGACGCCGTCAATTTGCCGCGAGTGAAGGAAATCGTCGCGGTGTCGCGCAATGCACTCGATCGCGCGAGGCAATTGCTCGCGAGTCCCGAGCGGCTTGTGCATACGCTCGAGGAGCACGAGATCATCTTCGAAGCGATTCGCAGCGGAAAGGCCGACGCGGCGGCGAAAGCGATGCACGGTCATCTCGATCAGGTGGTTGCGGAGCTGCGCCGGTCCGCGAAGGAAAGGCCGGATCTTTTCGGGCCGTAACGACTCACACGATGATGAATCCGTGCACCTGAACGACTTTTATGCAGCGCCAAAGCTCGCTGCATGGGATCAAGGGGGTCCCGGTAATGTGTCTGGCTTTTCGTTTTGTTTCCGGTCCTGAAAGACAACGACGACCAGCGCTTCTCCCGTCCGCTTCCCGCGACGAGGCCATTGGCCGTCGCGCCGGAGCCCGTGGTCGTCAGCCATTTGTCGGCAGGTTCGCGCGATGACACCGCTCATTTCCGTCAACAAGCTTAGCAAGAGCTTTCCGGGTGTAAGGGCGCTTCATGAAGTTCAGTTCGAACTCATGGCGGGCGAAGTCCATGCGCTAATGGGCGAGAACGGCGCCGGCAAGTCGACGCTGATGAAAATTCTCGCGGGCGTCTATACGCGCGATTCGGGCGAGATTCTCTATGACGGCAAGCCCGTCGAGTTCACGTGGCCGCGCGAGGCGCAGGCCGTGGGCATCGGCATCATTCATCAGGAACTGCAACTGATGAATCATCTGACCGTTGCGCAGAACATTTTCATCGGACGCGAGCCGCGTGGGCGGCTCGGCCTGTTCCTCGACGAAGACAGGCTCAATGCGCAAGCAGCCGATATTCTCGCGCGTATGCACGTGCGGCTCGATCCGCGCACCGTGGTCGGCACGCTGACAGTCGCGAGTCAGCAGATGGTCGAGATCGCGAAAGCATTGTCCTTCGATTCGCGCGTGCTGATCATGGACGAGCCCACTTCCGCGCTTAACGACGCCGAGATCGCCGAACTCTTTCGCATCATCCGCCAGTTGAAGGACAGAGGTGTGGGAATCATCTACATCTCGCACAAGATGGATGAGCTGAAGCAGATTTCCGATCGCGTCACGGTGCTGCGCGATGGCGAATATGTTGCGACGGTGGCCACGGCCGACACCAGCGTCCAGGCGATCATCGGCATGATGGTGGGACGCACGCTGGCCGACGTGACGCCGACGCACGGGACCACGAAGAAGGGCGATATCGCGCTCGAAGTGAGACACCTGAACGCAGGCCCGCTCGTCAAGGACGTGAGCTTCACGCTTCGCAAAGGCGAGATATTGGGCTTTGCCGGCCTGATGGGCGCGGGCCGCACCGAGGTCGCGCGCGCGGTGTTCGGCGCCGATCCCATCGAAGCCGGCGAGATCGTCGTGAACGGTGTAAAGGCGGTGATCAAAAGGCCAAGCGACGCGGTGGCGCGCGGCATCGGCTATCTGTCGGAGGACCGCAAGCGCTTCGGCCTCGCAACGGGGATGGACGTCGAATCGAACATCGTGATGTCCGACCTCGGCAAGTTTCTGTCCTTCAACTTTTTCCTTCGCCGCGCGCAGATGCGCAAGGCAGCATCCCGCTTCATCAGTCTGCTTGCGATCCGCACACCTTCGCCGACACAGCCTGTGCGGCTTCTTTCTGGCGGCAACCAGCAGAAGATCGTGATTGCGAAATGGCTCGAACGGGACTGCGACGTGCTCTTCTTCGACGAACCGACGCGCGGCATCGACGTCGGCGCCAAGAGCGAAATCTACAAGCTGCTGCGCTCGCTTGCCGAGCAAGGCAAGGCGATTGTGATGATCTCGTCGGAATTGCCGGAAATCCTGCGCATGAGCGACCGCATCGTGGTGATGTGCGAAGGCCGCATCACGGGCGAACTGTCCGCGAGCGAAGCGACGCAAGAGCGCATCATGCATCTCGCGACGCTGCGCGAAACCCTGAAAGTAGCCTGATCCTCAAGAGGTCAAGTACATGACACAGCCATCGGATACTGCAGCGCTGTCCAACGAAAGACGAATGTCGGGTCTGAGAGCCCGTGTCTTTTCACCGACTGCTTTGCAAAAGCTGCTCGCCTTCACGAGCCTGATCCTGTTGCTGATCTTCTTCAGCTTCGCTTCGCCCGCATTCATGCAGATGGACAACATCCTCGGCATTTTGCAGGCGACGGCCGTCAACGGCGTGCTGGCGATCGCCAGCACGTTCGTCATCATCACAGGGGGCATCGATCTGTCCGTCGGCACGTTGATGACCTTTACCGCCGTCATTTGCGGCGTGTTTCTCACGTACTGGCATTTGCCGATGTGGATCGGCGTGGTCGCTGCAATTGCAACGGGTGCGGTCTGCGGAACCGTATCGGGCACGCTGACGGCGAAAATGAAGATCCCGCCATTCATTGCGACGCTCGGCATGATGCTGCTGCTGAAAGGACTTTCGCTTGTCGTGTCCTCCGACCAGCCAATCTATTTCACCGACACCGAGAACTTCTACATGATCTCGCAGGACTCGCTGATCGGCTATTTCCTGCCCAGCGTGCCCGTGCCGAATGCAGTGCTGATCCTCTTCGCTCTTGCGATCGCAAGTTCGATCGCGCTCAATCGCACGGCGCTTGGCCGCTATACGTTCGCGCTTGGCAGCAATGAAGAGGCCGTGCGGCTTTCCGGCGTGAACGTGGACCGCTGGAAGATCGCGATCTACGGCGTCGGCGGCGCGATTTGCGGCGTCGCCGGACTGCTCATTGCGTCGCGCCTGAACTCGGCGCAGCCGGCGCTGGGCCAGGGCTACGAGCTCGAAGCGATCGCCGCCGTCGTCATCGGCGGCACTTCTCTTAGCGGCGGCTCGGGCACGATACTGGGCACGATCATCGGTGCATTTATCATGAGCGTGCTGACCAACGGGCTGCGCATCATGTCCGTTGCGCAGGAATGGCAGATCGTAGTGACGGGGCTCATTATCATTCTCGCGGTCTACGCTGATATCCTGCGACGCAAGAAGGGCGGCTGACACAGTACGGGACAAGATCAAGAAGGGGAGCACGCAAAGGCTCCCTCAACGGCTGGAGGTTTGATGGCCTACCTTAGGAGGAGAAACCCCATGTTGAAAAGAAGACTCATCAGTATCGCGATCGGTGTCGGTGCGCTCGCTGGCGCGACCAGTCTTGCGTATGCGGACGAGCCGTATATTCCGCTCATCTCGAAGGGCTTTCAGCACCAGTTCTGGCAAGCCGTGAAATCCGGCGCGGAACAGGCTGCGAAGGAGCAGAACGTCAGGATCACCTTCGAGGGTCCGGAAACGGAAGCGATGGTCGACAAGCAGATCGACATGCTTTCGGCCGCGCTCGCGAAGAAGCCTCAGGCGCTCGGCATTGCCGCGCTCGACAGCAAGGCGGCCATTCCGCTGCTCAAGCGCGCGCAGTCGAGCAAGATCCCCGTCATCGCATTCGACTCGGGCGTCGACAGCAACATCCCGTTGACGACCTGCGCGACCGACAATCTTGCGGCCGCCGCGCTCGCCGCCGACAAGATGGCCGAGATGATCGGCAACTCGGGCGAGGTCGGCGTGATCGTGCACGATCAGACGAGCCGCACGGGCATCGATCGACGCGACGGCTTTCTCAACGAGATGAAGACGAAGCATCCGGGCATCAAGATCGTCTCGGTTCAGTACGGCGGCGGCGACCACTTGAAGTCGGCGGAAATCGCCAAGGCGATGATTCAGGCCAATCCGAATATCAAAGGCATTTTCGGCGCGAACGAAGGCTCGGCGGAAGGCGCGGCAATCGGCGTCAAGGAATCGGGCAAGAAACTCGTGCTGATCGGCTACGACTCGGGCAAGGAGCAAAAAGAGGACATCACGTCGGGCCTGATGGCGGGCGCAATCACGCAGAACCCGATCGGTATCGGCAAATGCGTCGTCGACTCGGCGGTGAAGGCGTTGAAAGGCGAGAAGCTGCCGAAGAAAGTCGACACGGGGTACTACTGGTACGACAAGAGCAATATGAACGACCCGAAGATCTCCGCAGTGCTGTATGACTGACGCGCGCCCGTAGTGCGTTCTGAGAAAGAGGAAGGGCTGCGGCCCTTCCTCTTTTTTTCGACGGTTACGCGTTATGACGCGGCTTTGCGTAGTGCCTGTCCGGAATCACGACGATGTTGCCGACGAAGCGCTTTGACATGAACTGCGTTTGTGCTTCATGAAACTGCGACAGAGGCCAGGTCGCGGCCAGAATCGGCTTGATCGTGCCCGCCTCGATATAGTCGAGCACGCGTTTGAACGCGCTGCGCGTGCCTTGCGAAGAGCCGTTCAGCTGAAGCTGCTTCAGATACATCGTGCGCAAGTCGAGTTGCACGACGGGCCCGGCGATCGCGCCCGCCGTGGTGTAGCGTCCTTCCGGGCGCAGCACGTTCAGCAGCTTTCCGAACAGCGCACCGCCGACGAGATCGGCCACTACATCGATGGGCCGGCCGCCTGTCATTCGTGCGACGTCGGCAGCGAAGTCGTCGGTGTCGCGAAGCATCACGCCTTCTGCACCGAGCTTGAGCACGGCCTCCTCCTTGCCCTTGCTGACGACGGCATAGGGAATCGCTCCGCGCGCGCGGCATAGTTGAATGATGCCGGAGCCGACGCCGCCTGAAGCGCCCGTAATCAGCACCGTTTCGCCGCGCTTGACCGCGGCCCGCTCGATCATCTGTTCGCCAGTGTGGTATGCACACCAGAACGTAGCGAGTTCTGCATCGGTGTATTGCGAGTCGACGCGATGCGCGTTCTCCGCGGGAACCGCCGTGTATTCGGCGTAGCCGCCGTCGCGGCCGTGACCGATGTAGTCGATATCGGCGAGGCTGTCGTCGTCGCGGTTGTAGATCGACGCGTCGACGATCACACGTTCTCCGATGCGCGCGTCGCTGACTCCGCTTCCAACCGCAACCACCCGGCCGACGATGTCTGCGCCCTGAATGCGCGGGAACGTCAGCGTCGAGCGGCCGCGCCGCCAGGTGGAGACGGCCTGCGGATCGTCGTCCGTGCCATACGCGCCCTGGCGAACCCATACGTCGGTATTGTTCAACCCGCATGCCGTGACTTCGAGCAGCACTTCGCCCGCGTTGCAGGCGGGAACGGGCACGTCGTCGCGATAGACCAGCTTGTCGAGTCCGCCGTGAGCGGTGAGCACGATCGCCTTCATTGTCTTTGGAAGCATGGTTCTCCTCCTGGCGTTGACGGATGCGCGGCGCAAATGAGCCGCAAGCGCGCCGGCATCCGGGCTACGACCTTATTGGCTTGATGAACAGCTTACGCGGCGTGTTGCAGAAGGGCTCGACACCCGACTCGGTAATCAGGATGCTCTCCGTGATTTCGAGTCCCCAGTCGTCGAGCCACAGGCCCGGCATGAAGTGGAACGTCATGCCGGGTTCGAGGACCGTCTTGTCCCCGGGACGCAGGCTCATCGTGCGCTCGCCCCAGTCCGGCGGATAGCTCGCGCCGATCGGATAGCCGCAGCGGCTGTTCTTCTCGATGCCCGATTTGCGCAGCACCGCAAAGAACGCATTCGCGATGTCTTCACAGGTATTGCCCGGCTTCGCAGCCGCCAGCCCCATTTCGATGCCTTCGACCACGGCCTTTTCCGCATCGATGAAATGCTGCGGCGGCTTGCCCAGATACACGGTGCGCGACTGCGGGCAGTGATAACGCTTGAAGCAGCCGGCGATTTCGAAGAACGTGCCGGCGTTCTTTTCGAATGGCGAGTCGTCCCACGTCAGGTGCGGCGCGGCGGCATCGGCGCCTGTGGGCAGCAGCGGCACGATCGCGGGATAGTCGCCGCCGTAGCCTTCGATGCCCGTGATCCCCGCCGAATAGATGTCGGCGACGAGATCGCTCTTGCGCATGCCCGGCTCGATCCGCTCGACGATACGCGCGTGCATCTTCTCGACGATGCGCGCGGCAATGCGCATGTACTCGATCTCGCGCGGCGACTTGATGGCACGCTGCCAGTTGACGAGTGCCGTCGCATCGCGCCACGTCGCATTCGGCAGATTGCGCTGCAACGATGCATAGGCCGCGGCGCTGAAATAGTAGTTGTCCATCTCGACGCCAATGCGGCGCGACTGCCAGCCGCGCGCCTCGATCACTTCACGCGAGAGATAGTCCATCGGGTGACGCTCGGTGGACTGCACGTAGTGATCGGGATAGCCGATGATGTTCTCGCGCTTCATGAACACGGTGCGCAGCGCGCCGTTCGCGTCCTGTCCACGGCCGTACCAGACGGGCTCGCCGTCGAGCGCGAGCAGCACGCATTGATGCACGTAGAACGACCAGCCGTCGTAGCCGGTGAGCCACGCCATGTTGGTCGGGTCGGTGACGATCAGCAGATCGATCTGCGCCTTCTCCATCGCCTTGCGTGTCTTCGCGATGCGTGCGTCGTATTCGGCGCGATCGAAAGGCAGGCGAACCGATGGTCCCTTGGCAGGCGGGTCCTGTTTCGTTGTATCTGACATCGTTCTTTTCTCCAGGCACGAACTCATCGCAAAAGTGGCGTCCCATGCACCTAAATGAGGCGCCAACAGGTATTGCTCGCCGCAGTCTAATGCCGCGAAAAACAGGCTCCCAATGTGCTAGTTCAATCTTCGTCGATGGGTCGAACCAGGACGCGATGGCTCGTTGCATCGTTGATGAATTGCATAGCGATGCGCTTATAGGTGTTGTCCCTGATGCGAGTGTCCGCCCTTCCGCATTGCCCTTTGCACCAAGGCGTATCCGGCTTTTTGCGGCTCGGAAAGAATTGTTCTAGAGCAATCGGATCACTAATATGGCTTTGTATGCTGGTTCGCATAGTCGCTCTTCCTGCACTGCCGCAACACGCACTCACGCTGCGCAGGCGGGATGAACGGAACCCTGATCAATATGAAAACCGCGCGAGTGACCCCAATGCCAAGCGCTTCAGGAATTGCCCAGGAGACTCTTTCGCCGGATGTGCAGGCCGCCGCTGGTGACGCCTCTTCCATTCGCGAGAAGACGCCGGCCACCAGGCCGCTTATCAGGATCGATCGCATCACGAAGCGCTATGGCGCGCTGACCGTGCTCGACGAGCTTTCGCTCAACGTGATGCCGGGCGAGAAGCTCGCGTTGATCGGTCCATCGGGATCAGGGAAGACCACCATTCTTCGCATCCTGATGACACTCGAAACGATCGATGGCGGCCATATCGAAGTGGATGGCGAACAACTCTTCCACATGCAGCGCGGCGGCCAGATGGTCCCTGCGAACGAGCGTCATTTGCAGAAGATGCGCGAGAAGATCGGAATGGTTTTTCAGCACTTCAATCTGTTTCCGCACAAGAGCGTGCTCGACAACGTGACGCTCGCACCGATCCTGACGAAAGGCGAGAGCCGCGAGTCGGCTGAAAAGCGCGCGCTGGAACTGCTCGACATGGTCGGCATGGCCGACAAGGCGAAGAGCCGGCCCGCGCAACTCTCCGGCGGACAGAAGCAACGTGTCGCAATTGCGCGGGCGCTCGCGCTCGCACCCAAGATCATGCTTTTCGATGAAGTCACTTCGGCGCTCGACCCGGAGCTCGTCGAGGAAGTACTCAATGTGATGCAAAGGCTCGCGCGGGAAACCGACATGACGATGCTGCTCGTCACGCACGAAATGGGCTTCGCGCACGATTTCGCGGACCGCGTGCTGTTTTTCGATCGAGGCAGGATCGTCGAAGAAGGCAAGCCCGAGGACATATTCAGACATCCGGAACATGAGCGGACTCAGGCGTTCCTGCGCAAGATCATCGCCGCCGGTCACAGGATCTGATCGACCCGCATCGCTTATTGCGCTTATTGCAAGACCACTACGTACACCACGCACACCACCAGGCCTTAGGAGCCAAAAACCATGAAGCTGAAGGCGATTCTGATCACGGGGACGTTGTCGGTGCTAACTCTGGCCTGCTCCGCAGCCAATGCAGAGGACAAGCTGACCCAACTCAAGGAGCAGGGCTTTGCGCGCATCGCCATTGCCAACGAACCGCCGTTCACGGCAGTCGGCGCCGACGGCAAGGTAACGGGCGCTGCGCCCGACGTCGCGCGCGCGGTCTTCAAGAAGCTCGGCGTCAACGATGTCGTCGCGTCGGTTTCCGAGTATGGTGCGATGATTCCGGGCCTCGCAGTCGGACGGCATGACGCGATTGCGGCCGGCCTCTTCATGACGCCGCAGCGCTGCGCGGCCGTCGCGTACTCGGAACCGGTGCTCTGCGCAGTGGAGGCGTTCGCCGTCAAGAAGGGCAACACCAAGAGCATCAAGACCTACGATGAAATCGCCAAAGACCCGAAGGCGGTGATCGGCGTCGAGGGCGGCACCACCGAACAGAAACTGGCGACGGCCGCTCATATTCCGACGGACCGTGTCGTCATCGTGCCGGACGGACAGAGCGGGCTGAAGATGCTCCAGGACGGCCGCATCGACGCGTTCGCGCTTCCGTTGCTCTCGATCAGCGATCTGCTCTCGAAAGCAAAGGACGCCAGTCTGGAGTCGATCGCGCCCGTGCAAGGCACGCCGGTGCAATGCGACGGCGTGGCGTTCCGCAAGCAGGACACGGCGCTGCGCGATGCGTTCGACGTCGAGTTGAAAAAGATCAAGGCATCCGGCGAGTTCGCGAAGATCGTCGAGCCATACGGTTTTTCGGCAAAGGCGGCGATGTCGACGAGTCGCGACAAGCTGTGCTCGGCGTCGAACTGAGTCTGTACAGACCGGCTAGTGCGCGATTCACTCGTGCGCTAGCCAGTCGCTTAGCTGCCTTCGAGGTGCGCTTATGAACCACTGGTCCGGCTATCTGACGCTGATCATGAAGGGCGCCGTAGCGACCGTCGAACTCACGTTGATGGGAGCGGTGCTTGCGCTCGTGATGGCGTTCGTCGCAGGCCTCGGCCGCCTGTCGCCATTCGCAGCGGTACGCGCCCTTGCCACCACGTATATCGAGTTCTTTCGCGGCACATCGGTATTCGTCCAGTTGTTCTGGGCTTATTTCGTCTTGCCGATGGTTGGGCTCACGCTCACGCCGCTGCAGGCAGGCGTGCTCGCACTCGGCCTCAACGTGGGTGCGTACGGCGCGGAAGTGGTGCGCGGCGCGATCGTCGCGGTCGGCCAGGAACAGCGCAGCGCGTGCATTGCGTTGAACCTGTCCGTCTATCAGCGCATGCGTCATGTGATCCTGCCGCAAGCGTTGCCGTTGATGCTGCCGACCTTCGGCAACAACGCAATCGAATTGCTCAAGGGCACGGCAGTCGTGTCGCTGATATCGCTCGGCGACATGACATTCCAGGCGCAGGTGGTGCGCTCGCAAACGGGCAATACGCTGATACCGTTCGCGACGATTCTCGCGCTCTACTTCGCCTTGGCGTGCCTGATTTCGTTCGGCATGCGCAAGCTCGAACGCCGGATGACCTTCGGTCTCGACGGGATGAGGAGATAACGGCATGGAATGGGACTGGAGTTTCGCACTCGGGATTCTACCGATCCTGTTGCGGGGGCTGGAGATCACGGTGCTCGCGACTTTGCTCGGCGCGATCGTTGCAGCCGTGATCGGCATGGTGTTCGCGATCCTGCGCCTTGCGCCGAACCGGGCGGTGTCGCGCACGACGACGGCCGTGGTGAGCTTCATTCGCGGCACGCCGTTGCTCGTGCAACTGTATTTCGTGTTCTATGTGCTGCCGGATATCGGCATCCGTATGCCCGCTCTCGCGGCGGGCGTGCTCGTGCTCGGCGTGCACTACGCGACTTACGCGGCGGAGGTGTATCGGACGGGCATCGAAAACGTGCCCCGTGGGCAGTGGGAAGCCGCCAAGGCATGCAACCTGAACGCGCAGCAGATGTGGCAGCACGTGATCCTGCCCGAAGCGGTTCCGCCGATGTTGCCCGCGCTCGCGAACTATCTGATTTCGATGTTCAAGGAGACGCCGTTGCTGTCGGCGATCACCGTGCTCGAACTGATGAACGAAGCGAAGATCATCGCGAACACGGACTACCGCTACCTCGAGCCGATGACGCTGGTCGGCGTGCTTTTTCTGTGCATCAGTCTTGTGGCCGTGGTCGGCGTGAGACTGCTCGAAAAACGCTTTCCCGCTCTGGGGCATTGACCGATGGCAATCGTCATTCATCCGCTGAATGCAGTCCCGCAACTGGACGCACGCGCTATCGACAAGCGCATCGGCCTTGTGATCCTCGCAACCGATCACACGACGGAGCCCGATTTCGCAAGGCTCGTCGCGAATGAGCGGATCGGCATCTACACGAATCGCGTGCCATACGCGAACCCGGTGACGCCAGACAACCTGCGCGCGATGCAGCCTTCGCTCACTGCGGGCGCAGCGCTGATCCTGCCTGACGAACCGCTCGACGTGGTGATGTACTCGTGCACGTCGGCTTCCGTGATGATCGGGGACGAGGAGATCGAGCGGGCGATTCGCGCGGCGAAACCCGACGCACATATCGTCACGCCAACGATGGCCGCCGTGACCGCGCTGAGAACGATCGGCGCGCAGCGCATCAGCGTGCTGACGCCTTATACCGTCGAGACCAGTCAGCCGATGGCCGAGTACTTTGCAGCTAAAGGCTTCGTGATCGACCGCTTCACGTGCATCGGTCTGACCGACGACCGCGAAATGGCGCGTATTTCGCACGACGACATCGTTGCGATTGCGCGCAATGCAATGGCACCGGAGTCGGACGCGCTTTTTATTTCTTGCACGGCGGTGCGGGCAGCGGCCGTCGTCGGACGAATCGAGGCGTCGCTCGGCAAGCCTGTCGTGAGCAGCAATCTCGCGACTGCGTGGATGTGTCTGCGCCTTTGCGGCGACAACGAACCTAAGCCACGCCTTGGGGAACTGATGATGTGGCCGCTTCCTGCTGCGGACGCGCTACTGGAGGCATGACATCACGACGAGGCGTCGGCCAGCGATAAAGTTCGCGCCGGTATAATGGGCCAACCGATCCAAGACCGGCCTTCGATGTCGAGCATCGCCAAACTCTTGTCCATCCTCGAGTTGTTTTTCCGAGTCACAGCCGCTTCTTTCGGCTGAACAGATCGCCGCTCAACTGGATTGTTCGATACCCACTGCGTACCGGTATGTGCGCGAGCTTGTCGAGTCGGGCATGCTGTTGCGCTTTGCGGGCGGCGATTATGGGCTCGGCCCGCGGATCATCACGCTCGACTATCACCTGCGCGTTTCGGACCCGCTGTTGAAGGCAGGGCAACCTGTGATGCGCGAGATGGCCGATCGCTCGGGATTCGATGTGGTGATGTCGCGCTGGTATGTCAATGAACTGGTCGACACGCATCGTGAAACACACGATGCAACGCTCGATCTGCGATATGGCCGCGGCCGCCCACGGCCGCTTTTTCTGGGCGCGGCACCCAAGGCCATACTCTCGACCTTTCCGAAGGCCAAGCTTGCCGCACTATTCAACGAGTACACCGCAGAGATCTCATCGAGCGGATTGGGCGACTCGCTGGAAGACTTCCGTTCCAACCTGCTGAAAATAAGGCGCGCGGGCTACTACCTGTCGAACGGCGAACTGGATGAGGGCGTGTCGGCGATCGCCTCTCCGCTTTTCACCGACGATTCGGGCGAAGCCGTGGGCGCGCTCGCACTCGTCGTGCCGAGCCACCGCCTCGAGCTGTTGAACTTCGATCGGCTCGTCGAAGCAGTGAAGGAAGCGGCGGCGCGCGCGTCTTCGCGCGCGCGGTCCGTCATCGAAGGAAGATCTGCTCGGGTTTCGGAATCACCTGAAAACGGAACGCCCGGATCTCGGCGATCATTCGATCCAGTATTGCGACCCGAAGCGTCCCGCAACGTACGCGCGCGGGCCCAGGAACCGGCGGCGCTGGGAATTGATGGTCATGCCATCCGACGACATCGCCAGGCTGCAAACGCCCGAGTGGCTTTGGGACAAGCTTTCGCGCTGGATCACGCCGGCCAATGCGATGCTGGAGCGTTCCGCTGTCTACACGTTTCACTCCGTCGTCGCCAACGGCTGACGCAACGGCCGATTGCTGCTGGCAGGCGATGCCGCGCATCAGACGCCGCCGTTCATGGGACAAGGCATGGCGGCAGGGATTCGCGACGCGAGCAATCTGGCGTGCAAACTCGCGTCTGTCATTCGCGGCGAAGATGATGACGGCCTGCTCGATACGTATGAATCGGAACGCTCGCCGCATGTGCGCGAGTTCATCGAAACGGCCGTGAAGCTCGGCGCCGTGATCCAGTCGAAGGCTGAAGCAGCCGGCGCAACGAATGATGGAGTGCCGCCCGCGTTTCGCAACTTCGTCACGCCTCAACCGAGACTCGGGCCAGGCGCACACTGCGAAAATGAGCAGCCGATTGCGGGAAGTATCGCGCGGCAGCCGCGCCTGTCGGACGAGCGCCTGTTCGATGACGCCGTCGGCTATCGACACGCGCTCGTGCTCAGTCCCGAGACACTTGCGGCGCGTCCGGAACTCGATGAGGTAGCGAAGTTCGCGAACGTCGCTCTGGTGACGGATGGCGCGCCTGCCTTGCGCGAGTGGCTGGCCGAGACGGGTGTTGTCGCCATTCTTGTGAGACCGGACCGTTACGTCCACGGTGTCGCGCGAGATGCCGCCGATCTGCACGCATTGCTTGCATTAGCCTTTCCACGGCTGCAGGCGATGAGTGCGTGAGCGCTGAGTGCTTCGGGAGCGCGCGCGGGTCGGAATCCTCGTCGCGAATCGTCATATTTCAACCGGATGGTTGAAATATACGGACTGCGCCCAGCGCCTCAGGCAACTCCTTGAGCCAAAAAATGACCAGTTAATCCCTTATTCGACGGGGTTCAAGGCGCTTATCAAGGTAAACACGTAGTCCGCAGTCGTTGACTCCTCATGGTCGCGTGTCAATAATTCAACCCGTGAGTTGAAATTTTGCATCCGGACGAGTGATCGGGAAATCGCGGTTTCGGCCGTGAAGCGCTTTCTGGCAGAACGCGGCTGGATACGGAACGTACGGATGCAGGTCGATCCCTCGGGGCCCGGCTTTCCAGTGCGCCCCGTCTCGATGCAACGCGCTGCGTGGAACGCATACGTTCGAATGTGCATGCCGGCCGCAAGCTTCTGTTCCGATCGCAAACTACACGACTAGTAGTACTAATTAGAAGTGAGCCGGCGTAGCCGGTTTCAGGAGACAGACATGAAGCATCGGGTGGTGGCTGCCACTTTTGCTGCGTTGTTCGCAGGCGCGGCGCAGGCGCAAAGCAGTGTCACGCTGTACGGCATCATCGACGACGGCATCAGCTACATCAGCAACCAGGGCGGTCACAGCACGGTGAAGATGGACAGCGGAATCGCCCAGTCGAGCCGCTGGGGATTGAAAGGCACGGAAGACCTGGGAGGCGGTCTGCGGGCTGTTTTCACGCTGGAAAACGGCTTCGATCTGAACACGGGCATTGCGGGGCAAGGCGGGTCGCTTTTCGGCCGGCGCGCATTCGTTGGCTTGTCGAGCGATACATTCGGTACGCTGATCGCCGGTAACGACTACGACTTCATCTACGACTACGTGACCTACTACACGAACGTCACACAGTTCGCGCCGTCGTACTCGTTTCATCTCGGCAACGACATCGACCGCCTTGCCGGCGAACAGGTGCACAACATGGTCCGCTACGAGACGCCGACCGTGCACGGTTTCGGCGCGGGTGTGATGTATGGCTTCAGCAACGCAGCGGGAGCGTTCGGCGGCTCGCCGTCATCGGCGCGCGTATTGAGCGTCGGGCTCAAGTACAGCCCGACGGGCAGCTTCAACGCACCGTATTCGTTTGGCGCGGCGTTCACGAAGACCGACCGCGGCAACAGCGGCCCTGGCACGGGCGGCACGATTGCACAGGTCGCGCTGGGCGCAAAATCGATCTACACCGCGGCCTTCGGCGGGCTGGTGAAGCTCGGCGACTTCGGCATCAACGGCGTGTACACCTATACGAACGCATCCGACAGTCCGCTCGGCACCATAACCGCGAACGCGTACGAAGCCGGCCTCACCTGGCAGGCGACGCCTTATTTCCAGCTGGGAGCGGGCTTCGCGTATGTCGATGAGCGCAAGCTCGGCAAGTTCGACATTGCGAGCGCGGGTCTCGACTATCGCCTGTCGAAGCGCACCGACGTGTTCACGTTCGCCACCTATCAGCACGCGTTCGCTGGCGCGAGCGTCGCGGGCAACTTCCTCGCGGTGACGCCGTATTCGATGTCCCCCAAGCTGCCGAACGGCGTGGGCGCGTCGTCGTCGCGTAACCAGACGGCCGTGCAGCTCGGCGTCCGTCATCTGTTTTGAAAGGAGAGCGCGTCATGAGCCGTTCTGTGAGCACGAAGGCGTTGCCCGCGCTCGATGCATCGTCGAAAGAGAAAACGGCCGCGAGCGTGTGGGTCGTATGCGGTGCTGCAATCGGGTTGATGTTCGGATTCGGTCCGCTGTTTTTTAGTGTCATCGGCATTTTTCTGAAGCCGATGACAGCGACGTTCGGCTGGGGACGCTCCGACGTCGCGCTGCTGCCGATGCTCGCGATGGCGGGCACTGCGCTGGGTGCGCCCGTCGCCGGCTATCTCGCGGACCGGATTGGCTGGAACAAGGTCATTGCGGGCGCGATCGCGCTCTTTTCGATGTCGCTCGGCGCGCTCGCCGTGGCGCCCGGCAACCATGCGTATGTCGGCGTCGTCGGCTTTCTGATCGGCTTTCTCGGCGCGGCGACGACGGCGGCGGGCTATCTGGCCGTATTGCCGCGTGTGTTCGACAAGCGGCTCGGCATGGCCCTCGGATTCGCGATGATCGGCACGGGGCTCGGCGGATTCTTCGCACCCATCGCCGCCAACCGGCTCGGCGTGATGATGGATTGGCGTCATTCGTTCGCTGTGTGCGGGTTGGCCGCGTTGGCGTTCGGCATCGTCGCTCATCGACTGCTGTTTCGAAACGTGCGCATCGAGAAAAGCGCCGGTGCAAGCGTGCAGAGTGCTCCACTCGAAGCCGGACTTACGCTCGGCGAAGCGGTGCGCGGCTATCGCTTCTGGCTGCTCGCCGTCGTGATGTTCGTGATTTCGAGCGCGATTCTCGGCGGCTTCGTACACCTTGCCGCTTTCGTCAGCGATCGCGGTCTTGGCCGCGATGTCGGCGCGCAGGCGGCGGGCGTCGTCGGTGCGGGTCTTGCGATCGCGCGAGTCGGGCTTGGCGCGCTGCTCGATCGCGTGTTCGCTCCGTTCGTGGCCCTCGTCAGCTTTGGCATCGGCGCGGTGGGCTTCGCGATCTTCCTCACCGACGCGGCGCAGGTCCCCGCGATGATCGTTCTGGCAGCGCTGCTGCTTGGAATTTCGACGGGCTCAGAAGGCGATCTGATTCCGTTCCTCGCGCGCAAGTACTTTGGCAAGCGCTCGTTCGGCTCGATTTACGGCTGCCTGTTCGGCGCGGCGACGCTCGGCGGCGCGGCCGGTCCGTTCCTGTATGGCATCGCGTTCGACCGCTTCGGGTCATATACGGTCGTGCACGAAGTGTCGTGTGCCGCGTGCATCGTCGGCGCGGTGGCGATCCTGCTTCTCGGGCGCTATCCGGCAGCGCCTGCGGCCGACAAACAGTGAAACTCCCCGATGCCCCAACACGCGATCGCGCACTTCTGTGATCGTGGTTGGCGCCCGTCCGACAGGGCTGAAATCTTCTTTGGCTCGGATGCGTTGTCGGTGCGCGATCTCGGCGTGCCGCTCGCGCTCGACGCGCGCACCGTCGACGCAATGCCCGCGCGCCTTCAGCATGTGGTCTTCCGGTGCGCCCATTTTCAGAAAGAGACGTGGGAGACATAGGATGGCCAAGTCCATGACAACGGCAGCACTGCCGCGAGGAATCGACGAGCCGCAAGCGTTGAGCACGCGCAACAAGGCATGGATCGTGTTCGGCGCTGCGCTGGGTCTGAGCTGCGGCTTCGGGCCGTTCTTCTTCAGCGTCGCCGGGGTGTTCCTCAAGCCCCTTGCAGCGTCGTTTCACTGGGGCCGCGCCGACGTCGCCCTGTTGCCGATGCTCGCGATGTTCGGCAACGCAGTCGGTGCGCCGATCGTCGGCTACATGGCGGATCGCCGCGGCTGGGCGAAGGTGATCGGCTGGGCCATCGCGTTGTTTTCGATCGGGCTTCTGCTGCTCGCGCTCGTGCCGCCGAATCATCTGCTGTTCGGCATGGTCGGCGCGTTCATCGGCATCTGCGGAGCGGCGACCAGTGCCGTCGGCTACGTCGGCATCTTGCCGGGCGCGTTCAACAAGCGGCTCGGCATGGCGCTCGGCATCGCGATGCTCGGTACAGGCATCGGCGGCTTCGCGATGCCGATGATCGCCGTGACGCTGCTGCACCATGTCGACTGGCGGCAGGCGTATAGGGTCCTCGCCGCAGGCGCGCTCGTGCTCGGCTTCGTGGCTCACCGGATCATCTTCCGCAACTACAACTCGGTCAGCGCTCGCTCAGAGGCGCGCGCAGAACGACTGCTCGAAGCCGAACCGGATAACGGCATCGAGCTGACTTTCAGGCAGGCATTCCGTAGCTTTCGCTTCTGGCTGCTCGCGCTCGTGTTCTTTCTCGTGTCGTGCTCGGTGCTGGGCGGGTTCGTGCATCTTGCGCCGTTCGTGTCCGACCGCGGACTGGGCCGCGACGTCGCGGCCCAGGCGGCGGCCGTGGTCGGTATCGGGCTTGCCGTCGCACGCGTCGGCATCGGCGCCGTGCTCGATCGCGCGTTCGCGCCACTGGTTGCATCGGTTGCTTGTCTTGCCGGCGCGGCCGTCTTCCTGGTACTCACGACCGACTTCATCCGGCTCCCCGGCATGGTCATGCTGAGCGCGCTGGTGCTCGGTCTCGCGACGGGCAGCGAGGGCGATCTGATTCCATATCTCGCGCGGCGCTATTTCGGCAAGCGCCATCTGGGCTCGATCTACGGCGCGCTCTTCGGCATCTCGACGCTCTGTGGCGCAATCGGCCCATTCGTCTACGGAGCGGTCTTCGATCACTTCAAGTCGTATGCGCCGATTCATGAAGTATCCGGCGGTCTGTGTCTGTTTTGCGCGGGCGCGATCCTGATGCTCGGCCGCTACCCCGAGCGGTCGGCATCGACGTTGGCGCCCGGCGCTGCACATTGACAAATACAGTGACAACGCAGACTTCGACTCCAAAAAGCTATACATCGGCCAGTCTGCTGGGCGATAATGATTCAATGATTCAACCAACCAGTTGATTGACTGGAGGAGCACATGACGAATTCCCTGAGCGGCGCCTTGCGAGGCGTACGCGTTCTCGACCTGACACATGCGTTAGCCGGCCCCTTCTGTTCGCAGGTCTTGGGCGATCACGGCGCCGACGTGATCAAGGTCGAACCGCTGGAAGGCGACTTCTTCCGCCGCATCGGCCCGTTTCGCGACGACGACCAGGAGCGCCACTACGGCGGGCTGTTCCAGTCGTGCAACCGGAACAAGCGGTCTATCGCGCTGAACCTGAAAAGCGCCGAAGGTCTGGAGACGTTCCGTACGCTGGTGCGTGGCGCTGACGTGCTGGTCGAAAACTACCGCGCGGGCGTGCTGACGAAGCTCGGCATCGGCTACGAGCAACTGAGGGAAATCAATCCGCGTCTCGTCTACACGTCGGTGCGTGGATTCGGCGACAGGCCGGGCGGCGCGAGCCCTTACATGGACTGGCCGGCGTTCGACATCGTTGCGCAGGCAATGGGTGGCTGGATGGGCATCACGGGCGAAGACGAGCTGCATCCCGTGAAGGTCGGCGGCGGTCCCGGCGATACGGTGCCGGGCCTGCACGCGGCCTTCGGCACGATGGCCGCGTTGTGGCACGCCAAGGCGACGGGGCAGGGGCAGTACGTCGATGTCGCGATGACGGATTCGATTCTCTCGATGTCGGAGCTTCTCGTCAGCCAGTACTCGTATCGCGGCGTTTCGCAGAAGCCGGTGGGCAACAATCTGCCGGGGCTCGCGCCGCAAGGCACGGTGCGCGCGAAGGACGGCATGATCGCGATTGCGGCGCCGCACGATCCGCAATGGCTGCAACTGTGCAGGCTGATGGGCCGCGACGATCTGGCGAAAGACCCGCGATTCGGCTCCGAAACGCTGCGCTGGGAAAACAATGACGCACTGACGGGCGAAATCGAGGCGTTCACCATGCGCTACACCAAGACGGAACTGCGCGAAATGTTCGGCGGTAAGGTGCCCTTCAGCCCGATCTACACCGCGGAGGAGATTTTCGCCGATCCGCATTTCGCGGCTCGCAACATGCTGCCGAAGGTCGAGCATCCGGGACTGGAAGGCGAGGTCTCGGTGCCGGGCGTGCCTGCGAAGCTGTCCGTCACGCCCGGTGCCGTGCGTCATCGCGCACCGAAACTCGGCGAACATACGCGCGAAATCCTGCGCGAAGCAAACGTTGCCGACGCTCAAGTTGAGCGCTTGATCGCGGAAGGCGCGATCGGCGCGCCAGTGTAAAATCGAGCCCTATGTCCACACGCCCCGACGACGCCGCTCTGCCGGCTACCATCGAACGTCCGGCCGGTCGACGCCGCAAGGCGCCGCCCGTTGTCCGGCACGAAGACAAGCGCCTTGCGATCTTGCGTATCGCCGCGCAGCTTTTCGCGCAGAACGGTTACGAAGCCACGTCGCTTGACATGATCGCCGATCAGATCGGCATGCATAAAGCAACGCTGTACCACTACATCAAGAACAAGGAAGAGGTGCTGTACTTCTGCCTCGTGAAGTCGTTCGAGAACCTCGACGAAGTCGTGGAAAAGGTGAAGGATCGCAGCGTGCCGACGTTGCAGCGGCTGCGCTACTTCGCGCAGAGCCTCGCACATGCGCAGAACAGCGACTTCGGCCGTTGTCTCGTGGTGGTGGGGCTGCGTCCGCTGACGACGGAAGCGAGCCTCGATATCCGCCGCTTCCAGCGCCGGCTCGATACGACCGTGCGCGACCTGATCACGGAAGGCATCGCTGCGGGAGACATCAAGCCGTGCGTGCCGGCGCTGCTGTCAGCGATGCTGTTCGGCATGCTGAACTGGGTGCCGCAGTGGTATCAGGAGGATGGGAAGTACAGCATCGACGAAGTCGTCGAGACGTTCATGACGATGCTGATTCAAGGCATTGCAGCCAGGCCTCAACGCTAGCCACAACGTCACGAAGAAAGAAAGGCGGGCAGATTCCCGCCTCTTTCGAAACACCTCAGAACGCTCGCGGCCGCCTACACAGGCGGCCGCGTTTCG
Source organism: Paraburkholderia phymatum (assembly GCF_040965635.1). Taxonomy (GTDB): domain Bacteria; phylum Pseudomonadota; class Gammaproteobacteria; order Burkholderiales; family Burkholderiaceae; genus Paraburkholderia; species Paraburkholderia phymatum_B. Next base: position 107,183 of record NZ_JBFRCH010000012.1, read on the forward strand.
TTTACAGCTTGCGGGCGATCAGTTCCTTCAGGATTTCGTTGGAACCGCCATAGAGCCGCTGAATGCGCGCATCCATCATGAACTGACAGATCGGGTATTCGGCCATGTAGCCGTAACCGCCGAACAGCTGCACGCATTCGTCGATCACCTTCCACTGCACTTCCGAGCACCACACCTTCGCCATCGCGGCTTCTTCCGCCGACGGCGGGTTGACGCCCTCCACCAGACGCTGGATCAGGCTGTCGATGAACACGCGGCCGATGCGCACCTGGCTCACGCATTCGGCGAGCTTGAACTTCGTGTTCTGGAAGTCCCACAGCGTCTGGTTGAACATCTTGCGCTGCTTGACGTGATCAAGCGTCAGTTCGATCGCGCGTTCCGTGCTGGCGATTGCGGTAACGGCGATCGTCAGGCGCTCCTTCACGAAGCTGTCCATCATCTTGCCGAAGCCGTTGCCCTCGACGCCGCCGAGCAGGTTCTCCGCCGGCACGCGCACGTCGTCCAGGAAGATTTCGCAGGTATCGAGGCCGTGCTGGCCCATCTTCTCGAGAATCTTGTTGACCTTGAAGCCGCTCACCTTGTCCTTCTCGACCATGAAGAGCGAGATGCCCTTTGCGCCGGGGCCGTTCGTGCGCGCGGCGACGATGGCGAGGTCGGAGCGCGAGCCGTGCGTGATGAACATCTTCGAGCCGTTGAGCACGTACTCGTCGCCCTCGCGACGCGCCGTCGTGCGAAGCGTCTTGATGTCGGTGCCGCAGTCCGGCTCGGTGGCCGCGAACGCCAGCAGCTTTTCGCCGCGGATGATGGGCGGCAGCCACTTGTCGATCTGCTTGGGCGTACCCGTCAGGATCAGCGTGGTCGGCGCGCCGATCACGCCCGGCACGTAGCCCCACGCGGTGTCGCAGGCGCGCGCCTGTTCTTCCATGATCACGACATCGTGCGCGTAGTTGCCGCCGTGACCGCCGTGTTCCTCCGGATAGCTGACGCCGATCAGGCCCAGTTCTCCCGCCTTCAGCCACACCGACTTGTCGATGTAGTGCTGCTTGCGCCACTTCTCCTGGTGCGGCGTGACTTCCTTCTCGAAGAAGCGGCGTGCCGTCGTGCGCAGCATGTCCAGTTCTTCCGTCATCCACGGCGAACGATAGTTACCGAACAGAGATTCCACGGTGTCTCCCTTGATCCTCGTCTGAATTGATCGATCAACCAATTGGTTGGCTAATTTGCAAAATGCGAATGCTATGCGAGCGTAATAGCCTTTCAGACAGTATTGTCTATCGATGTGCAAAAAGTCAACCGCCTAGTTGGTTGACTTTTTTTGTGACGACTTCTATAGTCGATTCCACGCCAGTGAAATACCTCAGAAGACAGGGCGAATCATGGAGACAGATATGGCGGACAACCTACTGAATGCCGTTGACTGGTCGGGCCGCGGACTGCTCGGCAACTGGAAATCACTTGCGGGCGGGCACATCGACGTCGTGGAGCCTGCCACCGGCCTGCAACTGGTGGCGACGGGCAAGGCCAATGCGCAGGACGTGGGCGAAGCGTGCGCGCTGGCGGCCGCTTCGCAAGCCGCGTGGGCAGCGATGCCTTATCCTTCGCGCGCGGCGATCTTTCGCAAGGCCGCCGCTCTTCTCGATGTGAACCGCGCTCAATACGCCGAATGGATCGTGCGCGAAACGGGCGCGATCGGACCCAAGGCCGGTTTCGAAATCGAGTCCGTCGTGCATCTGCTGCATGAAGCGGCCGCGATGCTGACGCAACCGCCGGGACTCGTGCTGCCGAGCCAGCCGGGCGTCGTCAGCATGGCGCTGCGTGTGCCGCATGGCGTCGTCGGCGTGATTTCGCCGTTCAACTTTCCTTTCCTGCTGACGTCGCGCGCGACGCTGCCCGCGCTCGCAACCGGGAACGCGGTCGTTCTGAAGCCCGATCCGCGCACGCCCGTGTCGGGCGGCGTGCTGCTCGCGCTGTTGCTTCAACAGGCGGGCTTGCCCGAAGGCGTGTTGAGCATGCTGCCCGGCGAAGCCGATGCGGGCGAGGCGCTCGTCACCGATCCGGATGTCGCGATGATTTCGTTCACGGGATCGACGGCGGTCGGCCGCCGTATCGGAGAGCTTGCGGGCAAGCATCTGAAGAAGGTCGCTCTCGAACTGGGCGGCAAGAACTCGCTCATCGTTTGCGACGACGCGGACTTCGATCTCGCCGTATCGGGCGGCAGTTGGGCTTCGTGGCTGCATCAAGGACAGATCTGCATGAGCGCGGGCCGTCATCTCGTCCACGAATCGATCGCCGACGCCTACGCCCAGCGCATGGCCGACAAGGCGAAGCAACTGCCCGTCGGCAACCCGCATACGGGCAACGTCGCGCTCGGTCCGATCATCACGCGCAAGCAGGTCGAGCGCGTGCAGCAGATCGTCGACGAATCGGTGCGGATGGGCGCGAAGCTGCTCGCAGGCGGCAGCGGCGAAGGCAGCTTCTATCAGCCGACCGTGCTCGCCGATGTCACGCCGGAGATGCCCGCATTCCGCGACGAGATCTTCGGGCCGGTTGTGTGCATCACGCCGTTTGCTTCGGATGGCGAAGCGATCGCTCATGCCAACGACAGCGAGTACGGCCTTTCGGCGGGCATCTACACACGCGACGTGGGCCGAGGAATGGCGATCGCCGACCGGCTCAGGACGGGCCTCGTGCACGTCAACGACCAGACCGTAAACGATGACGGCACGATGCCGATGGGCGGACGCGGCGCGTCCGGCAACGGCTCGCGTCACGGCGGCCCCGCGAACTGGGACGAGTTCACCCAATGGCGATGGATCACGGTGCGGCAGACGCCGCCGCAATATCCGCTCTGACTCGCGCTCCGACACGGTAATGGCGGCGCTACGGCGCGCCACTTCCTTGCATCAGGACAACTAGCCAACGCCGCCCGACCGCGCTTCTCGCACGCTAGCGACCGAGCGCGGCAGGGCTTCTTTACCTCTGCCTACCGGAACCAACTGGAACCAACTGGAACCATCATGAAGATCGTCAAAGTCGAAGTCATTCCCGTCTCTACCCCGATGAAAAAACCGATGATCATGCCGAACACGCGCATCGAGGCAATCGACAGCGTCATCCTGAAGCTCACGTGCGATGACGGCACGGTGGGCTTCTCGGATTCGGGCGACACGTCGTCGTGGTACATGGGCGAGATGCAGGGCTCGATCATGTCGATGATCTGCGACGTCATCGCGCCGCGTGTTCTGCTGGGCGAAGACCCGCGCAACATCGAGAAGCTCGTCGGCAAGATGGACCTGCTCGTGCGCGACAACAACCAGGCGAAAGCGACCGTCGACTTTGCGCTGCACGATCTCAAAGGCAAGCTCTTCAACGTGCCCGTGTACGAGTTGCTCGGCGGGCGCACGATCTCGGGCGCGGCGATGGGCTGGGTGCTGTCGGCGGGCACGCCTGAGCAGGTGGCGGCCGAGGCGATCGTTGCACACAAGCAAGGCTTCCAGTTGCTGAAGATGAAGACGGGCTTCGGCTCGGTCGAAGACGACATCCGGATGGTGTACGCGGTGCGCGAGACCGTTGGCAAGGACATCCGTCTCACGGTCGACGCGAACGGCTTCTGGAACTACGAGACGGCGTTGCGCACGATCCGCCGCCTTGACGACGCGAACCTGGAACTGATCGAGCAGCCGCTGCCGCATTGGGACATCGAAGGGATGGCTCGCCTGCGCGCCCAGGTGCGCACGCCGATCTACGCAGACGAGGCGGCCAAGGAACTGCATCACATCAAGGACATCATTGACCGGCGCGCGGCCGATGGCCTCTTCATCAAGTTGCAAAAGGCAGGCGGGCTGTTGAAGTCGCAGCGCTGGCTGACGCTCGCGCGACTCTCGGGGCTGCCCGTGATGTGCGGCTGCATGATCGGCTCGGGTCTGGAACATAGCCCGTCCGCGCATCTGTGGACGAGCAACCAGTGGGCATCGCAATTCCTGAACGAGTCGACGGGACCGCTGACGATTCACGGCGTGTGGGAAAGCAAGGACATCGCGCCGGGCAACGACATCGCGCTGAACGTACCGCGCTTCGAAAACGGCTATACGTACCCGAACGAAGGGCCCGGTCTGGGCATCGAGCTGAACGAAGAATTCCTGGTGCGCAACCTCACGAAGGGCAAGCAAGCGCGCGTGGTGGCGCTGTGACGATGGAGCGCAAGGGCCCCCTGACGGGGATTACCGCCATCGAGTTCGCGGGGCTCGGCCCCGCGCCGTTCGCCGGCATGATGCTCTCCGATCACGGCGCGCGCGTGATTCGCATCGATCGCGCGACGAAGCGGGCCCCCGTTCGCGACAGCGGCGCGGGCGCGCTGACCGCGCGCAGCAGCGACGTGCTCGCGCGCGGACGCGAATCGATTGCGCTCGATCTGAAGCGTCCGGCGGCGACGGAAATCGCGCTCTCCTTGATCGAGCGCGCGGACATCGTGCTCGAAGGCTTTCGTCCGGGCGTGATGGAATCGCTCGGGCTCGGTCCGGACGTGTGTCTCGCGCGCAAGCCGTCGCTCGTGTATGGACGCGTGACGGGCTGGGGCCAAACGGGTCCGCTTGCGCAAGCCGCGGGGCACGACATCAATTACATCGCGTTGGCGGGCGCGCTTCATTCGACGGCGCGTCGAGGCGGGCCACCCGTTGCCGCGCCCGGCATGATCGGCGACTTCGGCGGCGGCGGCATGCTGCTCGCGTTCGGCGTGCTGTCGGCTCTGCATCAGGCGAAGCTGAGCGGGCAAGGCCAGGTGGTCGACGCTTCGATCTGCGAAGGTGCGGCGCTGCTTGCGTCGCTGATGTACGGCTGGCGTTCGGCAGGCATCTGGCACGCCGAGGCGGGCACGAACAACGGCGATAGCGGCGCGCATTTCTACGATGCGTATGCGTGCGCCGATGGCAAGTACATCTCCATCGGTTCGATCGAGCCGCAGTTCTACAAGCTCTTGCGCGAACTCGTCGGACTGGACGATGTGGCATTCGATCAGCAGTGGGACGAATCGCAATGGCCGGCGCTTAAGGAGCGCGTCGCCGAAGCGTTCAGGCGGAAGACGCGGGCCGAATGGTGCGAACTGCTCGAAGGCACGGATGTGTGCTTTGCGCCCGTGTTGTCGCTCGACGAGGCGCCGCGCCATCCGCACTACGAGGCGCGAGGCACGTTCGCGACGGTCGACGGCATTACGCAGCCCGGCCCCGCTCCGCGCTTCAGCGCGACGCCGGCTGCGCCATGTCATTCCGTAGGGGCCGTGGGCGACTCGACGCGCGTGCTGCTCGCGGAACTCGGCTACTCACCGGATGACATCGCGCGCCTGCTCGATGGCGTCGCGCAAGGTGCGTAGCGGGCCGTGTTAGTGGATAGGTGGAGACGAAGATGAAAATCGTGGTGCCAGTGAAGAGAGTGGTCGACTACAACGTGAAGGTTCGCGTGAAGTCGGATGGGACAGGCGTCGATCTCGCGAATGTGAAGATGTCGATGAATCCGTTCGACGAAATCGCCGTCGAAGAAGCCGTGCGCCTGAAGGAAGCGGGTGTCGCGACGGAAGTGGTCGCGGTGTCGGCGGGCGTCGCGCAGTGCCAGGAAACGCTGCGTACGGCGCTGGCGATCGGCGTGGATCGCGCGATCCTCATCGAATCGAATGAAGACCTGCAGCCGCTGGCCGTGGCCAAGCTGCTGAAGGCGCTGGTCGACAGGGAGCAGCCGCAGCTGGTGATCCTCGGCAAGCAGGCCATCGACGACGATTCGAACCAGACGGGTCAGATGCTGGCCGCGCTGGCGGGCCTGCCGCAGGCGACGTTTGCATCGAAGGTGGTCGTGGCCGATGGCAAGGCGACCGTGTCGCGTGAAGTGGATGGCGGCGCGGAAACGCTGTCGCTGAAACTGCCCGCCGTGGTGACGACCGATCTGCGCCTGAACGAGCCGCGCTACGTGACGCTGCCGAACATCATGAAGGCGAAGAAAAAGCCGCTCGAAACCGTGAAGCCCGAGGAGCTTGGCGTCGATGTCACGCCGCGTCTGAAGACGCTGAAGGTCAGCGAGCCGCCGAAGCGCTCCGCTGGCGTCAAGGTGCCGGACGTGAAGACGCTGGTCGAGAAGCTCAAGACGGAAGCCAAGGTGCTTTGATTTTTTCGGGCACACGGAGACGAATGAAATGACGATTCTGGTAATTGCTGAACATGACAACGCGTCGATCAAGGCCGCGACGCTGAACACGGTTGCTGCCGCGCACGCAGTTGGCAAATTCGTCGGCGGCGACATTCATGTGCTGGTTGCGGGTCACAACGCGCAGCCAGCCGCTGAAGCTGCATCGAAGATTGCAGGCGTGGCGAAAGTGCTGCTCGCCGATGCGCCGCAACTCGCCGAAGGCCTGGCGGAAAACGTCGAGGCGACGGTACTGAACATCGCGAAGGACTACTCGCACATCCTCGCGCCCGCGACGGCCTACGGCAAGAACATCGCACCGCGCATCGCCGCGAAACTGGACGTCGCGCAGATCAGCGACATCACGGCTGTCGATAGCGCGGATACGTTCGAGCGCCCGATCTACGCAGGCAACGCGATCGCGATCGTGCAATCGGCTGATCCGATCAAGGTCATCACGGTACGCGCAACGGGCTTTGACCCGGTTGCAGCGGAAGGCGGCAGTGCGTCGGTCGAGAAGATCGAAGCCGCAGCCGATGCCGGCATCTCGCAGTTCGTGAGCCGTGAAGTCACGAAGCTGGACCGTCCGGAACTGACGTCGGCGAACATCATCGTGTCGGGTGGCCGGGGTCTGGGCAGCGGCGAGAACTACACGAAGATTCTCGAGCCGCTCGCCGACAAGCTCGGCGCAGCAATGGGCGCATCCCGAGCAGCCGTCGATGCGGGCTACGTGCCGAACGACTACCAGGTCGGCCAGACGGGCAAGATCGTTGCGCCGCAGCTGTACATCGCGGTGGGCATCTCGGGCGCGATCCAGCACCTCGCGGGCATGAAGGACTCGAAGGTGATCGTCGCGATCAACAAGGACGAAGAGGCGCCCATCTTCAGCGTCGCGGATTATGGTCTCGTTGGCGATCTGTTCACACTCGTGCCGGAACTCTGTACGAGTCTCGCGTAAGCCGATCAGCGAGTGGGGCAGGTGACGAGCTTTGAACCATTGTCCGATGAGGATTGGGACAAGGCCGCGCACCTGCTTCCTTGCGACAGGATGCGCGGATACGGTCGCGTGCCCCGCGACCCGCGCGAGCTCCTGAACGCGATCTTATGGGTGCTGATGCAACACGAGCACTGGCATCATCTGCCGCGTGACGGCCCGCCTGCGCAGATGTGCTACATGAAATACCGTCAATGGTGCCGTGATGGCACGCTCGACAAAGTCGTGGACGCGCTCGATATTGCGCTTCCCTTATCCCCGGCTACGACAAAGAGCAAGGACAAAAGGGGATAGCGAATGGAGGAAGACCCGCTCCCGTTGATCTGCCTTCAAGCAATCCGGAGCCGGAGACTCTATATCCGATCCGCCCGCGAAGACGGAAGACAAAAGATGACGCCGATAGCGACAGCAGTGCCATCGGCGAGGCTATGCGCTCCGGCCTTCCAGGGCAAGCTCGCAGATCGCGAGCGCTTCTATGCGTGCGTCCTCGAAACACCCGGGCACGTTCGGTTACGCGCCGATGGACGAGCGGCGTCCAAAGGCATGCTTCTTCGCGTTGCTCAAGACCTGAAATCGAGGTATGGCGACTTCAACGGAAGACGAGGACGGGAATCGTACTGTGGCTGAGCACCTTCTGCGTTTCGCTGCCGAGCAGAATGCTGCTGACCCGGTTCCGACCGTGCGACGCCATGAAGATCACGTCACATTCGAGCTCCAGCGCCTTGGCGATGATCCCCAGATAGGGAGACGACGCGACCGACGTCGCGCCGACGCAATGCACGCCATTTTCGGCGGCGGCTTCCTCGATCTTCGCGTGCTCTGCCCGGGCGTCATCGTGTGCGCGTGACGCATATTCAGGCCACAGTTCGTTATCGGTTGGAATCCACTGGTCGTGTACGCAGGTATAGGGTGTGAGACGCGCGCCGCTGATCCGTGCGAACTCGATGGCACTTGAAACGGCCCTGCGCGATACGTCGGAACCGTCAACGGGAAGAAGGATGTGTTTGAACATGGATAGTGAGTCGCGCATCGCGCGGCAGTGACAGAGACAATCAGACCGACACGTGCTCAGTATCCTTCTTGCCGTCGCTCGGGTATTGACGATGATCATCCGGCCATTTTTCGTCCCGGGTGGCAGAACGCCACAGCACTCGGCAACCATCTGATCGCACGAAAACTCCACATAGGCGATGTTCAAGGCGGCAAGTGTCGCGAGCCGTTTGCGGCCGGCGTCGAAGGCGATGCGACTCGATGTTATCCAGCCGTTGCCCTTCGTCGCCGCTGCAAACGGCGGTCCGGTTGCGCTTTCCGATCAAGGCTCCGAACGAGGCTCTCAACGGCAGGTACGGAACCCCACGAAGATATCGCTACGGTGTGGCAGATAAAAGTTTCGATAACGAGGATTGCGCATCCTGTCGCGTGTGACGAACGACGCGCCGCGCACGCTCCGATGCGTATGAAACCACGGCGCCGAATAGTCCTCGTATGGGTCCGCGGAAAAGCCCGCATACGGCTCGAAGGGATCGGCCATCCATTCCCACACCGACTCGCCCCATTCGATCAGTTCGTTGCAGGCCGCGTATTCCCATTCGGCTTCCGTCGGCAAGCGCCGGCCTTGCCAGCGGCAAAACGCTTCCGCTTCGTACGCGTTGACGTGACAGACCGGCTGCGACAGCGGGAGCGGCTGCCATTGGCCGAACCAGCGATGCTCCCAGCGCGCGGAGCCGTTGCCTGCCCCCGCCGCTTCGCGCCACCGCTTCGGCGCTTTCAGGCCGGTGCCCCTGAGCCACCCGATTCCATCGCTTGACCACCAGCGCTCGTCCGCATAGCCGTTTGCCGCGACGAATTCCATGAACTGCGCGTTGCTCACGCATTGGCGGTCGATCTGCGCTGGCCCGACGGACACCGCGTGTCGCCATTTTTCGTTGTCGAACACGAAGCCATCGTCCCGTGATCCGCCCATCTGGAACGTCTCGCCGCCGACCGCGATCTCGCTCGTCTCCGCGAGATGCTCGATGGGCCGCACCGCGAGCGGCGCATGCGGCGGATAGTCCAGCGTCTGCCGCATGTAGGTCAGCGCTTCGGCATGCATGTCTTCGTGGTACAACGCGAGACGGAAGTAATAGAGGTCCTCATCCGATTCCGTCGAGGCGGCGAGCTTCGCGCGCACCTGTTCCAGCACGGCGTCCGCGTAGTCGATAATCTCTGCAAGCGGCGGCAGGTCCAGATGCCAGCGATTGTCGTGCGCAACGCGTCCCGAGTCGAACCATCGGTCAGCGCTTGCGAGCAGCGAGGGGCGCGTGGGAGCGAAACGGCCTTGCGGGTTTCGTTGTGGATCGCGCAGTATCCAGTGTTCCGTGAACCAGGCAACATGCGCGTATTCCCACAGCGGCGGATTGATGCCGGGGTCGCAAGGAACCTGCATCTGCGCGGGTGTCAGATCTGCAAGGATCGCCCATGTCCGCCGATGAGCATCGACGAATGCCGCGTCCAGCTGGGCCTTGTCCAGTTTGCGTGTTGTCACTCTGCCAATCCGTACCACCATGCGTCCTCCAATGGCCAGAATATTCATCGCGAGCCCCGCACTGCGCAGCGCCAACAACGGAAACTGGCAGACGGCCAATCGCTGGTTCAGGTTCCTGCGGCCGGACTACCAGGTTTCGCTCGACGCCGAATGGCCCCCCGCCGATCAGCGGCACGAGCCGCCTGCCTGTCTGATCGCGTTGCACGCGCGGCGTTCGGCTCCGAGTATCGCCAGGTTTGCCGAGGCTTGCCCGGATCGTCCCCGCATCGTCGTGCTGACGGGCACCGATCTCTACCGGGACATTCGCGTCGACGAATCCGCGCGCCGCTCTCTCGATCTTGCTACACATCTGGTCGTGCTGCAGGAAGAGGGGCTGGCGGAAATGACGGCTGCGTATCGCGCGAAATGCCGTGTCATCTACCAGTCCGCGCCCGCGCGCAAAACCGATATACCGTCGACGCGCCGATGTCGTACGTTCGACGTCGTGCTCGTCGGTCACATGCGCGCGGAGAAAGACCCGCGCACGCCGATGCGCGCGCTGGAGCGTCTGCCCGACGATTCGCGAGTCCGGCTGATCCACATCGGCCGCGCACTGGAAGACGAGTATCGGCTGGCGGCGCAGGCATTGCAAGAGAAGGCGTGGCCCACGGTGCAGCGCTATGTCTGGTATGAGGGACTGCCACACGGCGCCACGCTGCGGCGCATTGCCAACGCCGATGCGATGGTCATTTCGAGCGTGATGGAAGGCGGCGCGAACGTGATCATCGAAGCGGTGAATGCGGGCGTTCCCGTATTGGCCAGCCGCATCGCGGGCAACATCGGCATGCTGGGGCGCGACTACGACGGCTATTTCCCGCCCGGCGACGACGGGGCGCTGGCCGCGCTGCTCGATCGCGCGAGCCGGGACAGCGCGTTTCTGACAGCGCTCCAGCAGCAATGCGCACGGCGGGCGCCATTGTTCGCGCCCGCCATGGAGCATGCGGCAGTTGTCAGCCTGGTCAGGGACGCGCTGGCTCAGGCGTCGCGATAGCGCGCATTGCTAATCGTGCGTAGCGGGCAGTTGCCGAAGCGTGCGCGCGGCCGCGACCATGTTCGTCAGCGCGGGAATCACTTCTTCCCACGCGCGCGTCTTCAGGCCGCAATCGGGGTTCACCCACAGACGTTCGGCGGGAATCCGCTCCGCCGCTTTCCGCATCAGGTTCACGATGTGGTCCTCGCCCGGAATGTTCGGCGAATGAATGTCATAGACGCCAGGGCCGATCTGGTTCGGATAGTTGAAGTCGTCGAAAGCATCGAGCAATTCCATATCGGAGCGCGAGGTTTCGATCGTGATCACATCCGCATCCATATCGGCAATCGACGCGATGATGTCGTTGAACTCCGAATAGCACATATGCGTGTGGATCTGCGTTTCGTCCTTCACGCCGTTCGCGGCGATGCGGAACGATTCCACCGCCCATTGCAGATACGCGTTCCATTGCGAGCGGCGCAGCGGCAGCCCTTCGCGCAGCGCGGCCTCGTCGATCTGGATGATGCGCACGCCGGCCTTTTCCAGGTCGAGCACTTCGTCGCGAATCGCGAGCGCCAGTTGATGGCACGACACCGAACGAGGCTGATCGTCGCGCACGAACGACCAGTTCAGGATCGTGACTGGCCCGGTCAGCATGCCTTTCATCGGCTTGCTGGTTTGCGACTGTGCGTATCGCGTCCATTCGACTGTCATCGCCTTCGGGCGGCTGATGTCGCCGAACAGGATCGGCGGCTTCACGCAACGCGAGCCATACGACTGCACCCAGCCGAACTGGCTGAACGCGTAGCCGTCGAGCTGTTCGCCGAAGTATTCGACCATGTCGTTGCGTTCGGCTTCGCCATGCACGAGCACGTCAAGGCCGAGCGCTTCCTGTTCTTTCACGGCGCGCGCGATCTCGCGTTCCATCGCCGCCTTGTAGCCCGCCTGATCGAGTGCGCCGCGCTTGAACTCGCTGCGCGCGTGACGGATTTCGTTCGTCTGCGGGAACGAGCCGATCGTGGTCGTCGGATACGCGGGCAGATCGAGCAGCGCCGCCTGCTTGTCGGCGCGCTGCGCATACGCGCTCGCGCGTTTGCCGAGCGCGGCATCGATGCGCGCGATGGCCGCCTTCACAGCCGGGTTGTGCACGCGCGGCGAGACGCGGCGGCTTTCGATCGCGGCGGCATTCGCATCGAGTGCAGCGGCGACGGATGCACGGCCGTTATTCAGCGCGCCCGCCAGCACCATCAGTTCGTCGAGCTTTTGCAGCGCGAACGCAAGCCACGATCTGATTTCGGCGTCGAGCTTCTGCTCGCTGTCGAGATCGACGGGCACATGCAGCAGCGAGCATGACGGCGCGATCCACAACCGATCGCCGAGCGTGCGATGCAGCGGTTCGAGCCATTGCAGCGCTGCGTTCAGATCGGTCTTCCAGATATTGCGGCCATTGATCGCGCCCACCGACAGCACCGTCGAATCCGGCAGTTGCGCCGCGAGCTGCGCGACTTCATCGCTTGCATTGATCGCGTCGATATGCAGGCCATCGACGGGCAGCTTGCACGCGAGTTCGAGATTGTCCTGCAACGGCCCGAAGTAAGTCGCAAGCAGCAGCCTCACGCGCCGTGCCGACAGCGCATCGTATGCGGTAACGAACGCTTCGCGCCACTTCGCGTCGAGTTCCGTCACGAGCGCCGGCTCGTCGATCTGCACCCACTCGACGCCCTGCGCCGTGAAGTAGTCGAGCAGCGCCGCGTACACGGGCAGCAGGCGCGGCAACAGCGCGAGCTTGTCGGAGCCGTCCTTCGATTTGCCGAGCCACAGATACGTCACTGGCCCGATGATGACGGGCTTCGCGTTCACGCCGACTGCGCGCGCTTGCGCAAGCTGTTCGATGAGACGCGAGGGATCGAGCGAGAACTGCGTGCGCGCGTCGAACTCGGGGACGATGTAGTGATAGTTCGTGTCGAACCACTTCGTCATTTCGCCGGCGGCCACGCCGCCGCAGCATGCGCGATGATCTTCGTCGCCTTGAGCGGAGCGGCCACGCGCGACGCGGAAAGCGTTGTCGAGCGCATCGCCATGAAAGCCGCGCACGCGCTCGGGCAGATTGCCGAGCGTAAAGCTCATGTCGAGCACCTGGTCATAGAACGCGAAATCGCCGACGGGTACGAAGTCGAGGCGCATCTGATCCTTCCAGTGACGCGCGCGAAGCTGCGCGCCGACGGCCTTCAGCTCGTCGCGTGATGACTGGTTTTTCCAGTAGCTCTCGAGTGCAAATTTCAATTCGCGGTTTGCGCCGATGCGCGGAAAACCAAGGTTGTGCGTCGTGACCATCGTTCTTATGCCGTCCACAGAAAAGAGCCTGAAAGCGATGATAGAATTTTCGATGTATGAATAAAAATGGATTTATTTCATGCATACATTAGTTCTGTTCATGGAGGCGGGATGCTCGAACGTAGTCATCTGATGGTGATCAGAGAGGTCGAGCGCCAAGGGTCGCTCACGGCTGCTGCCGACGTGCTGAATCTCACGCAGTCGGCGTTGAGCCACACCGTGAAGAAGCTGGAGCAGCAACTGGGCACGCCCGTCTGGACGCGCGAGGGACGCGCGATGCGCCTCACGCAAGCAGGCCAGTACCTGCTTGGACTCGCGAACCGTATGCTCCCTCAGTTCGAGCATGCGGAAGCGCGCATGAAGCAGTACGCGCAGGGCGAGCGCGGCACGTTGCGCATCGGCATGGAATGCCATCCGTGTTACCAGTGGCTGCTCAAGGTCGTGTCGCCGTATCTCGCGCGCTGGCCCGATGTCGATGTCGACGTGAAGCAGCGCTTTCAGTTCGGCGGCATCGGCGCGCTGTTCGGCTATGAAATCGATGTGCTCGTCACGCCCGATCCGCTGAAAAAGCCGGGGCTGCGGTTTCAGCCAGTGTTCGATTACGAGCAGGTGCTCGTCGTCGCCGATGCGCATGCGCTCGCGAACGAGCCGTATGTCGCGCCCGAGCATCTGGCTTCTGAAGTGCTGATCACCTATCCCGTCGAAACGGACCGGCTCGACATCTACACGCAATTTCTGACGCCCGCCAACGTCGTGCCGAAGCGTCACAAGGTGATCGAAACGACCGACATCATGCTGCAGATGGTCGCGAGCGGCCGGGGCGTCGCGGCGCTGCCGCGCTGGCTCGCGGAAGAGTACGCGGGCTGGATGCCGATCACGCCGCTGCGGCTCGGCAAGAAGGGCATCGCGAAACAGATCTTTCTCGGCACGCGTGAATCCGATGACACGATCGACTATCTGACGGCGTTCGTCGCGATGGCCCGCGAGACGGAGCGGGCAGAGGCGCGCGTGCGCGCGTAGCGCTGCCGGGGCGCGCCGGCTTCTATCCGCGCGCGTGCCGCGAGGACATCTCCTGCAAATCCAGATCGTGTTCGAGCACATGCAGCAGCTCGTCGTGGATCAGGCCTTTCCGATGCATGTGCAACAGCTCCGCGCGTCCGCCCGCGATGGCCGCCAGCACGACGTCATAGTGCGCATTACGGGCTTCGACGGGAAAGCTCTCCGCGTTCTCGTGCGCCCGCGTAATTTGCGCGCGATACGTGTATTGCTCGAGCAGGCGCGGATGAAGCACCGCGCCGTCCGGCGCATAGACGAGCGGTTTGATTGCCTCCAGTTGCGCCGCTTCGAGCCTCGCCCACGCCTGGGGCTCCGTCAGATAGGCGTGCGCGTGCGCATCGCCGGATGGCCTGACGGCTCGAATCACGAAACCGATGGTCGTGCCTTGCAGCAGCACCGTCACGAGAATGACGACGAACGCGGAGAACAGAATCAGGTCGCGGCCCGGTATCGTTTCGGGCAGCGAGAGCGCAATCGCGAGCGTCACGACGCCGCGCATCCCCGCCCAGCTCACGATGGTTGCGGAACGCCAGTCGGCGGGGCGTGAAAGGTGCTTCGAGATGCGATGGAGCGTCGCCTTGATCGCTTCGATGCCGAAGCTCCACACGCAACGCGATACGACGACGGTGATGACGGTCGCCATCGTCGCGGGACCGAGCAGCGCGATCGCATTCTGAAGGCCGCCGAGCCGCAGCATCACGCCGCGCAGCGACAATCCGATCAACACGAACACGAGCGCTTCGAAGACGAACACGACGACCTGCCAGAAGGCCGTGCCTCGCGTTCGCACGGTCGCTGAAAACACTTCATGCTGATGCCAGCCGAGCAGCATGCCGCACGTCACCGTCGAAATGACGCTCGACACGCCGAGCATTTCGCCTGCAATGTAGCTGACCCACGCGGAAATCACGGCCGTCGTGATGATCAGATAGTCATCGTCGAGCAGCCGCAGCAGACACACGAGCGCATAGCCCACGGCACCGCCCACCGCAATGCCGCCGAGCGCGAGTCCCGTGAAACTCAGCACGGCATGCGTTGCGCTGAACGCGCCCGTCAGCGCGGCGGCGATCGCGAAGCGGAACAGCACGAGGCCCGCCGCGTCGTTGAGCAGGCTCTCGCCTTCGAGCAGCACCATCAGGCGGCGCGGTAACGCGACGCGTTCGAGCACGGCCTTCGCGGCGATCGCGTCGGGCGGCGACACGACGGCGCCCAGCGCGAAGCAGACGGCCCACGGCAACGACGGCACGACGAGATGCACGACCACACCGACGATCCACGTCGTGAACGCGACCGCGCCGATCGCGAACAGCAGAATCGGCGTGAGGTGCCGCTTGAAGTCGGTCCACACGAAGTAGTACGCGCCGTCCATCAGCAGCGGCGGCAGGAGCACGATCAGCACGAGGTCGGGATCGAGCATGACGGGAGGCAGGCCCGGCGCGAATGCCATGGCGGCGCCGCCCACCAGCAGCGCTGCCGCGGGCGGCAGGCGCAGGCGCTTCGCGACGAGTTCCAGCGCGACGATCGCCATCATCGAAAGCAGCACCAGTTTGAATGCCGACACAGCCGACATGATTCCCCCTGTTAGGCGTTTTATCGGTTTGAACCTGGACTGCACGATGCAGACGGCGAGATCATGCACGACGCGAAACGGTTGCGCAGCAGAGCTCGCGGCGGCCTGATAAATCGATAGCTTGCTGACGCAAGCGTGCGTCGCGGCGTCGATGCGACGCGAAGGCGGCTAATGCGTTTGCCTTGTATCGGCGAGAAAGCGGTGAATCTGCGCGACGACGGCGGCACCTTCGCCCACGGCCGACGCGACGCGCTTCGTCGACCCCGAGCGAACGTCACCGATCGCAAAGACACCGTCGACGCTCGTCTGCAACGATTGCGATTGCAGGCCGGAGCCGGGAATGTCGGGGCCTGTCAGCACGAAGCCTTTGCTGTCGAGCGATACGCCGCAGGTCTTGAGCCAGCCCGTATTCGGCTCGGCGCCGATAAAGACGAACAGATGATGTGCCGTCATGCTGCCTTCGATGCCGCCCGCGCCGCGATAGTGGATGCGTTCGAGCCGCGCATCGCCTTCGAGCGCCGTCAGTTCGATCCGCGTATGCAGCGTGACGTTCGGCAGCGACGTGATCCGCTCGACCAGGTAGTGCGACATGCTGTGCGCGAGATTCGCGCCGCGAATGAACATATGCACGTGCTCGGCGTGCGATGCGAGAAACACGGCCGCCTGCCCCGCGGAATTGCCGCCGCCGACCAGCAGCACGGGCTCCTTGCGGCACAGCCTCGCCTCGATGGGCGTCGCCCAGTAATAGACGCCGGCACCTTCGAAGCGCGCCAGGCCCTCGACATCGGGACGCCGGTACTCGGCGCCGCTCGCGATGACGACCGTGCGCGCAGTGATGCGGCGCTTGTCGGCAAGCTCGATCGATGGCGGCTGGCTGTCGCAAAACAGTGCTTTGACTTCGCACGGAATGCCGATGTGCGCGCCGAATTTCTGCGCCTGAACGAACGCGCGTCCCGCGAGGGCCTGGCCCGTGATGCCCGTCGGAAAGCCCAGATAGTTCTCGATGCGCGAGCTCGTACCCGCCTGGCCACCAGGGGCGCGGCAATCGAGCGCCGCAACCGACAGTCCTTCGGATGCGGCATACACGGCTGTCGCGAGACCCGCCGGTCCCGCGCCGACGATCGCCACATCGTAGACATGCGTCGGATCGAACTCGGGTATCAGCCCGAGGCACGACGCGAGCTGCCCTTCGTCCGGGTTGCGCAGCACCGTGCCGTTCGGACACACGACGAGAGGAAAGTCGTCGGGCTGCGGCGTCAGCCGTTCGAGCAACGCGATGGCTTCGGCGTCCTGCTGCGCATCGAGCGTCAGGCTCGGAAACACGTTGCGGCGCAGGAAGTTCTGCAATGCGAGCAGCCGTGCATTACCGGAAGGGCCGACGAGCACGACGCCGTGTCCGCGTTCGATCACCAGCACGCGCCGCAGAATCAGCGCGCGCATGATCTTTTCGCCGAGATCGGCTTCGCTGATCATCATCGCGCTGAGTTCGTCGGGTCGAAGCAAGATCGCTTCGACATCTTCGACCACATGCGCGTCGACGACGGCTGGCTTGCTGGAGAGCTGCGTGACGTCCGACGTGAACTCGCCGCGCTTCGTGTACGTGTGGATGATCCGCTCGTGACCGAGGCCGTCGCGCCCGACGATGCGGACCTTGCCCGACAGCACGACGAACACGCCTGGACAGAGATGTCCCGCGCGATAGAGCAACTCGCCCTTCGCGTAACGGCACAGATTGCCGAAGCGGCGCACGCGGTCGATCTCCGCATCCGAAAGGACGGGAAACATCTGCTGGTAACGCGGATGGTCGCGCACGCTCGGGTCTTCGGCGAGCGTGCCGTCGTCGATCGTGCGGCTCGCGTCCGCTGCATGCTGCTGATTAGACGCGCCGTTTTCGGGCGTTGATTCGATGCTCATCGCGGCTTCTCCTCAAGCGGCTGACGGGCGCCGCCAGGCAGCCGGAGGCTCCGCAACGTCGAACAAAAGTGGAATGGCTGCGAAAGATTTTCGCTTGCCTGTCTCGGGCAGCGGGCTGTGCGCGCAAAACAGACTGCATGCGGGGCTGCCTGTGCGATTGCTTTCAACAGAGTAATCGAGTTGCCGTGCGCAGCCAAGAGGCGACCAAACGCCTCACGCTCGATGCCCGATTATCGGCGAGCCTATTCGTGTGAACGGGTATACCCGATTCTGTTTCCTTCCCCTTTCATTCGCTCGCGCGCGGATCGTCTAGCAGACGATGGCGCCGGACACTGCACTGAGCCACACGTATCGCGTATTCGTCGCTCCGCGTCGACGTTCGCAGTCGAACGCGCGGCCGCTCTCGATGCCTGAAGTCCCGCGCTGGTTTTTTCGTCGGATCACCCAGCGGGAGGACAGCATGGAACATTCCGATACATATGCTGCCGCGTTCGTACTCCGTGGATTACTGGCCGCGACTCTTGGCGCGATGAGTTCAATGGCTTTGGCGGCCGCAAGCGAAGGGGCCGTGTCGAACATTGCGACGGAACCTGTCGCTCCCAACGTTGCCGCGCCTTGTGTCAATGCGGCGTCGGCGGGCAACGGACAACTGACGTTGCTGGTCCAGTCGCCGACAGGCAGCGCCGTGCGGCTGACGTACGCGGCCAATGACGGATGGAGCGCGAACCCGGCTGCGACCACTGCGGAGCAGGTCTCCGAGCGTGTCGGGCCCGTCGACGTATCGCATTCCACCGAAGACCCCGGCTTCGAGCAATCGCCCAGCAAGCCGCTGACGGTGTTCATCGACGGGCCGACCGGCTTCACGTACATGTGGAGCCAGGAGCGCGGCTGGAAGTTCGTCGGCCGGCTGACGGAGCGGATTCAGTAGCGCCGGCGACGTCGACGGTCGCGAACCGTTCGCGCCGTAACGACTGCGTGCCTCGCTGAAGCGGCCGAACCGACGGGCCGATCGGCGCCCTTGCGCGAACGGCTTTGCGGATCGGGCCTAGAATCACGAGCAGTGCCCGCCTGTTTTGTTCGTTTGCTTGCGCGGGTCTCACTCGTGATCGCTTCCATCGACGGCAGACGGCCCATGACCATTCGCGATGCGCGTTTCGTTCGCCCAATGTTGGCTGCGCTTTGCGCGGCTTCGCTCGCGGCGCTCGGCGCGTGCGGCGGCGGCAGCTTTTGCATCGGGTTCGACAGCTGCACGGGTTCGAGCACGCAAAGCGTCACGTTGTCCGGTACGGCCGCGACGGGCAGGGCGCTGGCCAGCGCGACGGTGAGCGCCAGTTGCGCGCAGGGTTCGGGCTCCATGCTGTCGGACGGCGGCGGACACTACAGCTTCACGTTCAATGCGACCCCTCCGTGCATCGTTACCGTGACCTCCGCCAATACGACGCTGCATGCGCCTGCGTTCGCCAGCGGCACCTTCAATACGACGCCCGAGACCGAGTTGATGCTCGTGTACCTTGCCGCGCAACTGGGTACGAGCGAGGCCAATCTGATCACGGGCTTCCCGGGCAACGCGCAGTTCCAGAAGGTGCTGTCGAACCAGGACGACGTGCTGGCCGCGCAATCGGCTGTCGTGACGAATCTGCAGCAGCGCTATGCTGTCACGCTGACGGTGCCCGCGTTTCTCACGACACCGTTTGTCGTCGGGCAAGCGGGCGTCGACAGCGATCTCGAAGCGCTCGCGAAAGCGGGTGCGATCGACGCGAACGGCATGCCCGATCCTGCCGCCGTCTCGTTGATGTCGACGGCGGGCCAGGCGCGTCCGTTCACGGCGGCATCGTCGCCTTCATCCGGCACGGGTGGCGCGATGTGATGCAGCGAATCACCACTTGCCTTTCTTGAGCGCGCCTCACCGTCCACGCCGCAAAAAAGCGCTCGCTCACATCCGGTTCGCGAAAGCTGTAAATTGTTCTACGCTATATAAGCTATGCGCTGAACGTTTCAATCCGTATGTATTGCCGCCGTTCGGGGACAGTAGCGGCGGTTCATTGAAGCAACTGCTCGCACCTTTCTTATGGAGGATGAAGATGGCGATTCGACTAGGAGAAGAAGCTCCCGATTTCACTGCGGAAACCACCGAAGGCACGATCCGTTTTCATGAATGGATCGGCGACAGCTGGGCGATCCTGTTTTCGCATCCGAAGGACTTCACGCCTGTCTGCACGACGGAGCTGGGCTATATGGCGGGGCTCAAGCCTGAATTCGAAAAGCGCAACACGAAGATCATCGGACTCAGCATCGATCCCGTCAGCGATCACACGAAGTGGGTCAAGGACATCGAAGAGACGCAGGGCCATGCGATCAACTATCCGATGATCGGCGACGAGGATCTGCACGTCGCGAAGCTGTACGACATGATCCACCCGAACGCGAGCGGCGGTCCGCGCACGGCCGTCGACAACGCAACGGTACGTGCGGTGTTTCTGATCGGACCGGACAAGAAGGTCAAGGCGATGTTCGTCTATCCGATGAGCTCGGGCCGCAATTTCGACGAAGTGCTGCGTCTGCTCGATTCGCTGCAGCTCTCGGCGAAACATACCGTCGCAACGCCTGTGAACTGGAAGCCGGGCGACGATGTCATCATTCCGACTTCCGTCTCCGACGATGCCGCCAAAGAGAAGTATCCGCAGGGCTTCAAGACGCTGAAGCCTTATCTGCGCTACGTGCAGCAGCCGAAGTGAGACGTTGACCCATACGCCGATGCGCGCGCGTTCGAAGCGTGCGCGTATCGGCGCGATACCCGCTTGACACGACGATGACGGCAATGGCCGCATGAACGGAGCAAGGCTGCGAAGCCGACGCCACGGCGCTTCCTGATACAAGTCGAGAGAACATGAGCGTGTTGATCTTCAGACAGCTGTTCGACCAGCAATCGTCGACCTACACCTATCTGCTCGCCGATGGCGGCGCGCGCGAGGCCGTGCTCGTCGATCCCGTCTTCGAACAGGCGCGGCGCGATGCAGCGCTGCTCGACGAACTCGGACTGCGTCTGCTTTATACGATCGACACGCACGTTCACGCCGATCACGTGACGGGCGCATGGATGCTGAAGCAGCGCACGGGCAGCCAGATTGCGATATCGGCGGCAAGCGATGCGCAAGGCGCGGACCGCTATCTGAAGCACGGCGACACGATCGCGTTCGGGGCGCGCCATCTCGAAGTGCGCGCCACGCCCGGCCATACGAGTGGCTGCATCAGCCTCGTGCTCGACGACCAGTCGATGGCATTCACGGGCGACTGTCTGCTGATTCGCGGCACCGGGCGAACCGACTTCCAGCAGGGCAATCCGCATGCGCTCTTTCGCGCGGTGCACGAGCAGATTTTCTCGTTGCCCGAGACGTGTCTGCTCTATCCGGCGCACGACTATCGCGGCCTCACGGTGACGAGCGTCGCCGAAGAGCGGCGCTTCAATCCGCGTTTGGGCGGCGAGTTGTGCGAGGACGATTTCGCGGGCTATATGACGAACCTCGGGCTTGCGCATCCACGGCAGATCGACGTCGCCGTGCCCGCGAACATGAAATGCGGTGTCGCGGCAAGCGATCCGTCGAAAAAGCCCGAACCGGATTGGGCGCCTTTGACGTACACGTTCGCCGGTATCTGGGAAATCCATCCGCAATGGCTCGAAGAACATCTGCAGTTGGTGCAGATCATCGATGTGCGCGAGCGCGATGAATACGACGGACCGCTCGGCCGCATTCCCGAAGCGAAGCTGATCTCGCTCGGCGAACTGGCTGGGCGCGCGAAGGAAATCGGCAACGAGCGCCCCATCGTTACCGTCTGCCGCGCGGGCGGCCGTTCCGCTCAGGCGACTGTGATTCTGCGTCAGGCCGGATTCGAAGACGTCGCCAATCTCGCGGGCGGAATGCTGCGCTGGCGCGCCGAAGGGCGCGTCGTCGAGAACGGCGGCGTGTAGCACGCGCCGATTTCGATTTCTTGTAGTTGTCACTTACCGCCTGGGTCGAATCCGCTCCGTCTGGCGGTGATATGACGACCTTGTCGGCCGTATCCGCCCTTATGTTCCCGCCACATGCCGCCACGTGGCGCTCGTCATATCTATGTTCCTTTTGCCAATCCATCGCTGTTTTCGGACGCGGTGCCAGATTGGACACATGCATGCCCCGCCTGTTGAGTTAAGGTCTGCCGACAGCATCCGTTCGAGCAATCGTCGGCGTTCATCGTCAACATCGGTCTGGAGGGTGTGCATGCGTATGATGTTTGTAATCGGGCATCTGGGTGACTACCATGTGCCGCGATACGAAGCGCTGAAGAAGCTCGTCGAGCGGCGAGGCGACGAGATTTTCCTCGTCGAGATCTTTGGACGCTCGGGCGTCTACGCCTTCCCTCAATTGACCCGCGACGCCTTCTTCGGCAAAGAGCCCGCGCGCGCCGTCACCCTCGAACCCGACATCACCGATGCGGGCGGACGCTGGCCCAGCGTCGCGTACAAGCTCGCCGGCATCGCGCGAACGCTGCGGCCCGATGTGGTCGTCACGCTCGGCTATCACACGCCTTACTCGCTGTGGCTCTATCTGATCCGACGGACAGCGGGCACGTTTCGCATCATCTACATGTCCGATTCGAAGCTCGATGACGGCGTGAGGCGCCGCTTCAAGGAACGCCTGAAGCGGTCGCTCGTGTGCCGCTTCGACGGCGCGCTCGTCGCGGGGGAACGGCATCGCGCCTATGCGCAGACGCTCGGCATTCCGCTCGAACGCTCGCGCGTGGGCTTCGACGTGATCGACGTCGAGCGCTTCGCGCGGCTCGCGGACAATGCGCGCGCTTCCGAATCCGAAACGCGGCGGCGTTACGCGTTGCCTAGGCGCTACGTGCTATGCGTCAGCCGTTTCGTGCCGCGCAAGAACGTCGACGTGGTGGTCGATGCGTACGCGCTCACGGGGCTCGCCGATAGAGGCATTTCGCTGGTGCTGGTCGGACATGGGCCCGATATGCGCGCGATCGAAGGACGCGTGTCGAGCATGCAGCTCGACAAGAACGTGCGCTTTCTCGATCCCATCCCGAATGCGCAGATGCCCGCCGTGTATGCGTTGTGCGACTTCATGGTGCTCGGCAGCGAGTTCGATCAGTGGGGGCTGTGCGTCAACGAGGCATTCGCCGCGTCGAAGACGGCGATCGTCACGCAGACATGCGGAGCAGCGGACGAACTCGTGAAAGACAGCGTGAACGGATTCGTCGTCGAGCCAGGCAACGCGGATGCGCTCGCGGAGAAAATGCAGATGCTGGCGCTGAACGACGTGCTACGGGATGCGCTGTCGAAGCGGGCCAGACAGACCGTGGACAAATGGAGTCCTTCGATGTTCGCCGCCAACCTGATGGAACTGGCCGACCGGCTTCTGTGTTCCGAGCGGCGCGTCCTCATTTCCGCGAAGCGCTAGCCGCGCAGCTTGCGGCGCAAAGTCAGATCGTGCCGAACAACGCGCGAGGACGATCGCGCAGCGCTTGGGCGAGCGTTTGCAGCGCGCTCACCAGCTGCTCGCGCGACGACGCGCACGCAAGGTTGATGCGCACGCCGTGCTCGACTTCGGCCCGGTCCACCGCGAACGCCGACGAAGGCATCACGACCACGCCGCGCGCTTTCGCGTTGGCGGCGAAGTCGTCCGCGCGCCACGGCGGCGGTAGCCTGAGCCACACGAACATGCACGCGGGGTCGGAGTCCAGCCATTCCTGAGGCAGAATCTGACGCGCCAGATCGTGCCTCACGCGAATCTCCGCGAGTTGCGCGTCCATGATGCGGCGCGCGGTGCCGTCTTCGATCCACATCGTCGCGATCAGCATCGACATCGGCGCGGGCATCCATGCGGTCGTGCGCACGGCCTCGGCGGCGAGCGCAGACCGCTCGGGCGGGCTCAGCAGATAACCGAGCCGCAGCCCCGGCGCAAGAATCTTCGAGGTCGCGGCGATATGAAACGTCAGCTCCGGGCACAGGCTCGCGAGCGTCGGCAGACGCTGCGAAACGAGCGGACCGTAGACATCGTCCTCGATGATCGCGACGCCATAGCGGCGCGCGATGTCGACGAGCGCCACGCGCCGTTCGAGGCTCATCGTCGTCACGGTCGGGTTCTGCAGATTCGGCACGGTGAAGATCGCCTTGACGGGCACGCGACTGCAGATGCGCTCCACCTCATCGGTGATGAGCCCGTCGCGGTCGCTCGGCACGCTGACGATTTCGAACTGGAACACGGGCGCGAGCGCTTTCAGGCCGTAATACGTGAGGCGGTCGGCGATGATCACGCCGTCCGTGCCGATCAGGCTGTTGAGCACGGCATACAGGCCATGCTGCGCGCCGCTCGTCACGACAAGATGCTCCGGCGACGGCGTGAATCCGGGCGCGGCCGTCCACTGCGCGCCGGCGGCCCGCGCCCATGTGGGCCCCTGCGGCGGCTGATATTCCTGTAGCGACGCATAGCGCGGGTCGCGCGGCAACCCGGCGAGCGTGGCAGCGAGGCACGCCAGGAATTCACCCGTCGCGGGCCGGTTGACGGTCAGGTCGATTGCGCTGCCCGGTGCGGCGTTGGGCGCGGCAGCCGTTTCGACGCGCGGCATCGCGCCGCCTGTCACGAGCGAGCCGCGCCGCTTGCTGCCGATCACGAGCCCGCGCAGCTGCAATTCCTTGTACGCGCGCGAAACCGTCGACACGTTGATGCCAAGCTCCGTCGCCAGCTGACGTTGCGGCGGCAAGCGGCTACCCGGCGGATAGACGCCGCCGCGAATCTCATCTTCGATCGACGCCGACACCTCGATGTAGGTCGCGCGTTTTGTCTGGACCTGGTCGCCGTTTGTCTGGTCGACTTCGACTGTCGCACCATTACTGTCCGCTGCCTTGGGTTTGCTGGAAGCCATTGTCTTGCCTTGTCTCCATACAAAACAGGCTTTGTCTGCCTGTTTGTGCCAGTTGGCCGGATTTTATACCAGATGTGCGTCCTTGCCGTGATTTTCGGGTGCGGCAAGGAACGCGCCCAACTCGGCCAGGGAAAGTCCTGGACCACACAATGAGCCTTTTAATTGCACACAAAAAAATGTTGTGTGATTCTTTGAGTCAGGTTGAGCAGATTTTGTGTGGCTTTTGTATTGCCGGATCGGGCTGGACGGAGATTACGCATGGCAGAGAGCAGGACAAACGGGCGCGCATCGCGGGGCGCTAAACGGCGCACCGCAAATGAAGGCACGCGCACGGGCCATCTCGCTGCCGACGCACGCGCGATGCAAGGAGAGCGTTGATGGCGGAAGTGGGCATTGTCGGCGCGGGTTTCATCGGGCTTGCGAGCGCCGGCTGGCTGATGCGCGACGGGCACCGCGTGACGCTGTTCGATCCGTCCGGCGTCGCGCAGGGTGCGTCGTTCGGCAACGCGGGCACGTTCGCGCCGTATGGCTGCATTCCCGTGAACAACCCGTCGGTGTTCCGCGATCTGCCGCGCTTTCTGCTGTCGAGCGAGAGTCCGTTCCGCTTGCGCTGGAGTTATCTGCCGCACGTGCTGCCGTGGCTCGTGCGCTTCATGATCAACTCGACGCAGCGCCGCTATGAAGCAAGCGCGAGCGCGCTCGCCGCGCTGCTTGCGCAGGCGCAGGCGGGCTATGCGCCGTTGTTGCTCGAAGAGCGCGAGCTGGCGAAGTTCGTGCGGCCGCGCGAGTGCCTGTATCTGTATTCGAGCGGCGCGTCGTTCGATGCGTCGCGCGCTTCGCTGAATCTGCGCGAGCAGCTGGGCGTGTCGTTCGACGTGTTGTCGGGCGAAGAGGTGCGCGGCCTGGAGCCTTCGCTCGCGCCGATCTTCGAGCGCGGCGTGCTCTTTCGCGACAGCTGGCATTTCTCCGATCCGCAGGGCTTTCTGCTGTTGCTCTACGACGTGCTCGCAGCGCGCGGCCTCGAGCTGGAACGCAGGAGCGTGAGCGCGCTGACGCCCGCATCGGACGGTGTCACGCTGACGACGGACGACGGCACGCCGCGCCGCTTCGATCATGTCGTCGTCGCGACGGGCGCGCGCTCGGCGAAGTTCGCGGCGCAATGCGGCGACCGCGTGCCGCTCGATACCGAGCGCGGCTATCACGTGCGCTATCGCGGCGCGTCGCAACTGATTTCGCGGCCGGTCGGCTGGGCCGAGCGCGGCTTTTACATGACACCGATGGACGAAGGCATCCGCGTGGCCGGCACGGTCGAGCTGGGCGGCTTCAGCGATGTGCGCAACCGTTCGCTGCTCGACTTGCTGACGTTCTCGTCGAAGCGCGCGTTGCCCGCATTGCGGCAGCCCGACAGCACGTGGCTCGGCTTCCGGCCCACGCTGCCCGACGGCGTGCCCGTGCTCGGCCGCGCAAGCGCGAGCGAGCGCGTGATCTACGCATTCGGACATCAGCATCTCGGGCTGACATTGGCGGGCGTGAGCGGGCGCATCGTCGCGGATCTTGTCGCGCGGCGCGCGCCGCCGCTCGACCTGACCCGCTACGCGGCAACCCGGTTTTGAACTGACATTCGGAACAGACACACAGGGACGACTTCGACGCGTCGCGCATCGGGTCAGTCGACAGGCAAAGCGCGGCATTTTCCATCGACAGGAGCGCATCATGAATCGACGTACATGGATCATCAGGCTGGCGGTGTGCGCTCTTGCAGCGCATGCTTCGTTCGCTGCTTCAGTTGCATCGGCCGCCGATCCGGAAGTGGTCAAGATCGGTTTTGTCGGCCCGCTGACGGGGCCCGTCGCGCGGGTCGGCAAGGACCTGCAATACGGCGCGCAACTCGCCATCGACGAAGAGAACGCGAAGCATCCGACCGTCGCCGGCAAGCCCGTCAAGTTCGTGCTCGACGTGCAGGACGACCAGGCCGATCCGCGCGTCGCGATCCAGGTCGCGCAAAAGCTGGTCGACGATGGCGTGGTCGGCGTGATCGGCCATTACAACTCGGGGTGCAGCATTCCCGCGTCCGCGGTGTACCACAACGCCAACGTCGCGATGATCACGCCGGGCTCGACCAATCCGCAACTCACGAAGCAGGGCTTCAAGAACGTGTTCCGCACGATGGGGCATGACGGCGTGGGCGGCGTGGTGGCGGGGCACTTCGTCGTCGAGCAGATGAAGGCCAAGCGGATCGGCATCATCGACGACCGCACGGCGTTCGGCCAGGGCCTTGCCGATGCGTTCGAAAAAGGCGCGAAGGAAGCGAACGGCAATATCGTCGATCGCGAATTCACGAACGACAAGGCCGTCGACTTCCGCGCGATCCTGACTTCACTGAAGAGCAAGAATGTCGATCTGATCTTCTTCGGCGGACTCGACGAACAGGGCGCGATGCTGGTCAAGCAGATGCGCTCGCTCGGCATGACGACGCAACTGTTCGGCGCGGGCGCGCTGAAGAGCAACGCGTTCCTGCAGATCGCCGGCGCTTCCGGCGAACGCACGCAGGATCTCGAACCCGGTCCCGCGCTCGACAAGCTGCCCGCCGCGCAGGACTTCGGCAAGCGCTACAAGGCGCGCTTCAACCAGGACGTCGAACTGTACGCGCCGTTTGCGTATGACGCCGCGCTCGCGATGCTGAAGGCGATCCACGATGCGAATTCACTCGACAGGCAGAAGATCGTCGACAGTCTCGCCAAGGTTTCGCTGACGGGCGTGACGGGCAAGATCACGTTCGATCCCTACGGCGATCTGATCAAGCCGCCCTATACGCTGTTCCAGGTCGAGCAGGGGCAGTGGAAGAGCATCAAGACCGTTGGGGGCGGAGTCTGATCGTGGGCTGAGCCATGGCGGCGCGGCGTGTATTGCGCGCGCCGCCGCTGCTTTAACTGCCGCTGACGCATCGAAGCGCAATGGACCGCTTCACAAATCCAGTTCGAGAAAACGCGTGCCCTCGACGGGATTGAACACATACGCCGAGATGGGCCTGAACCCGAGCGACGCGTAAAGCTGCTGGGCTGCCTGCATGGTCGGCAGCGTATCGAGCCGCATCTTCCTGTAGCCCGCTTCTCGGGCCGCATGCACGACGGCTTGCGCAAGACGTCTGCCGAGTTGCTCGCCACGGCCTTCCTGACGCACATAGAGGCGCTTCATTTCGCAGATGTCGTATTCGAACGGCCGCAGCGCGACGCAGCCGATCACGCGGTCATCGCGCCACGCGAGCAGAATCGCGCCGGCTGGAGGCGCGTATTTGCCGGGCAGCGAAGCCAGTTCCGCATCGAACGCCTGAAACGACAAATCGACGCCGAGGCTGTCCACGTACTCGCGGAAGATGGCGCGCACGGCGTCGAGATCATCGGGGAAGCGGGCGGGTTGGATGGCTGTCATCGAGACGTTGGGAGGCAAGCGGGCGAGTCGCCGGTCCTTTGATAGGACGATAGCACGCTGGATGTCCAGTGGATGGCGATGAAGCTGCGGGCGCGTCGTGTGCGCGAGCGCGGTGCATCACGCCCAGCGGACCGAAAAAGCCATGAATGAAAACGACGGGAGGACGAGTGTTCATGCTCTTTTCTGTCCTTTGCGTCGATTCTGTGTCTGCTTCAGTTCTGCCTCGAGTTCATCCATTTCCAGACGGTGCGTGCGGTCGTGATCGAGAAGTTCGCGCACAAGCTCTTCGAGCGTCATGCGCCTCGTGCCGTCGCGCAGGCCGCAACGCGCGAGTTGCTCGGGCTTCAGCTTCTTGAGCATCGTGCATAGATGCTTGCGCGATTGCGCGAACGCGTTGACGGCTGCCGTCATGTCCTGATGCAGATAGTCGCGTTCTTCCGCGAGTACCGTTCCGTCGACGGAATCGATTACGGGCAGATGCCGGGTCCTGACTGCCGCGATCCGGTCTGCAAAGATCGCGTCGAGATCGCGCAAGTGACAGGCGTGCTCGACGGGCGCAAAGCCCGTGCCCTTCGGCCGCTGTGACCACTGAGCATTGGAAACGCGCGAGGCGAAACCGGAGACGGCGGCGGGCATCTGCGAGAGCGCTTCGATAACGCCTGCGAATGGCAGCAAGATCGGCTGCGGGCTGAATACCGCGCCATAGCTGAACAGCGCACCGCCGACACGTCCGCGCGCGTGCGTGACTTCGTGGCCATGCTGCCGCATGACTTCCGCGATCATTGCGCCGCAGAACTGACGCGCCGTCGTGTCCTGTTCGACCTCCGGGAATTTCTCCTCGATCTCGTTCGTGACGGCGGCGATAGCCGCAACGCCCGCGCGCGAGAGAGCGGCAAACTCGATGTAGCGGTTCGCCCCGACGAGCAGTCTTTCGAGCTGCTGTCCGAGCGGGGTCGTTCTGAAGCGGTCGAAGCGGGAGTGCATGGGGAGCCGATCTGCCGGGAGCGAGTAACGTCACAAACCGATACGTTACTAGACAAGGGCACGTCAAGTCATGCCACACGTCGATTCACGTTCGTAGACCGCTTTCCGCGTACCGTACTCGCGCAAGCGCAACTAACTGTCTGCCCCGCAACTCGCTTCCCACGGCTGCTACGCAGCTACACAGGTCTACAGGCCGTGAGGCCAGTACACCCGATTCACGCGCCGCACAAGAGCCGAGCCGGCAGCGCGTGAAAGTAAAAACGCGCCAACCTCTCCCGTCACCCTCACCGACACATATTCGACGACAGTGCTAGTCTTTCCGCTGATTGTGCGTTGGCCGGGACAGCGAACTCCGGCGCTTCATAGAAGCTCCGAGTGCAACACGGTGGGCGGCAGGCGGCACTCACGCGCTGTGCTTGCATCGAGCTTTCGCGCTCCAGTGCCAGAGCGCACCAGCGCACAAACCGCCCGCCGACCTGCCCAATCGATACAGACGACCGATGCGAGGTAACGTGCATGAACACACCATCAAGCAATGACGTTGTCTTTCTGTTCGATGTCGACAACACACTGCTCGACAACGATCACGTGCTGCAGGATTTGCGGATGCACATGATGCGCCAGTTCGGCAAGGCAAACAGCTCGCGCTACTGGCAGATCTTCGAAGGCCTGCGCGGCGAACTCGGATATGCGGACTATCTCGGCGCATTGCAGCGCTATCGTCATGAGCGTCAGGACGACACGCAGCTATTGCTGATGTCGTGCTATCTGATCGACTATCCGTTTGCCAACCGCATTTTTCCAGGCGCGCTCGATGCGCTTCGCTACGCGAGCCAGTTCGGCAAGACGGCGATTCTCTCGGATGGCGATGTCGTGTTCCAGCCGCGCAAGGTGTCGCGCGCAGGACTGTGGGACGAAGTAGAAGGGCGGGTGCTGATCTACATCCACAAGGAACAGATGCTCGACGACGTGATCGCGCACTTTCCCGCACGCCACTATGTGATGGTCGACGACAAGCTGCGCATCCTTACGGCAATGAAGGAGCAATGGGGCGACCGGCTGACCACGATCTTTCCGCGGCAGGGTCACTATGCGCTCGACGAAGCTGAGACCGCGAAGTATCCCGATCCCGACATCACGATCGAACGGATCGGCGAACTGACGTCGATCGACTTCGACGGATTGACGGCGAAGAGACGCAACTAGAGCAGACGAAGCAAGACGCGGACGATACGCGCGTCAAGCACGTTCAGCACATCAACCGGGCCGAACGTTCATTCGCTCATCCAGCCGCCGCTCAGATCGCTACCCTGCAACAGCTCGAGCAGCGTGCCTCGTCCGATGTGCCGAGACGCACACGCCCCTTCAGCCGTGGCTTGCGAAACTGCGACTCCGCGCGATTGATGGCTTGCAGGATCACGTTGGCATGCACGAGCAGCGCTTCGCCATCGGCTGTCATCGCGAGCGAATGGGTATCGCGCGTGAAAAGCCGCCTGCCGACGCTCTCTTCGAGGCGCCGGATGTGTTCGCTTACGCTCGACTGATTCAGGCCGAGACGCTTGCCCGCTTCCGTGAAGCTGCGGCAGTTCGTGACGGTCGCGAATGTCTTGAGCCAGAGTGGATTGAGCATCGCGCATTGTCATCGGCTTTTGCGATGACAGTCAACGCCTTCAGGCGGCTTCCCGATTGCCATTGAAATCGATACCATGACTGCTGACGTGGACGAACCGGCCATCAGAAACACAGCGGGCCCGATTCGCGAAACGCCCGAAATGCCCGAAATGCCCGTCTCCGAGGTGCGACCACCGCGACGCCGAAATACATACGTGCTGAGCGCAGGCGTATGAGCGGCCGGGTCGCACCTCTGCGAACTTCATCATGACCCGGGACTCATCACACACCGCGCTACTCTGGATCGTCGCCGCTGCATTCTTCATGCAGGCGCTGGACACGACGATCGTCAACACCGCGCTGCCTTCCATCGCGCAAAGCCTGCACGCATCGCCGCTTGCGATGCAGCCCGTCGTCGTCGCGTACACGCTGACAATGGCGCTGCTGACGCCCGCATCCGGCTGGTTCGCGGATCGCTTCGGCACGCGCCGCGTCTATTTCGCCGCGATTCTCGTCTTCGTGCTGGGCTCGCTGTGCTGCGCCGGGGCGCAAACCCTCGATCAACTCGTCATCGCGCGCGTGCTGCAAGGCATCGGCGGCTCGATGCTGCTGCCCATCGGACGGCTTGCCGTGCTGCGCCGCGTGCCCGGCGAGCAATACGTGTCGGCACTGGCGTTCGTGTCGGTCGCGGGACAGGTCGGGCCGATCGTCGGTCCGACGCTGGGCGGCTGGCTCACGCAGACCATTTCGTGGCACTGGATTTTTCTCGTCAACGTTCCCGTCGGCGCGATCGGGCTCTTCGCCGTGCAACGCTATCTGCCGCACGATCACGCGACGCATCCGCCGCCATTCGATTTCATCGGATGCGGACTGCTCTCGCTCGCGATGATCCTGCTTTCGCTCGCGATCGATCCGCCGATGAGCACGCATCGCATCGAATGGTCGGCGGGTCTCGCGGCGGCCGGCGTCGTTGCCGCGCTCGCGTACATTCCGCATGCTCGCTCGTTCGAGCGGCCGCTCTTCAGGCTCGCGCTGTTCAGCGAACCGGACTTCAGCGTCGGACTCGCCGGCAATCTGCTGTGCCGGATCGGATCGAGCGCGGTGCCGTTCATGCTGCCGCTATTGATGCAGGTGCAGCTCGGCTATTCGCCGTTGCGTTCGGGTCTGATGATGCTGCCCGCCGCGATTGCGGGCACTGTCTCGAAGCGATGGATCGCGCCGCTGATCAAGCGCTTTGGCTACTCGGCGTTTCTAGCCGTCAACACGGTGATCGTCGGCTCGACGATCGTGGCGTTCGCGCTGGTGTCGAAGCACTCGGCGCCGTTGCTGGAAATCGTGCTGCT
Source organism: Paraburkholderia phymatum (assembly GCF_040965635.1). Taxonomy (GTDB): domain Bacteria; phylum Pseudomonadota; class Gammaproteobacteria; order Burkholderiales; family Burkholderiaceae; genus Paraburkholderia; species Paraburkholderia phymatum_B. The sequence continues at coordinate 139,028 of NZ_JBFRCH010000012.1, forward strand.
TGCCGTGTTCGGCGCGGCGAACTCGATGCAGTTCGCCGCGATGAACAGCGTGACGCTCAAAGGTTTGTCGCATGCGGACGCGGGCAGCGGCAACAGTCTCTTCTCGATGGTGCAGATGCTGGCGATCGGCCTTGGCGTGTCGATCGGCGGCGGGCTCGTCAACCTGTTTTCCGCGCAATGGGGCTCGGCGTCGACGGGCTTCATGCTCAGCTTCGTGTGCGTCGGCCTGATCACGCTGCTGTCGGCGCTCGTGTTCCGTCGGCTCGACGTGCCGCCCGCGCGGCCTGCCGTCGCGGCGCGCGCGCGCACGGCGCGCTGATCGTGCGCCGCTGAACATCAATGGGCGTCGTGCGTATGCCGCGCCCGCTCGACGAGATGATCGACCATTCGCTGCGCCGCGGGCTGTAGCGATTCGAGATCGCGAAAGCACACGACGAACCTCCGCTTCGCCCATTCGTCCGTCAACGGAATCACGCGCACATCGAGAATGCGCGCATACGTATCGCCGACCACCTGCGGAATCACGCTGATGCCGAGCTTCGCGGCGACCACGCGAAACGCCGCATCGAAGTTCGACACGACCGCTCTGTACGACACGGTGCCGCCTGCGCGCGCGGCGGCGCGTTGCATCATCATGTGCACGGCCGTCGATGGCGGCAGGCCCACGTGCTCGTAGCCGAGCGTCTCCGCGAAGCGCAGTGTCGAGCGCTTCGCGAGCGGATGATCGGGATGCACGGCTAGCGCGAGCCGGTCCTCGCGATACGGCCGATGCTCGAGCCCTTCGAGATCCACGTTGTCCCAGCACACGCCGACGGACGCCGCGCCTTCGCGCAGCCGCCGCACTAGATCGTGCGACAGCCACTCTTCGACATGCACGCGGATGTTCTCGTGCGCGGGCATGCTCATGAACGACGCGACATCGTCGAGCAGGCTTTCCGCAATCGCCGACGCCGACGCGCACACGCTCACACTGCCGCGCAGGCCGCTGCCGAATGCGGCGATATCGCTCGCGATCCGGTCCATCGTGAACAGCACGTTGCGCGCGTGTTCGAGCAGCGCGACGCCGGCGGGCGTCGGCAGCACGCCGCGTCGCGAGCGGGTGAAGAGCGGCACGCCCAGATCGCTTTCGAGCTGCGCGATCCGCTTGCTGACGGCGGAAGGCTCGATATGTTCGTCGTGCGCGGCGCGCGCCATGTTCTTGTGCTCGCAGACGGCCACCACGAGCCGCAATGTCTTCAGGTCGATGTCGCGCAACGGTTGTCTCCTGTCGGCGCTGAATTGGCGCTTTATCGCGTTGCCCCCGTCGATGCCAGAGGATCGCGCTGCGTTTCCGTTTCGGAAATCTGGCGCTTCCAAAATAGCGCTTTATGTATCGGATGGAATGTCTAAAGTTAGCACAACGCCGGCATTCGCAAAGACCGGCATGCAACACTGGAGATACCCTCGATGCCCTCATTCCCCTCCCGCGTCGTGATCCGCGAAGTCGGCTTGCGCGACGGGCTGCAAAGCATTCAGACCGTGCTGCCCACGGAAAAGAAGATCGAATGGATCGCCGGCGCGTATGCGGCCGGCCAGCGTGAAATCGAAGTCGGCTCGTTCGTGCCTGCACGCCTGTTGCCGCAACTCGCGGACACGGTGGAACTCATCGCGTATGCGAAGACGCTGGCCGGTCTGTTCGTCTCGGTGCTCGTGCCGAACCTGAAGGGCGCCGAGCGCGCGATCGACACGCAAGCGGACCTGATGCTCGTGCCGTTATCCGCGAGTCGCGAGCATAGCCTTGCGAATCTGCGCAAGACGCCCGACGAAGTGATCGCAGAAGTCGCGCGCATTCGTGCCGCGCGCGACGCAGCGGGCTCGAAGACGCTGATCGAAGGCGGCATCGGCACTGCGTTCGGCTGCACGATTCAAGGCCGCGTCGACCAGGACGAAGTACTGCGCTGCATGCAGGCGCTACTCGATGCGGGCGCGGACCGCGTGAGCATCGCGGATACCGTCGGCTATGCGAATCCCGCCGCCGTGCGCGATCTGTTCGAGAAAGCGCGGCGCGTGGCGGGCGAACGTTTCTGGTGCGGCCACTTCCACGACACGCGCGGCCTCGCGCTCGCGAACGTGTATGCCGCGCTCGAAACGGGCGTCACGCGCTTCGATGCGACGCTCGCCGGCATCGGCGGCTGTCCGCATGCGCCGGGCGCGAGCGGCAACGCATCGAGCGAAGACCTCGCGTTCATGCTCGCGGACATGGGCATCGAAACGGGCCTCGATGTCGAACGGCTGCTCGCGCTGCGCGCGAAGGTCGCGCAGTGGCTGTCGAACGAAACGCTGCACGGCACGCTATGGCTCGCGGGCTTGCCGAAGACATTCAACGGCGGTGCGAAGCGCGCCGCGAATCCCATCGTTACCGCCTGAGGTTCAACATGAGCACATCCAGCCGGCTGCCTCTCGAAGGCGTGCGCGTCATCGAATTCACTCATATGGTCATGGGGCCGACGTGCGGGATGATCCTCGCGGATCTCGGCGCCGAAGTCATCAAGATCGAACCGCCCGGCGGCGACAAGACGCGCAAGCTGCCGGGCCTCGGCATCGGCTTCTTTCGCACGTTCAACCGCAACAAGAAGAGCGTCGTGCTCGACATCAACACGCCCGACGGTCACGCAGCCGCTGAAGAGCTGATCGGCCAGTGCGACGTGATGCTCGAAAACTTCCGGCCGGGGTTGATGGAGAAGCTGGGCCTCGACTATGACACGCTGTCGAAGAAGTTTCCGCGCCTGATCTATGTGTCGCACAAGGGCTTTTTGCCTGGGCCTTATGAAAAGCGGCTCGCGCTCGACGAGGTCGTGCAGATGATGGGCGGTCTGTCGTATATGACGGGGCCGGCGGGGCGTCCGCTGCGCGCGGGCACGTCGGTGAACGACATCATGGGCGGCATGTTCGGCGCGATCGGCGTGCTGGCCGCGCTGCGCGAACGCGATTTCACGGCGCGCGGACAGGAAGTGCAAAGCGCGCTGTTCGAGAACTGCGTGTTCCTCGCCGGCCAGCATATGCAGCAGTACGCGATGACGCATGAAGCGCCGCCGCCGATGCCGTCGCGCGTCTCCGCATGGAGCGTGTACGACGTGTTCACGCTCGCGAACGACGAGCAACTGTTCATCGGCGCCGTTAGCGAAAGGCAGTTCCTCACGCTGTGCGATGTGATCGGCCGGCCGGATCTCGCGAGCGAGCCGCAATTCGCGGACAACGCGATGCGCGTGGCCGTGCGTCCCGAACTGCTCGCGCGTCTTGGCGACATCCTGAAGCACCATCGCGCCGACGAACTCGCGGCAAAGCTCGAAGCAGCGGGCATTCCCTATGCGCACATCGTGCGCCCCGATCAACTGTTCGACGATCCGCATCTGAAGCAAAGCGGCGGACTCGTGCCGATGCAAACCGACGACGGCGGCACGACAGAAGTGGTCCTGCTGCCTCTGACGATGGGCGGCCGGCGGCCAGGCGTGCGTCAGGCGCTGGCGAAAGTCGGCGAGCACACGCAGGAGATTCTTTCGCGACTGACGGGGCGCGCCACTGCGTGATTGCGTCGACGAGCGGGAGAACGGAGATCAACTGATATCAACGAAGCATCGACCATCAGGCATCTAAAGCGATCCGACAACTGATGGCGCATTTCAGGAGACAGACAACTATGCAGCGCACGATACCCGCGACAGCGGACGATCCCCCTTTTGCTCCCTCCGAAACGCAGACCAATCTGCGCGCGGCGGCGGCATTGTCGGCGCGAATGGACCGCTTGCCCGTCACGCGTTATTTGTGGATGCTCGTCCTGCTGATTTCACTCGGCGGATTCTTCGAGGTCTACGATCTGATCTTCACCGGCTACATCGCGCCGGGGATGGCGAAGAGCGGTTTGCTCAAGACGACGACGGATTCGTTCTTCGGACTTCAGGGCATCGCGGGCTTCATTGCGTCGACGTTCGCGGGGCTGTTCGTCGGCACGTTCTGCTTCGGCTGGCTGCCGGACCGTTTCGGGCGTCGCAAGGTGTTCACGGTGTCGCTGCTTTGGTATTCGGTCGGCTCCGCGATACTGGCATTTCAGCACACGCCTGAAGGGCTGATCTTGTGGCGCTTCATCACGGGCATCGGCGTCGGCATCGAAATCGTGACGATCGACAGCTACGTCACCGAGCTGGTGCCTCAGCACATGCGGGGCCGAGCGATGGCGTTCAACCAGGCGGTGATGTTCGCGGCCGCGCCCGCCGCTGCCATCCTGTCGTACTGGCTCGTGCCGACCACGTTCGCCGGCATCGACGGCTGGCGATGGGTCGTGCTGATCGGCTCGGCGGGCGCCGTGATCGTGTGGTTCATTCGTCTCGTCGTGCCGGAGAGCCCGCGCTGGCTCGCGAGCCATGGGCATGTCGAAAAGGGCGACCGCGTGGTCAGAAAGATGGAAGCGATGGCCGTGCGTCAATCGGGTCGCGCATTGCCAGAGCCGCTGCCTGCCGTCGAAGTGCCCGCGCATCGCCGCGCGTCGCTCGCGGAATTGTGGCAGCCGCCGTATCGCTCGCGGCTCATCATGTTGATCGTCTTCAACTTCTGCCAGGCGATCGGCTATTACGGATTCGCGAACTGGGTGCCGACGTTGCTGATCGGACAGGGCATCACGGTGACGAAGAGCCTGCTTTACTCGTTCATCATCGCGATTGCATTGCCTTCGGGACCGTTGCTCGCGATGCTGTTCGCCGACAGGCTCCAGCGCAAATGGCTGATCGTGGGCTCTGCGTTTGCAGTCGTCGTGTTCGGGCTCATGTTCGGGCAGATGAAAGCCGTCGTGCCGCTAATCGTGCTCGGCGTGCTCATCAGTCTCGCTGGGCAGACCATCTCCGTTTGCTATCACGCGTATCAGGCCGAGCTATTCCCGACGCGCATCCGTTGCCGCGCAAACGGGATCGTCTATTCGGCGAGCCGCATCGGCGCAATGATGTCGGGCTTCATCATCGCTCACCTGTTGCGCGAGTTTGGCGTCGCGGGTGTGTTCGTCGGCATTACTGCGTGCATGATCGTCGTGATGATTTCGATCGGCGCGTTCGGGCCGAAAACGAATGGCGTCCGGCTCGAAGAGCTTTGCCGTTGAGGCCGCATTAATCGCTAGAAGCAAGAACGCCGGCCGGGTCTTTGGCGACCCGGCCGGCGTTTTGTCGTCATGCAATGGCTAAGCGCAGGGAATTACGCGCGGCCTGCCTTCAGTTGCAAACGGAACTTGTGCAGCAACGGTTCCGTATAGCCGCTCGGCTGCGCGCAGCCTTCGAAGACCAGCGAGCACGCCGCCTTGAACGCAGTCGAAGCATCGAAGTTCGGTGCCATCGGCTTGTAGTTCGGATCGCCTGCGTTTTGCTGATCGACGACCTTCGCCATGCGCCGCAAGGTTTCCTTCACGAACTCCGGCTCGACGACGCCGTGACGCAGCCAGTTCGCGATGTGCTGGCTCGAAATGCGCAGCGTCGCGCGGTCTTCCATCAGGCCGACGTTGTGGATGTCGGGCACCTTCGAGCAGCCGACGCCCTGATCGATCCAGCGCACCACATAGCCGAGGATGCCCTGTGCGTTGTTCTCGACTTCCTGGCGGATCTCGTCGTCGTTCCATTGCGCGCGTTCGACGACGGGAATGGTCAGCAGCCCGTCGAGCAGTTCGTCGCGCACGCTTGCGAAGTCCGTGCGCTCCAGTTCCTTCTGCACGGCCTGCACGTCGACCTGATGGTAGTGCAGCGCATGCAGCGTCGCGGCCGTGGGCGACGGCACCCATGCCGTATTCGCGCCTGCCTTCGGATGACCGATCTTCTGTTCGAGCATCGCCTTCATCAGGTCGGGCATAGCCCACATGCCCTTGCCGATCTGCGCGCGGCCGCGCAGGCCCGCGGCGAGGCCGACCAGCACGTTGCTGCGCTCATACGCGGCGATCCACTTGCTCGACTTCATATCGCCCTTGCGCATCATCGGGCCGGCTTCCATCGAACTGTGCATCTCATCGCCTGTGCGATCGAGGAAGCCCGTGTTGATGAACGCGACGCGCGCCGCTGCCTCGCCGATACATGCGGAAAGGTTCACGCTCGTGCGACGCTCTTCATCCATGATGCCCATCTTGATCGTGTTGCGTGCGAGCCCGAGCAGATCTTCGACGCGCGCGAACAGCTCGCTCGCGAACGCGACTTCAGCGGGGCCGTGCATCTTCGGCTTGACGATGTAGATGGAGCCCGTGCGCGAATTGAGCTTGTGCGTGCGGTCGTGCAACGCGCACAGCGTCGTGACGACGGCGTCGAGAATGCCTTCGGGAATCTCGTGGCCGTCGCGATCGAGCACGGCCGGGTTCGTCATCAGATGGCCGACGTTGCGGATGAACAGCAGCGCGCGTCCATGCAGCCTGACGGCCTGCGATTGGCCATTAGCGCCCGTGTACTCGCGGTCCGCGTTCAGGCGGCGCGTGAATGTCTTGCCGCTCTTCGTGACTTCTTCCGTCAGCGTGCCGACCATCAGGCCGAGCCAGTTGCGATAGAGCTGCACCTTGTCGTCGGCATCGACGGCGGCAACCGAGTCCTCGCAGTCGATGATCGTGCTGACAGCCGCTTCCATCAGCACGTCCTTGATGTGCGCGGGGTCCGTCTTGCCGATCGAGTCGTTTGCATCGATCTGGATTTCGAAGTGCAGGCCGTTGTGCTTGATCAGCACGGCCGACGGCGCATTCGCATCGCCCTGATAGCCGACGAACTGGGCGGGATCTTCCAGCGTGGTCGCGCCGCGCTTCAGCGCGACGCTGAGCTTGCCGTTCTCGACGCGGTAGCCGGTTGCATCCGCGTGCGAGCCGTTCGCGAGCGGAGCGGCATTGTCGAGGAACTTGCGCGCATACGCGATCACGCGCGCGCCGCGCACCGGGTTGTACTTCGCACCGCGCTCGGCGCCATCGGTTTCGTCGATCGCATCGGTGCCATACAGCGCGTCATACAGGCTGCCCCAGCGCGCATTCGCCGCGTTCAACGCGTAACGCTGGTTCGACAGCGGCACGACCAGCTGCGGGCCCGCCTGTTCGGCGATTTCGCGGTCGATGTTCTCCGTGCTGGCCTTCGCGGTCGCAGGCACGGGCACGATGTAGCCGATGCTTTCGAGGAAGCTGCGATACGCTCGCAGGTCGCGCACCGGGCCCGGATTCGCGCGATGCCATTTGTCGAGTTCGACCTGCAGGCGGTCGCGTTCGGCGAGCAGCGCGCGGTTCTTCGGCGCGAGGTCGTGAACGATGGCATCGAAACCGGCCCAGAATGCGGCGCTATCGACACCGGTTCCAGGCAGGGCTTCCTTTTCGATGAACTGTGCGAGGTTCGCGGCGACCTGCAATCCGCCGCGTTGAGTCATTTGGGTCATGGGCTGTTCCAAGGGGCAAGATTTCGACTAGCTTCGGGGCGGCGTTCAACCATTCGTACTGGTGGCAACGGCCGCGGCACCGGCCTTTGCCACTTGCGCATCCTGATCGGCCTTCACGCCGGAAACACCGACGGCGCCGACCACCTGACCATTTACCACAACGGGCACGCCGCCTTCCAGCGTACCCGAGAGCGGCGCGCTCAGGAACGCGGTGCGGCCGCCGTTGATCATGTCTTCATACTGTTTCGATTCGCGGCGGCCCAGCGCGGCCGTGCGGGCCTTTTCGGTCGCGATGTAGGCGCCGATGGGCGCGCAGTTGTCGAGGCGCAGCAGCGCCAGTTGATGGCCGCCGTCGTCGACGACGGCAATGGCCACGGCCCACTGGTTGCGTTCGGCTTCGGCGCGCGCCGCTTCGATGATTTTCGTCGACTCGGCGACCGTCAGAACGGATTTTGTCTGCATGTTGCGTTTCCTGAAACGATTGAGGTGACTTCCATCTACAGACCGGTCGCGAGTCGCGGATCGACATGACAGGCGGCGCACACACGCACGATTTACGCGCGAGCGAGGTCCAGTCTTATATATGACTTGGGGTCCATTGTTCCGTGTTCTGCGCTGCTTGTCGACCCGGTGGAACACTGGTCTTACCAGTTTTTCTGTCCCCATGTAAGGCCTTGTCGCTGCACAGCAAGCGAATGCAAGCGCCGCGCCAGGGAAAACCCGCGCTGACCACCAATGCGCTTGACCATCGGTCGAGCTGCGCGAATACTACTAATATGTTAGTGAATTAACGGATGCAGCCAGGCCATGTTCGTAGTCCACGATCACCGGATTCATCTCGAAGGCGAACCGCTCGCACGCGATGTCGATTCGCCCACCGTGAGCGCGTTGCTCGCGGACGGAAAGACCTGTCGTCCGCCAGTGTGCGGCACGGTCTATGGCACGTTGCTGAACGATCGTGGCGTGCTCGATGCGCTAGGCGACGCCGTCCATGCTGTGCCGTACAAGGCGCCGCCAAAGGCGCCTGTTCTCTACGTGAAGCCGCGCAACACGCTGGCAGGGCACGGCGCGCGTGTCGTCGTGTCCGACGATGAGCATGGCGTGCAGGTCGGCGGATCGCTCGGCATCGTGATCGGACGCACGGCGTGTCGCGTGAGTGTCGAGCAGGCGTTGGGGTTCGTCGCCGGATACACCATCGTTGCCGATCTTTGCGTGCCGCATGCAAGCTTTTATCGGCCGTCGGTGCGGTTTCGCGCGCGCGATGGCTTCTGTGTGATCGGTCCCGCCGTGGCCGCGCGACGGCACGTGGCCGATGCGGATGCGCTGCGTATTTCAATCAGCATCGAAGGAAAGCGCGCTTTCGATGCGAGCACTTCTACCTCGATTCGCAGCGTCGCGCGATTGATCGCCGATGTGACCGATTTCATGACGCTTTCCCCCGGCGATGTGCTGACACTGGGTGTCCCGCACGACGTGCCCGTCGCGCACGTCGGCGACAAGGTGAGCATTGCGATCGGCGCATGGACGCCGTTGCGCTTCTCGACGACATCGAAAGAAGGAGGCGAACGATGATGCGCGGCCGTGTTGCTTATGCAGGCGCCATTCACGAGGCGTATCCGCACGAGCGGGGTGTGAGGCTTGCCGATGGCCGGCTCTGTCGCGAAGAAGAAGTCGTATGGCTTGCACCTATCGAACCCGCCACGATCTTCGCGCTCGGTCTGAATTACGCGGAGCACGCGAAGGAACTGCAATTCTCGAAGCAGGAAGAGCCACTCGTGTTTTTGAAGGGGCCGGGCAGCGTGATCGGTCATCGAGGCGTGACGCGCCGTCCCAACGATGTGACGTTCATGCACTACGAGTGCGAACTCGCCGTGGTGATCGGCCGGCCCGGGAAAGAAGTGAAACGCGATGAAGCGATGCAATATGTTGCGGGCTACATGATCGCGAACGACTATGCGATTCGCGACTATCTGGAGAACTACTATCGCCCCAATCTGCGCGTGAAGAATCGTGATGGCGGAACGGTGCTCGGCCCATGGTTCGTCGATGCCGCCGATATTGCCGATGTCGCGCAGCTCGAGTTGCGCGCCTACGTGAACGGCACGCTGCAACAAAAGGGCAATACGCGCGACCTCGTCACCGATATTCCCTCGCTGATCGAATATCTGAGCAGCTTCATGACGCTCGCGCCCGGCGACGTCATTCTGACGGGCACGCCCGAGGGCATCGTCAATGTGAATGCGGGCGACGAGGTCGTTTGCGAGATCGATGGCCTTGGTCGTCTCGTCAACGTGATCGCTTCCGACGCGGATTTCAACCGCGACTGACTCTTTGGGACCTGCCAATGCGAATCGAACATCTGATCAACGGCCAATCGACGAAAGCGCGTGACTACTTCGAGACTGTGAATCCGGCGACGCAAGAAGTACTGGGCGAAGTCGCGCGCGGCACCGTCGAAGATATCGACGCGGCTGTGCGCGCAGCGAAAGACGCGTTTCCCGCATGGGCCGCCAAGCCCGCAGCCGAGCGCGCGAAACTCGTGCGCAAGCTCGGTGAGCTGATCTCGAAACATGTGCCCGAAATCTCCGACACGGAAACGCGCGACACGGGTCAAACGATTTCGCAAACGCGCAAGCAACTGGTGCCGCGTGCCGCCGAGAACTTTGCGTATTTCGCGGAGATGTGCACGCGCGTCGACGGCCATACGTACCCGACCGATTCGCATCTGAACTACACGCTGTTCCATCCCGTCGGCGTGTGCGCGCTGATTTCGCCGTGGAATGTGCCGTTCATGACGGCTACGTGGAAGGTCGCGCCGTGTCTCGCGTTCGGCAATACGGCCGTGCTGAAGATGAGCGAGTTGTCGCCGCTCACGGCCTCGATGCTCGGCAATCTCGCGCTCGAAGCGGGCATTCCCGCGGGCGTGCTGAACGTCGTGCACGGCTATGGCAAGGAAGCGGGTGAACCGCTCGTCGCGCATCCCGATGTGCACGCCATTTCGTTTACGGGTTCGACTGCGACGGGCAATCGCATCGTGCAGACGGCAGGCTTGAAGAAGTTCTCGATGGAACTGGGCGGCAAGTCGCCGTTCGTGATCTTCGACGATGCCGATTTCGAACGCGCGCTCGATGCCGCCGTGTTCATGATCTTCTCGAACAATGGCGAGCGCTGCACGGCGGGCTCGCGGATTCTCGTGCAGAAATCGGTCTATGCGAAGTTCGCGGAGCGTTTTATCGAACGCACAAAGCGTCTCGCGGTTGGCGATCCGCTCAGCGAGAGCACGATCATCGGCCCGATGATCAGCCAGGGGCATCTCGCGAAAGTGCGCAGCTATATTGAGCTAGGGCCGAAGGAAGGCGCGACGCTCGCGTGCGGCGGTCTCGATGCGCCATCGGTGCCCGACGCGCAGAAGAAAGGCAACTTCGTCGCGCCTACTGTATTCGTCGATGTCGACAACCGAATGAGGATCGCGCAGGAGGAAATCTTCGGACCCGTCGCGTGCCTGATTCCGTTCGACGACGAAGCGCATGCTGTTCGCCTTGCCAACGACATTTCGTACGGACTGTCGAGCTATGTATGGACCGAGAACTCGGGGCGCGCGCATCGCGTGGCCGCCGCAATCGAAGCGGGTATGTGCTTCGTGAACAGCCAGAACGTGCGCGATCTTCGCCAGCCGTTTGGCGGCACGAAGGCTTCAGGTGTTGGACGCGAAGGCGGCACGTGGAGCTATGAAGTGTTCCTCGAACCGAAGAACGTGTGCGTATCGCTCGGCTCGCATCATATTCCGCGCTGGGGCGTTTGAATTTTTGTGCGCCGATTTTTTGCAGGTAGCGATTCAGCTCTGCATGGGACTGGAGTAAGCACTAAACAAAGGAGACCGCGATGGGCAAGCTCGCACTGGCCGCCAAAGTCACGCATGTGCCTTCGTTGTATCTATCCGAACTCGATGGACCGCACAAAGGCTGCCGTGAGGCGGCCATCGACGGACATCATGAGATCGGCCGGCGCTGCCGCGAACTGGGTGTCGATACGATCGTCGTGTTCGATGTGCATTGGCTCGTGAATAGCGAGTACCACATCAATTGCGCGCCGAAATTCGAAGGCATCTATACGAGCAACGAACTGCCGCATTTCATCAACAACATGGCGTATGCGTATCCGGGCAATGTGAGGCTCGGCCAGCTGATTGCCGAAGTCGCGAATGAAATGGGCGTGAAGACCCGCGCGCATAGCGAGACCTCGCTCGACCTCGAATACGGCACGCTGGTGCCGATGCGTTACATGAATGCGGATCAGCGCTTCAAGACGGTATCGATCGCGGGATGGTGCATGTGGCACGATCTGCCGACGAGCGCGCGCTTCGGACTCGCGGTGCGCAAGGCAATCGAGGAACGCTATGACGGTACCGTCGCGATCCTTGCGAGCGGCTCGCTCAGCCATCACTTCGCGAACAACGGCACGGCCGAGCAGTTCATGCACAAGGTGTGGGACCCGTTTCTCGAACAGACCGACCGGCACGTAGTGTCGCTATGGGAGAAGGGCGACTGGAAGACCTTTTGCGGCATGCTGCCACTCTACAACGAGAAATGTTGGGGCGAGGGCGGCATGCACGACACGGCGATGCTGCTCGGCGCACTCGGATGGGACCGCTACGAAGGCAAGGCCGAAGTGGTGACGCCTTATTTCGGCAGTTCGGGCACAGGGCAGATCAACGCGATTTTTCCCGTGACGCCATTGCCGGTCTGATTGCTCGAAGGAGTCTGAACGTGCCACATCTCACGCTCGAATACAGCGCCAATCTGGCGACCGACGACAGCATCGGTGCGCTGTGCGGAAAGCTCGCGAAAAGCCTCGACGCGCAACGCGAGAACGATCAGCGCGTTTATCCGCTGGGGGGCATACGCGTTCGCGCGCTGCGTTGTGAGGAGTACTGCATCGCGGACGGCGGAGAAGATGCCGCCTTTCTGCATGCGCACCTGAAGATCGGCGCGGGCCGCTCGGAAGCCGTAAAGAAAGCGACAGGCGATGCGCTATTCGATGTCATCAAGCTGCACTTCGCCGAAGCGTTCGACAAGCAGGGCCTTGCGCTATCGCTCGAAATCAGCGAATTCAGCGAAGCGGGCACCTGGAAGCACAACAATCTGCATGCTCGCCTGAAGGGCTGAGCGCGACAGCTTTGCATGGGACGGGAGTTCATCATGTTAGACCAGACGACTATTCGCGAACTCGCCGCGAAGCTAGACCACGCCGAGAAAACGCGCACGCAATTGCGGCATTTCTCGGCTGCCTATCCGGAGATGACGATCGAAGACGGCTATGCGATCCAGCGCGAATGGGTGAAGATGAAACTGGCCGAAGGCCACGTGATCAAGGGGCGCAAGATCGGCTTGACGTCGCGCGCGATGCAACGTTCGTCGCAGATCGACGAGCCGGACTATGCTCCGCTCCTCGACAGCATGTTTATCGAAAGCGGACAGGACATTCGCGCGGACCGCTTCATCGCGCCGCGCGTCGAAGTGGAACTGGCGTTCATTCTCGCGAAGCCGCTCAAGGGCCCCGGCGTGACGCTGTTCGATGTGCTCGACGCGACGGCATACGTGACGCCCGCTGTCGAGATCATCGATGCACGCATCGAGCAGTTCGACCGCGACACGCGAGCGCCGCGCAAGGTGTTCGATACGATCTCCGACTTTGCCGCGAACGCGGGCATCGTGATGGGCGGCCGTCCCGTGCGCCCGATGGATGTCGATCTGCGCTGGGTCGGCGCGTTGCTGTACAAGAACGGTGCCGTCGAAGAGAGCGGTCTCGCCGCAGCCGTGCTCAATCACCCGGCGACGGGCGTTGCGTGGCTCGCTAACAAGATCGCGCCGTATGACGAGAGCCTCAATGCAAACGACGTAATACTCAGCGGCTCGTTTACGAGTCCGATTTCCGCGCGCGCCGGCGATACGTTTCATGTGGATTACGGCCCGTTAGGCGGTATTGCGCTCAACTTTGTCTGAGGGCTCGCTATGGAACGCGTCCAGAATCGCTTCAAGCGCGCATTGGCGCAAGGCAAGCCGCAGTTCGGATTATGGGCGGCGCTTGCTGATGCGTACGTCGTCGAACTGCTTGCGACGGCGGGTTTCGACTGGCTGCTCATCGACAACGAGCATGCGCCCAATGATGTGCGCAGCACGCTCGCGCAATTGCAGGCGGTGTCCGCGTATCGCTCGCATCGTGTCGTGCGTCCCGTCAAGAGCGACGCGGCGCTGATCAAGCAGTTGCTCGATATTGGTGCGCAGACCTTGCTGCTGCCGATGATCGATACCGAGGAACAGGCGCAAGCGGCCGTCGCGGCGACGCGTTATCCGCCGCTGGGCGTGCGCGGTGTAGGCAGCGCGCTTGCGCGGGCGTCGCGCTGGAACCGTGTGCCCGATTATCTCGCCAGCGCTTCGGACGAGTTGTGCGTGCTGGTGCAGGTGGAGACGGCACAAGGGTTGTCGAATCTGGGTGCGATTGCGAACGTCGATGGCGTGGACGGCGTGTTCTTCGGGCCGGCGGATCTGAGCGCGTCGATGGGCTTTCTCGGCAAGCCTGGCGAACCTGTCGTGCGCGAGGCGATTCGCGAGGGCATTCGAACGGTGCGCGCGGCGGGCAACGCGGCGGGCGTGCTCGCGCCCGATCGCGCGTTCGCGGCCGAATATCTGGAAGCAGGCGCGACCTTCGTCGCCGTTGGCACCGATACGGGTCTGCTCAGCCGCGCGGCCGCCGATCTTGCGGCTTCGTATATCGCAGATGAGAGGCGCGCGGATACGACGGCAAAGGGCGGGTACTAGCGTCGCGTGGATGCGTTCGATGCGGAGGCGGCACCATGACGTCATCGATCAAACTCGTGCTCTTCGACATGGAAGGCGTGTTGTCCCATTACGACCGTACCGCGCGGACCGATCGCATGTCGTCGATCACGGGCAAGCCGCCCGAAGCCGTGCGCCACGCGATCTGGGGCTCAGGGCTCGAAGCGCGCGCCGATTCCGGAGAGATCACCGACGACGAGTATCTGCTCGAACTCGGCAATCTGCTGGGCTGTTCGATCAGCCGTGACAACTGGCTCGTTGCGCGCCACGCGTCGATCACGCCCAACGCCGAATCGCTCGCCGTCGCCGCGCGGATTGCCATGCGTCGCAAGATTGCCGTGCTGACCAACAATTGCCGTCTCGTCACGGATCACATCGGTTATCTCAATCCGCCCGTTGCGCAACTTTTCGGCCCGCATGTGTATCCGTCGGCTGCATTCGGCGCGGCGAAGCCCGCGGCCCAAGCGTATCTCGGTTGTGTCAGCCATCTCGGCGCCGATGCGCGCGAAACGCTTTTCATCGACGACTCGGAGGCCAACGTCACAGGCGCAATCAATGCCGGTTTGCACGCGTATCAGTTCGTCGATGCGGATGCGCTCTCGCGAGAGCTTGCACGATTCGATCTGCTGTAGCGCTTCTATCGGGGCGACTTCGTGCGCCGGATGAAACGCTGTTCGACGACCGTCTTTCCCCACTGCGTTCCGTTCGCTTCTTCGGCCAGCGTGAAGCCGAACGCCTCATACAGATGACGCGCAGCGTCGAGGCCCTTGAACGTCCAAAGGTAGGTCTCGTCGAAGCGTTCGTCGACGAAGGCCATCGCGCGCGCCATCAATTGGCGGCCCAGACCCAGGCCGCGCAGCGAATCGTCGACAATGAACCAGCGCAGGTGCGCGATGCGCGTCGAAGGGTCCGAGTCGATCGCGACCGACGCAAGCGTGCGCGCGTTGTCGACGACGAGCCACAGTCCCTTGCCAGGGTCGGGTAATGATTCTGCGAATGCTGCAAGCTCTGTCGCGACGCGTTTTTCGAAGAACACGCCGAAGCCCGAGTGCTGCGAGTAGTAGCGACCGTGAAGGCTCGCGACGTCGCCGATGCAACCGGGGTAGTAGCCCTCGACGATTTGCACATTCGGCGCCGATGGCGTCTGATTCTCCTTGGCATCGTTGTCCTGCGCGAGCGCGCTCGCATACAGCGACAGCGCACGCACCAGCGCCTGTTGATCGGACGGCGCGAGCTTGCGCAGTGCGCTCGACACCTGATCGGTTGCGAACTTGTCGATTTTCTTGCGCAACTGCTGGCCTGCTCTCGTCAGGTAAAGCTCCGACGAACGCCCATCTTCGCTCGAAGCCGTGCGATCCACGAGCCCCGCCGATTCCAGCTTTGCGATCTGTCTGCTGGCGTTCGACTTGTCGAGGCGCAAAAGACGGGCGAGATCGCGCGCCTGCATGCCGGGCGTCGCGCCGATTTCGAGGATCGCGTGCACGGCTGACGGCGCAAGATCGCTTTCCGCGAGCGTGGAGCGCATGAAACCGAGCTCGCGAACGAGCTTGCGCGAGAACTCGCGCAATTCGACGATGGTCTTGTCGCGCGATTGAGAAGGTTTGTCGATAAGGTCCATCACAGCTCCTGGAGTTGCGCTTCGCAACTACTATAGTTGCGAAGCGCAACTTGGGCAAGGAGCTTGATTTCTCTACGCCTCGCTCACTTGTATGTGATAAAGCCCACACGGGCATAGTACGAAGCGGTCTTTCAACGGCTTCGCCGCGAGTTGTGGAATGTTGTCGGCGTCGTAGATCGCCCATAGGGGACCGAGTCCGCCCAATGGCATTGGCTTGCCGTCCATATGAGTCGCGACGATGAATTTCCAGGCGCGCACATTGTCGAGCGTCGTCAGCACCGTATAGCCATCGACTGCGCGCAATGAGATCTTGGTGTCGCCGGAATTGGGCGCGCCGGCCTGCTCGAGCACGTTCGTGAGCAACGGGCCGCTCAGCGTGTGCTGCTTCGCGTCGTATTCGATGGTCGGCTTGATCGTCACGGCGGGCAGACTGGCGACGGACGGGTAATCGAACGTATAAGCCTCCGGGAATTTGACCAGTTGCTTCGCCATCAACTGATCGAATGCCGGATCGAGTGCGCCACGATTTGCGCGCTTGATCGCACCCGACACGGTCAGGATCGCCGGCGCCGCCGCGCAAGCGTAATGCTTCGTGTTCGTTGCGGCGAACGCGGGCGTCATGGCTGCGCCGAATGCAGCGGCGCCGGTCAGGAACTGACGTTTATTCATGTTCATTTGCTCCGCTGATGAGCGATTGCCGCTCGACGCGAAGTCTGCGCTCGCGCGTGCGCGTTTCATGATGCTCTGCGGTTGTTACAGGCGCAACGTTGCAGTCGCCAAACCCTTTCACCGATGCTGACGCGGTAACGCATCAGCGTAGAATCGAATCGCGTTGAATGCGGCTTGTCATTCAATACGCGCCCATTCCACGGAACCGGGGAGGATCGCGCATGAAAGTCGAATCGCAAGGCGAATTGGCGCCGCTCGTCGTGGTGCATCCCGACAGGGAGATCGCAACGAGTCAGCGCCTGCCGTATTTCGTGGGCATCTCGGCCACAACGACGGGCGCGCAGGCGTTGTCGATGTACCTCGTCGTGGTGCCGCCCGGCGGACACGCCGAGCCGCACATTCACAGCGGCTACGAAACGGGAATCTATGTTCTGGAAGGGCGTGTAGAGACCCGTTATGGGCCGGGCTTGCGTCAGTCGGTCGTGACGGAAGCCGGGGACTTTCTCTTCATTCCGCCCGGCGTGCCGCATCAGCCTTTCAATCTTAGTACGACGACGCCGGCTCGCGCGATCGTGGCGCGCAATCACCCTGAAGAGCACGAGCAAGTGATGCCCTACGATCCGTCCAGCGCGTCGTAGCAGTGCGTTCGGCAGGTATCAGAAAACCTGAACGATTCGATGCGGATTACGCGTTTTTCTTACGCCCGCGATTGCGGCATAGTAGTCACACGACGACCTACCCGAGATTGTGACTGCCATGAACATGCGAACCGACCACGCGTTGCTGGCCAATCCCCAACTGAGCTTCGCGAATGTCGCATCGGGCATCTGCATTCCGTACATCGAACGCGGTGCGGGTGAGCCCGTGGTATTCGTCCACGGATCGCTGTGCGACTACCGTTACTGGGACGCGCAGATTGCGCCGCTCTCCGCGCGTTTTCGTTGCATCGCTCCGAGCCTTAGCCACTATTGGCCCGCTGCCGACGCGTGCATTCAGGACGACTTCAGCTGGCACGCTCATGTCGCCGAGCTGGCGGAGTTCATCGACGCGCTGGATCTCGCGCCCGTTCATGTGGTGGGTCACTCGCGAGGCGGGTGCATCGCATTTCATCTGGCGCGCGAATATCCGCGTCTCGTCAAAACGCTGACGCTCGCCGATCCGGGCGGTCCGCTGCAAAACGACGGCGTGCGCGAAGCGTCGCTGCCCGCTGCCACGAACGCTTTGCGCGCGAAAGTCGCGGGCATGATCGAAGAGGGTATCGTCGAGCCGGGACTCGAACTGTTCGTCGATTCCGTCAGCACGCCCGGTGCATGGAAAAAGAGCACGTCCGCTTTTCGCACGATGGCGCTCGACAACGCGAGCACGCTGCCCAAGCAGTTTCGCGATCCACTGCCTGCCTATTCACGCGATGCGGCGTCGGAAGTGAAGTGCCGCACGCTGCTCGTCGATGGGCAAAAGAGCCCGCGCATGTTTCGCAATAACGTCGACAGTCTTCAAGAGTGGATCTATCTCGCGGACCGGGGAACGATTGCGGGCGCATCGCACGGCATGAACGTCGCCAGTCCGGCTGCGTTTAACCGGATGCTCAGTTCATTTATCGGCCATTGATGGCCGCACCAGGCTCGCTCATTTGAGCCGCAGCATCATCTCGACTTCGCGATCCGTATCGTCGTCGATTCCGTCGACGCAAGTCTCGTTCTCCACGGCTTCGAATCCCGTCGATTTGTAGAGCGCGATTGCGCCGGCGTTTTCAGCGTCCGTATTCAGCGCGATATGGGTCAGGCCCATTGCGCGCGCGTGATCGACGGCCGCGGCGATCAGTTGCCGCGCGATGCCGCTCCTGCGATGCGCGTGCACGACGAACAAACCCCACAGAAAGCCCTTTTGCTGCGCGGGACGCAACGGATAGCGCCTGAGTCCCGCCACGGCGATGAGCGTGTCGCCGTCGAAGGCGCCAAACACGATCTGGTTAGCCGTCGAACAGATACGCGCCTCGATTTCATTGATAGAGCGCTTTCCCTCTTCTTCGCGCGTGGACGCGAACGCTTGAGGCGCTTCGTCAATGGCGCACAGTCGCAGCGACGCGTAGGCGACTGCATCGCTCGCACGCAGGGGGCGAATGTGAGGGCGAACTCGGTTCATCGCGCGATTTTAAGGCACGGACCTGCGGTTCAGCTGCGAATGTCTCCCGAAATTCGGCGATATATGTCGTCGTATAACATACGTCTGCGACCACTTCTCAAAACTCTTGATCGCGCACTCGATGACGTGCTAGGCGCGCGTGTTTGCCTACGAGAACCGCCTTTGAGAAAGATGCTCAGGGTAAACGCGTTGTTGCAAAATCCGTTGTGCCACTTCATTCTGTCGTCAGACAACCTATGAGCATGTGCTTTCATGCGCGGTTGCTAATCTTGCCGGCAGAACGCCGGTGCGTCAGGAGGAGACGATTCATGGCCAACGTTGTGCAAGGCGTGTCCGTGGGACAAAAGACGCGAATCCGCTACGGTATCGTCGCGATGCTGTTCCTTGTCACGGCCGTCAACTATGCGGACCGCGCGACGCTTTCGATGGCGGGCACCGCGATGTCGAAAGATCTCGGTCTTGACGCGGTGGCCATGGGCTTCATCTTTTCCGCGTTCGGCTGGTCGTATGTGATCGGTCAATTGCCGGGCGGTTGGCTGCTTGACCGCTTCGGATCGAAACGGGTGTACGCGGCGAGCATTTTCATCTGGTCGCTGTTCACCGTATTGCAGGGCACGGTCACTTACCTGAGCGTTTCGCTTGCGGTCAGCACGCTGTTTGCGCTGCGCTTTCTTGTCGGCTTGAGTGAAGCGCCGTCGTTTCCGGCCAATGGCCGCATCGTGGCCGCATGGTTTCCCGCTGCCGAGCGCGGCACGGCTTCTGCGATCTTCAATTCCGCGCAGTACTTTGCGACGGTGTTGTTCGCGCCGATCATGGGCTGGGTCACGCATCGCTTCGGCTGGCCGTATGTCTTCTATTTCATGGGCGCAGTGGGCATTGTCGTGAGCATTGCGTGGATGAAGACGGTCTACGGTCCCAAAGATCATCCGCGCATCAGCCGCGCAGAACTCGACCACATCAAGGAGGGCGGCGCGCTCGTCGATATGGATGGGCCGAAGAAGCGCAACGTCGCCGACGAAGCGGCAACGCGCGATTCGAACTTCGCTGCGCAATCCACGGACGAAGCGCCGAAGTGGTCATACGTCAAGCAGTTGCTGTGCAACCGGATGCTGCTCGGCGTTTATATCGGCCAGTACTGCATTACGACGCTCACGTATTTCTTCCTGACCTGGTTCCCTGTATATCTCGTCAAAGAGCGCGGCATGTCGATTCTCAATGCGGGTTTCGTGGCCGCTTTGCCTGCCGTGTGCGGATTCATCGGCGGCGTGCTTGGCGGAATCTTTTCCGATTTCCTGATTCGCAAGGGATGTTCGCTGACCGTCGCGCGCAAGGTGCCGATCGTGGTGGGTATGTTGCTGTCGACGAGCATGATCGCGTGCAACTATGTCGATTCGTCGGCCGTCGTCGTGGCGATCATGGCGTTCGCATTCTTCGGCAAGGGGCTGGGCGCGCTCGGATGGGCCGTTGTCGCGGACACATCGCCGAAGCAGATTGCCGGTCTGAGCGGCGGTATGTTCAACACGTTCGGCAACATCGCCGCGATCACCACGCCGATCGTCATCGGCTACATTGTCAAGCTGACGGGATCGTTTAGTGGCGCACTCGTGTTCGTAGCTTGCAATGCGCTGGTTGCGATCGTGAGTTATCTGCTGATCGTGGGTGAAATCAAGCGAGTGCAGTTGAAGTGATCTTCTGAATGCCCGCAAGTGCGCGAATTTCAGTTCGACTGCTTGCGGGCATTTCGGGTTTGGCTCGAACATACGCTCGCTCGCATCCGCGCCGATAGACACCGTCACTTAGCCAAACTTCAACCCTGTCTGCTTCATCGCTTCCTGCAAGCCGAGCTTCGGGTATTTCTTCGCGACGATGCGCATATCGTTGCGCGTCTCTTCAACGAGCCAGTCGCGCAGGTTGGCAACGATCTGCCGCAACGGTTTGTCGGCCGGCGTGAGGAGACAGCAACGCCAATTCGTCACGATCACTTCGTGCTCGGCGGGCACTAAAGCGCCTTGAGCGAGCCAATGCGACACGGCATCCAGTTTGCCGAGCGCGATGCCCTGGCCAAGCAGCGCAGCATGCACGGCGCTCGCGTAATCGGTGAAGCTCAGTGTGCCCGCGACACGTCGCCCATTTCCGATGAACGCGCTAAAGCGTTCGTGCCAGCCGTGCTGTTCGTCGTCCGTTACAATCAGCGTGTCGCCTTGCGCGCGGCCCGCGTCTGAACGAACCGTGTCGAGATAACGCTGATTACAAACGGGCAGCAACGTTTCCGGCATCACGAACACCGCGTTCTCGTCGATCTCGCTGTCGTACAGAAAACGCATGCCCAGATCCACGTCATTGAGCGGCTCGTCGTTATGCCCGGAAATCAGTTGAAACCGCAAATCGATGTGAGGGAAAGCCTGCTTCACACGGCCCATGCGCGGCATCAGCCAGTGCGTTGCGAAGCCCGTCGATACGGATAGCATGACCGGCTCGACACCCGTCGCGTGGGCCTCGATTTCGCGTATTGCGTTTTCGATGCCATCGAAGCCTTCCGAAATCGCGCGATACAGAACCTTGCCGCTCTCGGTCAGTTCGATGCCGCCGCGCACGCGTTCGAACAGGCGCACGCCGATGTGGTCCTCCATGCGCGCGAGCATGCGGCTCACGGCCGGCTGACTCACATCGAGTTCCTGCGCGGCGCGCGTGAAGTTGCGGCAGCGGGCGGCCGCTTCGAACACGAACAGCGCATTGGCACTGGGCAGTTTCTTGCGAAGGCTTGGCATGACCTGATGTAATGCCTGATCCATCGAGTTGGAAATCGCTGTCGCGATGCGCTCGCCGGCTGCTGCGGCGAGCGATCGCGCGTCGATGAATTCGCCGCCGCGAATCGATTTTCCCGGCGCGCGTCCTCTGTCATAAGAGCGCTCGCGCGCGGAGGTAGTTCAATCGGGTGCAATCACGCAAGCGAGTGCGCAATCGCGGCGCCCACTTCCGCCGTGCTGGCCTTGCCGCCGAGATCGCCCGTATGCGGGCCGTCCTTGAGCACGGCTTCGATGGCGGCGAGGCTCGCATCGTGCGCTTCGCGTTCCGTTGCGCAGCTGCGCCTTCCAGTCGTCCGGCATCATCTGGCCGTGCTGAGCGTAGTAATTGCAACTGGCCCACTCGATGTGCTGATACGTGAGGCCGATACCATCGCGCTTGCAGACGACATCGAGTGCGCGCAACGCTTCGGGCATTACTTCCGCGCCGATGCCGTCGCCGGGAATCACTGCGATGCGGTAGTTGCGGGTCATAGATGTGTCCTCGTTGGGAATGGGTGGGAATGGATCGGGTTCGATCCGGCGATATGAGCAAGAGCGATTAGTCTCTTCGATTCACCATTTGCGCACTGCCGCAAATCGCGTGTAACCGGTGGCTTCAATGCGTCCTATCATGGTAGTGACAGCATTCATCAGCGCAGGAGCACGCCATGCCCTCCAAGCCGTCCTCTGAGCCGACTGACAAGCCTCTCGACCCCGCGCAGCCCCAAATGGGCACGAAGCCGCCAACCGGCACGAAGCGCAAAGCGGCCGCACACGCTCCGGCGAAAAACGCAAACGACGATCGAGTCGATGCCGACGCCGCAGAGCCCGAGCCGCACGAGCATCTTCCGAGCCGAAGCGACGACAACTGATCCGGCCGCAAGCGTCGACACCTTCCGCAAAAGAGTCATGTGGCAAGCCATGGAGAACATCAAGCGCTTGCCGGGAATCGACGAACGGTTGTTGATCGATCGACGCATCTCACGGTTCGAACACGAAGGGAGCAGATCATGCAGAACGTACTCGTAGGCTATGACGGGTCGCCATCCGCGCGACATGCCGTCGCTTTCGCGGTCGATCTCGCGAAGCGCTTCGACGCGCGGTTGCACGTTCTCGTCGTGGCGCGCGCGCCCGACTGGGGTGCGATAGAGCTGGAAAGAAAGGAGATGATCGACTACGAGCTGCGCCATGCCAACGAAGTGCTCGACGAGATCAAGGCGAAGCTCGCGTCCTCCGGCGACCATGCCGAGTTCGATCTCGTGGTCGGGCAGCCGGCAAAGGAAATCGTGCTCTACACGGAGCAGCACGGTATCGATCATCTCGTCGTCGGTCATCGCGGACATACGCCGTTCGACCGCTGGCTAATCGGCTCCGTCGCGCGTCAGGTGCTCGCCTATGCGCCCTGTGCGGTGACGATCGTGCGCGATCCGGCGTCGGTGAAGAAGCGTCGCGCAAAGAGCGAACAACGTTCGACGGAAGACGCCTCGTTCTTCTGAGCGCAACGCCCACACCTCGATATTCGGCTTTTCGCCGCATACATACGTCTGGTCAGCGGACGGGCTTTGAAGCGTCATATCCATTCCCGCTTGAATGGATCACAACATGATATAAAATGAATTGAAGCCTTCGAGCGGCTGTCGAGTGAGAGAGATTTGCTGTCGGTACGGACGAGAATAGTCCGCACGGCAAGATCCAGCTACCTCCAGGAGAAGAGAGCAGTCTCCGCATCAGGGCAACCGCTACGAAGGCCCTGCTTTTTCTACAGGGGAGTAGCCTTGCTCGTCACCTTTCAGTCACCAGCGACACCCGATGTCGTCATGCTTCGCGACCTCGCGCAGTACCTGCTCGGGTTGATCGGCAAGCGTCTCGACCGTCAGGGCGTGATCGTGCATGACGATTTGCCGGCAGCGATCCGGCGTCTCGAAGCTGCAATCGAAGACGATGCTCAGTCCGGTACGGTCTACGAAACGCCGGCATCCCATGCCGATCATCAGAAGTCGGGTCTCTCACAGCGCGCATGGCCGTTCCTCGACATGCTGCGCGAAGCAAAGCGGCAGGACGCCGATATTCTCTGGGGGTTGTAGCGTCTGTTGTGCGCTCCGTGACGATTTACGGCGCGCTATCCGGCGAAACCTCGAAGAGAATTCCGCAACCGACGCGATCCAGCAGTTGTGCATGCCGCTCGCCCGTCCACCAGCGCGCGAAAGGTCCGAGGTGATGATGTCCGATGACGATGAGGTCGGCGCGAAGCTTGTCGGCCATTGTCGCAATACGATCAACGGGGTCGCCCACGCAGAAATGTCCCGTCGCGTTCACGCCGCACGCCGATAACCGCTCGATACCGTCGCTCAAGACGCTGCGTGCTGCCTGCTCGTCGATTTCGAAGGCCATCGAAGAAAGAACGTCGTACCCGCTCGACCACCACGACGAATCCACGACCGAAAGCAGATGCGTTTCGGCTCCGAGCTGATGCGCAAGCGCCGCTCCACTGCGAAGCGCACGGCGTCCTTCGGGCGTTCCGTCGTAGCAAAGCAGAATGCGTTTGAACGGGATCACTTTGACACTCCCTCACTCGCGGGCCATTCGAAAGTCACTTTCGATACCGCTGACGTTGTCTTTCTTCGGCGTGAGACCAACCTCGTCCGCTGTTTCGATTATATGTCACGCTGTGATGTAAATGGGTGCTGTGCGCCTGCGCGCAAACGATGCGCTTTGGGGTTCGATCGTGGAAACATGTGGAAATCCCCAGGCGACAACCCAGGGTAACTACCGACAAGACTGTTGAAAAATTGTCAAATGATGTGTTTAGAATGTGGGTTCTAATGGTGCTTCGCACAAGCAAGCGCTTAATTACGAACACTCATCTGAATCGCATAACGCAGCGCGGCCCCGCTGTGCATGCGACATTCAAGGACTTAGTAATACTAATGGAGTCTTTTCAATGAGCATTCGGAATTCCGAAGGTGTCATTTCGGCGTGGGAGTTGGGAATCTCCGCTCTCAACGCGTGGGCCAATCCTGTCGTTCAGGAACTGCAATCGGTCGCGGAACTCAATCTGCGCACGATCAGCGCCGTGAACGACGAGGCACTGAAAAGCCTGAGCACGATCGGCAATTCTCACACCGCGGTCCAATGGAATGCGGGCGAGCTGGTAAGACTATTTGCGGACTACAGCACTGAACTGGGCCGGATCTTTTCGCGCCTGAATGAAAGGCTGCAGGACGTTGCGCACGCGCAGGCCGAAAAGAATGAAGTACTCACGCGGTCCATCATGGAAACGTTTCAGTGCCGCGCCAATGCGGCTTCGGCGCCGCTGACGTCGGTATTCCAGACGATGCTGTCCGCCGTGCCGAATCTCGAAACGGCTGCACGGCAGGAAACCGAACAGGCGATCGCGGCAGCGCGCGCCGACAGTCCCGTGCCTGCCGCCCGTGCCCGCAAGGCGGTTGTCGATTAATACTATGAATCCCGGCATTGCTTTGCGCAATGCACGCTGTGTCGCCTGCATGACACACGAACCATGTATTGCGTATTCACGCAGTGCAGTTTGATTGCGAATTACCAGAAGCAGGTATCAGAAGCAGGTCCGCGAGCCGGAAACGACTCGATGGGCCCTGTGGAATCAACCGATGCGCGCGGCTCACGCCGCAGCAACCACCGACACGCGACGTCGCAATGAACAGCGAAGCGCGCAGGCCAACGCAAAGCGAACGGCCGGAATAAAAGGATCAGTCGGGGAGACCAGTCAACGGCTGCAAATGCGAACCAGTCATTGACGATCGGGAAGTTTCGCAATGAATGTCTGATAGGTGCAAAGGATGACTAATCGAATTGCTTTGGTAACGGGCGGTATGGGCGGTCTTGGCGAGGCCATCAGTATTCGTCTGCACGACGCCGGCTATCGCGTGATCGTTACGTATTCGCCGACCAACAAGGGTGCGGACGAGTGGCTTGCTGCAATGGAAAAGGCTGGCCGCGCATTTTATGCCGTTCCCGTCGATGTCGCCGACTATGACTCGTGCCATAAGTGCGTCGCGAAGATCACGGCAGAGATCGGTCCCGTCGATATCCTCGTGAACAATGCCGGCATTACGCGCGACATGACCCTGCGCAAGCTCGACAAAGTGAACTGGGACGCCGTCATGCGCACAAATCTCGATTCCGTCTTCAACATGACGAAGCCGCTGTGCGAAATGATGGTGGAGCGCGGCTGGGGACGCGTGATCAACATTTCTTCGGTGAATGGCTCGAAGGGCTCGGTCGGGCAGACCAACTACGCAGCGGCGAAGGCGGGCATGCACGGCTTCACGAAGTCGCTGGCGCTCGAAGTGGCGCGCAAGGGCGTGACCGTCAACACGATTTCGCCCGGCTACCTTGCGACGAAGATGGTCACGGCCATTCCACAGGACGTCCTCGACACGAAAATCCTGCCGCAAATTCCCGCTGGCCGTCTCGGCAAGCCGGAAGAAGTGGCCGCGCTCGTCGCGTTCCTCTGCTCGGACGACGCAGGATTCATCACGGGTGCAAATCTGGCCGTGAATGGCGGCCAGCATATGAACTGAGCGAAAGAACACAATTAGAGCAAAGGCCCCGGCTAATGCGAAGAAAGCGCACCGAGGGCCTATCAAGAAGGAAGAAGTGGTGGAGACAAAACAACAGCTGTATCAATGCCGGTGCACGAATCGCGTCGTCGTCGTGAACCGGACTTTCGGGCCTCGGACACCCGCAGATCGCGACGCGGGCCGATACCGCGAACTCGTATTCGAGCAGTGTACGAACGCCGCTAACTGTCCAAAGTCGGGTCAATGCCCGCTTTGATCGTGTGGCGAAGTACTGCAAGAGTGTTTGCTACAGGGGATAGCAATGAACGAAACATGGATTGCAATCGCGCTAGGCGCGTCCGTGCTGCTGTTTGCGTTGCTGTCGATGGTGCAGCACTACCGTCGCGAGCGATTGCGCGCGGAATTACTGAAGAATCTCGACCATCATAGCTGGTGTCGTTTTTCGCGCGTGCGGAGGTAAGCCGGTTCTCTGTTCTGGTTTGCCAGGTACTTCAACCGCATTCGTGCGATGACGTGAAATTCACGAATCGCTGCGAATGCGGACGCAAATCAAAGACAAATTCCTGACTCGATAATCTGATTTCGATTCTCAACCATAGGGCAAAACGAAAGCCGCGCTTCATCGTGAGGTCGCATTGAACGTGCACATTACCGCTGCCGTAACGATTGGTAATCTGGACTGGACATCACGCGAGGTGAACAATGAATCGTCTCTTCAGATGGGTTGGAGCGGGTGCCTTGTTGGGTTCGGTGATTTTGCCGGCGGCGGCCGCGCAGGCGGACAACGCGCAAGATCATGATCAAGGCAACCAGAGCAAGGCAATCAAGCATGTGCTGCTGATCAGCGTCGATGGTTTGCACGAGCAGGACGTCGCGCGATGCATCGGTGCGAATACTTGCCCGAACCTCGCGCTGCTGGCGAAGTCAGGTGTGACGTATACGAATGCCTATACGCCGGGCCTGTCGGATTCATTCCCGGGTCTCGCCGCGCTGGTCACGGGCGGATCGCCGAAGTCGGCAGGGCTCTTCTATGACGTGTCCTACGACCGGACCTTGTATGCGCCTGCGGATACCGGTTGCACGGGCAAGCAAGGCTGGAACGTCGTGTTCGATGAGACGACGGGTATTGACGCGCAAGGCGGCGGGGCGCTGATTCATCTCGACGGCGGTGGCGCATTCAATCCCGATGCGATTCCGCGCGCGAAAGTCGGCAACAAGTGCGTGCCTGTTTATCCGCATAACTACATCAAGACGAATACGATTTTCGAAGTCGTGAAGCAGCACATGCGCGACTCGCGCACTGCATGGGCCGACAAGCACGCGTGGGGTTACGACTGGCTGAATGGACCTTCCGGCCGCGGTGTCGACGATCTTTCACGCACCGAAATCAATTCGATCAATCCGGCGACGGGCAATGACTATACCGATGCCTATAAGAACACGGAGATCTTCGATAACTTCCACCTCAATTCGATCATCAACGAAATAGACGGCAAGGATTCGACGGGAAAGCGCGATGCGCCTGTGCCGACTCTGTTCGGCACGAACTTCCAGACGTTGAGCGTTGCGCAAAAGGCGACGGTCGCAACAGGCGGCGGTTATCTTGATGCGAGCTTTACGCCTGGTCCGCAGGTGACGGCGGCAATCGCTTATGTAGATGACGCGCTCGGCAAGATGGTCGCGGAGTTGAAAGCGCGCAATCTCGCGAGTTCGACGATGATGATCGTGACGGCGAAGCACGGGCAGTCGCCGACCGACCATACGAAGCTCGTCAAGAACGGCGACACGGTGACGGCGCTGCTCGAAGCGAACAACTACCTCGATCCGAACGGCAACTTTGGTCAGAACAACAACGCCAAGGCGCTGAATGACGGAACGGGTCTGGTCGGAACGGGCTTTGTGCAAACCGATGACGTAGGGCTCATCTGGTTGCGCGATCAGAGCCAGGTGCAGGCCGCCGTCGCGACGCTCAATGCGAACCTGGGCTGCAACGCGCCGGGCATCTGCGCCGACGGTCCGCAGGCGTACATCCTGTCGGGACCGCGCCTCGCGTCGATGTTCGGTGATCCGTCGAATGGCCGGACGCCCGACATCATCGTGCAGCCGAATCCCGGCGTGATCTACACGTCGAGTCGGAAGAAGGACGAAGAGCACGGCGGCAATGCGCCGGATGACAGTCACCTCGGACTGGTCGTGTCGTTCCCGGATGGCAACTTTCATGGCGAGAGCATCGGACGCCGTGTGACGACGACGCAGGTCGCGCCGACCATTCTTCGCGCACTGGGACTGAACCCAAACGAACTGCACTCCGTCAAGGTCGAGGGCACGCCGGTCTTGCCCGGACTCGATGCCAACAACTGATCATCGTCGATAGTCCGGTTGACGTGCGGCGTCTGTTTGATTTGTCCGCCGCACGTCTTTTTCTTTTCAGCGGGTAATCGCGCCCGCTGCATATCGAGGCGACCCGCGCGGGGTCGCCTCGATGATCACTTCGTCGAGAACACCGAAATACCGCCATTCGGGAATGCCGCGGCGCCAGGCTGATAAGGCACATAGACCTGGCCGAGGTTGCTATCCACTGCAACCGAATGCACGCCTGTTCCCGTTGCGACCGTGAAGAGCAACTTGCGCGTCGCGCCGTCGATAACGCCCATTTGCGGACTGAAGCCCGATGACGCAGCCGTGCCGCTCGTCACATAGTGACGCGCCGGAAGGAAATAGCGATTCGACGCAGGATCGTATGTCACCTGATCGACCCCGCCAAATGGGATCGATGCGAGTTGAGCGCCCGTATTGCGATCGAGTATCAGCGTGATCAACGGATTTCCCGCAGACGGATCGCAACCGACCAGCACGTCGCTGTTCGGGCCGAGTGCAATGCCCGAAGGGCCGCACTTGCCGAGCGGGAAGGCCTTGCTGACTATCGGCGCGCCCGATGTAACTGAACTCGCGGTAATGACGTCGAGTTCGCCGTCGGGATTGGCCGATGTTCCATCGTTATTGATCAGGAAGTTCTTCGAGGTCGAATCGTACGTGCAAGCTTCGAGTCCCGAAGAACCGTTGAAGACCATTTTCGACACGACGGCTTGCGTCGTCGTCGAGATGAAGGTCACGTACGGCGGCGACTCGCCGGGACTCGCGAACATGACAAGATGGTCGTCGGGATCGTAGCAGCCTTCGTCGACGCGCGAACCCGAAGTGCTGATGGCGATCGTCTTGACCGTTTTCATCGCGGACGTATCGACGATTTTCACGGAATCCACGTCGCCGACATACAGCGTATTCGCTCCCGTGATGCCGACGATACCGTCCGGCCCCGACGCGTCGGTTGTTGCGCCTACGCCGGTGAAGCCGCCTTGAATCTGCGCGATCAACGCGTTCGATTTGGTATCGACGACATCGACGGATTTGTTGTTGCGGTCGGCCAGATAGTATTTGCCTGCTTCCACATAGCCGATGTCGAAGCTGAACGCCGGGCTCGATGCATTGGGTACGGCGATGTTGGTCAGCAGCTTGGGCGGGGTGGGTGTCGCTGCCGTCGGCGTCGGGTTGGAGTTGTTGTCTCCCCCGCCGCATCCGGCGATCACGGCCGTCGCCACGAGTAGAAAGGCCAATAGCGGTTTTTTCATCAGTGGGCTCCTTTGAGTAGCAGAAAACGCAGGTCAACGCCTGAGTGCTTCAGAAAATCTGCCGGAGCGCCTCGATGGTTCATTGCACACGCGGGCTCACGTCATCCATGTCTTTGAAGCGGCTGAATCGCCGTACCTCGATCTGGACGTAAGGATGCGGAACGCGCGTCGATAATGCATCGAAAATAAATTGATGGTATCCATATAAAAGTGCGAATGAATGTATGGATGTCGAAACATATAAAAGCAGCAAAACGAATAGCTTCAGTAAGCTTCTAATGGCAAATGCAAAATTTGAAAATGACTTTGAGAAGCAATGCGCGAATGGAGCCATTGGCGTGCTGCTGCAATGCCGCATTCATTTTATTGAAGCGCGGACAGCCCATTAACGATCCGCGATCGATTCGTTAGCGCCGAATTGATGCGATAGCACATGGAACCGTCGGCACCCCGGATGATCGGGTCGGCCACATCAGCCAGCCGCGCCGCGCCGTAAGCCGTCGTTGTCGAACCGAAAGCGCCGCTGACGGCAGCCGAGGAGTCGAACCGCGAGGGAAGCATCCGACGTCAGGGAAAACGCCTGGCGTCGCATTTATTCATCGAATGGATTAGAGTACGTTAATCAGAAAGAACTGCCTCGTTTAATGAAATGAATGAATGGATCACGTAGCAGTTGCAATGCAATTGGCCCGGAGTCTTAATGTATGGAAGACGGAGTTCCTTAAGCTTAATCTAAGCTTGAGAGAATATAATTAAATATTAAAGGCTTCGGGATATTCCCTCGTAGATTCCGGAGCCTTCTTGCCGGCTACCAGGGCCGGCTTTTTTGCCGATGTTCTTCTGCGTGAGCGACACATCGAGTGCCGACAGCGCCAACATAAAGCGCGCCTCTCTCACTGCTCATTTCCCGCTTCCCCAAATCCGTTTCCGCCGGACATTCAGCCCATTGCGCATCCGTGAATCGGGTTGGCGCCGCGGGTTCTTGCGCGCAATGTGAGCGATGCGTTTTCTTTGGTACGCTTTGCCATCGTGGATGCCTGAGTTTTTCAGGGCAAACGGGAACACAAGCCTCCGCAGGCAACGCCACCCATACAGGAGATCCCTCGATGTCCGCTTTTGATTCGAAAGTACCGCGCGTTCTTCTGACCAATGACGACGGCGTCGATGCCCCGGGTCTCGCCGTACTCGAAGCCGTCGCCGCCGAACTCGCCGATGAAGTGTGGGTCGTCGCGCCTGAGCACGATCAGAGCGGCACTTCGCACTCGATCAGCCTCCATTCGCCGCTGCGCGTGAGCCGCCAGGGTGAACGCCGCTTCGGCGTCGTCGGCACGCCCGGCGATTGCGTCGTGATGGCCGTGCGTCATCTGATGCGCGAAGCGCCGCCGACGCTCGTGCTGTCCGGCATCAATCGCGGCGGCAATCTTGGCGTCGAGACAATGTTCTCCGGCACTGTTGGCGCGGCAATGACGGGACTGCTGCTCGGGCTGCCGTCGATCGCACTGAGCCAGACGTTCACGGACCGCGAGCGTGTGCGATGGGACGCGGCTCGTGCGCTCGCGCCCGGCGCGATTCGCCAGTTGCTCGCGATCGAGCACGACGCGCCCGTGTGCCTGAACGTCAATTTTCCCGATGTCGATGCGTCGGCGGCAGGGCCGCTGACGCCGACGCGACAAGGCGTGGGGCTGGTCCAGGATATCGAAGTGCTGCCGCAGCTCGATCCGCGCGGCCTCGAATATCACTGGCTGCGTTTCCAGCGCGGCCCGCGCGACAACGCTCCCGATAGCGAAACGGCTGTGGTTGCATCGGGACGCGTATCGGTAACGCCGCTCTATTTCGATCGCACCGACGAGAACACCTATGCGAAGCTGGCGGCGTCATTGAGTACATGAGTTGAACAGGCAACGCATGATTTCAACAACTCCATGCGCACCCGTTCAAATCAATTTCATCCAGGCGCGAACAATTTTGCAGTGCCACTCGTAGTCTCGCGACCACTCGCCGGCCGCGCGCATGGGGAAACTACGAAGGCGGTTGCGTTCGCATGCCTGCGCTGAAGCATTGCGCTGCGCAACCGCTTTGGATCATCAACTGCGCCGATGCTTCGAGAGCGTGACGGTCTCGAAGAGTTCATACGTCTGCGTCGGCGACTTGTCGGCGCCCGGCGCGTGGTAGTAGTTCATCGTGATCGTCGTCTTGCCGCCGTGCTGGCCCGGATCGTAGTCGAACACGGCGATGCCGTAGCCCGTGCCCGTATCGCGCTGCGCGGACCAGATCGCATCTTCGAGCGCATCGGCGCCCGCGCGCGTGAAGGCGCCCGCGGTCGTGCCCGGTATCGGCCGGTTGGGCTTCGTGAACACCTTCGCTTGCGGATTGCCGTTACCGGTATCGACGCCATACACATCGAGCGGCGCACTCGTGCCGCCGCCGCCAAGAATCATGTGGATCGTGCCGTGGCTCGTGTCGAACGTGTTGCCGCTGCCCGCATGCGGATGGACAGCCGGCTTCGGTTGCAGCGTGTCGACTTTCTCGCCCGTCTTCGCGTCGATGCCCGCGTGGTGATTGCAGCCGCGCACGGGGTAGCTGCGCTCGTAGTCGTGGTCGTGGCCGCATAGCACGAGGTCGACGCCATAGCGGTCGAATAGCGGCAGCCACGCTTCGCGGATGCCTTTGTCCGAGCCGTTGCCCGTGCTCGACGAGCTCAACGCGTCCTGGTGCATCTGCACGATGATCCAGTCGATGCCGTCATCGTCGGCGGCGTGGCGCAGTGTCTTTTCGAGCCAGCGCGTTTGCTCGCCGTTGCTGTAGCCGCGAATATAGAACGACGTGCCCGGCTGGATGGCGGGGTTGCCCGTGCTCGCGGCGGGCACGAGCGGGCTGGGTCCGGCGACGAAAGCGGCGCCGTCCTGATAGATGACATCGTCCGCATCGAGCGAGACGAACAGCACGGAGCTCACGCGGAAGCTGTACCAGCGGCCCGGAAAGCGCGTGCCGTTGACCGGCAGCGTGTAGCGCGTCAGATACGAATCGAAGCCTTGCGCGCCGTTGTGGAATTCGACTTCGTGATTGCCGGGGCACGGCATCCACGGACGATTCGCCGCCGACGTCTGCGCGTTGTTGCCGAAGTCGCGCCACACTTCCGGCTGCTGCGTCGGGTTCAGGTTCGCGTAGCACAGGTCGCCATTCAGCAGATGAAAGAGCGGCTGAAAGCGCTCGACAGCCTGCACGGCGAAGCGGCTTTGCGGCGACGACAGGACCCAGCCCGTGTTGGGCGTCGCGAGATCGCCGTAGCTCGTGAAGCGGAACGGCGCGCGGCCGCGCGGCGCCGTCGTGAAAGTCGCGGAAAAGGGCGTGCCGGAGTTGCTGTCGTTATCCGCCGTTACTTCGTATTGGTATGTCGTCGCGGCATGGAGACCACGCAGACGCGCGTGATACGTGAACACCACTTCGCCGTTCAGGCCGTCGGTGTACGTGCGTTGAACGGCGTGCACCGTCTCCTTCTTTTCGCCCGATGCGCCGAAGCGCACGCGCGGATTCGCAGCGGCCGCCGTCGACCCCCACGAGACCACGACTTCACTCGTGGGGTCGTCGCCCCAGGTTAGATGGATCTGTTCAGGCGTGCCGTCGGGCGTCGACGGCGCGGCTTTGGCCTGGCCTGCGATCGTGCCCGCTGCCGTCGCGAATCCGGATGCGCCCGCGAGCTTCAGAAAGCCGCGCCGCGAAAACGTGGCTGACGGGTTGGCGGCCTGCTCGGCCGGCGATGCATCATCGGGGGTGTTCTTGTTCGACATGTCGTTTGTTCTCGCGGTGGAAGGCAGACGACGCAGAAAACGCGGTGGGGCGAGCGCGTCGGCGCAGGTAGGGAACGGGGAATGCAGTGTGATTCCGGGCAACACGATATTCCGAACTGTGTTACCTCGCTGTGACAACGTTTGCGTGACGCATGCCGTCGTTTATCAGCGGAATCCACGCGCGAATGCGCAGCCGCGATGATGTGATAGACGATCAGGCGCGCGTTGTTTTCATGCTGTCATGCTGCGCGATCGGATCGGCGAAGTGTTGTATCGACGCACGCCCGTTACAGTTCGCCCCGTCTGCACGGTGCAGAGCGAGTGGAATTCACGTTTGCTTACATACGTACACAGATTCCCGATTGCGGTTTGCATATAGTCGCTCCCGAGATCAAAAGCCAGGAGTGAACGATGAAAGCAACACTCGCATGGACGATGTTCGGGCGCTTGCGTCAAAGCGCACTTGCCGGGTGCATTTGATCATGGCCACTTCATACGTACATCTGCACGACGGGGACGTGGTCGTTAGCGTGGAGGAGCAACCGTCGTCGAAGGGCACGTGCGTGACCGTGCATCTGAACGGCAAGTCGATGTCCGCCGAGTTCAGCGAACTGACGGGGCAATTATGTCTGCGCGAAAACGGCGCGATGGTGCAGGAGTGGTTTCCGCCGCATTCATGGTTCGCGATTGCGTCGGTGGCGGGCGCCAGTAGATGGGGCACGCAGCCTAACGCGGAAGATCTGCATGCGCTTATTCGCAATGAGATGGTGGGGAGAGGCGTTGGCTAATCAGGCGCCCTGATTCGAGGGTGCATGCGTGGGGCGGTTGAACGCCACTCCAGCACGCCACGAGGTATCCACTGCGTCCGAGGAACGGCGCAATCAGTCTGCACAGGTCAGGTGTGCTCTGCCCGGCAAGTGAGGCCGAAATCAGAATTGCGCCGTCACCTGTACACCGACCGTCGCGCGCGCGGTGGGGAAGCCGGCTGGTTTGTAGATCGGCGTGCCCGCGAACAGATCATAGGAGAGCCCCACGTACTTCGCCGGCATGCTGCCGCGAATGCCGATTACGGCGCCCGCGAGTTGGGTGCCCGCCAGAAATGCCGTGTTCGGGCCGGACACGCGTCCATAGTCGATTCCCGTGTAGAAAGCCTGTCCTGTCTGTCCAATCGGCCATTGCAGTTCGTTGCGCCAGTAAAAGCCTTTCTCTGCGGCGAGCATCGTTTCGCCGTCGAAGCCGCGCACCGTGTATCGGCTGCCGATGGTCAGGTCGTCGATGAAGAACAGCGTGTCGTTCGTGTACTGGCCGTGAACGGTTGTCACGTAGCGGAAGTTTTGCGTCGCGATAGAAAATGGCACTGGCAGGTTCGCGTCGAGCACGATCATTTTGTACAGGTACGTCGGAAGCGTGCGAGGCTCGACGTCGTCCGTGGGTGCATACAGGCTCGGGTCAGGGTCGCCCGTTGCGCCGAGGTCGCGAATGCCCTGTCGGTACGCAAGCGTGCCGTCGAACTGCGATGCGCCGAAGTAGTGCCGGTCAGTCAGGCCCGCTTCGATGAACGTGTTGTTGCGGTCCTGGATCGGGATCGACGTGCCGTCAAGGAAGCTCTCGCCGAAGCGCTTAGACAGTTGCAACTCGATACCGAATACGTCGTTCTGGCCGCGCGAGAGCACGCGCGCGAGACGCAGCGCAGCCGTCTGCGCATTGCCACTCGACACAAACGTCTGGTTCACGCCCGCGATATTCTGGTAGTACGTGTTCGTGTTGCCCGACAGTGTCGCCGTCCAGTAGCCCCACGGCACGGAATACGAACCGTTGAAGCCGTGCGAGCCGAGCGTCTTGTTGCCGAATGACAGGTCCTTGTTCGCGCCGAGCTTCAGCACGTCGTTCAGTCCGAGCGGGTTATCAAGGCCGATGCTCACGTTGCCTTGCCATTTGCCCGTCGCTTTCGCTCCGCTGTTGTCGATCGACGCGACAAAGCTCCAGGGCTTGGAGCGCTTCACTGAAATGACGACATCACTCTCTCCTGGCGATTCCGTTGGCTCGATCTTCATGTCCACGTCCTGCGACGCGACGCGCTTCATCTGCTCCAGCCCCTGTTCAAGATCGCGCAGGTTCAGCAGGTCGCCGTCGCGCGCGGGAAACGCGGATTTCCACGTGCCGCGCGTGTCTGGATCGGCAAAGCGGATATGCCGAACGACGCCGGGAACGAGCGCCACGTTCAGCGTCCCCGTCGACACGTCCTGTTCAGGCAGCAGGACACGCGTCGTCACATAGCCGCGCGAGAGAATGGCCTGTTGCAGACCCTTCGTGAGCGTGTCGAGTCCGGCCTTGCCGGTGCATTGGCCCTTGTAGTGGTCGAGCCATTCGCGCGCGAACGAGAACGGGTCGAGCGGCAATGCGGACGCGCCCCGTTTGCGGATCATATCGGGCAGTGTCGCCGGTACGTCGAGCGCGAAGGTGTCGATGCGAAAGCACGTCGATTCAGTGGGCAGTACGGGAAAGCCTTCGGCATTCGGTGCCGTGGAGCGCACGGCTGAAGCGTTGACCGTCTGCGCGCGCTGCTGTGCGTCGCGCTGCTGCTGTAGCTGCTGGTTCCGTTCCGCGTTCGCGCGTGCGGCTGCGGCTTCATCAGCCGGGGTCGGCGCGCGCTGAGCGGACGCGAGTGTTACCAGGACTGTGAGCGGCAGAGCCGCCAGCCTCGTTCTTATCTTCATTGTTGAATTGTTCCCGGATTCTGCGTGTAGTGCGACGATCTGCCTGTGGCCGCTGCGGCAATTCCCGTATTTCTATCTACCAGCCATGTATTGACGGAGCGGTAATGACAAAGGTGTCATGTTGGTCCAGTTCAGAAACGACAAAATCAGCCGCAGCTAGATTATTCAACCGTGCGTCTTCAACGCTTGTAGGTGGGTCGATTCCGTCCCAGATGCAATCAACACGGGCCTCGAATCCTGGGTTGTGCCATATCCCCCCTTCAATACGCGCGATGACTAGACCGCGATCTGCTGCAATCATGCAGACCTCGATTGCAGCTTCGGCAGACAGTTTCATTACCACGCTGCCCCGTAGTTCGAAGAAGTCGCTGGATGCCGTATATCTGGTTTGCTTGTCGATATTCATTTCAGTTCACTTCCACTTGATCCGGCTATCAGGAATCCAACTTGGATCATTCTTGCCGCTGACCTGCACAACTTCGCCAGTCCTGTCGTTGACGACTATGTACCCGTTTTTTCCTCCATAGACAGACGCAGTGTCGTTTCTAGGCTGACCATCAGGCGTCTTGGCAGCAGAACGATTGTCAGTTGTGGTTCCAACCGGACCACCGCTAAGCGCCGTTTGTATGTCATTGTTTGACCATAGGCAATGGCCGCGCCGCCTGTACCGCCCAGGCCTGAATGCGTGGCCTCGTGGAATGTGCTGCTCTGGCTCGTATCCTGCGTCGTGTTGACAGTCAGATTGTTGCCCGCCGCGAGAGCGACATCATTCGTCGCCGCGACCGTCGACCCGCTAATGGTCAAGTCATGACCCGCCGCGCCCGTGACGGTATCGCCCGATACCGTCGAGCCGTTCGCGACGACCTGATGCGACTGCGCCGCATCGGTTGTCGTATCTTTCGACATGAAGCCCGAATGCTCGTCATGCGACCAGCGTTGCGCATCGTGCGTCTCGCTGACGCTGCCAATCGTCACATCGCCTGTCGAGACAAGCCTGACGCCGCCGCCGTTCGCATCCGTCGCAACGGTCGATCCGAGCACGGCCAGATTGCCGCTACCGTTCTGACCGGCTGCAAGCTTGATGTCGCCGCCCGCGCTGACATTGGAACCCTGTACCGCTTCGTCGTAGCTCGAACTCGTGTACTGGCTCGTGCTGTCGGCGAGCGACTTCTCGCTATGCGTGTGCGTGTCTTTCGCCGCTGTCACGGTCAGGTTGCCGCCCGAGATCATCGCTGTATCGCCGCCCGAGCGGACCGTCGCATCCGTGAGCGTCGTATCGCGTCCCGATACGGTCGTCACACTGCCGCCCGCAACGATGGCGCTCCCCAGGTTCTGCTTGACAGCGTCGTGATAGCCGAACTGGTTGTCGTGGCTGGTCAGGTCGTTGGTGGCCGTTAGCGTCGTCGTGCCGGCATTGATATCGCGGCCCGCAGCAATGGCCGTATCGCCGCCCGCCTGGACCAGCGCGCCGTTCAGCGTCACATCACGGCCCGCGATGACGGTCGCGTTGTTCGTCGCCGAAATCGTGCCGATGGCATCGACGCCCGTGCTTGTCACGCTGCCCGTCAGCTTGCCCGCGCTGTACGTTTTCGATGCTACGGTTGTCTGCGTTTCGTTGATGACTTCGCGACTGGCCTGCGCGATGACATCGCCGCCGCCGATGCGACCGCTCGTGTTGCGCACGTCCTGAACGGCTGCGACGGCCGTCGTGCCCGCGCTGCCGATGATGCCGCTGTTCGTGATGTTGTTGCCGATCACGGTCGTCGCGAGATGGCTCGACACGTGGCCGCTGTTGTTCACGTCGCCGCGCGCGTTCAGATTGACCGCGTTGCCCGCGACCAGCGCGCCGCTGTGCGTGAGGTCGACCGTGCCCGACTGCGCGAGATACACCTGTGGCACGAGGACCGTCTGATGCGAGCCGTCCGGCAGCGTCACGTCCTGGGAGACAAGCCACACCATATCGGTTGTCAGTTGCGACATCTGCGCGGGCGTCAGCGCAATGCCTGGCTCAAGCCCGAACGCCTTCGCATACGCGACGCCGCTGTTCAACAGCGCCGTATATTCGTCGAGGTTGTCGGTGTAGCCCGCGAGGAACGTGCGGCCCGTCAGTTGCGTGACCTGGTTGCGGATCAGCGTTTCCTCATACAGCCCGTCGCCGAGACGCTTCTCGACTTCCATCGGATTGAGGCCGAGCTGTCCGAGCATGTAGTCGCTCGAAATGAAATTCGCGTACTGCGTGAAACGCGGATCGGTCGCAATCAGGTACGTCGCACCGGGCGCCGTGTTGTAGCTGTACAGGCCGCTCACTGGCAGTTTCAGATTTGGTATGCCGCCCGTCGCGCCGCTGACCGTCTGCGGGCGTGACGACTGGCCGCTGACGGTGCCCGTCTGCGTGCCGTCCGCGCTGCCGCCCGTGACACCGGACCCGGCGACCGTCTCACCCTGGCGGTTCACCGAGTTGATGGTGATCGTCTGCGCGTCGGTCTGGACGTTCTGGTTCGACGTGGCGATGGCGGGAAGCGCATCGACGGTGGCCGTCGACTGCGTGATGCCATCCGATATCGGCGCGGTGGTGTAACTGTTGCCGCCCGTTTTCTGGTGCCAGTAGAAGATCGAACTCGTATCCTGTTCGACCATCTGCTGGAGCACCGTGCCCGTATCGTTGACGCTGCCGCCATTGGCGCGCCGTACCAGGTCACCGCCCGCCGCCATCGTCGATGACTGGTTGTTGATGCTGCCGTTGTCCGCGTTGATGCGGATTGCGCCTTGCGCCTGGATCGTCGCCGCGTTGCCCGCGCTCACGAGCTGGTCGGTCGTGGTCGTCGTGCTGGACGTGCGCGAGATTTCGGCGTAGTCGTGCGTGCCGTCATTGTTCAGGCCGTTGCGCGTCTGGACCTGGTCCGGCCTGATGTTTTTGTTCGGGTCGAAATCCGGCCAGAAAACAATTGAATACGTGCCGTCGCCGTTGTCGGTGAGGCTGTTGTACCACTGCTTCGGATCGTTCGTGATGGTGCGCGTCTGCGTGTTGGGTGTGCACTGTGTCGGGTCGACGGCGCATGTCACGGCAAAGCCCAACGGGTTCGGGATGTACTGATCCTGAATCGGCTGCGCAAGCGAGAAGGTCTGCGCCGTCGTATCCAGGTTCGTGACCTGGTCCTTCGGGATGGTCACGGTAATCGGGTGCAACAGGTGGCCCACGACGCCATAGCCCAGGCCACCGCCATCGCTCCATCGCCATTCGGGATGAAGCTGGCTGTAGTAGACCCCCATGCTGTCGATCGGCAGACCCGCCGTCCAGACGGTCAGCGTGGTCGAGCCCGCATCCTGCGGCGTGCCCGCCTGCGTCTGCACGCCCGTCCGAAGATTGTTGACCGTGTTCGCGGCGATGTCGATATCGCCGTCCGCCTCGATGGTTGCCGCGCTGTTCGTGAGCGTGCCCGTCTGGTTTGCGAGCATGCCCGAACTGTCGCGCGTGCCGTCCTTGCCGATTTCCAGATTGCCCGCGCTGTAGATCAGCGCGCCGTCCGCGTTCGTGACGGAGTTCTGTGCGTAGATGCGCACGCTGTTCGCGCCCGCGATTACCGCTGCGGCGCCCGTGTTCTGCACGTCGGTCGCGTTCACGGTTACATCGTTGCCGATGACCGCACCGGTATTGTTGAATGCGCTACTGTTCGTTGTGACAGCATCGCCTTCGATACGTCCGTCGTTCTGCAAGGTGCCCGCCGCGTTGACGGTCGTGTTCGACGAATTGATGTCACCGCTCGCCGTGTTGACGACGTTCGCGGCCGTCGCCGTGAGCGCGCCGTTGGCGGCGAGCGTCCCCGTATTGGTGAGCGTGCCTGTGGCGCTCACGTTCATGTCGCCGTCCGCGTGCAGGTTGTTCCACGCGTCGTTCGTGTAGTCGCCGTTGACGGCCAGCGACAGGTTGCGCCCCGCGATCATGTCGCCCGAGCCAGTGACCGCGCCGCTTACGGTGACATCGCGGTTCGCGCGGATCGAGCCACCCGGGTTCAGCAGCGTCCCCACATTGACCGACACATCCTGTCCGCCGAGGATCGCGCCGTTGTTGTTGTTCACGACCGCATTCGGCTGGTTCAGGTTCAGCGCCGTGCGGCCGTAGAGCGTGCCGTTGACGTTGGTGACGCGCAAGGTGTTCAGGTTGGCCGCGCCGCCCGCGACGACCACACCGCCCACGTTCTCCAGATCGCTGCCCGAGAGCGTCACGTCGCCGTCGCCGCCGAGCGTGCCGCCGTTGTTGAAGACGGACGACAGCGACGATACGGTTGTCGCGCCATCGCCCGCGTTGGTCAGCTTGCCTTCCGAGTTGTCGAGGCTCGCCGCCGATACGTTGAGCGCGCCGTGTGCGCCGTTGGCGCTCATCGTGCCCATGACGTTCGACACCGTGTGACCTGAAACGGCCAGGTCGCCCGCCGTCTGCATCGATCCGTTTGTGCTGTCGATGTCGCCCCGGGTGGTGACGGTCAGGCCGTTGCCGCCGTACATCGTGCCGCTGCGGTTCACGATGCCCGAGGCCGTATTGATCTGTGCGGTCTGCTGCGCCGACATCGTGCCGCTGGTGTTGTCAAGACTCGCAGCCGTTGCGTTCAGTACGCCATTCGTGACGATCTGGCCTTGCACGTTCGACGTCGCGCCTGTGCTGCTAACGTTAAGCGTGCCTGTGCCCGCGTGCTGGACCGTGCCGTTGTCGTTGGTGATGCCATTCGCGGATACCGTCAGGTTCTGCGCGTTCGAGGCAACCGTGCCGACCGTGTTGTCGAGCGCGCCGCCTGCTCTCACGGTCTGGTCGGTCGTGCCGTACTGCGTGATGTTGCCGCCGCGATTGATGAGGTCGCCTGGCGTTGCGACACTGACCGTATCGCCCTCGATGTCGCCGGTTGTATTGTCAATCGACGAGCCCGAGACGGCTGTCGCGGAACCGGTAATCACGCCGCCCACATTATTCAGCGCGCCGCCTGACGAAGCGTAGAGCCCGCCGCCCGCCGTCATGCTGCCCGCGTGGTTGTCGATGGCTTGCGCGTGAACGGTGGCATCGCCCGCTGCGGACATTTGCCCCTGGTTCGCAAGCGTGCCGGCATTCACGTTCAGTGCGCCATTCGTCCCGATCGTGCCGCCCACGCCATTAACGAGCGTCCCCGTTGTCGTGACGTTCATCCCGTCGCCGTTGAGCGACACGATGCGGCCCGCTGTGTCGTCGAGTGAGCCCGCGTTGATGGTCGCGCCGCCCGCCGACTGGATGACACCCTGAGCATTGCCGAGCGCGCCCGCCGTGTTCAGCCCGAGCGTTGAGCCTGACAGCATCTGACCGGCCGCATTCGAGACATTCGCCGCCGATACCTGCATCGTTGCGCCGCTCGACAGCTTGCCTGCGTCGTTTGTCAGCGTGCCCGCTGCGCTCGCGCTGAGCGAGCCGCCTGCCGTCGTCGTCGCGCCGGTCAGGTTCAGGTCGCCGCCGCTTGCCGTCAGTGCAAGCGCGCCGTTCGCCGACGTGTGGCTGCCCGCAAGACTGACCGACATGCCCTGTATCGTCGTGTTGCCGCCGCCTTCGTTGCGGCCGGTGGCCGTCACGGTGCCGCTCGCGGAAACGGACAGGTCGCCCGCATTCGCAATCGTGCCATCGCTGTTCACGCCCGCGCCGAGCTTGCCCGTCGAAGCGACGATGCCCGCGCTGACGGTCGTATTCTGTCGTGCGGCGAGCGTGCCGCTGTTGGTGAACGCACCCGACGTGTTCGCGCTGACGTTCTGCTGCCCGTAAGTGGTACGGCTGTTGTCGATGCCTTCGCGCGCATTCGCGGCGATGTTACCGCTTGCGTTCGTCTGTCCCGCGAGCACGAGCTTGCCCTGTGTCGTCAGGATCAGGTCGCCCGCCTGTGCCGCGAGCACGCCCCTGTTCGAGACCCCGACACCGTTCTCCGTGCCCACCAGCCAGATACGGTTTGCGTACATCCCGCCCAGGTTGCTCACGTCGATTGACACGCCGGGCGCGGGGCCATTGCTCGCGATCGGCGTCGCGTTGAGCGTGTCGTGGTCGATGCCGTTCGCGCCCGTGATGACGTTCAGGTTCTTCGCGTAGATCGCGGCATTGGCCTGAACGGCACGCGCCAATAAATCAACCTGATCGACATTCGAAGCATTGAACCCCACGCCCTGGACCGTGATGTTGCCCTGGGTCACGTTGAATCCCGACACCGAACCGTCCGGCGCGAAGTTCGGCGTGCCCGTCGTCAGGACCGCGCGCGAAGTGTTGATGAAACCCGCGCCGTCCAACAGTAGTCTATTCGGATTCGCGACGATGACTTCGGCGCTGCGGCCTGCAACTTCGAGATAGCCGCGCAGTTGAGACGGCGAATTGCTGTTGACCTGGTTGACGATCACGCGCGCCGAGTCGTTCGGCCCGAAGTTCGGGTTGCCGTTCACGTAGCCCGCAAGTTGCGTGTTCGTGATCGTCGGCGAGTTGTTCAGTATCGCGCCCCGGTTCGATACGTCGAACTGGTTGTAGGTGTTCATCGACACGCCCGAGCCAGACGGACGGTTGATGTTGACCTGTGGCAGCCCATTCGCCGTTGAAATGACGGAAGGTGCATGCGTGCCGCCCGGCACGATCTGCGCGAACGCAAGCAGCGGCGCGATGGCCACCATCAGTGCGACGAGACAGCGAAGCGGTGGGCGTGTTTCCTTTATTGACGTACGGCCCGCGCGCGTCTCGCCCGATTTACCCGTAGCGGTTGCGGTTTCCTCGACGGCCACGAGCATCCCGCGAATCCGGCTGAACACCAGCCGGTAAGATTTCTTGTTCATTATTATTCGCTTTACTAATTAAATAAGCGGTAAACCTAGCCGAATGCCCGCATCGTTTATGTCAAGGTGTGTCAATGCTCGCGAGGGCGCAACACTTCGCAATAAATCAAACTTCTCTGATTGCGGTCTGCAAAAAAACCGCGCGAGGCTGTGCACAAGCACGTCTGACATGCATAGTTGATGCAGGGGGAAGGGATATCCCCGGATGAGAATGTGTATTCCACCGCGGAGGACTGAGATTCGCTATAAGGGAAGTTCGAACTTTCGCCGACGTGAGCAAACCGACCTTTGGGGGCGGGCTTCAAGTACCAGGTTCTCGACAGACCCGATAACGCATATGTGACTCCGGGAGCTTTACAGCGCCACGCGGTGGTCGGGGCTCGGGAGGATCGGACCTGCTTTCAATTACGGCAATCACAGATGAGTCCCTGTCCGAAGTTGCAGGTGCCGGTCGTGATCGCTACATCGTCAATACCAAACCAGGTAAATGTCGGGGCTTGGCTGAGCCCGGCCGCTCCGATCTAGCCCGCGCCCAACCACAGCATCACCTGCTGCCAGCGCTCACCCGTCATTGCATCGAACCAGTCGTCGTGGTTCGCATCCGTCAACAGCATCAGATGCGCGCCCGGATGCGCGCTCGCGAGCGCGCGAGCGTGCGCGACAGGGATCAGCGTGTCCTCCTGTGCCCCGATCACGATGACGGGGCTCGCATAATGCGCGAGCGCGGCAATCGAGTCGAACGGATCGTGCAGCATCCAGCGCACGGGAAAGATCCATAGCCTCTGTGCGGCGACCTTTGCAAGCGTGTCCCACGGCGTGATGAGCACGACGCCCGCGACCGTCGCTTCATTGCCTCGAATGACTTGCGCGGCCATCCCTGTGCCCAGCGATTCGCCCACCAGGTAGACACGCCCGTTCCACTGCGCGCGGACTGCCGCCAGCGCGTCTCGCGATGCGTTCAACGCGGCCTTCATCGTGCGCGAGCCCTCGCGCTTGCCGTGCCCCGGATACTCGACCAGCACCACGCGATAGCCTGCGCGCAAGAAGACTTCGGCGAGCGGCAGCTTGTTCTCCGCCGATTCCGCATTGCCGTGATAGACGATGAACGTGCCGCGCGGCTTGCCGGCAACAGGTGTCGCGACATAGCCCGCATATTGGCCGTTCGCTTGCCACGGCTCGACATCGTTGCCCGCGTGATGCCCCGTCGGCGGCTGGGCGTCGTACAGCGTGGCAGGCAGCAGCATTCTGTCCTGCATGAAGTAAAGCGCGATCAGCGCGATCACATACGCGGCCAGCGCGAGTCGAATGCAGAAAGCGAGCAGAGGCATGCGATGACTCGCGCGTCGAACGTCGCGAACGGATGCGGCGAACGCATCCACGCATCGACCATTACACGTCGAAGTACAAATAGAACTCCCACGGATGCGGCCGCAACCGGATGCTGTCGACCTCTCTCGCGCGCTTGTACGCGAGCCACGTGTCGATTACATCGTCGGTGAAGACATCGCCTTTGCGCAGGAACGCGTGATCCATTTCGAGTGCAGCTAGCGATGCATCGAGCGATCCCGGCACCTGCCGGACCTTGCGCGCCTCTTCGGGCGGCAGA
The DNA here is from genome assembly GCF_040965635.1 of Paraburkholderia phymatum. Taxonomy (GTDB): domain Bacteria; phylum Pseudomonadota; class Gammaproteobacteria; order Burkholderiales; family Burkholderiaceae; genus Paraburkholderia; species Paraburkholderia phymatum_B. The sequence continues at coordinate 183,595 of NZ_JBFRCH010000012.1, forward strand.
TCGTAGATGTTTCGATCGAGCGGTTCGCCCGGGTCCATCTTGTTCTCGATGCCGTCGAGTCCCGCCATCATCATTGCGGCAAACGCGAGATACGCATTCGCCGACGGATCGGGGCAGCGGAACTCGACGCGCCGCGCATTCGGTGAGTCCGAGTACATCGGAATACGCGCCGCGGCCGAGCGGTTGCGTTGCGACATCGCGAGATTCACAGGCGCTTCGTAGCCCGGCACGAGCCGCTTGTACGAGTTCGTGGTCGGCGCGCAGAAAGCCATCAGCGCGGGTGCATGCTGGAGCAGGCCGCCGATGTACCAGCGGCACAGCTCGGATGTGAGCGCCCAGCCGTGCGCGTCGTAGAAGAGATTTTCGTTGTCGCGCCACAGGCTCTGATGGCAATGCATGCCGCTCGCGTTGTCGGCGAAAAGCGGCTTGGGCATGAAGGTCGCCACCTTGCCGTAGCGCCGCGCGATGTTCTTGCAGATGTACTTGTAGATCATCACGTTGTCGGCCATGCGCGTGAGCGTCGCAAAGCGCATGTCGATTTCGTTCTGTCCCGCCGTCGCGACTTCGTGATGATGCACCTCGACCTGCACGCCCACCTGTTGCAGCGTCAGCGCGATGTCGCTGCGGATGTCCTGCAGCGTGTCGTGAGGCGGCGTCGGGAAGTAGCCCTCCTTGTAGCGCTGCTTGTAGCCGAGATTGCCGCCGCCGTATGCGCCCTCGTCGCGGCCCGTGGTCCAGTCGCCTTCCGCCGATTCGACGTAGTAGTACCCGCTATGCTGATCCTGGCCGAAGCGGATCGAATCGAATATAAAGAACTCGAGTTCAGGGCCGAAGTAGCAGGTCGTCGCGATGCCCGTTTGCCGCAGATAATTCTCGGCCTTCTTCGCGATGAAACGCGGATCGCGTGAATAGGGCTGTCTGAGCACGGGGTCCACGACGTCGCAGATCACCGAAAGCGTGGGCGTGTCGCACATGGGATCGACGAAGGCTGTCGACGGATCGGGCCGCAACAGCATGTCCGACTCGTGAATTTCCTGGAAGCCTCGAATCGAAGAGCCGTCGAAGCCGATGCCGGCTTCGAACAGACCGTCGTGTACTTCGGGAAGAGTGATCGAGAAGTGCTGCCACAGTCCCGGCAGATCGGTGAACTTCAGGTCGACGATCTGAACCTCGTGCTGCCTGATCAGATCGATCACAGCGTCGGCGCTGTCGGGCCGCGTGACCCGATAGCTGCCTGCCTCGACCGACACGCCAACGGACGATCCTGACTTGTCTTTCTTGCTGGCCATGGGATGCTCCTTGTGCGGCGCCTGGCCGGTGATGCCGGCCCTCTGCTCGAGGGCCGAAGGCGACTATGCGTGCGCCTGACGGTCCTGCTCGAGCGCCTTCAGGCGCGCGTCGCCGGCGTCTTTCGCGGCGGCGCGCGTCGCGTATTTCTCGTCGGAGACGAGTGCGCGCTTCACCTCGCGAGTAGCGAAGTCGACGAGTGCGATGACCCAGACGTAGTCGCCTGCCTGTTCCGCCGTTTGTACGAAGGCGTGCATGTCGCCTTTTTCGTCCGCTTTCATCGTGACCTCCACAAAAGGTTCGAATGCAATAGATGGCGCAATCGGAGATGGCGCAATCGGACGAGTGGGGTCCGCCACGCGCCTTAGTCGATTCTAGGCGATGAATCGGCGCTGTACGAATGCACGTAATCGCGTACGAAAAAGCGCGTCACAAGCCCCCGGAGCCGAGCTTTACGGCAAAATCGGCAAGCGTTACCCGTGGCGTCCCGGTCCGGTAATCTGGCTGATGTATGCTGCTGGTTTTTCAGGCAGATTGACAGCGAGAGGGGACACATGCGGCGAGTGGTATTCAATCAGAAGGGCGGTGTCGGTAAATCGACCATCGTGTGCAACCTGGCGGCCATCAGCGCCAGCGAAGGTTTGCGTACGCTCGTCATCGATCTGGATGCGCAGGGCAATTCGAGCCAGTATCTGCTCGGCGCGCGCGCGAACGAGGTGAGCCCGACAGTTGCCGGCTTCTTCGAAACCGCATTGACGTTCAGCTTTAAGCCGGTGGACGTGACGTCGTTCATTCATCCGACGCCGTTCGAGAATCTCGACATCATGCCCGCGCATCCCGATCTCGACACGCTGCACGGCAAGCTCGAATCGCGCTACAAGATCTACAAGCTGCGCGACGCGTTAAACGAGTTGGATATGTACGACGCGATCTACATCGATACGCCGCCCGCGTTGAATTTCTACACGCGCTCGGCGTTGATCGCCGTCGAGCGCTGCCTGATTCCATTCGACTGCGACGACTTTTCGCGCCGTGCGCTTTATACGCTGCTCGACAACGTGAAGGAAATCCAGCAGGACCACAACGATGCACTGCACGTCGAAGGGATCGTGATCAACCAGTTTCAGCCGCGCGCGAGCCTGCCGCAGCAGCTCGTCGATGAACTCGTGAGCGAAGGGCTGCCCGTGCTGGGTTCGAGGTTGTCTTCGTCGGTGAAGATCCGCGAATCGCATCAGCACGCGACGCCCGTGATCCATCTCGATCCGCGGCATAAGCTGGCGCAGGAATATCTCGCGTTGCATCGCGAGCTGGCGGGCTGAACGGTTGCCTTCGCGCTGTCAACGAGCGCATGCGCGCGGCGGTCGGCAGGCCGCGCGCATGCGTTCATGTCGATCCGGGATACGGTTCGATGATCGCGTGATCCAAACCGAAGGCTTTCAGCTGTTTTAATGCACGCTCTGAAACGACGAGGCGCGAATCATCGGCGATGCCTAAATCGTCCTTGCCGGCCACACCCGGCACACATAGCCAGAGAAATTCCGGCAATGCCTTGTCGGGATAAATTTCCTGAAACGAGTCGCTAACCGTTATTTCGACGGTGCGACACGCCATTCCACTCGCTCCCATTGCCTGCAATGCATCAGCGGCCTCGCGGGTGATGATCAGTGCCGGAAAGCTTTCCAATAGCGCGTCGCCGAGCCAATTGATAATTCGGTAGTGCAATTGCGTGACGTTCGGCGGATACACGCTTGAATCGAGCACGGTATGTTTTCCGAGGCCGCCAGCCACTTCGGGTTCGACAAAGTAAAACGCCATATGACATTCGAGATCGACTGATCGCTAGTTCAATTTTCCGTTTATAGCATAACGGCGCTCAGAATTATTCTCTCGATGCTAAAAGCCGCTGAAAGCGGTTAATGCGTTTCAATTCAATTTACGCATCGGGCATAAGGACCAATCGCCCGTTATACGTTCTGAGCCAATGTCCGCGCGTCGCCGTCATTCGATGTGGGCGGAGAAGCCCGATGGTTCCGGTGCAATGCCGGCTCGCAGTGTGAGTGCCGGAATGTCGTATGCTCCGGCGTCTTGAGGCCGAAATGGAATGGGCGCCGTGGTCCACAGATTATCCAGCCGGCTTGCGAAGGCTTCGCGGGTTTTTGCGTACCTTGCTTCGTCCATCCGGCTTGTCCGATCGATCACAAATGGCGGCGGCACGTCGAAGCCCGGGAAGTACAGAATCCCCATGGTGAATGGGGAAGAGAATATCGTCGTCGATCGGGCCGTTGATGCGTGGATCACCCGCCGGTGGTTCGATCGACGTTCGGCACATTTGCCGATGTGTACCGCGCATTTCCTCTCGCACGCCCGAGCCCTGCGCGTACAGTGAACGCGATCCGTTGGATCGACCGATGCAGTGAGCAAGAAAGGGTTCGCGTCCTAAAGGCCGAACGTGTCTGCTGGCGGCATCCCGCTTTAGGCCGCGGTCACCTGCAGCCCGCGCTGCACGGTCGGCCGCGCGAGACCGCGGTCGAACCAGCGCTGGACATGCGTGAAGCGGTCGAAGCCGACGATCTCGCGCGCCTCATAGAAGCCGATCAGATTGCGCACCCAGCCGAGCAGCGAGATGTCGGCGATGCTGTAGCCGTCGTCCATTACCCAGTCGCGGGTCGCCAGCCGCGAGTCGAGCACACTGAGCAGCCGCGCCGATTCATTCACGTATCGGTCGCGCGGCCGCTTGTCCTCATAGTCCTTGCCGGCGAATTTGTTGAAGAAGCCGACTTGGCCGAACATCGGCCCGACACCGCCCATCTGCCACATCAGCCACTGGATCGTTTCGTAGCGCGTGTTGGGATCGGTCGAGAGGAGCTGCCCGGTCTTGTCGGCGAGATAGATCAGGATCGCTCCCGATTCGAACAACGCCAGCGGCCGGCCGCTCGGCCCGTCGGGATCGTAGATCGCCGGAATCTTGCCATTGGGATTGAGCGCGACGAAAGCCGGATCGTCGTTCTCGTTCGCCAGGATGTCGATGCGGTGCGCCTCATAGGCGAGGCCCGTCTCCTCCAGCATGATGCCGACCTTTACTCCGTTAGGCGTCGGCAGGGAAAAGAGCTGGAGCCGATCGGGGTACTGCGCCGGCCAGCGCGTGAAAATTCGATGATTGAGTGCCACTTTCTTCCTCCTCGGTGATTTCATCCGTGGTTCTAAAATCAACCCTATGTCGGCCCTCCGACGATGAGCCACCGTTCGGCTCGTTGGAGACCTCCGAGGGTTTAACTACGTGTGTTTGTCCGGGCGTTTCCCTTCGTCGGGTGCGATCGGTACGTTGCTGTCGCTAGCGGAGAGCGATGCGCCCCAAAACCGCGGCGTTGACAGACGAGCCGCTCGCAGTGTCGTCTCCGGGCGCCTGTCTGCGCGTGACCAATCCCGGTGACGGCGAGCAGATGCCCGGACACGTTTCCATCGATGCGAGCGGACCGGGTTCAGATCGAGCCAGCCGGCGTAACGGCGGGAAAGTCCTTCTCGGGATCGAACACGTTATTGAAGAAGTTCGTCAGGGAGTACATGGCCACCAGCGCGACGATCTCCATGACGTTCGCATCCG
>NZ_JBFRCH010000013.1:0-181295 GCF_040965635.1 Paraburkholderia phymatum
CTTGCGGGTGCGCTTCGTCGACAGATCCAGACCAAGACCAAGCTGTGTCATCTCGCCGCTCCTTGAAGTATCCCCATCCCAGGATAGTTCACGCTCACGTCAGTGCCAGGACTTTTGCAGAGATTCCATTACTTAACTAAGAGAGTGCGCGTCATTCGATGGCTGGAACGCGTCAGGCAAGCTCTTCTTGTTTCTGCCCGCATGCGTGACTAAATTGAGTAGGGTTTTCGATTGAGCGTCACGTTTCTGAGTGGCGAGGCCGTGCCGCAAACTGTGCCTCCGCCAGGTCTCGCCCGCTTGCGTAATTTACGGAGCCAACATCGTGATCGGCAACACGCTTCGCAAGACGAACGAGGGAATTTCCAACTTCCTTAAACTGGAGTCGGCGGGCGGGCTGATACTTGCAGCAACGGTTGTGCTTGCGTTGATCTGCAGCAACTCACCACTTCGCGTCGCTTACAACGAACTGCTGACGATTCCCGTGGAAGTTCGGGTCGGGTCGCTCAGTCTCGGAAAACCGCTTTTACTGTGGATCAACGATGGACTGATGGCGATCTTCTTTTTTTTGATCGGCCTTGAGGTCAAGCGCGAAGTGGTCGAAGGCGAACTGTCCAGTCCCGAGCAAGTCGTGCTGCCCGTCGTCGCAGGATCGGGAGGGATGCTTTTGCCCGCGCTTGTCTTCTTCGTCATTAACCGTGAGAGCGGCGTGGCGATGAATGGCTGGGCGATTCCGACGGCCACTGACATCGCATTTGCGCTCGGCATTCTCTCGCTTCTCGGCGACCGGGTGCCAGGGGCGCTCAAAATATTCCTGACCGCCGTCGCGATTGCTGACGATCTGGGCGCAATCATCATTATTGCGCTGTTTTATACCGCCGACCTGTCGTTCCCGATGCTGATTTTAGCGGTCGTTGCCATTGGGTTGCTGTTTGCCTTCAACTTCTTCAACGTCACGCGGATTGCGCCTTACGTGATTGTCGGCGTAATCCTGTGGGTATTTGTTCTGAAGTCCGGCGTTCACGCGACCCTCGCGGGGGTTGTAACTGCTTTCGCCGTGCCACTTAAAGCAAAGGATGCCGAAGGCCATGTTCCCCTGCACTGGCTTGAGCATAACCTCCATCCGTGGGTGGCTTTGGGCGTGTTGCCAATTTTCGCGTTTGCGAACGCGGGAGTTTCATTTACCGGAATAACCATAGCGGCGCTCGCAGATCCTCTCCCGCTCGGCATCGCCGCCGGCCTTTTCGTCGGAAAGGTTGTCGGGGTTTTCGGAGCGAGCGCTGTGCTGATCGGGCTGGGGCTGTCCAAACTTCCTGCTGGCGTCGGCTGGTCGCAACTGGCGGGTGTCGCTGCACTGTGCGGCATTGGCTTTACCATGAGCTTGTTCATCGGATCCCTGGCGTTCGAAGGACAGGAATACTTCACGCCCATCCGATTGGGCGTGATTACCGGATCGGTGCTTTCGGGCGTTACTGGCTATCTGTTGCTCAGGTTCGTGCCGAGGCGAGCCACAAAAGTTTCGCTTGATGGCCGCGCCGTCGAACCACCCTGAACCATATTTGCAATTGACCCGGTTCCGATACAACGTAACCGGACTTCTCCATGACAAAGATCATTCTTGCGGCATCGCTGGGATTGCTACTGGCCGGCGCGCTGCCTCCTGCTAGCGCCAACGCAGCCGACAAATCCCTGATTGTCGTGGAACAGGCTCCGCCGCTGGAACGCCACGAACGCGCGCCGAAGCCGCGCCGAGGCTACGTATGGGTAGAGGGCTACTGGACGTTCCGCGGCAAACACTACGCGTGGCAAAAAGGACGCTGGGTACTTGCACGCCCAGGTTATGAATATCAGCAGGCACGATGGGTAAAAATTCCGGGCGGATGGGAGTTGCGCCAAGGTGGTTGGAGACGTCCGCCTGAGGCACCTTTGCAGCCGCAGTAACTGAAGGGCAAACCCATTCAGTCGGTTGCAATACACAAACGTTCGCTTCTACCTGCCGAAGTTGATGGCAGTTCCGCCGACCCGTCTCACAGGCGGAAATCAGGATGCTGTGCGCGATACAATGCGGCCGCTACATCCCACCGATTGGAAGAGCAATCCACACGTGCCGGACGCAGCCAGACCTCCAAGGAACGACGGCTCCCGCGACAGCTTTCCACCGCAACACGGTAATGCCCGCCGTCTTGCCGTCACCCGCATAGTATGGCTTCCCGGGTGACGGCTTGGCCATAACATGGCTGTGGTTGCGCATGTGTAGCCGCTTCTGTCAATCTGCGTCGAATACGCCAGACATGATGCCCTGATCACCGAAAGCGCCGAAGCCATATTGAGGAGCGACTCCATGCGAGGTTTCACACAGCCGGTCACGCATGCACTTTTCGATCAAGGCGGACTGAAAGCCGCATTTGAGCATGTCCGGAACCTGGTCATTGCGACGGTCCTGGTCGCAGCGGGTTTCGAGACGATAAAGCGCTTCGATGTTATCGACTTGCCCGGATTGTCGAATCCGCGCTTCGCCGGCTACGTCGTAGCCGGTATCGGATGCGCACTCATCGTTCTCAATCTGCTGGCCGGGCTTAGGCAGTTGTCCAGACTGAAGTGGCATTTCGCATTGCAGACGGCGCTCACGATCATTTACATGATCTTCTCACTGAGAATGGTCCAGTTGATTATTCTTTTCAGAACAAATACGTGTCAATGAACCGGCCCAACGGCACTTAAGGGATCTGATCCTATCTTGATCTGTCTGCGAGCGATCCATCTGGGTAGAGCACGTCTGCGGGCGTTTCATGTCAACGGCCTCCGGCCACAATGCGCCAGTACACAATTTTCCCGGGAGCGGTCGTCTCATACAAACGCCCGATCATGGCGTTGATTCTGTTACTGGCGACGATGCTCGCAGGTTGCGCCATCCCGCCACCAGCGAACCGCACGCAATCAGCCGCGGTGACGCCTAAGCAGGCACGGGCTACTCATCTGGGTCGCGTGGTTGCACCTGAACTGGAAAAACATCCCGGCCTTGCCGGCATTGATCCGCTCGTCGATCCTCTCGATGCATTCGCAGCAAGGATGGATCTCGCCCGCTCGGCGCAGCGCTCGCTCGACGTTCAATACTACATCTGGCGCGATGACCTGACGGGCACGCTGCTGCTGGAAGAGCTTCGCGAAGCGGCGGACCGGGGCGTCCGTGTGCGCCTGCTGCTCGACGACAACGGCATCCCTTCGGATCTCGATGACACGCTGGCAGCGCTTGGCGCTCATCCGAATATCGAAGTGCGCCTGTTCAATCCATTCAAAATCCGCAGGCCAAAGTTCATTGGCTTTCTCGCCGATTTTTCGCGTCTGAACCGTCGCATGCACAACAAGTCCTTTACCGCTGACGCTGTCGAAACGATCGTCGGTGGCCGGAATATTGGAGATGAATACTGCGGAGCGACCGACGGTATGGTTTTCGCCGATCTCGATGTCCTCGCCGTCGGTCCCGCTGCGACGGACGCTGCTTCGGATTTCGACCGTTACTGGGCGAGTGCCTCTTCCTATCCCGTCGGGCAGATCCTTGCGACCGCGCCGCGCGATCAACTGGAAGCGCTGGATCGCAAGGCTCTCGCGGTACAAAGTGATCCGGCGGCCACCGCATATACGGCCGCGCTGCGGGAGACGACCGATGTGGCCGACTGCTTCAGGGGGCGCTGAAACTTGAATGGGCCAGGACCCGCCTCGTCAGCGATGATCCCGCCAAGGCCTTTAACAGCGCGTCACCGGACACACTCGTGACGCGTCAGCTGCAGGAGATATTAGGCGTGCCGACGCGGGAACTCGACCTTGTCTCCCCGTATTTCATGCCTGCCGAAGCGGGAACGCACTACTTTACGCAGTTGGCTGGTCGAGGCGTCGCGGTGCGCGTGCTGACCAATTCACTGGAGGCCACGGACATCGCACTGGTTCACTCCGGTTATGCGAGAAGGCGCGTCGAACTCCTGTCGGGCGGTGTCGAACTCTTCGAACTGGCACGCTTTCCGGATACCTCTGCCAGACACCACCGCGCGGATAATGCCGGCAGCGGGGGATCGAGCCTGCATGCGAAGACCTTCGCGGTTGACGCCGAGCGTGTGTTCGTCGGATCACTCAATTTCGATCCACGCTCGGCGAACCTCAATACGGAAATGGGTCTCTTGATTGAAAGCCCTAGGCTGGCAAGCCGCATTGAAGCCGTATTCCATTCGCTCGCGCCGCAACTCGCATATCGTGTCAACCTGGACCAAGGTGGCAAGGTGTACTGGATCAGACGAAACGGGGACGCGCTGGTGCGCTATGACAGGGAACCGAATTCGACGTGGGCTACCCGGCTCGGCATCTGGTTTTTCTCGATTCTTCCCATCGAATGGTTGTTGTGACGGGCGGGAAAATGTGACGAACCGGCATTTGTGTTCTAACGGTCGCCGTCTTCGTCAGCGCCAATAGCGCGTTGCCTGTTTTCCCGGCGCCACGCAGACACGCTGCAGCCGAACCGGCCGCTGAACCAGCGGGAAAACGCACTCAACGATGAAAAGCCGAATAGCGAGGCGACTTCAGACACCGGCCTGTTGCCGCTACCGAGATACCGCGTCACCATCTCTACCCGCACCGAATCGACAATCGACAGATAGTTCTCGCCGTGCTGTGCGAGATTGCGATGCACGGTCCTGCGATCCACGCCCAGATGCTGCGCGATCCGATCGACCGAACAGGCGCCTGACGGCAGCAGCGCAACGATCAGCTTCCTGATCTTGTCGGGCATCGTCGCGCTGGACTGCAGCAGCATCGAATCGAGGTAGCGGCGCACCTGCTTTGCCATGACCGGATCGTAGGCGGGAATCGCGGCATCAAGATCGGACGCGAGGCACACAATGCCGTCGAAGTCCTGGTTGAATTCGACGGTTACGCCAAATACGCGCGCGTGGATCGTGGTGCCGGCGGGAGCATGATGCGTGAAACAGACGGCGCGCGGTTTCCAGGCGGCGCCCAGCACCATGTCCAGTACGCGGTACAGGACCCCCAGTACCAGCTCCGTTGCCTGACGCATCGAACCGGGTACGCCCACGATGTCCTCGCGGATGACCACCAGTCCCTCCGATTCCTCGATGCGCATCACCACGGCCTCGTTCTGCAACCGCAGGTAGTGCGCCGCGGATTCCAGCGCCTTTCGTAGCGTCGGCTGTTCGCGCATCACAAAACCGAGCGCGCCGAGGTTCGAGATATGGCGGGTCTCGGCCATGCGCAGCCCCAGATCCTCGACGGCGGCGCCCCGGGCCGATGTCTCCAGCAGTCGCGCTACTGCCTCGGCCGGAATCATGATGTCGGGATCGAGCAGCACGGACCGCTCGATTCCCGCGTCGCCCAACTGCTGATAGGGATCGAGGCCCACCAGTCGGGCCTCCTCGACGAAATTGGTGAGGGCTGCACTGCGAAGCAGATAGGACATATCGTTTTCCCGTAGTGTCCCAAAATGTAAATTCTTCGTCCCAATCCGTCAAACGTCTCTTTGCCGAAATCCGATACTTGTCCCCGTGGGGACACCACCAAGCAATGTACCGACTCTTTCAGAAATGCAGAGGACACAGGCAATGAGCAATGAGACGAACCGCAGCGCCACGTCAGTGTGCGATCAGCTGCGCGCAACGGGCAACTGGAATCCTGCGTGGGATGCGATTGCCGAACTCGATCCCGTCTGGGCCGAGAAATTCATGACGATGGGCGCACACACCGTGATGTCCGGTGTGCTTGAGCCCAAGGTGCTGGAGTTCCTTGCCATCGCGGTCGATTCGTCCTGCACGCACATGTATGCGCCGGGCACGCGCCGGCATATCCGCAAGGCGCTCGAACTGGGCGCCACAAAGGAAGAGATCGCCGCGGTTCTGCAGGCCGTAAGCGTCCTTGGCATTCATTCGTCCAGTCTCGGTGCGCCGATCCTGCTGGAGGAACTGGCAGCGTTTGAGCAGGCAAAGAGCAACGGCGCGCGGGCCGCTGTCTGACGCCACCCAACATCTACCCATTCTCAATCAGGAATACACATCATGCATTTCATGGACGATTCGCTGCTGCCTGAAAATCAGGAAAAACTTGTGATTCAGGTCGCGCCTTACGGACCGCAATGGATCCCGGGCGATTCGGACGATATCCCGGTCGCGATGGACGAGCAGGTGCAGAAAGCCGTCGACTGCTACAACGCGGGTGCAACGGTGCTGCACGTGCACGTGCGCGAAGAGGACGGCAAGGGCAGCAAGCGCCTGTCGAAGTTCAACGAGATGCTCGCGCTTCTGCGCGAAGCGGTGCCGAAGATGATCCTGCAGGTCGGCGGCTCGATCTCGTTCGCGCCGGAAAGCGACGGCGAGATGGCCAGGTGGGCGAACGACGACACGCGCCACATGCTCGCGGAGCTGAGCCCGCGTCCCGAACAGGTGACCGTCGCGATCAACACGGGCCAGATGAACATCATGGAGTTGCTGACAGAGGCCGACATCGCCGGCACCTCGTTCATGAACCCCGCGCTGCAGGCGGCTTACCGCGACATGATCTCGCCGTCCAATCCGTCGTGGCATGTCGAGCACATCCGGCGGCTGTTTGCCGCGGGCATCCAGCCACAGTTCATGCTGGGCAATCTCACGCAGCTCGAAACACTCGAGCGCCTGATCCGCAAGGGTGTCTATACGGGGCCGCTAAACCTCAATTACGTGGCCATCGGTGGTGGCGCGGCAGGGCTGCATCCGGCCGACATGCTGGAGTTCGCGCGCCGCACGCCGGATGGTGCCGTGCTCACGATCGAAACGCTGGGCCGCAATGTCGTGCCGATGAACACGATGGCCATCGCGCTGGGCCTCCATGTGCGTGTCGGCATCGAGGACACGCTGCTCGGCCCGGACGGCAAACGCGCGACCTCCGTGCAGCAGATCGAGCAGATGGTGCGCATTGCGCGCGAGCTCAATCGTGACGTCGCAAGTGCGGAGGAGGCACGCGGCATCTACCAGATCGGTACCCAATGGAAGTCGGTTGAAGAGACGCTGGACAAGCTGCGCATGGCACCGAACCGGGCATCCGACCAGCGCGGCGTACTGGCACGCAAGGTCGCCTGAGCAGCATGACGAGGTGCAGGCGGCAACATGCTGCGCCTCGCATGTAGTCCAACCCATCAGGCATGGAGACAGATGATGTTCTGGAAGAAAAGCCCCGCTGCCGTCGTGGCATCCCTGCTGGTGATTCACCTGCTGGCGCACACCGACCGCAACATGCTGCTCGGGTTTTCGCCGCAGATCATCCGGGATCTGGCGCTCAGCCATACGCAATACGGGTTTCTCGCGGGTGCAGTGTGGGTGCTGAGTTTCGGCGTGATGGCGATGTTCATGGGTACGCTCGCCGATCGCTTCAGCCGCCCCCGGATCATCGCCGCCGGTGTGCTGATCTGGAGCGCCTGCACGCTGGCGTCGGGCCACGCCCAGAGCTTTGAACAGATGGTGGTGGCCCGGTTCTTCGTCGCCAGCGGCGAGGCGGCGCTGGTCCCTGCCGCAGTGGCCCTGCTGGCGGAACTCTTCTCCGGCAAGCGGCGTGGTACGGCAATGGGGCTCTTTTTCATGGGCATTCCGCTGGGTGTCGGCTGCAGTTTCCTGCTCGCCGGCAGTTTCGGCGCCACGCTCGGGTGGCGGTCGACATTCCATGCGCTGGGCGTGATTGGCATTGCGATTGCGCTACCGCTGGCACTGCTCAAGGAGAACCGAAGCGTACTCGCACCGCAGGAGCGCGGCGCACCATTCCTCGAGCAGGCACTCGCCGTGTTGCGCACCGTTGGCAGTAGTCGTGCACTGGGTTTCACGATTGTCGGTTTCGTGCTGGTGCACCTGGTTTTTGCCAGCTTCTCCTTCACGCAACTGTGGCTCGTTGACGAACGGGGCATGAACGCGGCCGGTATCGCCACACGGATCGGGGCGTTGCAGCTGGTATTCGGCACGCTTGGCGCGGTCGCGGGAGGCGCAGTGGGGGATCGCGTCGCGAGGCGCCTGCGCGGGGGGCACGCAAGCTTCATGGCGCTGCTCGTCCTGGTCTGCGCACCGTTGATCCTCTCATATCGATTCGTACCGGTCGGCTCGCCCGCGTTCTATGTCGGCATGTGTGCCGGATTCTTCCTGCCGATGGCGGTCTATGGCTCGGCCCTTTCGGCCATCACCGGTATGACGCCGGCAAGGATGCGCTCGACGGTGACTGGCTTCACGATGTTGCTGATCAATGTATTCGCGCTTGCCATTGGCACGGTGGTCATCGGCATGCTGGCTGACCATTTGAAGCGGGCAGGCAGCACCGCTCCGCTAACGGGCGTCCTGTTCCTCAGCGATGTGCTGGCGATCAGCTCGGCCCTGTGGTTCGCCCTTGCGGCGCGCGCCTCAGGCAGGCAGCGCGCTCCCGCGACCGAAAATGTTCAGCCTGTGAGATCTTGAGAATGCAGAACCAGCGTCAGAATCTGGGGGGGCGTATTGCCCTAGTTACGGGTGCCGGTCGCGGCATGGGTGGCGCCATTGCCATCGACCTGGCCCGCGCGGGCGCAGACGTCGCGATCTGCGATATCGACATGCCTGCGCTCGAAGCCACGCGCGCAGCGGTGGAAGCGACCGGCGTGCAGTGTCTCGCGCTACGCTGCGATGTCTCGTCGAGCAGCGAAGTCGCGCGGCTGTTTTCCGCCATCGCGGAGCGCTTCGGCACGCTGCATATCCTTGTCAACAACGCCGCACGCGTGCCGAACACGCCCGTCGATACCGGGCGTCGCAACGAACACTACGCCTATATCACCACACCCGTGCCGCGGCAGTCGCTAGGCTTTACCAGCACCATCAGCGATGAGGAATGGCATCGCTACTGGGACGTCAATGTGCATGGCCTCTTCTATTGCACGCGCGAAGCGCTCAGGCTGATGGAGCCGCAGCGCGACGGCAGGATCATCAACATCGCGTCGATTGCGGGCATATCGGCGATGAGCGCGCACAGTCCGCACTATTGCGCGACCAAGGGTGCGGTGATTGCCTTCACGAAGTCGGTTGCGGCCGAGGTGGCGGGCGCCAATATCTTCGTCAATGCAATGGCGCCGGGTGGGGTGGCCACGCCTGAATTCAACCAATACTTCGAGGCCGCAGGTGAGGAAAAGTGCAACCAGTTCTGGCAACTGGTACCCGCCGGGCGTCTGGGTACGATGCAGGAATATGCCTCGATGGTGACCTACATGGCTGGCGATCACTATCTGGTCGGCCAGATCATCAGCCCGAACGGCGGCGTCGTGATCTGACCGGATGTGCCACATGAATCGAAGCTATACCGTCGCCAATCCTTGCATCAATATCTGCAGGATGGACCCGAATGGTCAGTTCTGCCAGGGGTGCTGGAGGACGCTCCGTGAGATTGGCCTCTGGGATCAGATGAACGACCAGCAGAAGGCCGAAGTCGCCGCATTGCTCGCGTGCCGTCGCAGCGGAATGTTGCGGGTGGCGTTGACCGGCGACTCCGCTTTAGAGAATGAATTGCCGAAATGAATGGGAGACCTCATGAATGGTTTGATGCTGCAGAAGCAGTTACTGGTTTCCTCGCTGATCGTGCATGCGGATCGCCATCACGGCGATACCGAAATCGTGTCACGCAGGGTCGAGGGTGACATCCATCGCTATACGTACCGCGACTGCCACCGCCGCGCGCGTCAGCTGGCCAATGCGCTTGCCAACCTGGGCGTCCAGCCGTCCGACCGCGTCGGCACGCTGGCGTGGAACGGCTATCGCCACATGGAGCTGTACTACGGCATCTCCGGCATGGGCGCGGTGATGCACACGATCAATCCGCGCCTGCACGCGGACCAGATCGCCTACATCGTCGATCATGCGGAGGACCAGTACCTGTTCTTCGATCTGACGTTCCTGCCGCTGGTCAAAGCCATCGCCGGCCGCTGCAAGACAGTCAAGGCGTTTATCGCCATGACCGACTCCGCGCACATGCCCCAGGACTCCGGCATTGCATGCCTGCTGTGCTACGAAGACCTGATCGAAGGAAGTTCGTCTGATTACGCGTGGCCGAATTTCGACGAGGATACCGCGTGTACGCTGTGCTACACGTCGGGTACGACGGGCAACCCGAAGGGTGTGCTGTACTCGCATCGCTCGTCGCTACTGCACACCTGGGCCGCCGCGTTGCCGGATGCGCTGAACTGCTCGGCGCGTGATGTGGTCCTGCCGGTCGTGCCGATGTTCCATGTCAATGCGTGGGGCCTGCCATACGTCGCGTGCATGGTCGGAGCGAAGCTGGTGTTCCCCGGCGCGGGACTCGACGGCAAGTCGCTGTACGAGCTTCTCGAAGCCGAACAGGTCACGTTCGCCGCCGGCGTGCCGACTGTATGGCAGGGACTGCTGGGTCATCTCGAACGGGAAGGCCGGACATTCTCGACCCTGAAGCGCACTGTGATTGGCGGCGCAGCCTGCCCGCCCGCGATGCTCCAAAAGTTCCAGGACAGGTACGGCGTGGAGGTCCTGCACGCATGGGGCATGACCGAACTAAGTCCGCTCGGCACCATCGGCACGATGAAATACAGGCACCTGACGATGTCCCGGGAGGAGCGTTGCGCCGTGCAGTCGAAGCAGGGGCGCGCGGTGTTTGGCGTCGACATGAAAATCGTCGACGCGAACGGGCAGGAACTGCCATGGGACGGCGTGACTTCGGGTGAATTGCTCGTGCGCGGGCC
Organism: Paraburkholderia phymatum; assembly: GCF_040965635.1. Taxonomy (GTDB): domain Bacteria; phylum Pseudomonadota; class Gammaproteobacteria; order Burkholderiales; family Burkholderiaceae; genus Paraburkholderia; species Paraburkholderia phymatum_B. The sequence continues at coordinate 10,736 of NZ_JBFRCH010000013.1, forward strand.
GTGGGTGGTGCGCAACTACTTCCGCAATGAGGGCGGCAATCCGCTGCGCATCGACGCCGACGCGCATGGCTGGTTCCCGACCGGCGATATCGCGACGATCGATGCAGACGGCTTCATGCAGATCACCGACCGCAGCAAGGATGTGATCAAGTCCGGCGGCGAATGGATCAGCTCGATCGACATCGAGAACATCGCAGCCGCACATCCGGCGATAGCGGGCGCGGCCTGTATCGCGGCAAGACATCCGAAGTGGGGCGAGCGGCCGCTGCTTGTCGCCGTGAAGCGGCCCGAAGCACGGGTGACGACGGAGGAACTGCTGGCGTACTTCGACGGAAAGATCGCGAAGTGGTGGATGCCGGACGCCGTCGTGTTCATCGAGGCGATGCCAATGGGCGCCACAGGCAAAGTGCTGAAGAACCAGCTGCGCGAAGCGTTTGGGGACTATCTGCTGGTCTGATGTGTGGGATGACGGTTCTTTGCATCGAGTGGGATGGAAGTCATTGCGAATTGATTAGACATGCTAAGCAGGAGACAAGATGAAGTTGAAGTGGTTAGCGGCAGCCGTGCTGGCTGCAACGGGAAGCGCCACATACGCGCAGTCGTCGGTGACGTTGTATGGCGTCATCGATTCCGGACTGTTGTATCAGAGCGCGAATGCGGCGAACTTTCAGTCGAAAGTGAATCTCGGACATGTCTACGCACTCAAGGACGGCGGGATCTATTCGAGCGTCTGGGGTCTCAAGGGCAGCGAAGACATCGGGGGTGGCTACAAGGTCAACTTCAGGTTGCAGGGGGCGTTCAACAGTTCGAACGGCAAGTCCGGGCTGTCTGATACGCCGGGCGCCACAGCGATGTTCAACCAGCAGACGACAGTGGGCGTGTCGAGCCCGTTCGGCACGATCGACATGGGCCGGCAGATCGTGCCGATGATCTATGCGATGGCGGACACCGATGTACGGAACGCCCAATACTTCGGCAGTATCCTGACCGCATGGCTCGGCATGAACCAGGCTGCGGGCTGGCAGGGCCTCAGCACGAACGGCCCGATCGGCGCGCTGTATGACGACAACGCGATCGTCTACCGGTCGCCGAAGTTCTATGGCGCGTCGCTCGCGCTCGAGTATTCGCCCGGCGGCGTCCCAGGCCAGTTCCAGGGCGGCACGCGCGAGTCCGCCGTGCTGCAGTATTCGAACTATGGCCTGAACCTGGCGGCCGTTTACTACAACGGGCACGATACGAATCCATTTACGCAGACGGGCCCTACGACAATCGTCACGGCGCCGTCGACGGGCCTGGCCAACAACCGCTTCTGGTATCTGGGCGCGCAGTACACCTTCCACGATTTTTCCGTGTCGACGTCATACAGCATCGGCAAGAACCCCGCGAACAGCGGCCAGGCCAACTTCGAGATGATTTCCGGGGGGCTCGGCTACAGGTTCAGTCCGGCCTTCAAGGTTACCTCGGGCTTCTATTACCTGAAGGATCGTAACCACTCGTCCAATCAATCGGATGAGTTCGCGCTGGGCGCCGAATACAGCCTGTCCAAGGCGACCCTCGCCTATGCGCAGGTTGGCTACGTCAACAACCGCGGCAATATGAGCCAGACGATCACCTACGGCGCGCCCGTTCCGGAAGGCAGGTCAACCACGGCGGCGATGATCGGTATCCGCCACGGCTTCTGATGACCTCACACAGACAACGACTGGAGCATGCAATGAAAGCAAACTGGGCGCTCGGGATTGCGGGCGGCGTATTGATCGCCTCGGCATCTGTTCATGCCTGGGCGCAGGCGGGCGCGAGCACGGCTTCGAACGGAACGGCGATCGCGGCTTCGGGCAGCATGTCGGCGAAAGACATCCGGAAAGCCGATCGTGCGCTGCGCCGCAAGGTCTATTCTGCGATCGTCACGCACAAGGCGATCAACGCTGGCAACATCAGCGTCATCGCGAAGAGCGGCGCAGTGACGCTCGACGGAACCGTGGTCGATGCATCGCAGATCGATAAAGTGAGCGAGATCGCGAGAGGTGTTCCGGGCGTCACATCCGTCACCAACAGGTTGACGGTCAAAAAGCCGTTTGGCGGGCAGTAACTGTCTCCGGCCTTTGGCTCTGGCCGGTTGGTGCGAGACCACGGCACCATTGCGCCGGCCTGGCGGCAATCCGACAGGGTCCGGTGTGATGTCGGGGCAGGCGCTTAACGCCCAATCCATTTCTATCAACCGAACGAGGTCGAGGAGTTCCACAATGACAATTCCTGTCGCGCTGGGAAAGAACCTGAAGTTGCCCGTTATCGCCGCGCCGATGTTTCTGGTATCCGGTCCGGAGCTCGTCATCGCGACCTGCCGGAGCGGAGCGATCGGCACCTTTCCTGCCCTGAATCAGCGCACCACTGAGGGGTACGCGCAATGGCTGGATACGATCAAGGCGGGACTGGGTCCCAACGACGCCGGGTTCGGTGTCAATCTGATCGTCCACAAGACCAACCCGCGGTTGAGTGCTGATCTCGACGTTACCGTGCGACACCAGGTACCACTAGTGGTTACTTCGCTGGGCGCCGCACGAGAAGTCGTCGATGCTGTGCACGCCTACGGAGGATTAGTGTTTCACGACGTCACCACAATCGCGCACGCCAGGAAGGCTGCCGAAAAAGGCGTGGACGGTCTGATCCTCGTCTGCGCCGGCGCGGGTGGCCATGCCGGAACGCGGAATCCTTTCGCTTTTGTGCACGAAGTGCGTCAGTTCTTCTGCGGCACCATCATCCTGTCGGGTTGTATCTCCACCGGTCGCGACGTAGCGGCGACGATGCTGATGGGCGCGGACCTCGCCTACATGGGTACACGATTTATCAATACCCGTGAGAGTCGAGCCGCCGCCGAATACCGGGAGATGATCATCGCCAGCCAATCGGACGACATCACCTATACCGCCGCCATCTCCGGCATTCCGGCGAACTTCCTGAATGCATCCCTTGCCGCTTGCGGCCTTGACCCGAAGTGCCTGCCGGAGAAGGGCGCGGTAGATATTGGCGGAGAACTCAATCATGAGGCACGGGCCTGGAAGGACATCTGGTCCGCCGGCCAGGGAGCCGGCGCAATTACAGACGTATTGTCGACGTCGGAATTGATCGTGCAGTTGGCGCGCGAACTGGATGCGGCGCGGTCTGAATTGCCCGCGCGACTCTCGCAATTCGCTGAACCGCTCACGGAAGGACACGCATGATGTTCGACCCGGTCTCCGCGGCCTGGGTGGGCTGGCCCCCTGCCAACTGGCGAACTGCTGCTTGAACTCTGGCGGGTACACCCGTCCGTGCCATGACCGCTATCACGGACACGATCTCACGGCGTGGCATCCCGCTCGCGCATCCTCTAACACCGCGAAGCGTCCCGGCCCATCAATCACCACGGCCTCACACGACTCCGACTGCGTCGGGGCATTCCGCAGTTTCCTGCCTTCCAGTTTATTCAACGCGTGCCCGCATGTCCCGTCGCGCGCTTCTGGCCCTGTAGACATGGACCGCCAGGCGTTGAGCAGACTTCAAGAGCACCCGCCGGTCGAAGTGATCGCGCGAATGGCCGTTGCAGTTGAAAAAGCCGCCGTCGAGGCGGCGCTGGGTCGAACGGCGGGAGTGGGTCGCGAAGACTCATTCGAAGGCGGCGAGAGCTGACATTCGAGGCTACGACGGCGCGAATGGCGGCAAAGCGCCTACCAGATGCCTCACGGTGGTAGACGCCCGAATGTCATCAAAGCCGAAACGGCTCCTCTGCTCATTGAGGCAAATTTTGCTGTGAATCAGCCGGCGAGTCACAGTGGTTGGGACTGTTCCAGCGGCAACAATCGGCGCGATTGTGAACAGTAGTGACGGCAGCGTCGTTTGACAATGGAACTGCCATCTTTCCTGTGGGAGTCTGCCATGAAGACCCAACAACCTCGTGAAGCGTGGAATAAAGGCAAGCTGGTCGGCCAGAAGCCGCCGCTCCGACCCAAAGACGTTTGGGCCATCCGGATCCACCTACAGAACGCTCATGCCGTCCGCGATCTTTCCTTGTTCAACCTCGCAATCGACAGCAAACTGCGTGGCTGCGATCTTGTCAGTCTGCGAGTCCGGGATGTCACTCACTTCAATCAGGCCTTGATTTACAAACGCACGAAGAATCTCAGAGCCGTCCAGTTGCTGCTCGGCCATAGCAAGATCGAAAGCACAATCAGGTATCTTGGCGTTGAAGTCGATGACGCGCTGGAGATCTCCGAACATGGACGACTGAGCCGACCACATCACTGTTGCGCGCGAGTGGTGACGCAAAAGTGTTGGTCGATTTGAGCAGCGTTGATGGTACCCGCGCCGCTCTGGGCGGGTTGTATCCCGCGTCCAGTCTTTATGTCCAGCGCAGTTGGGCACAAACACATAAAACTGAAGCGGAGAAACTGGCAAGAGCGTTTGTCAGAACCTTGCGGTTTATCCATACACACTCCCCCGACGAAATTGCCGCGAAGATGCCTGCTGACTACTACGGCGGCAACAAAGCGCCATACGTTCAGGCGTTGAAAGCGTCGCTGCCGATGTACTCACCCGATGGAAAGATGCCGGATGAAGGCCCCCAAACAGTACTGAAGGTGCTGACGGGCTTTAATCCCAACATCGAGGGCAAGCATATCGATCTGTCGAAAACCTACACCAACGAATTCGTCGATCGGGTCAAGTGAGGGCGCGGGATTTGTTCCGATTGCCGTGGCGTCTCTCGCTGTGTACCAGGCGCTTTAAAGGAATTGAAATGTCAATTGACAATGTCTTTGTGACTTCGGAAGTCGTGCCAATACCTTCGCCGCTGATCGAACACACGAAGTCTCAACGATATCTACCAGAGCGCTCATTTCCTGCTTTCGCTGGAGGACAATTATCGGCCTCAGCTGACTTTCAGGCTCACCGTTTGTAAGGCCGCTCCAGTTCTTTCTTGTCGTTCGGACGTGCACGGCCGCGAATAACTCAGGAGGCGTTCAGCGAACGCGAACTCGCGACCCGTTGCAGACGAATATCATTCGTGCATGGCCTCGGATCCCGTGCGCCTCCAGCGAAGACTTCACAAAACCGCACTCGACCATGTGCACGATGAACCGATACAGAAGGTGAGCAGCCGCCTCACGTCCCTTCGGTGTTCCCATCGCCTGCTCGATTACCATGAAACGCCCTGGCAGCATCCGCAGCCCCGGAAAACGAGCGGCATCATATTCGAGCTGCTGCCTGACGCCTGCTGGTACCTCATAGCCCTCTGACATCTTTCGGGGAAAAGGTAAGCCCCCTCGATCAGAAGATAAGGACGGGTCTGTTCGATCTCTTTGCCGCGCAACGGATCTCGCGCAACAAATGCAACGTCCCATTCGTCCCGCTCGCTCCCGGCAACCACTTCGCCAGCACCGTCATACAGGATCAGTTGCAGAGGCGCATCGATCAGGGCGGCCAGCTTTGTCGCAAGATAGACGGAGACGCCGCACGGTTCACCCGTTTTCGGATCGCGAGTGGCAAGTATCGGATTGCCGAAGTTGATCGCCGGCCGAAGCTGACCTGTCGGCACCAGTTCGCGTGCCTCTCGTGGAAGCTTCAAAGCGGTTGATCTTCTCTTTCCGGTGCGCTGAAACATTCGCATTACGACTCTTTTTCCTGTTGGCCTTTTGTTCTCTCGGCACAACTCTTGGAAGGATTGCCAATAGGCATTGAAACGAGCTTTTTCGCCTTCGATCTTCGCTTTATGTCTGGCCTCCCGTCCTCTTTGTACTAGTTGCGCAGCATACTCTGGTGCCCGCTTAAGGATGCAGGTATAGCTAACGTCGAGAAGCCTGGCGGTTTGAAGTAGATTCTTCGTCTTCCCCAAGTTGTCGGGCCTCTTCAACCCTACTATCAGACGTTCAGGAGATTGAAACTTGCCGAGTCTAGGTCGATGCTTTACTTTTGTCCTAAACTTAAAGCTTGTATACGTCGCTTTCAGCTTAACTTCGTTTCAAAGTAAGACATCGGAAATTGCGCAGCCACAACGGCTCGCGATATTTGCCAGATGTGGAAGCGATGGCTGTGTTCAGGAGCGCCCGTTACCGTGATAAGGCGGTTACCATGCCTTGACAACATCCATCTTAATTTGGATCGCCCAATAGATTAGATATGCATATTAAGAAAAGTACGCGTTAATACAAGAAAAGTTATCTTTATAGAACGATCTGTGCGCTCGTTTTGTCGGAAAAGTGGGCTTCGATCATCGACGTGTCCACTTCTACATCATCGAGGTCAGAAGGGCGCAGCAAAGAAAAGCTCTGCACTTTATGACAAAAGGCTCGCGAAAGCGCTCCGAAGATGCTCACCCAGGCGCACCAGCATCGCGTCGCATCGGTGCAGTTGCTCGAGCGTGACGAACTCATCCGGTTTGTGGCCCTGGTCCATGCTGCCGGGTCCGCAGATCATGGCCGGAATGCCTGCTTGCGTGAACAATCCGCCTTCGCTGCCGAAGGCCACCGTTTCGAATGCGTTCGATCCGCTCAGCAGCGCGAGCAGCCGTGCAGCGTCGCTATCGGGTGAAGTCGCAAGGCCCGGATAGTCATTCAACGCCTGCAACCGGATGCCTGTATCGGCTTGCACCGCGCGCATCTTCGGCAGCAGTTCGGCTTCCGCATAGGCTTGCAGCTTGTCCGTGACGACGCTGGCGTCGAAGCCCGGCACGGTGCGCACTTCGAAATCGAACTCGCATTCGGCGGGCACGATGTTCAGCGCACGTCCGCCTTTGATGACGCCCGTCTGCACCGTCGAGAACGGCGGATCGAAACGCGCGTCGCGATGTTCTCGCTGCGCGAGCTCGTCGCCGACCTCTTCCAGCCGGTTGATCAGCCGCGCCGCATATTGAATCGCGTTGACACCCTGCGGCGCGTACGCCGAATGACATGCAGCGCCCTTCACATGGCAACGCATCGCGAGCTTGCCCTTATGTCCGAGCACCGGTTTCAGTGCGGTCGGCTCGCCGATCACGCACAGACGCGGCTTGTGCACGCGCTTTTCGAGTTCGGCGAGCATCGGCCGCACGCCGAGGCAGCCCACTTCCTCGTCGTACGAGAACGCGAGATGCACGGGCAGCTCCAGCTTCTGCTTCAGGAAAGCGGGCACGGCCGCCAGCACGGACGCGATGTAGCCCTTCATGTCGGCGGTGCCGCGTCCGTACAGGCGCCCGTCTTTCTGCGTGAGACGGAAAGGGTCTACGGTCCACGCCTGCCCGTCGACGGGCACGACATCGGTATGACCGGACAGCACGATGCCACCACGGTCGTGCGGACCGATGGTGGCGAACAGACTGGCCTTGGTGCGCTCGGCGTTATGGAACAGCTCGCTCTGCACGCCGAGATCCGCGAGGTATTGCTGCACGAACGCGATGAGCTCGAGATTCGAATCGCGGCTGACGGTCGCGAATCCGATCAGCCGCTCCAGCAGCTCGCGGCTCGACAGCTCACTCATCGCCCGGCACTCCGTAGCTTGGCGCCGTGGTCGGATTGAGTGCGCGCACGATGTAATCCTGCATCTGCGGCCGATAGGCTTGCCACAGCGCATCGAGCCGGCCGATGGGGTCATCGTCCGCCCAGTCGATACGCAGATCGACGACCGGCCAGACTTGTGCATCGACGATCTTCAGTGCGGCTGAGTGCACGGGACCCGCTTCGCCGCCCGCTTCGACCGCGGCATGCAGCGCCTGTATCAGGCGATCGGCGAGCGCGCCTTGTGTGCTCTCGAACGCCTTCACCATCGCGTCGATCACCTGCTTGCCGGCGAGCAGATTGCCCGCCCCGACACACTGATTGCCGGCGAGAGCGTGATGCACGCCGAGCGCTTCCTTGCCGGTGAACATCGCGGTTCGGCCCTGACTGTCGATCACCGTCACCTGCCGGTACTCGCTCCATTCGCTCGAACTCAACGCGCGTTGTAGCGCCGCGTCAGGCGTGAGCTGTTCGCGTTCGAGCAGATCGAGAATCTGCGGACCGAGCGCAGGCAGCGTGACGTTCTGGGTTGCCACCGCGCCGACTCGCGCACGCGCCCACGGACACCGCGCGCCCACCGAGATGCTCGACGAACTGATCGCGAGGCCGAGTTGGCCCGTCTTTTCGCAACGTCCGACGATCGAGAATGTCATGGGTCGCTCCTTACGCCTGAGCGGGCTTCCAGTTGTCCGGAATCACCGCGATCACGTCGATTTCCATTAGCCACTGCGGCTGGCCGAGCGCGCTGACGACGAGTCCCGTCGAAATCGGATACACGCCCTTCAGCCATTTGCCGACCTCCTGATACACCGGCTCGCGATAACGCGGATCGATGATGTACGTCGTCGTCTTGACGATGTGCGTCAGGTCGCTGCCCGCTTCTTCGAGCAACTGCTTGACGTTCTTCATCGCCTGCTCGGCTTGGGCACGCGGATCGCCGAGACCGATCAGATTGCCTTCGAAATCCGTGCCGACCTGGCCGCGCACATAGACCGTGTTGCCCGCGCGAACAGCCTGGCAAAGATCGTTGTCGAGCGACTGGTTCGGGTAGGTATCCTTCGTATTGAACATGCGGATGCGGGTATGCGTCGGCATCAGTTCACTCCCATTTCGTTGACCTTCCGTGCGTGCGGCTCGTCGCACGCGGCATCGGTTGCGTTGCCATCATGCGCGCGCCGCGCGTCCTGCTGACGCTGCGACGCGTCGCGATAGGCGAGATATTTGCGCTGCGTGACGATGTGATCGGCAATATGCTTCGCGTCGTGCCAGACGCCCCAGATGAACGACGACGCGCGACGCGAGAGCCACGGCAAGCCGAGGAAATACAGGCCCGGCTCCTTCGACACGCCACGCTGATGCTGCGGCTTGCCCTTCGCGTCGAACGCGTCCACATGCAGCCAGCTGAAATCGACGGCATAGCCGGTGGCCCAGATGATCGAGTTCACACCCGCCTTCGCCAGATCGAGCTCGGCGAGCGGATGAGTCACGCATTCCGGGTCGGACGGAATCGAGCGCGCCTCGGGATCTTCCGGCAGATCGATACCGGTGCGCGTAACATAGGCGTCGGCCGCATCGAGCAGCGACATCAGGTTTTCGTCGCCGCGCTTCAGATTCGCAGCGAGGTCCTGTTCGAAACTCACGACGCCATTGTCGAACGATTTCGTCAGACCTACGAGCGTCATCCCTTGATGCGCGAGTCTGCGGAAATCGATGGTCTGGCCACCGTATGCGCCGCTTACCGCAATGGTCACGTGCTCTCGTCCCGGCGTGGCGACTTCCTTGTCCCACTCTCCGAGCACGCCCAGCCACCAGCAGAAATCGCGATTGCGATACGCACGCGGCGGACGGTCGTGTGCGCCAACCGACAGATAAACTTTGCGGCCCGCGCGTTGCATTTCATCCGCGATCTGCACGCCCGACGAACCCGCGCCGACGACGAGCACAGCGCCCTCCGGCAGTTGCGCGGGGTTGCGATAGTCGGCGGAATGGAGCTGCGTGAGATTTGCATCCCGAGGGGCGATCGGCGGAATGACGGGACGCTGGAAAGGCCCCGTCGCGACGACCAAGCGATTCGCTTCGATCGTGCCGTCTGACGTTTCGATCATGAAGCCCGGACGCCCCTCCCGCCGCGCGACGCCTGTCACTTCGACGCCCGTGCGGATCGGCGCGTCGACCTTGCGCGCATAGGCTTCGAAGTACTCGGCGACCTGATCCTTCCCAGCAAACGCATCGGGATCGAGTCCTTCGAACTCCATATTGGGGAAACGGTCGTGCCAGGCCGGGCCATTCGCGACCAGCGAATCCCAGCGGCATGTACGCCAGCGTTCGGCGATGCGGTCGCGCTCCACCACGAGATGCGGCACACCCAGTTTGCCCAGATGTTCGCTCATCGCGATGCCCGCCTGACCAGCACCGATTATCAGCGTGTCGATCGACAACCGTTCAGCCGTCATGGCTGTCTCCTTCTGAAAAGCACTCTGACTCAGGTCCATGTTCGATGACGCATTGCAAGATCGAGGCGACTGACGACGGCGACGCGGTTTTCGCATCGGCGTGTTGTGTCGCCCACGTCACGCCCGGTCACTGTTCGGACACAATGTACGCTGCGCTACGCATAAACAAAAATACATTCAAAAAATGCCATGCATTGTTTTTGGCTATGCAGCTCATCCCGATTGCGACGACAATGACTGTGAACGATGCTCCGGAACGAACTCATGGACGGAAATACAGTGCGTTATTCGCTGCGCCAGTTGCGGTACTTCGTCGTGGCAGCGGAAGCGCTCTCTTTCACCGCGGCGGCAAAGCGATTGCATATTTCGCAGCCTTCGATTTCGACAGCACTGGCCGATCTCGAAGCGTCTTTCGGCGTGCAACTTTTCATTCGGCATCACGCCAGCGGTCTGTCGCTCACGCAGCCCGGCCGCGATCTGCTGGGGCACGCGCGCAATCTGTTGAAGAATGCCGAAGAACTGCAATTGACGGCCAAAGAGATGGATGGCGGAATGTCAGGCTCGATTTCTCTCGGGTGCCTGGTATCGCTTGCCCCGCCTCTCATGCCGGGCATCATCAGCCGCTTCGTGCAGGAGTATCCCGCCATATCGTTCCGGACCACCGAAGCCCATCAGGACACGCTGTTAAACGGTCTGCATGACGGCTCACTCGATATTGTGCTGACCTATAGCCTCGATATCGCCGATGGCATCGCGTTTACGCCACTGCTTTCGCTGCCGCCCTATGCGATCCTGCCCAGAACGCACAGGCTTGCGCGGGCGCGCAAGGTGTCGTTGGCCGATCTGCTTCACGAGCCGTATGTGATGCTGGACCTTCCGCATAGCCGGGAGTACTTCTCTGCGCTATTCGATGCGGTCGGCAGCCGTCCCACCGCGGCCTTCCGTTCGTCGCAGCCCGAAGTCGTGCGTGGCATGGTCGCCAATGGACTGGGCTACAGCATTCTCAACTTCCCGCTCAAGTCGAACCGGACCGTCGACGGCGAGGACTTCGTCATCAAGCGCTTCAAGGAGAACGTCAACGCCACCACGCTCGGCATCGCGCGATCCGGCAGCATGAAGCCGCGCGAAATCGTCAAACGCTTTTCGGCGTTCTGCGAAACATACATTCGCCGTCTGCACATCGAATAGAAGTAATAGAAGTCAGCAGAAGCACTGCATAGCAGTAGTCTATTCAATGCATCCAAAAACAGTATTTTGACTTGAAAATTGGATTGTTAGATTGGAGTTCATCGCGATACATACGCTGACACGGAGGCCGCATGGCAGCTATTCCCATTCCGACGACCAATGGGCTCGACGTCGTTCGCAATCTGCGCGAGAACTGTGAGCGCCCCTTCGAGGATGCGCACGCGATGCCTCCCGCTGTCTACACGTCGGAGGCGTTTCTCGCGCTCGAACGGGGTGGCGTATTTCGCAGCGAGTGGCTATGCATGGGCCGCACGAGCGCGCTAGCGAACAACGGCGACTATCTGACAGGGACAATAGACGATCAGCCGGTCTTCGTATTGCGCGATGCGAACGGCGAGTTGCGCGCGTTCTCGAATGTCTGTCTGCACCGGATGTCGGTGCTGCTGGAAGGACGCGGCAACGTGCGCCGCATCGTCTGCCCGTATCACGCGTGGAATTACACGCTCGCCGGCGCACTCGCCGGCGCGCCTTTGATGGATCGCCAGGCGGGCTTCTGCAAGGAACAATACAGGCTGCCTGCCGTGCGTTGCGAGACATGGCAAGGCTGGATCTATGTGACGCTCAACGCGGAGGCGCCGCCAGTCGACGCGCATCTGGCGGACCTGACGAAGCTGATCGAGCCATACGGCATGAGCGATTACGTCGAGACCTTCCACGAAGAGCACGTGTGGAACACCAACTGGAAGATCCTCGCGGAAAACTTCATGGAGAGCTACCACCTGCCGATGCTGCATCGCGCAACGGTCGGCCCGCACTCGAAGCTCGAAGAAATGGAATGCCCGCCGGGCCTTCCCGCGTTCAACTATCACTGGATCACGAAGGAAGCTTCGCTGCCGATCGGCAATGCGCATCCCGCCAATACGCGCCTGCAAGGCCACTGGCGCCGCACCACCGCGTTGCTGGCGATTTATCCGACGCATCTGATCACACTGACCCCCGGCTACTTCTGGTATCTGATCCTGCAGCCGCAGGGCGTCGGCCGCGTGCATATCCGCTTCGGCGGCGGCCTCGCGCCGGAATTCATCGACGATCCGAAAGCCGCCGACTACATGGCGACGCTCAAGACACTGCTTGACGAGGTGAACGCCGAAGACAGGCGCGGCGTCGAGGCCGTGTTTCGCGGCGTGCATGCGCCGCTCGCAAAGCCGGGCAATCTGAGCCCGCTCGAGCGGCCGAATTATGACTTTGCGCGCTACCTCGCGGCACGCGTGGGCGCGACGTGACAGCGACGCCTCGCATGGATCGCCAACACTCACCCGAGCCTCCCATGTCAAGCCAATCATTCATTTCCTTTGCAGGCGTCAGCAAGTCATACGATGGCCTGCACAGCGTGGTCGAAGGGCTCGACCTCGACGTCGCGCGCGGCGAATTCGTCTCGCTGCTCGGACCATCGGGTTCGGGCAAGACCACGACGCTGATGATGCTCGCCGGTTTCGAATCGCCCACGCGCGGCGAGATCCGCCTCGCGGGCAAGCGTCTGGACGACAAGCCGCCCCATCAGCGCGACATCGGCATGGTGTTCCAGAACTACGCGCTCTTCCCTCATATGACGATCGCCGAGAACGTAGCATTCCCGTTGTCCGTGCGCAGGGTGAGCCGCAGCGAGCAGAAGACGCGGGTGATGCGTGTGCTCGACATGGTGGAGCTGTCGCATCTCGCGGGACGGCGTCCGTCGCAGTTGTCGGGTGGCCAGCAGCAGCGCGTCGCGCTTGCCCGCGCGCTGGTGTTCGAGCCGAGCGTGGTGTTGATGGATGAGCCGCTCGGCGCGCTCGACAAGCGGCTACGCGAAAACATGCAGTATGAAATCATGAGGCTCCATCGCGAACTGTCGCTCACGATCGTCTATGTGACGCACGACCAGAACGAAGCGTTGACGATGTCGAACCGCGTCGCCGTGTTCTCCGATGGACGCATCCAGCAGGCCGCCACGCCGACCGAGCTCTACGAAAACGCAGCGAATGCCTTCGTTGCCAACTTCGTCGGCGAGAACAATGGACTGACGGGTCGCGTGATTCCGGACAACGGCGAATGGGCCGCGATGCAGCTCGCCGACGGCGGCATCGTATTCGGCCGCGCAGGGGCGGGACTCGCGGTCGGCGATACCGCGATGCTGGCGCTGCGCCCCGAGCGAGCGCACATCGCGGCGACGCCCGATGCCGAGCAGGAAGCGGCACGGCAGAACATGAACGTCGTGCACGCGCTCGTGGAAGAACTCGTCTATTGCGGCGACCATCATCGCGTTCATCTGAAGCTCGGCCATGGCGAAACCGTGGTCGTCAAGGTGCCGAATACGCAGCACCACGATCTGCCTGCGCTAGGCCGTCCGACGGCCGTGACCTGGCATCGCGACGATTGCAAGGTGCTGCCCGCAGCCGAAGTTCTGCGCGCCGCCGGACCTTCTGACAGCGCAGCCCGTTCCGCGACTTTTCCTTCCTCGTCCGCCTCGCCACTCATCGCAGGAGTCAACTGAAAATGAAAACCAACATTTCGTTATTCCGGACCACCATCGCGGCGTGCGCGCTGGGCGTGTTCGCTGCCGCTACGGCTCACGCGGCCGATACGATTTCCGTCGTCACGTTCGGCGGCGCCTATGAAGCCGCCGCGAAAAAGGCCTGGTTCGAACCGTTCACTGCGAAGACAGGCGACCAGTTCGCGACGGAATCGTATGATGGCGGCCTTGCGAAGTTGCAAGCGATGGAGCAGGCGAAGAACCCGACGTGGGATCTGATCGACCTCGAAACCAACGATGCGATCACCGCATGCGACGAAGGCCTGATCGCGAAGTTCGACAGAAAGTCGCTTGGCAGCACCAGCGATTTTCTGCCGGGCTCGCTCAGCGACTGTGCGGTCGCGGCGATGGTGTGGTCCACAGTCTATGCGTACGACACCAGCAAGCTGAAGACGGCGCCGAGCAGCATCAACGATTTCTTCGACCTGAAGAAATATCCCGGCAAGCGCGGCATGCGCAAGTCACCGAAGGTGGCAATGGAGTGGGCGCTGATTGCCGACGGCGTCGCGCCCAAGGACGTCTACAAGACACTGGGCACGCCCGCCGGCGTCGATCGCGCGTTCAAGAAGCTCGACACGATCAAGTCGAGCATCGTCTGGTGGGAAGCGGGGGCACAAGCACCGCAGCTGCTTGCCGACGGCGCAGTCGTGATGACGCAGGCCTACAACGGCCGCATCGACGATGCCGTTCATAAGGACAAGAAGCCGTTCAAGATTGTCTGGGACGCGCAGGTGTACGACTACGAATGGTGGGCCGTGGTCAGCGGCGCGAAACATGCCGACGCGGCGCAAAAATTCATCGTGTCGGCCTCGACGCCGCAAGCCTACGCGGATCTGTCGAAGTACATCGCCTACGCGCCGCCGCGCAAGGACGCGATTCCGCTGATCGACAAGGCGCGCCTGAACGATCTGCCGACCGCGCCGGAGAACTTCAAACGTCCGCTGCAAATCAATGCAACGTTCTGGGCCGACAACGCCGATGCGATCAACAAGCGCTTCCAGAACTGGTTGACGCAGTAAGGCCAGAGCGAAACGAGATTGACGACGATGAACACGCCGCTGCCAACCACTGCTCCCTTTGGCCGCGGCCCGCGCGCCGCGGATCGCGAGCTGTTTCGCGCCGCGCGCCGCAAGGCTGCGATGCGCGCGCTGCTGCTCGCGTTGCCGCTGCTCGTGTTTCTGCTGGTGACGTTCGTCGCGCCGATCGCGAGCCTGCTCGGCCGCAGCGTACAAAATCCCGAAGTGCGTGACGGCATGCCCGAGCTGAGCGCGGCGCTGGCCGCGTGGAACGGTGCGGGCGTGCCCGGCGAGCCTGCATTTGCCGCGCTTGCGCACGACCTGAAGCGTGCCGGCGAAAACGGCCAGCTCGGCAACATCGCGCGACGCATGAACTTTTATCAGTCGGAATTCCGCAGCCTGCTCTTCAAGACGGCGCGCGCCACGCGTTCGCAGACGTCCGCGCAATGGAAGCCTGCTCTGACTGATATCGACGCACGCTGGAACGAGCCGGAAACCTGGCGTCTGCTCAAGCGTGCGTCCGTTTCGCCGACACCCGACTATTTGCTGAACGCCGTCGACGCGCAAGTCGCACCTGACGGCTCAGTGGCGCCTGTCGCAGCCGATAGCGCCATCTACCGCGCCGCATTCGGCCGCACGGTGACGATCAGTGCGACGGTCACGCTGCTATGCCTGCTCTTCGGCTACCCGGTCGCGTATCTGCTCGCGACATTGCCGGACAAGCAGAGCAACCGCCTGATCCTCTTTGTGATCGTGCCGTTCTGGACTTCGCTGCTCGTGCGCACGACCGCGTGGTACGTGCTGCTGCAACCGGGCGGCGTGATCAACAGCGCGCTGACCCGCCTTGGGCTCGTCAGTCATCCACTGCCGCTCATCTTCAACCGTACCGGCGTGCTGATCGGCATGACGCATATCCTGTTGCCGTACATGATCCTCGCGATCTATTCGGTGATGAAGAATGTGTCGCCCGTGTACATGCGCGCGGCAAAATCGCTCGGCGCGCATCCCGCCGTTGCATTCGTGCGCGTCTACATTCCGCAGACGTTGCCGGGTGTGGGCGCGGGATGTTTTCTTGTGTTCGTGCTCGCGCTCGGCTATTACATCACCCCCGCGCTGCTGGGCGGCGCAGGCGACGAAATGATCAGCCAGCTGATCGCGTCGCAGACCAACGAGAGACTGAACTGGGGCCTTGCGGGCGCGCTATCGTGCTATCTGGTCGTCTTCACCGCCGTGTTCTATTTCATCTTCAACAGGCTGGTCGGGATCGACCGCTTGCGCTTCGGCTAGCATGCAGCGAGGCGCGACGCTCACTCCGTATCGCTCATCGACAGGTGGATTCACATGAAAGACGGACGCACGCGGCTACTTTCGGAACGCATCGCCGGCGCGGGATTACGCGCGCATTGCGCGATCATGTTCTTTTTCCTTGTCGCGCCGATTCTCGCGATCGTGCCGCTGTCGTTCAATTCGGGCTCGTTCTTCTCGTACCCGATGCAGGGCTTCTCGCTGCGCTGGTACGCGCAGGCGCTGGCTTCGCCGGACTGGCAACGCGCGTTCGTGAACAGCATCGGCATCGGCGCGGCGTCGACGCTGATCGCGACGGTGCTCGGCACGCTTGCTGCGCTAGGCTTGAGCCGCGCGCAGTTTCCGTTCCGCTCGATCGTCATGCCCGTCATCGTGTCACCGATGATCGTGCCCATCGTGGTCGTCGCGGCAGGCTTCTACCTGGTCTTTTCGCCGCTCGGCCTGGTGAATTCGTATCCCGGCGTCGTGCTTGCACATGCCGCACTCGGCACGCCGTTCGTCGTCGTCACGGTGACGGCATCGCTGCTGTCGTTCGACCAGAGCCTGCTTCGCGCCGCGTCGGGACTGGGGGCGCCGCCATGGGTCGCATTCCGCCGCGTCACGCTTCCGCTTATCGCGCCCGCCGTTGCAACGGGCAGCGTGTTCGCGTTCGCGACTTCGTTCGACGAAGTGGTCGTCATTCTGTTCATCGGCGGCCCGGATCAGCGCACCGTGCCACGACAAATGTGGAGCGGCATCCGCGAGCAGATCGACCCGTCGATCCTCGCCGTGGCCACGCTGCTGATGGTGTTCGCAATCGCGCTGTTTGCGTGCATGAACTGGTTGCGCAAGCGTGCAGCGGCGGCTAGCCGATCGTTTGCGTGAACTGGGCGTTTCACTGAAACAGCGACCTCTCAGCCGGACAACGGCGGGAGCGTTTGCGCCAGGAAACGTGTCAGCCAGTCGATGCCGGCTTGTCCCACGAATAGGTGATGTATCCTAGGGCTACGCAGGGTGCCTCTTTGCGAGAGCATGGTTCATCGCGGGTTATGTCAGGTGCGTGACGAGGAACCATGTATGTGGAGGCATGGCAATCCGGTCGCGCAGTGGAGAACCCCGATGAGACGAATTCGTCAGTGGGCATACCTGGCATCGTTGGTCATACTGATTGCAGTACTTGCCGCATGCGGGGGAGGCGGCGGCGGTTCCAGTGGTGCAAGCAGTCCGCCGGGCGGCGTTCGTCTTCAAGTTGTCTCCTTTGGCGACAGCCTGTCGGACGTGGGAACCTTTGCGCCCGTCGCGAGCACCGTGGGTGGGGGCCGTTTCACGACCAACCCGGGGCAGGTATGGACTCAGGATGTGGCGCAATATTATGGGGACACGCTGAGCGCTGCCTTCACGGTCAGTGTCGATCATAAACTCAGCGCACACGACGGCCTGGGTTATGCGGAGGGCGGCGCAACGGTTTCGACGCCAGCCAACCTGAATGATTTTCTTGTCGACGTGATCGGCAACGTTGAAATGCCCGTCAACCAGCAGGTTTCGAGCTATCTCGCCGCTCACGGAAGCTTCAATGCCGGTCAACTTGTTCTGGTCTGGGCTGGCGCGAACGACGTACTTCGCGCGGGCTCGCCGCCCGCCGCTGTGACGACGGTGCAAGCGGCGGCAATTACCCTGGCCCAGATTGTGGGGCAGATTGTCCAGAACGGCGGCACGCACGTCGTCGTGGTCAACGTTCCCAACGTCGGTATCTCGCCCAAGGGGCGCGTCGCGTCTGACGGTGGGGCGAACCTGACCCAGTTGTCGCAACTCTTTAACACAACATTGAACGCTGCCTTGCAGGGCAGTGGCCTGCAAGGCAAGGTTATCCAGATCGATTCCTATAACTGGGTGAATCAGATCATCGCGAACTTCAAGGGCAACGGCTTTGCCGTGTCCAACACGGGTCAGGCCTGCGATCCCGCGAAGACCCCCGATGACACGGCGCTGCTGTGTTCGCCTGCTACATACGTCACACCCAATGCCGATCAGACGTATATGTTTGCTGACGACCTTCATCCGACCACGCGTTTGCATACGCTTTTCGCCCAGTTCGTCGAGCAGCAGATCGCCGGTAGCGGTCTTGGTCGCTGAGCATCGGAACGTTGAAAGTTACGGGGCGGACCTTGTCGTCGCATTTACGGCGCAAGCCAAAGCGCCGCCTCGCGGGCGCTTGACGTTTCGCCCCGTGCCGGAGGACAAATCGTGTATCGGATCACGCCAACGTCCGTCTCGTCGGAATAGCCACTGGGCATAACCAGTTCGATATTCTGGGGTCGTCCAAAAAAGCCGTGCAGACATGAAGGCCAGGAAAGGCAAACGTCCAGCCCTCATGGTCTGCGTCGAAAAACCACCCATCAGCCCGTCCGGCTCCCCGGACCGCGCTTTTTCATCAGCAACTGAAGCAGCACGGGCAGCAGCAAAAGCACGAGCGGCAACTGCACGATGAGCCCGGAGATGATCGCAATGGCGAGCGGCTGCTGCATCGCCGAGCCCTGGCCCAGTGCAAACGCGAGCGTCAGCAGCGCGAGAATTGCAGCGATGGTCGTCATCGCGATGGGACGCAGACGGTTGCAGCCCGCTTCAATAAGCGCGCGCTCGAACGGCAGGCCTTCGTCGCGCACAAGTCCCTGCAGTTCCGACACGTAAAAGATGGCGACCTCGGTCACGATGACGATGATCATCGTCATGCCCATCATCGCGGAGATGTTGAGTTAGTTGCCCGTCACCCATAGCCCGATGAAGACCGCGCCCGCTGCGAGCAGCGGCATCGCCATCACCGAGAGCGCAACGCGAAAGCGCTCGTAGAGAAAGAGCAGCAGGCCGAAAACGAGCGCTACGGCCCCGCCGAGCACCGTGACGAGTCTCTCGAACGCGATCTTCTGCTGCTGGTACAGACCACCAAGCTCGCAATAGACGCTCGACGACAGCAGTTGCGGTTCACTGAGCGCCTTCTGCACGTCGGCGACCATCGAGCCCAGATCGCGCCCGTCAATGCGTGCCGTCACGGCCACCATGCGCTTGAGGTTGTCGCGGCTGATCTCCGGCTGTCCCGTGACCTTGACCATGTCCGCGACGCGGCCAACGGGAAACAGATGACCGTCCGGGGCGCGCACGAGCAGCTGGCCGAGCTGTGTATCGGTGAGGCTCAGCGCGTTGGCGACACGCACGCGCACGCCGACCGTCTTTGGCCCGCTCTGGAACTGCGTGGCAACGCTGCCTTCCAGCATGTCGGAGACAGCCTGCGCGACCGATTGCATATCCATCCCTTCGGCCGCCGCTGCGTCGGGGCGGATACGCAGTTCGAGCGCATCGCCCGCAGGGTTGATGCCGTCGTTCACATCGACGATGCCAGGAATCTTCGCAATGCGGGCCGCGACGTTGCGGGCCGTCGTGTCGAGCGTGTTCTGGTCGTCGGAATAGATCTTGATCTGCACGGGTTGCGGCACCACTGTCAGATCGCCGATCAGATGCTCCATCAGTTGTGCGAGCTCGACGCTAACGCCCGGGACCTTACTCTCGACCTGCGAACGGATTTCTTCCATCACCGTTTCGATCGGCTCGCGACTGCCGGACTTGAGCCGCACGAAGAAGTCACCACGATTCGGTTCGTTCAGGTCGCTACCCAGACCCGCGCCTGTGCGGCGCGAGTACGTCGAGACATTCGGATTGGACTGCACGACCGATTCGATCTGCTGCATCAGACGGTCCGTTTCGGCGATGGACGTGCCGGGCGCCGTGTGATAGCCAAGCACGAAGCCGCCTTCGTCCATCGTCGGCATGAAGCCGCTGCCGACCTGCGTGAACGCGAACGCCGCGACAGTGATGAGCGGCACGAGACCAGTCAGCACGAGCAAAGCCTTCGACGTCACATGCTCGATCAGATACGCGTAGCGCCTGTTCATCCACGAGGCGAGGCACGTTCCTTCTTCTTCCGCGTCCTTCGCCTTGAGCCAGTGATCATACAGAATTGGTACGGCGAGCCACGTCACGATGAACGAGATGAGCAGCGCGCTGGCCATCGTCACGGACAGCGCCTTGAAAAACGCGCCCGTCACGCCGGAAAGAAACGCAAGCGACACGAAGATGATCAGCGTCGCGGCCGACGAGCCCGCAAACGGCCGCGTGAACTCGAGCGCTGCCGACATCACGCGGCCATGAAACGCCTGCGCGCCCGCTTCGCGCATGCGTCGCACGTTCGGTCACGGTTACAGGCAGATCGAGGAGCACGAAATGAGCGGCAATTCCAGCCTGACAAGCGGGTACTCCTGCACAAGCCCTTTCCCGAACCGTTCGGGCTTAAGGGCGGTGTGCAACATCGGAACGTGGCTCGATCGATCTCTCATTGCACGATGGATAACAGCCTCGGCATATTCAGAATCGGTGGCGTGGATTCGCACGATAGTCCGCGAGCGATTCGCGCATGGCGCCATATCCGCTGGTTCTTGTGTGCATGGAGCCTGCTGGCCATTCCTGCCTTTTACGGCGAACTCACCGCGACCACCCATGTTGCGCTGGCCGTCGCGCGGATGCTGTATCTGTGCATGTTCGCAGGTTTCGCTGTTTCGATCCTCTGGGTGCTGTACCTCAGCAAGAAGCCGAAGACGCTGCTTACGCATAATCGCCTCGACGTTCTGATCGCGATGGGTGCCGCATTCAGTGCGGGATGGGGCGCGCCGCCATGGCAGACGGCCGAATGGATACTCCGGTTGTTGTTCGTGAGCCTCGTCGCCGTGCGGATCGTGTTGTCCTTGCAAGGCTTTTTTACGCCGAACCGGCTTGTCTGGCTGCTGGTGGCGGGCGCTGCCGTGCTGGCAATGGCGGGTGCCGGCTTTTTGTGGCTCGAACCCAAAGTGCATTCCTATGCGGACGGACTGTGGCTCGCGTTCGAAAGCAGCGCAACCGTTCGGATATGGCGACATCGCCCCGACCACGCCAGCTTCGCGCGTATTCGCCGTATTCGTCGTGCTGCTGGGTTACGGCATGTTATCGCTGGTCTTTGCGAGCATTGCAGCGGCGCTCATCGGAAGGGAGGAAAGGGCGCTGCGACGGGAAATGCATCGGGACATCAAGCATCTGACGGGCGAAATAGGCAGACTGCACGTCGAGCTTCGTGCGCTCCAGGAAACGCTGGTGCAGTCTTCCAATACGCCTGGCGAGGCATGCCGCCCAGCCCCGCGCGAGCATGGGTGAAAACCACTTCGAATCACTCGCCGCGAAAACCCGGCAATGGTAACGAGCGCTTGAACGTCTCGTGAGTTGCGGGCTTTCACGGACTCGCCACGCTGGCAGAAGCCGTGACTTCCGGCGCGTAGCCACCGATCTCGTGCGCCAATACCGCGAGCGCATGCACGACTATGCGTCGATGCGCGCACTCGACGTTTGGTACGACAGAATCGATCTGCAAAAATTTCAGGACCGGACGGGCCGTCGCGACTACAGGGATTTTATCCAGGCGATCCGGGAAGGTCGGATTCAGGCAATGACCGAGGAATAGGCAAGGCCATCGTGTCGCGGTCCGTTCGTACGCAGACGGCCATGCCGCCTCGCCAGAGGGGCTCGCGGGCGGCCTCGCATCCATTCGACGCGCAGGGCCGAAAGCTGACGGACGCGTCATTCGAGGTGCAAGCCGGACAGGTGCTAACAAATCTCGCGACGGCGCTGGAAGGTGCTGGCAGCAGCATCGCGCGACTGGTGCAGGTTCGGGTTTATCTGGCCGATATCGAGCATTGGCCGAGCTTCAATCGGATTTACGCGGACTGGGCGGGCGATGCACGACCAGCCCGCGCGATCGTGCCAGTTGGTCCGCTTCACTTCGGCTTCAATATCGAGATCGAAGCTACGGCGATGGTGTGAGGCAGCGTGGGGCAGGAGTCGGCCGAGGTGGTGTGAAAACGCAAAAGTACTCGGTTTTCGGGTGTCGCTTTACCCTTCACGAGTCGCCACCAGGCCGATACGTGGCGATCTGAAGGGTCGACTTTTGAGAAGGCTTCGTGAGCAGCGCGTTTTCACACGACCTCGGCCATCAACGGCCGCTCCTGGGCAACTCTTGTCGGACGCTCGAACGTCCCTTCCGCTTCCGAAAACTGCCCTTTGCCCAATACAGGACGACGTATCGGGGATGAGCCGCGCGCCGTCTCATGCCTGGAATTCGCGCAGGCCCTCACCCTCTTTTGCCCGACCCGGCACGCCTGGAGTCATCTTGTACCCGAGCCTTGCTATCGCCTGCCGGGCGGCTCTTCACGTGATCGATGAATGCGCGGAGCTTCGGCAGGATCTGCCGGCGGCCTGGATAGTAGAGAAACACGCCCGGTATCACCGGTGCGAACGGCTCCAGCACTTGCACGAGTTTTCCCGCTTTCAATGCCTCGGCGGCCATCGGCTCGGGTATCTGGGCAAGGCCTATGCCTTCGATCGCGGCGCCGAGCATGGTGGGAAAGTCACTGGCGATGAGCGGGCCGGATACAGCGATCTCGATCGTGTTGCCGTTGTCGTTATCGTTGAATGACCATAGCGCGAGCGCGCCGCTGGATCGCCGCCATCGCAAGCATGCGTGCTGGCGCAGATCGTCCGTTTGCCTGGGCCTGCCGCGCCCTTCGAAGTAGGCTGGGCTGCCGACGACGATGAGACGAAACGGTGGCGTCAACGGCACCGCGATCATGTCGTCGGCAATGAACTGACCCAGCCGGATGCCGGCGTCAAATCCTTCCGCTGCAAGATCGATCAGCTCCTTGCCGGCCGCAATCTCCACCTCGACTTCGGGATACGCCTTGCAGAAGGATGCGATCAGTGGCTCCAGCAGGATCGGCACCACCGCGCGCGGCACGGAAAGACGCAACAATCCGGCGGGCCGCTGGCCGAGTCCCCGAGCAACCTCGCTTGCGGCAACAAGCTCCTCGAAGGCAGGCTTTGCGCGCGAGAGAAACCGTTCGCCTGCTTCCGTGAGGCCAACGCTACGCGTGGTGCGGATGAAGAGCGCTGCGCCAATGCGCGTTTCCAGTACACGCACCGCCTGACTGATGGCCGACGGCGTCACGCCGAGTTCCGCGGCTGCCCTGCGAAAACTCCGATGCTGGGCCACGCTCAAGAACGCCTCCACACCATCGAGCGCTCCCTGTCTGACTGTGAAGTTCTGCTTCATGGCCCATCAACATTGTGATGAATAGTCGTTCACGCAAGACG
Source organism: Paraburkholderia phymatum (assembly GCF_040965635.1). Classification (GTDB taxonomy): domain Bacteria; phylum Pseudomonadota; class Gammaproteobacteria; order Burkholderiales; family Burkholderiaceae; genus Paraburkholderia; species Paraburkholderia phymatum_B. The sequence continues at coordinate 33,966 of NZ_JBFRCH010000013.1, forward strand.
ATGGTACATCTAACGTGCAAATCAGGAGTGAGGAGCCTTGCAATGACTGATGCACTTGATGGTGTGCGCGACCACTATCGCGCGACTGGCCTGACCGGGCGGCTGAAGGCCGCGCTCACGGTTCTTGGACCCGAGGATCAGCCGCTCACACCGCAGCAACTGGTCGCGCTCGACCAGTTTCACACCCGTGGGTTCGCAGCGACGGCCGAGCTTGCAGAACTGGCTGGTATCACCGCCGACATGTCGGTGCTGGACGTCGGCTCGGGCGTTGGCGGCCCGGCCCGTCTGATCGCTGCAACCTGTGGCTGCCACGTGACGGGTATCGATCTGAGCGAAGCGTTCGTGGATGCCGCACGCTATCTCACCCGGCGAACAGGGCTGAGCGAACAGGTGTCGTTCCATGCTGCCAGCGCGCTGGAACTTCCCTTCGACGGCAGCCATTTCGACGCCGTATTGCTGCAGCACGTGGCGATGAACATCTCCGGGCGCGCCCGCCTTTACCGGGAGATAGGGCGCGTGCTGAAGCCAGGCGGCAGGTTTGCGACGTTCGACATCGTCGCAAACGGTGGCGAACCGTACTATCCCGTTCCCTGGGCACGAACGCCGTCAACAAGCTTTCTGCTGACAGCCGATGCAACGCGCGAGGTGATCGAACAGGCGGGCTTTCGTACGCTGGTATGGCAGGACGACGCCGAGGCCGCCAAGGCCTGGTTCGCCCAGCTGCGTGCGTCAGGGCCGCCGCCCTCGCCAAATCTCGGCGTGGTGATGGGGCCGGACTTCGCACAGCTTTCCGCGAACCTCGCGCGAAGTCTTATGGAAGGCCGACTCGGCATCTTCACCGGGGTATTCGAGGCCGCATCCGCGAAGACACACGTTCAACCGGAGCGCCAATGATGAGCACCGCCCACGTTCCCGCTGGTATCGTTCCGCCGCATCCCGCCTGGCGCATCATGCTTTGGATCGTCCCGCTGACAGGCTTGTGGATTGCGTTGATCTACTGGCAACCGGTTATCCCGGACAGCGGCGTTCCAACCACCGCCCACCAGCTGATGGCTCATGCGTTTATCGCGGTCGGCTTGTGGCTCGGCCTCGAAAGCACTGACCTGACGCCGAACCAACGCCGCGCGACCTGGCTCGCGATCATGATCACAGACACGCTCTGGTTTGCGGTCGTCTGGAGCGCGGCGATCAATGGCGTCTTTCACCTCGACGCCTCACCGCGGTCTGTGCCGTGGCTGCCGTTGGCGATCTTCCTGCCGGTGATGATCGGCGCGCCGTTGTTACTGTTGTCGAAGCGGGTGGGGCAGGTGCTCGACGCGATGCCGGCGAGCTGGCTCATCGCGCTTCAGCTTTACCGGGTATTCGGCAGCTGGGCGCTTGCTGCGTGGCTGCGTGGGGTGCTGCCCGGCGTGTTTGCGTTGCCGGCGGGAACCGGCGATCTGCTGACCGGCCTGTCCGCCGTGCCGGCGGCAATCGCGGTGGCGAGCGGTACAGCGCAAGGGCGGAGGGCGGCGATCGCCTGGAACCTCTTCGGCCTCGCCGATTTCGCAGTCGCACTTACCTTGGGGCTGATCACCTCGCCCGGCCGGTTCCAGTTGATCGTTCCAAATGTGCCGGGCATTGGTGCCGGCGCTTATCCGAATGTGCTGACCCCTGCTTTCGTGGTACCAGGCTCGATCCTGCTGCACGTGCTGTCGCTGCGCCAGCTGATCCGACGACGTGCTTGCTGATCTTCTTCCTATCCATCCATGCGCCAGACGACAACTGGCAGGAGGGCAACATGTCACCTGAACTTCTCTTCCGGTTGCATCTCGTTCTGGGGTATGTCACCTGGCTGCCTTGCTTCGGTGTGTACGTTTGGCCCAGGCTCAAGTCGATGGACCCACTTGAAGCGCAACGCGCGATCGCCACCTTGCACAGCTTCCGTTTCTTCGGGCTGGCCTTCATCCTGCCGGGCGTCGTCAGTCCCGATCTGCCGGCCAGCTTCACTGTGTTCGCCGCATATGGCGACTTCGCAACGGGAGTGCTGGCGCTGCTGGCGCTACTCACGGCACGCATACGCCCACTCTTTTGGCTGTTCGTCGTAGCCTTCAATCTTGTGGGGGCGATCGACCTCATCCTCGACTACTACCACGCTACCCTGGCCGATCTACCTGCGCGTGCGGGAGAGTTGGGCGCCATGTATGCGATTCCGATCATCTACGTGCCTGTGCTGGCGATTACGCATGTTGCCGCCTTCTATCTCCTGCTGCGACCACAGCCCAAGGCGGTTCGAAGCTACTGGTCGTTCCGCAAGCCATGAAATTTCCGAAGCGTAGCTTGCTTCTGGCCGGCGGCGATGATGCCATGCCCGAGTGACCGCAACATGGCCGATGAGCGGAAGGCGTGGGCATGAACGAATGGTGGATGGACTTTGAGAACGGACGTTCGGAGCATAAACACCCGATAGGCTGCAACGGCTCGACATCAGGCGTCGTCATAAATTTTAGGCGCCACACAAGCGGCCGCCGCAGGTGCAAGGCACGGCCGCAGCCCTTGTGGCCACTAACCGCGCGAAGCTCCCCTAGTCGCGCTCCCGTTGGAAGCGCTGCACCAGGCCGCGGCTTCTTGGCGAGGAACGACCTCCATGTAGTCATGCAACACACGTCCATAAGGGAGCGTGATGTCGGCAATGAAATCAACGGCTCCGAAAACGCGCTTGACGGGAAGATCAGCAACGGGCGCATTGACGTGCGGAACAAGACCGAGTCGCGCCGGACCCGACCATGCGCCTTTGACGCGAATGTCGGCCAGGCTGTAGCCGACGAGTTGCGCAATGGCAGGCGCGCGCCGTCCACGCCCCGGAATGATCTTCAGATTGACTGGGTGGTACTCATCTTGTCGATAGTCGACGTAGGGGAGCACGCACGTCTGCCTTCGACGTCGTAGAGCAGATGCTGATGCTTGTGTCCCATCGTGCCGACAGCGACCTTGATAGCCCCGTTACGATGTCGATCCGCAGCGAAACACCATCGCATGGGGCAAAAGTGAGGAACTGCGTTACCGGGCCACCATACCCTGCTTACCTTCCGGGTGCTGTGGTGCGCCGCCTGCCTCGACCAGAAAATCGACGAACGTGCGCACCTTCGCTGATGTATGGCGATTGCCGGGATAGACGACTGAGACCGACTGCGGCGGAGGACGAAAATCAGCCAACACCTCGACGAGACGACCACTGCGTAGATCGTCCTCGACAGTGAAATCGAGCAGTTGCGCGAAGCCCGCATCGTTTAGCGCACCTGCCAGTGTCGCCAGCGGGTGATCAAACGTGATCGAGGGCCGAATGGCAACTTCGTACGCAGCGCGTTCGCTTCCTGAAAACGTCCAGGGCAGCACGCGGCCGCTGTCGGGCATCACGAGACCGAGGCAATCGCAACCGCGCAAGTCTTCCGGCCGCGCTGGAACGGCGTGCCGGCGCAAATAGCCCGGCGCGGCCACTACGCGAAAACTGGCCTGGTGCAAGGTCCGCGCGACAAGGCGCGAATCGGCCACGTGGCCCAACCGGATCGCCATGTCGAAGTCCTGCTTCACGAAATCCGTCAGGCTGTTGCCGAGGGAAACGGCGACTTTCACCTGTCCCAGATAGCGTTCGACGTACCTGGGTATCAGTGGAATAACCCGTTTGATTCCATAGCTGTACGGCAGACTGATCCGCAATTCTCCACGCGGCATGCCATGGCGCGTTAGCGCCTGTTCGGCGTCCTGGATGCTTTGCAACGCCGTCTGACAGGTCTTGTAGTAGGCAAGACCATCGTCGGTCAGACGGATCGCGCGCGTCGTGCGCTGGAACAATTTGAGCCCCAGCCGGTTTTCGAGGCGCTGCACGGCTTTGCTGATGGCGGAGGGTGTCACTCCCAACGCCGATGCCGCGGCAGTGAAGCTTTGCGCTTTCGCCGCGGCGCAGAAGAGTTCCACCGCATTCAGCCGGTCGATCCCTGAATCTTTCATGAAGTGCGTGCCCCTCGGGTCGGAAAGGACGCCCATCGTGCCCGAGTCTCGCGTCCCTTTTCAAGGCTTCGAGTTTGGGACACCCACTCATCCACGCTGTGCGAGCGCATCCCTCATCCAGTTGATGAGGCCGCCCTTGAGCACCTGCTCGACCTGACGCGGCGACAGGCAGTGGCGAACCGCGAAGGACAGCTTTCCGCCGTCGACTTCGGCGTGCAGTTCGCTGCCTTCAGCGAGCCGGCGCCTGACTTCATCGAGCCGTACCGTTTGACCTGCTTCGATACGTTCGTAATCCTCCGGCTTCACGAACACGAGCGGCAGCACGCCGAAGTTGGCGAGGTTCTGCGCATGAATGCGCGCAAAGCCCTTCGCGATCACAGCACGCAGCCCCAGAAAACGCGGGCCCAATGCCGCATGTTCGCGGCTCGAGCCCTGCCCGTAGTTCCAGCCACCCACCACAAGGTGCCCTTGCACGGTCTTCGCCTGCTCCACATAGGTCGGTTCGACGGCGTTGAAGCTGAATTCGGCAATCCGGGGAATATTGCTGCGAAACGGTAGTACGCGTGCGCCCGCCGGCATGATCTCGTCGGTCGAGAGGTTGTCGCCGACCTTGACGATGACCGGGCCTGTGATGGAATCGGGCAAGGGATCGAACGACGGCAGCGACGCGATGTTGGGTCCCTTCTCGAGTGCAACGTTCGAGGCAGTTTGCGCGTCAGGCGGTGCGACGAACAATTGACGGTCGACGATCGGCGAATCGCAATCCGTGACGTGCGGGTACGGCATGCCGAGCGTACGCGGGTCCGTGATGACGCCGGCGAGCGCAGACGCGGCTGCCGTTTCAGGACTGACGAGGCATACCCTGTCTTCCTTCGTGCCGGAGCGTCCGGGGAAGTTGCGCGGCACCGTGCGCAGCGAAAGCACATGCGTCGCGGGCGCCTGTCCCATTCCGATGCAGCCGTTGCAACCGGCCTGATGCAGGCGCGCGCCCGCGTGCAGCAGACTGCCTATATGCCCGTCGCGCGTCAGCGTCTCGAGCAGTGCGCGAGACGTCGGATTGACATCGAATGACACACGGTCGTGCGCCACGCGTCCCTTGACGATCTCGGCTGCGATTGCGAAGTCGCGGTATCCGGGGTTGGCGGAAGAACCAATGTAGGCCTGATAGATCGGCTGACCCGCGACTTCGCGCACGGGTTGCACGTTATCCGGGCTCGAAGGCATGGCGATCAATGGCTCGAGCGCGCCCAGATCGATTTCATCACGGATGTCATAGTTGGCATCCGGATCGGCCAACAGCTCGATCCAGTCGGCTTCGCGTTGCCAGGCACGAAGATAACGCCGCACGGCTTCGTCCGACGGAAACACTGTGGTGGTCGCACCCAGCTCCGCACCCATGTTCGCGATGACATGGCGATCCATCGCGCTCAATGCTTCGAGACCGGGGCCGTAGTATTCGATGATGCGGCCGACGCCGCCATCGACCCCATGACGACGCAGCATTTCCAGCACGATGTCCTTCGCACTGACCCACTCCGGCAACTGCCCAGTGAGTTTCACTCCCCAGACCTCCGGCATGCGCGTAAAGAAGGGCTCGCCTGCAATCGCGAGTGCGACTTCGATCCCGCCTGCGCCGATGGCCAGCATACCGAGAGACCCGGCAGCGGGCGTATGGCTGTCCGAGCCCAGTAACGTTTTGCCTGGCTTGCCAAAGTTTTCCTGGTGGCATGGATGACTGACACCGTTTCCGGCCCGCGAATACCATAGGCCGAAGCGCTGGCATGCGCTACGCAGGAACAGGTGATCGTCGGCGTTCCTGTAGTCTTCCTGGATCAGGTTGTGATCAACATATTGCACGCTGATCTCGGTCTTCGCGCGGGCGAGGCTCATCGCTTCGAGCTCGAGCATTACGAGCGTTCCCGTGGCGTCCTGTGTCAGCGTCTGATCGATCGACAGGCCAATCTCGTCACCCGGTTGGAGCGTCTGGAAACTGCCAGGAACCAGGTGCGACCGGATCAGTTTTTGCGAAACATTCAGATTCATCGCTTGCCTCGTCAGCGCGGACAACCTCCCTGTCTGGAAGGCCGTACAAGCATATTTCGCCGCAGTCTTCATGCCAGCTTCTGCTCGCGCGCGGCTGCGCTTCTGGATCGTCGCGGCATCTGGCGCACGCACTTCGTGACGGGGCGTCCACTGCAGGCAGTTGCCCTGAGGCGGCGGCCGTAATGCGTCAGCGACGCGCAGCCACGCATCCTGAGACGCCCGCCGCCAGTGCCACGATGCCGAAAAGTCTGAGCACGATCGTTTCCCGTACACGCATGGCGCAAGTGACCTGGATGAAAATGGGGCGATACGGCACCATTGGCCAGTGACCATCGACCGCTTTCCTGTGACGCAGACAAAGGCACAAGCCTTGCTCTCTGGCAAGTGTCGGCGTCGACCGATGATGCCCGCGCATGGCAACGTATGCCGCGACTATCGCGCCACGGCGCGGGGAGGACAACTTGAAGGTGCGTTTATCTCCGGCGAGGCCCGCGCTGCCCGTTGTCCTCGTCTATCGTGGGCAACGCAAGACTGATCAAACCCGTCACGAGGTCGACACGCATCGGGCGCTCGCCAGGCTTATCGCGGAACTCAAGGGCACGACGCTTGCGGGTGAGTTCGATGCAAGTGAAGCCTATCCCGCGCATCGTTACCTGATCCCCGACGATACGCTGACGCTGACGCAAGCGCGCAAGCTCGGCGTGCGATCCGTGCGCGATCTGTTCGGCGGCGTCGTGCCGTTTCCGTTCGTCGCGACGAAGCTGATCGCACACGCGCTGCCCGATGACGCGCGGGCTTCGCCGCCTGGCTGGTCGCGCGTATTCGGCGAGCACACTGCTTCGCTGGTTCTGCCCGGCTACTCGGCGTTTTCGCGCGACGATGCCTGCAACGCGGCGCGCATGCTCTGGAAGGAGGGCCGTGTGCGGGTCAAGCGTCCTTATGGGATCGGCGGAGCAGGACAGGCACTGGTCGCCGATATGAATGAACTCGAAGCGGAACTCGATGCGCTCGGCGACGCGGCACTGCGAGCCGAAGGCATCGTCGTCGAACGGCAGCTGGACAGCATTGAAACGCTGAGCGTCGGCCAGGTGACGCTCGACGATCTGGTAGCGAGCTACTATGGCGTGCAGCATCTGACCGTCAACAACCATGGCCACCACGTCTATGGCGGCACAGACCTGGTCGTCGTGCATGGCGGCTTCGATATGCTTGCGCAGCTCGACGTCACAAGCGATATCCATGAGGCGATCACCAAGGCGCGCGCGTTCGATGCCGCCGTGCAAAACGACTACGCCGGCTTTTTTGCATCGAGACGCAACTACGACGTCGCCTGGGGCATCGATGCACAGGGCGTGCGCCGTTGCGGCGTGCTCGAGCAGTCGTGGCGGGTCGGCGGCGCAACGGGTGCCGAGCTTGGCGCGTTGCGCATGTTCAGGGCGGACCCTCAGGTCTATGCGGTGCGCGCCTCGACACGGGAGCTTTACGGAGACGACGTACAGGTGCCCGACGGCGCCTGCATCCTCTATCGAGGCGTCGATGCGCAAGCGGGCGCCATCACGAAGTACTACACGGTGGATCGCCATACCTTGCAACGGAGCAGCGGCATATGACAGCTGAACGCTATGGCGTGCAGATCAAGGTCGAGAATGGCTACCTCGACGGGACCCTGCTCGCGCCCAAGACAACGGTGCCTGGTGTTCTTTACGTGCACGGCTGGGGCGGCAGTCAGGGGCAGTATCTCGAGCGCGCCCGGCAGACGGCGGCATTCGGCTGTGTCTGCCTCACTTTCGATCTGACGGGACATGGGCGCACGCTGGACGAACAGCAAAACGTGACGCGGGAAACCAATCTGCAGGACCTGCTTGCCGCCTACGATGCGCTCGTCGCACATCCGTTGATCGACCGCGATGCGGTTGCCGTGATCGGCAGCAGCTATGGCGGCTATCTCGCCGCGATCCTGACGGAACTGCGCCCCGTGCGCTGGCTGGGTCTGCGCGTACCGGCGCTCTATCTCGACGAAGGGTGGAACATGCCGAAGCGCGCGCTGCACGTCGAACATGATCTCGTCACATATCGCAAACGCATCGTGCCATCGTCGGACAACCGCGCGTTGCGTGCGGCGGCCCGCTTTGGCGGCGATGTTCTGCTGGTCGAATCGGAGCATGACGAGATCGTGCCGCACACTGTGATCGCCAGCTATCTGCAGGCCTTTTTGCAGGCGCATTCGCTCACCTACCGGATCATCGAAGGCGCGGACCATGGACTATCGGATGATCCCAGTCAGCGAGCGTATACCGCGCTTGTCGTGAACTGGCTGGTGGAGATGGTCGCGGGCCGGCGAGCAGGAGTCCAGGGAGCCGCGCAGGATCAGACGAGGACGTAGAAGCCTTCTAGCGCCCCGGCGCGGAAGTTCATACGCGGAAAAGACGACATCCGGATACGCGTGCCATCACCCGAGTGCGGCAGCGCCTGATATCCGAAAAACAGACCGACTAGCGCAATCACGCTACCGCAGATATACGGCCCCTTGCGTGCGAAGTCACCAAATCTGCTCCACCGGCGCGGCACATGCCTGACGCTGCGGCTGCTCGCAAGGATGCCGAATCATATGGTTTTATCGGCCGACAACAAGATTGTGTTCATCGGCTGCGGGAGTCACGTTCCGCTTACCCGTCACGTGAGCATCATCGACATGAAGACGCTGAAACTCGTCAACACCATCAAGGTCGGAAGGTCCGCCCACGGCATCTACTTCTACAATCGCGCGCCATTGTTTTAGGAACGCATATCAGGGAGGTCGTGATGCACATTCTCAGCGCAGTGGGTCACGCCCTCTGGATGTCCTTCACGATGCTGTGGCAGATATTCTGGGGACTCAGCCTGGGATTCCTCTTTTCCGCCGTCATCGAAGTGATGGTGTCGAAGTCGGAGATGTCCAAGCTTCTGCCGGACAGCTCCTCGCGTTCCATAACGTTAGCGAGCCTGCTTGGTGCCGCGTCATCATCCTGCTCGTACGCAGCCGTTGCCATGGCGCGCTCGATGATTCGAAAAGGGGCCGACTTCACCGCTGCCATGGCATTTCAGTTTGCCGCAACCAATCTGGTGCTTGAGTTGGGCGTACTCATGTGGGTGCTGATTGCATGGCAGTTCGCCGCTGCCGAATTTCTTGGCGGCCCTATCATTATTTTCGTGCTTGCCCTGCTGTTCCGGTTCCTTGTGCGAGACTCACTCAGGAAGCAGGCTATCGAACAGGCGGACAAAGGTATCGCCGGCAGCATGGAAGGGCATGCCGCGATGTCGATGGGCGAACAGAAAGGCACCTGGAAACAACGCCTCACTTCGAGGGACGGCTGGACTGCCATCAGCCATAGTTACGTGATGAACTGGGTCATGCTATGGCGAGACATTGGCGTGGGATTGCTCGTTGCCGGTGCCCTCGCGGCATGGGTACCGGACAGCTTCTGGCAGAAGTTCTTTCTGGTCAGTCATCCAACCCTCGCCGTGATATGGGGCGCCTTCGTCGGTCCGCTCATCGCGGTTGCTTCATTCACCTGTTCGGTCGGAAACGTGCCGCTGGCGGCCGTTCTGTGGAAAGGTGGCATCAGCTTCGGAGGCGTTGCCTCGTTCATATTCGGCGATCTCATCATTCTCCCAATCCTCAATATCTACCGGAAGTACTACGGCGGGAGAATGACTGCGTTCATGGCAATTGCGTTCTACGTCGCGATGGTTGTCGCTGCGCTTATCGTCGAGGCGCTCTTTCAGCTGTTGGGCTGGGTACCTCATCAACGGCAGCCCGCAGTTTCCAATGCCGCGATTTCATTCAACTACACGACAGTACTGAACATCATCTTTGGTGTTGTGTTCGTGATATTGACGACGGTTTTCTTCAGAACCGGCGGCACCGGGATGATGCGGACGATGGAAGGCGGCGAACATGACCATCACGGTACTGGACACGACGCGCCTTCCCATGCACATCGCTCCCCGGAACATGGCCGCCACTCCCATCGCCAACATTGACCCCTGAACAAGGAGGTGGATATGCAAACGCGAACTGCAGCACTCACTGGCCGTCCGCGCAGCATTGACGCTCGGTCTCACAGTTGGCCCCGCGAGTGCGCAGCAGGGCGCGTCCATGCGCGGCATGAATATGGGTAGTGCCTCTGACGCCGGTCGTCCGGTTCCACGCGGGCATTCAAGAATGCGCACGGGATGCAGACGCCGTGCATGAATTACCCAGCAAGGCCTGGTCCCATTTCTGCCCGGATCAGTTGGCCTGGCCCCAAGGGACGGGTACATTAGAGGGCGTTATTACCGTCGGCGCCGCAGTGTTGCATGCTCAGCCGCAAAAAGGGAGGAATCGATGAGTCAGAGGTCGCGAGAGCTTTACAGGAGCGCAAACGGAGACCGTTGGTCACTTGTCCACGACTACGGCTCCGGCCGGGTGTTTGTGCGACATGAGCCCAATCTGGCCTCAGGTGGCCGTCCGTCCGAGATGTCAGTTGGCGACTTCCTCGTTCGAAATGGCAACGGGCCGGAGCATACCGAACTGCTGCGCCTGATCGGGACATTGGTGGAGACGCCAGCCGCTAACTAGCAGTTACCGAAGACAAGGTGCTCTCGAACCGCGATGGCCGCGGATGGATCAAGAAGTCGCATTGCACAGTTTCGTTGATGCAGTGCGCCGCCATCCAGCACAGCGCCACCATCACACGAGCTCAAGGGTGGCCGTTCCGTTGCGCGACGTCGCGTGGCAACTCGGCGCGCGGGAGGTCGGTACGAGCAATCGTCGCAAAGCCGCGAGGGCTGCTGTGAATTCGCGGCGCCTGCCCGAAAGGTTACGTCCGGCATGTCCCTGGATTTATGCGGCAGGCAGTGGGGTTTTGCGTTTGCACGCGCCGTCAGCGACGCGCCAGTACGGGGAGCCACGGCATGGCATGGACATTCCCCGAGGAACGCCATTGTCCTCAGGATCGAGCGGCACGCGCATCACGCCGGGACAGGCAGCCATCGCGATAGCGACCGGTTCGCTGAAAGGGAAGTGACCGTGATTCTGCCTTCGCGACATCGCGCGGATACCGAATGTCGGGCGAGAAATTTGCGTCAGCGCTGACGTGTTGCGCTCGATTTGAGGGAGCTAGTCATGTCTGATTTGAAACCCCGCGCCCCCGTCCCCGCGCTCAACGTGGCGATGACGAACGGATCGTCCTGGCAACTTGCCGGGCGGCGCCCTGAGCAGTTCACGATGATCGTCTTCTATCGGGGGCTCCACTGCCCAATCTGCAAGACGTACATTGCGGAACTCGACGCAAAACTGAGCGAATTCACGCGTCGCGGCGTCGACGTAGTGGCCATCAGTGGCGACACGAGAGAGCGCGCGCAACAGAGCTGCGAGAAATGGGGGCTGACTCAGCTGGCGGTGGGCTATGGCTTTCCGGTTAATGAGGCGCGGAACTGGGGGCTCTTCATCTCCAACGCGATCAAGGAGTCCGAGCCTGCCGAATTCTTTGAGCCTGGCCTGTTTCTGATCAAGCCGGACGGCACGCTCTACGCGTCGTCCGTCATCTCGATGCCCTTTGCGCGCCCCCATTTTGGTGATGTGCTGAATGCCATTGATTTCGTTGTGAAGAACGGATATCCGGCCCGCGGAGAAGCGTAGCGATGCGGTCACGACAAACTCGACATAAGCTTTATGCGATGTTCCGTAGGACCGTTATCGACCGCGACAATTGCTGGGTAGACCTGGCAGACAGCGCAATGCGTTCCGGAGAGGCAGGCGGCGAATGTCGGGTGGCGGGAACCGCAGTGCGGCGCGGGTGACAGATTCGGGTGAGAACCTTGACCATGTGGTGGCAGACGAACATGCGCATACGGATGCTAATCGTCAGCGCGATCCTGTTGATCTTTGGGGCGCGCTCTTTCAACGCGCATGCGAAAGTCGACCAACTCTGTGTGTCCGTCCAGGCTAACACATGTAATTCGACATTGGCGCGATGTCAGTGCACCGCTTCCGGGCGGACGAACGAGCGGGATGGCGTAGCGGAACAACAGAGGCGGTGTGCGCAGAATTGCCAGGAGGAGTATCAAAAGTGCCTCGCTGACGCTACCCGTTTGTGTTACCGATAGGCGAGTGTCGGGCGTGCTCAGCAACACGCATTCTGGTGTCTTCGTGGTTCGCGCGGCGGAGCGGGACATCTGGAATCTCGATAGAGGAAAAGCATAGATATGCTGATGCTTGGGCGATTGTGCGTCGAAGCATGTGCAGAGAACGGCAACGACCCTCGCGCTGGATGCGGCGCGACGACAGTGACATGCCTATGGAGGCAATATTCAGTTCAATGCCGGAATGCGCCATGCACCACGTGGCCGTCGACTTGAGCGGTACAGTACGGGAGCTCGCGCGCGAGATCGGCTCCGCCGTGTCAACCCGGATGCATGCCGTGGCGCCCACGACCAACGTGCTCGCTGAAAACCCAGATCGCGATAAGCGGCAGGAGGCTGGAAAACGGCGTCATGAATCTCGGCAAGGTCTCGCCGTACACGTGTCCCCGGCGGGAAAGACCTGGGGCCAGAGATCGCATGCATAGGGAGACCGCTGGTCCGAAGCGGCGGCGTGAACGCGATTCCGCCGCCGCTGCAACTGGAGGCACTTCGATGAGCGGCCCACGCACATCGCGACATTGCGCTCATTTGACGTGGCGCACGCGGCGATACCAGTTCATCAGCGGAGTGGCGGACACGCCGTGCACGATCACGGATGCGACAACCGTTGCGATCACGAGCGGCACGAGGGGAAGGACATCTGCCCTCCGGCCATGCTCCAGCGCATAAGCCAGGTAGTAGAACGAGCCGATGCCGCGAATGCCGAACCAGCTCATCAGGCGACGCTGGGCATGCGTCGCCTGCGAGCCCGCAAGAGAAAGCTCCACGGCAAGTGGCCGCACGACCAGAAACAGCACGGCGACAACGGTCGCGCTGTGCCATGTAAAAAGCGGCTCGCGCAGGTTGCCGACCACGTTGCCAATGACCGTCATCACGAACACTTCTGCGATGCGTTCCAGTTCGATCGTGAAGCCGAGCACCGATTCGGCCATGTACGCATGTGCCTTGTCCGGATGCGACGCGGTGGAAACGACATCTTCTGAATTCACCGCGCCGATCACTTTGCGGGGCGATCGCTCACCGCTCGCACGATGCTCGACGCGTCGCATCGAAACGCCCGCAGCGAACACGGCGATGAATCCATAGCTGTGCGCGAGCTGAGCTGCGCCGTAGGAAAGCTCGATCAATCCGAGTGCAAAGAAGCCCTCGAGCCCGAGCGCCTTCGCGTGGCGCGTGCGCAGCCACGCTACCGTATGTGTCGTCGCCCATGCGAGTGCTCCGCCTATCGCCGCTGCGCCTGCGATGCCCCACAGCGCAAGCGCGGCGAAAGCAGGCATCGACGGCAATGTGTGCGGCGGCACGTCGCCGGCTTCGCATACCGCAAGGCTGAAGACAGCGAACGGCAAAGCGATGCCGTCGTTCACGCCGCCTTCGCCTGACAGCGCGAACCGCACCCGGTCCAGATCGCCTGGATCATGCACCTGCACGTCATGGGCAAGCACCGGGTCGGTCGGCGCGAGCACAGTGGCGAGCAAAAGCGCGGGACCCCATGCCAGCTGCAAGCCCTGCATGCCGAAGAACGCGATGAGCGGGATGGTGACGATCATCGCGAGCAGGCCGAGCCGCAGAGGAAGGATCCATAGGCGGTCGTCGAGCGGCACGCGCAATCGTAGGCCGATTGCGAACAACGACACCAGCAGCGCCACTTCCGTGAGAACGCGCAGCAGATGGGCGTCGCGCACGATATCGAGCTGCAACAGGTTGGCCCCCGGAGGGCCGAGCAGGTACCCGATCAGCAGATAGAACATCGCTGCGCTGACGGGCAGATGCTTGAGTGTCGAGGCGGCAATGCCCATGAACACGAGCAGGCTGCCGACAATCAGGAACCAGATCGTTTCGTGCATGAACAGTGCACCGAGGAGCGCCGCATCGTATGGAGGGCGGCAGTTGTGAATTCAACCGTCAATACGCTCAACGGTTAGCTTCGCAGACCACGAATCAATCTCGTCGCGTCGACCGTACGCCTGTTGCGATCCCCAACGCGTGACAGCAAGATTCGCAGCCGCGGTCGCAAAGCGCAACGCGTCGTCCAGCGGGCGCTGCTCAGCGAGCGTCACGGCGAGCGCGCCAGTGAATGCGTCTCCCGCCCCCGTCGAATCGACGACGTCGACCTTGCCGGCGAGCACGGAGATCGCACCTTCATCCGATACCGCGATGCAACCGCCATCGCGACGCTTGACGCACGCAAGCGCGATGCCATTGTCGTGAAGACAGCGCGCTGCACGCACGGCGTCCGACTCCGTGTCGATACCAATGCCCGTCAGCGCGGTGGCCTCTTCCTCGTTGGGCGTGAATGCATACACCATGGGCCAGAAACGCCGGACTGCTTCGTCGAGCGCACGCGCGGGCGGAGCCGCGTCGAGCACGATGCGCATGCCTCGCTCGACGGCAGCATCGAGCAATGCGCTGCATGCGTCCGGCCCGATTTCGCAATCCATTGCAACGAGCGCGGTTCGCGGCACTGACGTCAACGCGCGCACTGCAAGTTCGATAGCGTCTTGATCCCATACCTCGTTTGCATTCGGCGCAAAAACAATGTGCTTTTTTCCATCGGGCGGCACGACGATGATCGACACCGCCGTCGCAACGCCTTGCGCAACTCCGACGCCCGCCACGTCGACTCCAATGCCGCTGAGGGGCGCAAGTACTTCCTTGCCGAAATGGTCGCTTCCCACCATGCCGATCAGTGTCGCCTCATGCCCGAGAACGCGCGCGAGGTACGCGCGGTTTGCTCCCTTGCCGCCAGACAGCTGCGAGAACGCATAGGCGCGAATGGTCTCAGCGCCGGGCGGCTCGTCGCTGCGCATCTGGAGGTCCAGATTGATGCTGCCAATGCTCACGATGAAGGCCACGATGCAGTATAAAACTGGGGAAATATCGACTAACGCTCGCAAGGCGCGGGCCTGACGTGTCGCAAGTAATTGAAGCTATTTCAATCAGCGGGCCTGACTGATGTCAGGCGCGCTGATTGCTAGCCGGCCGCTCATGACCTCTGACACGCATCCGTTGAGCCTCGATGCATACGATCCGCGTGACGAGCGGCGCCGCGACTCGCTGCTCGGACTCGGCAACGGAGTGCTATTCGTGCGCGCGAGCGCACCGGAGCAGCGCCTTGCGCGTTCGAGCGTTCCATCCGCAGACGAAGAAATCGCGCACTATCCTGGCCTCTATCGCGCCGGCCTGTGCAACGTCGTGACGAGTCGCGCGGACGACGAAACTGTGCGCGCGACATTCCTGCCGCGCCTGCCTGACGCGACCGTGCTCGTCTCAAACTGGCCAGCCCGGCCTGCGCAACAATGCGTTCACGAACGTGATGGCGATGTGGACTCTGCTGTGCGCGCGCAAGGCGTTCACGTCGCAGATCGAACGCGATCGTGCCGCATTGGCACGCAAGATCGCGTTGCGCGACGACGAGCCGCAACGATGGAGCGAGGTCGCGCAACGCTTGTATGCGCCTTTTACCGGCGATGGCGTGATTGAGCAGTTCGAAAGCTGCTCGCACTTGCGGCCGGTCGCCGATCCGAAAAGCCTCGCCAGCGATGTCGCCCGGGTGGACTGGTCGCTCGAACGGCGCGGCGATTCGGTCAACGCATGGCAGGTCGCGAAGCAGCCCGATGTCGTGATGCTGTTTTATCTGCTCGGCGAGGCGGGTCTGCGCGAACTGCTTGCGCAGGCAGGCTAAGCATTCGATACTGCCGCCGCGCGTCGTACGCTCGACTACTACCTCGCGCGTATGACGCACGAATCGAGTCTGTCGCAGGTGGTTTGCGCGGCTGCGCTTGCGCGCGGTCAGCCGGAACGCTCATGGCAGTATTTTCGCAACGCGCTCGCGACGGATGTCACGCCGCTCGAGGGCAGCGCTCACGAGGGTTTGCATCTCGGTGCGCTGGCGGGGACGCTCGATGTCCTCGTGCGTCACTACGGCGGCGTGGATTTCGAGGGCAATATGTTGCAGTTCGGCCCGGCGTGGCCGCACGAGTTGCCGCGAACGCACCTGTCGTTGATGTTCCGACATCAACGACAGGAGCTGGAAGGCAGTGCACAGGCGGTATCGCTGCGCACCGCGTGCGATAACACGAACGGCATCTGCGTCGACGCGCGTGGAAGGCACTACATGCTCGACCCCGGCGCTGTCTTGACGATCGATGCCAGCGGTGCAGCCGTGGTAGCGTAACCTCCGCTGAAGATGCCGCCAGGTCGCCGCATTGGCGGCAGGCGGCCATCATGACGGGCACGATTGCGATCGAAACGCATCACGAAAGCGCGCTGTTATCGTCGCATCACACCCATCAACAGCGTGACGATGAAAATGACGAGGAAGACAAGTAAAAGAATCTTCGCGATGCTGGCCGCTCCCGCAGCGATTCCGCCGAATCCAAAGGCGGTCGCAACGATGCGGCAACGCCCGAGCGGACGGGTACATCGTTTGCACGCCCAGAACGACACAGATAGCGCCGTTCGTTGCACCGCCCGGCGCGAATGACAGGACAAAAGGAGGTTATATGCCCGCAAGATCCAAAGCGCAGCAAATGGCCGCCGGTGCCGCTCTTTCGGCAAAACGAGGCCAGAGAAAAGCCAGTTCGCTAAAAGGTGCCTCGAAATCGATGTACGAGTCGATGAGCGAAGAGCAACTGGAAGAATTCGCGTCGACGAAGCAGACAGGCAAGCCGCAGTACAAGTCCACGCATTGAACGAAGCAGCATCGTGCCCGGAAGGCTGAGCTAGCTGGCAGTCCGACGTTTCAGGAGGCGGCACGAATCAGTGTTGCCCGCTTCGGGCGTGCCATTACGACTTTCGCAGCCCGTCACCGCAAACGATGTGAGTTCGCTGCGCGAAATGCTGCACAAGTAAATGCGGCGACGGATTGCGGGGGCGAATTTGTCACGTCTTGCCCGGGCGATCCGGTACGGATGGCGCGGAAACCGCGCCGAGGGTGGACGACAGCCCGCCGTTTGCGTTCGTCGCGACGTCGCCGAGCGACAGTATCCCGACCAGCCGTTTTTGCCTGTCGAGCACGGGCAACCTGCGTATCTGCGAGGACGCCAGTTTTTTTTCCGCTTCGGTGACGTCATCGTCTTCGAAACAGTATTGGACGGGGCCGCTCGCGACGCCTTCGACGGGCGTGGTCGGATCGAGGCCTTGTGATACTGCGCGTACGACGATGTCGCGGTCCGTCACGATGCCGATCATCGTCACTCCGTCGCAGACAGGGAGCGCACCGACATTCAGCCACTCCATCAGGGACGCCGCATGGCGGATGGTATCGCTGGGCGCGAGCGTCGCGGCATCGCGCGTCATCACTTCGCTTACCGTGGTCATGAGAGGCTCCTTCAATGTCACCGAAACAGGTATCCAGTGAGCACCCGCCGTTCCATCAGCCGATGAGGCTCGGCATGCGCATTCAACCATGCGCGCCCGTGATCGATTCCTGTCGCCCGCGAAGCAGCGCAAGGGCCATCACTCGCCCGAGGCCTCGACCCGCGTCCGTGATCAACGCCACTCTTTCTGCCAATTTGCGTTCCCCTTGAAATCTGTGCAACGCATGTCGCCCGTAGACCGAGTTGTTGCAAAAAGCGCTCCACATAAAGCACCGCCTGGCATTTGCAGCAAGCCGATAGAAAGCGCAGCATCATCACTGCTTCGATAGCCTGATTCATGCCGGAAGCAAGGCGCTCATACTGATACTCATCGCCTATGCAAAAGAATCTGCATTTCGTACGAGTCTTTTCCGCAGGACCGGGCGGCGGCAACCCTGCGCCTGTCGTGCTAGATGCGGACGCAATGACCTCGCGGGAAATGATGGCCGTCGCCGCGCGCTGCGGCCACGAAAGCGCGTTCATATGTGCGCCTCGCGACACGCGCAACGCGTTTCGCCTGCGCTTCTTCGTTCCGCGGCACGAGATGGAGATGTGCGGACACGCGACACTCGGGGCGTTATGGCTGCTGCGTTCGCTTGGCCGTTGGACGTCGTGCGCGGCGACGCTCGAAACGTCGAGCGGCATCGTCGACGCGCGGTACGACGAACGCACGAAGATCATCGAGGTAAGCCAGCCCAAGGGTATCGTGCAACCGGTCGAGGACGCGCACCTGCGTGCGGCGATTTGCGATGTGCTATGCGTCGCCCGCGTGAATTGCAGACGCGCCCCATCCTCAATGCGACCACGAGCCGTACCAAGACGCTGATTCCGCTTCGCTCCGTGCAACGGCTTCATGCGCTCACACCGCGCTTCGACGAAGTGCGCGCATTGTGCGATGCGCTTGATTCGACAGGGCTCTATCCGTTCGCCGTGGAATGCGCACATCCGCTCGACGTTCATGCACGGCAGTTTCCGCGTGCCTCCGGATATCCGGAGGATGCCGCGACAGGCATCGCCGCGGCTGCATTGTTGTACGGTGCGGTGTACTACGGTCTGCTTGCATCCGGCGCATCCGGCGCATCCGGTGCACCCGGGGTGACGGTGCATCAAGGCTATGCGCTGGGCAAGCCATCGTGCATTTGCGTCGAGCCGCGCGATCCCGACGATAGCGGCGCCGGCTGCTGGATCAGCGGCACCGTCGATCGGATGACGCTTGCGCCGCTGCCGTAGAGCGAAGCAAGCTGTCAATGACCTGGATAGTAGAGCGGGGTTTTAAGCGAGCAGGTTGACATCTTTGCGTTCGGTCCGAGCGGCGCAAAAGTATCAATTCGCACATGTCCGTATTAATTTCGTCAATTCTCCTCCTACACTTCGAATCCCGTCTCGTCGGCGTGGAGCCCCATGGAATAGTCGTTTTCGCCGGTCAAGCCAATCGCGCTTGTGCGACCACCAGGCGCGCATCGGTTCGAAGCATTCAGCCCCAAGCTGCAGCGTCGGATCACGTTCTGTCGACGTCTCCTGCTCGAATTGTGGATGCTGCTCGAGACGGATCCCGCGGTGGTTACTTTCTGCGAGCGTCCGGGTTACATACAGATAGAAGGTGTCTCTCGTCTCGCGGATTTTCCAGTTCGTTACGTGGTACCGATTAATTCATTATGCGAAGAGATGCGAATTAGACGGTGGCATGGGCGAGACGGCTGTGGTGCAAATTTCGGGCGCAAGCGAAAAGCCGTGGATTCAACATTGAATCATCGAAGATTCTCGATTCGACGACGGATGTGGCGATCACAGGCAACATCGTCGACGATGCACGGCTGTATTCCCGTCATCTCGGTGCGCACGAGATCCTGTTCTTCGCGAATTCAGGTCATCCATGGGCACAGCTCGATTCAATCAAGCTCGCACAGCTGGACGGACGAAAAATGATCGTGCGCGAACGCGGTTCAATGACCCGGACTGCTTTCGAAAAGGAACTCACGCAGCATCGCGTGACACCGAAGGTCGTGATGGAAGTCTCTCGCGACGCGGTGCGCGAGGCCGTGCTGGAAGGCTTGGGAATTGGCGTCGTTTCCCAGGCCGAATACCGGCCGCATGACAACCTGCATGTGATGCGTGTGGCGGACTTTCCGAGCTTCACGCACTCGTATGTGGTGTGCTTGCGCTCGCGCCGGTTCGCCAAGGCTATTTCGGCGTTCGTAGAGCTGGCTGAGTCGGGCGTGTGATCGACTCAGCGCATAAAGGTGGCACTCACGCCATCACTTCGCGAACTACGCTCGAGCCCTACGCTCGAGCCGCGCTGCTGACCAGCGATTGCGGTCCACGGATTGGCGAAGCGTTGCACGTAAGGCATTCCGGGTTGATTTTACATTAAGCGAATTAGCAATATTTCGTATGTACTGCGTAGAATCATCGCGACTGTTAACGGCGCAGAATCGCGGACAGCCGTCTTGAATGAGCAGTTGCGCTCATGCTTCGAGCGATGGTATCCGACGCTCGCGTGCAACGATCACGCTCACCATCTCGCAGCATAGAGTCCCCGCTTTGGCGCGGTCTCCTTATACAGGGCAAGCGCGTCGAGCAAGGATTGCGTGGACTGAGCGATATGAAATCGGGAAGTGAAGCACTGTCTGGCACGCGTGCGCATGTCGGCCCACTCGCGTCGCGAAGCGCCCAGCCAGCGGTGCAACAAGCGCACTGCCCCTGCCAGGTCGTCCTTGTCCACGATGCCCGCGCCAGACTGTTCGATCTCACGCCAGATGTTGACCTTGTCTGTAATCAGCGTCGGCAGCCCGGCAGATAACGCTTCCGCCACGGAAACCCCAAAGTTCTCCTGATGCGAGTTAAGCACAAAGGCGTCGGATACAAGGAATGCGCCCCACTTGAGTTCATTGTCGAGCATTCCCGTCCACGTCACCCTCTCTGTCAACTGCAACTCGTAGCACAGAGCCTTGGCCAACTTCGCGTACTCGCCTTCATCGGGGCCGGCGATGATCAGTTGCACATCGTTAATCTGGTCTTGCGGAGTGTCTTGCACACATTGAGCCAGCGCTCGCAGCGTAAGGTCGATTCCCTTCTTTTCGTGGATTCGCCCAAGAAAGAGCAGATTTTTTTTACCGCGCAGATGCGGAAACCTCGACAGGAAAAGTTCGCGTTGCGTTTCCGGATTGCCAACAGCACCCGCTGTGCCGTAACTGACGACATGCTCGTTGCAACGGTACGGGCGGAACGATTGGCGAGCCAATAGACGCTCTTCCTCACACGTAAAGAACACGGCATTTGCATCGCGAAGCACCCGATAGTCCGCCCATGGCCAATAGAGCATCTTTTTGAAGTGCTTTAACGGGTAGCGTTGTTTGAAGTACGGATCCAGCATCCCGTGCGTGAATACGTAATAAGGTACCCCCGAATCGCGTAGCGCACGCCAAACGCCAAACGATGTGTAGTTCCAGATGCCGTTGACAATAACAAGGTCGTATTTCGGCGCGTTGGCGTGCAGCCATGGGATCAGCCTGGGGGAATACCTGTACTTGCCGAGCCCCGGGCCGACGGGGTGGCAGATGACCTCGCAATGATCGAGTGAGCGCTCGTCCTGTCCGTCGAGCGTGAGGATCTCGACTGAATTTCCTCTGCGCCGATGCTCGCGCGCCGCCTGAACGATCCCTTCAATCGGCCCGCCATATGCAGGATTGACCGTGATGATGGCGTGAAGAATTCGCAAACCCATGAGAGTGAATCCTTGAAATTGCGGTCGGCCCTGCCAATGCGGCTTCTAACAGCATTGCGGGGATGGGAGCAATTCCCATCAAGCAATTCCCATTCCCTTTCGACCCTGTCAGCTTGCGTGCACGTCATTTCGCTTCAGGCATACGTTTGCGAGAGCAAGCACGTTTTCGGCGAAGAGCTCGGGTGTCCAGTCTTGGATTGTTGTTTCCGCGTCGCGGGCGAGCTTTTCGCGAAGCGCATGGTCTTCGGCGAGCTGCTTCATTTTTTTCGCAAGCTGCTCGACGTCGCCGGGTCGAACGATGAAACCGTTGATTCCGTCGTAGACAAGTTCGTTCGCGCATCCGCAGGTCCGCGACACGATCGCTGGCCGCCCAGCAGCCATCGCCTCATTGACGCACAGCCCCCACTGGTCGAATGCGCTGGCGAGCACAATGAAGTCGGCGAGGGCATAAAAGGCCGGCATGTCGCTGTTCAGAACCGCCCTGAAAATCAGGACTCGCTCGCTTAGCCCGAGCGCGGAAACCCTTTCGCGTATCGTCTGCTCGAGCGGACCCTGCCCGACCAGGACGAGGGACAACCCTCGTTGCGCAAGCCCTGAGCAGGCGAACGCCTCCAGAACGAGCGGTACATTCTTGCGCTCCACAAAGCGGCTCACACAAAGCACGTATCGCGTCGGCAAGGCGAAGCGGCATCGCTCGCTGTCGGCGTGCGCGCGCGCGTGCCTTGCGGCGTCGCGGAAGTATGCAACGTCGATGACATCTAAGCCGACACGTGATCGGTGCAAGGGAATGCCGAGCGACTCGGCGTATCGACGATGCTTCTCACCGGCCACAAGTGCACCATCGAAGCGTGAGACGAGGATTCTTTTTAAGGCTTCCTTGAGTCGGTGCCGTTTGCCGTCGTCAGCCTTCGAGTCCGACATATAGATCAGCTTGAATCGGCGCGTCAGCGTCCTCAGCAGACACAAGTAAATCGAATAGCTGGTGTGGTAGCCGAGCGTGATGACAACGTCGGGGCGCGTGGCACGGACGATCAGGCCGAGCCGGGCCGCCACCGTCAGCCAATGCTTGCGGCCTGCAACGGTACCCTTGAAGACTGTAATCATCTCGGACGGCACATCTTGCAGGAACGCCCCGCGATCGCTTTGCGGATAGTCATAGAAGCTGGTGTATTCGAACAGCTCTACGAGGGATACCTGACATCCGTGTCTCAACGCGAGCCGCACGAGCGCGCGATAGCGTGGTACGTGGTAGTCGCTCAGGTTGCCGATAACGAATTGAATGCGCATAGAATCGGTCTCACCAGGTGCCATACGTCGCATTTCGCTGCCGCTGCGTGAAGGCGCGGGACGTCTGTCCGCACGAACGAATTGGCCTCAATGCGATCGGCCTACCGCACAGAGGCAAGAAACCGTCTCCGAGCTGCAATCATTGGACTGGCCTCGTCAGCCAGACTCGCGTCAAAAGGCGTCGGCATAGTTCCTGGCTACAAGAAAGGGCGACGGACGCCACCCCTTTTTACATTTTGACAGGTGCGTCCTTACGTCAGAATCTGGCTCATTTGCGCCATCGATAACGCGCATGAACATTGGGTCAACAACCGATTTCATGCCAAGCGGGTGTGTTTTCAAATATAGCCACTAATCCACCAAGCGCGGCGAGCGGCAAATGGCGGCTGGCGTGATTTATGCACGAGTTGCTGCGCCGACTCACGTGGAGGCGAAGTGCTGATTGCGGATATCCGGGATTTCAGTTGTCGAGCAGGTAGTAAGCGCATGGGAGGACACAAAGCCATGAACAATCTCTTCTACAGGAGCACGCGCCGCGTAATCAAAAGTGCAGCGTCGCTTATGCCCGACGATTTGTATTTGGCTCTTTCTCATCGTCGAAGAATCGGGCGGTTCCCGAACATGAAGCATCCGACGGCTTTCAACGAAATGATTCTGATGCGATGCCTGCACCCGGATCCGCGCTGGAGCCGTCTGACCGACAAGCTGAGGGTTCGCGAATACGTGAGGGAACGCATCGGGGAGAAGCACCTTATTCCGTTGCTTGCGGCCCCCGACGTTTTTACGAAAGAGGTTTTCGACTCACTTCCCTCATCGTTCGTCATGAAAGCGAATCACGGTTCCAACTTCGTCGAAGTCGTCTGGGACAAGTCGAAAAGATCGTTCGAAGAACTGCGCCGCCTTGCTGACAGATGGTTGAGCATTGACTATTACCGGGTCGCGCGTGAACAGCACTATAAGGGCATTCAGCCACGGATCTTCTTTGAGACCCTGCTTCTCGACCGATCGGGCTCCGTTCCGGCCGATTACAAAATGCACATGTTCGGTCACGGTCCAGACGGTCCGATAATTTATACGGGTATCATTTCCGACCGTTTTGGCAAGCCTCGCGCCGATGTCTACGACCCCCGGTGGAACAGGCTCGACCTGGCGTGGGGCGACTACGCGCGCAGCGAACGCGCCGTGGCGCGACCGTCGAATTGGGAAGAGCTGAGCAACGTTGCCACGCTGCTGGCCCATGGCCTCGGCTACGTGCGCGTGGATCTCTACGCGCATGACGAGCATATATTTTTTGGGGAGCTGACGTTTACGCCCGGCGGCGGGACGATGCCCTATACCCCCGATCATTGCGATTATGAGTGGGGAAGCATCCTGAAAAACGCCAACTACTCCGTCGCTTGAGGATAGGTGCAAAAGCCACCAACGAACGCCCGGGCTAGCGGCAACGCGAGCGTCGATCTTTCACTGGTCGCTGGCCCGACATCGGCAAAGCTGACCATAGCGGCCGTTGGCGGATGGGCCAGCGTCTGCTCCGGTCAAGCTGTCCGTTTGAAAGGCTGATTCGCGGGGAACAGGCACCCGACGGCACCCGTTCGTATGCCGCGTCGCAATGTCGTGGCTGCCGGAATTCACCTTCACTTTCCCGGTTCCCCGTTCCCCGTTGTAAGGCCATCCGGAGACAGGTGGATCGTTGTTCAGTCTCGCGTATGCAGCCGCCACCACCGCGCCCGAAAGCCGGTGCAGCGACCGTGGCCTGATCCTGAACCTGAGTAAGACGGCCGGTGATGGACCCACCCGGATGGCACTTTGTTCTATCCGTGCGCTCAGCGCGGCAGCGTTGCGCACGATGTCATCGGGGCGCGATATGGCCGAGCCGCTCCGTCAGCGATTGCGGGCGGCCATCAAACAGCGCCGCGTAGTAGACCGTGTTCGACAACACATTCTTGACGTAGTCGCGGGTTTCGTCGAACGGAATCGTCTCCGCGAAAATCGCGCCTTCCACCGGACGCGGCAGCCTGGCCTGCCACTGACGCGAGCGCCCGGGGCCGGCATTGTAGCCGGCCGTCGCGAGCACGGCAGAACGGTCAAGCTGGTTGTAAATCATCGACAGATAATGCGTGCCGAGCAGGATGTTCGTGTCGATGTCATTCATCCTCGCCCGCGAGATCGTACCGAGCCCGATCTTCCGCGCGACCATCTCCGCGGTGGCCGGCATCACCTGCATCAGGCCGCCCGCGCCAACCTCCGAGCGCGCATTGATGATGAAACGCGACTCCTGGCGAATGAGGCCATACGCCCATTCGACATCGAACCCGGTGGACTGCGCATCGCGCTCGACAATCGTGCGAAACGGCGCCACGTAGCGCAGCGAAAAGTCATGCTTGGTCTGCGTCCTGTCGGCGGTACTCACAGCCCGGTCGTAGAGCTCGATGCGGCGTGCGTACTCGGCGACGGCGAGCAGTTGCCGGTCGGTCATGCCGCGCAATTGCCAGTTCCACTCACGGTTGCCTTCCGTGCGCAGATTCAGCGCATAAAAGCGTTTTGCCAGCTCGAAGCCCGGTGTCTGGCGGGCCTTGTCAACCTCCTCGTCGGTCACTTTGGTCTGTGGCGGAAGCACGATCTGCTGGCCGAGCGCTTCAGAGGCCAGCTGGCCATAGAACGTGTAGGTTCCCGCGATCTTTCCGAATGCCTGGTCGGCCAGCGTCACCTCGCCGCCCTGCTTCAACGCGCGTGCGTACCAGTAGACCCACGCGGGTTGCGCGCGCAGCGCGGACGGCATCTGCTCGATCGACCAGCGCACCATCGTCCAGTCCCCGGCCAGCAGCGCGCTGCGCGTGCGCCACTCATAGGCCTGGCTCGACAAGGGCGCGTTCGCCGACAGCCGGTACCAGTCCACTGCGCCTGGCAGTTGCCGGTTCGCCGCCTGACAGGCAATCGTGCCCCAGCCGATAGCGCGTTCCGCCAGGGTAAGCGCCGGTGCGATCGCGGTGAAGGTGGCCGCGGCCGCCGCCGGATCGCTGGCCGCCACCTGCGTGATGGCGAGCAGCACGAGTTGATGGGATGCCGCGTCCGGCTGGACGCCTTTCGCGAGCAGCAGGCGCGGCTGGTTCGTCGCCTGATCGAGGAGCAGCGGAGCCGGGCGTGCCGCGCCCAGCGCATCGACGAGTCTGCCGCCCGTCGTCGTCGCGCCCTCTTCGTAGGCCTGGCGAATCTGCTGCCAGACATCCTCCGACGTGAACTGCTGGTTACTATCGAGCGCGGTGACGAGATCGACGCAGCCGTCGCCGTACCACTTCGGTTCGACGAGCAGCGCGCGCGCCGCGTCGGCAACGTTTTCACCCCGCGCGGCGCGCGACTCGAGCGCATAGCACTTCACCTGCGTGTCGTCGTCCAGGACAAATTGTGCGTATTGCGAGTCGAAATCGTGCCAGTCGTGGCGCGCGCCCAGCACGCGCAGGTAGTCGTTGCGCAGACGGTCGGCGATCGCCTGCCCGTCGTAGTGCTGCAGAAACGACAGCACCGGTGCGTCCGGCGCGTCGGGATTCGCATGCCCCGCGCCGTTGAACAGACGCGGCTTGAGCTGGAAATAGCTGAGATACGCCGACGCCGGATAATTCGGGATCAGGCTCGCCAGTCGCGCGGCACGCGCGGGATCGTTGTCGCGGGCGGCGTCACGCAACTTGATGAAAATCTGATCGTCGGCGGAAAGCGGAGAGAGCCCGGTGGGATGCCTCGCCAGCGCCGGGCAAGATAGCACGAACGTCGCCGCGGCAAGGGCAAAACCGAGTGCGCGAGACACCCGGTGGAGTCGTGTAGCCATCGTTGACCTGGTTTCGGTGCACAAAATTGAGCCAAAGCTTAGGCCGCAAAACGGCGAAACGAAGCGGCGAAAAAGACGGGACTCAGCCCGTAATTCGGCCCTTTGCGGGCCGGATGCCTGGGCCGCCCCGGCACGTGCGTATTCGCGTTTTCGTCGCGCAGGCCTGGAGCGGGATTCGCTACTGAGTTCATGCAGGTCCTGAATGCGGTGCAGGCCGTCGTGGCCGGGCTGCCCGCTTGCGGATGGTCCTGGCGAGAAGGACGGTCACGAGCACTGTGGATAAATGGAAAGAGGCCCACGCTTGCCTGGGAAGGCGTCCGATTAGGCCGCGAAAAGCTCTTGATGGACCGGACCGGCTAACAGTCACGGCTGCTGGGTGTGGATTGGTTGTTGAACCCAACCCCAGCGGCCAGACGGCGAGTCCGGGGGGGCAGGGACGGAGCCCCCCGGTTCCCGCGCGCCGCGTGCGGGCCGCTCTTGCGGACGGTCGCGATCATGTCTATCGCGCCGCTCGTCTGCTTTCACACCGGGTTGCGTTTCAAAAGAGGGAGCGTGCGCATGAAGCACAAGGCAAGATGCGGGACAAGACAAGACGAGGCCGGAAGGCACAGCAGAATGACAAGAAAGGACCGTCACGACGGATGTTTCCGGATGATCTCTCGAACATAGCGCGCCAGCCGGACGATTGAGGACCGTACCATGGAGGGCCTTTGTCGACACGAGTACACGTTCATCATAGACCCTGATGGGGGCTCGTCATCTGTGATGAAAACGATAGGAATGCAAAATATAAAAAAGGAATATTGAGCAATACAGGCATGGAAAAGAGAACGTCCCTGCAGATTCTCCAGTCGGCTCATAGTACTGAGCTGGCCATAGCCGTCGCGTGCACCGATCTATCGGTTTGCGACCAGGAGACCCTGGTCACGAGCCCAGAGGACTTGCTCGACGTTCTGACAACGTGACCGCATCGCGCGAATGGGATGCGTCGGACATTGCGCTTGACGCGGACGCCGCCTGCGATGTCGTAAACGCGGGTGCATCATGTTGTCGGGCGTGTCCGCGCGTCAGATGAAGACATGTCCCTGACGCCGCTGGTCCGCGACAATCCATATCGCGGTGCGCGATCATCACGCACCCCTCAATGCGCGAATGAAGAAGTACGGTCTGCTGGAGTTTATGATCCTGCGCTTCATTGAAGTCGCGATCGATCAACGTTATCAGCTTGCGGCTCATGATCCGCTGCACGCGCCTGCTCAACTTCCATGCGTCGCGCTGAGTTTCCACCATAGTGCCGGTAAGCGGGCTCAGCGTGCGCACCAGATCGCGATCAGACGCGATGCCTTGCAGCTTGCTGTCTCCGACGGCGGGAAGGCGATGAAACCCCCGCCAGGTACGCGCGGAGGTCGTGCGCCGAAATCCGCGGGCACTTATTTGATTGCCTTACGCCAAAAGACAAGGTATGCAGCTGCAAAGAATGCGATAAGCAGGACGCCTCACATCAGGGCCATGCTGACCAGAACGGAGGTGACGAAAATATCGGTATCCTAACTAGAGTGATTAATTTTAAACACACAACTGCTTCACCCCTGTGCCAGCGATCTTTGTTGCCCGTCAGAATACTAGCGGGACGACTTATGATGAGGCGGCTCAGCATGACAACACGACGGGAATCGACTGAGACAGTCGGCGCCGACAATCGGTGAAAGAGAGTCGAGTCAATAGCAGCATAGCCTAGCCTTGCCGGCCGCGCGGGATGTGGTGTCGAAGCGCGCGCGCAGAATGACGACCGAACAGTTCCGCCCCGGTTGTTGCCGAGGAGCAGATATTCCCGACGTAGTTGGCCGCGCGGGAAGATTTACATCCTTTTCGGCTTATTGGGGTTAATTCCGATGCCGTATTTGCGCTGCCAGAATTGTTAAACGGTGCAGCTTGCTGTACCTTTATCGCTCCAAAAGCTAGAGCAGTATTCCTGGCTTTTGGTGCGTGTCGGGAAATCCCGCCGGTTTTGAGACTAGACCCCTCATCAGGAGAGCTGGCGGGGCTTTTTTGCAAAATCGAGAAGGCGCTGCGTTTACTGGCTGCGGAGTACGTTGCCGTTGCAACGATCCCGCTTCCGGCTTCGACTGAAAAATACCCAGTTCCGGCGACAGACTGTTTGCGCGGACGGTAGCGTTATCCGTCGCCACGACGCGACGGGCAATACAAACACGTCTGAGAGACTCTAAACAAATGAATCGATATGCTCAAACCATCGAGCACCTCGAGCGTAGCGGTGAGAACAGCGGCCTGAGACGCGCCCTTGCTGCGCGCCTCAACAACGCCCTCAAGCGAGCCAACGTCAGTTCGTCTCGCGTTGCCAGGTGGCTCGGCGTCAGTGAATGTGACGTTCAGTTCTGGCGCCGAGGAATTACGGTGCCTCCGCTAAATGCATTCAAACGGATCGCCGCGGCGCTCGATCTCGATGTGCATTGGCTTTGTACCGGGCAGACACAAGGGGTGCCGGCTGAGCTGCCTCTGGAAGGATCGCGATGCTTGCGGTCCTGCGAGCATCTGACAATGGCATTTCGAGTCGCCTCCCGAAAAGACGTATTGCTGGCAGAAGCCGCTTCGTCAGTCAGATATTGACAGGGCGTCGGCGAGTGCCGGTCGCGTTTCAACTCAACGGTTTGGGAACAACAGGAAAATGGCAACAGGTACAGTGAAGTGGTTCAACGATGCGAAGGGCTTTGGATTTATTACGCCGGACGACGGCGGTGAAGATCTGTTCGCACACTTCTCCGAGATACAGGCAAAAGGCTTCAGGTCTCTGCAGGAAAACCAGAAGGTGAGCTTTGAGGTGAAGCAGGGACCCAAAGGCAAGCAGGCGGCAAACATCCAACCGCTGTAATCGGCTTGACACCGGTCTGCACAGGAAGACGAGGCACGTCTGATGGCTGCACGATTTCGCGCGCCTGATGCGCGGTCGCTCTCGCCGCTTCTGTTACTGGACTTCGCGGGAAGACCGAAACATCAAAGGCACGAAGTTTGCGCGCTGGCATTGCGTCCCTCCGTGCAATACCGATGAGAGAGGAAATCACAGTGGATCAACGAAAACGGGACAGCATTGTCGCTTACCTGCGCCGTCGAATGGCCGAGGTCGGGATTGACCTGGACGATGTTGCAGCCGCCATAGCGCAGGACGAAAACGCTGCACGGTATCGTAGCGCAACAGGAGAGACATGGTCCGGCAATGGCGAGATGCCCCAATGGCTTAAACAGGCCATCAGTGCTGGTCAATCTCCCGAACACTTTGCCGTTGATCGAACGGCGTCGCAGCTCGACGCTGCCACGCGTCGAAAAACAGACTGGCGCCAAGATCCGTTTGCAGGTACGCGCCTGGCGACGGTTCACCCTTCATATGCTCATGCCCGTTGATGCCTGAATGCAGTACTGGCGTGGCGCGCTTCTGCTCGCGACGGACACGTCGGGCGCAGTCATCCACGCGCAGACCAAAAGGAACCCCGCGTATCGACTTAAAGTCGAGCATGTCCGAAGCAGCCTGTCGGCGCACTCGAGTGCAAACCCGTCGACTCGCCTGCGCCGCGTAATACGGGTTCTTCGCCCGACGCTATGCCAGGCCAATAACCGCAATTTCGACCAGCAACTCGGGCGCGGCGATCCTCGCTTCAACGGTCGCACGAGTCGGCGCAGCCGGCCGGCGTCCACGCATCCCAGACGCTGTTCATCCCGGTAAAGAGCCACAACTGGGCGGACACGAAGCGCGACTTGTCGATGTCTGCTTTCTCGAGAAAGCTCTCGATGCGCGCCGTGTCGTTGCGCGGCGAGCCGGAAGGCCGTCGTGGTTTTATAGGGCAACGCGTAGCCGTCGCGCTCGACCAAGATGCCGCCCGTCACATGTGGCGCGAGCGCGGGTTCGAGTTCGTGCACGATGGCGCGCGATCGATCAGCTTCTCGTGCGTGAAGCCGTGCTCTTCGAGCAGCGCGACGCGCGCGAGACATTCGTCGAGCCCGGCGTCCGTTTCCGCGATCTTCAGCTGCCCGGAAGGCACGAAGCCGCCGTCGTCGGCAATCGTGTCGCGCGCAACGTGTGCCAGACTTCGCGCGACATCAGCGCAAGCGGAATTTCAGGCAGCGGCCGCCCGAGTGTGCGTACGCCACCGGCGTTGACGCCCGACGAATGCCGCCCCGACGTAATCGGCTCCGAGCACGGTCACTTTCGCGCCTCCTGGTTCACTCGAACCAAAGGACTCACGCATGTATGTTGGCACCAAGGCGGCTACCACATGCCGACAAACGGCCTTTGAACCGTCAGCTCGTTTTGGTAAGGGCGCCCGCGCCGAGCAACAGTCAATCGGAAGCCTGCACACAAGGCTTCAGCGCCAGCATGGGGACACGCTGCCCAGTGCGCTAGCCGGCAGATCCCAATGTACGTCGACGCCGGCGATCCGCCACGGCGCAGCAATGCGGCGCGCCGGCCCCCATGGAGTCGATTCGATCAACCCGCGCGTGTCGTCTGCGGACTCCGGTGCGAGCGGCGTATCGTCCCATGGGTCATCGAAGTCAACGAGCAGTCGCGCGGTCCGTGCAAGCGAGAGACGCGCGCGTGTCGCGACGCCATGCTTTAGCCGCCGCCTCAGGCCGCGCAGCGTCGCGGCCGCCATCAGATAACCTGTCGCGTGGTCGAGCGCTTGCACCGGCGGCGGGACTGGCGAGGCGGACGCGCGCCAGCGCATCCCCGCGTCGGCGATGCCGCTGCTCATCTGCACCAGGCTGTCAAAGCCACGCCGCATCGCCCACGATCCGCTCCAGCCGTAGGCGTCGAGGCTGACATCGACGAGTCCGGGCGCGAGTCGCTCGCGCGTGCCCGCGTCAAAGCCGAGCCGGTCAAGCGCGCACGGGCGTAAGCCGTGAACGAGCACGTCGGCGTCCGCCAGCAATCCGGCAAACGTCGCATGTCCAGATGGCGTTTTAAGATCCAGCCGTGCGCAGCGCTTGCCGAGCGTGACATCCGGTACGGCGCCGGGTTCGTCCCAGTCCGGGGGATCGATGCGCAAGACCGTCGCGCCGAGGCCAGCAAGAAACCGGGTCGCCACCGGTCCGGCGAGTACGCGCGTGACGTCGAGCACGCGCACGCCGTGGAGCGGCCGCTCGCGCGCAACGAGCCAACCCGGCGTAGCGCCAGCCGGGCCTTGCTCGCATGCGACGAGCGGTTCGGCCGCCACCGCGCTGCCTTGAGGATGCACGCGCCACGCGTCGGCGTCGCGCATCTGCGCGGCACAACCTCCAGCGTCGATAATCGTCTGCTCGAGGTCGGCGCCTTCCCATCCCGCGACGGCCGCTGCGGCCGCGTTTCGGTCGGCGACCGCGCCGAGCGTTCGATGCACGGCCGCCCGGTGATGAGCCGCGTTGGCATGCAGGCGGATCCAGCCGTCGCGGGTCGGATAGTCGCCCGTCAATGGATCGCGCAATGGAGGAACCTGCCAACCGTGCGGCCGCAGCGACGTCGCAAACCAGAGCGAGGCAAGCCGCCGGTCAACTTCGACGGCGACGGGCTGGCGAGTCTGAACGGGGGATGAAGTACCCTCGTCCGGGAGCGAGCGCACGGCGTGCGGATGGACATGCGCGACCAGTTCGTCGACTGCAAGCGCCGCGGCGGCGACCGACGCGGCGGCGAAGTCGGTTACCGCGAACGCCGACTGCAGACTGCCGGCGCCGCGAAAACCGAGCCGGTCCAGATCATCGACTTGCCCGCCGAGCGCGTCCCATATGGTGCGAGTCATGGCAAGCGCGGCAGACGGCATCACGTCGCTCCTTGTGAAATCAGGATTCGAGATCGACACCTTTGGTTTCGGGCGTTGCGAGGATCGCCAGGATTGCTGCCACGGCGTAAAACATCACGAAGATTCCGATATAGATATAGGCGCGATGAATCCCGTACGCGTGCAGGATCACGCCGGCGATGATCGGAATGAGACCTCCTCCATAAACCTGCGAGATCTGATAGCCGGCGCTCGCGCCCGACGCGCGGAAGCGGGTCGGGAAGTTCTCGGTATAGAAGTTGGGGATCGCCCCATAGCCGAACCCGAACACGAAACCAAAGCCGATCACCTCCGCGAGTACCGCGAGCCAGAAGTTGCCGGTATTGATCAGATAGAAGTATGGGATCGCCCATACGAGGAACACGACGGCCGAGATCAGCAGGATCGTGCGCCGGTTGATGATGTCTGCGAGCAGCGAGCCGATGATCATAAATATCAGCATCGAAGCGGCGGCGATGAGACCGATCTGTTCTGCGAGCGTTCCTTCGAAGCCGACTGCCTTCATGTAGCTCGTGCCGAATACGAAGCACAGGAAAAATGCGCCGCTAAACATCGCGTTCACGAGCGACGTGCGCAGCACGCGCAGCGGCATTTCCTGCCACACAACGACCGCCGGAATCCTGAGTGTTTCCGCACCGCGCTTGAAGCGATCGAACACGAAGCTGTCCATCGTGCGGGTTCGGATCACAATGCCGACGATCGCGACTGCGAAACCGACGTAGAAGAAGATCCGCCAGCCCCAGGCGGTGAAATGCTCGGGCGTCATCAGTGACCTGACGATGAGGACCGAGCCGAAGCCGAGCAGCAAGCCGATGGGAATCGCGAATCCGACCCAGGCTCCCCAGAACGCACGATGCTTCGACTTCGCCGCCTGCTCGACGACCCACGTCGACGCGGTGCCGAATTCGGCTCCGAAGCTGATGCCCTGCATCAGGCGGAATACGATGAGAAGGATCGGAGCAGTGATACCAATACTGTCGTAAGGCGGCGTAAGCCCGATGAACAGCGTGCTGATCCCCATCAGCAACAGCGCGTAGACCATAGCGTCCTTGCGGCCGCGGCGATCGGCGATGTTGCCAAAGATGAATGCGCCAACCGGGCGGATCACGATACCGATGCCGTATACGCCGATCGCGGCCGCGATTGCCGCGAGATGAGGCAGCTTGAAGAACACGCCACCCCAGACGGTCGCGGCGATCACTCCCGTAACGAGAAAGTCGTACTGCTCGATCACCGACCCGATGATGCTCGCCATCGCAACCTTGAGGACCTGTTGCTGCGAGGGCGCCTCGGCACCTTTTACTGTTGCCACTGTTCGTCTCCTGCTGGTCTCAGGCTCGTCGATCGCACTCAGGAGCGCGACGCGTGTGCGGTTGGATGCATCCGCGCGCCTGTGCGCACGCAAGTCCTAATCGAGGCGATCCCTGGTTGTGACGGCGTCGTACGCCACCGCGCCCGCGCCGGGCACACTTACGAGTCGTCAGCAAGACCCGGATGATCAGGCTGGCGTCGCTCGATCGCCCACCTGAGCAATGCTGCCGCGCGCAGTGGGCCATGCGCGAATTTGCCATACGGCAATGTCAAAAACAGAGCAATCACCATGCCCAGATGAACGGCGAGCAGTAAAGGCATCGCTGCGCTCGCGCGCCAGACGGAGAGCGCAAACCCGCTCACGGCGATGAAGAAAAGCAGCGCGGTAAAGCCGCGATCCACTGGGTTTTGTCGCGCATCACCCTGTAACGGGTGCCGCCGCAGGTTCAGCCAACCGAGGCCAGGCGTGCCGACCGCAATGCCGACGCCGCCCGCGATGCCGAGCAGCACCGGCAAGCTCGTGTATGCATACGGCGCTTCGAGACCGAACAAGTAGTGATAAAGCGTGGCGACGCTTGTCGACAGGAAGCACAGCAGAAAACCATAGAAGGTTGCTTGATGAAATCGCCGACGGGCGAGCGAGAAGCGGTCATCTTCGTCGTTGCAGCCATCGCCATGGCCACCCCCGAGATACCTGAGCGTCGCCACCGCCGCCCCGGCCTCGGCAGCTTCCGCGGCGCCTACCGTACCCGGCGTCATCTCGCGCCAAAAGCGCCGAACGCCAACGCCAAGCGCGCAGACCGCGAACAGGAACACCGGGCCGAACACGCCGACCATCAGTGCATGCGGGAACACGTCGTAAAAGCGCCCGCCGGGCGCTGCGCCCCACAAGGTGCCGCGCAACGCAAGCACGAGGATCAGAAAGAGCGCGACGCCGGCGGCGAGCGCCAGCGAAACCACTACCCCGTTGTGCTCGTAAAGCCTGCCGAACGCGCCAGGCCACGCGTAAAGACGATAAGTACGCAGGCGCACGCGAGCCATCGCCTGCGGCACGTTCACCGCGAATTCGTGCGGCGGCGCGTACTGGCACGCGTGCAGGCACGCGCCGCAGTTGTGGCAGAGGTTCGCGAGGTAGTGCACATCAGCGTCTCCGAACTCGAGACGCCGCGTCATCGCCGGAAACACCGCGCAAAAGCCTTCGCAATAGCGGCATGCGTTGCAGATCCGCAGGATGCGCGCGACTTCGTTCTCCTCGGGAGCGGCATGCGAAGTGAACGACGAGCCGTCCGCTGCGGCCTGGGCATCACGAATCAGAATTTCAAGCGGCTGCATCCACGCGCTCCTTGCGTGCCGCGGCGGCCGCGTTGCTTCCTGCGATGCGGCCGAAGGCCGTCCCGATGCTCATGCCCACGCCCGCTGTATAGCCTTCGCCGAGCACGTTGCCCGCCATCATTTCGCCCGCCACGAACAGGTTCGGGCTGGGGGCGCCGCCAAAATGGACGGCGGCTGTCTGATCGGTCTTCAGACCAAGATAGGTGAAGGTAATACCCGGCCGCAGCGCATAGCCGAAAAAGGGCGCGGTGTCGATCGGACGGGCCCAGTGTGTTTTGGCGGGGGCCAAGCCTTCGGTGCGGCAGTCATCGAGTTGCGTGTGGTCGAACGTGCCGGGCCGGCATGCAGCATTGTAAGTGTCGAGCGTTTGCATGAAGCGCGCATCGTCCAGCTTGAGCTCGCGCGCGAGTTCCAGCAGGCTGTTCGCGCGCGCGCCCGGAAAAACGGGCGGCATGAAATGGCCGACGGCTTTTGCATCGATGATTGACCAGGCGATCTGCCCTGGTTGCTGCGCGACGAGCCGGCCCCAGATCGCATAGCGCTTTGGCCAGAAATCCTCGCCCTCGTCGTAAAAACGCGCAGCCTCCCGGTTGACCACAACGCCAAGCGACACGCAATCGATACGCGTGCAGATCCCGCCGTCATAGAGCGGCGCTCGCGCGTCGATTGCAACCATGTGAGCCTGCATCGGGTCGCCGATGCGATCCGCCCCAGCGTCGAGCATGAAGCGCAGCAGCGCGCCGTTATTGAAGCGCGAGCCGCGGATCAGGAAGTTGTCCGCCGGGTACTCACCGCGCTCGTTCTGGCCCCACGCGGCGCGCAGCCACTCGCGGTTCGATTCGAAGCCCCCGGCTGCGAGCACGCAACTGCCCGCCGTGATGCGCTCGGCGCCCACGTAAGCCGCGATAAAGCGCCGTCCATCGAACTCCAGCTGCTCGACGGGTGACTCGTAGCGGATCTTCACTCCGAGCCGCTCGGCGCTGCGGTAGTACGCGTTGACGAGCGCCTTACCGCCGCCCATGAAGAACGCGTTGGTACGCGCCGTGTGCAGCGCACCCGACAGCGACGGCTGGAAGCGCACGCCGTGACGGCGCATCCACGGACGGCAGGTCGACGAGGCACGGATCACGAGGCGGGCGAGCGCTTCGTTCGTCCGCCCGCCCGTGACTTTCAACAGATCTTGCCAGAACTCTTCTTCGGGATACTCGCCGACTAGCACGTCCGCAGGGCCGTCGTGCATGCAGCGCAGATTGCGCGTGTGCTGTGAATTGCCGCCGCGCCATTCGCGCGGCGACGCTTCGACGAGCAGCACTGACGCGCCCGCTTCGCGCGCCATCAGCGCAGCGCAGAGCGCGGCATTGCCGCCGCCGATTACAAGGACGTCGACCATGTCGAGTGCAACCAGGGTCATCGAGTCGAATCGAAACAAGCACCAATCGCGCCTGCGGTGTCCACGGGCAAAAAACGGAACAAGGCAGCGACGTAAGGGATACACATCATGCTTGATAGCGCAATGGACATGCGTCGCAGACGGAATGCTGCTGCTATGTATCGGCGCCGCGTTGCGGGAGTATTGGGGCGACCGCGTCCCTTTCTCTGCAAGAGGCAGGTCAGGCGAGACGTGATGGGTGAAGAGCTCAAGGCTCGCTGGCAGTTATGGCCAGGGCGTTGTCACGTCAAGTTGCTGGCAACGCCAACCATGGACCTTTCCATGCCGGAACCGGCTGACAATGTTGTTCTGTTCCTGCACATCTTACCGGCCACATCGGCGACTCGCCGGATCACCCGCATCGAAA
This sequence comes from Paraburkholderia phymatum, assembly GCF_040965635.1. Lineage (GTDB taxonomy): Bacteria > Pseudomonadota > Gammaproteobacteria > Burkholderiales > Burkholderiaceae > Paraburkholderia > Paraburkholderia phymatum_B. The sequence continues at coordinate 70,610 of NZ_JBFRCH010000013.1, forward strand.
AAAGCAGCGTGGGAACTCGTGATGCGTCTCCAACCGTTCGCTGGCGCGTTTGGCTGGACACGAGCCACTGCTAAACATAGCAACAGGCGTATTCACCCGTGTGCAGACCAGGTCGAATCACGCGGAAAAATAAATGGAAGGTCTGCACTGGGCTCATGAAGCGAATCAGCGGCGGTCGTCCGGACAACGGGATCGTTTCGCGGTCCGTCAGCCACTTTCACAAGGTTGATGCGACGCAGTTGACTCCGTCGACGTAGTGATCGCTCAGGAATCACACGACCCACGTTCGGAGATCCGCAGTTTGGGATTCGGAGCGGCCGCGGAAATGACCGTGTGATGCCGATGGTGAACGGCTACGGATGACCGCAAGCACCAGTTCAGCGAACGTTCTCAGGAGCGGACGCTGGAGTCATCAATGGCAGCTCCCGGCAGGTTGGGTGAATGCGTACTCCCGGCCACGAATAGACATTCATCGTCGCCCTTTCGTGCGAACTCCGGCGGCCGTTCCAGGCTTGCAAGCGGTCGTTCAGTTCGTTGGAGCCGATAGCGCATCGACGACCAGCGACCAGCGTCGCTGGCCGTCGCACTTGCGAGCTCGCCCAGTTCAGTTTTGCGCGGAGTTGCGTGAACTTGTCATCGTGCTCACCGGCTGGAATTTTCCGCCTTTCGCCTCATACAACGTAACAGCGGCTGCACGAAGCTCGCCTTTGGTATCGAAAGCAATCTTCCCGGTCACACCATCGAACTCGACCTTCTTCATCGCAGGCAGATAGTCAGCCGGCGCGGTCGAATCAGCCAGTTTCATCGAGTTGATCAGCGCCCAGGTGGCATCGTACGCATACGGTGCGAATAGCACGACCGAGCCGAATTTCTTGTACTTCGCGGCAAAGGCGGGGCCATTTTTCATCTTCTCGAGCGGCTGACCGGACTCGGCTGAAACAGTGCCTTCGGCTGCAGTCGGACCGGCAAGTTCGACGAACTTGTCGGTTTCGATCGCCGACCCAACGAGCGGAATCCTCATCGCAAGGTTCATCATCTGCTTGCGAAGTGGGCCAGCCTGCGCGTCGACGCCGCCATAAAACACAGTCTGCGCATCTTTCGACTTGATCGACGTGAGAATGCCGCGGAAGTCCACAGTCTTGTCGGAAACGAACTCACGGTCGACCACGTCGACGCCTGCGGCCTTCAGTTCCTTGACGACGACATCCGCAAGGCCCTGGCCATAGGACGACCGGTCATCGATAACGGCAACGCGCTTGTATCCCTTTGTTTTTCCCATGTACTGGGCGATGACGCGTCCGACTTCGCTGTCGTCGCCGATTACCCGATGCGCGGTAGCGAAGCCCTGTCTCGTCAGTTCAGGGTTCGTCGCCGATGGCGAGACCTGCGGTATCCCCGCAGTCGAATACACTTTCGATGCCGGAATCGTCGCGCCCGATGTGATGTGGCCGACCACGCCGTTCACTTTCTGATCGACGAATTTCTGTGCGACTGTGACGGCCGTCTTGGGATCAGCCGCATCGTCTTCCGATACGAGTTGGAAATGGACCGGTTGCCCCTTGATCTTGATGCCGGCGGCGTTGGCATCCTCGATCGCAAGCCGCACGCCGTTTTCCGCATCCTTTCCGACGTGCGCAACTTGCCCCGTCAGCGGGCCGCCAAAGCCGATCGTGACCGTCTGGTCCGCGTGCGCAACACCCGTCAGCAGCACAGTGCAACCGACGAGCAGCATGAGTTGAGTTTTCGATTGCATGCTCATCACCTTGCGTCCAATGTCTGAAGAACACCACGCCTGATCTGGTCGCGCTCCATCGACTGGAACAGCGCCTTGAAATTGCCTTCGCCGAAACCGTCGTCGCCCTTGCGCTGGAAGAACTCGAAAAACAACGGACCGAGCAGCGCCTGCGAGAAGATTTGCACCAGCAGGCGCTTGCTGCCGTCTTTGGTCGTGCCGTCGAGCAGTAGTCCGCGTGCCTGCAACTCGCCGACATTCTCGCCGTGACCGGGCAGGCGTTCTTCCAGCATTTCGTAATAGATGTCGTTGGGACCGGTCATCATTGGGATGCCGGCCATCTGCAAGGCGTCGACGCTTTTGAAAATATCATCGGTCAGCAGCGCCACGTGCTGGATGCCTTCGCCGTTGAACTGCATCAGGAACTCTTCGATCTGTCCGGAACCCTGTTTGGATTCTTCGTTGAGCGGGATGCGAATCTTGCCGTCGGGCGCAGTCAGCGCCTTGGAAGTCAGTCCCGTGTATTCGCCCTGGATGTCGAAATAGCGGATCTCGCGGAAGTTGAAAAACTTCTCGTAGAACGAGGCCCAATGCGCCATGCGTCCGCGATAGACGTTGTGCGTCAGATGGTCGACAACCTTGAAGCCGTGACCGACCGGATGGCGATCCACGCCGTGCAGGTACTCGAAGTCGATGTCGTAGATACTTTTGCCGTCTTCGAAGCGGTCGATCAGATAGAGCGGTGCGCCGCCAATGCCCTTGATCGCAGGCAGGCGCAATTCCATCGGGCCCGTCGGGATATCGACTGGCTGCGCGCCGAGTTCCAGTGCGCGCGCGTAGGCCTGATGAGCGTCCTTCACCCGGAATGCCAGGCCACATGCAGAGGGTCCATGTTCCGCGCCGAAATACGATGCGACACTGTTGGGCTCGTTGTTGACGATGAAGTTGATATCGCCCTGGCGGAACAGCACGACCTGCTTGCTGCGATGCCGTGCGACCATCGTGAAGCCGAGCTTCTCGAATAGCGGTTCCAACACGCCAGGCGTGGGCGATACAAACTCGACGAATTCGAAGCCCATCAGGCCCATCGGGTTTTCAAAGAGATCAGACATGACGATATTCCAGAAGTAACGTGAATCAGGACGAGGCCATGACAGCTTCGGCGTGACGGCCCCGCACGCAGCGATATGCGAAGTACAGGACGCCGATCCACACCGGGATCGCAAACGCGGAAGCACGGATGCCCGGTGTCAGCAGCATGACGCCGACGATCAGCGCCATGAAGGCAAGGCACAGATAGTTGGTAATGGGGCAAAGGGAGCAGGAAATCCCAACTTCATGCCGCGCGCCATGCGCGATTTGCGGAAGCGCAGATGCGTCGCGACGATGGTGACCCACGTGATGACGAGTGCGGCCACGATCAGTGACATCAGGATTTCGATCACGCTCGCCGGCGCAACGTAATTCAGCACGATGCACAGCGCGGTGAAGATCGCCGGATAGACGATGGCCCGAACAGGCACGCCACGGCTGTTCACCTGCATCAGCGACTTCGGCGCGTTGCCTTCACTTGCCATGCCGTAGAGCAACCGGCTGTTGCAATACACCATGCTGTTATAGACGGAGAGCGTCGCCGTCAGGATCACAAAGTTGAGGACGTTTGCCGCCAGGGTTTCGCCGATGCCCGAGAAGACGAGTACGAACGGGCTGTTGCTGTATGTGCCGCCGTCCGTCTTGAGCTGGCCGAGCAAATGGTCCCACGGCGACAGCATCAGCAACACCGCCATCGACCCGATGTAGAACACCAGCACACGGAAGATCAACTGGTTGATTGCCTTTTGGAATGACCTGGCGCGGCTTGTCCGCTTCTGCTGCAGTGAAGCCGAACGAGAACATGATGAACGCCATCGCCATCACGAGACCGGAAACGCCGTGCGGAAAGAACCCGCCATGCGACCAGAGATTGCTGATCGATTGTCCGGGACGATCGGTGCTGACGATCATGTAGACACCCACCGCAATCATCGCAATGACGGCGACGATCTTGATTAGCGCAAACCAGAACTCCACTTCGCCGTAGATCTTCACGTTGATGAAGTCCACCCCATTGATGATCACGAAGAAGACGGGGATGCCCGGCCACCAGAACTGGACGAACTTGCCGACGGCCGTCAATTCGAGCATGCCGACGAGCACATACAGCGCAACGCAATTCCAGCCCGACAGGAAGCCGACAAAGCGCGAGCCATAGCGATTCGCAAAATGGCTGAACGAGCCGGCGATCGGTTCCTCGACCAGCATCTCGCCGAGAAAGCGCATGATGAGAAAAGCGACCAGGCCACCGATGGCGTAACCCAGCAGCATCGAAGGTCCGGCAAGTTCGAGCACGCCGGCGGAGCCGAGAAAGAGGCCGGTGCCGATCGTGCCGCCGAGTGCGATGAGCTGGATGTGCCGGTTCCTGAGCTTGCGCTCCAGGTGTCCGTGAGCGGACTTGGTTTGCATGCCGTTCTCCTGACGTATCAGTTGGTCACGAAGAACAGCTTCGCGTGAGTGCCGAAATATTTGACCGTGGCGCCTTTGCAGAGCTGGATCACGTCGCCGGGACGGCCTTCGACGCGAATGCCATCGCTGGCTTCGACGCCGAACATGCCTTCGAGCACGAGGATCACTTCGTCATAGGTAAGCGTCTTGGGCTCGCACAGTGCTTCGTGCCAGCGTCCGAAGCCGCAGGGCAGGACCGCGCCCTCCTTGTCGGAAATGGCCCATGAGATTTCTGCCGTGCCATCGGCGGCTCCGCCACGATCCTCGGTCTGGATCGAGTCGCCCTTGATCAGTCGGATGCTCCGCATTGCTACGTCTCCTTGATTGAATAAAAGTGGTGCGCGACGCGCATGCGCGCTGCGCTAGATTTCGTGCCGACCCGAAGCGCGTTCACGCATCAGCGTCAGATGCACGCCGATGTCACGGATAGGCCGGGGCGGGATATAGCTGGCCGTGCCCTGAACCAGAAAGTCATCGGTCAACTCGCTGCGCTGACCGTTTGCGAGTTCTGCGATCAGCATCCCCGCTGCGGTGTGACGCACGATGCCCGCGCCGTTGCAACAGGCGGCGGCATAGACGTTATCGCTGACCTGGCCGAAGGCGGGCGCGTGGTTGTGCGAAACGGCGAGCCATCCCATCCAGAAGTGTTCGATGTCGAGCGAACCACCGAGGTGTCCGAAGCGGCGCGCGAGCAGTTCCATGTGCTTCGCGCGAGCAGCATCACGACGCGCCTCGTTGGTGGTCAGCGACGGGGAATAATCGAAGCCCTGGCGAATCAGCAGCCGCTTGTCTGCGGTGAGCCGAAGCGTCGAGCCAGCTACGCCATGCGCAGGCGTGATGCCCCAGCTAGCGTCCGTGCCGAGTCTTGCCTGCTGTTCCGGCGTCAGCGGCTTCGTCAGACTCGCGAAGAGCAGAACCGGAATCTGCCTGTCCTGGAAGACGCGAAAGGAAGCCGAGAACGCGTTGACGGCGAGAATGAGCTTGCCGAACCGGATGCGGCCGATGGTGGTTCGTACGAACGGCGAAGGTCCATTGAATTCAACCTCGACAACCGGCGAGTTTTCGAACAGCTCGACTTCGGGCGGAAGGCTGTCGGCGAGACCGCGCACAAGCGCTGCGGGATTCATCAGGCAGGTGCCCGATGTGTAAATCGCCGAGTGGTAATAGCGCGTGCCGAGCCGGCCTTCGAGTTCGTCGCGCATGAGCGGCTCAAACGGTTCGCCCCACACGCGCAGATTCGACGCATACGTATCGAGCACCTTGCTGGCGACCTCACTCGTCACGGCAGCGTGATAGCGGCCACGTCGCTCCCAGTCGCATTCGATGCGATGGTCCTGGATGAGTCGTTCGAGCTCGGCGAGCGCAAAGCGTCCGACGCGGATCGCGCGGCGACCCTGTTCAACGGACGCCGCGGAGGTGGAAGGCGCGTGCGGCAGGTCGATCGCGAAGCCGGAATTGCGTCCCGACGCGTTTTCTCCCACGACGCCACTTTCCACCACGGCGACCGATTCACCTGGCCGAAGCGCGGCCAGCCTGCGGGCTGCCGCCAGTCCCGCATATCCGGCCCCAATCACGACCCAGTCGAAATCCCGCTCGCCGACGAGTGACGGCCGCGGCGAACGCCCGGGCAGCAGGGCGCTCCAGCCATTGGTGTGGTCGTCGTTCGGGAGGCGGTCAATCAGGCGGGGCATGTCAGATCCGGTTGAGGTTGCACGAGGCCGCGAACTGCGGCGGAGACCTCAACTATAGAAAAACAATAAATTATTATTATTGGTGTTTGTACCTATCCTGCCAGAGATGGGCGCTGCGAGCAAGAGGAATAAAAGCGGTGCTACCGCGCATGCGAGCCGCGGGATCGGCAGCAGGTCCGTGCGGAATGGGATTGCGAATAACCGAGAAGTATTTATTATTGTTTTCGTGTGACTGAACAGGCGAGAACCATGGAATCACCATCACAACCCGCGCGTACGCGAACGCCGCAAAGCGAACGCATCGAGGTGACGCAGCGAAAAATTATCGAATCAGCGCAGCGGCTGCTTCGCGAGGAGGGCTTCAAAAGCGCGACGTTGCAGAAGATCGCACGAGGGGCCAACGTCTCGCTCGGCGCTCTGCAACACCACTTTGAAAGCCGGGATGCGCTGATGGAGCGACTGGTCGACGAAGCGATGGCACCATTGAGTGACCACGGTGGGGTGTGGCCGGATCCCGCGCTTCCATTGCGCGAGCGTGCAGAAGCGTTTGTCCTGCAGGCATGGAAGCAGATTTTCGGCGCTCCCGGTTACCTCACGGCGTGGAGCCTGTTCTTCGGCTGCAAGGCCACCCCATCGATCTTCACTCGTATCGATGCCAAGCGCGCGAGCGAGGACAAGAAGTTTTTTTCGCTGTTTCGGGCGGCGTTTCCTGAACTTGATGAACACCATCCGCACCCGAAAGGATTTACGACGTCGGTGTTTTCCACGCTACGCGGTCTGGGCGTATTTGAACTGTTCGACGTATCGTCGAGCGAGAAGCGCGAGGAGCTTCAGGCCCTCGTCGAGACCATCGTCAGGGCGTGCTCGCCGGGCGTTGTCGATTTGCCCAGGGTGAAGTCGAAAGCGCGCCAGCCGCGCAAGGTCGCAACACTGGACTGAAGTGGGCCAACGCTGCTGGCTGCGCGACGTTGCATCGAGCATGCGCAGCGGCTTGCAAAGGAGCCTTCACGAAGGTCGAAAAATTACTTGAGGGGTCCTCGACGGCAAGGCCATTACCTGCCAGTGAAAATGACCATGTCGCGGTCCGTCGGACGGCTGCACCGGGCGGGGTTGGGCCGTCAATCCGGGACGAAGTTTGAGTGACCAGTCTGCACCGAGGACGCATCGGTGCATCCGATCTGCTATGGAACTTGCAGGTGGTCAACTCAAAGAGGGTGACAACTCTGCGTGGGATAAAATCTGGCGTCGGTAGGTCACTACCCGAACAGATGCGGAAGCGCAAAATGCAGAGCAGCGAATCTTCGAACGAGAGACCATCGCAGGCACATCGCCGGCGGACCCAAGCTTCGCGGCGCGAAGAGACACAGGCACGGATACTTGATGCGGCGCTACGTGTCATCCGCACGCAGGGAGTACAGGGAGCAACTTTCACGGAGATTGCGCGCGAAGCTGGTGTGACCGCCGGCGCGCTGCAGCATCACTACGGTTCGAAGGATATCCTGCTTACCAAAATCATCGACCTTGTTTTCGAAGAGCGGAAGGCGGGCGGGTCGATCTGGCCGAGTCGTGAAATGCCGGTTCGGGACCGCGCGTCCAGTTTCGTCGAGCACGCGTGGCAGGCGATTTATGGCAACGAACGTTATCTCGCCTCCTGGCATCTTCATTTCGGGTGTCACACGTCTCCCGCTCTCGCGGACCGGTTGAATGAAATGCGTGGAGATTGGGTTAGGGAGATGACCTCCTGCTTTCTTGAGTCGTTCCCTGAACTCAATTCGTCGGAAAACGCAGAGGGATTTGCAAAGTTCGTCTTCTCAAGCCTGCGGGGCATCGGAATGCTTGCATGGTTCGGTGATCCGCCCGACAAGAATAGTGACCAGTTGAAGGCTCTCGTCGACGCTATCGTGCGGGCGTGCACCGACTCGCACGCCAGCAGGCGCAAACAGACAGTCGCAGTTAACCGCACCGGCGCGCGTAGACGGGACCGCACCTGATTCTCCCCTTCGGCGAGAGCTTGGCGCCCGCAGTGGAGCAGTTGCCTGGTCCCGGGTCACCCGACGCATCGAGTCTCTATCCATACTTGTGACCCAGAATTCCTCGCTCGGATAGCTCGCTGCACTTCTCTACCGCAAACCACCTGGCCGGACGACATTCGGGGCCAGAAAGACGCGTGAGCCGCACGGCGGGATTTCGCTCGTGAGTGCCTTCGTTTTGCTGCCTGCGTCGTGAGCACAGTGAACCCCAGCGCCTCGGCCCCCGAGCAAGAGGCATAGCATCTTCGTGCAGGGTAAACGATGACCTCTTTAAGATACAAGTAACATTACATGCATATTGTTTTTATCAAATTGGACGTCTAGACTGCCCGCATGCTCACTCCGTGCAGGGCTTCAAATGACTCCCGCAGAGATTCGCTCCATCGTTCCAGCAGAAGCTACTGGTCGTAAAACCGCACTGTTCGCCACGATCCTCGGCAACGCCCTGGAGTGGTATGACTTTATCGTCTACGGGTTCATGGCCGTTTTTATCGCCAGGAAATTCTTCCCCGCAGGCGATGAAACCGCGGCGCTTCTTTCGACCTTCGCAACCTTCGCGCTCTCATTCGTAGCGAGGCCAATCGGAGGCCTGCTCATCGGTATATACGCAGATAGACGCGGCCGCAAGCCGGCCCTGTCACTGATCATGATGACCATGACTGTCGCAATGTTGCTCATGGTGTTTGTCCCGACGTACGAATCCATAGGCGTGTTCTCCACGGTTCTGCTCGTCGTGGCGCGATTGCTACAGGCGTTTTCGAGCGGGGGCGAGTTCTCCAGTGCGTCAACCTATCTTCTCGAGTCCGTCCCGGTGGAGAAGCGAGGCTTTTATAGCGGCCTTTATAGCAGCGGTCCGCAGATCGCCACGGTCCTCGCGGCTGCCGTAGGCCTGCTCATCACAGTGGGGATGTCGCCGGAGACAAGGGATTCGTGGGGATGGCGGATTCCGTTCGTCATTGGTTTGCTAATCGCCCCGGTAGGGTACTACGTGCGTAGGTACCTTCCGGAATCCGAAGCATACAGTTCATCATCGGATACGCTCCAGAAGAAAGTACCTGTGGGACAGCACATGCGACAGGCTGCGCTGGGGATTGTGATCGCTGTGGCACTCGCGGCAATCGTCAACTCGTCGTCCTACATATTGCTTGTCTACGCGCCGACCTACGTGGTCAAGACGCTCAAGTTGCCCATGTATGTGCCTTTTGTCGCCCTGGTCGTCAATGGCGTCGTTGGAATGCTTTGCATGCCGATCTTCGGAGCTCTCTCCGACCGACTCGGCGCCCGGCGGCAATTCAGCGTGAGTCTCCTGGTGCTTATCCTCTGCGTAGTGCCGCTATACAGTTGGCTGAGCACATCCCCTTCGCTATCGAAACTCATGATCAGCGCTGCGATCTTTTCCGTGCTGGGCTCATCCATCAGCGCCGCCATGCCGCGTCTTATGGCGTATCTCTTCCCGGTTGCAATAAGAGCGACTGCGATGGGGCTTGCGTACAACATCAGTGCAACTGTTTTCGGCGCCTCATCGCTTTACTTTGTGACCGTTCTGATTGCGAAAACCGGAAGCTCGCTCGTCCCGGCGTACTACCTGGGAGCAATTGGCATCACCTCATTGCTGGTGACGAACCTGCTCATAGGTAGGGTCCATCAGCAAAACCTCTAAAGCCTGTGTTAGGAAATAGAAATGAACAACTGGAATATCTCTGAGCAAGCCGCCAACTTGCATGCCGATGCAATGGTGTGCGACATGACTCTTCCATGGCGCACGCCTGGCTCCCAGGCAATCAAGGACGAGGTGCCCCGGAAACTGCGCGAAGCGGGATTCAATTTTGTGTCCTTCACCGTCGCCGGTGACGAATCTTCAACTCTGGATGCCATTCGCGCTGTCGCGCGTGACCGGGCATTCCTCCAGTCACAGCCAGATGAATGCATCCTGGTCGACAAATACGAGGACGTCCTCCGTGCGAAAAGGGAAGGCAAGGTCGCCATTGGATTGCATTTTCAGGGGACAGTCCCGGTGGGGCGTGAACTGAAGCTCGTCGAAGTTTTTTATAAGCTCGGCATCAGGCATATGTTGATGGCTTACAACCAGAAGAATTTTGTGGCCGATGGCTGTCACGAAGTCGGCGGAAGTGGCCTGAGCCGCTTCGGACGGGAACTGATCACCGAGATGAATCGCGTCGGTATGTTCGTCGATGTGGCACACACGAGCTACAACGCCTCTATGGAAGCAATTGAGTTTTCTGATCGGCCCGTGATTGTCAGCCATGGCAACATATGGAAGTTCCATGAGCACCCGCGCTGCTACCGTGATGACCAGATCAAGGCGATTGCACAGAGCGGAGGTGTGATTGGCTTGACCGGCCTTAGCATCTTCACTGGAGATGACGATGCGTCGATCGGGAAGTTCGTCGACCAGATTGACTATGTCGCTGAACTCGTTGGTCCCGAACATGTTGGCTTCGGTTTTGACTATGTTCCCGACCTGCCGGCACTGATTGCATCGGCGGCCTCGGAAGCCAGCAAGTGGCCCGAAGAAGGCGGATATTCGCGACCTGACGTCAAGCAGATTGAGCCGGAGCGGGTTCCCCAAATCACGCAAATGCTGCTTGATCGCGGATATTCGGAGAAATATGTCCGCCTGATTCTCGGAGAAAACTGGGCGCGACTGATGCAACAAATCTGGAAGTAGCGTTTCCTTGTGGCGCGACAATCGGGACGAGAGACGTGCGACGAATGGCCCCGGCAATCGTTTATTGATTGACGCTGGCACGCACGCTCATCCTGTTTGTCGCGCGGCACGCGTCGGGGATGGACATGCCTCTCGACTGGGTGAGAGGGTCTGTATTAGTGGCGTTTCCTTTCGTGACTATCGCCGCTCGCCAGCCTTGCCGGCACTGTGCCATGCCTGTGTCGGCGCCGTCAGCGACCGACCATCTGCGCATAGTTGCGACTGGGCATAGGGGTCGAAAAGCGCCCATTTTCGAAGCGCACAATCGATCTCCCTTCGTTGGAGAGGAGTTGACATGGAAACGCTTAATTCTTCCGCTGGGCGGCGGGTGCCGTGGAACAAGGGCAGGTTGGCCGGCCAGAAGCCACCGTTAAAACTTCGTGAAATCTGGTCCATTCGAACGCGACTTCAGACGTCGTCGAATGTTCGTGAGTTGGCATTGTTCAACCTCGCGATCGACAGCAAGCTTCGCGCGTGCGATCTGACGCGGCTGCAAGTGCAGGATGTTTGCGTGGGAGGTCACGTGGTCTCTCGGGCAACGTTCATGCAGCAGAAAACTCAACGGCCGGTGTAGTTCGAAATCACCGAGTTGGCCCGGCTGAGTATCGCGGCATGGATTTCTGCACGAGGACTGAATTCTGCCGACTATCTCTTTCCGAGCCGGCTGCGTGCCTCAGTTGCGACCCGGCGGTCATTCAAATGATCATTTGAGTCTGTGTGCTGGACACTAAAAGCCCTCTACTGATCAAGTCTCCGGCTGGGACGTGCTTTTTGGACCGCAGGGCGGGCGCCGATTTGTCGGGCTTCATTCGGCAGGGCCCTCGCTCGTCTTGCTATGTGTGTCGTCAATCGCAAGTCCCTCACGGCATTTGCGTGGGAGCACTATGCTTTTTATCAAGTGATCTGCGAGGCCAAGCTCGCGAATGGCTACCGGATAGGGTGCGCGGTGCCGATTTGATTCCATGCGCCAGATATTGTCCTTATCGACAGTTCGGCGCGAGGCTTCTTGATACGTCGGCGCATCGTCGCGCGTGGGTGCGCGATGAATTAACTGTTCAAGGAGGCAGCGTCATGAACGAGTTCGCGATTCAGGGATTTCGCGGCATGCTGATCGGTCCGTCAGACGAGGACTATGACGAGGCGCGAGCGCTGTACAACGGCATGATCGATAAGCGGCCCAAGGTGATCGCGCGCTGCACCGATGCCGCCGATGTGATAGCGGCGGTCAACTACGCGCGCGATAACGAACTGCTTCTCGCAATCCGCGGAGGCGGACACAACGGCCCTGGTCTGGGCAGTTGCGAGGGTGGGCTGGTCATCGATCTGTCCCAGTTGCGTAGCGTGCGTGTCGACCCTGCGAGCCGCACCGTGCGTGTCGATCCGGGCTGTACTGCAGCGGATGTCGATCACGCAACCCACGCATTCGGCCTCGCGGTACCGCTGGGCATCGTCGGTAGCACGGGCGTCGCAGGTCTGACTTTGGGCGGAGGAACCGGCTACCTCACGCGCAAGCATGGCCTCACGATCGATAATTTGCTGGAGGTGGACGTAGTGCTGGCCGACGGCTCTTTCGTCACCGCTAACAAGGATCAGCACGTTGACCTCTTCTGGGCAGTGCGCGGTGGCGGCGGTAACTTCGGCGTGGCCACAAGCTTTCTGTTCCAGGCCCACCCGGCCAAAATGGTGTTCGCCGGTCCGATCTTCTGGGACGCCCGGGAAGCCAGGCAAGTTATGGCGATGTACCGCGACTTCATCCCAGACGCCCCCGAAGAACTCGGCCTCTTTGTCGGCCTCAAAACCGTGCCTCCAACCGATCCATTCCCCAGGGAGCACTGGAACAAGCGCGCCTGTGCTCTGATCGGTGCTTTCAATGGGCCGATCGAAGAGGGCAATAAGCTCATGGCCTCGCTGCTCGAAAAACTGCCCGCTCCGCTGTTCAACTGGATGGGCGAGATGCCATGGACTGCCATCAACAGTCTGTTCGACCCCTTCTTTCCTAAAGGCTTGCAGTGGTACTGGAAGGGGGACTTTGTCAAGGCGCTGCCTGACGAGGCGATCGATGTGCACATCGCCAACGCGCTCGAGGCACCCACTCCTTTCTGCCTGATGCACCTTTATCCCATAGATGGCGCCGTTCGGCGGGTCGCCAAGGATGCCACGCCGTGGAGCGCGCGGGACGCGTCTTTTTCGATGGTCATTGCGGCGATCAGCCCGGATCCCAAGGACGCCGAGGCACTCAAGACGTGGGGCCGTGCCTACTGGGAGGCCGTCCACCCGTTCAATCTGGAAGGCGCCTACGTCAACTTCATGGATGCCGACGAGGCCGGGAACCGAGTCGAACTGAGCTACGGCGGGAACTACACGCGCCTTGCCTCGATCAAGGCGAAGTACGATCCCAATAACCTCTTTCGGGTCAACCAGAACATTAGCCCGAAAGCGTGAACCTACGCGGCCTCGCGCGCCCGCGCCGCGTAGTGGTGTTCAGTGGAAACATGCGGACGACATTGCCATCGTCGTCGCCGGGTGACTTGCTCGTGTCACGCGCGTTTGAAGGGCACCCACGTCGCGCCGAATCTGATCGGCGCGACGCGCGAGTCAAATCAGGGTTGGATCTTTGCACGGGATCTTACAAAAGTCCACTTGAGTGGCGAGCGAAAAATGAAATGTTTTGCACCCTTGCACTCGGCAGGGGTTTCGACCGTTGGTTGCTGCGCCTGAACCAGCCAACATGCGCAAAAATAACGGTCATCGATATACGACATAGGACCGTAACGCGATGGTACGCCGGGCTACCCTTGGATACCGTGGGTATTCCCCTCGCATTGCCCGCCAAAACACAGGTTTCAACCGGTCTGCACTCGTCCGGCCTCCTCCGGCGTCTATGCTTGAACGGCGCATTCGCACAATGTGACCAAGGAGGCGTGTCATGAAACCCGTGTTATGTGTCGTCGTCCTCAGTATGCTGTTCGGGGTCCAGCAGGCGCACGCGGCCTGCCCCAACGACGCCGTCTTCCTCATTCTCGGTGATCAGATTCGCGGGTACTCGTTGCGCGCGAACGGTGCCACCGAGCCCTGCCAGGTGCTGCAAGGGCCGCTCACGACCCTTATGACCGCTGGCGCGACGGTGATCGACGGGAAGAAGTCCTTTCACGTCGCGCAGTTTCTCACCAGCAGCACTGTCGACATCTTTCCGCGGAAGGCCGAGGGAAATCAGGCGCCCAGTCGCGCATTCATGTTGACGCTTACAAATGATCTGCTCAGCATCGCGGTGGATTCCCACCTCAACGATTTCGTCCTGAGCATTCGCCCCTCCGAGGCGGGTGTATACGTTGTTCCCAACAACAGTTCCGGGCCTCTGGCCATTTCGATGCACATTACAGATCCGAATATGAGCCAGTACGAGAGCGTTGCGATTGACAGCGACGACAATCTGCTGATTGCGGGTTACGACATACAGGGGACTGCGATCATCGACACCTTTGGCACGAGCCGGAGCATGACCTCCCCGCCTCTTCTGCGCAGCCTCACGGGTCCCAAAACCGGCCTGTTTTCGGGCCGCGGGATTTTTTTCTCACGAAACGACATGACGATCGCCGTCGATCCTCGTACGGACGAATTATTCGTCTACAACACGTCGACGGATCTGACGCAAAGCCAGGTGAGCGTTTTTGTCGCCAAGGCGAACGGCGACGTGCCACCCGTTCGGACAATCAGCGGTCCAGCCACGGGAATCACTAACAATGGTTTGCCGGGAAACAAGATCGCCGTCTCCTCGGACGGTCGGCTCTTCGTTGCCGAGCCGAACCTGCGCATTCTCGCGTTCGCGCCAGGCACACGAGGCAATGCGGCACCCTCTCAGATCATCGAGGATTCCACTGCCGGTCCAACCGCCCAGGGAGGGATTGCGGTCCGCTCAGAAGGAAGCAGGCAGAATGAAAATGACGACGCTCAATGAAACGGATGAAGCCGGTGGCAAATAATTCGATCGAACGGAGCAGCCGCAGGATCCGATGACTTCGGACGAAGGCGCCTCGGTCGTCGCTCCGGCTCATGCTGGCGGACATGCGGGTTTGTTTGCCACACAGCGCAAGCAAGTAGAGGTGTCAGCTGACGTTTTGCTCATTCACACGAAAGCATGTGAAGTCGAGTAACCTCGGCGTCGAGGCAGGATGACGCTGAGCGTATGCTGTTGACGCTTGCTTTCAACGGCCGATAGCCAATCGAGAGCCGTCGCCTTCGGCCGATGCATCGAACGGCCGAGAAGGGTCGAAGAGCGACCACTCTCTCGAGCACACAATCGATCTCCCTTCGTTGACGAGGAGATTGACATGGAAACGCTTAATTCTTCCGGTGGGCGGCGGGTGCCGTGGAACAAGGGCAGATTGACCGGCCAGAAGCCGCCATTGAAGCTCCGGGAAATCTGGGCGATTCGGATGAGATGAGACTTCAGATGTCGTCGGATGTTCGTGAACTGGCATTGTTCAACCTGGCGATCGACAGCAAGCTTCGGGCGTGCGATCTGACGCGGCTGCAAGTGCAGGACATTTGCATAGGAGGCCACGTGGTCTCGCGGGCAACGTACATACAGCAGAAAACTCAACGACAGTGCAGTTCGAAATCACGGAGCAAACTCGGCAGAGCATCGCAGCCTGGATTCCTGTGCGAGGACTGAAACCCGCGGACTTTCTCTTTCCGAGCCGGCTTCATGCCTCACCTCATGTGTCGACACGCCAATACGCCCGCATCGTTCACCGTTGGGTCGCATCAATCAGACTCGATGACGCGGCGTACGGCACTCACACGATGCGCCGAACGAAGACTTCGCTGATTTATCGACGCACCAGGACTTTCAGGCGGCAGAAGAGCATGGCCGCGGCGCGAAGGCGATGATGGCCGACGGTCTGTTCGAACGGTTCCCGTTCGATCCGATCTTCGGTGCGCACAACATGCCGGGCATGCGTGCGGGAACCTTTGCAACGCGTCCGGGCGGCATCATGGCAAGTGAAGATAACTTTGTCATTCATATCAAGGGGCGCGGCACACATGCCGCACGTCCACACATGGGGGTGGACCCGATCGTCATCGCGTCGCAGATCGTCATGGCATTGCAGACCGTCGTTTCGCGCAATCTCGCCCGGAGTCTGCAGGCAGTGATTTCCTGCACGGAATTCATCACTGATGGCCTGAGAAACGTCATTCCTTCGAATGTCACCATCAAGGGCGATACGCGAAGCTATTCGCGCGAAGTGCAAACGCTGCTCGAGACTCGCATGCGCGAAGTATGCGAAGGCATCTGCCGCACACATGGTGCCGATTGCACGTTCGAGTACACGCACGAGTTTGCTCCGACGGTTAACTCGGAGCAATTCGTGGACGTTGCGGTAACAGCGGCGCGCAATGTGGCGGGAAGCGATGGCGTCGACGCCAACATCCAGCCAATGATGATTTCGGAAGACTTTGGTGCGTTCCTGCAGGTCGTTCCTGGCAACTTCATCTTCATCGGCAACGGCGAGTCAGTGGAGAAAGGGGGTATTCCCCTCCACAACGCCACCTACGATTTCAATGACGAAATCCTTTTGACGGGAGCTCGATATTTCGCTGAGATTGCCCGGCTCGAGTTGCCCGTCGGCTAACGCATCAAGGACGAGTCAGCGCGCTCCGTACTGGGTAGCTTCAAGGCCCTGGGTGCGCCCATTGCACTGGTGCGCCTCATCCAGCGGCTATGGCCGGATCATGATCTCGATGCGCGTGGTCTTTTCGAAGGACGCTTTCGGGACCTGTTGACGCATTTCACGGTGGTGAGCGCCACGGACGGCAACCACGGAAAGGGACTGGCTGCTGCCGCACAAACGCTTGGTTGCCATTGTGTGATCGTGCTGCACGCCAACGTTAGCGTCGAGCGCGAGGAGGCCAATGCCACGTACGATGCCGAGATTGTCCGGATCACCGGAAACTACGATGAATCGGTCGAAGAGGCGGCTCGCCTGGCTTCGCTGAACGGCGGGCACGTCGTTTCCGACACGTCATACGACGGTTATGAAGACATCCCGCGTGATGTGATGCAAGGCTACGGCACGATTGCAGCGGAGATTATCGAGCACAGCGATAGCCAGCCAGATCAGCCGGCCTATACGCATCTGTTTCTCCAGGGCGGTGTTGGTGGCCTTGCAGCAGGATTGGCCAGTTACCTGTGGGAATTTCATGGCGAGCATCGTCCGCGATTTGTTATCGTCGAACCGCAGCAGGCCGACTGCCTGTATCGGAGTGCATTGGCGGGACGCGCTGCGCGTGCGACGGGCTCGGTCGACTCCGTGATGGCTGGGCTCGCTTGCGGCGAGACCTCGCCGCTCGCATGGAAGTTTCTCCAACCTTGTGTCGACGATTTCATGACGATCAGCGATGACGATGCAGTGAACGCCATGCGTATTCCGGCTGCCGGCAGCGATACCGACACACCGATCGTTGCTGGCGAGTCGGGTGTAGCGGGTCTCGCTGGTCTCATCGTATTGTTGCAGGAGCAACAGCTGGCCAGGCAAGTGAGCCTCGATACACATCCTGCGTATTGCTCGTCAATACTAAAGGCGCGACCGCGACCGCGCCCGCAACCTATCAGGAACTGGTCGGGAGTCCGCCGAATCCGTCCTCGATCGCCAACTGGCCTGGCGCGCCAAAGCGATAGCCTGAGCGAACTCCCGCTCGCCGTCATCGCCAGCGCGATGACGGCATTCATTGCCTTGGACGACAACGACGGATCGCGGTGGCGAGAATCGTCAAGCCCCTCGGTCGAGCTTCAGGACACAAACCAATCGGGGATAGCGCTAAAGCGGAGTATCCGTTCGGTCGCATTGCTCTTCGCACACCAGCGTTATCGGCCCGGATATCAAATCGGCGCCTGCATACATTGACGATTGCCTGACGCCGCCACCATTGCACGAACGATTGATGAGGTCGCGGTCCTGGGCATCGCGTAGCTGATCGCGCGCCTGCCCCGACCTTGTCCTCCCTACCGGACGAGCCTGAGGGTAGGGCAATCGCCTAGTTGACAGTCCAAATATTGACTTCCTAATATGCATACAACGATGCACACAAACAGATGCACAGTTATGTGTGGTGTAGGTCTGCGGGATTATCCTTATTTGCGAGGTCACTTATGGTTCGGCTGTCTCGTTTCACTCATCAAGCTCTTCTGTGTCTGGTCGCGGCCAGCTGCGTTATCGCGAGCGCGCCGTCGCGTGCCGATGACACCGGCTGGGAAAGCGTGAAGAAAGCAGGTGTTCTGCGGTGCGGGGCGGCAGTGGCACCCCCATATGTCATGCGCGATCCTAAAACCGGGGAATACAGCGGCTTCTTTTCGGAGCTGTGTCGAAACTTTGGGCAGAACGTACTCGAGGTGAAGGTCGAGTTCGTCGATACGACGTGGGACAACATCGTCGCCGGTCTACAGTCAGACAAATGGGACCTGTCGATGGCGCTGAACGATACGCCAGAGCGGGAAAAAGCAATTTCTTTCTCAGCGCCGGCGACGGATTACAACGTGTCTTTCGTCTACAACAAGAACAACCCAAAGATTCCCAAGGGTGCTCACACGATCGCGGAAATCGACAAGCCGGGCGTGAATGTCGCGGTCATGTCCGGAACCGCGCAGGACAAGGCGATCTCGGCCGTATTCAAGCAAGCTCAAATCATGCGACTGCCGGGCAACGACGAAACGCGTCTTGCGTTGATGTCGAAACGCGCGGACCTTCTGGCAGACGCGAATATCACCAATATGCTTTTGACTGAAGCGCATCCGGACTGGGCCGCCGCCATTCAACCGACTCCGCCGCTGGCGCAACAGGAAGTCGCATTTGGCGTCCGCAAGGACACACCGCCCGCCGACATTGCCGTTCTCAACAAGTATTTAAGCCAGCAAGTCAGTTCTGGTGCCGTCAATCGGCTCATCAAGGCGTCCGTCCAGTCCATGCTGGCGTCGAACAAGTAGTTTCGCCTCGCATTGCCGCGAGCCCGTAATGGGCTTGTCGAAGCATGCCGACTGCGATGCTTGCTCTTTCACGGTAGGGAGCGATCTGGCTTCCTGCCGTTTTTCATTTCAGCCATCGCCGAGCTTGTTTCCTTTTCCAACCAGGAACACTCCTATGCTCGGTGGTTTCCCTGGATTTGGCCAACAGTCGTTGACAGCCCAAGACACTGTCTCCTAGTATTGCATACAGCGCTGCACACAATGAGGAACACAAAAATGTGTGTTGCATAGGAGGTGAGGCTGGAGACGATGCAGCCAACTTCTGCGCGTCGTGTCAGCACATCAGGAAACGCCGGATTCGATTCACAATCACGCGCCCATCGGCGCGTTCCGCTGGAGAGATTTCATGTTGTCACCCCAAACCATGGTTTCCCAAAACCACATTCCGTCGGCCGTTGTGGATTTCTCGCCGTCAACGACCGGCGAATTTGTGCAATTCAAGGACGTGTTCAAGTCCTATGGCGAAAACCTGGTGGTCATGGACCATATGAATCTCGACATGCGTGCGGATGACCGGCTCGTCATCATCGGCCCGAGCGGCAGCGGCAAGAGTTCTCTGCTGCGCGTGATGATGGGGCTCGAAGGCATTCAGGGAGGACAGATTGGTTTTCAGGGCAAGCCGTACATCTACGGCGCGGATGCCGGGCGCTCAAAGCGTATCGACACCAAACTGCAGAAGCAGATCGGGATGGTCTTTCAGCACTACACGCTGTTCCCGCACCTCTCCGTCCTGAGCAACCTCATCCTCGCGCCCGTGAAGGTCAGCGGCCTTTCCAGGGCGCAGGCAACAGAACGCGCCCGCATGTATCTGGCACGGCTCGGTCTCGAAAGCAAACTCCACGCATATCCCAGTCAGCTCTCTGGCGGCCAGAAGCAGCGCGTCGCCATTGCTCGCGCCCTGATGCTCGAGCCCAAGCTGATGTTGTTCGACGAAGTGACCTCGGCCCTCGACCCTGAGATGATCGTCGAAGTGCAGAACGTAATGCTTCAACTCGCCGAGCAGAAGATGGCGATGATTATCGTGACGCACGACATGCACTTTGCGCGCGACATTGCTACTCGCGTCGTGTTCTGTGCGGGCGGAAAAATCGTCGAACAAGGCGCACCCGCCGATATGTTCAAGTGCCCGAAAGAAGCCCGCACTCGCGAATTCCTCGAAAAAGTTCTGCATCTCGATTGAGGTCTGCCATGTATCACTTCGACTTCAACTTCCTTCAAGGCAGCTTTGGTGCGCTGCTTGCCGGTCTCAAGGTGACCATCGAGCTTGCGATTGCATCGAACATCATGGGCCTCGTGCTGGGATTTCTTCTGTGCCTTCTCGCCATGAGCCGTTGGGTCATTCTTCGCTGGCCGGCGCAACTGTTCATTGAGTTCTTCCGCTGCACGCCCGCATTGCTTCAAATCGTCTGGTTCTTCTACTGCATTCCGATGATGGTCGATGTGTTTATCGACCCCATCATGATGGGCGTGCTGGCACTCGGTCTCAACCTGACGGCATTCAATGC
Source organism: Paraburkholderia phymatum (assembly GCF_040965635.1). Lineage (GTDB taxonomy): Bacteria > Pseudomonadota > Gammaproteobacteria > Burkholderiales > Burkholderiaceae > Paraburkholderia > Paraburkholderia phymatum_B. The sequence goes on from NZ_JBFRCH010000013.1 coordinate 90,857, forward strand.
CGAGGCCTATCGTGCGGGTGTCCAGGCGGTGCCCAAGGAACATCTCGACGCGTCAGTCGCGCTTGGGCTGAAGCCCTGGCAACGCACGGTCTACGTGGTACTGCCGCAATCACTTCGTAGTGCGATGCCCGTCCTCATGACCAATGGCATTGGGAGTCTTCAGCAAAGCGCGCTCGTCGCCATCGTCGCAGTTGCGGATCTCATGTATGTCGGCAAGAGCCTCGCGACTGAGGCGTATCGGCCGCTCGAAACATACACGGTAGTCGCGCTCATCTACTTTGCGCTCTCCCTGCCGATTGCAAAACTCGTCCATGTTATCGAGCGTCGTCAGGACCTCGCTGTGCAGCGTTGAGGGGAAGACCATGCATCTCGACTTTTTCACCGTCCTGCCGTACTGGCTGGTATTGCTGAAGGGATTGGGGCTTACCGTCGCGTTCACGAGCAGTTGCGCGGTCATCGGCAGTCTCGCCGGGTTTGTTCTCAGCCTGCTGCGAATGTCTCCCTCGCGCTGGATGAAGGCGGCGACAACTCTTTATGTCGAGTTCTTCCGTGGAACGCCTTTGCTTATCCAGCTGTTCTGGGTGTACTTCTGCTTCCCCGTGGTCTTCAGGGTTCCGATTCCGCCGTATGTGTCCGTCGTGATTTCGCTGACGCTGTACATGGCGGCTATTACCAGCGAGACCTTTCGCGGCGCGTTGAAATCCATTTCGGCAGAGCAGCACGACGCGTGTATCGCGCTGAGCCTTTCGCCTCAGGCAAAAATTCTGTACGTGATTTTTCCGCAGGCATTGCTGCGAGCGATTCCGCCGTTGCTGTCGAACATTGTCAGTCTGTTCAAGGAGAGTGCGCTTATCTCGTCCGTCGGTGTCGCCGACCTGATGTTTGTCGGGCAGAACATCTCGACCAGTACCGCGCGCCCCGTCGAGTTTTTGACGACTGTCGCACTCATTTATTTCCTCGTCGCTTTCCCGCTGACGCGTCTGGTCGGCGTGGTTGAAACGCGATTGCTCAGGCGTTTTGCCTACTAACCCAACCAGTCCATCGTTAAGTGGAGAAACACATGCAGATGAAAGGAATCCTGCCCGCGCTCGTTACGCCGTTCAACCCGTCGGGTGCTGTCGACCACGACACGCTTGCCAACATCCTCGAGTTCCAGCTCAAGGCAGGGGTCAGCGGGTTCGTGCCCCTGGGCTCGACGGGTGAATACTATGCGCTGACGCACGACGAGCGACGCGCCATCCTGAAGACGGTTCTCGAAGTGGTGGGTGACCGTGGCACGCTTATCGGCGGCGCGAACGGTTCGTGCACGCGCGAAGTCATCGAACAGGTTCAGCTCGTTCGCGATGCGGGCTATAAGAACGTGCTCATCGCCCCACCGTACTACGCTCTGCCGTCGCAACAGGAACTCATCGGCCACTATGAAGCGATCCTGAAGGCGGTGCCGGACGTCGACATTGTCCTTTACAACTATCCGGTCAGGACCAACGTGGAAGTTGGCTTCAGCGTGCTCGACGCATTCAGGGACAACCCGCGCGTCGTCGGTATCAAGGAAAGCAGCGGCAATCTATTGCGTGCCATTGAAATCGGCGAGAAGTACAAGGACAACTATCAGCTGTCGTGCGGCTCTGATGACCAGGCGCTCGACTTCTTCCTCTGGGGCGCAAGCAGCTGGATTTGCGGTCCCGCAAACTGCTTCGTGAAGCCGGTGGTGGACTTCTACAACAAGTTCACGGCAGGTGACATTCGCGGCGCTCAGGATGTGATGCGTTCGCTCTTCCCGGTCATGGCGACCATGGAAGCAGGCAAGTTCGTGCAGAAGGTGAAGTACGGCTGCGAACTCGCCGGCTTCAAGGTCGGCGTAGCCCGCATGCCGTTGCAACCGCTCACCGACGAAGAAAAGGCCGAATTCCGGGCCGTGTTCGAAGCCGCGCAGGCTTGATTAATATGCCGGCGAAGCAATCCGCCGGCATTCTTTTCTTTCGAGACATTCTGGAATGAGCAGACACAGCTTCGCGAGCATCGAAGGGCATACTGAAGGTATGCCTGTTCGTATGGTGGTTGACGGGGCGCCGCCTCTGCCGGGTGCGACCATGGAAGCGCGCCGCAAGGCGCTCATCGAAAGTCACGACTGGATTCGGCGGGCGTTGATGCTCGAACCGAGAGGTCATTCCCATATGTCGGGGACACTGTTTTATCCGCCGCTTTCCGAAGATGCGGACATGAGCCTGCTATTCATTGAAACCTCGGGCTGCCTGCCGATGTGCGGGCATGCTTCGATTGGCTCCATCTCGTTTGCACTGGAGGCCGGACTTATCCAGCCGAAATTGCCCGGCACGGTCATCGTTGACGTGCCTGCGGGAAAACTGGCCGCCACGTATGAAATGGAAGGCGGTCGCGTCAAGACGGTCCGCTTTACCAATGTGCCGAGCTTCCTTCTTTATCGGGACGTTGAAATCGATCATCCGCATTTCGGCAGACTCAACGTCGATATTGCTTACGGCGGCAATTTCTACCCGATCGTCGAAGTGCAGCCGAACTTTCCCGGATGCGAGCACTTCTCTCCGGATGAACTTCTGGAGTGGGGACGCCAGATGCAGGTCGCGGTAAATGAAACCATCGAAGTGGTCCATCCGGACAACCCGAGCATTCGAATGGTCAAACACACCATGTGGACAGGGGGACCCCTATCGGATGGTGCTGACGCACGCGCGGTAGTTATCGCAGGCGACAGCCTCATCGACCGCTCGCCTTGTGGGACTGGCACGTCTGCGCGTGTCGCACAGCGACATGCGCGCGGACTTCTCAAGGAGGGGCAAGCCTTCCGGCATCAGAGCCTGATTGGTAGCTGTTTCACGGGTCGGGTCGAATCAACAACGACGCTAAAGAACGGTCTCGATGCGGTTCTACCGAGCGTCGAAGGTCGCGCATGGCTCACGGGGCGCGCCGAACACTACGTCGACGACGCACAGCCATACGCTCATGGTTTCAGTCTGCAGGAGTATGTCAATTGAACGCAGTTCCTCGCGAAGCGTCTTCGCTCGATGGGCTCCCTTCGGTCCAGGAAGTGGCCGTAGTGATAGGCGGTGGAATCGTGGGCGTATGCTGCGCGCTCTATCTTCAGCGGGCCGGATACGCTGTCACGCTCATCGACCCGGAGGCGCCGGGCAACAGCACCGCGAAGTGGAGTTGTGGCCAGATGGCCGTGAGCGAAATCATTCCACTCTCCAAACCTGGCATTCTCATGAAGGTGCCGGGTTGGTTGATGGACCAGAAGGGGCCGCTCGCGCTTCGTCCCAGCGCACTGCCAGGCATCATCCCATGGTTCGTCCGGTTTCTCATGTGCGCGAGACACTCGAAGATCGTGGACATTGCCCAGTCCATGGCCACGCTTACGCATGACGTCTATTCGGACTTCGCTCCGCTGCTTGATGCCTGCGATGACAAGACGCTCATGGGTGAGCGCCCCATTCTGGAAGTTTTCGACGACCGTCGTGGACTGGACCACGAGCAGCAGTATCTGGACCTGCGACAGTCACTTGGTTTCAAGTCACAGCGGCTCAATGCGAAGGAAATCAGTGACCTTGAACCGGCACTCGCCGGCAAGTTCTCTCACGGGATGATTTTCCCTGACTGGCGCGCTGTGAGCGATACGATGGGTTTCATCGCGGCACTCACGGAGAGTTTCATTGCCCAGGGCGGCCGCCGCATCCGGACTCAAGCCACAAAAATCGACGAGGCAAATGGTCGAGCGACCGGGGTTACGCTCGCGAATGGCGAACGCGTTGCAGCGAACCACGTCGTCGTTGCAGCAGGTACGGGCACACGCAGGTTCTTCAACTCGCTTGGCATCGATGTACCGCTGGCAGGGATCGCGGGCTATCAGGTCGTAGTTTCGGACCCGGGTATCGAAATCCGCCACTCGACCATCTATGCGGACGGAGGCTTTTGCTTCACCCCGATGACCCGTGGTCTCCAGATTGGCGGCACCATCGAATTCGCGGCCAATGGCGCCGAACCAAATTTCAAACGTGCGGACATCATCCTTGAAAAAGCGAAGCGCGTGCTACCGGAAATGCGGACGTCGCAGGTCGAGTACGGTGTGGGATATCGCCCATTCCTTCCCGACACCAAACCCATCATCGACCGCTCTCGCAGGCTGGACAATGTTTTTATGGCGTTCGGTCATGGGCAGCTTGGCCTCACGCTCGGCGCCACAACCGGGAGGTTGATTGCCGACCTGGTAGCAGGCCGGCCGACCAGGCAAAACGTTGCGCCATTCAGTGCCTACCGGTTCTAGAACAAACGGCTCATCTGAAGCATTTGCCGCGGAGAAACCAATGCGTTGGAACAGGACTTTCACGATGGTGAGTTGCCATGCCGAGGGCGAAGTCGGCAATGTGGTGACGGGAGGACTGATTGACGTGCCAGGCGCAACCATGTTCGACAAGATGATGTATCTCGAAGAACACGGCGACGAGCTGCGAAAGATCTGTCTCTTCGAACCTCGCGGGGCTGCCAATCACAACGTCAACTTCATTTTGCCGGCGACGGACCCACGCGCGCAGATGGGTTACGTGATTGGCGAGTCAACCGAATACGTGGCGATGTCCGGCTCGAACACGATGTGCGTCGCGACAGTACTGCTCGAAACAGGCATTCTGAAGATGGAAGAGCCCGTAACCGAACTGGTGCTGGAGGCGCCCGCCGGCCTCATTCACGCGCGTTGCGAGTGCTCGAATGGCAAGGTGAGGCGAGTTGAATTCACGAATCAACCGGCCTTCGTTGCTCACCTTGATGCCAATGTCGAGGTCGCTGGTGTCGGCACCATCAAAGTAGATGTCGCCTATGGCGGCATGACTTACGCACTTGTCGATGCGCAATCTCTTGGCTTTGAGATTACACCGGATGAGGCGCGAGACCTTAGTGAACTTGGACAGAAAATCAAGGCCGCTGCAGTCGACCAGCTTCCCTTCTCACATCCGCTAAATCCGCTCATCAAAGGCGTCACGAACACGCAGTTCATGGGGCCGTTAAAACGGGAAAATGGACGGCTCTTCGCGCGCAATACCGTGATTGTTTCGCCCGGACGCTGCGACCGTTCTCCATGTGGTACGGGAACCTCGTCGCGTCTCGCAGTGTTGCATGCGCGCGGCCTCATTGACGTGGGCGAGAGCTTTATTCACGAATCGATTACCGTGACGAAGGTCGGCGATTACGCAGCCGTGGTGCCCGTCGTAGCTGGCCAGGCATGGATAACCGCCATTTCCCAGATTGGCGTCGACCCGACGGACCGATTCCAGAACGGCTTCACCGTCGCTGATACCTGGCTCGAAACCGTTGACGACAAACTCATCAAATCGCGAAAGCAGGAATGCATCTGACCATGAAATCGTACGACAAGCTTTTCATCAACGGCCACTGGGTCGCGCCCGTGCAAAACGGAACCTTCGAAACCACCGACCCGAGCACGGAAGAGGTGCTTGCGAACGTCGCAGCCGCAACTTCGGAAGACGTCGACGCGGCAGTCGAGGCTGCCCGCGAAGCCTTCGACAATGGTCCGTGGCCACGTATGAGCGGCGCCGAACGTGGCGCCATTCTTCGCAGAATCGGAAAAGGTATTCGCGACCGTCTCCAGCAACTCGCGGAAATCGAGGTGCGCGACAACGGGAAGCCGCTCCCTGAAGCTCTTTGGGACCTGGGCGACGCAGCTGGCTGCTTTGAGTTCTATGCCGGGCTTGCTGAAAAGCTGGACACTGATGCGGAGAAGCCCATTGCGCTGTCGGATGGCCGCTTCAGCTCTGTTGCACGCAAGGAGCCCGTCGGTGTCGCCGGCGCCATCATTCCCTGGAATTTCCCAATGCTGATGGCCGCATGGAAAGTCGCGCCAGCGCTCGCAGCAGGTTGTACGATGGTCCTGAAGCCGTCAGAACTGACGCCGTTGACAGCGCTCGAACTCGGTGACATCGCGACTGCCGCTGACCTGCCACCCGGCGTGCTCAACATCGTTACCGGCCTGGGTAAGGATGCGGGCGCTCCGCTAAGCGAGCATTCCGGCATCGACAAGCTGGCGTTCACCGGTAGCGTGCCGACCGGCAGCCGAATCATGCAGGCGGCCGCCCGCGACATCAAAAACATCAGCCTCGAACTGGGCGGGAAGTCGCCATTCATCGTCTTCGACGATAGCGATATCGACGCGGCGGTCGAGTGGATTATGTTTGGCATCTTCTGGAATCAAGGCGAAGTTTGCTCGGCTACATCGCGAGTGCTCGTGCAGCGTGGCATTTACGAACGCCTGCTCCAACGGCTCGAAGAGGAAACGCGCAAAATCACTATCGGAAACGGCCTAGAGGATGGCGTGCTGCTCGGTCCAATTGTCAGCCAGGGACAGTACGAAAAGGTGCTCGAGGCGGTACAGCGTGGCAGGGATGAAGGCGCTCGTCTGGTAACGGGCGGAGGACGGCCGGCAAATCTCGACAAGGGTTACTTTATGGAGCCGGTTGTATTTGCCGATGTCCCGGCCGAAAGCTGGGTATGGAACGAAGAGATTTTCGGCCCCGTGGTCTGCATCCGGCCTTTTGATGACGAGGCCGAGGCCGTACGGTCCGCAAACGACTCGCGGTTTGGCCTGGCTGCCGCAGTGATGTCTCGTGATGATGCGCGTTGCGCGCGTGTGGCCCGCGCGTTGCGCGCGGGCATCGTCTGGATCAACTGCAGCCAGCCGACGTTCACGGAAGCGCCGTGGGGCGGCTACAAGCAGAGCGGCATTGGCCGCGAACTCGGCGAGTGGGGCTTGAACAACTATCTCGAGACCAAGCAAATTACGCGTTTCAATAGTGACGAGCCTTGGGGCTGGTACATCAAGTAAGCGGGACAATCATGCGTTGGAGAAGAACACTGCAGCTGGTCGACGTTCATTGCGAAGGCGAAATCGGCAAGGTCATCACAGGAGGGGTCGTCGGCATTCCAGGTGAGACCATGCTCGACAAGATGAACTACATCAACGAAGTAGATGACAGCCTTCGAAGGCTTGTCGTGCTGGAACCTCGTGGATGCCTTCAGATGTCGGTGAATCTGCTGCTGCCGCCGACACGCCCGGAAGCGCATGCGGGCTTTATCGTGTTGCAGGCGGACAAGGCACATCCGATGTCTGGCAGTAACGCGATCTGCGTTGTGACTGCGTTGCTGGAGCTGGGCATGGTCGAGATGCAGGAGCCGGAAACGACTGTTGTGCTCGATACGCCGGCAGGACTGGTCACTGCGCGCGCGACATGCAAGGATGGGCGTTGCACCGGGGTCTCACTCGACATGGTTGCATCGTTCGTCGAGCAACTTGACCTTGGCCTTGAGACGTCCCAGTTCGGGACAATCAAGGTCGACGTCGCTTTCGGCGGCGTCTATTACGCCCTCGTCGATGTGGAGCAGGTGGGCCTGAAGATTGCCCCCGAGAATGCCCGCGAACTCGCAGAACTCGGCGTTGCGCTGAAAGAGACAATCAACCGGCAGATTCAGGTGCAACATCCTCTCTACCCGCAGATCAACGAAGTCGCCTATGTGATGTTCCGCAACCGCGTCAGTGACGACGTTTATCAAACGTGCACGACACTGCCCCCCGGTCGGGTCGACAGGTCGCCGTGCGGGACAGGAAGTTCGGCCAACCTCGCGACGCTGGCCGCCCGGGGACTGGCCGATGTGGGCAGCCGACTCAAATCGCGCTCGACCATCGGGGGCGAATTCAACGTGGAACTGCTCGGAAAGACCGATGTAGGCGGCAGGCCGGCGGTTCTTCCGCGTATTCAGGGGCGGGCATGGCTCTACGGTATCCAGCAGATCGGGGTCGACCCCGACGACCCGCTGGCCGCCGGCTTCATGCTCAGCGATACGTGGGGCTCGGGTTTCCCGAAGGCGTGAGGCAGAGTGCGCGCGATGATAAACTTAAATGCGCGCCCGTCTTTTCGGGCCCACGATTATGGTGGTGAAACGATGAGCAAAGGTACGGCGGAGACTGAGCCCAGCGGCCGTCGGCATGGCGGACGATACATCTATGAAGAACTACGAAAGCAGATCCTGACGCTTCGACTGAAGCCAGGTGCCCCGCTGGACGAAGTTTCTCTTGCGGAGCAGTTCGGGCTTTCGCGCTCGCCGGTGCGTGATGCGCTCGCGCGACTGATTAGCGAAGGGCTGGTGACGATACTTCCGAACCGGACGACGCTTGTGACGCCGTTCGAGATTGAGGAATTTCCGAAATACATTTCGGCATTGGACCTTATCCAGCGCGCGGTAACGCGCCTCGCAGCGCAGCACCGGACCGATGCCGACCTTGCCCTGATCCGCAAGGCGGATGACGTCTACATGCAGGCGGTGGAAAGTGGCGACTTCCAGGCGATGTCCGAGACGAACAAGGCACTACACATGTCCATCGCGCATGCGGCGAACAACCCTTACTTCGTCGGATACTACGAGCGCCTGTTAGGCGAAGGCCAGCGCTTGCTGCATCTGCATTTTGACTTCACGGTCACTTCACCCACTGCGGGCAAGCTGGGACGCGATCACGATGAACTGATCGACGCAATAGCGAGGAAAGACGCCGACGCCGCCGAAAAAGCGGCACACGAACACACCATGCTGTTCCAGAAGCGATTCCTCGACTACATGCGGCAGAACATGACAGAGTCGATGGCGATTCTGTAACCGACGCGTGCAGCTTTGGTCTCTCCAGGGCTGCCTTTTTCTCGTGGTTCGCTATGTGGTTCGTCCCGACAATCCCTTCATAAAAGCCCACAGCTCAGGAACGTCAGACGTCGCTGCGTTGAACCTGAACCATTCCGATGCAGGCTCCCCGGGCCGGAAATAGGAGCCGGGTGCTAGCCATATCCCTTTTGCCAACGCTTCGTGAGCTACTTCGATGCTGTCCTCAGGTCTGATAGGCAGCTTCGCCCACAAGAACAGCCCGGCGTTTGGCGTGTGGAAGACTTCGAGTCCGGAGTTGGCCATCGCTTCAGTCACGCGCATGTGCGCATTGAACAGCCGCTCCCGGATATGAGCTGTATGACGGTCGTAGTGACCTTCGATAAGCACGTTCGCGACGGCCCTCTCTGTGATTTCAGACGATGTCAGGCCCACTGCCATCTTGGTCAACGCAAACCGCGAGACCAGGTCACGGCTCGCGGCGATGTAGCCGACGCGCATCGCCGGCGTAATCGTCTTTGAAAAGCCCGACACGTAGACGACTCGTCGCAAGCCTTCCATGGCGGCGAGGCAGGGCGCGCCGGGCGGTGCAAGTTCTCTGGAGATGTCGTCTTCGACGACCCATAATCCTTCGCGGTCGGCAATCTGAAGCAGGCGGAACGCGGAGGATGCGCCGAGCGATGTCCCTGACGGGTTTTGCAATACCGTGTTGATGAATATCCCCTTCGGCCGATGCAGCCTGACAATCTCTTCCAGTTCGGCGCTATCGATTCCATCCGGCGTGCGAGACACGCTCACGACATTCACGAAGGCCACCTTCAGAATCTGCAGCAGGTTGCAGTAGCACGGGTCTTCTACGATGACCGTATCGCCCGGCTGAAGCAGGGTACGGACGATGAGGTCTAACGCCTGGGTGACACCTTGCGTCAACAGGACATCAGCGGGTCCGACTGAAAGGGAATATCTGCGCAACGAGCTGGCAATGTGCTCGCGCAGGGTAGCGAGCCCGTACGGATGACCATACCCTCCAATGCGCGGCCCAGGAACACGGCTTACGACGCGCAGCGCGTGCTGGATGCCGCTTTCGTTTATCCAGTCGTTCGGAATCCAGCCGCATCCCGCCTTGATGGGCACAGACTGGTCTGCAAATACATCAGAAAGGAGCCACGCGGCATTCAGGCTCGGCGCACTCCAGGCGGGTGCTGCAGGAGCCTTTGCGGCGGGCGTTGCAACGCGATACCCCGCGCCTGCACGCGCCACGACGAGCCCGAGTGAAACAAGCCGTTGATACGCTTCGGAGACCGTGTAGGTGCTCAGGCTATGTGATTTCGCAAACGCGCGTACTGACGGCAATGCTATACCAGCAGGATACGTCCCATGTTTCAACTCTTCTTCGATTGACGAGACAATCTGGTCCACCAGCGTGCCCTCGTCCTTTCGCGACCGGGACAGCTTCAGTTTGAACATTTCAATACAGTTGAGAAGAAAAAATCAGCACGGTCTGGCTGTTTGATTTTGGCTGTCCAGTGATTGTAGCGTGCGAAGTCGATAGAGTTGGCTCCATATTCACGGAGTCAAATGATGAGCACAACGCAAAGCCCTGACCTCTCGAATTTCTGGATGCCGTTCACGGCGAACCGCCAGTTCAAGGCAGCACCTCGACTCTTCAAGTCCGCGAAGGGGATGTATTACACGACGGTCGATGACCGTCCCGTACTCGATGCTACAGCGGGACTCTGGTGCGTCAACGCCGGTCACGGTCGTGCGGAGATTACGCAGGCCGTGGCTGAGCAGCTTGCAACGATGGACTATGCGCCTACGTTCCAGATGGGCCATCCGCTCGCATTCGAAGCGGCGACCAAGGTTGCAGAGTTTATGCCCGCCGGTCTTGACCGCATCTTCTTTACGAACTCGGGTTCGGAGTCGGTCGACACTGCGCTGAAAATGGCGCTTGCCTATCATCGCGCGCGTGGCGAAGGTCAACGTACCCGCTTCATCGGTCGCGAGCGTGGTTATCACGGTGTCGGCTTTGGCGGCATCTCGGTGGGCGGCATTCTGGCGAACCGCAAGACTTTCTCGGGCAACCTGATGCCGCACGTCGACCACCTTCCGCATACATTGAACATTGCGGAAGCTGCGTTCACGCGCGGCCAGCCGACATGGGGCGCACATCTGGCCGACGAACTCGAGCGGCTCGTGGCTCTGCATGACGCGTCAACCATCGCGGCGGTTATCGTTGAGCCGCTGGCCGGTTCGACGGGCGTGATTGTTCCGCCGAAGGGCTATCTCGAACGGTTGCGCGAGCTGTGCAACAAGCACGGCATCCTGCTGATTTTCGATGAAGTGATTACCGGATTTGGTCGCCTCGGTGCACCCACCGCGAGTGAATACTTCGGCGTCGTGCCGGACATCATTACGATGGCCAAGGCAATCAATAACGCGGCAATACCGATGGGAGCTGTGGCGGCCAGCCGTGCCGTGCACGACGCTGTTGTCAATGCGGGCGCTGAGAATGCCATCGAATTCTTCCACGGCTACACGTACACGGCGCACCCGGCAGCGGCGGCTGCCGCAATCGCCACGCTGGACATTTACAAGCGTGACCGTTTGTTCGAGCTTGCAAAGGAACTCTCCGGCGTGTTTGAAGATGCCGTGCACGAACTGCACGGTTCCCCGTATGTGAAGGACATCCGCAATCTCGGTCTCGTTGCCGGTGTCGAGCTTGAGTCGCGTGCGGGTGCGCCGGGGGCACGTGCATACGAGGTGTTCCTGAAGTGCTTCGAAGCCGGTGTGCTTGTGCGTTATACGGGCGACATCCTCGCCTTCTCGCCGCCGCTGATTGTCGACGAGCAGAAGATTGACCAGATTTTCTCGACGGTGCGGGACGCTCTGCGTAACGTCGCCTGATTTGAACTAGCAGGCCGCGTCGGCCTTCGCATCCGGAGTTTTGAAATGAACGTAGCAAACAAGAAGGCGAATCTCGCCGTCAAACAGGTGAGCCACTTCATCAACGGTCAAGTGGTTGCTCCCACGAGCGAGCGCTTCAAGGATGTCTTCAATCCGGCAACGGGTGAAGTGACGGCTGCAGTGGCGCTGGCATCTGTCGAAGAAGTGGACCGCGCGGTACAGGCAGCAGCGGCGGCATTTCCAGGCTGGAGCGAGACGGCTCCGCTCAAACGTGCTCGCATCCTGTTCAAGTTCAAGGAGCTGCTGAACAAGCATCATGATGAACTGGCGATGCTCATCACGCGTGAGCACGGCAAGGTGTTCACCGACGCACAGGGCGAAGTCGTCCGTGGCATCGAAGTTGTCGAATTTGCATGCGGCATTCCCAACCTGCTGAAGACGGACTTCACCGACCAGATTGGCGGTGGTATCGACAACTGGAATCTTCGCCAGCCGCTTGGCGTGGTTGCAGGCATCACGCCGTTCAATTTCCCGGTGATGGTCCCGATGTGGATGTTCCCCGTCGCCCTGGCCTGTGGCAACACGTTCGTGCTCAAACCCTCCGAGCGTGACCCGTCGGCTTCGCTGCGTCTGGCCGAACTGCTCAAGGAAGCGGGGCTGCCCGACGGTGTGTTCAATGTGGTCAATGGTGACAAGGTCGCGGTGGACGCGCTCATCGAGCATCCGGACGTTGCTGCACTGTCGTTCGTTGGCTCGACGCCGATTGCCGAATACATCCACACGGAAGCGTCCAGGCGTGGCAAGCGTGTGCAGGCTTTGGGCGGTGCGAAGAATCACCTCGTCGTGATGCCGGACGCCGACCTTGACCAGGCCGTCGACGCACTGATTGGAGCAGCCTATGGGTCGGCAGGTGAACGCTGCATGGCTATCTCGGTGGCAGTTGCGGTCGGCAACACGGGAGACCGGCTCATCGAGAAGCTGATTCCTCGCGTCAAGTCGCTCGTCATCAAGAATGGCGAGAATCTCGATGCCGAGATGGGGCCTCTCGTCACCGCTGAACACAAGGCGAAGGTATCTGGCTATATCGTTTCCGGCGAGGCGGAAGGCGCAAAGCTCATCGTCGACGGCCGAGACCATCCTGTGTACGCAGAAAATGGATTCTTCATCGGCGGCACGCTGTTCGACGATGTCCGAACGTACATGAAAATCTATAAGGAGGAAATCTTTGGCCCCGTCCTAGCCGTGATTCGCGTGCCAGATTTCGCCAGTGCCGTGAAGCTGATCAACGCTCACGAGTTTGCGAACGGAGTGTCACTGTACACCTCGGACGGTGGCGTGGCCCGAGCATTCGCACGACAGATTCAGGTTGGGATGGTTGGCGTCAATGTGCCTATTCCCGTTCCGATGGCGTGGCATTCATTCGGCGGCTGGAAGCGTTCGTTGTTTGGCGATCATCACGCATACGGTGAAGAAGGCGTGCGCTTCTATACTCGCTACAAGAGCGTGATGCAAAGATGGCCTGACAGTATCGCCAAGGGCGCAGAATTCACGATGCCTGTCGCAAAATGATGTGTTGACGTTCCTGTTAAGCGGACCCCCAAGCCGGGTCCGCTTAATAGATTGTGATTGGAGACGTCTGCTACCGCATATATGTCACGTTATGATATTACAAAAGGCGGAACACAACCGTGGCAAAGAATTTCCGATTGCCACCGATAATGATCCGCGCGAAGTTATTTTAGAGTCCCATTGCTTCCAGTTCAGGCATCACCACGGTCCCGGTGGCGTCCTGAGTCAAGGTCTGGTTGATGGCGATACCAATCTCTTGATCTGCCCTCCGCAGTTCACACCATAGTGAAATACGTCAACCCATATATGTTGACCAACGGGCTGGCTGAGAACGGTTATACGTAAATCGTAAGGCATGCTGATTGCTAGTCTTGTTGACGAGGCGGTTTGCGCTTGACCAGTTTACTGCCACGTTGCCGCCATCTGGTCGTGTCCCGAAAGGAGTTCCGGACGTGTCACTCTCTCGGCGTCATTTCATGCTACTTGCCGCATCCGTTGCCTCAACCACGGTTCTCTCGACAAGGTCAAACGCGGACGCGGCCGTGCTGGCGGAAAACGATCCGACCGCGCGGGCGCTCGGATACAAGATGGACGCGTCGAAAGTCGACAAGACGAAGTTCCCCAAGTACCAGACAGGGCAGACCTGTGCCAATTGCCAGCTATATCAAGGCAAACCCGGCTCCGCGAACGGGCCGTGTCCGACCTATGGGGGCAAACTGGTCGACGCAAAAGGATGGTGTAACGCCTACGTGAAAAAGGCGTAACTTACACGCCGTCGTTGTCTGGACATACGGCAGTGTGTAGAGCGACAGCATACGGATGACTTGACTCGCGAGCTACGTGACATCCGGACGTCGACGCGGCCTGAACGAAAATCGTACGACATATGCGGCGCTCGGCATTTCGCGGGATATGGCGGCGCTTTGATCGCTGTCTTCACGGTCTTCGCCCTCCCGCGCGCGTGCCTTCTGCGCTTTTCGCGGCAAGGTTTTGCCGCCTGCGCTGAAAGGCAGGTCACATAGTGACGTTGTGCTCCTGGCGTTGAACAGTCAGAGGGAGTCGTATCATGTTCCAGCAAGTCCTCAACCCAACGGGCAACCTCTTCATTTCCTGGTTGCTATCCTTGGTGCCCGTGGTCGTTCTGCTCGTACTCCTCGCCGTATTCAAGCTTTCCGCCTGGCTCTCCGTGCTGATCGGCGCAGTCATTACATTCATCCTTGCGGCAGCCGTCTGGGCCATGCCCGTAGGCACAGGGATACGGGCTTTTGTGTATGGCTCGCTGACGGGCATCTGGGCGGTTGACTGGATCACTTTCTGGGGTGTAATGCTGTTCAATTCCCTGACACTCACCGGTGTGTTCGATCAATTCCGGCGCTGGCTCACCGCCCAAGGCACGGCCGACGTCAGAGTTCAGACGATCATGTTTGCCTGGGCTTTCGGTGCATTGCTCGAAGGGCTCGTCGGATTCGGCTACCCGTGGGCGTTCGTGGCGCCGATCCTTATCGCGCTGGGCATTCCCGATCTCAACGCGATTCGGGTTGCCGCGATCGCCAATAACGCGCCCGTTTCCTACGGGGCGCTCGGCGTGCCGATCATTGCGCTGGCGGCCGTGACGGGCCTGCCGATACTCGCGCTTTCCGCCTCGGTCGCACATATCGTGGCGGTGCTCGCGTTACTTCCGCCGTGGGTATTGATTTATCTTGTATCAGGCCGAACCGGACTCAAGGACGGCTGGCCCCTTGCGGTGGTCGGCTCGCTGGCCTACATCGCCGGACAATATCCCGTCGCCGTGTACCTCGGCCCTTATCTGCCGGATGTCACCGGGTCTATCGTCTGCTTTGCCGCGCTGCTCGTGCTGCTGAAATTCTGGCGACCCAAGCGCACGCTCGGCTATGGCGGTATTCCGATCGGGGAAGCGGCAGAAGTCGGCAACTCGTCGCACGGACTTTCGAGCACGGAGGTCTTTCGCGCATGGCTGCCCTTTATCGTGCTGATCGTCGTGGTCGTGCTGTGGACGGGCCCATGGTCGCCGCTGCCGAAGATGGTCTTGCTGAAGCTGTCGGTCGCAGCGGGATCGTCTATTCACAAGGGTTCCGAGGTGAGCGCCGTCTTTTCCTTCGCGCCTTTCATCGGCGGCACGGCGATTTTCATCGCCTGGCTCATCACTGTGCTCATGATCGGCATGAAGCCCGCGCAGTACGCGGAGGCTTTCCGTCGTACCTGGCATCAGATGTGGGGCGCCTTTTTGGTCGGGGTCCTCATCTTCGGCCTCGCGTATGTCTTCAATTTCTCAGGCATGGCGGCCTCGCTCGCTGAGGGATTCTCGAAGATCGGGGTCGCCTTCATCATCGTCGCGCCGATTCTCGGCTGGATCGGTGTCGCCCTTTCCGGCAGCAATACGTCGACCAATGCAATGTTCGGCTTTTTCCAGGTCACGGTCGGGCGACTGCTCGGCTTCCCGACTCTGCTGTTGCCGACACTCAACTCCGTGGGCGCAGAGGTAGGAAAGCCCGTCGCGCCGCAAACCGCGAGCGTGGGTGTCTCGACGAGCCGTTTTGTGCGCAATGAAGGCGAGGTCATTCGTCACAACATGGGATGGACGTTCATCCTGCTCGCCTACCTGATCATCATCGGGGTGGGCTTCTACTTTCTTGCGCCCGGCTTGATGACGCTTCCAGGAGGCTAGGCGAGGCCCGTCGAGATTTCTATCGTGGCCCATCTGGCCATCGCAGTACGCACGGCCAATCGTCCCGCGGTACGTGGGAACTCAGACGCCATATCCCGAATCGCGCATCAGCTGGCGCGAGACCTCGCTGTCCGGGCCTTCCGACTCGAATTGCGCGCGAAGGCTCGTGTCTGCCCTGCGGGTCACGCCGCGGTGCATGGCCACAAGCAACGCGAAAAGGGCTACGAGAAAGAGAAACGTCGGTACGGTAATCATCATGTCGCTCCTTTCTGGTCCGACCGGATACATGCCTGGCGACCGTCGAGCGCAATCGCACTGCAAATCGCCATGTCTGTCTGCACTGGGCGCATAACACGGGCCTGGAGGGCGCCCGTCGGCAACTTGATGGAATTGGGGCACGGGCGCGTGCGAGACCGATTCGCGCTCGGCCGGCGGAGTCTCGAAGTGACTGGCTGCTTCCAGACAACTACCAGACAGCTAACCAATGATGAGGCGACGAGTGCGAATGGCGCTTCCTGGGTCGGTAGCCGTCTTGAATGCGATGAATGAATTCCTCACTGCCGCCTCCATGCTGACGTCGCACGCCGATTTTGTCGTGGCGTACGGCAAGGAACTTCGTCTGCCGGAGTTCGCCGCGAGGCGTCCATTCGCGGAAGGAAACCTCGACCACGATCCTCCATTCGATCTTGCTGCTCTCGCTCATACTAGAACTCCCGCGAACAATTCTGGAAAAAGATCATGATCAGCGCGATCAGCACAGTTCTGAACTTCATCGGACTTACCATGATGGCTTTCGGCGGAATCGGCGCCGCCTGGTTTTCGCCTGCGTCTCACCCAGATCCGGACTGGTCTGTCGACCATCTTGGGGAACAGAGAGTCAAGCGCGTTGTGACGCACCATAGCCAGAAACTGGTCAAGCCATGCTTTGCCCTCGTTGGTGTGGGCGCGCTGTTCCAGCTTGCCGCCATGGCGTTTTGATCGTCACGCCTTATCTCCCTTCTCTGCGAATGCTGCGACCGGGCGCCATTCGATCAGTGGCTGAACTGAGCGCACGTAAAGCGGGTAACGTGGCGAGCCATCCTTCGTAGTGCCGAGGCACCACAGTCACACTCCAGCGTCAATCAGGATGCTGGCGACGCGTGCGGCGCGCTCCCGCTTTGCATTCGGACCGCATGCACAAACCCGTCGCCGCACTCGCGCGCAAATTCCAAACGTAGTCGTCGTTGCCCGGGCCGATCGGATCAGGATGCGACCAGAGTGCAGCCGGATCGTTAGAGATCAGCGCGTAGACGTTAGCCACGGCGAGGCCGTTGCAGTCCCATAACTTCGCGAAGCCGCGGCAGCGACGAATCGTTGGATCGTCGAGTGTTGCTTGCTGATGATTGCGCTCATGCAATGCCTCTCACCGATTCACAGGAAAATTCTCGATTGAGACCGAATTAAATCCGCCCGCCCGGCATGTCGGATGCTGACTTTATACGGGTCACCATCTGTTGACCGCGGGAGCAGACGACGCGCGCAACTCGTCGCATCGCGCTGTTTCCGTAGCGAGGAAGGCCATGTCCACCAAGTCCTATGCGTCATATCGCGGATGCAAGATTGAAGTCCACGTCACGCCGGCCAAGTGGCATGCGTTCGGTGGCATATGTCGGCGCTACCGCGTGTCGTGGTTGATTTCTTCGCCTGGCATTCCAGATCAAGTGCTTGCAAGTTTTCCAGAACGGTTCGACTTTCTTACTGAGCAAGAGGCATTCAGGTATGGGGAGAGTCGAGCGCACACTTTCATTGATTCGATCCTTTCTACGCCATCGCAGAGTCGGATCGCGGGCAACAATTCGGAGCACGCAGATGAAGCGCCCACGGTCTGATGGTTTTTTTGTGTCCCTCATTGCCACAATAATCGGAATTTTGTGCGTGCTTGCCTTGTGGGATCTTGCCGTATCGCTCGGCCAGTATTAGCCACCTTTTCTGCGGACGTCGCGATAGAGGCGCGGTCGAGGTACGGAAACAAAAAGACAGGAGGTGCGGCGGCAACTTCGGTCACCGTGCAGGAATGGATTCACTATGCGGCCACGGCGTTCAAAGATGAACGCAACGGGCAGGGCGGCTTCGCGACACCGGCCGAACGGATTCAAACGCTCGACCTGACGTAGCGCCTCTTAAACAAGCAAGGTTTCCTTGCTTGTTTTTTCGTTAGCCCACGTGTGCGAGGGCGCGTGTCGCGCGAACCTTCGCGGGCCGGTCGCGCAGCAGCAGGGGCATCAAACGCCGGTTGGCTGTTTGCGCCGCCCACTCGCAATACGCGGCGCTACCGAGCACCCAGCCATTGAGCGTCGACTGCATCAGGTTATCGACCTCGCGATCGTCAAGAGGCTGTGCGCCCAGATCACGGTAAGCCTGGTGGCGCTCGATCGGCGTATTGCCGAGCGCCCGGTAGAGTGGATGGTCCTTGATGAAGCTATCGACACGCAGCCCGATGTGGTGTGTGTAGCTCGACCACGGGTAGCTTCCCGGCTCGGCCACAAGGCGGTTGCGCACCGGCGCATGATCGATGACCTGGCTCGCGAGCAGGAAATACCGGTCGGGCTCAATCACTGTTGCCCGGTACCCGCCACGCCACACCGTACCGCGGCGTCCGTGGCGGCGGTTGAAGGTCTCGACATAGCGACGGCCGACCGCCTGCATCGCCATGGCCACGCTCGACTCGTACGAAGGCGTGACGAGGAACTGTACCGCGTCGGGCATGAGTACCCACGCGTGAACTGCCAGATCGGCGACGCGCGCTGCATCTGTCAGGCAGGCGAGGAAATACAGGTAGTCTCCTTCGTCCAGGAATGCGGGGCCCGCGAGCCCCTGCAAGATAACGTGTTGCGGTTGTTCCGGGACGTAGTGCCGTGCGAGCCGTGTCATGCTGAATTAACCGGAAATCCGATGTGAGAAAGCGATCCGACAGGTATCGGATGCGTGACGGTGCGTAACGTGTGTATAGGACGAAATTCTATCGATCACGTCTGTGAGTTTGCATCGCGAACAGGCGTTTTTTCTGGCCTCTTTTCGCTGATTTGACGACCGCAACCAACGTCTCTCTTATGTCACCGCTGAATAGCAGCGCCGCGCTATGCCGCGATGATGGTGTCTGCCTGTGTGGATTCTGAATGGACAACCCAGTTGCATTAATCGTGTTCAGACAATAGGCAAGTCCTATTGCAGCCTGCAAAGCAACCCGTCGATAGACAGGTTGTAGCGGCGCATCGGAAAATGTCGCCCGAACTTTCGATCATCTTGTTAACCATGGCGCTTCGGGTGGTGGAGACAGTGGGAAAAACGACAGGCGCGATCGCGTCCCTCAAAGCAAGACTGAGACGCGTCGAGTTTGCGACGCCTTACAGCATCGTCTGCGGTGGCCTGCTTGTCGCCTGCGTGATGGTCGGTCTTTGTGCGATGGTCCTGTACCAGAGCCGGCAGGATGCACTCGAACGTGCCAGTGGAACATCGCGCAACGTCGCACTGATTGCCGAGCGCGACATCGAGCGAAACTTCGAGCTGTATGCGCTCTCCCTGCAGGCGGTCGTCGACGGCCTCAATCAGGCGGACGTGATGGCGCTGCCGCCACATCTGCGTCACCAGGTTCTGTTTGACCGTGCCGCCACGGCCAAGGACCTGGGCTCGATCCTGGTGCTCGATGCGTCCGGTAACATCGTCATCGACTCCGGCAGCGACATTCCACGCAAGGGCAATTTCTCGGATCGCAAATACTTCACGATCCAGCGTGACAACCCGAACGTGGGTCTCTATGTTAGCGACCCGTATCAATCGAGGTTGCGAAACAGCTCGCCCAGCATCGCTTTAAGCCGCCGGCTGTCCCATCCGGACGGGTCGTTCGCGGGGATCGTTCTGCTTTCGGTCAACCTTGAGTATTTCCGCCTTCTCCTGGCTGGACTCTCACTCGGACCGCACGGCGCAGTGTCCCTGATCGGCCGTGACGGCATCATGATCATGCGGCAGCCCTACGACCCGCGTACCCCGGGGCGCGATATCAGCAAGGCAAGCACATTCCGGCGTTTTGTCTCGGCCGCGGAAGGCAGTTTTTCCGACACCGCGTCAATTGACGGCGTACGCCGCCTGTATTTCTTCAGGAATTTTCCGGACCTGCCGCTGATCATCATGGTCGCGGAGGCGGAGCAGGACATCTATGCGGCGTGGCGACGCCGCGCCCTGACGATGGGCACGCTCATGGTCGGGTTCGGCATGGCGTTCGTTGGGGTCTCGTTCCTGTTCGGTGCGCAGTTGCGACGCCGGATGCGCGCGGAATCCGAACTGCAGCTGCTTGCGAGGACGGATGGCCTCACCGGCCTGCACAACCGCCGCACGCTGGGCGAGATTCTCGACCAGGAGTGGCGCCGGGCCAGGCGGACACGCAGCGTCTTTTCGCTGCTGTTCGTCGATATCGACCGCTTCAAGGCCTACAACGACACGTACGGACACCAGGCGGGAGACGACGCGCTGGCCGCCGTGGCACGGTGCATCGGCGAAAACATCCGTCGGCCGGTCGACAGCGCGGCGCGTTACGGTGGAGAGGAGTTCGTGGTGGTATTGCCCGATACGCCGCCGGCTGGCGCCTCGCTGATTGCCGAGAGGATCCGCTCGGCAATCAGCGACCTTGCCATTGAGCATGCGGGCAGTGAATACGGGCGCGTGACTGCGAGCATCGGTGCGGCCAGCTGGACGCCGGAGCGTGACGACGACGTGACCGCGATGATCAAGGCTGCCGATGAGGCACTGTACAACGCGAAGGCGACTGGCCGGAACAAGGTAGCCCCCGTTCCGGGCATGACAGACATGCTCTCCAGAATGAGGCATGCAGGTATCATCCCTCGAAAGCACGGACAAGACCGGCGGGCCCCATGAGTTGCCGGTTCTCGCACGGCTGCGCACCCGCGCAATCCCGTTTTGTTCGTCAGGGGCGACTGCGTTGCCCTCACAACGACCAGTCTACCGACGCATGCGACATACGCGCCATCGTCGGCTGGAAATGCCGTAAAGGATGATTGTGTTGCAGCGAAGGCGCGTTCGAACAGTTCAACGACACGGCGTACGCACGGAGCCAGTTGCCGAAGTATCCCGTCACATATCGGCTACTTCTCTCAATGCCGCCACAAAAACGTCGAGTTCGCTTTTGAGCATATAGATATGCGGTGAGACGCGAAGTCCCTCGATGTGCCGTACCTGACGGTATTTCACGTGAATCTGGTGGTTTTGTCGAAGCTCCTGTTCGATTTTCTTCGAATCGAGGTTGTCGATGGAGAACAGGCTGACCGCACCCAGGTCGCTGTTCAACGGCGAATGCAGCCGGAAGCCTGGGATGTCACTGGCCAGTTCGATCCAGTAACGGGTAAGCTCCTGCAGCCGCGCATGGACTCTCTGTGTGCCGATCTCCTGATGGAATTTCAGCGCAGGAACAATCCCGGCTTGTAATGCCGAATTGCAGGTGCCGAGACTCCAGTGATCGAATTTGTCGATGCGCAGAGGAGGCGGATCAAAGGGAGCCAATAGCGGCCAGGTGTCGTCAATCCGGCCCTGCCTGACGATCAGCATGCCATTCCCGATCGGGGCACCCAACCATTTATGAAGGCTGGTCACGAAGAAGTCGCAATCGAGATCGCGGAAGCTGAGCGGCACCTGTGCGAACGTCTGGGCGCCGTCAACAACGGTGATGATATTTCTCTCACGCGCGAGTTTGCAGATCCGTTTGACGGGTAACAGCCGCCCCGTCCAGTGCAGCATATGGGTAAGCTGTATGACACGCGTCCTGGAAGTGATGGCTTCTTCATAAGCCCTGACGATTTCGTCGTCGCTGCCCATCACGTCGAAGTCCACGCTCGAGACGGTGATGCCCTCCCGCTGCAGCCGCTGCAGCCAGGCTGCGCGTACGCTCGGATAGTCCCATTCGGAAATCAGTACTTGATCACCCGCGCGGCAAGGTATGCCGAAGATGACTGTGGATAGACCTTCTGAAGAATTACGGTTCAATGCAACTTCGTCGGAACTGCAATCCGCCAACGCCGCGAGTTGCTTCTTGGTCGACGGAAGGGCCGCGTCGAGCTTGCTCCACATATTGACGTCCGGATTCTGGCTGACAAACCGGAAGGCATCAATGGTCGCCTGTTCGACGACAAGCGGAGGAGGACTAACGGCCGCATTGTTAAGGTTCATCAGTGGTTGCTGCCTTGGATACGCAGCGCGAACGCGCTCCCAATAGGCTTCGCCGGAGAGCTGGATGCCTGGTGTCGGTGCTGCGTTCATACGTATTCTCTCCGCATGTTGGGCATAGGATTAAATGCGTTAGCCACGCGGGCCCACGCTGTGCAAACACCCTTGCGCATCGTTCCCGATACTGCGCGATAGCTGACGACGAGGTGGACCAGATGTGAGTTCGAAGTGCCCGCGTCGTTGCGCGAATCGCGTGTCGCGCGCACGCGGGCCTTGTTCTTTCCTGGCGCGCTAACGGCTTGCGAGCATCACCATACCGCCTGGCTCGCAATCGCAAACTGCTTGAACTGTGCATCGACAGGGAGCGGCCCATTGCGCATCATCCTCTCGATGCTGTCGACGTGCGGCAGCCCGAGCCCTTCGAGCCACGTGGAGAGCCCGTGCTCCACGGGCGTATCGACTCGCACGAACATGCCCGCATTCAACGCGAGCCAGTGGCTGATCAGTGCCTTCGCGCGGCTCGCATCGGGCGAGCCGGGCGCGATCACGGGGCCAATCACATGTCCATCGCCGAAGCGCCGGAACAGCGCGAAGCCGATCAGTTCGCCATCGCGGTCGAGCGCGATGCCGCTCGAGATATCGAGCAACTGCGGGAGCAATTCGCGCCGGTCCAATCCGCTTGCGCGCGAAGCGAGTTCGACGAGACGCGGCGCATCGTTGACGCCGAGAGGGCGAAGACGCTCGCCAGCCGGCAGTGAGACGAGCGGCGGCTGAAATGCCGCGCCCTGATGCTGATGGATCGTGCCGATGCTGCGAAAGCCGAACTGCTCGCACAGCGGCAGGCCAGCGGGGCTCGCGTGAATCAGCAAGGTACGCGTGCCGAGGTCTTCGATCAGTAGCTCGATCAGCTTGCGTCCGACGCCGCGTCTTTGTCGCCCGGGCGCCACGATCAGCATGCCAAGCGTCGCGGCCTCGCGACCGAACCGCCACGACAGCGCCGTACCGATCACGCCGCTCCCGTCCTCGGCGACGAAGCCTTGGCCCGTGCGTGCCGCAAAGCACCAGTCATCGGGACGGTGCCGCCATCTGACGGCGCTCGACAGCGCATGGGCTGCCGCGATGTCGTCGGACGTGAAAGGGCGGTACGCGATCACGCCGTTGCTGTTTGGGTCGGGCACGCCGGCCTCCTCGTTCTGAAGACACATACCGTGACTCTCTCATCGTCCGGCGCGCCTGGCTAGGACGATCTTTCTATCGCATGGTCCGCAACCGTGACGACGATGATGCAATGCAAAACGCAGGGTTCCTGCCACGACAACGCGTCAATTCTGCTGTGCGCGCTTTTTTGTCGGTGAAATCTGCCGACCAGCCGGGCATACGATGTCCTGCATCCAAGGCAATCGAAGGACTCACGCAAATGGACCGTTTCGATCCCGCAACCATCAACGTGCGCAGCGGACATTTCATCGACGGCGAGTATGTCGATGCAGGCGCGTCGCACATCGAGGTC
Organism: Paraburkholderia phymatum; assembly: GCF_040965635.1. Classification (GTDB taxonomy): domain Bacteria; phylum Pseudomonadota; class Gammaproteobacteria; order Burkholderiales; family Burkholderiaceae; genus Paraburkholderia; species Paraburkholderia phymatum_B. Next base: position 114,424 of record NZ_JBFRCH010000013.1, read on the forward strand.
GCGCGTCCGTCCGATGGTGTGATCTATGCGTCGGTGCCCATCGCCGATGCCGCGCTGATCGATCGCGCGGTGCAGAACGCGTGGACCGCGTACGGGACGAGCGGCTGGGCGCGCACGGCGCCGCGCGAACGTGCTCGCGTGCTGCGGCGCTTCGCCGATCTCGTCGCCGCCGACGCCGACACGCTCGCGCCGCTCGAATCGCTCGGCTCGACGCGGCCCATTCGCGACGCGTTTAACTGGGACGTGCCGTTCACGGCGGAAGGGATTCGCTTTTACGCTGAGTTCGCGGACAAGATCGGCGGCGACGTCGCGGCGACGGACCACGATCATCTCGGCATGACGATCGCCGAGCCCTACGGCGTAATCGCCGCCATTGCGCCGTGGAATTTCCCGCTGGTAATGGCATCGTGGAAGATCGCACCCGCGCTCGCGGCGGGGAACGCAGTCGTGCTGAAGCCTTCGGAGATGACGCCGTTCTCCGTGCTGCGGCTTGCTGAACTCGCGGTGGAAGCGGGCGTGCCGCCCGGCATCTTCAACGTCGTGCAAGGCGACGGACGCACGACGGGCGATGCGCTCGTGCGCGACCCGCGCATCGCAAAGGTGACGTTCACGGGATCGACGCGAACGGGCGCCGCCATCATGGCCGCATGCGCGGAGTCCGGCACGAAGCCTGTCACGCTCGAACTGGGCGGCAAGAGTCCGCAGATCGTCTTCGCGGATGCGCCGCGCCTCGATGATGTCGCGCGCCGCATTGTTGGCGCGATCACGGTGAATGCGGGGCAGGTGTGTGTGGCGGGATCGCGGCTTCTCGTCGAACGGTCGATCGCGGATGAACTCGCTGAGCGGATCGTCAACTTCTTTGGCGAACTGAAGGCGGGCCCAACGTGGGCGCCCGGCACGACATTGCCGCCGATCATCTCGGAGCCGCAGGCGGTGCGCATCGACACCATCATCGAACGCAGCGTCGCGAGCGGCGCGACCTTGCGTGGCGGCGGCCGGCGCGCGGACGCCGCCACGCCCGGCGCCTTCTATATGCCGACCCTGCTCGCGAATGTCACGCCGGACACGGAAGCCGTGCGCCACGAAGTCTTCGGGCCTGTGTTGACCTTGCAAACCTTCGATACCGAAGAAGAAGCGCTCGAACTCGCTGCGCATCCGGAGTATGGGCTCGCGGCGGGCGTGCATACGGCCGATCTGGGCCGCGCGCTGCGTATGGTGCGGGGCATGGAGGCGGGCACGGTCTGGGTGAACCGCTACGGGCGCACCAGCGATTTCATGATCCCGACGGGCGGCTACAAGCGCTCGGGCATCGGCAAGGATCTCGGCCGGCAGGCTTACGAAGCGAATCTGCGCTTCAAGAGCGTGCTGATCGACGTGCGCCTCTAAAAATCCTTACGCGCGTATGCGGGAAACGGCGCCGCATAGTCTGCTGCCGACGCCACTCAAAACGCGTGGTTTGTATCGCCGGAGCCACTCGAATCAGCGACATCTGTACTTTTTGCACTGTTTAAATTTTCCACAGGGACGAGGTTTCCTGTTTTCGCCACTGAACTCCAGATGGGTCCCGTATGGGTCGCCGCACGGGGTTCACATCACGATAGGACTGACACCATGATCGATTTCGAGCCGAAGTACATCACGTTCGACTGCTATGGCACGCTGACGAAGTTCCGTATGGCCGACATGGCCCGCGAGATGTACGGCAATCGCCTGCATGGCGCCGAGCTGGAGCAGTTCGTCGCGTTCTTCGCGGGCTATCGCCGCGACGAAGTGCTCGGCGCGTGGAAGCCGTATCGAGACGTGATCGTCAATGCCGTGCGCCGCGCGTGCAAGCGCATGAACGTCGAGTTCAATGAAGCGGAGGCCGAAAAGTTCTACCTCGCCGTGCCGACGTGGGGCCCGCATCCGGACGTCCCGGAAGGTCTGTCGCGTCTTGCAAGGAAGTACAAGCTCGTGATCCTGTCGAACGCCTCGGACGACCAGATCCAGAGCAATGTCGACAAGCTCGGCGCGCCGTTCCACCGCGTGTTCACCGCGCAGCAGGCGCAATCGTACAAGCCGCGCATGCAGGGCTTCGAGTACATGTTCGATCAGTTGAACTGCAATCCGGGCGACGTGCTGCACGTTTCGTCGAGCCTGCGCTACGACCTGATGACAGCGCACGACATGGGCATCAAGCACAAGGCGTTCGTCAACCGTGGCCACGAGCCGGGCACGCCGTACTACGAATACTACGAAGTCGACACGATCGGCGATCTCGCGACGAAACTCGGCCTCTGATTCACGCTCGTCGCTCACGCGAGGACACCTGATGAAACTCGACTCCTACTGGCTCGATACCGCGCCTGCCGGCATTCAGGCAAGCGAGGGTCCCGTCGAAGGCCATGTCGACGTCGCCGTGATCGGCGGCGGTTTCACGGGGCTGTCCGCCGCGCTCGCGCTGGGCAAGCGCGGCGCAACGGTGGCGGTGCTCGACGCCGGGCGCGTCGGCGGTGGCGCGTCGGGGCGCAACGGCGGCCAGTGCAACACGGGCGTCGCGCAGGACTATGCGGCGCTGCGCGAGCAACTGGGCGTCGAGCGCGCACAGGGCTGCTATCGGGCGTATGCGGCCGCTGTCGATACCGTCGAGCGGCTGATTCGCGAAGAGAGGATCGATTGCGACTATCTCGCGTCGGGCAAATTGAAGCTCGCCGCAAAGCCGCGTCATCTCGAACATCTCGAGCACACGGCTGAGCTGATTAGCCGTGAAGTCGATCCTGATGTCGAGATCATCGCGCGCGAGCGCATTCGCAGCGAAGTCGAGTCGGACTGTTTTTACGGCGGACTGCTGCAAAAACGCGGCGGGCAGATGCATATGGGCAAGTTCGCCGTCGGGCTCGCGAACGCGGCGGCGCTTCGCGGCGCGCGCATCTTCGAGCATGCCGCCGTCACGTCGATCGAGAAGGATCACGGCGCGTGGCGCATCGAATCGGCGCGCGGCACGTTGCGCGCGCATCAGGTACTGATCGCGACGGGTCCGTCGCGGCATGGTCCGTTCGCATGGTACCGGCGCAGGCTCGCGCCTGTCGGCTCGTTCATCGTCGTGACGGAACCGTTGCCCGCTAATCAGCTCGCGCGCCTGCTGCCGAAGCGCCGCTCGTACACGACGAGCCGCCTGATGCACAACTACTTCCGCGTCACGTCCGATTCGCGTTTGCTGTTCGGCGGACGCGCGCGCTTCACCGCGTCCGAACGGCCTTCCGATGCGAAGAGCGGCCGCATCCTGCAGGCGAGTCTCGCGCAGATGTTCCCGAGCCTCGCCGGCGCGCGCATCGACTATTGCTGGGGCGGACTCGTCGATATCACGGCGGACCGTTTGCCGCGTGCGGGCCAGCACGACGGCGTCTACTTTTCGATGGGCTACAGCGGCCACGGCACGCAGATGTCGACGCATATGGGCCAGGCGATGGCCGAGGTGATCGGCGGCAATGCGGCCGCGAATCCGTGGCGCGATTTCGACTGGCCCGCCATTCCGGGGCACACGGGCAAGCCGTGGTTTTTGCCGCTCGTCGGCGCGTATTTCCAGATCAAAGACATTTTCTACTGACATTGCTTCCACACAGACAGCCCGAAGCTGCCGATTTCCCCATGACCATCTGACGCGGAGAGTTTCATGAGCATCGATAAATCGCCTGAAGCAGTCGCCCATGCCGGCATCCGGCTCGAAGAGTTGACGCGGCGCGGCGCATCGCGACGCGATGTCCTGCGCGCGATGGCGGCGGGCGGACTGATGTCGCTGACGGGTGCGGGCCTGCTGGCGACGAGCAGCGCCGCATTCGCGCAGCAGCAGGGCAAGCCGAAGCAGGGCGGCAAGATCCGCGTGGCGACGCAGTCGTCGTCCGCAGCCGATACGCTCGACCCCGCCAAGGGCGCGCTCGGCACCGACTACGTGCGCGCCAACATGTTCTACAACGGCCTGACGGAACTCGACTCGCACCTCGGCGCGAAGATGGCGCTCGCCGAATCACTGGAAACGAAGGACGCGACCGTGTGGGTCGTCAAGCTGCGCAGCGGCGTGCAATTCCATGACGGCAAGTCGCTCGCGACGAACGACGTCATCTATTCGCTGATGCGTCACAAGGACCCGGCTGTCGGCTCGAAGGCGAAGACGCTCGCCGACCAGATCAAGGAAGCGAAGGCGACGGGCCCGAACGAAGTGACGATCACGCTCGAAGGCGCGAACGCGGATCTGCCCGTGATTCTCGCGACCTCGCACTTCCTCATCGTCAAGGACGGCACGACGGACTTCAAAACAGCCGTCGGCACCGGGCCGTTCAAGCTGAAGGAGTTCTCGCCGGGCGTGCGCACGGTCGGCGTGCGCAACGAGAAATACTGGAAGCCCGGCATGCCGCATCTCGACGAGGTGGAACTGATCGGCATCGGTGACGAATCCGCGCGCGTGAACGCGCTGCTTTCCGGCGACGTGCAACTGATCAACGCAGTGAGCCCGCGCTCGACCGACCGCATCAAGGGCACGCCGGGCTTCTCGGTGCTCGAAACGAAGACGGGCGCGTACACGGACCTGATCATGCGCGACGAAGGCGGCATCACGGGCACGACCGATTTCCGGCGCGGCATGATGCACCTGATGGATCGCGAGCAGATTCGCCGCGCGGTGTTCCGCGGCTATGGCGCAATCGGCAACGACCAGCCGATCGATCCGACCAACAAGTACTACATGGCTGGTCTGCCGCAACGCGCATTCGATACGGACAAGGCGAAGTTCTATTTCCAGAAGGCGAAGCTCGGCAGCGCGCCCGTGCAACTGTACGCATCGCCTGCCGCCGAAGGCTCCGTCGAAATGGCGATGCTGCTGCAGCAGGTCGCGCCGCAAGCGGGCCTGAACCTGCAGGTGGCGCGCGTGCCCGCGGACGGCTACTGGTCGAATCACTGGATGAAGCATCCGCTTGGCTACGGCAACATCAATGCGCGCCCGAGCGCCGATGTGCTGTTCACGCAGTTCTTCAAGTCCGACGCGCCGTGGAATGAAGCGAACTGGAAGAACCCCAGGTTCGACCAGATGCTGGTCGCCGCGCGCGGCGAACCGGACGACGCGAAGCGCAAGAAGATCTACGGCGACATGCAGCAGGTCGTCCATGAAGACGGCGGCATCGGTATTCCGCTGTTCCAGAGTTCGCTCGACGCGCATACGTCGAAGCTCAAGGGCCTCGGCTCGATTCCGCTAGCGGGCCTGATGGGCTTCACGTTCGCGGAAAATGTCTGGCTCGAGGCCTGAGCCTGGGCACGATCCGCCATCACGCGTGCCGCCGACGTGCGGCACGCGGCTTCAACGAAGGAGGCGATATCCGATGAAAGCCCACGCGCAACGTCTCATCGCCGCGCGCCTCGGTCTTGCGTTGCTGACGCTGCTGCTGGTGTCGGCGATCGTGTTCGCGATCACGGGCCTGCTGCCGGGCGACGCCGCGCAACAGGCGCTCGGCCAGGCGGCGACGCCCGAGCAGGTCGCGGCCTTGCGCCATCAGTTCGGCCTCGATCAGCCCGCGCTGCAGCGATATGTCCAGTGGCTGATGCATGTCGTGACTGGCAACTTCGGCACGTCGCTGTCGAACAACCTGCCTGTCAGCGAGCTGATCGCGACGCGCCTGCCTAACTCGCTGGTGCTTGCGGGATTGACGGCGCTCGTGTCGGTGCCTGTCGCGCTCGTGATCGGCATTCTGTCGGCGATGTTTCGCGGCTCGCTGCTCGACCGCGTGCTCAACGTGCTGACGCTGTCGACCGTGGCCGTGCCCGAGTTTCTGATCGCGACTGTCGCCGTGCTGGTCTTCGCGGTGAAGCTGCGCTGGCTGCCGGCATTGTCGTATCTGTCCGAGGTGACGTCGTTCGGCGCGCTGGTGCGCATCTACGCGATGCCCGTGATGACGCTGTGCTGCGTGATCGTCGCGCAGATGGCGCGCATGACGCGCGCCGCGGTGCTCGACCAGCTCAATGCGTCGTACGTGGAGATGGCGCTGCTCAAGGGCGCGTCGCCGATGCGCATCGTATTGCGTCATGTGCTGCCCAACACGATCGGCCCGATTGCCAACGCCGTCGCATTGAGTCTGTCGTATCTGTTCGGCGGCGTGGTGATCGTCGAGTCGATCTTTAACTATCCGGGCCTCGCGAGCCTGATGGTCGATGCCGTCACGAACCGCGACATGCCGCTCGTGCAAGGCTGCGTGATGGTGTTCTGCGCCGCGTATCTCGCGCTCGTGCTGATCGCCGACCTCTGTCAAATCATCTACAACCCGAGGCTGCGTCAACGATGAACCGACCCGCCACATCTCATGCAACGACCGTGCTGTACGCGGTGCCCGACGAAGACGGCGAGCTTTGTGCCGATGCCGTGCAGGAGGTGCCCGTCGAAACGGAAGTCGTCAAACGCGGTTCATTGCGCCGCCTCGTGAACCGCTTTTCGTTGCTCGGCCTGATTGGTCTCGCGATCGTCGTGTTCTGGCTCGGCGTCGCGTTCATTGGACCGCTGGTCGCGCCGTACAAAGGCGGCGCGGTGACGTCGACGGAAATCTTCGGCGCGTACGGCGCCGCGCATCCGCTCGGCACCGATTACCTGGGCCGCGACATGCTGAGCCGCGTGCTTTATGGCACCCAATACACGGTTGGGCTTGCACTCGCAGCGACGGTGCTCGCGAGCTGCGTTGGCACCTTCTTCGGTCTCGTCGCCGCCGTGTCCGGGCGATGGGTCGACGAAATCCTGAGCCGACTGTTCGACGCGCTGATCTCCATTCCGAGCAAGGTGCTCGCGCTCGTCGTGATTGCCGCGTTCGGCTCGTCGGTGCCGATGCTGATCATGGTCGCCGCGCTCGCCTATATTCCCGGCGCGTTTCGCATCTCGCGCTCGCTCGCCGTCAACCTGATGACGCTCGAATACGTACAGGTCGCGAAGGCGCGCGGCGAAGGTCTGTTGTACATCGCGCGCGTCGAAGTGCTGCCCAACATGATTCACCCGATGCTCGCAGACTTCGGCCTGCGCTTCGTGTTCATCGTGTTGCTGCTCTCGGGCCTCAGCTTTCTCGGCCTCGGCGTGCAGCCGCCGAATGCCGATTGGGGTTCGCTCGTGCGCGAGAACATCGGCGGTCTTGCGGAAGGCGCGCCCGCCGTGCTGATGCCTGCCGTCGCGATCGCGACACTGACGGTCGGCATGAATCTGCTGATCGACAGCCTGCGCCGCCACGGCGCGCGCGCTCACGGAGGCGGCCAATGAGCATGATCGAAGTGAAAGGCCTGCGCGTGGTTGCAGGCACCGCGCCCGATGCCGTCGTCGAGATTGTCAAGGGTGTCGATTTCTCCGTGAAGAAGGGCGAAGTGCTCGCGCTGATCGGCGAATCGGGTTCGGGCAAGACGACCATCGCGCTTTCGCTGCTCGGGCACGCGCGCGGCGGGTGTTCGATTGCGGGCGGGTCGGTGAAGATCGGCGGCGTCGATGTGCTGTCGCTCGATGAGCAAGAACGGCGCGCGTTGCGCGCGCGCACCGTCGCATACGTTGCGCAGAGCGCATCGGCGGGTTTCAACCCCGCGCGCACGATCATGGACCAGGTGACGGAGCCCGCGCTGCTGCACAAGCTGATGGCGCCTGCCGCCGCGCGCGCCAAGGCCGTCGAGCTGTTCCGCTCGCTCGCGCTGCCTGCGCCGGAAACGATCGGCTCGCGCTATCCGCATCAGGTGTCGGGCGGGCAGTTGCAGCGGCTGATGGCGGCGATGGCGCTGATTACCGATCCCGCCGTCGTCGTGTTCGACGAACCGACCACGGCTCTCGACGTGACCACGCAGATCGAAGTGCTCGCCGCGTTCAAGAAAGTGATCCGCGAACTCGGCACGACGGCCGTGTACGTGTCGCACGATCTGGCCGTGGTCGCGCAGATGGCGGACCGCATCGTCGTGCTCAACGGAGGGAAGGTGCGCGAGAACGGCACGACGGTGCAAGTGCTCGATGCGCCCGCCGACGAATACACGCGTCAGTTGCTCGCGGCGACCCGGCGTCCCGAGCCGGAGCCGGTATCGCCCTTGAAGGACAACCCGCCGCCGCTGCTCGAGATCCGCAACCTGAGCGCGGGCTATGGACGCATCGATGCGAACGGCGTGCCCGCCGTGTGTGTGCTCGACGACGTGAGCCTGAAGATTGCGCGTGGCAGCGCGCTCGGCGTGGTCGGCGAATCGGGCTCTGGGAAGACGACGCTCGCGCGCGTCGTGGCGGGGCTGGTGGATCGCGCGCGCGGTGACATATTGCTCGACGGCAAGCCCCTGCCCGCGAAGCTCTCCGAGCGCACACCCGATCAATACCGGCGCGTGCAGATAGTTTTTCAGAATGCCGACACCGCGCTCAATCCGAGCCGCACGATCGCCGACATCCTCGCGCGCCCGATGTGCTTCTATCACGGCCTGCGCGGCGCTGCGGCGCATAAGCGGATGCTGGAACTGCTCGATCTGGTGAGGCTGCCTGCATCGGTTGCAAAGCGCCAGCCAGGTGGTCTGTCGGGCGGGCAAAAGCAGCGTGTGAATCTGGCACGCGCGCTCGCCGCGAACCCCGCGCTGATTCTTTGCGACGAGGTGACGTCTGCGCTCGATACAGTGGTCGGCGCAGCGATCCTCGATCTGCTCGCGGAATTGCGCCGCGAACTGGGCGTGTCGTACATGTTCATCAGCCACGACATTTCAACGGTGCGTGCGATCTGCGAGGACGTCATCGTGCTCTATGCCGGTCAATGCGTGGAAGCCGGCCAGCGGAGCGTGCTGGCGGCGCCGCCGCATCACCCGTACACAGGCCTGCTGGTCGATTCCGTGCCCGCGCTGCGGCCCGGCTGGCTCGATTCGCGGCGTGCGCTGACGGGCGGCGCGTTGCCGTCGATGGGTCCTGCCAGCGATTCGAGCGACCTGTGCAGTTTCCGCGCGCGCTGTCCTGCGCGCATCGATGGCAAGTGCAACCTCGTGCCGCCTTCGATCGTGCTAATGCCTTCGGGTGCGCAGGTTCGCTGCCACCATTCGGCAGCGGAACTGATGCGCATGCAGTCGCCTGATACGGTGACGGCATGAACGCGCGCTTCGTGAGGGTGGCGGAAACGGGACGCAAGACGTTCGACATTACCGTCGACGGCCTTGTCACGCAGGTGGCCGAAGGCGACACGCTGATGGTCGCGTTGCTGACGACGCAAGACACGTTGCGCGATTCCGAGTTCGGCGACGGCCGCCGCGCGGGCTTTTGCCTGATGGGCGCGTGCCAGGACTGCTGGGTCTGGACGATGCAAGGCGAACGCGTGCGCGCCTGCACGACCTTCGCCGCGCCGGGCATGTCGATCGTCACGCGCGTCGCGCTCGTCGGGGAGGGCGTATGGCCACGCATCGGGACCTGAAGCAGTGGAAGGTGATCGTGATCGGTGCTGGGCCGGCGGGTGTGCGGGCGGCACAGGCGCTCGTCGAAGCGGGGCTGCGTCCGACCGTCATCGATGAAGGGCGTCGTGACGGTGGTCAGATTTATCGACGTCAGCCGGAAGGCTTCTCGCGCTCGTATGAAACGCTGTATGGGACGGAGGCGGCGCGTGCCGCGTCGCTGCATCGCGACTTCGATGCGTTGCGCGCGCGGATCGACTATCTGCCCGACACGCTTGTCTGGAATATCGGGCCGAAGGCATTGCATGTCGTGAGTGGCTCGCGCTACGACGAACTCGCGTTCGATGCGCTGATCGTATGCAGTGGCGCGACGGATCGGCTGATGCCCGTTCCGGGCTGGCATCACGCGGGCACGTTCAGTCTTGGCGGCGCGCAGGTTGCGCTGAAATCGCAAGGCTGTGCGGTAGGCGCGCGCACCGTAATGATGGGCACAGGGCCGTTGCTGTATCTGGTGGCCGCGCAGTACGTGAAGGCGGGCGCGAAGGTGAGCGCGGTGCTCGATACATCGACGTTCGCACAGCGCATGCGCGCGCTGCCCCAATTGCTCGCGATGCCTTCGACGTTGCGCAAGGGCGTCGCGCTGATGAAGGTTCTGCGTCGCGCCCGCGTGCCCGTTCATCGCGGCGTGACGCCCGTTGCAATCGATGGTTCGTCCGGGCACGGCGTGACGGGCGTTCGCGTGACGCTCGCCAACGGCGCGACGCTCGACGTGAAATGCGATGCCGTTGCGCTCGGCTATCACTTGCGTGCCGAGACGCAGCTTGCCGATCTCGCAGGCTGCGAATTCCGCTTCGACCACGCGACGCAGACGTGGCTTCCGCATATCGACGCGGATGGCCGCAGCAGCGTCGCGGGCGTCTATCTGGCGGGCGACGGCGCACGCGTGCGCGGCGCCGATGCGGCGGAACGCGCGGGCCGGCTCGCCGCGTTGGCCGCGCTGCACGATGCGGGCATCGAACGCGAAGGCGCTTTGCAGTTGCGCACGGAACTGGCGCGCTTCACGCGCTTCGCAGCGGGCTTGCGAGTGGCGTTTCCGTGGCCCGCGCGCTTTGCTGCGGCGCTGCCCGATGACACGATTGTGTGCCGTTGCGAGGCGATCACGGCAGGCGAATTGCGGCGTGTCGTGCGCGACATGGGCGCGAAGGAAGCGAATCGCGCGAAGGCGTTTTCGCGTGTCGGCATGGGCCGTTGCCAGGGGCGCTATTGCGCACATGCGGGCGCCGAAGTGATCGCAGCCGAGGCACGCGTGCCGCTCGAAGCAGTCGGACGGCTGCGCGGCCAGGCGCCTGTCAAGCCGCTGCCGATGGCGCTCGTGCCGAAACGCGCAGTTCGACGCGATTCCGAACAACAAACAGACAGCCGCGCACAGGAGTGCAGCGAATGAGTGATCGTGCCGATGTGATCGTGATCGGCGGCGGGATCGTCGGGACGTCGACGGCGTTTTTTCTGCGCCGCAGACAGCGTTCGGTGATCCTTCTCGAACGCGGATTGACGGGACAACAGGCGAGCGGCGTCAACTTCGGCGGCGTGCGCCGCCAGGGTCGCGCGATGACACAGCTCGCGATGGCCAATCGCGCGCTCGATACCTGGCGCCGTTCGAAAGAACTGCTTGGAGAAGACGTCGAGTTTTTGCCGTCGGGCCATACGCGCGTGTGCTACCACGCGCACGACGCCGAGTATTTTCACCGCTATGCCGTCGAGGCCCGTGTGCATGACCTCGATCTCGAAGTGCTCGAAGGCGCGGCGATGTTCAGGCGCTTTCCGTTTCTGGGCCGCGAGGTGTTAGCCGCATCCATTTCGCCGCTCGACGGTCACGCGAATCCGCGTCTTGCCGCGCCTGCATTTGGGCGCGCGGCGGCGCGTCTAGGCGCGCGCATCGTCGAGAACACCGAGATCGTGCGTGTCGAGAACGAAGCGGGCGGCTTTCGCGTCGAGAGCGCGGCGGGCAACGTCTATCGCGCGGAGCAGGTGTTGATCTGCGCGGGCGCATGGGCGAACGTCCTGTCGACGCAATTCGGCGAACCGGTGCCGCTCGTCGCGCGCGGACCGCAGATGGCCGTCACGGAGCCCGTGCCATACGTGTTCAGGTCGTCGATGGGCGTGTATACGTCGATCAAGGAAGAGAGCGTCTATTTCCGGCAGATTCCGCGCGGCAATATCGTGCTCGGCGGCGGGCCGCCGGGTCCCGCTGATGCCGCGACACGGCGCGCGTCGGTGCTGCCCGAAAACACCGTGCAGCAGATCGCGCAGTTCCGCCGCCTCGTGCCCGCGCTCGCGCCGTTGCATGTGATTCGCGTGTGGAGCGGCGTCGAAAGCTATCTGCCCGATTACGAGCCGGTGATCGGGCCGAGCGCGAAGGCCGACGGGCTCTTCTATGCATTCGGTTTCAGCGGATCGGGATTCCAGATCGGTCCGGGCGTCGGCGAGACGCTGGCCGAGCTGATGGACACGGGCAGCACGCCAATTCCGCTCGAATCGTTTTCGATCGGACGATTTCAGTGCGCCGCGCAATCGCGAGGTGCATCGGCCACTATCGAGGTTTCTTCATGAGTGCCGTCAACCGGTCGTCCGTGACTCTCGGCGATGCGCTCGCCTATATCGAAGCGAATTTCGACAAGACTGTGAGCCTCGCGCAACTGGCCGAACTGTCGGCCCTTAGCGTGTCGCGGTTTGCCACTGTATTCAGGCAGCAGATCGGGCTTTCGCCGTACAGGTATCTATGCGACGTACGCGTGCGGCGCGCGCAGAGCTTGCTGCTGGCGGGCGTGCCCGGATCGGTGGTGGCGACGGAGGTCGGTTTCTTCGATCAGAGTCATCTGGCGCGCCACTTCAAGCGGTTTTGCGGCATGACGCCGAGCATGTTCCTGCAGCATGCGCGAGGGGCGAGGTGAGGGAACTCGCCAATGAGTTTTAGCTGGTTCATATTTATTCTGCCTGGCATCCGCGGCGTAGGCGCATGCGCGGATGACAGCACAAACGCAAAAAGAACCACCAGCGCGGCAGGCACAAAAAGCTGCCGCTTACCCGAACTTGAGCCCCTTCTGCTCCATAGTTTCCCGCAACCTTAGCCCAGGGTACTTCTTCTCGACGATCCGCAAATCGTTGCACATCTCTTCGATCAGCCAGTCGCGCACATTCGCGACGAAAGGCCGTAGCGGTTTGTTCGCTGGTATCACCAGACAGCAGCGCCGGTTCGTCACGATGATCTCTTCTTCGGCAGGCAGCAATGCGCCTTGCGCCAGCCAGTGCGACACGACATTGAGCCAGCCGAGCGCCATGCCCTGGCCAAGCAGGGCGGCCTGCACGACGATCGCGTAGTCGCTGAAACTCAGCATGCCGGCGACGTGCCGTGCGTGTCCGGCGAACGCGTCGAAGCGCTCGTGCCAGCCGCGCTGCTCGTCGTCCATTACGATGACTGTGTCGCCGTGTTGGCGGCCCGCGTCAGTCTGCGAAATCTCCTGATAGCGCTGGTTGCACACGGGCAAGAGCGTTTCGGGCATCACCAGCACCGCGTTCTCGTCGATCTCCCCATCGTGCAGAAAGCGCATGCCCAGGTCCACGTCATTGAGCGGACCGCCGATGCGCCCCGATATCAGTTGGAAGCGCAAGTCGATATTGGGAAAAGCCTGATTCAGGCGGCCCATGCGCGGCATCAGCCAGTGCGTGGTGAAGCCCGTCGATACCGACAGCATGACCAACTCGACACCCGTCGCACGGGCCTCGATTTCCCTGATTGCGTTTTCGATCCCATTGAAGCCTTCCGAGATCGCGCGGTACAGAACCCTGCCACTTTCGGTCAGCTCGATGCCACCGCGGACGCGCTCGAACAGACGCACGCCGATATGGTCCTCCATGCGCGCCAGCATGCGGCTCACGGCGGGCTGGCTCACGTATAGCTCCTGCGCCGCGCGCGTGAAGTTGCCGCAACGGGCGGCCGCTTCGAACACAAACAGCGCATTGGCGCTCGGGAGTTTCCTGCGAAGGTTTGGCATGACTTGATGTTATGCCTGGTCCAACAATTTGGGAATTGCCGTCAAAAAGAACGGGACTTATATTTTTTCTCAAGTCACCCCTTTCCAGCGAGAGATACGCAATGGACGCACGAGCGAAAACGGGAGTATCGATCCGGTCGGCAACGAAGCGTTACGGTCCGGTGGTCGCGCTGGACGACGTGTCGCTCGATATCGCACCCGGTGAATTCGTGTCGCTGCTCGGGCCGTCCGGTTCGGGCAAGACGACGCTGCTCGGCATTCTCGGCGGCTTCGTTCAGCCGACCTCCGGCGCAGTCTGGGTCGGGGAGCACGACGTTACATTTGTGCCGCCGCACAAACGCAATATCGGCATCGTGTTCCAGAACTATGCGCTGTTTCCGCACATGACGGTCGGCGAGAACGTGGCCTTTCCGTTGCGCGCGCGCCGCGAGCCGAAAGCGGGCTGGGCGAAGAAAGTCGCCGATGCGCTCGCCATGGTGGAACTGAGCGGCTACGAGGCTCGCAACATCAGCCAGTTGTCGGGCGGCCAGCGTCAGCGCGTGGCGCTCGCACGCGCGATGGTGTTCGAGCCGCAACTGATCCTGATGGACGAACCGCTCTCCGCGCTCGACAAGCAATTGCGCGAGACCATGCAGATCGAACTGCGCCGACTGCATCGCAAGCTCGGCGCGACCATCATCAATGTCACGCACGATCAACGCGAAGCGCTCACGATGAGCGACCGCGTCGCCGTGCTGAAGGACGGCAGGCTCGTGCAGATCGACACGCCCGAGCGTCTCTATGACCGGCCCTGCGATGCGTTTGTCGCGAGCTTCATCGGCGAAGCGACGCTGCTCGACGTGAGCCGCGCCGGCGACGATGCCGTGCGTCTCGGCGATGCCGTGTTGCGCACCGCGCATCGGCTGCCGCGCGGTGAAAAGCTGTTGCTCGCGGTGCAGACTGAAAAGCTCGTGATTGACGGCGGCGATGCGCACGCAAGCGCGAACCGTCTGTCGTGCCGTGTCACGGAAGTGCTGTACCAGGGTGAGAGCTTGCGCGTGTTCGCCTCGCTCGCCGACGGCACGGCCATCAGCTTGAGACAGCCCGGCAGCCACGAAGCGCGCCGGCGCATTCCATCGCCGGGTGCGCAGATGACCGTCGCGCTCGATCCTCAGGACACGATCGTCGTGTCCGCCTGATTTCTCTCGCCGCCTGTGCACGGGCATTCTGTCTTACGCGATTCACGCAAACTGCAAAGGATGATGCAAATGAAGCTCACCGATTTCAAGGTTCTGACGTTCGATGTTGTCGGCACGCTAATCAACTTCGAGAAGGGCGTGCTCGCGTCCGTACGGCGTCTGGGCGGCGCGAAAGCGAAAGACCTGACCGACGACGAGATCTTCGAACCGTATATGCGCGGCCGCGCGACATATCCCGGCCGTTCGAGCGACGAGATGGCGAACGTGTATCTGTATCTCGCGAAAGAACTTGGCCTGCCCGACGATGCGCAATCGGCCGCTGCATTCCAGCGCGACGTGCTCGACTGGCCCGCGTTCGAGGATTCCGTCGCTGCGTTGAAGCGCCTGCGCAAGCACTATCGTCTCGTCGCGATGACGAATGCGGATCGCGTCGCGCTGTCGGCGTATGCGCACACGCTCGACGATCCGTTCGACGACACCGTGTGTTGCGACGAAACGGGGGTAGCGAAACCCGATCCGCAGTTCTTCGCCTATAACCGCGGACGTCAGGCTGCGTTCGGCTACAAGTTCAGCGAGATTCTGCACACCGCGCAGAGCCAGTATCACGACATCGGCATCGCGACGAAGCTGGGTTACGCGACCTGCTGGATCGAGCGTCGCCAGGGCATGAAGGGTTTCGGCGCAACGCCCGTTCCCGAAAACGTCACCCAGCCGACGTTCAGGTTCGCGACGCTCGCTGCGCTCGCGGATGCCGTCGAAGCCGAAGCGCGCGCCGCCTGATCATGCTCGCGCCAACGACACCGCACAGGCCGCAGCCGGATTCGCTCTGGCGGGCGATGGCTGCGCGTTCGCCCGTCATGCACGCGCCTGTCAGCACGGGCTCGCCGCTCTCGCGCGATCTGATCGTCGATGTGGCGATCATCGGCGCCGGGTATTCGGGCCTCGCGGCGGCGTATGCGCTGCAAAAGCGCGGCGTCGACTGTGCGGTGTTCGACGCGAATCCTGTCGGCTGGGGTGCGAGCGGCCGCAATGGCGGCGTGGTGTCGTCGAAATTCCGGCTGTCGTTTCCATCGATCGCGAGCACCTACGATCTCGATACGGCGAAGCGCATGCATCGGCTCGCGCATGACGGCGTGCGCGTCGTCGAACAGTTCGTCGACGAGTTCAAGATCGGGCGTGCAAGCTTCGAACACACAGGCAGTCTTCGTTGCGCGCACACGGAGCGCGCGTTCGCGTCGATTCGCGCCGAAGCCGACTGGGTGCGCACGCAATTGGGCGATACGTCGATGACGGTTCTATCGCACGAGGAAGTGACGCACGAGACGGGATCGAAAGGTTTTGTCGGCGGCGTGCTGAGCGCCGACGCGGGCACAATCCTGCCGCTCGAGTACGTGCGCGGCATCGCACGTGGCCTGACGGCGCGCGGCGTCCCCATCTACGAATCGACGCCGGTTCTCGACATGAAGCGCGTGCAGGAAGGGGTCATGCTGCGCGCACCCGGCGGCACGGTGCGCGCGAAGCAGGTGCTCGTCGCGACCAATGCCTACTCGAATCTCACGAACGCGACTTCTCCCTATCAACGCGAACTCGTGCCGTTTCGCAGCGCGATGATCGCCACGGAAAGACTGCCTGCGGAACTCGACGCGAAGCTGATGGTCAACCGGCGCAGCTACACCGAGACGCGCCGCATGATGAAGTGGTTTCGCAAGGTTGACGGGCGCATGCTGTTCGGCGGCCGCGATGCGTTCGGCAAGGAGGGCCAGGCAACGGGCTTCGACGCGTTGCAGCGCTCGATGGTCTCGCTCTTTCCCAATCTCGCCGGCGTACGGGTCGAGTACGGGTGGTCGGGTTATGTCGGGATGACGTTCAACGCGTTGCCGCATGTCGGGCGCAGCGATGATGTCACGACATTCTGTCTTGGGTATAACGGAGCAGGCGTCGCGATGGCGAGCCTGATCGGCCAGCATGCGGCCGCGCTGGCGCTCGGCGAGAAGCCCGAGCTTGCGTTGCTCGCACAGGAGGGCTTGCGGCCCGTGCCGTTTCATTCGCTGCGCGCGCCGGGCGTTCGGATCGTCGCTGCGTGGTATCAGTTTCTCGACGCCGTGGGTGCATGATGACGACAGTCAAACGGACATTTCAGGAACAGACTGTAATGCAGGCCGCTACGATCGATCCGTCGGTTCGACATCAGCGTCGCGAAGATCGCACGATGCTGCTGTTAATGGGGCCTGCGCTGTTCGTCGTCGTGGTGCTGCTCGTGTTGCCGCTCGCGTGGCTTTCGTGGCAGTCGGTCTATCACGATGGCGCGTTCACGCTCGCCAACTATCGGCGCATCTTTACAGGCACATATCTCGACACCTTCCTGCTGACGTTCAGGCTGAGCTTCATCGTGACAGGCATTACGCTGTTGCTCGGCTATCCCGTCGCGTATTTCGCGGCATCCGTCCCGCCGAAATGGAGCGCGCTGATACTCGGCATGGTGATCCTGCCGTTCTGGACCAGCGTGCTCGTGCGCACCTATGCGTGGCTCGTGCTGCTGCAACGCACGGGGCTCGTGAACAAGGCGCTGATGTCGATGGGTTTGATCGACAGACCCGTGCAGCTTGCGTATAACCAGTTCGGCACGATCATCGCGATGGTGCATATCCTGCTGCCGTTTATGGTGCTGCCGCTTTACTCCGCGATGCAGAAGATTCCCGCCAACCTGTCGCAGGCGGGCGCGAGCCTCGGCGGCTCGCCGCTGCATGTGTTCTGGCGCGTGTTCCTGCCGTTGTCGATGAGCGGCGTCGTGGCGGGCGTGACGCTCGTGTTCGTGCTGTGTCTCGGCTTCTACATCACGCCTGAACTGATGGGCGGCGGCAAGTCGATCATGGTCTCGATGGTCGTGAGCCGCAACGTCGAGATCTATAACAGCTGGGGCGCGGCGAGCGCCGTCAGCGTCGTGCTGCTGATCTGCGTGTTCGCGATCTTCTATGCCGCGAGCCGCGTGATTCCACTCGAAAAGACCCTGGGCGCGAAATGAACAAGATCTCGTTCGGAAGGTTCACGCTCGGCGCGGGCGTCGTGCTGATCCTCGTGTTCCTGATGTTGCCCGTGGTGATCGTCGTGCCGCTGTCGTTCTCCGATACGCGGTTCATGACGTTCCCGCCGCCTGCCTATTCGCTGCGCTGGTATCACTCGTTCTTCGACAACCCTGCGTGGATCGACGCGGCGCGCGTCACGTTGACGGCCTCCGTATGCGCCGCGCTGATCGCGACGCCGCTCGGCATCGCCGCTGCGTATGGGATTCAGCACGGCTCGCACTGGTCGATGAAGTATCTGCGCACGCTGCTGATGCTGCCTTTGATGGTCCCCATCATCATCGTCGCGGTGGGCGTGTTCTTCGTGTTCACGCAAGCGGGATACGTGAACACGCTGGGCGGGCTGATCGTCGCCGATACGATGCTGGGGCTGCCGTATGTGCTCATCTCGGTCGGCGCGGATTTGCGGACCTTCGACCGCACGCAGGAGATGGTCGCGCGCAGCCTCGGCATGAACCGTTTTCGCAGCTTCATGGCGGTGACGCTGCCGCAGATCAAGGCGAGCGTCATCTCCGGCGCGGTGTTCGTGTTCATTCAGGCGCTCGATGAGACGGTCGTTGCGCTCTTCATTTCGGGCGGCTCGAATCAGACGTTGACGCGGCGCATGTTCGTCACGCTGCGTGACGAGATCGATCCGACCATTGCCGCGATCAGCACGATGCTGACGGCGCTGACGTTGTGCCTCGTGATGATCGTCGTCGTGAGCCGCCGTTCGTCGGCGGTTGCGCGTGCCTGATTTCTTTCCACGGAAGCAGGAGTGGAAGCGCATCACACCGCTGCGCATCCCTTAAGCAACTCCGCCACCCGCTCCGCCATCATCACCGTCGGCACATTCGTATTCGCGCACGGAATCGACGGCATCAGCGACGCATCGCAGACATGCAGTCCTTCCACGCCGTGCACGGCGCCGTTCGCATCGGTCACCGCCAGCGGATCGCGTGCATCACCCATCCGGCAGGTACCCGACGGATGCCACGTTCCGCCGACCGAGCGCGTCACGAACGCCGTCATCGCCTCATCGTCGGCCAGCAGTTCTCCGATCGACACCCCCTGCGTGACCACGCGGCGAACCAGCGGCCCACGCAACGGCCCCGCGATATCGAGCAGCGCGCTCAATGCGCCGCGCTGGAGAGCATTCCACACGCCCGGCACGGCAACGGCCGCAACACGCGGCGAATAGCTCGACGGGAACACGATATCCCGATGCGCGGCCATCGAAGGCGCGGCCAGCGTCCGCGCGCCGAAGCGCAACGCGAGCTTCAGCCGTTCGAGGTCGCGCCCGTCCGACAGCATCGCGAAGTCGACGTGCGGCTCCTCGAACGGGCTCGCCGACGCGAGCTTCACCTGCCCGCGCGAATACGACTTGTTGACCCAGAAGAAGATCGTTCCGAGCCGATAGCCGACCGAATGCCATCCCGAGCGCGACAGGATTGCGCCGTGCATGTCGCCGGGCACCGTATCGGGCAGCCCCGACGAAAAGCGCACGATGGCCTGCTCGTGATGCTCGTCGGGAAACGGCGTGCGGGCGACGCGCGGCAGAAATGCCGACACGGCAATCGACGGATGCTCCATCAGGTTGCGTCCTACGCCCGCGCGATCCGCGCGCACCTCGATGCCGAGCGCCGCGAGATCGCTGGCGGGACCGATGCCGCTTCTGAGCAGCAGTGCGGGACTATGAATCGCGCCCGCGCTGACGATCATGCGCGCAGCGAGCACGTCTTCGTGCGAACCATCGGCACGCAGAATGCGCGCGCCCGTCGCGCGCTGCCCATCGAACAGAATCCGCTCGACCACGAGGCCCGTGCGGATCGACAGGTTCTTGCGCGCGCGCACAGTGTCGCTGAGATAGCAGACGGAAGTCGGAATGCGTTCGCCCGCCGCGCTCACCGCAATCGAGCCAATGAACACGCCGTCTTCCCACGGACCGTTCTGATCGTCACGCAGCGCATGGCCGCGCGCTTGCAACGTGCAGAGCACCGCTCGCACGAACGGCGAGATGCGCGACCATGGCGTGCGCTGAATTCGCACGGGCCCAATTGCGCCATGCAGTTCGCCGTCGAAATCGCAATCGGATTCGAGCTTGCGGAAGTAGGGCAAACACGCTTGCCAGTTCCAACCGCGCGCGCCGAGCGCTTCCCATTCGTCGTAATCGGCGGGGGCGCCGCGATTGGCCATCAACGCGTTGATCGCCGAGCCGCCGCCCAGCAGCTTCGCCTGTTCATAGCGGCGCAGCGCCGCAGGCGCGCTCATGCGCGCCTTCAGTTGCTGCCAGATGTTGTTCACGTCGAGATAGGCGCGGCCCGGATAGCGGCTGCGGATCGCATTGGGCATGGTTGTCTGCGAAATGTCGCGGCCCGCTTCGATCAGAGACACGCACTTGCTGGCGTCTTCGGAAAGGCGTGCGGCCAGCACGCATCCAGCCGATCCGCCGCCCAGAATCAGATAGTCGATCACGTCGAATCGTATGAGGCGCGCGGATCAACAACGGCGCGCGAGCCGATGAAATGAAAAACGCCCGCAACGAACGACGTTCCCGCGGGCGCCTGAATGACGATGGACGACGGCCTGCTTACTGCATGAACTTCAGCCAGCGCGCTTTTGCCTGAATGCCGGCATCGGATGCCCACCATTCTTCGGACATCAACGCCTGCTTCTGAGCGTTTTCCGGCGAGCTCGGCAGCTCGCTGGCGCGCTTCGCCGTGATCTTGCCCGTCTTGAACGCAGCGGGATTGCCGGGGCCGTAGTCGATATAGAGCGGCAAATTGGCTTGCAACTCCGGCGACACGGCCGCGTTGACGAACTTGATCGCTTCGGGCAGATTCGGCGCGTTCTTCAGCACGCACAACTGCGTGTTCTGCAGAATGCCGTCGTTGAACGTGAAGTCCACATCGGGATCATCCTTCTTTACGGCGCTTGCACGGCCGTTCCAGATCATCGTCATGTCGACTTCGCCGTCGTGCAGCAGTTGCGCCGACTGGCCGCCCGACGTCCACCACACGGTAATGTCCGGCTTGATCTGCTGAAGCTTCTTGAACGCGCGATCGACGTCGAGCGGATAGAGCTTGTCGCGCGACACGCCATCCGCGAGCAGCGCCGCTTCGAGCACGGTCTGCGGATCGTTGCGAAGCGCGCGCGTGCCGGGGAAGTTCTTCACGTCCCAGAAGTCCTTCCAGCTTTGCGGCACTTTCTTGAGGTTCTTTTTGTTGTAGCCGATGACGGTCGAATAGAACTCATAGGCGACCGAGTAGGGCGTGCGATATTTTTCCGGCACCGACGCCGCATTCGGGATCTTCGAGAAGTCCAGCTTTTCCAGCAGACCTTCGCGGCCGCCCCGCAGACAGTTCGATGTCGGCGTATCGACCACGTCCCAGATCGGCTTGCCCGTCGCCCCTTGCGCCTTGATCTGCGGCCACGCGTCGGGAATGCTGTCCTGGTTGATCGTGATGCCCAACTGCTTCGCGGCAGGGTCGAGGATCGCCTTGGTCTGGGCTTCCTGATAGGTGCCGCCTTGCGAGACGAAGGTGATTTTTCCCGCTGCGAAGGCGGGCGCCATCCCCGCGATGCTCAGCACGAGCGTCATAACTAAAGGGCGCAACTTGGGTCTGTTGATCACGACTTTTCCTCGACACGGTTGAAGCGAAAAAACATCTTCCAGGTCGTGCTGCCGCGCTTCCGGCTTGCGCGAGAACAGCGCGGGACTGATTGAAAATATAGTGAGTCAATATCGACGGAGCAACGCCGGAATTGTTGGAGTCCCCATGACGTAGTGTTATGTCAGACGCTTGCTGCGCATGTCACCAGGGCTCTTACCAATCGCATGCCGTCAGAAGATCACGTAGACCTTGCGCATCGTCTCTTCGACTTCCCATGTGCCTTCTGTATGGGCTTCGAAGAACAGCGTGTCGCCGCCCGTGAAGTGGACGGCGTCTTCGCCGTCGGGTGTGAAGCGGCCACGGCCGCTCAGGAAATGCATGACCTCGGCTTGCTTGACCGAGCGGCGGTAGGTGCCGGGCGTGCATTCGAAGATGCCCGTGTCGATCGCCTCGCTGCCGCGTATCACCTTCTGCACGCCCGATACCCTGATCTCCGGCGTGCCCGGAAGACCGGCCGTGCCCCAGTCTTCCAGCCCCTGCAATGCAATGCCTTGTTTGATCTGCTGGACTTTCATCTCGTGTGTTCGTCGACGATGGTTGGAATGACAGCAACGCTCATTGCTCACTGTGTCTCGCGATCCGCCGCTCGATCCTCCCGAGCCGCACGACCGTCACGCCCGGACGCAATTGCCTGAGCGACGGCATCACGAGCATGCAATCGGGATACGGAGTGCGCACGGTCTGGCCGTCCGACCAGCCGATCACGCTGCCCGCATCGGGAAACACTTCGAGCCCCGTGTAGTGATCTGCGAAGCGAAAGTCGAGGCTCGTCGCGACGACGGGTTCCGTCACGCGCACGATCAGCATTTCGTCGGGCAGCGGCATGATCCAGCCTGGCGGCACATCCTCTTCGCCGATGACACCCGACAGCACCAGAAAGCGTGCCGTGACATCGCGCGCGACGGCCACGGCGCCCGCCTCCCAATGCTGCCCGCATTCGATCAGCAGCGCGTTCTTCACACTGTGCGGATCGCCGAAGCCTTCGTAATCGCGCATCCGGCGTCCTTCGGGATGGCCTTCGTCGCAGATCACGGTCGCTGGCGTGCCGAGCGTCTGGGCAAGCGCGATGCCCTTGTCGAGCGGCCCGGCGACGATCAACGGCTTGCTCTTTTCGTGCATCGAATGCAGGTCGAGCAGCAGATCGACGGTATCGATCACGGGCCGCATCGCGCGTGCGCGGCGCAGCTCGCTGGAATCGAGTGCGGCGTTGTCGAGCGTTTGCGCAGTCCACACGCGATTGAAGTCCTGACCGACGAAACGCGCCGCGTCGGGGCGCGACGGATCGAAACGTGCATACGCATCGACGTTCGCGAACGAGAGTGTCAGCTTGCCGCGCCGTGGCCGCAGCTTCGCGCGCAGCAGCGCATCGACGACGATCGCGCCGCACACTTCGTTGCCGTGCGTGAGCGCGTTGATCATCACGTGCGGGCCGGCGATGCCTGATTCGAAGGTGCTGACGTACGGAATGCCCGTGTCGCTGCGCTCGTGTGCGGCGATGTCGGGAAACGCGAGTTCGATCGGGTAAGCGTGCGCGTTCATTCGAGCCCGCCCTGGCAGAGGTATTTGATCGACAGGTAATCGTCGAGGCCGTACTTCGAGCCTTCGCGGCCATAGCCCGACTCCTTCACGCCGCCGAACGGCGCGGCTTCGCTCGCGAGCGCGCCTTCATTGATGCCGACGATGCCTGCTTCGAGCTGCCGCGCGACGCGGTCGATACGCCGCACGTCCTGGCTGTAGAAGTACGACGCGAGGCCGAACGGCGTGTCGTTGGCGGCGTGAATCGCTTCGGCTTCGTGGTCGAAGCGGAACAGCGGCACGACAGGGCCGAAGGTTTCTTCGCAGCTCAGTTGCATGTCGGGCGTCGCGTCGGCGAGCACAGTGGGCGCGTAGTAGTTCGGGCCGAGTTCGGGCAGGCGCTTGCCGCCCGTCAGCACGCGCGCGCCGCGGCTCACGGCGTCGTCGACATGGCGCGCGATCTTGTCGATGGCGCGCGCGTTGATCATCGGGCCGATCTGTGCGGCGGGATCGGTGGCGGGCGCGACCTTGAGCGCGGCGACGCGCGTTGCCAGCAGGTCCGCGAAGCGCTCGTACACGCCCGACTGCACATACACGCGATTCGGGCATACGCAGGTCTGCCCGCCGTTGCGGAATTTCGCGGCGAGCATGCCGGTGACGGCGGCATCGAGGTCGGCGTCGTCGAACACGATGAAGGGTGCGTTGCCGCCCAGTTCGAGCGACAGCTTCTTCAACGTGCCAGCCGATTCTCGCGCCAGATACTTGCCGACAGGCGTCGACCCCGTGAACGTGATCTTGCGCACGCGGCTGTCGGCGAGCCAGTCGCCAACGGCAGGCACCGCGTTCTCGCGCGATGCCGGGATCAGGTTCAGCACGCCCGCCGGCACACCGGCTTCATGCGCGAGCATCACGAGCGCGAGGGCGGTGAGCGGCGTGTCTTCGGCGGGCTTGCCGACGACGGTGCAGCCCGCCGCCAGCGCGGGCGCGATCTTGCGCGCGATCATCGCGAGCGGGAAATTCCACGGCGTGATCGCGGCGACGATGCCGACGGGTTCTTTGATCGCGCTCATCCGCTTGCCGCGCTGCTGCTGCGGAATGATGTCGCCGTAGATGCGCGTCGCTTCGTCCGCGAACCACGCAACATACGACGCGCCGTACATCACTTCGCCGCGTCCTTCGGCAAGCGGCTTGCCCTGTTCGAGCGAGATCAGGCGGCCGAGCGCGTCGGCGTTCGCGACGATCAGCGCGTGCCAGCGGTGCAGCACGGCTGCGCGGTCCCTCGGCAGCGTGTCGCGCCAGCCGGGGAACGCGCGGGCGGCGGCATCCGTAGCGGCGCGCGCGTCGGCGGCGTCACTGTCGGCGACCTGCGCGATGACTTCGCCCGTCGCCGGGTTCGTCACGTCGAAGCGCTTGCCGCCAGCTGACGCCACCCACTTGCCGTCGATGAAATTGTCGCTGCGGATCAGTTCGCTCAACTCGTATTGCTGTGTCATCAGAACACTCCTTTGCAGTTCACGCGCGACCCATCACGCGAGACGATGCGCAATGGCCGCGCCCACTTCCGCCGTGCTGGCCTTGCCGCCGAGATCGCCCGTATGCGGGCCTTCCTTGAGCACGGCTTCGATGGCGGCGAGGATCGCGTCATGCGCTTCGCGCTCCTTGCCCTGGCCGTTGCCGAGAAAATCGAGCATCATCGCCGCCGACCAGATCATCGCAACCGGATTGGCGATGCCCTCGCCCGCGATGTCCGGCGCGGAGCCGTGCACCGGCTCGAACAGCGACGGGAATGTGCGGTCCGGATTCATGTTGGCCGACGGCGCAATGCCGATCGTGCCGGTGCACGCGGGACCCAGGTCCGACAGGATGTCGCCGAACAGGTTCGTCGCCACTACCACGTCGAAGCGGTCGGGATTCAACACGAAGCGTGCACAAAGAATGTCGATGTGCTGCTTGTCCCACTTCACGTCGGGATAGCGCGCGGCCATTTCGGCGGCCCGCGCGTCCCACCACGGCATGCTGATCGAGATGCCGTTGCTCTTCGTCGCGACCGTGATCTTCTTCGCGCGGCGCTGCGCGAGATCGAATGCGAACTTCAGCACGCGCTCGGAGCCCTTGCGCGTGAAGATCGACTGCTGCATCACGAACTCGCGCTCGGTGCCTTCGAACATCGTGCCGCCCACCGACGAATATTCGCCCTCGGTGTTCTCGCGCACGATCATGAAGTCGATGTCGCCCGCCTTGCGGCCCGCGAGCGGCGACGGCACGCCTTCGAACAGCCGTGCGGGACGCAGGTTGATGTACTGGTCGAACTCACGGCGGAACTTGAGCAGCGAACCCCACAGCGAGATGTGATCGGGCACGGTGTCGGGCCAGCCGACCGCGCCGAACAGAATGGCGTCGACGTTGCTCAGCTGCGCTTTCCAGTCGTCCGGCATCATCTGGCCGTGCCGTGCGTAGTAGTCGCAGCTCGCCCATTCGATATGCTGATGGTCGAGGCCGATGCCATAGCGCTTGCTGACGACATCGAGCGCGCGCAACGCCTCGGGCATCACTTCCTTGCCGATGCCGTCGCCGGGAATCACAGCGATGCGATAGTTGCGGGTCATATGCGTCTCCTCTTGAGAAAGTGTCAGGATGGTTGGGAATCAGTCGGGCAGAGGCCGTTCATCACGACCTTGCATGGCGACTAGTCTATTCCTGATCAACCGTCATAAAATCGCGCTTTTGGTTAAGCTACTGTGCACGAACTGTGAATAAATCGCCGAACCTCGACGACCTGCGCGTGTTCTGCACGGTCGCCCGCAAAGCCAGCTTCAGCGCGGCGGCGGACACGCTGTCGGTGTCGGCAGCCTATGTGAGCAAGCGCGTGAACATGCTCGAAGCCGATCTGGGCACGCGGCTCTTTCATCGTTCGACGCGCCGCGTCGCGATCACGGAAGCCGGCGAGCGCGTCTATGCGTGGGCCGAGAAGATTCTCGACGATGTGGACCGCCTCGTCGAAGACGTGTCGACCACGCGCCGCGTGCCGCGAGGCACGCTGCGCGTGTCGAGCAGCTTCGGCTTCGGCCGGCATGTCGTTGCGCCGGCGCTCGCGCGGCTCACGGAGCGCTATCCGCAACTGAGCGTGCGGCTCGACCTGTTCGACAGGATCGTCGACGTCGCGGGCGAGGGCTTCGATCTGGACATTCGCATCGGCGACGACATTGCCTCGCATCTGATCGCGAAGCGCCTCGCGTCGAACCATCGCGTGCTGTGCGCGGCGCCCGCTTATCTGAAGCGGCACGGTACGCCGCGCCAGCTTGCCGATCTCGCCTCGCATCAGTGCCTCGCGATCAAGGAGCGCGATCATCCGTTCGGCATCTGGCGTCTGACGGAGCGCGGCGAGACCGTTTCCGTGAAGGTGACGGGGCCGCTGTCGACCAATCACGGCGAAGTGGCGGTGCAATGGGCGCTGGCGGGACGCGGCATTGTGCTGCGTTCGATGTGGGACGTGCGCGCGCTGCTCGACGGCGGCGCGCTCGTGCAGGTACTGCCCGGCGTCACGCAGCCGGCGAACGTGTGGGCGGTGTATCCGGCACGGCTGGCGTCGTCGGCGAAGGTGCGCGTGTGCGTCGATTTTCTGGCCGACGAATTCAGCCGCATGGCCGAGCCCGACGCGCCTCAGTGATGGTTCTGCGAGAAGAGCGTTTCGAGCGGATAGTGCGTTTTGATGAACGGCGTCTTGATGATTACATAGCTGAAGTATTTCTCGATGCCGATATCGCGCTCCAGCAGCCCTTCGATGGTGCTCTGATAGTGGCTCACGCTGCGCGTGACGAATTTCAGCAGATAGTCGTAGCCACCGCTCGCCAGATGGCATTCGACGATCTCGTCGACATCCTTGATCGCGTTGACGAACTTGATGAAGTCCTCGCGGCGATGGTCGGCAAGCGTGACCTCGGTGAACACGATCTGCACGTCGCCGAGCTTTTCCAGCTGGATCTGCGCACCGTACCCGACGATATAGCCCGCTTTCTCCAGACGCTTGACGCGAATCAGGCAAGGGCTGGGCGACAGGCCGACGGCGTCGGCCAGTTCGACGTTCGTGATACGCCCTCGCTTTTGCAGTTGCGAGAGGATGCGCAGATCGATTCGGTCCAGCTTGCAGTCGTTGCTCATCGTGAGTCGGTCGGTCCCGCATGTCGAAGGTCGATCGATGTTATCACGCGGCTACGCGGCGTTTGTATTCGATCGAGCCCTTCAGCGCGGCGCGGACGTCGGCTTGTTCGAGCACGTCGTCGAGCGTTTTCTCGAGGCGCTCGAACAGCAGGTCGAACTCGGCTTCCGAGTAGCAGAGCGCCGGCGCGAAGCCGAGGATGTTGTCGCCGAATGCGCGAAACACGAGGCCGTTGCGGTATGCGGCGGTTGCGATGCGGTCGGGGAGTTTCAAAGACGCATCAAAGCCCTGTTTGGTGTTCTTGTCCGACACGAGTTCGAGCGCGCCCAGCAACCCGCGATGCCGCGAATCGCCGACGAGGGGATGCGCGAGCAGCGCGTCGAGCCCTTGCGCGAAGCGCGGCCCGCGTGCGATACCGTTCGCAAGCAGCCCGCCTTCGTGATAGAGGCGCATCACTTCGAGCCCGATCGCAGCGCTCACCGGATGCGCGGAATATGTGTGGCCGTGGCCGATTGCCGCCGACACGTCGCCGCCATCGGCGATGCCCTGATACATCGCGTCCGACATTAGCACGGCGCCCATCGGCGCATAGCCGGCGGTCAAGCCTTTGGCGACCGTCATCAGATCTGGCTCGACGTCTTCGGCCTGACACGCGAACAGCGGACCTGTGCGGCCAAAGCCCGTGATCACTTCGTCGGCGACGAACAGGATATCGAGCTTGCGGCACGCTTCGCGCATCGCTTTCAGCCAGCCGACAGGCGGCACGATCACGCCGCCCGAGCCCTGGATCGGCTCGCAGAAGAAAGCGGCGATGTTATCCGCGCCGAGTGCCTCGACCTTTGCTTCGAGTGCTGCGACGGACGCTGCGATCAGCGCGGCATCGTCGGCGAAATCGTTGCGGTACGCGTAGGGCGACGCAATGTGATGCTGTGTCGCGAGCGGCAGGTCGAAGTGGCGATGGAACACGGGCAGCGCCGTGAGCCCCGCGCCGATCGACGACGAGCCGTGGTAGCCGCGCTGCTGCGCGATGATGTGCTTCTTCGACGGCTTGCCGATCGCATTGAAGTAATACGTGATGAAGCGCAGCGCGGAATCGACGGCGTCGGAGCCGCCCAGCGTGAAGTACACATGCTGCAGCGATGCGGGCGACAGTTCGATCAGCTTCGCCGCGAGTTCGATTGCAGGTTCGGAGCCGAAGTGGAAGTAGCCCGTCGCGTAGGGCAGGCGGGCCATCTGCTTCGCGGCGGCTTCGACGATGCTTTGATGGCCGTAGCCGGTGTTCACACACCAAAGGCCGGAGAACGCATCGAGCAGTTCATTGCCTTCGATGTCTCGCAGAAACACACCGTGCGCGGACTCGAGCACGGTGACGCCGCGTGCTTCATGCGCGCGATAGCTGACGACGGGGTGAATCAGATGTTTGCGGTCGGCTTCGATGAGCGATTGGATCGACATAGTGTGGCTCTCTTCTCGGAATGGGCTGCGGACCGTTTCATACTACTGAGAGAAGCCTGTCGGCCGATTCGCCAAAGAGATCGCGAAAAAGCGCAAACGCGGCTTTTTACGGGGCGCGCGCAGCATTTTGTGCTGTGGCCTGCTTGCTGTGGCTTGCTAATATCCACGACTACGGTCGATCTCACCGATCATCGGCAATCCATCCCGATGACGTCGGATATTGTCCAGCACAACATCGACGGCGGTTTCCGGCCGCGTCGCGCTCGCGATATGCGGCGTAATACGCACGCGCGGATGCGTCCAGAACGGATGCGACTCTGGCAGCGGCTCGGGGTCAGTGACGTCGAGAATCGCGTTCTGCAACCGGCCGCGGTCGAGCGCGTCGAGCATGTCCTGCTGGTTCACCTGCGGGCCACGCCCGGCGTTGATGAACGAAGCGCCCATCGGCAGCTTGCCGAACAGACGCTTGTCCAGCAGGCCGCGCGTCGCGCCCGTGAGCGGCAAAAGGCAGATGAGAACATCGGTGCGAGCGAGAAACGCGTCGAGGCTCTCGACGCCCGCGTAGCATTCGATCCCTTCCAACTGATGCGCCGACCGGCTCCAGCCTGCGCACGGAAAGCCGAACAGACGCAGCCGTTCGAGCACCGCCGAGCCGAGCATGCCGAGTCCCAGCACGCCGACGCGCCGCGATGATGCCGCGCGCACGGGCATCTCGCGCCAGGCGCGCTGCCGCTGCTGCAACGCATAGTCGAAGAGATCGCGATGAATGGTCAGCACGGCTTGCGTCACATACTCGACCATGCCTTCGACGATGCCCGGCTCGATCATGCGCACAACGGCGATATGCGGCGGTACGCCCGACAGATCGAACTGGTCGATGCCCGCGCCGACCGAGAAGATCACTTCGAGGTTCGGCAGCGTGCGCACGGAGTATTCGGGCGGCTGCCACGCGGCGAGATAGCGGACCGACGCGGGATCGCCGATGTCGGGCCACAGGCGAAAGGGAATCTCGGGCGCCTTCTGCGCGAAGAGCCGCGCCCATTGCTTGCCGCGTTCGGGATCGGCTTTGTAGAGAAGCGTCATGATTCAACCCAGTGCCTGATTGACGATCGCGAACTGCCCGACCGATTCGTCGATGGAAGGCGCTCCGTTGCGTGACATCTTGACAACGGTATCGACGCGCAAAAGGCCAAGTTCGTCGAGCCACGGGGTGAGGCCGCTGTCGCCGGGCGTATCGATGCGCGTGAATGCGCCTGCGTTCTCGGCAAGGCAATGCGCGATAAGCGCCTGGGCGCGGCGCATCTGCTCGCCGCCGGCGTCGACCGCGACGACGGGGCCGATCGCGTGGCCGCGTCCGAAGCGCCGCAGTAGCGCGAAGCCGAGCAATTCACCGGCACGTTCGAGCGCGACGCCTTGAGCAACTTCGAGCAAAGCGGGGAGCAGCGCGCTGCGGTCGAGACCGCTCGCGCGCGATGCGAGATCGACCAGGCGAGCCACATCGTCGGCGCGCAGCGGGCGCAGTTGCTCGTCTCGTGCGAGGGCAACATGTGGTACGCGGAAATCGGTGGCTTGATGCTGATTGATCGTGCCGATCTTCGCGAAGCCGAGCTTTTCGTACAGCGGCTGGCCGGCAGGCGTCGCATGCAGCACGGCAGTACGTTTTCCCAGCACATCCAGCAACAGTTCCATCAGCTTGCGCCCGATGCCTAAGCCTTGTCGTTCTGGCGAAACGATCACCATGCCGAGCGACGCGCCGCTGTCCCCGTACTTCCAGCAGAGCGCCGTGCCCACGATTTCGTCATCGCTCTGCGCTATGAAACCGGAGCCGGCTTCGACGACAAAGCGCCAGTCGTCGGCGCGATGCGGCCAGTTGACCTGCGTCGAGAGCGCGTGCGCGGCGGCAATGTCCGATGATGCGAACGGCCGGTAAGTGACGGTTGTGACAGGGGCAAGCGGTTGGGGTGCGGACACGGAGGACTCCTCGGCTGGGACGCGTTCCGTCACTTTGTCATCGAGGCAGAGCGGTGGCTAGGATGATCCTGTCGCGTCGCACGCGCAGCTTGCGACGCTTCCGTCCGCTGCGCCAGCGCACCACGGATGACATGTGCCTATCAGAATGTAGTGGGGTCAGGCAACGAACTGCAGGGGTTCGGCTCGCATGGTTGGTCGCCCGAGCACGAGATCACTTGCGCGCTCGGCCAGCATGATGGTCGCGGCATTGATGTTCGCGCTTGGCACAGACGGCATGACCGATGCATCGATGATACGCAGTCGCTCTACCCCTCTTACTTTCAGATCTGGGCCCACGACGGCTGACCCGTCATGCTTCGCTCCCATCTTGCACGTTCCACAGGGGTGATACGCGCTTGACGCGTCCAGCCTGATGAACTCGTCGACGGCCGCGATTGCGCTTACATCGACGCCTGGCATGTCTTCACGGTAATGAAAGCGACGGAAGGCAGGTTGTCGTGAAAACAGCAGGCCGAGCCGTACCGACTCGCGCATCACGCGCCAGTCTTCCTCGGTGTCCATGTAGTTCGGATCGATCGAAAGTGGAGCTTCGGCCTGCCTCGACTTCAGCCGGACACGCCCGCGACTGGTCGGGCGCATCGGACCGACTCCGATGCGATAACCATTTGTTTGCCGCGTGGGTATCCAGTCCTTGTCGAAGAACACCGGGAAGAAGTGAAACTGGATATCCGGATGGGGAACGTGGGGAGCGCTCTTCAGAAAGGCGCCGACATGACACTGGTTGACGGACGCCACGCCCGACTTGAAACCGAACCACTGCACGCCCGCCCACAGCATCCGGTGAAGCTGCAGCTCCCGGTTGAGCGAGACAGATTCCCTGGTTTCGATCTGGATGTGACATTCCAGATGATCCTGCAGATTTTCTCCGACCCCGGGCAACTCGACTCTCGGCACGATGCCTTTTTCCTTGAGATGATCGACCGGCCCGATTCCCGACAACATCAGCAGTTGCGGGGAACCGAAGACGCCCGCGCAAAGTAAAGTCTCCTTACGTGCAGTGACGTTCACTACAGAGCCGCCGTGCAGCACCTTGAACCCTGTCGCCCTGTTGCCGATGAGATTGATCTGCTCGAGTGTGCTCTGCGTCCAGATCGTCAGGTTGCCGTCGTCTTTGCGCGAGTGAAGGTAGCCGTACGAGGCGCTGTTGCGAATACCGTGATCGACGCTCATCTCGAAGCGCGACACACCTTCCTGCCGGTATCCGTTCACGTCGTCGGTGAGCGGAAAGCCAGCTTCGACGCCCGCATCGAGAAAGGCCTGGTTGAGCGGACAGAGATGCTCCTGACGCTGCGCATGAATGAACCCGTCGGTACCCCGATAAGCGCTGCTGACATCACTCCGCTCGATCTTCCGGAAGTACGGCAGACAATCCTTCCAGCCCCAGCCCGTTGCTCCTTCCCGCTCCCAGCGCTCGTAGTCGAGTGGATGACCGCGAAGCCATGTCATGCCGTTGATGGAGGATGAGCCGCCGAGAACGCGGCCTCGCGGCTGCTGGATACGGCGGTTGCCGAGGTTCCGCTGCGGCTCGGTCTCGAACCAGTAGTTATATCGCGAGCTCGGCTTGAAAATCGATCGCAGGCCAGCGGGCATACGGATCACCCACGAATTGTCACGTGGACCCGCTTCGATCAGCAGTACCCGATTACCGGCATCAGCGAGCCGGCGCGCGAGCACGCAGCCGGCCGAACCTGCTCCGCCAATTACATAGTCGAATTCCACGACCTCGCTCATGATCACGCCCCTGTCGCTGCACCGCGATCGTCGTGATACGTGTAACGCGTTTCGATGGGCGCAGAGATCTCCCACACCGCCTCCGCGCCGTCGCCGATCGAGACGAAGTCCCCCGCTTCGATGTCGAGTTGCACGCCATGTGCGAAGGTCAGCCGCGCCCGGCCATTAACGACGTAGAACGTCGCGCCCGGTACATAGCGATGCTGGAACGTATTGCTGTCGCAATGCCATGTGTCCCAGTCGGCCGTCGTGTGTTCGATGTCATCCGGCGCTCGTTGCCTGGAGATGGATGGAGTCTTGATGGAAGCGTTCATGTCGGACATGGAGAGTGAATGTTGGGTTGACGCGAACTGGTGAGCGAGGCGTCGGGATTCGTCGTCGCGTGTCAAGCTGACCTATTTCGTCCACTGCTGAACCAGCGTGCGGTTCGCATCGATCCAGGCCTTCGCGCCTTTCTCAGGGTTTGACACACCTTGCTTGATGATTTCCGACATCAGCCCGCCCAACGAGTTGTCATCCATCTTCCATTGCTGCAACCAACGCTCGACGTCGGGATGCTGCTTCTTGAATGCCTGAGTCTCGATTCCATAGATAGAGTCGGTCGACCCATAGGCGCCTTTCGGGTCCTTCAGATATTTGAGCTTGTATTTGGACCAGATCCAGTGGGGTTTCCAAAGCGTCACGACGATAGGCTCCTTGCGCTGAATCGCACGTTCAAGCGACAGGACCATCGCGGACTCGGACGATGACTGAACGTCATAGTCGAGCTGATAGGTGGTCTTTGCCTTCTCCGTCAACTGCATGAGGCTGCTGCCGGAATCGATGCCGACGATCTTTGGGCGGCCACTGGACGCGAAGAGACTTTTGTTCGCATTCAACTGGTCGATGCTGTCGACGGCAACATAGTCAGGCACGACGAGGCCCAGATTTGCCTCCTTGAACCAAGGCCCGATCTGCACCACTCGGTCTTTGACCTTGTCGAACGCAGGCTTGTCGCCTGACGGAAGCCAGACTTCGAAGGTCAGGTCGATTTTCCCCTGTGCGACGCTGTTGTAGATCAGCGCCTTGTCTGCGTTTTGTAACTGGACCTTGAGCCCTTTCTCGTCGAGAAGAACTTTCCACATGTTCGCGACAGCGATGTTCTCCGCCCAGTTGTTCACGCCGATCGTGATCGACCTGTCTTCCGCACGCGCTGTGGCGCCCATTAGCAGAAAGACTACGGGCAGTAACCACTTGAGCAATCCAAGCAACTTGATCATTTTCTACGCTTCCATTTGAGGGTTGAAACGGTCCAGCACATGCAGCGCCGCCTTGCTTATCGCAGCAATGTTTCTTCGAACGGGAAAAGTGAAAGCAGGCGCGTTCCCGTCTCCGTCACGAGCAATTGCTGCTCGAGCTTCACGCCTTCCTGTCCAGCGCGCTCGCCGATGTAGCTCTCGACGCACAGCGTCATTCCCGGCTGTATTTCACCGTCGTAGCCAGACGCAGCGAAGTCCGCATGATGGTAGAGGTACGGGTATTCGCCCGTCATGCCGCACCCGTGTGCCGACAGGTAATAGCGATTCGCGTGATATTTGTCCGGGATGTTCCAGGCCTTGTCGCTGTATTCCCTGAACGTCATGCCCGGACGAATGATCCCAATGTTGTGATGTACCTGCTCGTGAGCGAGCTTGTAGAGCGTGCGCTGGTTCTCGCTCGGCTTATCCGGCCCGGCGTGGAAGGTACGGGAAAAGTCAGAGTAGTAGCCGTGACAGCCAACGACATCCGTATCCAGCGCGATCAACTGGTTTGGTTCGACGACATGGCTGGATGTTTCCTGGAACCAGGGGTTGGTTCGATGCCCGGCACTCAACAGGCGCGTCTCAACGTAGTCGCCGTCCTGAGCGATAACCGATTGATGCAGCACAGACCACAATTCATTCTCCGACATGCCGGGCCGGATCGCGTCCCGAAGCTTCCCGACGGCAGCTTCTGTCGCGCGCAGTGAGGCGATGACGCACTTCAGTTCCTCGGCCGACTTGATGGCACGCGCCATCTCGATCGGCTCCTGTGCATCCACCAGATGCACGCCATGCCCGGCCAGCGCAATCGCGACGCCCGCGTTCATGCGCTCGATACCGACCGTGGGCTTCGGACCGACGAGTGCAGTCAGCGTGGCCGCCATATCGGCCGCCCATGCTTTTTCACGCGCCGCGATGGCCGGGCCTGCCGCGACGAAACTGGCGGTTGACGATGAACGGACTTCGTCGATCGTCTCCAGGCCGTTGGCCAGGTGCTCGCAACCCGTGAACTCGAACAGAATCGTCCGGCTTTCCGTGACGATGAGGTAGCGCGAAGGCGTGTTACGGGCGCAAAAAATCTGCATGTTGCGCGCGCCCGTGGCGTACCGGATGTTCACCGGGTCGCTGATGATCAAAGCCGCGATATCGCGCTTTCGCATTTCGGCCCGGACTCTGCCAAGGCGATAAGCTCGCACCGACACGAGGTCGATTTCAGAGCCGTGCAAAGAGCGATCGAGCGACTGAAGATCGGAAAGATCTTGGCGCTCGCGGTGCCAGTTAAGCGTAGTCATAAGAACGTCCAGATGGGGAAAACACTAACCTCTAGTTATGTACCGCATCGCGACACCCGACGCTTGGGAGTCCCGGTTCTGCCTACTTGAAAAGGACTTTACGAGGCGAAAATTTCCCTGTACACAGATGAAATCTCATGTCCGTTGATAACTGTGTGTTATGAAGAGCCTACGCCATCGCCTTCCGCCGCTGACGAGTTTGATGTTTTTCGAGGCAGCGGCCCGGACGTTGAATTTCACGCGAGCTGCGGAAGAGCTTCACGTTTCACAGGCGGCAGTAAGCAAGCAGATCCGCCAGCTTGAGGAGGGGCTTGGGTTCGTACTCTTCGAACGGGTCGGGCGACGGGTACAGCTGTCGCCGCGCGGAACGCAGCTTCATGGCAAAGTCAGCGCGGCGTTCAATTACCTCGCTGATGCCGTGGATGAGATCAGCGTCAAGCGCAGCGCGACCATGGTGACCCTGGCCGCAAACACAGCGATCTCGCATTTCTGGCTGAGTGAAGTCATGAAGGACTTCCGTGACCGCAATCCGAGCTTTTCGGCGAGCATTCGTACAATTACGTCCGATCAGCCTTCTGATCTGTTTGACGACAGCGTCGATCTTGTCGTGGCCTATGACCCGGGTCAGCGAATCGACTGGACCGCGCAGTTGTTGTTCGAGGAAGAGATATTTCCCGTCGCGAGTCCTGCCTATATCGAGAGTCATCCGCTACGCGGCGACGGTCCCGAAGCATTGCTATCACAGGTTCTTCTCGAGTACGAGCGCCTCCAACCCAACTGGATCAATTGGTCTATCTGGTTCAAGTCGCTAGGAATTGAACCGAGCCGCGTGAGAGCGACCGAGTACGGCAACAACTACATCGTGCTTGTGGATGCGGCCTCGCGCGGAAGAGGCGTGACGTTGGGCACTCGCCATCTTCTTGACGCGGAAATTCGCAGTGGCAGACTGGCCCGCCTATCGTCGTTGAGTGTGCGCCCTGGTCGCGGCTACTTCCTGATGCGCAATGACCAGCGTCCATTCAGCCCTGAGGTTGAACAGCTGTATAGCTGGATTGCCGGTTACCGTGTGAACCAGGACATTCGCGAAGCACCTGTCGCTTCCGGGTAGCAGCGATCGTCGAAATCACCCGACAAAGCAAGGCATGCACGGACGTCCCGGACTCATATTCGCCGTCGGTTACGACCGTAAGCTCAGAAGAGGGGATCTCTGTACACTGAAAGCATCGTCGCGATCACCCGCGCGAGGCATCGATGTCAAATGCGTTTTTTACGATCGGCCATTCGACTCACCCGTTGCGCGAATTCATCGGGCTGTTGACGGGCGCACAGATTGAGAACGTGGTCGATGTGCGCAGCATTCCCCGTTCCCGCACGAATCCGCAATTCAATCGCGAGACGTTGCCCGACGCGCTGAGTCGGCAGCACATTGGTTACATCCATCTGGCCGGCTTGGGCGGGCGGCGCAGCAGACCCAAGGGCGCCGCTCCGTCGCCCAATGGCTATTGGACGCATCCTGCCTTTCGCAACTATGCGGACTACGCGATGAGCGCCGCATTTCGCGACGCGCTTGCGCAGCTGCTCGAACTCGGCCATCGGCACAGGTGCGTGATTATGTGTTCGGAAGCTGTCTGGTGGCGATGCCACCGCCGCATCATCACGGATTACCTGCTGGAGCGCGGCGAGACCGTGCTGCATATCATGAACGCGGGTCGCACTGAACCAGCAACCATGACACCCGGTGCGCAGCCGCAGCCTGACGGAACGCTGATCTATCCGTCCGATCCGGGACATTGATTGTCGCGAGTTCTACGCGAGACCCGCGATCTTCAGCAGGACGGCTATGGAGGTGAACGGGTGGGCCAGATACATTGATCACTTCCCCCGAGAAGGCGCGGAAGCTTTTCCCCACACGAGCGATTCCGGATGTTGTTGCAGATAGTCGGCGAGCGAATTGAGCGAAGCAAGTGTGCGCCGCAATTCCGTCAGCGCCCGATGCATGTCGGATTGAAGCGGAGAATCCTGCGCAAGCGTAGCGTTCGCCGCATTGAAGGATTGCTGGGCGGCCGACAGCGTTGCGCGGGCTTCAGGTATCAGTTCGGTGTCGACCTGCTTGAAAAGCGACGCGGTGGTTCGAAGTGTCTGGTCAAGACTTTGGCCGATCTTGTCGAATGGCACGCGGCCCAGTTTGTTCACTATGCCTGCAAGCTGGTCCTGAAGTTCTTCGAGGGTATTGGGTACTGTCGGCAGTTCGACAGGCGTTCGCTGCGTATCGATTTGAACCTTGCGTGCGCGTGGGAAAAAGTCGAGCGCTACATATCGCTGTCCCGTTAGAACACTCCCTGTGCGCAGCTGCCCGCGCAAGCCGTTTTCGACGAGTTGATGCAGCAGATGTCTGCCCGCTGCGCTGTCGCCGTTTCCGAGTGCCTGCCGGTAGCGGTGTCCCAGCCGCGTGGGGTACAGATCGAGCATGGCGAGCATGTCGATCCGAGCCGTTGCGGGATTGAAGTCCATATCGATTGCCGTCACCCGGCCCAGTTCGACACCGCGGAATTCGACGGGTGCGCCGATGGACAGACCGCGCAACGATTGATCGAATCGCATGAGGACGCGCGCGGCG
This sequence comes from Paraburkholderia phymatum, assembly GCF_040965635.1. Classification (GTDB taxonomy): domain Bacteria; phylum Pseudomonadota; class Gammaproteobacteria; order Burkholderiales; family Burkholderiaceae; genus Paraburkholderia; species Paraburkholderia phymatum_B. Next base: position 151,842 of record NZ_JBFRCH010000013.1, read on the forward strand.
GCTCCGTCCTCCGCTCGTTGCGTTGCATCGGTGCGGTTGGCGGCAAGCACGAAGGACGCGCCATCTGCAGCGTGGAGCGGGGCTGGCATGCGTGTGACCGTGTCGAATGCGACGCCGCCGGAAAGCAATGACGCCACAGACTGCGTACCGAGTCTGAAACCGTCGGAGCCGAAGCGCACATCGATCCCGCTTGCCTGCCACCAGCCGGTAGCCGATGTCACATACCCGTCGTAGGGTGCGTCGACGAATACGTCGACGACCACATCGGCGCCATCTGCGGAAAGCGAATAATCGAGAACCCGGCCGGCTTGCACATGACGGAACAGCACGGGTGAGCCGGCTGTAAGAGAGCCCAGGGAGTTGGCGTGAAGCACGAAGCGCTTTCCCTTCTGATCGCTTGTGACGGAGGGAGGCGTTTCGAGTCCGATGAACGCTTTGCATTGTCTCGATGAGCCGCCGATGTCAGCGGCGATGTATGCGCCGGAAATGGCTGTCGAAAGACCCGAGACGCCTGCCATCCCGATGCGCGGACGAACCACCCAATAGCGTGTGCCGCATGCCGCAAACGGTTTTGCGGAATCGTCCAGTTGCACATCGGCGAGAACGCGAGCGCGGTTGGTCGAAAGATGCACGGCCTTCAGTGCGCCGATTTCGACATCTTTGTAGCGCACCCGCGTTTTACCCGCCTCCAGGCTTTCGGCTGTCATGAAGCTGATCGTGATGCGCGGTCCGCGCTGCACAGTCGCCCGGACGAGGAGCGCGCCTGAGACGAGCAACGCGACAACGGGAATCAGCCACACGATCGACGGTCGGAGCCGATCGCTCACTACAGCTCTCCGGTCACGACGTCGCGCAGATGTTTGCCGATCCGGCGCGCCCGGTGATGCACGCGTTGAAGCGACGACAAGGGCGGTTCTTCGAATGCCTGAAAGACTCAAGCGCAGACTCACGTACAGACTCACGCGCGAACCAGTGACATGAAAATGCACGACCACGACACCGGATTCGTACCCAATGCGACATGGGCTGCCACCCGTTCATCATGATCGAACGGTCCATAGCAGGTTTTTCGTTTTGACGTGGCGCTTAACGGGCGTTCGCATGAGAGTGGACCGCCAGCGTGATATAGGCGAGCGCAACGAACACGCCCGCCATCGTTCCGAGCACGTCCCGGTAGCCGGCCCCTCGCGTGAAATGGACGGGTAGTCCCACGACGAAGTACGTAACAGCGAACACGATCACCACCATCAACGGCGGCGGTGTCGTCATCAGGAGGTCTCTGACTGCGTACATCATTTCCCGAACCAACAGGTGACGAGCAGCCGTCCCTGTCGACGTGCTGCTGCTGTTGTGGACACATCCTTGCGATGCGAACCTTTGCCTTGCCGCGTGCCGCCCGTTGGGCTCACACCGTCTCTTATTGCAGTTGGGCGACGAGGGCCTCGGCACCTTTGTCGAGGCCGGTTCTGGCCGCGCTGAGCGATCCGAATGCAGCGGGCAGATTCATCGCGTTCGGATATTGCTTCGACACATACGCCCGCAAAAGGCGGTTGTTGGAACTGTCATACACCTCAACGACGTATGTCACCGAGCCGCTGAACGCGCCTTTGCCTCCACGGATCGCCTGGACGCCGTTGTAAAGGTTCCCCGCGATATCGAAGTGCATTACCTGTCCGACGAGCGCAGTGGTCTTTTCCGCGCCCGTCAGCGTCAGCTTGACGCGCAAGGTCGCAGGCGAAGGCTGGCTGGCGACTTCGAAACGCTTCGCGAGCTTCGCCGCAAACGTCTTGCCCATGTAGTCCGCGAGCGCGGCCTTGTCGTCGTCGGGCATATCGGCGAACTGGTTGTCATTGCCTCGATACACGGCGACGGGTTCGATCATGACCTGCGTGTAACGCGACCAGACGACGGGAGCGGCATACCGGTAAGGCACTTTTGCTGCGTCATCGTCCCTGTTCTGCTTCAGTTGCGGCGATGACGAAATGCCCGAATAGGCAACGGGCTGCACGCTCGAACATGCCGTCAGGGCAAGCGTTAGCGCGCTGACGAAAAGCAGCAGGGCGGGTCTTATGGCGGGCATTTCTCGTTCCTCGCAAGTGGATGTCAGATGTCGGCGACGTTTCAATTCATTGAAAGACGACCTGGCCGAAGCGTAGCACCGCCGATTCCATATGTAAACCGTCTATCCGGTTTGTTTCTTGCGTGCGATATCGAGCGTACAATCCCGGTTTCCCGGTTCGGGCGATATGCTGCTTCCAGTTTTTCAGTGATTGGCGTGTTGGGCTTCCAAGGCCACGACTTTGGAGAACAGATGGCTGATCGGCTCGAATGACGTCACTTTCAAGATCAATGGATAACCAGACCCGTTCGGAAAACACCCGCAAGAAGGCCATCGAGGCCGCGCTGACGATTCTCACGCATGAAGGCGTGGGTGGGCTCACGTTCGATTCGCTGTCGCGCGAGAGCGGGATCAGCAAGGGCGGGTTGCTGCATCAGTTCCGTACCAAGAATGGCGTGCTCAAGGCGTTGCTGGAGCATCAGCAGGAGCAGTTCGATCAAATCGCGCGCGAGCACATGGTGAAGGATGGCGCGGCGAAGGTGGAGCCTTGCCTGTCGTCCCAGATCGCCATTTACAGGGAATCCGTCAAGCAGCCTCATTCGGTTGCACGGGCGATCCTCGCCGCTTTGGTGGCGAGTCCGGAACTTCTGGAAGATCTCAAGGCGACCGATGCCGCGAAGATGAAGAAGCTACGGGAAGAATCTGCTGATCTCGAACTTTCCTTGCTCCGATACTTTGCAGCCAGTGGCCTCGCTTTCAATTCGTTGCTCGGGCTATCGCCTCTGCCTGAGTCGATGCTGAACCGGCTTTTTGCCCGGTTGCTCGATGAGACGGCCTGGGCGGTTCACAGGAGTGAGCCGAAAGCGCGTAGGCGGGTTGCCCGCTGACTAGTGAAGCCATCGTGAGACGCCGAGCGCGGCGTCACGCTCGAGCGCCCGCTTCGAACGGTTCCTCAGGAACGACCGTTCAAACCATGCAAGCTTGCATTGAGAGTGGACGGAAGCAGACCCACCGAGGTGCGCTCGAGACCATCCGCCAGCATGGCATCGATAAGGGCGCGAGCGTTGCGGTCGACGCAGGTGAGAGCGACGCTCTCCGAATCGTATATGACGGGATCGGCAAAGTCTCCGATGACCTTTTGTCTTGACGTCAGTGTGCGCAACGACCACGCGACGCGGTATCTCAGCGCGACACCATCGGACGACCGGACCGTCCGCGGCTCCATGTGCGCCTCAATCGCGAATCCGCGATAACGCCCGACGATATGTTTCATTGATTGGCTCCACAAATTTTCGCGAGCAAGCGTGTCCGTCAGCGTCCGTAACCAACATCCACACCCGCATGCGCACTGAAGCGCGGCTCGTCGATCCATGCGGCGAGCCAGTCATGGAATTGTCCCCAGTCGTCGGCGAGGTCGAGTTCACGTGCGTGCAATCCGCTGTGCCTGCCATCGTTGCCCTCGCCAATCCACGCATAGACTGTCCGCGCGCCATTCCACCAGGCGATCATGCCGTCCGTCAGATCGGCGGTCGTCCCCGCGGGCATCGTGACCAGCAGGCGCGACAGGCGGGCATCGAACTCTTCAAACCTCATCGCTCGCCTCTCAATGCACGAAGCCGAAAAACGCCATCGCGCCTTCGGCTGGCGTCAGGCCCGCCTTGAAGTACCCCTCGAGCCGGTCCGCAATCGCTTCGTCGAGTGTGAAGGGCGGATGGATGTAGCCCACATTGAACGCATGGTCGTACCAGTCGCTGAGCCATGCGCGCAGTTCGATCACATATTGCGGCAATGCATTCGAAGCGTCGTCGTGCATGTGCGTCTCCTTGGCTTGCAGAACGATCAGGCTGCCTTGCGGCCTATCCCCATCTCCGGTCGGCGCCTGTCCGGTGGAAACACATGCCATGTGCCGTCGGCATGGCGAAAGAAGAAGAGGGAGAACGAGCCAGTCGGCCGTTCGATCTGAATGCACACGCGACACGTTCCACCCGAGCGCGAGCGTTCCAGCAGGCGCACGCGCGCTGCCCGGCTTCGTGTCGAGCCGACCAGTTTTTCGACCTGAGAGCGCAGCGATCTGTTACCCGCCATGACTTTCCCCGCGATGCACGATGAATCGATGCTACGGGCGAGCGGTGCGCGCGCCCAATCGGCGGCGGCGGAATGTCGTCTCAGGAAGCGCTGATTTCGGCCGTCAGGATTTCCTGAACCGGCGTAGCGTGAAGCAACGGCATATGAGGGTTTTCACCGGCGCCGGGGCTTTCGGCGTGAATGGGCGCGTTAAGGATTTCCTGACACGCGAATCAGGATGTCACACGACCGTGTTTGCGCTTGCACTGACTGCGACACAGGTTCTGATCGCAGATGATGAGTCATCGAAACGCGATATGAACCGATGCATCATGATGGCCTATCTGTCCGAGCGGGAGAATGTTGTCGAGCAGGTCGATTCGCTCTGTCTGCGGCTGTTCGACACCTGGTGCGAGACGCGCAGTGTGACGCCGCTCGCGTATTTGTTGCATTGCTGGCCGTTGACCGACAGCGCGCCGGGTGCTTTGCGGCGGGTGGGTGAAACGATGCGCTATTTGCGGCGCCATCATGGGGATCAGCTCGACGCGTACGGCTTTCAGGCGCTGTGCGAAATGGCCGATCTGATCGACGAACTGATAGAACGTCCGGCGCGTACGGTCCGGCTGATGGCGGTGGGCGAGGTGCCGGAATAACAACAGGACACGGCAGGCAAAAACGCGCAAAGACATGCGGGCAGCGCACAGTGACTACGGGCGCGCGTTGTTTCATCTGATGTTTGAAACCCGGGTGGGGCGCGATAGACCGGGCTTTGGCATCGAGTGCAGAATAGGACACACACAACGGCGGCACTCGCTGGAAGATATGGCTCTCGACAGGTTCGACGCATGGCGGAGCGGGCTCCGTTACGTGCGGCGCAGTGTGGTGCTGCGGCTGCTCGCGACGGTGCTCGTCTTTAGCTGCGCGATCACGCTGATCCTGACGGCGGTGCAGCTCTATCGCGACTACGAGCGCGGCATCGCGCAGATTCAGAACCGTCTCGTCGATATCGACCGCAGCTATAGCGACAGTCTCGGCGAAGCGCTATGGCGGCTCGATCAGCCGCAACTGAAGCTGGAACTGGAAGGCATGCTTCGCCTCGCGGATATTCGCGCCGCCGAAGTGCGCGAGTCGCCGTCGGCAGGCACACCGATGGTCGTGGCCGTGGGCGGGCGCATGACGGAGATGACAGTCGCGCGAGAGTTTCCGATCCTGTACCGCGTGCAGAACAAGGTCGTGCGCATCGGCACCCTGTATGTGGAGGCGACGCTCGCCAATCTCTATCACGAGCTTGCGCGCACCGCGCTGGTGATCCTCGTGAGCCAGGGCGCGAATACGTTTCTGGTCGCGCTCTTCACGTTCTATATCCTGTGGCGGCTGGTCACGCGGCATCTGGCAGCGATCGCGCGCACTGTCGGCGATTACGATTTCCACGAGCCGCCGCGGCCATTCGTCCTGCGGCGTACGCCGCCGCGCGAGCCGGATGAACTCGACCGCGTGGTGTCGGCGTTCAACGCGATGGGTACGCGCCTGCATCGTGCGTATCTCGACGAGCGCGAAGCGGCGATCGAGCGCGAAGCCCGGCGCTCGGCGGAAGCGGCCAATCGCGCGAAAGGCGAATTCCTCGCGAATCTCAGCCACGAACTGCGCACGCCGCTCAACGGCATTCTTGGCTATGCGCAGATCCTTGGGCGCGACAGCACGTTGAGCGTGCGTCAGCGCGACGGTGTCGCTGTGATCCAGCAAAGCGGAGAACATCTGCTGACGTTGATCGACGAGACGCTCGATTTCGCGAAAGTCGAAGCGGGCAAGCTGCGCATCGAGATCTGCGACGTGCCGCTCGCGGGTCTCGTCGATTCGATACGCGAAATCATCGGCGTGAAGGTCGAGCAGAGACGGCTTGCATTCGAATGCGAGGTCGCCGCCGATGCGCCATCCGGTGTGCGCGCCGACGAACGCCGCTTGCGCCAGGTGTTGCTCAATTTGCTGTCGAACGCCGTGAAGTTCACCGATGAAGGCAGCGTGCGCCTGCATATCGGACGAAGCGCGAGCGGTGCCGTCCGCTTCGAAGTGCACGACACGGGCATCGGTATTCGCGCGGAACATCACGAGAAAATCTTCATGCCATTCGAGCAGGCGAGCGGCGCGGAACGGCGCGCGGGCGGCACGGGCCTCGGGCTTGCGATCACCCGGCAGTTCGTTCGCGCGATGGGCGGCGAGGTGCACGTCGAGAGCGAACCAGGCCAAGGCAGCGTGTTCTGGTTCGAACTGCCGCCGTCGCTCGTCGAACTGACGGCGTCGTGCGCGCAGGTTCCCGCGTCTGTCGTCACGGGCTACGAAGGGCCGCGTCTCAAGGTGCTCGTGATCGACGACGTGCAGGTCAATCGCGCTGTCGTCGTCGAACTGCTGGGGCGGCTCGGCTTCGATACCGTCGAGGCCGACAACGGCCGCGACGGCATCTCGATCGCGCAGACAGAGCATCCCGATCTGATACTCACGGACATCGTAATGCCAGGCATCGATGGTCTCGAAGTGACGCAGCGTCTGCGCGCGATACCCGAATTCGCGCACGTGCCGATCATAGCGGTATCGGCGACGCCGTTCGGCGTGGACGGCGCGAAGAGTCTCGACGCTGGCGCCAACGCGTTCATCGCCAAGCCGGTGGACTTCGACTTGCTGCTCGCACGCATGGCCAGTTTGCTCGACGTCACGTGGATTCACATTGCCGCGCGGGCCGACGTTGTGCCGGATGTACCTCTGACGTTTCCCGCCGCGATGTCCGCCGATGCAATGAACGAACTGCATCAGCTCGCGCGCGACGGCAACATGCGCGGCATCGCTCAGTGGGCGGAGCGCATCGCGGCGAGCGATCCGGCGCATGCGGTGTTCGCCGCGCGGCTGCATCAACTGGCGCGCGCGTATCAGTCGAAGGCGATCCTGCAACTCGTCGAGCGGTACCTGGAGGGGAACACCGCATCATGAGCCCTCTCGCCGCCACGGTCGCACATACGGGCACGGTCCTGATCGTCGACGATACGCCCGCGAATCTCGGCGTGGTCGTTGACAGTCTCGAAGCGCGCGGCATCCGCGTGCTGGTCGCGCTCGACGGCATCGAAGCGCTGGAGCGCGCGGCATTCGCGCAGCCCGACGTGATCCTGCTCGACGTGAAGATGCCGGGGATCGACGGCTTCGAGACGTGTCGCCGTCTGAAGCGCGACGAACGCACGCGCGATATCGCCGTTATCTTCATGACCTCGCTGACAGGCAACGAGGATCGCGTCGAGGGCTTTTCGGCGGGCGGGGTCGATTACGTGACCAAGCCGTTGCGCGTCGACGAGACGCTGGCGCGTGTCGGCGTGCATCTCCAACTGCGCGCGATGCACAAGCAGCTTCTTGCACAGAACCGGCAACTGCTTGCGGAAGTGGCCGTGCGCAAGGAAACAGAGGCTGCGCTATCGCAGGCGCGCGACGATCTCGAACAGCGCGTCGCGTTGCGCACCGAAGAACTGGCGCGCGCCAACGCGAACCTGCAGGCGCAGATCGACGAGCGGCGGCGCGCGGACGCGCGCTTGCAGGCAAGCGAGGCGCGCTTTCGCGCGATCGTCGAAACCAGTCCGGTGCCGTTGTGCATCACGTCGATGCCGGATGGACACATCCTCTACACGAACGAGCCGCTGCGCGAACTGTTCGGCATGGACGAAGGCATGTCGGCCAATATCGCGGATTTTTACACCGATCCAGGCGAGCGCGACCATCTGATCCAGTATTTGAGGACGGAGGGCAGTCTGCAAAATGCGGAGGTGCAGTTCCGGCGCCCCGACGGCACGCGGTTCTGGGCGATGGCGACGGCGCGCGTCGCGACCTACGACGATTCGCCCGCGATCTATGTCGGCCTGAACGACATCACGGGGCGCAAGCGGATGGAACAGGAGCTCGTCGAATCACGCGAGCAGCAGCGCGAGCTGTCCGCGTACATGGAGGCGATCCGCGAAGAGGAGAGAAAGCGCATTGCGATGGAGATTCACGACGAGCTTGGCCAGTTGCTGACTGCGCTCAAAATGGACGTGTCGCTGCTCAAGATGCGCCTCACGCACGATCCGGAAGCAATGAAAAAAGCCGATGACATGCGCGAACTGGTCGAAGGCACGATCTGGATGGTGCGCAACGTCGCGAGTCATTTGCGGCCGGCTGCACTCAATTTCGGCATCGTGTCGGCGCTCGAGTGGCTCGTCGACGAGTTCAACCGCCGCAATCCGATTCATTGCGAGTTGCGCATCGTCGGTGGCGAGCCTGCGCTGTCGGATGCGCACGCGACGGCTGTGTTCCGCATCGTGCAGGCCTCCCTGACGAACGTCGCGCGTCATGCCGACGCGACGCGCGTGGACGTGACGCTGATCTCGACGGCGGAGAAGCTTGAACTGCAGGTGCGTGACGACGGCCGCGGCTTCGATCAGCAAGTGGTGAGGCGCAATTATTCATATGGCCTGCTCGGCATGAACGAGCGCGCGCGGCTGATCGGCGGATCGCTTTCGATCGGCAGCGCGCCGGGCGCGGGCACCACGGTTTCGATTCACATTCCGCTCGATGGCGGATCTCGAACATGATCAGGATACTCATTGCAGACGATCATGCGATCGTCCGTGGCGGACTCAGGCAGATCATCGCGACCACGAGCGATATCGTCGTCGTGGCGGAAGCGGCGCAAGGGGCAGAAGTGGTCGACAAGCTGCGCAGTTGCGTCGTCGATCTGCTGCTGCTCGACATGACGATGCCCGGCATCAGCGGCGTCGATCTGATCCGTCGAGTACGGGCAGAGCAGCCTTCGCTGCCCGTACTCGTGCTGAGCATTCACGACGAGGCGCAGGTGGCGTCGCGCGCATTGCGCGCGGGCGCGACGGGCTATCTGACCAAAGACAGCGATCCGGACGTGCTGCTCGCGGCGATCCGCAAGCTCGCGGACGGTGGCCGCTTCATCGATCCGAAACTCGTCGATGCCATGGTCTTCGAAACACAGCGCGGCGACGTGCCGCCGCATGAAGTGCTGTCGGACCGCGAATTTCAGGTGCTGCAGATGCTCGCGGCGGGCAGGAGCATCAACGAAATCGCCGACGCTTGCGCGCTCAGCGCGAAAACGATCAGTACACACAAGATGCGACTGATGCAGAAACTCGGGCTTTCCAACAATGCCGAGGTGATCCGGTACGCGATCCGGCACGGATTGATCGTCGAGTAGAGGGATGCTCGCCCCGCAAAATGCAGGGATGAGGTGAGTATCGATGAGCGTTCTGTCAGGGGGTTTGTCCGCATTTTTTTGCGGTACCGCCCGTGACAGGATTTCATCAGGCTCGCCGGCAATAAGCGAGCCACCTGGACGACCCAGTTTCAGTCACCCGTGGTTATGCATCGCAGGCGCTTTATTATCTCGGCGGCGAGTGCCGCCGCTGGCGCGGTGTTTTCCGCGCGGGCCGCACCGGACCAGCATTTCGACATTGTCTATCCGCAGATCAGGCCGGGTCGCGACGTGCATGCGGCGTTCGCGCTCGCTACGCTGGATGTCGCGATGAAAGCGGCCAACGCGTCGTATACGACGCGTCAGCTCGAGGTCGTGATGGAGCGCGGCCGCGCGCTTGCCGAACTCGCCAGCGGTACGACGATCAACCTGCACTGGACGAGCATGGAGGCGCAGGCCGAGCGCGGCCTGAACGTCGTGCATATTCCGATTCATCGCGGTCTGATCGGCTATCGCGTGTTTTTGATCAGACAGGACCGCCAGGTCGATTTCGACGGGATCGAAACGCTGGAGGATCTTCGCTCGATGACGGGCGTGCAGGGGCTCGGCTGGATCGATGCGAGGATCATGCGCAACGCCGGCCTTCGCGTGCAGACACCTTCGACGTACGAGACGATCTTCAGGATGCTGGAGGGCCGACGCGTGGACTATTTCCCGCGCGGCGTGATCGAGGCGTATCCCGAACTGGAATCGCGCAGGGCGACGGAGCCCGATCTCGCCGTCGAGCAAAGTCTGCTGCTCGCGTATCGTTCCGATTTTCTGTTCTATGTGTCGCCGAATCATGGAGAGCTGGCGGAGACGATTGCACGTGGCTTCACGGCCGCGTATCGCGACGGATCGTATCTGAAGTTGTTCAACACGCATCCGTACATCCAGAATGGGTTGAAACGCGGGAATCTGGGTGGCAGGAAGGTGATACGGCTGGACAATCCATTCATGTCGGACGAGGATCGAGCGATTCCCGATTCATACTGGATGCGCCTTTAGACGGCACGCGCAGTAGCTGGCAGCGCGCATCGTTCCGCATGAACTGTTCGAACTGAATGCGTTGATGGCGATTGCGTTGATGGTCGACGGGGGGTGCGCTGGTTCCGGATGTCGTCTCGCCGTTGATAGCATCCTTGAAGGTAGCAAAAATCGCCTTGCCGCGATCGGGAACACGCTTCGACTCAATGCTTCTGGTATGTCCCAACAAGGTGCGCCTCTGCAATCACGTGCGCCTTCATTGCTTGTTCCAATGCGGATTTGCTGGGCGTGCCGAGATCCGGCAACGCGGCATCGAGCGCATACAGTTTGAAGAAGTAACGATGACGACCGATGGGCGGGCAGGGACCACCGTACGTCACTCGCTTCCAGTCGTTGGCGCCCGCGAGCGTGCCTGGCGGTACCTGAGTTCCGGCGGCACTTTCTGCAAGGCCGCCGGCCGTCGGTGGAATATTGTAGAGAACCCAATGCACCCAGACTGTTTTGGGCGCGGCCGGGTCCGGGGCATCGGGATCGTCGACGATCAGGACGAGGCTCTTTGCGTTCGCGGGCACGTCGGTCCATGCTAGCGGCGGCGACAAATCTCCGCCTTGGCAAGTATGACGTCTGGGGATCTCATCGCCGTGTGTAAAGGCTGAAGACGTCAGATTCATGGTCATAGGGACCTCACGCGGACGGTCGCAAGCGGCGGCGCGGCCGAGAGGTCAACGAATTCGCGCGTCTGCGAAGCAAGGCCTTCGTGCCTGCCGGAAATTTTCATGATAGACGATAGGTGCATCGCACGTGAAAGCGGCGGACATCATGATTCGACGTCGCCGGGATCGTGGCGATAGGCGATCAGCTTCATGCTCATGCGCTCGCCCCCTCATTGAAATATGAAACCGGCAGCGTCCCGCGCAAACGCAAACGCGTGTGGCCGCCACGTCGCGCCCATTCAGGCGCAGAGGCTTGCCATGCCGCTTCTGTTGACAGATAGGTGGATGGGACACCCGTCGGCATATCGGGAATCGATTCGCCGAGCGAATTCGAGCGGACAGGCCTTTCAGCTTATGCATCGGCTCGTGCTCGTCAAAAGCTCGGGGCGTAACAGACCGGCGCGTCCGAATTGCACCACAACCCGGGCGACCCCGGTGCTGCCCTCGGCACGGCACAGTACTAAACTGACGGGCAGGAGCGCTGCGCAGGCTGGCTGGCGAACAGCGCTTCGGCGCCGGCTCGACGACCTGACGACGGGTTGCTCATGGATGACAAACCGAATTATCCGATGTCTCACGAGTCCGTGATGTTTGCGGACGTAAGTCGCAGCACGGAGCTTTACGAGACTGTCGGCGACATGCTTGCCTTCGAGGCGATCGCGCAGTGCATCGCGCTGATGAAATCGTGCTCGGAAGCGTTGGGAGGGCGAATCGTCAAGACCATCGGCGACGAAGTCATGGCGGTGTTCCCCTCCGCCGAACACGCGATGCAGGCCGCGATCGATATGCAGTTGGCCGTCTCCGGGTTGCCCGCCGTGGCGGGACAGCCGATGTCGCTGCGAATCGGCTTTCATCACGGCCCCGTATTGCCCGACGAAAGGGGAGACGTGTTTGGCGACACGGTGAACCTGGCCGCCAGACTGACCGGCTTTGCTTCGCCGGGACAGGTCGTCACGAGCAAAGACACGGTTGAGTGTCTCTCGGCGAGACTGCGTCAGATGGCGCGCCACCTTTACCCGATACAGGTGCGAGGAAAAAGACAGCCAACGGAGTTGTTCGAGGCGATCTGGCAACAAGGCGCTGACCTGACGGTCACAGGTAACGATCTGCAGCGTCTGCCCTGTTCATCGTTGTTGACCCTGCGGTATGCGGATGTCTGTGTGGAAATGAGTGAAGCGTCCGCGCTGGTGACCATCGGCCGTGGCGCGAACATGAGCATTGTCGTGCACGATCGCCGTGCGTCGAGGGTGCACGCATCGATCGAGTGCCGCAGCGGAAAGTATGTGTTGCGCGATTGCAGTTCGAACGGCACATGTATCACCATCGACGGTGGCCATGAGCTCATTCTTCGCCGCGACGAGGTCACGCTTTGGGGCCACGGCTGGATCTCGTTCGGACCGTCCGGCGGCGATGAGGCGGAGCGCGTGGACTTTTCCTGCAGACTCCTCTCCGGACGGTCGGGTTGACCGATGACATATGAGCGGGCGAAACGCACCAGGGTTCGGGATCGACGCCGTCGCGCCTGGGCTGGCCGGTCACGGCAGACCGCTTGCCGTTGGTATCCGCGCGCGAACAGGGCGTTGCCGCGGCCATGAACGTGCTGCTCCTGGAACCGATGGTAATCACGGCTCGCGCATGACGAGCCGTTCTTTACCGTGCCGGATAGTACCCGGTCATGAAGAGGTCAACGTATCGCCCGACACAAGAACGCGCTGTCCAATCTGCACGGTCGGCTGCGTCGAATAGCTGAAATTGCGGTAGCTTCCGTCTTCCATGCGGACCTGTACCTGGTAGCTGGTCTGCTTGCGTACCGCATGCTCGATGCCGTTGCCCGCGAGACCGCCGCCGACGGCGCCCGCGACCGTGGCGAGAATGCGGCCGCGTCCACCGCCGATCTGATTGCCGATGAGACCACCCGCAACCGCACCGCCGACTGCGCCGAGGCCGGTCGTCGGCTCGGGCGTCTGAACGGGAGTGATCGCGACGACTTCGCCGGCGTTCGGATCGGCAGCGATCTGTCGTGCGCCGGAGGGTTGCGAAGGCGCCTGCGAGTACTCGCCGTTTGCGTACTGCGGGGCGGGCGCGACGTGCGGTTTGTGCGTGTGATGAACGCGCGGGGGAGCCGCAGGTCCCGTCTGTTGCGCATAAGCCTGAGCCGCCGGTTGAACGGCGGGTTGAACGGCGGGTTGAACCGGATTGGGTTGCTGTACGGCCAGCGGCGAGCTCGCGGGCTGTGCAGCGGCTGCCGCGACCTGCGCGCTGGGTGACGGCACTGCATGCGATACGGGAAGGATACCCGTCATCGCTGCGACGCCTGTCGCACAGGCGAGGATGACGGACACGGCTGCGCCCGCGATCAACGGATGAATGCGGCTGCGTTGCGCGATGCTGTTTGTGACGTTGGTGTTCATTGCGGCCTCCACTGGTGTGTGCCAGCAATAACGTCGCGTCGACGAGGGCGGTGCACGCGCGGGGGCGCTCACTTTGTAAGCATTTGTACCGCGTCGGGGGCCGGGTTGTTCGACGCGCCTCGCATCGGAAGAGCAAAATGCGCCAAGGTCCTGTCCAGTCGCCTGTCGATCTCAACGCTGCGAAGAACAACAGAAACTGGTTGGCGAGGTCGCGGCCATTGCGGCGGATAAGCGCGGGCTGCGAATGGTTACATGGAGCAGTCCGCGAGGCCGCGTCATGTAACTAATCTTCTGAATATGGACACTCGCTTGCGTCTCCCGACCTGTTGCGACAGAACCGGGCACGCGAATGTGAGGCGAGCAATGAACGTCAAATATACCGCTGGGGCGCTATTGCTGCTCCTCGCATCGACAATTTGCGCATTTGGCCAGGAGGCACGTCTGACCGACGCACAGATCGTCGGCATCCTTCTTGTAGCGAATCAGGCGGAAATCGCGGCCGGCCAAACAGCCTTGCGCAGATCCCAGTCGCGGAGCATACAAAGCTTTGCGAGCCGGATGGTTGACGAGCATGGACAGGTGAATCAGGAAACCGCCGAATTGATGCGGAGACTCGCGGCGACGCCACAACGAAGTGCGGCTAGCGATGCGCTGACCCAGCAGAGCTACGACGACCTCGCGAGGCTCAACGCAGTCGAAGCGCGCGAGTTCGATCAGGCATACCTCGATCGCGAGGTCATCTTCCTGCAGCAACTGGTCAAATCGGTAGACGCGTTCATCCCGGCCACGCAAAACGCGGAATTGAAGGTACTGCTCGTCCGGTCCCGCCCCTCTTTTATTTTCCATCTCGACCAGGCTCACCGACTTCAATTGGCGCTCGAACGGCCGGGCTACGGACGATGATCCGCGCGGCGAGTAAAGGATGTAAAGGACGTAAAGGACGTAAAGGACGTAAAGGACGCTCGCCGGCTACATGAAAACCATGCAGGGCGCCGTGGCGGTCGCCTGCGAACACCGCGCACTTCCGGACAATTCGGCCGCGTCGGTGTGCAGGCCGGCTGTGCGGCATCGCCCTATAATATTTATCGGACGGTCTCGCGAATGGACGTTCCGGAGTATAGCTATGATCAATGCGGATCTTGGGCAGCAGCTTGAGGGCTATGTCGCGAAGCTGGTTGAGTCGGGGCGCTACGCGTCTGAAAGCGAGGTACTGCGCGAAGGCGTGAAGCTCATTCAGGATCGTGAGCTGCAACTCAACGCGCTGGATGCGATCATCGACCGCGGGATTGTCGATTCGGAGGCCGGACGGGGCAAGCACGCCGGAGACGTGTTCGACCGGCTTGAAGCAAAGTACCACGCGATGGCGAGCACCAGGCAATGATTGTCCAGATCCTTCCTGACGCGGACGCCGACCTCGAGGCCATCGGCGATTACCTGGCCCGCGACAATCCCCGTCGTGCGCTGAGTTTCGTGCGCGAGCTGCGCGACAGGTGCCGGCGGCTTGCCGACATGTACGTTGTATTCCCGATGGTGCCGCGCTACGAAGAACGCGGCGTGCGTCACTACGTTCACGGCGGTCACCAGATTTTCTATCGTGTCGTAGGCGAGCCCCCCGAGCGCATCGACGTTATTCACATCCTGCACAGCGCGCGCAACTACTCGGCGATACTGTTTCCCTGAAGTTCGCGTGAGCCACCCGACGACGATCCGATTGCTTCTGCGGGTGTGACCTTTGCTCAAGAACGGCGACGTTCCGCGCAAACGCGCGCCTTTGCCGATTGCCCATACTTCACCGCGCATCGTTGAATGCCGATGCCCGCATGTGTGAAAGCGCGACTTGCCTCGCCATTTCCGACGGGTTGCACGGCAATGGGTTTTCCGGATGCCGTTGAACTGTCCATGGGCGGATTACTGCGCGTATCGCACGAGCAACGCATTTCGTACCTGATCGGCCTCTTATTAGCGGGTTGCGCGGTGTCGTTCATACGCGGTCTGGCACGAAACGCAACGGGCCGTGTAGGGCGCTGCGACAAGCCGCTCATAACCGATCGGTTCCCCGCACTCGACGCATGCGCCGTAGAGGCCGGCGGCGATGCGGGCCAGCGCCGCGTCGATTTGCTGCAGTTCGGCGAAATCGTGCCGCGCGAGCGCAGCGCGCAACTCGTCGCCCGCCTTGCGCGATGCGGTCTCGTCGGGATGCGACTCGGGGCCCAGCGCTTCGGGCGGCCGGGCTCCGGCGAGATCTCCGTATTCGCCGTGCAGCGTCGCCTGCAACTCACGACGGCGCTCGCGGAGCCTTTGCTGTAACAGCATGAGTTCGGAAGAGGTGAGGGTGATCATGGACAGGTTCGATGTGTTCTGTAACGCCACGCACAACGGTGGCACTGCGAATGCTTTCGTCAGATTGCATGCCCGCCGATTAAGTATTCAACTCGCGCTCGATTCGAGTTCGACGCGCATGCTTCAAGTATAGGTTTTGCAAAGCAGCAGTATCGACCCGTCGTTAGAGAGGCCTTACGAGCGCCCGGATATGGGGGCGGGACGGCATGCACTGACTTGCGAACGGAGGATGCCATGGAATCCCGGCTATCTATGCAGGAGGTTACGATTCCCGTGGAGGGCGCGCGTCTGATGGGCACGCTTGCGCCACCGCAGGACACTCGTTCACTGGTTCTGTTCGCGCACGGCAGCGGCAGCTCGCGGTTCAGCCCGCGGAACCGGTACGTGGCCGCGGAACTTAATCGGGCGAGCATCGGAACGCTGCTGATGGACCTGCTCTCCGAGCAGGAGGACATCGGCCCGGCTGCCCGCTTCGACATCGACCTTCTGGCGGCGCGTCTCGCGCAAGCGACGGAATGGATCGCGGCGCGGCAGACACCACCGCTTTCTGTTGGCTACTTCGGCGCGAGCACGGGCGCCGCTGCTGCAATACGCGCGGCGCGGATATCGTCTGTTCCGATCCAGGCCATCGTTTCGCGAGGCGGGAGGCCCGATCTCGCCGGACGCGACGTGCTCTCGTCAGTGCACGTGCCTACGCTGCTGGTGGTCGGCGGGCTCGATACTCACGTCATCGAACTCAATCGCGCGGCGTTCGCCCTGCTCGACGGCCCGAAAGATCTGGTGATCGTTCCCGGCGCGACGCACCTGTTCGAGGAGCCCGGAACGCTGGAAGCCGTCGCGCGGCTCGCTGTGCAGTGGTTCGAGCGCTACCTCGGCAACTCGCGTGGCAATACACGCGGTGACGCGTAATGCTGCATCCGTCAGCGTAAGCCGGCCGGGCTGGCGAGGCACACGAACTGCCGTGGGTGTACAGCGCCTACGCAAATGCACGCAGCACAAACGTGTCGTCTGCGCGCCGCTCCACGTGGGCGCCTAACGGCCGGCTCTCCCGATTGAGCGTTTCTTCCAGCCATCGTATGCCTTCTTCAGGCGCATGGTTGACGCGCAAGCGCCGTGTCTGCGTGGGCGTCATCGACAGCTTGACCAGCTTGCCCGTAGCGACGTCGACGACGGGGAAATACATCAGCGCGAGATCGCCGCGATACGCTTCCTGGCCGCCAATACCTTCATAGTCGTTGATGAAGTCCCCGGCGCCGTAGAGGAGGAGCTTGTCCTGATACACCTCGATGCCCTTCACATGGTGCGACGAATGGCCATGCACCACATCCACTGCAGCCGAATCGACGAGATCGTGTGCGAAGCGCCGGTGCGACGCGGGTATGTCGAAATCGAAGTTCGCGCCCCAATGGATCGAGACGACGACGATATCGGCGGGCTGCTTGATCCTACGCACTTGCGTCGCGATGGCGCGCACGGATTCGGCGGAAAAATCCGCGAGCCTGTTCACACCTGGACGGCCCCGGCCAGCAGCCCAGTCCTCGTTCACGCCGCTGCATTGCGTCGCAAGGGCGAAGAGCACGACCCTGCCGCGTCCCGCGAGTTCGATCAGGGCCGGTGCGGCCGCCTCGACGTCGTCCTGTCCCGCACCGGCCGTATGAATGCCGGCGGCACGCAAAGTACTCAGGGTTTCCGTCAGACCACGGTAGCCCCAGTCGAGCACGTGATTATTCGCGAGCGAGCAGCAGTCGATTTTCGCCGCGCTCAGAACGGGCGCATTGGCGGCGTGCATGCGGTAGTGGATGCCCTTCCTGGGCCAGGCGTCCTCGCTGGACGTGACGGCGGTCTCCAGATTGATGATGCGGGCATCGGGATTCATCCGATCGAGTTCGCGCAGCGCATCGCCCCAGACGTAGTCGAACGGGACACGCTCCGGCAACGGGCCGGCATTCGCCTCGGCGAGGCTCACATAGTCTTTCGCCGATCGAACATAGGGCTCGAAGAGACGGGGCCGGTTGGGATGCTTCAGTATCTGATCGATGCCGCGCCCCAACATCACATCCCCGCATAGAAACAGCGTAATGCAGTTCATGCGTCAGCCAGCAGCGGAATTCCCAGGCAGCGCCCGTCGTCGCGTATCGGCAGCGGCATCCCGGCGCGTGGACGCTTTCAGAATAGTTCGCTGGCATTTCTGCGTCCAGGTAAGCGGTCCGTACAATGGCGATACGCGCATCGTTTTCGATTATCGGCGTTGTTCCTGCACGTTTCGGCAAGGCGCGAGAGGCGATCGGCTTCCTGCCCCGGATCATTTCGTTGAACCATGAAATCCCATACTGTCCCGCGCAAACGCTTTTATGTCCTCGATGAGAAGGACAGGCCTGTCGAGGTGTTCGACCGCAGCGAGTGGTCGCGCTGGATGTCTGAGAACGAACAGATCTTTCGCCGCACGTTGCTGGAAGAGTCTGGTGTGACAATCACGACCCGCTTCCGCGGTGTGTCCGAAACGGATGTCGGGGAGGCCCTGCTGTTCGTGACGCGCATTGCTGGAATGCAAGCACGGGACAACAAGAGCTACGGAGCACGTACGCTCGATGAGGCGCTGGAGCAGCATGAGCGCATCGTACAAAAAATCCTCCAGATGCTGACGGGGCGATGATCGTCACAATTGCGGCAGATGTTCTGCGACGGTAGGCACGCCTTGCGAAGGAGAATTGCGTACCTGCGCGTTCACGGGAACGTCCGGCAGCTATTTGACCTGCCTTTCTCCGCGACGCAAGTGATCGCCGGCTAAACGGCCTTGGAGCGCGACGTCGGCAGGCCGTGGAGGAATTGCCGTGCTCGTTAGCGATGTGCTGCCGCGTTGCAATGAGCAGTTCCACCCGCTAGCGTCGCAAGTACTCCTTCTCTACTGCCCCTTATTCAATCAACTCCCTTTGCCACGACAGCGCACTCTCGCGCGGTCACGAAGCTTCAGCTGCCTGATGTACTTCGCCACCCCGCATCAAGCGCCGCGCGATGTCGGCCGTTTGCAGCGTCCCGCGTTCAGTCGGCGAATGAGCCGCGAGATAGCGGACGACCGCAATGAGAACATGCCGGCCCTCGCCGGTATTGCCCCACGCAGCAAACTGCCGAACGCCAGCCTCCAGCATCTGATAGGCATGGAAACCCGCATCTTCGCGCAGCACCGCAAGGGCAAGCGTGCCGATCAGCGTCTGCGGCGGATGGTCAAGCGTGAGGTGCCGCGCCACCAGCCTTGCCGCAAGATCAACCTGTTGCTGCCGGTCGAGGGCGTCAAGCAACGCGGTGCGAATTGTTTCTTCGTCGGCGGGAAGGTCGTCGAGCTGATCGTTGCCCTCGCCCGGAAGGCGGGCCGGTGGCACGTTCAGATACCGGGCAAGGTAGAGCGCCATGGCGCCATGCATGATGGCGCGTATGGCCGTGACATGACCGTCGATGCCCGCGTTTCCGGTCCGCGTAAGCATCTGGTGGAGCGCGTTGGCATGGGTAAAGACGTGGTGCGTCGTTTCCCAGTCAGCGTGCTCGTTGGCATTGCCGAAGCGCGCTACGCGCAGCGCCGCTCCGTAAGCGAGGGACTGTCCCAGGTCAGCAGGCGCGGCGCCTGCGCGGATCGCCGCTTTCAGCGCATCGATGATCTTTGCCGGATCGTCTCCGAGCAGTTCGCGGGCGAGCGACGCGTGGTTCGACCAGCCCTGCAAGCCGCGCCCGGCAGTGAGAAGTTGCCCCATCTGGCGGGCTGATTCGTCACACAGCGCGACAAGATCAACGGGCTGGCGCCAGGCGGTCGATTCCTCGGCGCCACGCGCGGCTACCATCTGGGCGACGATAGTAGGCAGCACAGCCGACGCGTGCTCCCAGCCGATCAGGTCGAGACACTCAAACGCCTTGTTGATGAAGTCGAGCGTATGACCGGTGTCCGCGAACGCCCGTTCGGTCCCGGCCGACAGTAGGGCGTCGGCCAGCACAGATGGTGAGAGACCAGCGGCGATCGCCGTCAACAGCGTGCGCTCGGCCGCCTCGCGATGGCGCACGTTGGTCCAAAGCCGCAGCCAACGCTTGAGCATGGCCGGCTCCGGCCGGCTTCCAAGCGGCGCGCGTTCCCGCCGCGGCGCTTCGCCTTCGCAGTCCGCCGCTACACGGCGCGCGCTCTGGAACAGGGCGAGCCAGGCCTCGTCGTCTGGCAGCATGGGCAGCAGATTGGCGAGCGCCGTCAATATCGTGAGACCGACGCCCCAGCCGTCACGGTTCCGTGCCCCGAATAGCACCACCTGCCGCACGATATCGGCGGCCGGCACATCGGCTGCGAGCAGACCATGCACGGCTTTGGCGATGACGAGTCCGAGGTCGTGTGCGAGGCCGTTTTCAAGCCGCTGATGCCAGTGCGCCGCGGGATCGGAATGTCCAAACGTGGTCGCCACCCAGACGTCGCCATTGCGCAGTTCGACCGCGCGGCACGGTACATCGTCCGCCCAGAGATCAAACGTGCAGCCGCTTTCCAGATCGAAGCGGGCGTGGTGCCAATGACAGGTCAGGATGCCGTCATCGACAGTGCCTCGCTCGAGCGGGAAGCCCATGTGGGGGCAACGATTGTCGAGGGCGAAGACGCGCCCGCGGTCGTAGATGACGAGGATCGGACGATGGTCGCCTTGCACGACGAGCCGGCCCTTCTCCTTCAGCTCCTCCAGGCTCCCCACGAGCACGAATTCGTTATTCGGTGAATCCATGCGCATACCTCCCGCATTCGTTCCTTCACGGACGTCGTAGGCACGCCCGGTCTCTTGTCAACAAAGCATACTCTCATGCAAAACGCGATTGGCGGGAGGGCGGGTTGATTGCTTCTGGTCGTCACGGATGTGTGCCCGGCTGCAGTTCCAGGTTGCGCGACCTGGCGCCGCGCCCGTCGGCTGAACTTCCTGCTAGCGCGGACCGACGACGGCCTGCAGACGGCGTACACTTCAAATACGGCGCGGCTGCCGTATCGGAGGTTGCTATGGTCCGAAAGTTCTCTGATCTGTTCAGGCGGCATCCAATGACAGGTGCTCCTGATGACACGGCCCACGCGGAATCTCAATCTCAACGGGATGAACACGCACGGTTTGCTCAGACGCAGGCGAAAAAGCTCTGGGAAACAGTCAGTCGTCGTCGCCACAGGGATATGAGAGGCCGTTAAGTGGGCGAAATGGACGAACCCATCGTCCGGAAACTCGAAACGCGTAATTCCGTGCCCCAGGGTGCTCCGGCTACTGGGGCCTCCGGAATCGTGTTTCGGGTATTCGACCAATTCCTTCAACAGGCATTCTGCAATGAATGAGCCGCTCCTCCCGTTGTGAATTTGCCCCAATTGGAACGACGAAATCAGCGCTCGAAAACAGTCGGGTTCCTAATCGAGTAGCGCGCGAATAGCGCGGAATTCCGATTCCGCAGCCGTCATTTGAAGCCATGCAACCAGACGCTGCTTGCGTTCTGCATCGGTGATGCGGTCGTCGTCCCGCCGATTGAAAATTTGCCGTGCTCCACGTACCGGCCCTGCTATATGCGTTCCATTCGGCACCGGGGGGCACTGGCAGTGATGGAAGATGTAAAGCAGGACGCCGAGCGCCGGAAAGTCGAACTCGTTGTCGTGCCGACGGAGGAGGCCTTCGCCAGCCTCAATGAGCAGGCAAGCCGAACCGACGCGATTTTGCATGTCACGTGCCGAGGGCGCTACTTGCGCAGCGTTTCAAAGGCGAGCCGGCCCGACCGAAACACCGTGGGGCGTCCGGGCGCGTTGTCACGAAGTTGCCCGGTGAGCGCGCGAGTCCGGGCACACGACATGGAGAGACGAACAGCGCGGCTACAGCGCCCCGATGAAATCCTTCCACACGGTCGCTTGCATGGTCTCGGTTGCGGCGTGACCATAGCCCCGGATGATCAGCGCCGCGAGTTCAAGCTGTTTGAGATCGTTCGACTCGACGATGTCCACGACGTCGAATCGCCCGAGTGTCAGATAGCTGTCTTTCCAGGTGACGGAGGGGCATTCAGCTTTGATCTTCTCCGCCACGGTGTCGGCGATCTGTTTGAGTTCCCTGGGGTCCTTGAACGCGTCAGGAGCGAGACGGCTGAGGATGACGTAGGTAGCCATGGAATACCTCCGTGCAAAATTGGCCCGCGAACAGGTACAGCAGTCACGTTTGATCGGACGGCTACCCGTCAGGCGGTGCGTTGCTGTGCCTCTTGATTATAGTAACGTCCCCTGTCGTTAAACCCTGAGGTCGCGGGCCTTGCTGGTCGTTTGCCAGCCCGGTAATACGCGGCGGGGCGTCGGCCTTATGCAAATTATGCAAAGCCCGTCCATGACGGGCGGAAGGATTCTCACCGTCCGCAGACGGCCTGACAACAGAATGGACCCGGGATGCACCCGTGATGCACCCGTGATGCACCCGGGACGGCGCAACAGCCGGGCGAGCTGCGCCCGACTCGCGTCAAGGCAGTCCCCAGAGCGGTGGGCTCATGATCTCGTCATAGTCGGCGAACATGATGTTAAAGCTGACGCTCACGCGTGGCTGCGCGCTCGAATTTGCGGACACCGAATGCGGTAGCCAGGCCGGGAACATTAACAATGTGCCTTCGCTGACCGGCAAGACCACCTGGTCCGTGTTGTATGCCGTTAGCTCAGTGACGGGCGGACGAATAATGGCAGTCTGCGGGCGCGGATCATGAAAATTGATCGTGTCCGCGCCCGTTTGGGCGCGCAGGTAGTACACGCCGCTCAGGAAGTTATTCGGATGACTGTGCATCCCGTGTGACCCGCCTGGCGCGAGCACATTGATCCAGCATCCGGTGATGCGAAATGAGGCGCCGGCCACCTTGAGAAAGATGAGCACGTCGCGCGCTGCCTGTTCGATGAGCGCAACCAGCGCAGCGAGCTCGGGCTTTCCATGCTGCTGGTGGCCCGATTGCCACGCAGCGCCTTCGCTATGGGCGACATCACCGCTCCGGATCAGGCCGTCCACGTATGCCATCAGATCCTGATCCAGAGGCTCATAACACGCGGGCTCGAGCCGGCGCTGCCATACGAACGTCGGAAAAATGCGGACGATATCCGCAGTGGAAGTGGAGCCTGCCATTGCCGTGCGCGTGCCGCGCTGTATGGGACACCCATTTGTCACTATAGGTCGGAAGTCGGCACCTGTTTGCCGCATCACGTGATCAGGAACATCGGAGGCAAAAATCGATTCTCCTGAAAGGCACGACGAAGAATTAATCGCAGGGCCCTACACGTGGATGAATGGAACTCCCTTGCGGCTCGTTGCGGCGAAAGACAATCGCCCGATCGACGCTGTCTGCGCCGATCTCCTTCCACTATGTCCGCGACGGTGAAGGCTGGTCCCTGCAGAAGAACAGTTCTCTTGATGGACGGGGCGCTACGCGTTCAACGCCGAAAACGTAATGTCTTGCGCGCCTTCCCATAGAACGAGTTTGCCGAATGCTTCCAGGTGCTCGTGGCCTTCCGTCAACGTAAAGAAATGATTACCAGCCAGCTGGCCCATTTTGCTTGCAAAGATGGAGCTGCCATAGACGAACAGGAATTCCGTCTCGCTGAAGCCTCCCGGATAGAGAAGGATATCTCCACGTGATGCGTGGCTCGTGTGATTTTCGAAAGTCAGACCAGTATCGAAGTCGCCCAGCGGAATCCACACCGCTTCGCCGCTCCAGCGAGAATGAATTACCTTATTTTTGAATGGCAGCAGTTCGAGAAAGCGTTGGCAGGTGCGCGGTGCTTTCTGTTCTTCGAGTTGTCCGACAAAGCGGAACGGTCCGGCGTCTACGAGAATCTTTTTCATGTCGACTCCAATTCGGGTCAGCCTGTCTGGCCGCGGTTCAGCAGCCGTTCAAGCGGTTCGGGCAGACCTCGATTCGGCTTGACTGGCGGCTGGGTAAAACTCCCCTTCGACGCCTTTAACGGACCGAGCCGGATAAGGCCCTCAAGCTGCGTAATCGCACTCGACACACCATCGACCACGGGCACGGGTAATTCGTCACGGATTTCACGTGCGAGCCCCGCGAGCGGCGCGCCCGCGATAATGATGACGTCGGCGCCGTCATCGTCGACTACCTGGTTGCATAGGGCCTTCAGTCTCGCTGCGTAATCCTGCTGCACGCCGCCGATATCGCGCAACGGTTCGTCGAGCGCGCGGATGCTCGCGAGCCGGCTCGCCAGATGACTGCGTTCGACGGTCTCGCGATACCACGCCTTGATTCGAGGCGAGATCGCGATGATCGAGAAGCGCTGCCCGAGCGTCGCCGCAGTCATCAGTGACGACTCCGTCAGCCCGACTGCGGGCACGTCGATCAGTTCCTTGATGCCCTGCAAGCCCGGGTCGCCGAACGCCGCCACCACGACACCATCGTAGCTGCCGTAGCGCTCGGCCGCCACGCACGCCGTCGCGTATGCGCCGACCAGCGCTTCGAAGCGTGTCTCGATGTACGCAACACCGAATGGTGCCGTCGCGACCTCGATCCCGGTGCCGGGCGAGGCACTGCGCTGCGCCTCTGCCTGGATCAGCGTCGAAACGCTTTCAGAGATGTTGGGGTTGATTATCAGGATATTCATGCTGCGCTCCGATATCAGAGATCGACGTATTGCGGTTTGCCGGCGGCGAGAAAGCGGCCCCGGCCTGCTTGCGGTTCGAGATAGCGGCCGCTCTCGACCAGCAGTTCGCCGCGTGACAGACAGTGCGTCGGCCAACCCTGGACGGTTCGGCCCTCGTACGGCGTGTAGTCGACGTTGTGGTGCATCGCTTCGTTCGAGATGGCGACGTGCTTGAGCGGGTCCCAGAGCACGATGTCGGCGTCGGCACCGACCGCGATCGTTCCCTTGCGCGGATAGAGGCCGTACAGCTTTGCGGGATTCAGCGATGTCAGTTCGACGAACTTGTGCAGTGACAGCTTGCCGCGGCTCACGCCATCGAACAGAAGCGCCAGTCGGGTCTCGATGCCGGGAATACCGTTCGGGATGTGCTCAAACGACACCTCTTTGCCGCCGGGCTTCTTGCCCTGCGGATCGTCGAATGAGAACGGCGCGTGGTCGGACGAGAACACGCTGAACACGCCGCGCTTCAGCGCGCTCCACACTGCCTTCTGGCTGGACGTGTCGCGCGGCGGCGGACTGCAAACGCACCTGGCGCCGTGATAGCCGTCCTCGTGGCCGAGGTCTTCGGCCGTCAGATACAGGTACTGCGGGCAGGTCTCGGCGTAAATGTTCAGGCCGCGTTGCTGCGCCCATTCGATCTGTTCGATCGCATCCTGACCCGAAACATGAACGATCAGGATCGGCACGTCGACGAGTTCGGAGAAGGCAATCGCACGGTGCGTCGCCTCTCGCTCGACCACGCCCGGGCGCGATAGCGCGTGATACTTTGGCGCGTGCTTGCCGGCTTCGGTGAGCCTGTCGGTCAGCCAGGCGATGCAATCCGAGTTCTCGGCATGCACCATGACCAGCGCCTGGTTGTGGCGTGCAACATCCATCACCTCGAGGATCTCGCGGTCGCTGAGCTTGAGATCGTCGTAGGTCATGTAGATCTTGAACGACGTATAACCGGCCGCAATCAGTTCGGGCAGTTCGTGCTTCAATACCTCCGGCGTCGGGTCGGAGACGATCAGATGGAACGCGTAGTCGGTGACTGCACGACCGTCCGCGCGGCAATGGTAGTCGGCAACTGCGGCTTTGAGCGATTGCCCCTTTGCCTGCGCGGCGAACGGGATGACCGTCGTGGTGCCGCCGCACACGGCGGCGCGTGTGCCGCTCAGGAAGTCGTCTGCCATCTTCAGCCCATCAGGCATGGGCTGATCGAGATGGCAGTGCGCATCGATACCGCCGGGCAACGCCAGCAGGCCGGTGGCGTCGATCTCGCGTCTGCCTGCGCCGAGATCACGGCCCAGCGCGACGACGATGCCGTCCTTCACGCCAATATCGCAGTTGAAGCGCTCGGACGCAGTTACCACGTCGGCATTACGGATGACCAGGTCATACACGATTGTCATGGCGGGTCTCTCAGGCAACTTCAGAAAACAGACGACCCCAACCCGCGAGCCGGCTCGTATCGTAGCCGGCCAGCTTCAGCGACTTCCATACCACGGTCGAAATGGTGTCATAGAGCGGGATGCCGTGATGCTGCTCCACTTCCGAGGCCAGATGCGCGGCATGCAGGTTGGTACAGAAGGTGACGATCGCTTCGGGACGGTGCATCGCGACCTCGCGGATCTGTGCGCGCAGCGTCTCTTCGGTTACTTCAGAAAACTGGAAGTTCACCTTCAGGCCGAGATGGTTTTCGGAAGAGCAGTCGATGCCGTTGTCGCGGTAATTGGCGACGATCTTCTGCTGAACTTCCTTGAGGTACGGACTGACCAGACCGAATTTTTTCACGCCGGTTTTGTCCAGAATCTCGTTCAGCGCCAGCACCGACGTAGTCGCGGGGATGCCGGTCGCCTCCTCGATCTCGCGACACAGGCGGCGGTCGGTCTCGAAACCGAGCCAGCCGGATGAAGTGCCGTTCCACGCGATCACATCGACCTTGGCGTCGGCCAGCAGCCTGGCCGCCTGAATGATGTTGGTTGTGTCGAACTGTCCGAGCGCTTTATCGGACAGCGAGATCTCAGTGACCGTGAAGCGCGAGAAATGGGCACTGACACCGGGCAACTGGGCCACCATCGCGCTCGTGATCGGTTCGAGCGCGGTGTTGGATGACGGGGTAAGCATGCCGAGCAGGACGCGTTTGCTCATGATGAAATCAGCAATCAGTTGTTGAGAGTAAGAAAGCCTGGCTTAGACGGGCAGCTTGCGTTCGTAGTCGATCAGCGTCGAACAGACGAAAAGGCCAACGCCTGCGGCAGCGAAAAACATCAGGGCCAGAAAATAGGAGCCGGTAGTCTGCACGATCAGGCCAACGATGATCGGAACGAGAACGCCGCCGATATTGCCGCCCAGGTTCATCAGACCGCCGAGAAAGCCGATCTTGTTGCGCGTGCCGAGGATGGAAGGCAGGCACCAGTACAGACCGCACCAACGCAGGAAGAACAACGTGGATGCAAGCAACACGACCACCGTCATCGGATTGCCGACATAGGCGACCGAGAAGATCGACGCTGTGGCCGCCACGGCGGCGATACCGAAGAGCGTGCGCATCACGCGGTTGGGCGAACCGCCGGCCGCCTTCCACTTGTCGGCGATCCATCCGCCGACCAGTTCACCCACGAATCCGCTGAAGAAGATCGCGAAACTGGCGCCGCCCATCTGCTGAATATTGAAGCCGTGTACCTTGTTCAGATAGTTAGGCATCCAGGTGAGCAAACCATAGAAAACCGAGTTGAAGCACATCCAGCCGAAGAACATGCCCCACACCGAGCGGTAGCGGAAAAAATCGAGGCTGCGCCCGCTGGCGTGAGCCGGCTCGCTGCGGTGTTCCTCTAGCAGGGCCGCTTCGAGATAGTCCGCTTCGGCCTGATTGACGGCCGGATGCTCGCGCGGGTTGTTACGGATGTAGTACCAGGCAAACAGGCCGGCCAGCATGGTGCCGACACCCGCCACCACGAAGGAGGTGCGCCAGGAGCCGAACTCGCTGATCAACCCGGAGATGATCACCGCGCCGAGTGCAGCCCCTAGCGGGGCGCCACCGTCGAGCAGCGTCGCGCCGCGGCCGCGTTCGTGCCGCGTCATCCACATGGCGTTGAGCTTGCCGCCGGCCGGGTAGATCGGTGCTTCGGCGGCGCCCAGCCCCAGACGGGTGAAAATCAGCGCGGTGGCCGTCGTGCAGACGGCGGCAATGCCCTGGAAAAAACCCCAGAACAACGTGGCGCACGCGATTACGATGCGCGGCTTGAAACGGTCAGCCAGCATGCCCCCCGGGATCTGCATGAACGCATAGGTCCAGAAGAACGAGCTGAGAATCAGTCCCTGCACTGCAGGGGCGATGTGAAACTCCTTTGCGATCAGCGGCATGGCCACGGACAACGAGGCCCGGTCCACATAGTTGATGGAAATCAGCATCAACATGATCAGAAAGATTCGCCAGCGTACGCCGGTCCTGACCTGGGTCTGCACAGCCGTATTGACGGTTTGCATCTATGTCTCCTCCGTTCGCCTGATGAAGGCCTTCGGGTTTCATGTCTGTGGCCGGAACCGCTCGCGGCACCGGTGCGCTGCATGCGCCGGTGCAGTATATGATGCCTAATTATGAATTACAAGCGTCGCATTGCTTTGATTTTATTGAGTTTTTTATTTTTGTAGATAGCTAGACAAACCTGTAAGACAATTAAGCAAAGACGGAAGATTCGGAAACGGGCGACATGGACATGAAGTCACTATCGGCAGAAACACGCAAGCGAATCAGCCTGCGTGGCACGGGTATGTATGCGGCGATTGCGGAGCGATTGCGCGAGATGATTCTCGAAGGTGAGTTGCCGCCCGGCGACCATATCGACGAGAAAGCGCTGTGCGAACAGTTCGACATCTCCCGAACACCTTTGCGCGAGGCGCTCAAAACGCTCGTGACCGAGGGCCACGTCACCCACCGGCAACACATGGGTTTTCAGGTCGCACCGATCGACAGGGACGAGATTGCTGCCATCTTTGAAGTGCTGCATGGACTGGAGGAAACGGCCGGACGGCTTGCTGCGCAGCGCATCGACGACAAGCAGATGAAAATGCTTCTGGAGCGCCATCGGGCCATGGAGGCCTACCACCGCGAGGGCAAACGCACGGCCTACTACCGCGCCAACCAGAAAGTGCATCAGCACATCGTCGATGTCGCGGGCAATCCCGTGCTCTCCGACATGTACTCGTCGTTGATGAGCAAGGTCCACCGTGCGAGAGGCGCGGCGAATGCCGATGTGCTGCGCTGGGCCGAGTCGCTTGGCGAGCACAGTGAAATACTGAACGCGCTGGCGAAGCGCGATGGAGCATGCCTCGCCCGGTTACTGCGCGAACATTCGGAACACACGGCAGCGGAAGTGATGAAAGTGCTAGAGGCCAGGAGCGGGAATTAGAAGGCCTGTAATACTCGCATTGGCCGTCGGCCACTTGCGAGTGAAACCGCAAACTGAAGTCGCGGCTATGCGAGCAGCCCCGTTAGCAATTGCTCCCATACGTACATCGCTCAGTGAACTCACGCCTAAGAACGCAGACGGCCGCCTGGTCATGAACGCATCCTTCTCGCGCTTGAACCATGAACGGAACAGCACGACCAGTTCGTCGCCAACTTCTCATCCGGAACGCACGCGCGCCTGGCCTTCGAGGGTCCGCTGATAGCTACCACATGGCCGTTCAAATGAGGTGACCCGGTGGCGGCTCCGGGTTCAAAGGACGAACGACGTGTACTTCATCGCTCGCATTGCGCTTCAATAATCGGCTGCGGGTCCGCCTTGTGATCGCGATCACGGCCAGCACGACGGGCCCTATCGCCAGGCCTTCGGCCAGCTCGGGCTCGATGGGAAGACTTAGGGCAATGCTGATCAAGTCCACCGTTCATGGCTGTCATGCGTTATTGCGTAGACATGCAACGGTAAAAAAAATGAAGAACCAACTGACACTGGCGATGGCGGTCGATCAATGCGGAGGATTCG
>NZ_JBFRCH010000014.1:0-172251 GCF_040965635.1 Paraburkholderia phymatum
CCTGCCTCGGCCTCCTTCAGGAACCCGATGATTTGCTCTTCCGTAAAGCGCTTCTTCATGTTCGTCTTCTTCTCCGAAAACGAACTTTACTAGGTTCCGGCTGGCCCTGTTTGCTGGGGGCAGGTCACATCGCCAATACCCCATGCCTTGGCCGTCGGCCGCATTCCCTTGCCGTAGTCGCAACGCGAATGCGAAATGTCCCCGATAGCCGATGTGCACATACGTCGGCAGCAGCGGCGCACTAGCAAAACCTGCGAAGTCATGCGTTTACTGCGTACCGTGGTAACGTCACATTTCATCGAGTCGGAACAGACGCCGGCCCCGAACAGCCGGTTACTTCATGCCAAATAGTGGAGACGGGCTGTGACTTTCCTTGGAATCGACCTCGGCACATCCGAGGTAAAAGTAATTTTGACCGATGACGCGTCGACGACGCTCGCCACCAGCGGCGTCCGTCTCGAGGTTTCGCGGCCGCATCCGCATTGGTCCGAGCAGAATCCGCAGGCATGGTGGCAAGCCACACTCGACGCGGTGGCCGCCGTGCGCGGCGCGAATCCCACGGCATTTGCAGCGTTGCGCGGAATCGGGCTCTCGGGACAGATGCACGGTGCGACGCTGCTCGATCAGAGCGGCGAGGTACTGAGACCCGCGATACTCTGGAACGACACACGTGCATTCGCCGAGTGCGCAGAGCTCGAAGCGCTCGTGCCGGAATTCCGCGACATTACCGGCAATCTCGCCATGCCGGGTTTTACGGCACCGAAACTGCTTTGGCTGGCCAAGCATGAACCCAATGTGTTTCGTGCGGCGTCCAAGGTGCTGTTGCCAAAAGACTATCTCGCGTGGCGGCTGTCCGGCGATTTCGTGTCTGAGATGTCAGATGCTTCAGGTACGCTCTGGCTCGATGTCGCAAAGCGCGACTGGTCCGATCGCATGCTCGCGGCGACGGGATTGACGCGCGCGCACATGCCTCGCCTCGTCGAAGGCAGCGCGCCCGCTGCTCAGCTGAGCGACGCGTTGCGCCGCGATTGGGGCATTACGGGCCCCGTCGTGCTATGCGGCGGAGCGGGCGACAACGCGGCCAGCGCGATCGGGATGGGCGTCGCCGAAGCGGGCAGTGCTTTTCTTTCTCTCGGCACATCGGGCGTGCTGTTCGCAGGAACCGATCGCTTTGCGCCGAACCCCAAGCAAGGCGTGCACGCGTTCTGTCATTGTCTGCCCGATCGGTGGCATCAGATGAGCGTGATTCTGTCCGCGGCATCGAGTCTCGGATGGCTGTCGAAAGTCGTGGGCCACGAGGTCGGCAGCTTGCCTGAACTGGCGAGCGCGGCCAATCCCGCTAAGGCGCCGATCTTCCTGCCGTATCTGAGCGGCGAGCGCACGCCGCACAACGATGCGAATGCGCGCGGCGTGTTCTGGGGGCTGACGGGCGCGCACACGACGGGCGATCTCGCGTACAGCGTGATGGAGGGCGTCGCATTCGCGATGGCCGACGGCTACGCCGCGCTACAAAGTGCCGGTACGACATTGAAGAGCGCATCGTTTATCGGCGGCGGTTCGCGCAGTCCGTTCTGGGCGAATCTGTGCGCATCGGCGACGGGGATCACGATGGATCGGCATGAAGGCAGCGACGTCGGCGCGGCGTTGGGTGCGGCGCGTCTCGCGCGGCTTGCCGTGACGGGCGAAACCATTAAGGACGTATGCCTCGCTCCGCCAATACTCGAATCGTGCGAACCCGACCGCGCGCTTGCACCGCCGCTCGCAGAAAGGCTGGCGCGTTATCGCAGCATTTACCAGGCGCTCAAAGCGGGATTTGCAGCCGCGGCATGAATGCACTACCGCGCGGCGTACAGCAACGTGTGCCGTGCAACGATCTTCTCAACTTAAATCATGCAGATCTTTTTGCAGCGGCGCACCCACAGCGAAGCTCGAAAACTCGACATTGAGTCCGCCGCGTTCCGGCGTGCAGCACATAGGTCCGACGAAATAACTGGCCGCCGCCGGAAAAGGCGCGAGTCTCAATAGCGGCCACGTTTTCCCATCGATCGAGTACTGGGCGCGCAGTACGCCTCGAACGACGGTTGCCCGCATCCAGAAGCCGTCGACGCTGGCGATCGGCGAGCCGATTGCCCAGTCCGACTGCTCAACGGTCAACACGCTGCTCATCATCAGCACATCGTCGGTGAATTCGACGCCTGCTTTCATCCACGTCGATTCGTCGACGCGCACCATCAGGCCGGCCTGATCGTATAGCGCATGAAACTGCCCGCGTACGCGCACCTGTGCGGTGAAGTCGCCTCGCGTGCGCACGCCGAAGCAGTGGCCCGAATCGCGCATAAAGCCGTAATGCGTCTTGCGCCAGAAGTCGCTCTTCGGATCGGTCGTCACTCGAAGCGTGTCACCATCGAGCGACCACGCCGACGGCTCATTGAACCACTCGCACTGTTCGAACATGCGGTGTCTCCTTGCAGGGTCTTCGTTGTGTCGCATGATGCTGGCGGCGTGACGCGCATGATGCCTAGCGCCCTCCGCGAGCCATGCTGGAGAATACGCCGTCGCGGCGGATCAGTCCATGGAACAGAGCCGCAGCGATATGCACGAGTACTGTCACGAACAACGCGAACGCAAACCACGTATGAAGAGCACGAAATAGCGCGAACAGATCGACGTTTTGCGACCCGATTGCGGGCAAGTGATATCCATCGAACAGTGTGATGGGATATCCGCCGGCAGAGAGCATCGCCCAACCGATGAACGGCATTGCAATGAATAGCGCGTAGAGAACGAAATGCGAAGCCTTGGCCGCGAATCGCTGCCATGCGGACATGTCCGAAGGCAGCGCGGGACTGCCGTTCTTTACACGTACGCCGACACGAATCAGCGCGAGCACGAGCAACGCAACGCCGAGCGGCCGGTGCAATGCAATCAGCGTGTCATGCGCGTGCGAAACCGTGGCGACCATGCCGATGCCGATGAACAGCATCGCGAGTATCAGAACAGCCATTGTCCAGTGCAGCAGTCGCGCGAGCGGAGAAAAATGGCGAGTCGAATTCGTCATGATGGGTTCCGTTCAGGGTTCGGAGTAGCGGGCGCGGCGTGCAACGCTTCTTCACGCGTGCGTCGCTGGTATGACACGGCATAGGCGGCCGAGCGCGCAGCGAGCAGTGGATCGTCCGATGTCTTGATGCCGTCCGGCAACACGGTCGGATCGAAGTTCACATCGCGGCATACGCCATCGGCTTGAGAAGCGCTGTGTTCCAGTACGACGGTGCCGGCATCGATTCGTTGCCGGTCCGCGGGCCATTGCAACGTCGCATCGTTGGTTGGATCGCCCGCATTGACGACCGTCACGATAAGATGCCAGCGCACGTTGCCGTGCTTGAGCTGCTCGTCGAGCTGCTTCGATAGAAAGTCGGGATCGCTCTTTTCCTGCGGATTTACAGGGGCATACGGCGTTTCCGGTTCGACGGACCAGCGCACCGCGTGCTCGTGCCCGCTCGCGTCGATGAAGCGGAACGCATTGATGCTGTAGTACGCGGCATTCGCGAGACCAGACGACGCCGGGTGTGTCTTCACCCATTCCTGAAACGGCCGCGTTTCCGGATGCGCCGCATAGAACGCCTTCATCTTTGCGGGATCGGGTTTGCCCGTTCTCGAATCGGGCTTTGCAGCGAGAAGCTGCTGATAGAGCTGCTCCGGCGTATGCACGGCGAACAGAGGCGTCGAGTTCATTCCTGTACGCCATTGCTGGCCGTCGCGCTGCATGAACAGCAGCGCCATGCTGCGAATCGGCACGCTTGCATCGGGCGCCGACGGATTGCTGCCAGGAATTGCAAAGCGGCCGATGACGGGAGTGCGTCCCGACGCGAATACCTGTGCACTTGAAATCGAGGCTGCGTTGCCGTTGCTGTCGAAATAACCTTCGACGCAAAGACCTTTCGCATGATTGCGGCGATAGCCCGGATGCGGGCCCGCGTTGGCCTGGAACTGGTCGATGATGCGGTAAGTGGTGAGGCGCGCAGGTGTCAGCCAGCCGGCCGTGTAGGCGAAGCCGCCGGCGAGGGCCAGGACGGCCAAGCCTATCGCACCGAACCTGCACGGAATGCAACGAGGCGCTTCCGCTGGGGATTTGGGGTTCATCAGAGAGGCTCCTTTTCCTGTCTATGACATCGCATAGACGGTCAACAGGAACAGGGAGCGTTTATTCCGCGATGTTGCGAAATCTTTTTGTCGTTGGAAAGGATCAAAAAACGGGAATAGATTCGACGGTCCCTTTGTTCATCACAGTGAAAGTGCCGCACACGCCGTGCCGCATCGCCGTCATCTCATATCGAGGAGCTGGAAATGAAGAAGCTTGCACTGTTGACCGTTTCGATCGCCACACTTGTTTCGACGGGTTTTGCCTCCACCGCATTCGCTCAGGAAAAGACGCGCGCCGAAGTCCGTCAGGAACTGATTCAGGCGGAGCAGAACGGCTCGCAGTTCGTGACGGACGCTTCCTATCCCGACGTCGCGCCGATCTATCAGCAACAGGTCGCGCATGAAAAGGCTGCTCAGGATGCCGAAGGCGTGGGTGCAAACATGTCGGGCACGCATTCGGCTGGATCGCGCATGCCTACGGCTGGCGCCGGCACGGGCATGAATTCGTGTGTCGGGCCCGTCAGCTATTGCAGCGTCTACTTCGGCAGCTGAGCACGATGAGAGGATTCGGGTGGCGCTTCCGGGCCGATGAAACGCCACCCATGCTTCATCCGCACAATACGTCGGTCGCGATATGCGAAGCCGGCACCGCGTCGATCAGAATCACGTCGCCGATCGAATTCTCCGTGCGCAACGGCAGGATCGCCTGATACGCGCCGGATCGATACCATGCACGCGCCAGATCGCGATTTGGAAACTCGATGGCGATCAGATCGCCGCGCCAGTCTCCTTCGAGCCGTTCAAAGCGGCCGCCGTGCAGCACGAAATGGCCGCAATAGGGCGCAAGCGTCGCGTCGATTCGCTTCAGGTACTCGACTATCTCGACGCCCATCTTCACTTCATGCAAGTGCGCAACTGCAAACGTTGACATGCCGATCTCCAGGCTATTGACCAATGAGGCCAGCATATCGCCGGCGGCCAGGCGAATCGATTACCTCTGAGGTAATGCGGCGCAGTGCCGATGTTTCGCACACGAAACGTTGCTGCGTTTTCGATTCATGCGCGGGTCGCGAACCATCGCCCCGGGGAATGAAGCGCGATGCGGTTCTTAAGCATATCGGATGGTTTTCGTGGCCCTGTGGTATGAAACGTGCATCGACAGTGGAAAGCCATTCCAATCCACTCACCGATAACAAGGCCTTCCCTACGATGGATGCTCGCCACTCTCCCACCGCCGATTCAGGCAATGACACGATCTGTTGCGTGACCACACACATGGCTCGCGATGCGCATGTGCCACGCGAGCTGAACAACTTCGAACGCCGTGTGAGCGAAGGCCTGCTGGCGAGTGAGTTTCCGCTCGCGTTTCAGGGTATTTACGATGTGAAGACGGGCAGACTCGCGCGCGTCGAAGCATTGATTCGCTGGATGCATCCGGACTACGGAATGTTGTTGCCCGATGCATTTCTGGTCGCGCTCGATCATCCGCTGATCGCGCTGCAACTGACCTGTCATGTGATCGACAGCGCATGCAGGGCGCTCGCGAACGCGCGGCGCCTGGGGCAGCCGGTATGTCCCGTCGCCGTGAACGTGCCGCCCAGCGTCATGGCCGATGCGGCCTTTGCGGCGACCGTCGTGCAGATCGCGCAACAGCACGGCATCGAACCGGATCTGCTCGAACTCGAACTCGTCGAGACGGAAGACGCGGCCCGTCTGCTGGCCGCGCGGCCTTTGACGAGACCTTTGCGCGAAGCCGGCATGCGGCTCGCCATCGACGACTTCGGGACCGGCTATTCGTCGCTTGCGCTGCTGAGCACGATCGACGTCGATACGGTGAAGGTCGCGCGCGAAGTACTCAAGAGCGTGCCGGGATGCCCGCGCGCGTCGGCGGTGGCGTCCGGCGTGCTGTCGATGCTCGAACGTCTCGGCGTGACGGTGGTCGCGGAGGGTGTCGAAACGCAGGCGCTTGCGCAATGGCTCGCGCAATGGCCGAAGATACTCGCACAAGGCTTTCTCTACGCGCGTCCGACCTTCGACTATGCAAGTGTCACCGTTCAGGAACGTTGCGCGGCTTGACAGGAGATTCGCGGCAAGCCGATCCATCGATCACGCCATGCGAATACGCTCTCTTCACACGCGACTCACTGCTGGCGTCATTCAGAAATGCATCAGTTCGTGCGCGAGATCGTGCGCGGCAAACGTGAGAAAAGCACTTGTTTTACGAGGGAAAATGCTTGCTCGTACAAGCAGAGGCGCGCTTGAATGTGCTGTCGCCAACGGTTCGGAGCCGCGAATGTGCGGCAGGGCACAGCCTTTGAATTCAGCGTAAGCGAGTCTTATCGTCTCAACACCGGCGACGTGTCGCTCGATCCGCGCGTCACGTTGACGGAAGATCTCGCGCTCGACATCACGCCTCGCTTCAACGGCGACGGCTATCGCCGCGAAACCGTTCGACTGATCGACGCCAGGCGACGCGCGCATCAATTGACCAGCGCACGCACGGCCCGCGAGTACGGCCTCATGCCGAAAGGAGCGACATCGGAAGAAGTGCCGTCCACACTGTCGATGCAAGCCGGCGATCTTGCGCAAGCTGATGTGCTTTCCGCGCTCGACACGGGGCTCTACATCGGCAATCTCTGGTACGTGAACTTCTCCGACCGCATGAACTGCCGCCTGACGGGCATGACGCGCTTCGCGACGTTCTGGGTCGAAAGCGGCCGCATTGTCGCGCCCGTCGACGCAATGCGCTTCGACGACACAGCTGTATTGCGTACTCGGCAGCGAGCTCGAACGGATCGGCGACAAGCCCGAATTGTTGCCGAACGACTGGACATGGGGAGAGCGCGCGACGGGCGGCATGATGTTGCCCGGTCTGCTCGTGCGTTCCTTCGAACTGACGCTATGACTCGAACTGCACCGATTGCGTGCGTTGCGGCGTGAGAGAATAGGGCGTTGCGCACACGCGCTGCGTCCGCTTTCTTCTGTCGGAAGAATTCATCGATTACTCTGTCACGTTTGCATCGCTAATCAAATGGCGATGCGATCGTCGCGGTGCGTTCCACGGTCCGCGTTGATCTTCGTCTTCATTGTGCAGCGAGACAATACCCGAGTCCTTGAGCCACGCTCCGTGCGCTGGCGCACATCGGATGAACGCGCGCTCATGTGCGCTGGCGCACACTTTCGCGAAGTCGCGCGCGCGTTTCATCGCGCACTCTCAGGCGCTGCATTTGTACATAAGGTTGTCGCCACAACATGCCGATTCACCCGCGTGCACGCCGTTTCATCCTTGAATCAAAGCGCGCGACTGTTGCGACGCACAAGCTCAGCGCTTGCTGCGCGTGGCTTTGCGTTGAATACATGCGAGTGTCTCGCAGTGTCATATGCAAGCA
Organism: Paraburkholderia phymatum; assembly: GCF_040965635.1. GTDB lineage: Bacteria > Pseudomonadota > Gammaproteobacteria > Burkholderiales > Burkholderiaceae > Paraburkholderia > Paraburkholderia phymatum_B. The sequence goes on from NZ_JBFRCH010000014.1 coordinate 7,530, forward strand.
CGAGATTGATTCGCATTGCTTGTCGAGTTCAGCCTTGAAACGTATTTGACCATTTACGTTCCCCTTGCGACTCGCTTTTTTGCGGCGAGCCTTTTAAGCAGAAGGTTCAGCGGGGTGCTGGTACGGACTTCGCTACAAGCCTGTCCGCGCATAAGACCGAGGCTGGCGCGCGATTCAATAACCGGCACTCGAAATGAAACGCTGAACTCCAGGCTGTTCGCCAGGCTCGCGACCGTTGTTGCTCTCCATGCGCCATTCGCATGGCGCAGGGGCTCGCTTTGTCTGGAGACCGGCACCGACAAGCGAGGAACCATGAAAACCAAACGCTCTAGCCGACACAAGCACGCCGCAGTCAAGGCGACCGCCTTGCTGATGGTTCTGCTTGCGCGCGACTACTGCGCCGCGCAGCCGACCACTGCGTCCGGAACCACGGGGAAAGTCGCGGAAGGACAAGTCGCCGAAGGCAAGGTCGACACCGAGCGCGATCAGCTCCGCAAACGCATCTTCGCGCAAGCCGGCGCCGGCGCTCCGCAGCTTGCATTGCAAGAGGCACGCGCGAGCCGCGATGCGTTCTCCGAGCACGACCTGTTGCAGATCGAAGCACTCATCGTCGAAACGGAAGTGCACTGGGGCCGGCAGCAATCGCTCGCTTCCGATGAATCCGACCGCCTCGCGCAGACCCGATCCGCGCTCGCGCACATCGACGACATGCTTGCGCGCACGCCATCGACCGACGAATACGCTGACGTGCGCCGCGCGGCGCTCGTCCAAAGAGTCGCCGCATTGCAGGGGCTCGGCCGCATGAAGGAAGCGACCACGCTCTATGAAAACCTGTCGCGCTCGAGCGAGCCGATGCCCGCGCGCGCCTATGCAGCGGCAGGCGATGCCTACACGTATCTCGACGAACCGCGCAAGGCCGTCCCCGCCTACGAGCATGCATTGCAGACGCCCGTCGAACCGCTCGTGCCTTCCGTCGAACCGCACGCGCTGAAGCGTATCGACGTGCAGGAAGGGCTCTTTTTCGCGTACCTCGATTCGGGGCGCTACGACAACGCGCAGCAACTGCTGAAGCAGATTTCGGCGAGCACGCCCATGCGTGCGGATCTCGCCGAGCATCCCGAGGACGTCAACGAAGACTATGGCCGCGTGAAGAAGCTGCAGGCGCAGTACCTGCTCTACACGGACCGCACGCGCGAAGGCGTCGCCGCGCTCGACGAGCTGCGCCACGAAGCGCCGTTCGATCCCGCGCTGATCAGCGCGCGCTCGGATGCGTCGCTCGTTCAGCAGCGTCCGCACGAAGCGCAAAAGGTCTATGAAGGCACGCTCGTCGATCACCCCGGCGACATCGAAACGCTCGCGGGCCTTGGACGCACCGCGCTCGAATTGAACCAGTACGACCGCGCGGCGGACGTGAACGCGACCTTCGGCGATCGCTTTCCCGACAACAACACGGTGAAGACATTCCAGCGCGATTACGCGGCTTACAAGAGCCCGCAACTGATCATCGCGGCGAATGGCCAGAAGGGCAACTCGGTTCTCGCCGACAACAACTGGGGCATCGATACGCAGCTCTATTCGATGCCGCTCGCTGACTACTGGCGCGTGTTTGCGCATCAATTCAGCGGCCGCGCGGATACGGGCGACGGCAACAGCGTGAGCCGCGTGCGCAACGGCATCGGCGGCGACTTTCGTTTTCGCGGCATCGACGCGGCGGCGGAAGTCGATCACTCGACAGGACCGCAAGCGAAGACAGGCGGCGCCGGCAGTGTCAGCTACGCACCCGACGATCGCTGGCGTTTTTCTGCGGGCGTCGACAGCAACGTCAACTCGTTGCCGTGGAAGGCCTATCAGGCAGGCGTGACGGGCCGCGCGGCGACGGGCAGCGTGCGCTACAGCGTCGACGATTACCGGTACTTCGATCTCACCTACGGCGCGGCGCGCTATAGCGACACGAACGTGAACCAGTCGTGGGTCGGCACGTGGTACGAGCGCCTCATCAACACGCCGAGCCATCTCGTCGCGACGTGGGTCGAGTTGAACACGAGCAGCAACACGCTCGCGAACACTGCGTATTACGCGCCTCATCGCGACATGACGGCGCAACTGACGGCGATGTACCAGTGGACGTCGTGGCGCAACGCCGACCAGTCGCTCGCGAATCGCGCGTACGCAACGATCGGCGGCTACCGGCAAACGGATATCGGCAACAGCATGCTGTGGGAAGTACGTCTCGAACAGCAGTGGCAGTTCAGCGCGCACGCGTCGCTCGCGTATGGCATCGGTGTCGCCAGCCAGCGCATGGACCGCACGCGCGAGACCAGCAAGCTCATCTATCTGAACCTGAACATTCCTCTGTAGACGATCATGGACAAGCTCAATCGCAGACGTTTTCTCGCTTTCGCCGCGGGTCTCGCCGCGGTGCCCGCAGCACAGGCCCGCCTCGCGCTCGACCGGTTGCCGCCGCAGGATGCCGACGATGGCCTCACGTTTCGCGTGCTCGCGATTCACGACATCCGCGACGACCTGCACGCGGATGTCGCAACGGTCGCCGATACCTGCGCGATCAGCACGTCCACGCTCAACACGATCTTCGCGTGGCTGAAGGCGAAGGACTTTCGCCCGGTGAGCGTCGATCAGATCGTCGCGTCGCGCAACGGCGGGCCGCGCCTGCCGCCGCGCGCCGTGCTGCTGACCTTCGACGACGCGTACAAGAGCCAGTTCACGCGTGCGTTCCCGCTGCTGCAGCAATACGGCTATCCGGCGCTGATCGGCGTCGTCACGCGCTGGACCGATACGCCCGCGGGCGAGCCCGTGCGCATCAGCCACAAGTCGGAGATGCCGCCGGGCTACTTCATGAGCTGGGACGATCTGCGCGAGATGTCGCAATCGGGTCTCGTCGAAGTGGCGTCGCACACGCACGACATGCATCACGGCGCGCTTGCTAATCCGCAAGGCAACGAGCTGCCCGCCGCGAGCGCGCATCTGTATCTGCCACAACTGCAACGCTACGAAACGGATGAAGAGTACCAGGCGCGCGTGCACGACGATCTGAAGAAGAGCGTCGATCTGATCCAGGACCGTACGGGCGTGACGGTGCGCTCGGCCGTGTGGCCGTATGGCATGTACAACGCGGCGCTCATCAAGGCATCGCAGGCGCTCGGCATGTCCGTGCATTTCACGCTCGACGACGGCCCGAACACGCCCGACGTCCCGCTCACGCAGATTCGCCGTCTGCTCGTTTCATACGATTGGGACGTGGGCACGCTGATCGCGCAGATGCGTTCGTCGCGTGCTTATCGCGGCGAGCACAACCCGGTGGAGCGCGTCGTCAACGTGTCGCTCGACGAGATGTACGACATCGACCCGAACAGGAGCGAAGAAAAGCTTGGCCGTCTGCTCGATCGCATCAAGGATCTCGAACCGAAGTCGGTGTACCTGAAGGCGTATTGGGACCCGGACAATACAGGCGTCGCGCGCGCGATGTACTACCCGAACCGTCATATGCCGATGCGCGCCGATCTGTTCAACCGTGTCGCGTGGCAGCTGATCACGCGCGCGGGCGTGCAGGTTTACGCGCACATGCCGCTGCTCGCATTCGATCTGCCGACGGGCCATGCAGCAGCGGGGCGCCTCGTTGAAGTGGCGGCGAACAGCCCGAGCGATGCGCAGCGCGGCCGCACGTCGCGACTGAGTCCGTTCGATCCGCTCGCGCGTCAGACCATCCAGGAGCTATACGACGACCTTACGCGCTACTCGAGCTTCAACGGGCTCGTGTTCGGCGTGGACGCGACGTTGAACGCGTACGAGGACACGAGCGCGGCCGCGATGGCCGTCTATCGCTCGTGGGGGATGCCCGGCGACATCGCGCAGATTCACGCATCCGATGAACTGATGCAGCGCTGGGCGAAGAACAAGACAGCGTATCTGACCGCCTTCACGAACCAGCTCGCCGAGCGCGTGCGCGCCTATCAGGGCGGCGGCAATGTGCTGACGGCACGCACGGTGTCCGCGGAGGCCGCGCTCGATGCGAACGCCGAGCACAACTTCTCGCTCTCCGTCGCTGCATCGCTCGCGAATTACGACTTCGTCGCACTGACGGCGGCGCCACGGAGCGCGAACGAGCGTGTGAGCAACGCATGGCTTGATCGCCTTCAGCAGACCGTGATGAAACAGCCGGGCGCGGCGGCGAAGACCGTGTTCGAGTTGCCCGCCGTCGACGCGCAGACGCAGCAGCCCGTCGAAGCCGCCGTCCTGCGCGCGCAGATGAAGCGGCTCAACGCGGCGGGCGTCGTGCATCTGGGCTATGGGCCGGACGACTTCCTGAAGAACCGGCCGGACACGACCGTGCTGCGCGATGTGATGTCGGTGCAAAGCACGCTGCGAACGAATCAGGGGATGTTGGGCTGAGCATCGCGCGAGGGTTTCGAACACGAAGAACGAAACCCTCGCGATGCCGGCCCAGACCAGGGGACCACAATGAAAAACGTCATGAGCGTCATCTCGAACTTCGTCTTTTACTACCCGCTGTTGATGGCCTACCTGTGGATGGTGGGCGGCCTGCTTCACTACGTGCTCATCGAGCGCAGGGACGCGGGGCGCAAGTCGGCACCGCTGATGTCGTATCCGAAGGTGTCCGTCGTCGTGCCTTGCTACAACGAAGCGGACAACGTGCGCGAAGTGATCGCGTGCCTCGACGAGCTGAACTATCCGAACTACAACATCATCGCGATCAACGACGGCAGCCGCGACGAAACTGGCACGATCCTGAATCAGCTGGTGAGCGTCTATCCGAAGCTCGTCGTCGTGCATCAGCATCAAAACGAGGGCAAGGCGATTGGTCTCACGACGGCCGCGATGCTGTCTGACGCCGAGTACCTGATGTGTATCGACGGCGATTCGCTGCTGGACAAGGAAGCGATCGGCTGGATGCTGCGCCACTTCCTCGACGACGCATCCGTGGGCGCGGTGACGGGCAATCCGCGCATCCGCACGCGCTCGACGCTGCTCGGGCGCATGCAGGTAGGCGAGTTTTCGTCGATCGTCGGTCTCATCAAGCGCACGCAGCACATGTATGGGCGTCTGCTGACGGTGTCGGGCGTGGTGTCGATGTTCAGGACGCGGGCGCTGCAGGAAGTCGGCTACTGGAGCTCCGACATGCTGACGGAAGACATCGACATCAGCTGGAAGCTTCAGGTGCAGGGCTGGGCCGTGCATTTCGAATCGCGCGCGCTCAGCTGGATTCTGATGCCGGAGACGTTTCGAGGCCTCTACAAGCAGCGTCTGCGCTGGGCCAAGGGCGGCATCCAGGTGCTCTTCAAGTATGCGGGCGCCGTGCTGTCACGCCGCAACATGATGATGTGGCCGATCTTCATCGAGTACGCGGTCAGCATCGTGTGGGCGTATTGCATGCTCTTCACGCTCGTGATGATGGCTGCCACCGCGATGTTCACGCTGCCCGAAAGCTGGCGCTTCGGCTTCGTGCCGCGCGGCACGGGCGTGCTGCTCTTCGCGACCTGCTGCGCACAGATCCTGATCGGCTGCCTGATCGACCGGCGCTACGACAAGAACCTGATGCGCTATTTCATCGACACCGTCTGGTATCCGGCTGCGTTCTGGGCCATCAGCATGATCGCTTCCGTCATCGCGTTGCCCGGCGTGGTCATCCAGCGCCGCAGAAAGCGCGCGCGCTGGGTGAGCCCGGATCGCGGCATCCGTTCGAGCAGCGGCGCATTGGCGAGCGATGCACCCGTCGAGCCCCGGTTCAACGCGTCGCTCGAAGCGCCGCAGGCGGAGTAAAGCATCCGGCATCAAGCATTCGAATTGACATCGCAGAATCAACATTCTCGACAAGGGCAAACAACATGGAATTCCCGATCATCGATGTTTCGAAGCAGTCCGTCTCGCAGTTTGCAACGGAGTGCGGCAAGGCGAGGGCCGTGCGCTTCGTCGCGTGGTATCGCTTCGTGCGGCCCGTGCTCGTGCTCGGCACGTGGGTGCTGGCCGCCGTCTATATCCGCTGGTGTCTCGCGAATGCGAGCGAAGAGGAGCTGTCGCTCCATGCGTTCATGCCGGGCATCATGGGCATCGGCATCGTCGCGCTGTCGATGATCCTGTGGACCTTCGGCCGCCAGATGGACGCGATGAACACGAATCGCGTGCGCCGCATGCCCGACACGAGCGACGCGCCGCAGCCGGCGACGACGCATGAAATCCCTGAAGGCGATGCGGGCCGCTGCCTCGTCGCGTATCACGACGACGACGGCATGATCTCGCACGTCGTGACGATGCCCGAGTTCGAGCGCCAGGCCGCGTGAGCGCCGGCGTGCGCATCGAAACGACAGGCACACAACACACGCACCACGGAGACCACCATGTGCGGAATCGTAGGAGCAGTGGCACGACGCGACGTCGTCGGCGTTCTCACGGAGGGCCTGCGCCGGCTCGAGTATCGCGGTTATGACTCGTGCGGCGTCGCCGTCTTGCAGCATGGCGCGCCGCGTCGCGTGCGCAGCATCGAGCGCGTCGCGAACCTCGCGGAGCAGGTCGAACACGCGCGGCTGTCGGGCACGATCGGTGTCGCGCACACGCGCTGGGCGACGCACGGCGCGCCCATCACCGACAACGCGCACCCGGTCTTCTCGCGCGACGAGATCGCGCTCGTGCACAACGGCATCATCGAAAATCATGAGCCGCTGCGCGACGAACTGAAAGCGCTCGGCTACGCGTTCGAGTCGGATACCGATACGGAAGTGATCGCGCATCTGATTCATCACACGCGCGAGCAGGATGCGTCGCGCGATCTGCTGACGGCCGTGCAGCGTGCGTTGCAGCGGCTGCGTGGCGCGTATGCGATCGCCGTGTTCGCGAAGAGCGAACCGGACCGCGTGATCGGCGCGCGCGCGGGCTCGCCCCTCGTCGTCGGCGTGGGCGAGCGCGGCAACTATCTGGCCTCGGATGCGATGGCGCTGTCCGGCACGGCCGGGCATTTCATCTTCCTCGAAGAAGGCGACATCGCGGTGCTGTCGTGCGATGGCGTGCATATCGTCGATCGCGACGGCGCAACCGCGCACCGCGAAGTGCAGGCGCAGCACGCGAGCCACTACGCGACCGAGCTCGGTCCGTATCGCCATTACATGCAGAAGGAAATCTTCGAGCAGCCCGATGTGGTCGCCGATGCGACGGAGCGCGTGCGTTCGATCACGCCCGCGCTGTTCGGCGCGAATGCGCAGCGCGCGTTCAACGAGATCGATTCGCTGCTGCTGCTCGCGTGCGGCACCAGCTATTACTCGGCGTTGACGGCGAAGTACTGGTTCGAGTCGATCGCGGGCATCCCGACGCAAGTGGAGATCGCAAGCGAGTACCGCTATCGCGAGAGCGTCGTGAATCCGTGCGCGATGGTCGTCGTCGTGTCGCAATCGGGCGAGACGGCCGATACGCTCGCGGCATTGAAGCACGCGCAAGAGATCGGCCATCACCATACACTCGCGATCTGCAACGTGCCGCATAGCTCGATGATGCGGCTCACCGAGCTGCAATATTCGACGGGCGCGGGTCCGGAGATCGGCGTGGCGTCGACGAAGGCGTTCACGACGCAGCTCGTCGCGCTGTTCGTGCTCGCGCTCACGCTCGGGAAGGAGCGCGGCCGCGTGAGCACGGGCGACGAGGCGCACGCGCTGCGCCAGCTGCATCATCTGCCCGCTGCGCTGAACAGCGTGCTTGCGCTGGAGCCGCAGCTCGTCGCGTGGGCGCAAGCGCTCGCGCGCAAGGATCACGCGCTCTTCCTCGGGCGCGGCGCGCATTATCCGATCGCACTCGAAGGCGCGCTGAAGCTCAAGGAAATCGCGTACGTGCACGCGCAAGCGTATCCCGCCGGCGAGCTGAAGCACGGGCCGCTAGCCATCGTCACGAACGAGATGCCCGTCATCACGATCGCGCCGAACGATACGCTGCTCGAAAAGCTCAAGTCGAACATGCAGGAAGTGCGCGCGCGCGGCGGTCAGCTGTATGTGCTCGCCGATGCGGGCACGAAGATCGAAAGCAGCGACGGCGTGCGCGTGATCCAGTTGCCCGAGCATTACGGACCGTTGTCGCCGATCCTGCATGTGGTGCCGCTGCAATTGCTCGCGTATCACACGGCCTGCGTGCGCGGCACCGATGTCGACAAGCCGCGCAATCTCGCGAAGTCGGTGACGGTCGAGTGAGCGGCGAGCATGCGGACGACGTTTGCAGTGCTCGCCGTGGTGGCCGCATGCGGCCTCGTTCCTGCCGCGCGGGCGGCGGGAGCCAAGGCAGGAACACACGCGGGAATGAAGGCGGAAACCAAGGCGGGCACGAAGGCCGCGAGCGCGTCGAGTGCCCGCGCGCCGATGGGCGACTTGCGCGCCTATATGCACGGCATCGGCGCGACGACGGACGCGCGCGGCGTGACGACCGTGTTCTTCAGCAGTTCGGGCCTGCCGCCGCGCGGCGCGGGCCGCGACCGCAACTGGACACACGATGTCTACGTCGCGCGCTGGACGCCGCAGCAGGCGACGCTCGAGCGGCCGCGCATCTTCATCAGCCGGCCTGAAGCGCAGGAGCCCGTGTCGGTCGCGCAGAACGACGCGGGCCGCGTGATGGTGTCGTTCGAGGACGGTTGGAACACGCCGAATCAGGTGAGCCAGCGTTACGGCGTCTATACGCCGGACCTGAAGGGCGTGAAGCCGTATCCGAACGATGTGCTGTCGGGCGGGCACTCGGGTCACGTCGCCGGCGTCGGCTCGCGGTTCGTCGTGTTCTATTCGAACGACTGGATCGACGGCGGTGGCGTCGACAATCTCGGCACGGGCGATGGCGTCTATGTGAAGACCTACGATGCCGACGGCGCGCTCCTGCAGGCTATCGACGTGGCGCCGCGCGTGCGCGAATGGTGGCCGATGATCGCCGGTTCGCCGACGCGCGCGCTGCTCGTGTGGCAGCAGTATGTGAACGGCGAGACGTACGCGCGCCTCAAGGTGGCAACGCTCGACCCCGCGACGGGCGCGCCTGGCGAGACGCATGTGATCGCGGAGCGCTTGCAGTACTACACGTACGCGGCAGCGTGGGTGCCTTCCATCGAACGCTTCATCGTCGTCGCCACCGATGACAAAGGCAGAGGCTTCGCGCAGCTCATCGATGCAAACGGGCAGGCGACGGCGACGCTCGGCTGCATGCCGGCATCGGTGCGCGAGGCGGGCATTGCCGTGATCGGCACGCGCGCGTTCACGCCGTCGCAGGACGGGCGGCTGCTGCATCTGAAGCTCACGCCTTCGTCGATCGAACTCGCGGGCACGCAGCCGTCGCCGATCAAATGGACCTACACGGGCAGCATCGGGCTCGTGCGCTCCCCGTCGGTTTTGCATTGGGTCGCGACGAGTCCAAAAGGGCTACAGGAAGCAGACTTCGATCTGAATGCGGCGACCGCGCCCGGCGACAAGGATCAGTGCCGGAGGTAGTACGTTGAACCGGTCTCCGATGGCATGCAACATGTCGGGCGGAACGATGGCCATTTCGGCGAGAGGCGGCGAGGCATCACCGGCAAACCCACCGCCCACCCATTTTGTATCGCCGTATCCGTCAGATACATTGGGACACAAAGCAGGGGATACGCTACGGTATAAAGTCGGCATTGCAATCAGGAGCAAGCCATGACGTCCAACCTCCATCACGGCTCGTGTCATTGCGGCGCCGTCACGTTCGAAGTCGAAACCCCCGTCACACCCGCCGCGCGCTGCAACTGCAGTTTGTGCCGGCGCAGGGGCGCGCTGATGTCGCCGTTCCTTCCCGCAAGCGCGCTGCGCATCCTGTCGGGCGAGGACAGCCTCACGCTGTACCAGTTCAACACGCACATCGCGAAGCACTACTTCTGCAAGCACTGCGGCGTCTATCCTTTTCATCAGACGCGCAAGGACCCGAACCTGTGGCGCGTGAACCTCGGCTGTCTGGACGGCGTCGATCCGTATGCGCTCGAAGCGTCCGTATCGGACGGCGCGAGCCTGTCGGTGGTCGACGACGCATAATAGCGGCACAACGACGGGCGAAGGAGCCTCGTGTGGAAAAAACGGATCACGTTCTGATCGTCGACGACGACCGCGACATCCGCGAACTGGTCGGCACTTACCTCAACAAGAACGGCGTGCGCGCAACGCTCGCATCGGGCGGCCGCCAGATGCGCGCCGCGCTCGCCAGCGAGCGGCCGGATCTGATCGTGCTCGACCTGATGCTGCAGGGCGAAAGCGGCCTCGACCTGTGCCGCGAACTGCGCGCGGGCGAGTTCCAGACAGTGCCCATTCTGATGCTGACGGCGCTCAGCGAGGAGACCGACCGCGTCGTCGGCCTGGAAATGGGCGCCGACGATTACCTCGCGAAGCCCTTCGCCGTGCGCGAGCTGCTCGCGCGCATCCGCGCGATCCTGCGCCGCGCGCGCATGATGCCGCCCGGCAACGAGCAGGCGAGCACGTCGCACTTTCTGTGTTTCGGCGACTGGCGGCTCGATACGATCGGCCGCAACCTGATCGACAGCGAAGGGACGATGGTCGCGCTGAGCGGCGCTGAGTACCGACTACTGCGCGTGTTCCTCGATCATCCGCAGCGCGTGCTGACGCGCGACCAGCTATTGACGCTTACGCAAGGGCGGCAGACGGAACCGTTCGACCGCTCGATCGATCTGCTCGTGAGCCGCGTGCGCCAACGTCTGCGCGACGACGCGCGCGAGCCGCGCTACATCAAGACGCTGCGCAACGAGGGCTATGTGTTCTCGTCGCTCGTCACGCCGGAGGACAGCGTCTGATGAACCACGCTGCCGGCCGCTTGCGCGGTCTACGGCCGCCGCGCACGCTGTTCGTGCGCCTGTCGCTGATCTTCTTCGCGGGGCTGATCGCCGCGCAAACGCTGTCGTTCTGGCTGACGATGACCGAGCGCAACGAGTCGATGACGAACGTGATGGTCGGCTACATCGGCCAGGAGGTAACGAGCTCCGTTGCGCTGCTCGACCGGCTGTCGCCCGCCGAGCGCGTCGAATGGCTGCCGAAGCTCGCGCGGCGCAGCTACCGCTTCGTGCTCGGTCCGGGCGCGAGCGGCATGCCACCGGATGCGACGCTGTCCCAGCAGATCGGCGCTTCGATCGCGAAGGACGTCGGCGCGCGCTACAACGTGACGGCCAATGCGGTGCCGGGCGAGCGCGAGCATCTCGAAGTGCATATGACATTGAGCGACGGCTCGCCGCTCACGATCGACATGCATCCCGTGCACGGCACGCCGCTGTCGCCGTGGCTGCCGCTCGTGCTCGCCGCGCAACTGGCGGTGCTCGGCGGCTGCGCGTGGCTCGCGGTGCGCCTCGCGACGCGGCCGCTCGAACGTCTCGCGCAGGCGGCCGACACGCTCGGCCCCGATCTTGCGCCCGCTGCGCTGCCGGAGAACGGGCCCGAAGAAGTCGCGCGCGCGTCGAAGGCGTTCAACGCGATGCAGGCGCGCATCGGCATCTATATGCGCGAGCGTCTGCAGATTCTCGCGGCTGTTTCGCACGATCTGCAAACACCCATCACGCGCATGCGCCTGCGCGCCGACCTGCTCGACGACGAGGCGGAGCGCGCGCGCCTGCAAAAGGACCTGAAGGAGATGGAGCTGCTCGTGCGCGAAGGCGTCGCCTATGCGCGCACGCTGCATGGCGCCGATGAGAAGCCGTGCCGGATCGATCCCGATGCGCTGATCGAGAGCATCGTCAGCGACTATGCGGACGCGGGCGACCGCGTGTCGCTGACGGGGCGCGTCGGCGAGCCGGTGACGACGCGACCGCAGGCGTTGCGCCGCATTCTCGGCAATCTGATCGACAACGCACTGAAGTACTCGGGCGGCGACGAAGTGACCGTCGACATGAGCGTCGACGCCACGCGCGCGCAGCATGTGTCGATCGCTGTGCTCGATCGCGGCCCCGGCATTCCGCCGTCGCAGCTCGATGCCGTATTCCAGCCGTTCTATCGCGTCGAGACGTCGCGCAATCGCGAGACGGGCGGCACGGGTCTCGGGCTCGCGATTGCGAAGCAGCTTGCACACTCGATGGGCGCGACACTGACGCTGCGCAATCGCGAAAGCGGCGGCCTCGAAGCGCGCCTCACGCTTTGAAGGCGCGCTCTTTTTAAAGGCGCGCTTCGAACGTTTGAAGGCTCGTCGCAGATGTTACCCGCCGCGTTTTATCGACGCGCGCACGTAATCGACGAAGCGTGTCACGACGGGGTCGTCGCGCTCCGTCTGCCATGCAAGGCCGACGCGCCATTGCGCGGACGCATCCTTCAGCCGCAACACGCGCGCATCGCGGAGCAAATGCTCCGCGCGAGACGGCACGAATGCCGTGCCGACACCCGCCGCAACGGCGGCCAGCACCGACTGGATATCGTCGGCCTGCTGGATCACGCGCGGCACGAAGCCGCGCTCCGCGCACCATGCGTCGATCATGCCCGCCAGCCCAGGGCCGCGTCCGCGCGCAAGCGCAATGAAGCCAAGCTCGTTGAGTTCGTCGAGGTTCGCGGGCACGCGCTTCCACGTCGCGTGCGGCGGCACGGCCAGCCCAAGGGATTCGTCAACCACGCGAAACGCCGACAGGCCCGCGCTAGCGGGCAGCCGGACGAAGCCCACGTCGAGCTTGCCGGCGAACATGCGCCGCGTCTGCTCGGCCGACGACAGATCGTTCAGCGTGACACCGATGTTGGGATTGAGCCTGCGATACGCGGCGATCAAGGACGGCGCAAGCGTGAGCGCCGACAGGCACAGGCCGATGCGCAGATGGCCGCGCCGGCCGCTGCTCGCTTCGCGCGCGCGGGCGAGCACGTCGTCGGCATCGCGCACGAGCGTTTCGGCATCGGGAAGAAACGCGGTGCCGAAGGCCGTCAGTTCCGCGCCGTGGCGGCCCCGCTCGAAGAGCCGCGCGCCGAGGCTTTCCTCGAGCGCGGCGATCTGCTTGCTGAGCGCGGGCTGGCTCAGATGCAGCGCCTGCGCCGCACGGCCGAAATGGCGCAGGTCGGTGACCGTCAGGAACGCGCGCAGCAGCCGGATTTCCATTCTTCATCGTTATCGTTTCGATCGAATTATTCATTTTACGTATCGAATGGCGCGCGGTCCAATGGAGGCATTCCATCGATTCGTACCGGGTCCATCATGTCCTCGCTGCCCACCGCGACGCTGCGTGTCGCGTCGATGCTGTTCAAGCCGCGCCGTGGTGCGACGGCCGATAACGTCGCGCGAACCGTCGCCGCGATTGAGCGGGCCGGGCGCGACGGCGTCGGACTCGCGGTGTTTCCCGAAGCCTGTCTGACGGGCGGCATCGGCGAGACTGGTTCGTCGGATGCGCGCAATGCGCGCAAGACTCGCCGCACGGACCTGAGGTCACTTGCGCAGCGCATCGACAGCGCGCCCGTGCTCGCCGTCGCCGATGCAGTCGAGTGCACGGGCGTCGCCGCGGGTGTCGGCCTGATCGAAGCCGCGCCGAACGGGGAGTTTTTCAGTAGCTATGTCGTGTGCCTGCCGGGCGGCGAGCGCCACGTACATCGCAAGCTGCAGCCGGATGGCGAGCGCCATCTCACGCGCGGCGACCGCTTCACCGTGTTCGACACGCACTGGGGTTGGCGGCTCGCGGTCCTGATCGGCGGCGACAACTATCTGGTGGAGAACGCGCGGATGGCGGCACTGCTCGGCGCGCGGCTCCTCGTTGCGCCGCACGCGCGCACGGATGCCGGCGACGCCGCGAGCAACGAATGGATGCGCCGCGCGTTGCCGGCTCGCGCGATCGACAACGGCATGTTCGTCGTCTACAGCGACGGCGCTCATGACGACACGCCAGCAGGCGATCATGCAGGCGAAGGCGCGGCGGCCGCGATCGTCGATCCGTGCGGCCATGTGATCGCGCAAGACGGGCAGGGCGCGCGCGACGACGACATGATCGTTGCGGACCTCGACCCGGCGTTGATCGGCACGAGCCCCGGGCATCGCTGGCTCGATGCGAGGCGTCCCGACCTGTATGCACGACTTGCGACGGGACGCGTGCGCGAGATGCCACTGGACGCACGCGAATTCGAGCCGCGCACGGCCAGCGCGCGCGGCTCGGTGCCCGTGAGCTTTGCGATGGTGAGACGCGAACGCACGCAGGGCTGATCGAACGCGACGCCTGCACTCATCATCTTCATTCCGATGCAGGCTTGCGATGCACGCACGAGGATCAACATACGCACTTCGATAACAGCGCATTTTTTTCGCGCCCTATACTTAGCCGATGAATCCTCTTCGAAAGCAGGCCATGCGTCGTTTATCAGTCAGGCGGTCGCCCATTCACGGCAAGGGCGTCTTCGCGTTGTGCGCGCTCGCGGCCGGCGAGCGCATCATCGAATACAAAGGCGAAGTGACGTCATGGCGGCGCGCTGCGCGGCGCATCGAGCGCGGCGGAGACTATGGGCATACGTTCGTGTTCGGCCTGTCGGATGGGCGCGTGATCGACGGCAGCGTCGGCGGCAATAGCGCGCGCTGGCTCAACCATGCGTGCACGGCCAATTGCGAGGCGGTCGAAATCGACGGACGCGTTTTTATCGAAGCCGCCGTCGATATCCAGTGCGGCGAAGAACTGCTGATCTCGTATGGCCTGTCCGTCGACGATCCGCAAGACGAAGAAACGCGCCGCCAGTATGTATGCCGATGCGGATCGCCCGCATGCCGCGGCACGATGCTCGCCGTTGCGGACGACGCGCGCGCATGACGCGGCGGCGCTCCCGGCGCATCCACCTGTCGATAAAGCCGACTGACGTTCTCTGACCACGCGCACCGCGCGCGCGGTTTGAGACCGTACGCGTCGGCCGGGAGGACGCGTTGCCAGGCTGTGTCAGCGGGCTGTGATACAGTGCCCGCAGCGTTCCAGAGAGGCGTCCATGACCAAACAACCACGGAAGACCACGCAGTCCCCGGCTCCGACCTTGCCGGCGTTGCTGATCGAACTGGAAGCGTCGCTGCCGTGCCTGATGGCGCAGCCTGCCGCTTTCTCATCCGCGCTGGTTCGCGTGTACCGCTGCCTCGACCGCGCGAGCGCGCCGATCCGGAAGCGCTCGCCGCGAGCCGGGCGGCCCGCGCGAAAAAAAGCGCCGGGCGCCGACATGTCCATGTCGCTGCCGCTCTTTCCCTGAATCCCTCAAGCCTCGACCCCGGGCTTTTCAGCGTTTCGCTGAACACGCGGGCGTGCCCATGCGCCGCATCGACTCGCGTCCTTATGGTCTGAGCGGTTCGATAGCCTGACCGACACGCGCGTGCTGGACGCGCGGAAACGCAATCTGCACCGCGAGCCCGCGCCGCCCGATCCCCGAGCCGATGTGAATCTGCGCGTCGAAATGCGTGGCGATGCGCGCGACGATCGATAGCCCGAGTCCGCTGCCATTGCCGCTCGCCGTTGCCGCCGAACCGCGGAAGAAACGGTCGGTCAGGCGCAGGCGCTCTTCGTCGGAAACGCCCGGGCCGTTGTCGGAGACCGTCAACGCGACGCTCTGCGCATCGGCCAGCACGCTGATATGCACGCGCCCGCCGACGTCGCCGTACTTGATCGCGTTGTCGAGCAGATTGTCGATCAGCGTGCGCGCGAGCACGCGGTCCGCATACACTTCCGCGTCGTGGTCTCCGGCCAGCATGATCGCCATCGACTTCTCTTCGGCATGAAGCGCGCGAAACGCGATCGCCTCGCTCGCCACTTCATGCAGCTTGACGGGCAGCGTCGTGACCGTCTCGCGTTCGTCGAGCCGCGCGAGCAAAAGCAGTTGCTCGGCAAGACGCGCGCTGCGGTCGACGCCCTGAACCACCCGATGCATCGCCTGTTGACGCTGCGCGCCGTCCTGCGCGGCGAGCGCCACTTGCGCCTGGACCTTGATCGCGGCAAGCGGCGTCTTCAACTCGTGCGCCGCGTCGGCCGTGAATGCGCGTTCGCGCATGATCGAATGTTGCAGCCGCGCGAGCAACTGGTTGATCCCGTCGACGAGCGGCTTCACTTCGGCGGGCGATGGGTTGACGTGGATCGGATCGAGGTTGCGCGCGTCGCGGGTGCGCACCGCCTTCGAGATCGTCGACAGCGGCCTGAAGCTGTGCCCGATGCTGAACCATACGAAGAGCGCGAGCACGGGCAGGGCGATGGCCATCGGACGCGCGATGCGGCTCGCGACGCCCGTCGTCAGATCGCTGCGCATATTGGCAGGCTCCAGCACGCGCACGGTGCGGCCCGTCGCGCTGTCGCGCAATGCATAGGCGAGCCACATACGTCCGCCGATCGTCAGCCGGTGCACGCCTTCCGCCGTCTCGCCCGGCTCGACGGAGGTTTTGAGCGCCGCGAGGCCGGGGCTTTCGACGATCAGCTGGCCCGCCGCATCGTGCATCTCGAAGAGCGCATAGCGCGGCTGAGCATCGCTGTCGTCGTAGACGGCGGGCGACGCGCGCGTGTATTCGTTGCGCACGTCGATGCCCGTCGCGGCCAGTTTCGCGAGATTGGCCGCATCGAGCTGGATCAGCAGATGCGCAAGCTGGATCAGGCGCGCGTCGTCCCATTCGTCGACTTCGCGCGTCGCATTCGTGAAACTCCACGCGAACATCACCGCCCATACGGCGCCGACGCTGACCAGAATCAGCCACATCAGCCGGCGGCGGATCGACGTCGAGCGCGTTCCCGTCATGCTTTGTCCACGACGTAGCCAAAGCCGCGAACAGTGCGGATCACGTCGCCGCCGAGCTTCTTGCGCAGGTTCGACACGTGCACTTCGATCGCGTTGCTCTCGACTTCCTCGTGCCACCCGTACAGGCTTTCCTCGATGCGCGAACGCGGCTGCGGCACGCCCGCATGCGTGAGCAGGTGGATCAGCACGGCCCATTCGCGCGCGGTGAGCGGCACACGCACGCCGTCCTTCGAAACCGTTTGCGCGACCGGGTCCACGGTCAGGCCGCGCCACGCGATCACGTCGGTGCTGCGGCCTTGCGAGCGGCGGATCAGCGCGCGGCAGCGCGAAACCAGCTCGGCGAGATCGAACGGCTTGCCGAGGTAGTCGTCGGCGCCGGCGTCGAGGCCGCGCACCTTGTCGGCGGCCGTGTCTTTCGCCGTCAGCACCAGCACGGGAATGTCATTGCCGCGCAGGCGCAGCCCCTTGAGCAGATCCATGCCGGAGAGCTTCGGCAAGCCCAGATCGAGGATCAGCAGCACATAAGGCGTGGTCGCCAGCGCGACTTCCGCATGCTGGCCATCGCGCGCCCAGTCGACCGTAAAGCCGGCGTTACGCAACGCGACTTCGAGTCCGCTGCCGATCAGGTCGTCATCTTCGACGAGTAGGATGCGCATGGATGTGAAATCTGTTTTAGGTCTGTTTGATGAGAGTCTATCGCGTATGGCATATATATACGTGGGCGTCGCGGCATCGACAGGGCTTAAGCATTTCTTCAGATTTAGCCGTTAGCATCGCGCGGTACCCGCTTGCGGCAACGGCTCCGCCCCTTCACGATGAGGTAAACAATGAACCTGAATGCCCTCACGCAACGCCGCGCCTACGATGGCATCGCGCGTCTGCTGCACTGGCTGGTGGCGCTTTTGATCACCGCGCAGTTCCTGCTCGGCTGGACGATGCCCGATGTACATCGCGACACCCTTCCAGACGGGCTGATCGCGTGGCATCTGGGCGTGGGCGCGGCGATCGTCGCGGCCGTCGTGTGCCGGATTCTCTGGCGCGTCACGCACCAGCCGCCGCCCGCCGAACTGACGCCCGCGCTCAGCTTCATCTCGCGAGCGACGCATGCGCTGCTGTACATCACGCTCGTCGCGGTGCCGCTGGCGGGTTGGGCGAACGCGTCGTCGCGCGGCTGGGCGGTCAAGCTGTTCGGCGTCGTCCGCTATCCGGACCTGACGCAGAACGGCTCGCAGACGGGCCACGCGCTCGGCGACGTGCACGGATGGCTCGCCTGGGTGCTGCTCGCGCTGATCGTGCTGCATATCGGCGGAGCGCTCTTTCATCGCATCGTCCTGAAGGACGACGTGCTGCAACGCATGCTTCCGTAAATCGGGCAGTTGCCGTAAGCCGCGAGCAATATGCGGCAAGGCATCTGAAACGGACACTGCGCCGAAGGGGCTTAATATTCCCTTCAGAATCGGGTCGCTACCATCGGGGTGCGGTGTCCGGCGAGGTTCGGGCACGTTCGAATTCGACGCACCGTCACGCGAACTTCACACAAAGGGAGTCGGCACAGCGGGCCGGTGCGCGCCATGTAGGGCTGGCTGTGTGATGAAGCAAACCACTGTAGAGATGATCCGGGCACACGTCGTCACGGCTTCCGTCGCTGCGACGGCCATTGACGTGGCAGTCGTCAGCCTGCTTTTCTTCTGCAGATTTCCGGAGTCGATGTTCGAGACGGCTTCGTTCCGTGTGCTTACGTTCACCTTGCTGCTGGCCGCCGTTCTTGCCACGCGCCACGCGGCGCATATCGCGTTCCGCGCGGCCATCCGGCGGCGTCATGCGCGCTTCGTCGGGCCACGGGAGGACGCGGTTTGTGTGTCTTCCATGTGTCCGGCGCGCAGACTTGTTATTCTTCATCTGCATTTCACCGGCATGCCTTACGTTCCCGTCAACCGGACGGGGTGGTGACTGCGTTCTTTGGCGTGTGTCACCCGTTTATGCGCGGCTGTCGGCGAGACAGCCAGCTTCTGAAGTCTTTTAGCCGGAGCAACTAAAATCATGCAGGACGCGCTGCTGCACATCTACTGGCTGCCGACGGCGCTCGCGCTCGGGGCGGCGGTGTATGCCGTCATCGCGGTGGTGGCCTCGATCGTGTCGATGTCGCGTGTCGCGGCGGCCGAACGGCGCGTCGCGCCGACGCCCGTGAGCGTGCTGAAGCCGCTATGCGGTGCCGAGCCCAGGCTCTTCGAGAATCTCGCCACGTTTTGCGAGCAGACTCATCCGTGCTTCGAGCTGATCTGCGGCGTATCGCGTGCGGACGATCCCGCCGTCGCGATCGTCCATCGCTTGCAGACCGTCTATCCCGAACGCCAGATTTCGCTCGTGATCGATCCGCGCGTCCATGGCACGAATCTGAAAGTGAGCAACCTGATCAACATGGCCGAATGGGCGCGTCACGACGTGTTAGTGATCGCGGACAGCGATATCGCCGTCGAAGCCGATTATCTGGAGCGCGTGTGTGCGCCGCTCGACGATCCGCAGGTCGGCATCGTCACATGCCTGTATCGTGCGAAGGGTATCGCCGGGTTCTGGTCGCGCGTGGGCGCGCAGTTCATCAACGAATGGTTCGTGCCTTCCGTACGCGTCGCGCATATGTTCGGTTCGACGCGCTTCGGCTTCGGCGCGACGCTCGCGTTGAAGCGCGCGACGCTCGCGCGCATCGGCGGCTTCGAACGTCTGAGGAACACGCTCGCCGACGACTACTGGCTCGCCGGACACGTGCGCGAACTCGGCTTGAACACGGCGCTGTCGTCCGTCGTCGTCGAAACGGATGTGACGGAATGCACGCTGCCCGCGCTGTGGGATCGCGAGACGCGCTGGCTGCGCACGATCCGCTCGGTGAATCGCGCGGGCTTCACGTTCCTGTTCGTGACGATCACGCTGCCGTGGATGCTGTGCGGCGCGTGGCTCGCATTCGCGCTGCGCGGCGGCGCGCACTTGCCGGGCGCGCTCGCGCATCCCGCCGTGTCGATCGCGTTGATCGTCGCGACAGTGACGGGAATTTCGGCGCGCATCGTCCTGCATGCGATGATGAGCGCCGAGCGAAGCATGTTCTGGCGCGATCTCGCGCTGACGCCGGTGCGCGATGCGCTGATGTTCGCGCAGTGGCTCGCGGGATCGTTTGGCTCGACCGTGGTGTGGCGCGGCGTGCGCATGCCTGTCGAGGAAAAGGACGGCGCGGCGGCCGTGTTCCGGCCCGAGCCCGTCAAGGCACTCGAAGTATCCGACGGCCGCTGAACGCGCTGCATCCGCAGCAGTTGCGCGTTTGGCTCAATTGAAACTCGTGGAAAACGAATATGAAGAAGACGTTATTTTTGCAGGCGCCGTCGTATGACGGTTTCGATGGCGGCGCGGGGTCGCGCTATCAAGCGAAGCGCGAAATCCGCTCATTCTGGTATCCGACATGGCTCGCGCAGCCGGCCGCGCTCGTGCCGGGCAGCCGCGTGCTCGATGCGCCCGCCGATGGGCTGTCGGTGGAAGCGACGCTGGCGATCGCGGCGGAATACGAGGTCGTCGTCATCCACACGAGCACGCCGTCCTTCCCGACGGATGCGCTGTTCGCCGAACAACTGAAGGCGCGCGCGCCGAAGGTGATGGTCGGCATGGTCGGCGCGAAGGTGGCCGTCGATCCGCACAACTCGCTGACGGCGAGTGACGCGATCGACTTCGTCTGCCGCGAAGAATTCGATTTCACCTGCAAGGAGCTTGCCGAAGGCCTGCCGCTCGCGCAGATCAAGGGCTTGAGCTATCGCGCCGCCGACGGTTCGATCGAGCACAACGAAGCGCGCCCGATCCTCGAAAACATGGACGAGCTGCCGTTCGTCGCGCCCGTCTATCAACGCGACCTGAAGATCGACAACTACTTCATCGGCTACCTTAAGCATCCATACGTGTCGATCTACACGGGACGCGGCTGCCGCTCGCGCTGCACGTTCTGCCTGTGGCCGCAGACGGTGGGCGGCCATCGCTATCGCACGCGCTCCGTCGAGAACGTGCTCGAAGAAGTGAAGTGGATTCGCGACAACATGCCCGAAGTGAAGGAGATCATGTTCGACGACGACACGTTCACCGACTTCAAGCCGCGCGTCGAGGAGATTGCGCGCGGTCTCGGCAAGCTGGGCGTCACGTGGTCGTGCAACGCGAAGGCGAACGTGCCGTATTCGACGCTGAAGATCATGAAGGAAAACGGTCTGCGTCTGCTGCTCGTCGGCTATGAGTCCGGCGACGACCAGATCCTGCTGAACATCAAGAAGGGCCTGCGCACCGACATCGCGCGCCGCTTCTCCGAAGACTGCCGCAAGCTCGGCATCAAGATTCACGGCACCTTCATTCTCGGCTTGCCGGGCGAGACGCAAGAGACGATCAAGAAGACGATCGAGTACGCGAAAGAGATCAATCCGCACACGATTCAGGTGTCGCTTGCGGCGCCTTATCCCGGCACGACGCTCTACAAGCAGGCCGTCGAAAACGGCTGGCTCGAAGAGAACAAGGTGATCAACCTCGTCAGCAAGGAAGGCGTGCAGCTTGCTGCAATCGGGTATCCGCATCTGTCGCGCGAAGATATCTATCACCACCTCGAACAGTTCTATCGTCAGTTCTATTTCCGGCCGTCGAAGATCTGGGAAATCGTGCGCGAGATGCTGATGAGCTGGGACATGATGAAGCGTCGCCTGCGCGAAGGCGTCGAGTTCTTCCGCTTCCTGCGGGCTCACGAGGCATGACGCAGCCGGGCAGGCCCCGACGCGCACTGATCGTTACCGCCGACGACTTCGGCCTGCACACGCGCATCAACGAAGCCGTCGAGCGCGCGCATCAAACCGGCGTGCTCACGGCGGCGAGCCTGATGGTGTCGTCGCCCGCCGCCGCCGATGCCGTGCGGCGCGCACAGCGCAATCCGACTTTGCGCGTCGGCCTGCATATCGTGCTGGCCGACGGCGTGCCGATGCTCGCGACGCATCTCGTCCCGGCGCTCGTCGACGGGCACGGACGATTCGGCGACCGGATGGTGCGCGACGGCTTTCGCTTTTTCCTCCTGCCTGAAGTGCGCCGTCAATTGAAAGCGGAAATCCGCGCGCAGTTCCAGGCGTTCGCGCACACGGGGCTGAAACTCGATCACGTGAACACGCACAAGCACTTTCATCTGCATCCGACGGTGCTCGCGCTGATCATCGAGGTCGGCAGCGACTTTGGATTGAACGCAATGCGTCTGCCGTACGAACCCGGCGCGCCAGCGTGGATCAGACCGTGGATGGCTCGCGTGCGCAAGCAGTTGGATAATGCAGGTATTGCGCACAACGATTACGTGATCGGCGTGTCGCAGACGGGGCGGCTCGACGAAGCGGCGCTGCTCGCCGCGCTATCGCGGCTGCCGGAAGGGGTCGGAGAGATTTACGGTCATCCGGCCGTGGCTGGAGACGGGGCGATCACGCCCACGATGCAGACGTACCGGCACAGCGACGAATTCGACGCGCTGGTGTCCGGGCGCGTCGCATCGGCAATTGCCGCGAGCGGAGCCATCACCGGCGGTTTCGCGGATGTGTTCTCGCAGCGGACCTACGTATGATGAAGTGATGAAGTGGCTTAAATGGTTGGGGTTGCCCGCGGGCATCGCGGTGCTGATCGCGCTGGCGTTGCACGGCGGCATGGACGATGTGCTGCGCGCGATCGGCGCTGCGGGCTTTGCGCTGTTGTGGCTCGTGCCGCTGCATGCTCTGCCGCTGCTGCTTGATGCGCAGGCATGGCGACTGCTACTGGGCAAGCGCGCGCCGCTCGCGTATCTGTGGTGGGTCGCGACGGTGCGCGAGGCGGTCAGCCGGTTGTTGCCGGTGGCGAGCATCGGCGGAGAGTTCGTCGGCGTGCGGCTCGCGCGCTGGCGGACGGATGACGCGAGTGTCGTCGGCGCATCGGTGATCGTCGAGGTGCTGGTGACGATGGCCGTCCAATACGTGTTCGCGGCGATCGGTCTCGTGATGATCGTCGCGCAGACGGGGCACGACGCGATGCTCGTGACGGTCGGCGCGGCGCTCGTGCTGTCGCTGCCGCTGCCCGTCGTCGTGTTCGTGCTGTTGCGACGCGGCGGGCTCTTTCGCGCGATCGAGCGATGGTCCGCGCGTCTGCCGATGAGCGAGCATTGGGGCGTCGAGCGCATGGGCGGCGCGCGGCTCGATGCCGCCATCGATGCGCTGTTGCGCGAGCCCGGCCTGCTGCTGCGCGCGTTTCTGTGGCAGTTCGCAGGCTATGTGCTGGGCGCGTCCGAGGTGTATCTCGCGCTCTGGATGCTCGGGCATCCCGTTTCGATCGGCGGCGCAATCGCCGTCGAGGCGCTCACGCAAGCCGCGCGCCATGCGGCGTTTTTCGTGCCGTCGGGGCTGGGCGTGCAGGAGGCCGTCGTCGTGCTGCTCGCAAGGATGTTCGGCGTCGACGAGCAGACGGCGTTTTCGCTTGCGCTCATCAAGCGGATGCGCGAGGTCGTGTTCGGCTGCGTCGCGCTCGCGTCGTGGCAGGCAGTCGAGCTCGTTCGCAACCGTGTCCGCAATCGCCAGGACGCGTGGCACAAGAATCCATCGCTCAGACCGGCCGAGCATCGCGTGCCGTCCCGCGACGCCGTCGAGCGCGAGCGTTCTTCGCGCTGATTCACTCTGTATTGACTCCGTATATCGGCCGCGCAATCCGCACGAAGCGGGTTGCGCTTGCTGCTTTGCGCGGTGGACCAAGCGCATCAAGCGGATCAGGCACGTGCGCAATGCGCGTGCTTCCGAACGCGAATCGCAATCAACTAGGTTCCGGAAATGTGCGAGCCGATGTCATAGGCTGAAAGTCGGCTCCTTCGAATCGACACAGAACGGCTGCGCATGCCGCCTCGTTCCCCATCCCCGATGCAACCCCTCGACGCGCTCAAGCGCGCCGGCCTCGCAGGCACGGCCGCGCAGGCAGCCGTGCTCGATTATCTGCTGCATGCGGAGCACGGCCACTACAGCGCGGAAGAGATTCACCGGCGCATCTCGGCGAGCGGCGAACGGATGAATCTGTCGACCACCTACCGCGTGCTCAATCAGCTGGTCGACGCCGGACTCGTTGTGAGCGTGCCGCTCGGCAAGCACCATAGTCTCTACGAGCTGAATACGGGCAAGGCGCACGATCATCTCGTGTGCGTCGTGTGCGGCCGGGTCGAGGAATTCTCCGATCCGGCATTCGATCGTCGGCGCCACGCGATCGCGAAGAAGTTCGGGATGCGCTTCGTCGGCAAGACACTGGCGTTGCAGGGCGTCTGCGCCGAGTGCACGGCGCGCGCGCATCCGCCCCGCACGCGGACATAGCAAGAGCAGGGCAGGCGATGAGCCCGCGCTGCGCTGGCACGCGTTTGCGCGCGCAGGAAAGGACTGTTCTCACGGGACGGATTAATCCGCAGCGCGGAAACCGCTAAAGTGACTCGTGTGCGCGGTGGTCCCTTCGCACGCGAGAGAGCTTCCCCCGGTCTCCGGCACCCGGAGACCGGGGTTTTTTTCGATTGATCCGGTTTTTTGATGCGGGTAATGTCGAAGTGCCTCTTGAGAACAGGCGAGCTTTTGTCGAGCCCCGCGCCGCTCCGATCACGTCCGGCCGGGGCTTTTTTTACGCGCGGGTTCATCCGCCCAGCGCCGCCGCGCGCCGCAGAAATCCCATCGCGCGCTCGTTGTCGAGATACGCCGTGTTGAAGCGGACCCACGGCGTGGGCTCGCCGTGCGGCCGGTAGTAGCTGCCGGGCTGCACGGTGATGCCCGAGCGGGCCGCCTCGGCGACGAACACATCCGAATTAGGCACGCCGGGCACGCGCGCCCA
The DNA here is from genome assembly GCF_040965635.1 of Paraburkholderia phymatum. Classification (GTDB taxonomy): domain Bacteria; phylum Pseudomonadota; class Gammaproteobacteria; order Burkholderiales; family Burkholderiaceae; genus Paraburkholderia; species Paraburkholderia phymatum_B. The sequence goes on from NZ_JBFRCH010000014.1 coordinate 32,090, forward strand.
CACGAGCGTGCCGCCGCAAGGTTCGTCGAACACCTGCCAGCCGACGCTCGCGAGCAGTTCGACCGCCGTCGAGATCGCGCCGTTCACGCGCCGGCGCAGCCGCTCCAGATGCTTGCGATAGGTGCCGCGCTCGAGCAGCGCGGCCACCACGCGCTCGCTGAAACGCGTGCCGCCGAGGCTCGTCAGCGCTTTCACTTCGACGAAATGCTTGACGAGCCCCGCTTCGGCCGCGATGTAGCCGAGCCTCAGCGATGACGACAGGCTCTTCGAAAATCCACCGATGTACACGACGCGCGTGAGCCGGTCGAGCGACGCGAGACGTTGCGTCGGAATGGCCTGGAAATCCGCGTAGACATCGTCTTCGGCGATCATGAAGTCGTGCTCCTGCGCGAGCTGCAGCAGTCTGAAGCCGACGTGCGGCGCGACGTTCGTGCCCGTCGGATTGTGAAAGACGGTATTGAGGAAAAAGAGCTTGGGCCGGTGCTCTTTCAGCAGCGCTTCGACGGCTTCGATATCCGGGCCCGTCGACTGACGCGGCACGCCGACCAGCTCGATGCCTTGCAGCTTGAGCAGGCCGAACAGGTTGAAGTAGCCGGGATCTTCGACGAACACGGTGTCGCCGGGTTTGAGCAGCATCCGCACGACGAGATCGAGCGCCTCGCTCGCGCTGTTCGTCACCATGATGTTCTGCGGCTCCGCCGCCACGCCGACAAACGCCAGCCGCTGTTCGATCTGCAGACGCAATTGCGGGTCGCCTTGCGGAATCGCGTAGTCGATCAGGCTGCGGGCGTCCGTGCGCGACGCCTGGCGGATCGCCTGCGCGATCCCTTCGACATCGCGCCATGCTTCGGGGATGAAGCCGATCGACAGATTCAGCACTTCGTCGGGCCGCTCGAACTGGCGCAGGATCTGATCGGATTCGGGCGTCGCGCGGATCGCGTCGAGCCCGCGCGTGGCGCGCGGCGCTTTTTCGAACTGCTCGGCGACGTAGTAGCCGGAGCCATGCTTCGGCTGGAGCAGGCCGCGCGTGGCGAGACGGTCGTACGCCTCGATGACGGGAAAGCGGCTGATATTGTGCTCGGCCGCGAACTTGCGGATGGACGGCAGACGCATGCCGACGCGCAATTCGCGCGACAGGATCAACGCCTCGACCTGCCCGACGATCTGCTCCGTCAGCGGGGTGGAGGTTGCGACGTCGAGGGTAATTTTCATTCGCCTCCCGTTCAAAGTGTTCGTGCAAGTTCACCGAACACTTCGCGCAAATTGATCGAAAGTGTTCATTCCAGTCGTCGAAGTTTACCGGAACAATAGGTCCGACGAACAGCATTCTTTCGCCGAGATTGTTGGCTGAAAAAGGCTTTAAATCAATAGCTTGCTTAGTATTTGGCGCATCCGTCAATCTTCGGCGAAGATGGCCGAACACTTTGAGTGACTGGGTAAAAGCAGAACTATATCGAAAGAACTTCCGAGGCCGTGCGAAACGACATGGCCCAGCAGAACCTGAGAGAACAGAACCTGAGAGAAACCATCGAACGGCGGCCGCTAACGAGACTCCGACCGGATCGACCAGTCTGAAATCGACCTTTGAGCGCGCTCCCCCATTGCGGGAGCGCCCGTTTTGCGTGTCGAGCGTTCAGTCTGCGGTCACAGTGCGACACTCGGGCACGCATTCGATAACAGCGCGATTCGCCACGATCGTTGCGCCGCAATCGTTTTGCTGCGAGTTATGGCATCGCGCTGATAGACACACCACGTCTGACTGAACCGGGACGGACACGAAGAAGCCGCTCTGGTGTCGGGGTCCACGACGGAGAACGGGGCCACATGTATAAGCCTGTTGCGCTCATCGTCTTGCCGCTACGGCGGGGCGGTGCTGCCCGCGAAATGGCTCTGGATTTCCGGCTCCGGGTGCGAAGAACTGGCCACTTGGAGTGGGCAGATTGTTAAGCAGTGCAGACTTAAACAGCTAACCGAAGGAGGTTGAAATGACGATGCAAACACAGGTTCAACAGGTTCAAGCGCAACAGCAGTCCCAGGCAAAGTCGCAAACGGTCCGGCAGGACGACAGGAAGGTGACGGTCGTGGTCAAGCCGCGCAAAGCCCGTCCCGTGTTGATTCCCGTCCATCTGTAGTGAGCGGGCCGGCACGTTCGCGTGCCGGCCACGAACGGAGGCTGTGGTGATCGACGACATCTTTGAACCACACGCGTTCGTGCTGGCGGGAAAGTGCCTTAGCACGTCGCCTTTGCTCGTCATCGAAGACGACGAGCACCAGTACGAGTTTCCTGCATCCGCCGACGGCGAAGACGCCGCGCCCTTGATCAGCGCGTTGCGCTCGGGCATCAAGACCGACGAGGTGCTGGCGCGCTACTCGCCGTATGAACAGCAAGTATTCGACCGTCTGAAGGAACTGCAACTGGTGCGCGCGGTGAAACCTGCGCATGCCCGCAGCGGCCTCGACGTGTTGCTCGAACTCGAAGATCTCGCCAACGAACTGCTGTACCGCACGCTCTACACGAACGTGTTCTGGGAGAAGTGCGCATCGGCGAACATGCGCGACGACATACCGCTCAACGTGATCCACGGGATGATCGTCGAGAACTACCATTTCCTGTTCCGCGAAAGTTACTTCGACGCGCCCGTTCTTTCGTACGTCGCGAATACGGGCGTGCGGCTCGCGCTGAACGAGTTTTATGCGGAAGAGTACGGTCACGACGAACTGCTCCTCAAGGCGCTGACCACGCTCGGCGTCACGCGCGAAGACCTCGCGCGCACCGTGCCGCTGCCGCAGACCATGGCGCTGTGTAATGCGCTCGCGTATTGGGCGCACAGCGATCCGCTCTTCTTCTTTTCGACGCTCGGCATTCTCGAAGGGAAGGACATCAAGCAGGATTCGTTTCTCGATGCCGCGTACCGGATCGGCGTCGATCCCGCGTTGCTCCGGCCCGTGAAGGCGCATTCGGATATCAATCTGCACGGCGGCCACGGCAGCCTGACGCGCAAGATCTTTTCGCGTATTCCGGCCATCGCGGAAACGGACGTGCGGCGCATGCGCGCGCAGACGTATCTGTTCATCGAACTGTACGACCAGTTCTATACGGGCATCTGGGAACATTACTCGACGTCCCCGGCGCTGTTGCGCAAGCTCGACGTCGACGAGGAGGCGTAATGCAGGCCACGACCGCATCGGATCTCTTTTCCGCGCCGCGTTTTCGTCCCGGCGTGCAACTGGTTCAGGAACACGATGGCCTGACGATCGACTATCGCGAGCAGTCGTGCTCCGTCGTCGGGGACAAGCAGGGCCTGTTGCAGGCATTCGCCGATTCGCTGAAGCAGGGCGACGCGACGATCGCGGAACTGAAGCGCCGGCATGCCGATCTCGCGCCCGAGATCGACGGCTTGATCGAAGAATTTGACCGGCTCGGGCTGCTCACGGAGAGCGCGTTTCCCGCGCCGAGCGGGTGCCTGTCGGGCGAGGAGTTCTATCACCGGCTCAGGAAGTTCGCCGCCGAATCGATCGAGCGCAATTCGAAGTCGCGCTTCTATCAGGGTCTGCGCGACAGGACGCTGCCGCGCAGCGCGCTGATCGGCTATGCGCTCGAATACTTCTACATCGTGCGCGAGGCACCGGGCCTGATTGCGCCCGCGCTCGGCCACGCCGAAGCCGTGAAGGCGCAGAAGCTTCTGCAAGGCTTTCTCGCATCGGAACTGAATCACGACGAGATGCTGCGGCAGTCGCTGCATGCCGTCTCCATTCGCACCGACAACCTCGACTATCTGGTGCCGCTGCCCACCACATTCGCGCTGTGCGCGTCGCTCGGCGTGTACGCGCGTCAGCATCCGTTGAGCTTCAAGGCGCTGCTTTTCCTATTCGAGCAGCCAGGCGTGAGCTTTCATGTCGAACTGGCCGACTATTGCCGCGAGACGGGCATCCCGGAAGGCTTCTGGCGCCCGATCGCCCGTCACGCGTCAATCAACGACGAGTTCGATCACGACGACATCTCGCTCACGCTGCTCGCCGAGATCGACGCCGTGTCGCCCGAAGAGCAGCTGACCGTGAAAAAGCACGTAATGCTCGCGATCGAAATGATGGTGCTGCAAGAGAACCAGATTCTCGATTACTACGGCAGGCAGCCCGTCGTGAAGCCGCGCATCTTTGCGTGAGCACGGTCATGGAACGCTGGGATATCGATCGATACAGACGGCCGGCGCTGGTGCCGTGCGAGGTCGCGTTGGGCGGCGACGACGTATTGACGATCGGCGTCGGCGACGATGCCGTCGATCTGTCGTTTGAAGGCGTCGCGCGCGACGAGGTGGCCGACGTGGTCGCGCAACTGATGCGGCCTTCGTCCGACATCTGGACGAAGCTCAATCGCGGCGCGTGCCCCGCATGGGTCCGCGCGCTCACAGTACAGCTCGACGCATTGTCGCTGATCGAAGAGACCGACTCGTGCATCGACAGCGTGACGTCGGGCGCCGAACGCGCGATCGCGATGTGCGCGGAAGTCGGGCAGCGTCTTGCCGCCGTCGTCGAGCGGCGGCTTGCGATGTACAAGGACACGCTCGCCGTCGTTCACGAGATGCTCGCTGACGATGACGACGTACGCGACGCGCCGCCAGGTGCGTTTCCGTTCTCGGGCAAATCAGCGGGCTCGTTCGCGGATAACTTCGCGCTGCAAGCCCTCCATTTCCAGCTTGCGTACGCGCGCCGGAACGCGCCCGAAGTCCTGATCGCGTGGCAGCGCGTGCTCGCAGAAGTATTCCGGCACGTCTGCTGGTTTCCCGCACACGCGACGGCCAGATCGCGCTGCCAGAAAGACGCCGCGCTGGAGAGCTTCCGCAGCGTCGCTTCGCTCGATCCCGTGGACCTCGAAATGTATCTGCTGTCGTTCGCGCATTTCGTCGAGCTTGCGCCGCTGCGCGTCGGCAGACGCATGACGTCCGTCGATACCGCGCGCTTCGAAGACGCGTGCAGCGGCCTCACGCTTGCGGCACGCGCGGAGCGTCTGCTGATCAAGGCGCTCGATCAGCTCGGCAGCAATGCGTATGCGTCGGCGGCGCTCGCTTGCGAAGAGATCACGCCGCTCGTGAAGGGGCTGTACATCGAGCAGTATCACGTGACGGACCGCTTCGTCGAGATACTCGGGCCGCTGCTGTCGAGGCGTCTGCAACGTAATCTGCGCGCGCGGCTTTTCCAGTACTTTCAAGAGGAGTACGGCCACGAAGCCTTCGAGCTTGCCACCTGTGCCGCGCTCGGCATGAACGAAACCGATGTGCGCGCATCGGTGCCACTGCCGCTGACGGCGCTCTATATCGACGCGTACACGGTGCTCGCGCATCGGATGCCCACGGCGTTCTTCGCGTCGATCATGGTCACGGAAGGCTTGCGCGACCAGCACAGCCCGGTTCATGCGCACATCGCCGCGCTCGTCGAAAACGCGCTGCACGCGGGCGACATCGTCGCGAAGCACGGCGAGGCGAACGACGAGTTGAATCATCCGAGCCTGTCGCGGCTCTTCCTCGCCGACGTTCCGCACGTGACGGCGGCCGAGCAGCGCTACAGCCTCGAAGCGGCGCTATTCATGCTCGAAGTGAACATGCGGCAACTGGAATCGGTCGCGTACTTCTATGGCGGTCAGACGCAACTCCAGTTTCATGGGCTCCACGAAGGCAGGAGGTCGCTTGAAGTCTGATCGCGAGCCGGGCTGTGCGCCATCGCGCTTCGCTTCCGTCAATCCGTACTGGGAGAAGTTTCTCGACGAACTGGGCCTCGACATGACGGGCGCGCGCGGCGACGGCTGCTACATCGAGACGGCCGACGGACGCGTGCTGCTCGATTGTCTCGCGGGCTTCGGCACGGCGAATCTGGGTCACGCGCATGCGACGCTGAGCGCGCGCTTCACCGATGCGTTGCAGCGAACGTCGGTGAACGTGTTTCCTTTCGAATGCGCCGAATCTCAACTCGCGCTCGCCGACAGGCTGCTCGCACTGAGCGGCAGGCGCTTTCAGAAAGTGTTCTTTGCCACCACGGGCGCGGAAGCCGTGGAAAGCGCCGTGAAGTTCGCGATGACGAGCACGGGCCGCAGCGACGTCGTCGCGTTTCGCGATTCGTTTCATGGGCTGTCGATGTTCGCGTCGTTCATGACGGGCAATCCGTTCTGGACGGACGCGTTGCCCTGGAAGCCGGGCAACGTGCATCACGTCGACGCCGACAACTTCGCTGCGCTCGAAGACATGCTGGCGAGCCGCAAGATCGCGGCCGTGGTGTTCGAGCCAGTGGCGGGCTCGTCGGCGGCGCAGCACTGGACAGCGGAAACATCGGCGCGGCTCGCCGCGCTGTGCCGTTCGACGGGCACGAAGCTGATCGCCGACGAGGTGTACTGCGGGCTCGGGCGCGCGGGCGCCTGGTTCGGCATCGACGCGATCGGCATGAGCGATGCGGCTAAAGCGCCCGACATGATCGTCGTATCGAAGGGACTGACGGGCGGGCTCGTGCCGCTGTCCGCCGTGCTGATGAACGACGGCGACTTCGACGCCGTGTTCGGCGCGCCCGGCAAGGCGAAAGTGCAGGGCTCGACGTTCGGCGGCAACCGGCTCGCGATGCAGTGCGGGCTGATCGTGCTGGATCTCGTCGAAAGCGGGCGGCTCGTCGATAACGCGGCGGCGATGGGCGCGCTGATCGAACGACGCATCGCCGATCGCTTCGATGGGCGTCTGACGCTGCGCGGCAAGGGACTCGCGCTGAGTCTCGCGCCCGACGCGCAGTGCGACATCAACATGGCCGACGTATGGCTCGCGCTGATCGACGCCGGCGTGCTGGCGATGCCGAATTACGCGTCGCCGAGTTCGTTGGGTTCGCTGCGCCTGTCACCGCCGCTGATCTTCGGCGTGGACGAAGTGGAACTTCTGATGGACCGACTCGACGAGGCGCTACAGAAATGAACGCACACATTCAGAAGCACAAGGAAGGCGCTGGCTACCCTGCGCTGCTCGTGGCGCTGTGCTGGTGGGGCCTGATGCCGCTGTACTACTGGCATCTGAAGGAAGTGAGCGCGCCGGAGATGCTCGCGCATCGCGTGTTCTGGTCGTTCGCGGTGCTGTCGGTCGTGATCGGGCTCAGGCCCGCGCTGAGGCGGCAGATGGGCGGCTGGCGCTCGTTCGCGCTCGCGCTGCTGCCCGCCGTGCTGCTGTCGGCGAACTGGGTCGTGTATATCCTCGCGTCGGTGACGGGCAATGCGTTGCAGGCGAGTCTCGGCTATTTCCTGAACCCGCTGCTATCGGCAGCGCTGGGCATCGTATTTCTGAACGAGCGGCTTAATGGTCTGAAAGCGGCGGCGCTCGCGCTCGGACTGGCCGGCACGGTCGTGCAGTGCTACGCGCACGGCGGCGTGCCCGCATTCGCCGTGATGCTCACCGTGACGTTCTCGCTGCTCGGCCTGGCTCGCAAGGTGTGGCCGACGAAGAACGCAATCGTCAGCACCTGGCGCGAGACCGTTGTGATGATGCCGTTCGCGCTCGGCTACTTTGCGTTCCTGTCGTCGAATCATGCGCTCGCGTTCACGTCGTTTGGCGCGGGCGCGGCGGTGCTGATGATGCTCGCGGGCCCGCTGACGGTCGTGCCGCTCTCACTCTACGCATATGCAATGCCGCTCGTCTCGCTGACCGAGTCGGCCGTGATGCAATACGTGACGCCGACTGTGACCTTCATCCTCGCGCTCACGGTTTTCCACGAACGGCTGACAACTGTCGATCTGACGGGCTACGGGCTGATCTGGTGCGGGCTTGCGCTGGCGACGTACGCGACGGCGCGGCGTCGTCCCGTCGCGTCGGCGGAGGTCGGTCAAGGGGCAGGGACGGCGGCGCAGAACGTGTCCTTTCTCGCTGCCCACAAAAAGACGCCAGCTTCCGCTGGCGTGAATAGGTTCTGGCATTCCGAGGGCCGTCCAGAACCTGAGAGACGGTGTGAAAAGTCCGACGCATGACGGGTGAGCGGAGCGCCTGATACGGTGCAAAAGTGGGCTCGACGGTATCGGACCTGTCCGCGTGTACGGCGCGGTCAACACAGCGCCAGTCTACTCCAGTTCGCGAAACAAACCCCGAAAATATGCGAATTGGGTATGAGCTTGCCATGTGCTGCCGCACGCAAGCGGCTGGTCATCGGATGCTCGTCGTCGATGTCGCGAATTCGTGATGCGCTCCCGCGCCGCGCGTCGCAAGCAGGCGTTGAGCGGCGTCTGATCGATCCTGGAAAAGATAATATAATCAACCCTTAAAACAGGTCGCGACCGCGGCGGCGACGGCTGCCGGCGGCGGACGGGAGAACAATGAGCCGCGGGCGAAGCAGTATCGGGAGGGGCGCAGCTGTCGTCATGGGCGTGCTGTTCGGGCTTGCCGTTCTTGCGTCGGATGGCCATGTGCGGATCGTCCATCTGATCGTTCTGGCGTTGGTCCTTTTGGCCGGCTATCGTTGGTTCCCACTCAGGCTTGCATCGAAGAACACGTCGCGCGCCGCGCCGCGTGCCCCTGCAAGCCGTGCCCGCGAACCGCTCGAGTCTTTCACCGCGTCGCTGGCGTCTCTGGCGTCACGTTTCGCGTCGCAGTTTTCATCCGGATATCACAAGGCTCGCGCTGAGCCAGGCTATTTCATGACAAGTTCTCCCGGCTCATGCGACGACGAGCCGTTCGCATCGGTGACGGAATCCGGCGCGCCCGCCGACGCCTACCGCATCCGGCCCGCGCCCGGCGGCGTGCGGCCTACGCGTTCGTCCGTGCATTCGTCCGTACGCTCGTCCGCGCGCTGGGTCGCGCCCGGCGAAAGCGTGGAGATCGGCGGCATCGCGGTCGAGGGAGGCTTTTTCTACACAGGCGACGTGCAGCGCTCGCACGCCGATTCGATCGAAGCATGCGTGATCGACACGCGCTTCGATCTCGCTCGCGAGGGCGCGGACCCGACCGAGAGCCTCGGCAGCGCCGCGCTCAGTTACGGCGGGCTTACGCCGGCGCAGCGTCGCACGTACGTCGAGTGGCTCGCATCCGATCGCAGGAAATCCGATATCCACACCGGCTATCTGTTCTTCTACCTGTATGGGCTGGAGCGGCGCGTGCTCGTCGACGGCGCGGCGGGCAAGGTGAGCGGCGACGAATTCAACGCGATCGCGAAAGAATTGCGCCGCCTGCTGAATCTCGACGCGAACTACGCATGGCAAAAGCACGTGCGCGGTCTGCTCGATGCGCTGTCGCTGATCGCGTCGCGTCATACGCGGATGTATCGTCAGCCTGCTCCGGATGGGCTGGCGACGGGTTATCAGGTGCCGCTGAACGTGCGCGTCGCGTTCGGCCAGGCGGCGCTCGACCAGTATCCGCTGCCGGCGGACTGGGCGCTTGCGTGGGTCAAGCTCGATCCGATGATGGTGCGGCGCACGGCCGTCGCGCGCTGTCCCGAGGAATTCGACCGCGTGTTCATGCGCCAGTATCGCGAGCGCTTCGGCGACGGCATGATCCTGCCCGCCAACCGGACGAAGCTTGACGCGTCGCCGCAGCCGTCGTTCCGCGCGCTGAAGAGCGTGCCCGTGCCGGGCTTTCTGGTCGGGTTGCCCGATATCGCGGCCGTCAACGGCACGCGCAACAAGCTGCAATTGCTGATGCACGAGAGCGCTGCGGCGCTTGACGCGTACAGCCGTTATCTCGGCCGCTATCCGGAAGCGCAGGGCACGCTCGAAGCGACGCTGATGCTGCCCGCGAACATGTGGCCGCAAGCGACGCACGATGCGATAGACGCGCTCGCCGCCGACGTCGCGCACGAGACGCTTGTCAGCACGTTCGGCGCGGTGCTCGCGCGCTTCAGATCGGGCGGCAAGATGACGCGCGACAAGGCCGTCGTGTTCACGACGTCGCTGGCGGAGGCGGGCATCGCCGTCGAACCCGACGTGCGCCTGGGTGCGCGCACGCCGAAGCCGGCGGATGCCGTCGCGCTGTTCGCGATGGAGCCCGACGCGGCCCCGTTGCATACCGACGACGCATACGACGTTGCGACGATCATCGTCGATCTGGCCGCGACGGTGGCGCGCGCGGACGGCGATGCGACTCAGCGCGAAACGGCCGTGATCGAGTGGCAGATCGAGCAGTGGCCGCATCTGTCAGCGCAGCAGCGCGTGCGGCTGAAAGCGCGTAATCTCGTGCAACTTGCGCAACCGACGGCCGCCGCTGGGCTGAAGAAGAAGCTGCAGCCGCTGTCGCTGGACGTGAAGGCGACGATCGCATCGTTTCTGGTGCATACGGCGAACGCGGACGGCGTCGTGTCGCGCGACGAAGTGAGGCTGCTGGAAAAGGTGTACCGGGTGCTCGGTATCGATCCGCAGCGTCTTTATACGGATTTGCACCAGCACGCGAGCGGCGCGCCGGCATCGGCGGCGGGCGCGAACGCGAGGGCGCACAAGCACGCCGATACGCAAAGGCACGCCGATACGCAGAATCACGCCGCGCCAAAGCCGGCTTTCGCGCTCGACGCGACGCGCATCGCCGCGCTGAAGGAGGAAACGGTGCGCGTGTCCGCGATGCTGGCGGACGTATTCGTCGAAGAGGCGCATGGAGCGGCGGGTGCGGCGCACAGCCACCCTATGGAAGCGCCGCCGCCCGCGCACGTCGAAGCGAACGCGCAGGCAACTGTCCGCGACGAGGAACGCGAAATGCTCGCCGAACATGCAACGTCCGCGCCCGATGTGCAGCAAACGTCTGACGCATCGACATCTGAAGCAACGCACACTGACGATGAAACGCGAGCCCGGCTCCTCGGCCTCGACGACGCGCACTCGTCCTTCCTGCGCCTGCTCGTGACGCGCGCGTCGTGGACGCGCGCCGAACTTGCCGCCGCCGCGTCGCATCTCGAACTGATGCTGGACGGCGCGATCGAACAGGTAAACGAGGCGTCGCTCGATCATTGGGACGAGCCGCTCACGGACGGGGATGATCCCGTCGAAATCAATCAGGAAGTCGCACAAAGGTTGGCTGCATGACAACGATTCGCCCCAGGGACCGCGACGCGGTCCTGCAATCCCTGCGCGCCGGCGTCGTGCCGCGCATCGGGCAGCATCTGATCCAGGTCGGCCGCGCGCGCGAACTCGAAGCGCTGCTGAAGGACGTCGAACGCGTCGCGGACGGCGGCTCGGCGTTTCGCATCGTCGTCGGCGAATACGGCGCGGGCAAGACGTTTTTCCTGAACCTCGTGCGCGCGATCGCGCTCGAAAAAAAGCTCGTCACCGTTCACGGCGATCTGAACCCGGACCGGCGTCTGCATGCGTCGGGCGGCCAGGCGCGCTCGCTGTACGCGGAGCTCGTGAAGAACATGGCGACGCGCACGAAGCCCGAAGGCGGCGCGCTTTCCGGCGTGGTCGAGAAGTTCATCGGCCAGGCGAAGACGGAAGCGAAGGCGACGGGCCGCACCAGCGACGAAGTGATCCGCGCGCAGCTCTCGCAGTTGACGGAGATGGTCAACGGCTACGATTTCGCCGACGTGATCGCCGCGTATTGCCGGGGATTCGACGAAGGCAACGAGAAGCTGAAGAGCGATGCCGTGCGCTGGCTGCGCGGCGAGTTCTCGACCCGTACCGACGCGCGCCAGGCGCTCGGCGTGCGCACGATCGTCGACGACGCGAACATGTACGACCAGTTGAAGCTGCTCGGCCGTTTCGTGCGGCTCGCGGGCTACAGCGGCCTGATGGTGTGCCTCGACGAAATGGTGAACCTATACAAGCTCGCGAATCTCCAGGCGCGCAACGCGAACTACGAACAGCTTCTGCGCATCCTGAACGATTCGCTGCAAGGCACGGCGGAGGGCCTCGGCTTCGTGCTCGGCGGCACGCCGGAGTTTCTGCTCGATACGCGCCGCGGTCTGTACAGCTACGCGGCGCTGCAATCGCGCCTCGCGGAAAACGCGTTCGCGACGAACGGGCTCGTCGACTACAGCGGCCCCGTGATCCGTCTCGCCGCGCTCACGCCGGAAGATTTCTACGTGCTGCTCGACAAGCTGCGCCTCGTCTATGCGTTCGGCGACGCGAGCAAGACGCTCGTGCCCGAGGAGGCGATTCCCGCGTTCATGGCGCACTGCGCGACGCGTCTGGGCGAAGCGTACTTCCGCACGCCGCGCACGACGATCACCGCGTTCATCAATTTTCTCGCCGTGCTGGAGCAGAATTCGTTGGCGGATTGGCGCGAGCTGATCGGCAGCCTCGAAGTCGAGCGCGACACGGGCGGCGCGGCCGACATCGTCAACGACGCCGCGCCCGACAGCGACGATGAGCTCGCCAGCTTCCGGCTCAACTGATTCGCGCAGCTTCGATCTGCTCGACGAGCGCATTCGGCGCTGGATCTGGCGCGAAGGCTGGACGGAACTGCGCGACGCGCAGGAACGCGCGGTGCCCGCGCTGATCGACGCGGATCGCGATGTGATCATTGCGGCGGCGACGGCGGCGGGCAAGACGGAAGCCGCGTTTCTTCCCATTCTTTCGAACCTGCTGCGCGACGAGCCGTGCAGCGGCTCAGTGCTTTACGTCAGTCCGCTGAAGGCGCTGATCAACGATCAGTGGTCGCGGCTCGACGATCTGTGCGAAGCGCTTGAGATTCCCGTCACCGGCTGGCATGGCGATGTATCGTCGGGCCGCAAGCGGCGCTTTCTGAAGAAGCCAGCAGGCGTGCTGCTGATCACGCCCGAATCGCTCGAAGCGATGTTCGTCACGCGCGGCTCGTCGCTGGCGGAGACGTTCGGGGCGCTGCGCTATGTGGTCGTCGACGAGCTGCACGCGTTCATCGGCTCCGAGCGCGGGATGCAGTTGCAGTCGCTGATGCGGCGTGTCGAGCGCGTTTGCGCGCGCAGCGTGCCGCGCGTCGGCCTGTCGGCGACGCTCGGCGATATGCGCCTCGCCGCCGATTTCCTGCGGCCGCGAGCGACGCAGAACGTGCACATCATCGAATCGGGCAGCGCGGGCCAGGAACTGAAGATTCTGATCAAGGGCTATGTCGAGAAGCCGCCGCGCATTCACTTCGAGCCCGATATCGACAATCCCGGTCTCGAAGACGTCGTGCCCGGCAGCACCGTCGAAGTCGCGAATCACATGTATAAGGCGCTGCGCGGCTCGAACAATCTGATCTTTCCGAACAGCCGCCGGCAGGTCGAGCTATACGCCGACCTGTTGCGCCGCGCATGCGAACGCGACGGCCATCCGAACGAGTTCTGGCCGCATCACGGCAGCCTGTCGAAGGAATTGCGCGAGCAGACGGAACAGGCGCTGAAAGCGGGCGACCGGCCCGCGAGTGCTGTGTGCACCACGACGCTCGAACTCGGCATCGACATCGGCGCGGTGAAGAGCGTCGTGCAGGTGGGCGCGCCGCCGTCAGTCGCGAGCTTGCGGCAGCGGCTCGGACGCTCAGGGCGCCGCAAGGGCGAAGCGGCCATTCTGCGCTGCTATTGCGTCGAGGCGGAACTGCACAGCGACGCCGATCTGTCGGACCGGCTGCGCGAAAGCCTCGTGCAATCGGTGGCAATGGTGAATCTGCTGTTGCGCGGCTGGTTCGAGCCGCCGCGCGCGGGCGGCATGCATCCGTCGACGCTCGTGCAGCAGGTTCTGTCGATCATCGCCGAACGGGGCGGCGCAACTGCGGGCGAACTGTGGGACACGCTGGTCGCGAGCGGCCCGTTCGGCGCGATCGACAAGGCGACGTTTGCGGCCATCCTGCGCAGCCTCGGCACGAAGGATCTGCTCGTGCAGGAAGCGGGCGGCTTGCTGCTGCACGGCGTGGCGGGCGAGCGGCTCGTCAATCACTATGAGTTCTATGCGTCGTTCGCGACCGACGACGAGTTCCGCATCATCGCCGGCGCGAAGGTGCTGGGCTCGCTGCCCGTGTCGAGGCCGTTGACGGCGGGCCAGGGCATCGTGTTCGGCGGGCAGCGCTGGCGCGTGCAGGAAGTCGACGCGGGCAAGAAGACCGTCTACGTGAAGCCGGACCAGGGCGGCGTGCCGCCCGTGTTCGACGGTGGCGGCTCGCTCGTGCACGACGAAGTGCGGCGCGAGATGTTCAACGTGCTGAACGATGGAGAGCCCGTCGTGTTCGTCGATGCAACGGGCCGCGAACTGCTCGAAGAGGCGCGGCGCTTTTTCGCGTCGAACGAACTCGCCTCGCGCGCGGTGTTCACGCACGGCGGCAGCACGATACTCGCGACATGGTCCGGCGACTGGATCAACGATGCGCTCGTCGTGCTGTTGCGCGCGGAAGGGCTCGACGCATGGAACCAGGGTCCGACAGTCAGCGTGCGCACATCGGGCGCGGATTCGGTGAAGGACGCGCTGCAACGCATCGCCGCGCTGACGCCCGCGCAGACCCGCGACGCATTGCGCGCGATCGGCAACATCGACAACGAGAAATGGGACTGGACCTTGCCCGACGATGTGAAGCGCAGCGCGTATGCGTCGCTGCGCCTCGACATGCAGGGCGCGCAGGCGTTGGCGCGTCGGCTCGCGGCGGTGTGTTCATGACCCTCGCGACGCACGCGCGCAACCAGGAACGCAAGCAAGAACACAAGCAAGAACGCATGGATGCACGCACAACCAAGTGCAAGAAACTGAATTAAGCGGTAGCATACTTTTCTTTGCCCGCACCGTATGGCTCGTGCAGAACCCGCGTTTTAGCGGGTTTCGGCCGTGCGCGGCGCACCCCACATCATCACCCCCCATGTCGAACCATCCTCAGACGAGGCGTCCCCTCGTCATCGCGTCCGTGATGGCGTCGATGGCGATGGTGGCCATCGAAGCCACCATCGTATCGACGGCTATGCCTCAGATCGTCACGCAACTCGGCGGACTGCGTCTCTATAGCTGGGTCTTCTCGTCGTTCCTGCTCGCGCAGACGGCGATGACCGTCGTGTTCGGCAAGCTCGCTGATCTGTACGGCCGCAAGCCGACCGTGCTCGTGGGCATCGCGATCTTCCTGATTGGCTCGCTCGGCGCGGGCTTCGCATGGTCGATGCCCGCGATGATCGTGTTCCGCCTGATCCAGGGCCTCGGCGCGGGCGCGATCCAGCCCGTGACGCTGACCATCGTCGGCGATCTGTATCCGGCGCGCGAACGCGGCAAGATCCAGGGCTATCTCGCGAGCGTATGGGCGATCTCGGCCGTGGTCGGACCGATGGCGGGCGGTCTGCTGATCCGCGATCTGTCGTGGTCGTGGATCTTCTGGATCAACGTGCCGATCGGCATTCTCGCCGCGTACGGCTTCTTCTCGTACCTGCATGAAGAGAAGCGCCATCAGCGTCCGTCGATCGACATGCCGGGCGCGTTGCTCTTCACCGTCGCGATCGGCGCGCTGATGATGGCGCTCACCGACGCCGGCTCGGAAAACGACGGCCGCGCGCTACTCGAAGTGGCACTCTTCGTCGTGAGCACAGCGCTCTTCGTATGGCACGAGCGGCGCGTGCCCGAACCGATGATCTCGTTCGCGTTGTGGAGCCACCGTCCCATCGCCGCGTGCAATGCCGCGACCGTTTTGTCGGGCATGGCGCTGATGGGGCTCACGACGTTCCTGCCGATGTATGTGCAGGGAGTGTTGAACCAGTCGCCCGTCGTCGCGGGCCTCGCGCTGACGATGATGATGGTCGGCTGGCCATCGGGCGCGACCTTCGCCGCGAAGGCGTTTCATCGGCTCGGGCTGCGGCGCACGCTGGTCGGCGGCAGCTTCTTCCTGCCGCTCGGCGCGATCGCGTTCGCCGTGCTCAATCCGCAAAGCTCGCCGGTGCTGGCAGGCGTCGGCTCGCTCGTGATGGGCCTTGGGATGGGGATGGTGAGCGTCAGCTCGCTGATGCTGATCCAGGAGATCGTGCAACCGCTTCAACGCGGCTCGGCGACGGCGTCGAACCTGTTCGCGCGCAATCTGGGCAGCACGCTCGGCGCGGCCATTTTCGGCGCGGTGCTGAATTTCGGGCTGAGCCATTTCAAGGGCGTGTCGATCACGTCCGACCAGTTGCGCTCGTTGCTCGACGCAACGCCCGGCGCGGCGCAGGCGGCACTCGCGGGCAACCAGCTCGTGCGCTCGGCGCTGCATCACTCGCTGCATCTGACGTTTCTGTCGATCTTCGTGATCTGCATCGGCGCGGTTCTGTCGGTGATGGTGGTGCCACCCATCAAGCTCGGTGGACAGCCGCGCGAAACGTCGGCGGCTGCGCATCTGACGGAGATGTGATTCTCTTTGGCCGTGCTTCGTGGGCTCGCGGCACGCGTCGTCACGGCGCATCGCTGGAACGAGGCTTTTGCCCGGCGGCATCGAGCGGTGCTGCCATCTGCACGAAGCCTTCTTCAGGCGGCCGGCTCGTTTCGCCCGATGCCTGCACGATCCATTGATTGAACGCGCGCATCGCGGGCGTCGCCGGCTTGCCTTTTTGCCACGTGAGCCAATAGCTGCCCGCGTGCACGTCGATGTCGAATGGACGCACGAGACGGCCCATCGACAGATCTCGCTCGAACATCGACGGCGGCGCGAGCGCGACACCCGCGCCTTGCATCGCCGCCTCGACCATCAGCCGCGACGAATCGAACACCGGCCCGCGCACGGGACGCGGCGCAAGGCCCGCCGCAGCGAACCAGCTCGACCAGTCGTCGGCGCGATACGAGCGCAATAGCTTTTCGCCGGCGAGATCGGCGGGCGCGCGCAACCGTTGCGCGATTTCGGGCGCGCACAGCACCGATAGCGGCGCGTCGAACAGCTTGAGCGCGCGCGACCCGGGCCAGGTGCCGTCGCCGAAGCGGATCGCGAAGTCGAGACCTTCAGCGGCGAGATCGACGAGATTATTGTTCGTCATCATCCGCAGCTCGCCGAACGGATGCGCGTCATGAAACGACTTCAGGCGCGGCATCAGCCATCCCACTGCAAACGTCCCGACCGCGCCGACCGTCAGCACCTCGTGAAAATGGCCGCCTTCGAACTGGCGCAGCACGGCCTCGATGCGGTCGAACGCATCGCTGAGCACGGGGCGCAGCGCGAGTCCTTCATCCGTGATCGCGAGCCCGCGCGGCAGGCGCTTGAAGAGCGTCGCACCGAGCCGTTCCTCGAGCATCCTGACCTGCTGGCTGACGGCCGCCTGCGTGACGTTCAGTTCGAGCGCGGCGCGCGTGAAGCTCAGGTGCCGGGCCGACGATTCGAAGGCGCGCAGCGCATTCAGAGGCAGATACGGTCGCATGATCGAGTCATAAGATTTTCTGGGGTATCGGCCAATTTATCATCGTTTGTCAGCGGCTCGCGGAAACGCAATAGTGGCGGCTCTTCAAGGAGACACAACGATGACGCGGCAACGGTGCATGATGACGGTATGGGGTAGTGCGATAGCTGATGTTGCATCTCGGGCGCTGGGCGCCGGGAGGTCGGCGCTACCCGTCGCGGCCGCGATGCTCGGCGCGCTGTGCGCGATGCCGGGCGCGAGCCACGCGGCCGATGCGCCGCCTGGCCGCGTCCAGCGCGCGGTGGACGAGGCCATCCGGCCGCTGATGGAGAAGGACAGGATTCCGGGCGTCGCTGTCGGCATCATCGACGCGGGCAAGCCGTGGGTGATCAACTATGGCGTCGCGTCGACGCAAACCCGCACGCCCGTCACCAACGACACGCTGTTCGAGCTGGGCTCGGTGAGCAAGACATTCACGGCGACGTTGACGGCCTGGGCGCAGGTCGACCATCGGCTCGCGCTGTCCGATAGCGTCGGGACGTATCTGCCGTCGTTGCGCGGCAGCCAGTTCGGCCGCGTGAACCTGCTCAATCTCGGCACGCATACGCCGGGCGGCCTGCCGCTTCAGGTGCCGGACAACATCCACGACGAAAGCCAGTTGATGAGCTACTTCAACGCGTGGCGTCCCACGTATGCGCCGGGCACGTATCGCACGTATGCGAACCCCGGCATCGGCACGCTGGGCCTGATCGCGGCGAAGAGCATGGGACAGGATTTCACGGCGCTGATCGAACGGCGACTTTTTCCCGCGCTGGGAATGAAGAACAGCTTCATCGACGTTCCCGTCGATCGCGCCGCAGATTACGCGCAGGGCTATACGAAGGACAGCAAGCCGATCCGGATGGCGGGCGGCGTGCTTGCGCCGCAAGCGTACGGCGTGAAGTCGACGGCCGCCGACATGCTCCGTTTCATCGACGCCAACATGGGGCTGATCAGACTCGATGGGCAACTGCAACGCGCGATCACGGATACGCACACCGGCTACTTCACGGCAGGGCCGATGACCCAGGATCTGATCTGGGAACAGTACCCGTATCCCGTCGCTTTGAAGTCGCTGCTGGAGGGCAACAGCCCGTCGATGGCGCTCAACGCGACGCCCGTGACTGCAATCAAGCCGCCTCTCGCGCCGCAGGGCAATGTCTGGATCAACAAGACGGGGTCGACCAACGGCTTCGGTTCATACGTGGCGTTCGTTCCGGCAAAGCGCCTCGGCATCGTGATTCTCGCGAACAGAAATTTTCCGATCGCAGACAGAGTGGCCGCCGCATATCGGATCCTGACGGCGCTCGATGGCGCCGGACGCTGACCATCCAGTTGACGCGGATTGAATGCGACCACACGACGCAGTAATTAGCCATCCGCATTATTTCAGAAGGCCATTCGCGATGCGACAATGCGTGCGAGCGATTAACCGACACCGTACGAGGAGTGGCCATGTTTCCCGAGTATCGCGATCTGATCTCGCGCCTGAAAAACGAAGATGCGCATTTCGCCCGGCTGTTCGAACGGCACAATGAACTGGACCATCAGGTTCACAACATGGAGACGGGTGTCGCGCCCACCGATAGCATTCGCATCGAAGCCCTGAAGAAAGAGAAGCTGCGGCTCAAGGACAGCCTTTACGCCATCCTCCGAAAAGCCAACGCCGCTGCGTGACGACTGGCAGCCGCAAGAAGAGATGTGAGAGCCGGCATGCGCGTGTAGATGGCGCGCCGCAATATGCGGACGGTTCGGAGTTCAACGCCAACGGGAGGCAATGAAGTTGACAGCGCAGCACGACAATCCAAACGTACAGATACAGGAAACGCCTTCGACGGCGCACTCAGCACGTGAACCCGGCGCGCGTCGCGCATCGCGCGGCGACGTGATGCCGGGGCATACGACAAAGTCGGCGGAGCTTGCGCAGACGAGCCACGCAATCGCTGCCGCCAACGACCTGCTCGCCAACAGCGTGCAAGCCGTGATCGAAGCCCATGCGGAGCAACGCCAGGACCAGGGCAGTGAGACCCTGCTCCATACCGTCAAGACCCTGATGGACGGCATGTCCACCGACGAAGCAACCGCGTTGCGCAGCCTGCTGCTGGAGGGCAATCCGGCCACGTGGTCGGCAAAGAAGAGCCGGCATCCCGACGACGAACTGTCGCCCGCATTGCGCGAGGGCGGTTATCCGTATCTGAACCTGATGTCGCGCAGGGCGTACGAGAAGCAGAAGTATCGATTGCAGGTCGAGCTGCTGAAGCTGCAGGCGTGGGTGCGCGAAACGGGCCAGCGCGTGATGATTCTTTTCGAAGGGCGCGACGCGGCCGGTAAGGGCGGCACGATCAAGCGCTTCATGGAGCATCTGAATCCGCGTGGCGCGCGCGTGGTCGCGCTCGAAAAGCCGACTGAGCAGGAACGCGGGCAGTGGTATTTCCAGCGCTACGTCCAGCATCTGCCGACGTCGGGAGAGATCGTGCTGTTCGACCGCTCATGGTACAACCGCGCGGGCGTCGAACGGGTGATGGGATTCTGCTCGCAGACCGAGTACACCGAGTTCATGCAGCAGGTGCCTGCATTCGAGCGGCATCTCGCGCAAAGCGGCATCCACATCGTGAAGTTCTGGTTTTCGGTGAGCCGTGAGGAACAGGCGCGGCGCTTCAAGGAGCGTCGGGTGCATCCGCTCAAGCAATGGAAGCTCAGTCCCGTCGATCTCGCGTCGCTCGACAAATGGGACGAGTACACGCAGGCGAAGGAAGCGATGTTCACGCACACGGATACGGCGGACACGCCGTGGACGGTCGTGCGTTCCGATTGCAAGAAGCGCGCGCGGCTCAACGCGATGCGCTTCGTGCTGCACAAGCTGTCGTATGCGAATCGCGACCTCAATGTGATCGGCCCTGTGGACCCGCTGATCGTCGGACGGGCGATGTAGCCGTCGATGCGGCATCGCTTGCGACAACGCGTGATGCGCGCGCCGCGATAAACATCAGC
Organism: Paraburkholderia phymatum; assembly: GCF_040965635.1. GTDB lineage: Bacteria > Pseudomonadota > Gammaproteobacteria > Burkholderiales > Burkholderiaceae > Paraburkholderia > Paraburkholderia phymatum_B. The sequence goes on from NZ_JBFRCH010000014.1 coordinate 52,316, forward strand.
GGCGCCGCGTATCGCACACAACGATCATCGCGCGTTATCGCGAGCACACGGCATCGACGGCTTGCAGCATCTTGCCGAAGAACGCGTCCGCGAACTGCGCATCGAGCCAGCGGACGATCAGCGCGATCCGTCGTTCCGGCTCGATCCACATGAACGAACTCCCCGCGCCCACGCCGAAGTAGCTCGACTCCGGCACGCTTGGGAACACTCGCCGTGCCGTATTGAGCCACACCAGCGCGCCGTAGAAGGGCGCGAGTGCGCAAGGCGTGCGCATCCACGCGATCCATTCGCTCGACAGGACGCGGCGCCCATTGGCGAGGCCATCGTCGAGCAGCATCTGTGCAATCCTCAACTGATCGTTTGCGCTGACCGACATCCCGCCGCCCCAGTGCGAGCCGCCCGGCACCGACTGCACGCGAGCGCCGCCGATCTCGACCCACGCATCGTCATAACCCACCCACTGCCAGTTCTCGCTCGCGCCCGCGGGCCGCATGACCGATTCGCGAAACACCTCGGGCAAAGGCCGTCCGAACAGATGCAGCAGCGCCAGCGACAACTGGTTGATGCGCACGTCGTTGTATTCCCAGTACGTGCCGGGGCGCCGCAACGGGCGCAAGTCGCCTTTCTTGCCGTCGGGCGGGTCGGCGAATGTGACTGCGCGGTAGTGATCGGCTTGATCGGAGAGTCCGAAACACTTGCCTTGCCATTCGCTCGTCTGCTGCAGCAAGTGCATCCACGTGATCGGCGCGTTGTGCGCATCGTCGAAGCCGATGCCCGGCACGCGAAGGCGCACGGGCTCGTCAGGATCGGGCAACAGGCCGCGATCGTGCGCGACGCCGGCGAGCAGCGCCAGATACGTCTTCGCGATGCTGAACGTTAGGTCGGCGCGATCCGGCTCGCCCCACGTCGCGAGCAATCGGCCGTCAACGGCAATCGCGCCCGACACCGGCCCGCGATCGTGAATCGGCCCGAGCAGCCGGTTCCACGGCGGCGGATCGTTCACGTGCACGCCGAACTTGCCATCGGCGTTGCGATCCCACGCGGATTCGTGATCGACGGAAAACTGGATGGCGTCGAGGACTTCTTGTTGCAAATCGTGTTGCATGCGTGCCTGCTTCGTTGCGTATTCGTGATGTTGAGTCAATTGCGTCGACTGATCGCGCCCGCGGGTTCAATGCGCGTTGAGCCGCGCCCGCGCCCAGACGAGCGTCAGCAGGCTCACGATGGCGGCGAGCATCAGATACAGTCCGGGCGCGAGGTTGTTGCCCGTCAGCGCGATCAGCGACGCGACCGCGAGCGGCGTGAAGCCGCCGAACACCGTCGTGCCGATGTTGTAGCCGATCGCCATCCCCGTCGTGCGCGTGCGCGTCGGAAAGAGTTCGGCCATCAACGCGGGGATCGGTGCGAAGTAGGTGGCCTTCAGCAGCGCGACCCAGATGACGGCGGCGAGCAGCGTCGGCAGCGACGGATGCGCGTTGATGAACATGAACGCCGGATACACCGTCACGAAGAACAGCACGCCCGCGCCGAGCATGATGCGCGTGCGGCCCACCTTGTCCGACCAGTGGCCGACGCACGGCGTGAGCACCATGACGATGAGCCCTGCGATCAGCGTCGCGATGAAGCCCGACGAAGGCGCGAGGCCGAGTTGCCGCGACGCGTAAGTGGGCATGTAGAGGATCATGTAGTTGGCCGTCGTCGTCAGCACCAGCGCGCCGATCGACACGAGCACGCGCGACTTCTGCGTCGCGAGCAGCTCGCGCACGGGCGATTCGGCTTTTTCCATGCGCTCGAACTCGGGCGTCTCGTCGATCCGCCGGCGGATATACAGGCCGACAGGGCCGATCAGCATGCCGAACAGGAACGGAATGCGCCAGCCCCAGCCTTCGAGTTGCGGCTGCGTGAGCATGCCCGTCAGCACCGCGCCGAACGCCGACGCGAGCAGCGTGCTCGCGCCCTGGCTGGAGAACTGCCAGCTCGACATGAAGCCGCTGCGCTGAGGCGCATGTTCGATCAGAAATGCCGTCGAGCTGCCGAACTCGCCGCCCGCCGAGAAGCCTTGCAGCAACCGCGACAGGAAAATGCCGATGGGCGCGAGAATGCCGATCGCCGCGTAAGTCGGCATCAGCGCGACCATGCCCGTGCCGAGCGTCATCATCGCGATGGACAGCGTCAGCGACGCCTTGCGTCCCTTGCGGTCGCTGTACGAGCCGAGCACGAGCGCGCCGATGGGCCGCGCGAGGTACGACAGCGCAAACGTGCCGAGCGTGAGCAGCAGCGACACCGTCGCGTTGTGCACGGGGAAGAACAGCTTCGACAGCGTGGTCGCGAAGTAGCCGTACGCGATCAGGTCGTAGAACTCGAGCGCGTTGCCGATCGACGTGGCGATGATCAGACGCGAGACGCTCGCGCGCGACGGCGCGTGCGTGGCTGCCTGCGCGCCGTGGGGGGCGTGATGCGCGGATACGGAGTCAATGCTCATTTGCGACGTCCTCATGCAAGGGTTGTCGAAATATGCGGTGCGGGATTGGAAGCGTCGGTACCCGTCGCGCCGAGGTCCCAGAAGAGACCGGCCATGATGCGCAGCCCGTCGCGCACGACGGGGCCGAGCAGATGTTCGTTCGGCGCATGCTGCGAACAGCCGGGATACGAATGCGGGACCCATAGCGTCGGCATGCCGAGCACGTCGGCGAAAACGTCGTTGGGCAGCGTGCCGCCCAGGTTCGGCAACAGCACGGGTTCTTCGCCCGTCGTCTGACGCAGCGAGCGCAGCGCCCACTGGACCCACGCGTTGTCAGGATCGACGCGTGTCGCGGGCGCGCCGCGTTCCACTTCGAGCTCGATCATGCCGAAGCCGTGCGCATCCAGATGCCGCCGCACGATCGATTCGAGGTTGCGCCAGTCCGTGCCGACGACGAAGCGGATCTGCATGTACGCGATCGCATGCGGCGGAATCGCGTTGACGGGCTTGTCGGGGTTGCCCGTGCGGAACGCGAGCACTTCGAGATTGTTCCAGCCGAACACGCGCTCGGTCGGCGTGAGGCCAGGCTCGCCGTAGTCGGCATCGACAGCCGGCTCGCCCGGATTGCCGCCTACGCCGATATCGCCGAGCGCGCGGCGCACCGCATCGGGAATGGGCGGCGGGCGCAGTCCTTCAACGAGGATCTTGCCGTTCGCATCGACCATCGACGCGATCGCGTTCGCGAGCACGATGCCCGGATTGCGCAGCAGGCCGCCCCAGTTGCCGGAGTGATGGCCGCCGTCGCGCAGCTTCAGTTCGAGCTTGAAATTGACGAGGCCGCGCGATCCGAGAAACACCGTCGGACGATGCGCGGAAAGGCGCGGACCGTCGGAGGCGATCAGCACATCGGCGGCGAGCTCGTCGCGCAAATGCGTGCACAGTTCGTGCAGGCCCGGCGAGCCGACTTCCTCGCCCGTTTCGAACAGCAGCTTCAGGTTGAAGCCGAGCCTGCCGCCGCGCGCATCGAGCACGGACTTCAGCGCGGCGAGATTGACGCTGTGCTGGCCTTTGTTGTCGGCGGTGCCGCGGCCATACCAGCGCTCGCCGTCGACGGTCACGTCCCACGGCGTCAGGCCGTCGCGCCACTGCGCGTCGTAGCCGCGCACGACGTCGCCGTGGCCGTAGCTGAGCACGGTCGGCAGCGCATCGTCTTCGTGGCGATGCGCGATCAGGAAGGGGCCCGCGCCTTTGGCGGGGTTGTCGACGACGCGGCAGGCGAAGCCCCATTGCGTCAGAAGCGGCGTCAGTTCGTCGTCGAGATAGCCGCGCAGGCGCTCGCCGCTGTCGGCCTCCTGGCTCTCCGTGCGATACGCGACGCGGCGCCGGAGGTCGTCGAGAAACCGGCCGGAATCGTACTGGCCGGCCGCGTTTTGAATGGCGATGTCACGGGTCAACTGCGTGTCTCCTCTGCGGGCGCGGGTTTATCGAAAACTCTTGGGCCGATCCTGCCGTCGCCGATATTTCTGCACAATTACAATATTTGCCACGAATCGTTGCCGAAACGGCAAAGCACACGACCCATTGACATGGACAGCACGGCACTGCGTTACTTTCTGGAGGTGGCCCGCAGCGGGTCGCTGAGCAAGGCATCCGAGCGGCTGTATGTGGCCGTGTCGGCGTTGAGCCGCCAGATCGGCAAGCTCGAGGAGGAACTGGGCACGCCGCTTTTCGAGCGGCGTCCGCGCGGCATGGTGCTGAGCGATGCGGGGCGGCTGCTCGCCGAGCATGCGCGGCGCAGCCTGCTCGAAAGCGAGCGCGTGATCGACGAGATTCGCGGGCTGAACGAGGGCGGCCGCGCGACGATACGCGTCGCCAGTTCCGAAGGCGTCGCGCCGCATTTTCTGCCGCAAGTGTTCGCGCATTTTCTGAAGACGCATCCGTCGACGCATTTCCAACTGGACGTGTCGGCGCCATCCGTGGCGACGCAGCGGGTGAGGGAAGGCACGTCCGATATCGCCGTGTGCTTCAGCATCGCGCCGGAGAAGGAGATCAACGTGCACTATTCGCAGCGCGCGCCGATCTTCGCGCTGGTGCGGCGTGGCCATCCGCTTGCGGCGCGCGAGTCGGTGTCGCTGCGCGATCTCACGCCGTGGCCGCTCGCGATGGACAACCAGGGCGTGACGATCCGGCAGTTGTTCGATATTTCGTGCAGCCTCGAAGGGCTGATCTTCGAGCCCGTGTTCGTGAGCAACTATCACGCGGCGTTGCAGAGCTTCGTGCGGCTCACCGACGCCGTGACGCTGACGGGCTATCTGACGGTCAGAAGCCGCCTGGAATCCGACGGGCTCGCGGCTGTGCCGATCACGAACCCTGAACTGCATCAGCGAACGCTGCAAGTTCAGACGATGGCGGGTCGTACGCTGCCGCAGGTGATGCAGGCGTTTGTCGATCTGCTGACGCGGGCGATCGAGGAGCCGGCGATCGTCGATTGATGGCGGGCGTGAATAAACCGCGCCCCCGTTAGCAATCCAACAGGTTTCGAGCATGCGTCTCGCCTCCCGACGCAACGCTTCCTTTCGTTTGCCTTCAGCCTGAAGTTCCAGCCTTTTGTGCGACTCGCGTGAGGGTCGGCAGCAATCGCGCACCGCGGCGTCCCGCCCCGCACACACGACACCGTGGCCGCCCCCAAAGCCAGGGTATACCCAATTCGCAAGCAAATTTGCGTACGCCCCCTATTGCGCAAATAAATTTGCGAGAAGATACTCAGCGCAAATCGACTTGCTGTCGTTCCCTGTCGTTTCATCAACCAACGCAGAAGGTGTCGTCATGAAACTTGTAGCAAAGCTCGCCGCGGCCGCACTGGTCGCTGTTTCCGTCCTTGGTCATGCGGCGAGGGCAGAGACCCTGCTGGTCGCCTGCGATACGGCGTTCGTGCCATTCGAATTCAAGCAGGGCGACAAGTACGTCGGCTTCGATATCGATTTGTGGGCGGCCATCGCGAAAGATCTGAAGATCGACTACAAGCTGCAGCCGATGGACTTCAGCGGCATCCTGCCCGCGTTGCAGACGCATAACGTCGATGTCGCGCTCGCAGGCATCACGATCAAGGACGAGCGCAAGAAGGTGATCGACTTTTCGGACGGCTACTACGACAGCGGCTTCACGCTGATGGTGCCCGTCGCAAGCACGATCAAGGGCCCGGACGACCTGAAGGGCAAATCGCTTGCGATCAAGACAGGCACGTCGTCGGCGGATTACGCGAAAGCGCACTTCGCTGGTACGGACCTGCGCCAGTTCCCGAACATCGACAACGCGTACCTGGAGTTGCAGACAGGCCGCGTCGACGCGGCCATGCACGACACGCCGAACGTTCTCTACTACATCAACACGGCAGGCAAGGGCCACGTGAAGGCAGTCGGTCCGCAGATGATGGCGCAGCAATACGGCATCGCGTTCCCGAAGGGCAGTGCGCTCGTGCCGAAGGTCAACGCGGCGCTTGCGAAGATCAAGGCCGATGGCCGCTATGCGGCGATCTACAAGAAGTGGTTCGGCGTCGAGCCGGCGAAGTCCTGATAAGCGGCCTCGGGAGAGAAGTCATGCAGTTCGATCTGTCCGTCGTCGTCAATGCGTTGCCTGCGCTGTTACAGGGCGCGCGGCTCACGGTGCTGATTACCATCGTGGGCCTCGCGGGCGGCATGCTCGTTGGCTTCCTGTTCGGCCTGATGCGCGCTTACGGCAACGCGCTCGTGCAAAAGATCGCGTTCGCGTACGTGGAATTCGTACGCGGCACGCCCATCGTCGTGCAGGTGATGTTCATCTACTTTGCGCTGCCCGTGCTGCTGAACGTGCGCGTCGATGCGATGACGGCCGCCGTCGTGTCGATCATCGTCAACTCGGGCGCGTATATCGCCGAGATCGTGCGCGGCGCGTTTCTGTCGGTGCCGCGCGGCCTGAAGGAAGCGGGCCTCGCGCTCGGCATGCCGATGTGGCGTGTGCTGGCGTTCGTCGTCGGGCCCGTCGCCGTGCGGCGCATGACGCCGTCGCTCGGCAATCAATTCATCGTGAGCCTGAAGGATACGTCGCTCTTCATCGTGATCGGCGTCGGCGAACTGACCCGTCAGGGGCAGGAGATCATGGCCGCGAACTTCCGCGCGGTCGAAATCTGGACGGCCGTGGCCGTCATCTATCTGTGCATGATCGGTGTGCTGACGTTCTGTCTGCGCACGATGGAAAAGAGGATGCGGATTCTATGAACGCGCTCGCCAACATGGTGGAATTCAAGCAGGTGACGAAGCGCTTCGGGCAGACGATAGTGCTCGACGGCGTCGATCTGGACATCCGCGCGGGCGAGGTCGTGGTGCTGATTGGTCCGTCGGGTTCGGGCAAGTCGACGCTCCTGCGCTGTATCAATGCGCTGGAGCATATCGACGGAGGCGATCTGATCGTCGATGGCATCAGCGTGCGGGGCGGGGCGAAAAAAGTCCGCGAGATCCGCAGGGAAGCGGGCATGGTGTTCCAGCAGTTCAATCTGTTTCCGCAAATGACGGCGCTCGAGAACGTCGCGTTCGGTCCGCGCCAGGTGCGCGGCGCGCGCAAGGACGAAGCGCAGGCGCTTGCGCGCGAACTGCTCGCAAAGGTGGGCCTCGCGGGACGCGTCGATCATTACGCGAGCGAGTTGTCGGGCGGGCAGCAGCAACGCGTGGCGATTGCGCGCGCTCTCGCCGTGAAGCCGAAGCTGATGCTGTTCGACGAGCCCACTTCGGCGCTCGATCCGGAACTGCGCCAGGAGGTGCTGCGCGTGATGCAGTCGCTGGCGGAAGAGGGCATGACGATGGTCGTGGTCACGCATGAGATGGCGTTCGCGCGCAAGGTCGGCACGCGGCTCATCTTCATGGAGCACGGACATATCGCCGTCGACGGACCGCCCGCCGAACTGCTCGACAATCCGCCGAATCAGCGCCTGCGTGATTTCCTTCAACACGTCGAATAATTTCGCACACATGCCAGCACTTGGATTCATCGAAATTTCCGGCTCGCCTTATGAGGCGGGCCAGGCGTTAGGTTGCTTCGGCGCCGACGCCGTGCATCGTCATCTGGTTCATGCGCCTGCATGGCACAACGTGATGCAATGGCGCGGCACGCCGATGGCAGCCGCGATGGCCGCGCACGTGCAGCAGCGGTTTCCGCGCATCTGGTCCGAGTTGCAAGGGCTCGCCGACGGCCTGCGCGCGCCGTTCGACGACGTCTTTCTTTGGAACTGCCGCGGTGACGTCTGGGCCGCGTCGCCCGATGGATGCACGACGGTGCAGTTGCCGTTTGCAGCGGAAAAGCGCATCAGCCACAACGAAGACGGCGATCCCGGTTTCGCGGGACATTGCGCGCTTGCAGCGTGCCGCATCGCCGGCAGTCCGGGCTTTACGGCGTTCGTGTATCCGGGCTCGCTGCCGGGGCATACGTTCGCCGTGACGGACGCTGGCCTCGCGATGACGGTCAACAATCTGCGGCAGCGCCGGGTCGAGGCGGGTGTGCCGCGCATGGTGCTCACGCGCGCGGTGCTGGATGCGCCGAGCGTCGATGCCGCGCTTGCCGTGCTGCGCGATAACCCGCGCGCGGGCGGTTTCCATCTGACGCTCGGGGCTTGCGCGAGTCCTGCGCTGCTGAGCGTCGAATTCAGCGCACACGGCTTTTCGGTGCGCGAGATCACGCAGCCATCGCTGCATGCGAATCACGCGATCCATCCGTCGATGCGCGATTTCCCGCAGGTCGTGACCGATTCGTCGCGCGACCGGCAGGCACGCGGCGACGCGCTGTTGAACAAGACGCGCGAAGCGGGGCGCACGCCTGATCCGCTTGCGATTCTCGCCGACACGCACGGCGCGTCGCTGCCGATCTATCGCGCCGACCCCGCCGACCCGGACGACGAGAACACGCTCGCCACCGCCGATATCGTGATCAGGGCATCTCACATAGAATGGGACGTTTATGAACAGCCAGGCAGGCCGCCCAGGTATCGACTGATCGATGGACACAGACAAACGCAAGACACGCCGCACGGCTCTGAATGACGATGAGGCGAGGGCGCCGGAAACGAGGGGAAGCGTGCCGCGCAGCGTCGACGGACTGCGCGAACTGGTGGTGCGCATCGGGCGCGACGAGGCGGGTGTGTCGCTAGGCGGCAAGGCGCATACGGTGCTCGCGAGACTGCTCGAACGGCCGGAGGAAGTGGCCGTGCGCACCATCACCGATCTGGCGACGGCCCTGGACGTGAATGCGTCGACGCTCACGCGACTCAGCACGAAGCTCGGCTATACCGGGTTCGCCGATTTTCAGAGCGTGTTTCGCGATTCGCTCGCACAGCGCCATCGGCACTTCTATACGCATCAGGCCGAGCGGCTCGTCGCGGGGAAAAAGGCGCGCACGCAGACGCCCGTGAACGGCGGAACGTCGCCCGAGGTCGAGGTCGTCGCGCAACTGGCGCGCGAATCTATCGGCAACGTCGAGACGTTTCTTGCGCGGCTGTCGCCTGACGATCTGCGCGGCGCGGCGGCGTTGCTCGCGGGCGCGCCGCGGGTTCGCGTGCATGGCTTGCGCCAGTTCAGCGCGCTTGCGAGCTTTCTTTGTTATGGGCTCGGGATGATCCGGACGGATGTCGCGTTGCTCGATGCGCAAGCACTCGGCGTGGCAGAAGGACTCGCGCAACTGCAGCCGGGCGACGTGGTGGTCGTGTCGAGCGTCGCGCCTTATACGCGCAGCGTTGCCGAGGCCGCGGTGGCAGCCGCCGAGGCCGGTATGACCGTCATCGCGATTACGGATACGCTTGCGTCTCCATTGGTACCGCCCGCGCGCCACGCGTTTCTGATTCCGCATGACAGCAGTTTTTTCAGCAACAGCATGGGCGCTTATCTGATCTTTTGCGAAGGCTTGCTGAATCTGGTCGCGACGCATTTGGGGAAACGGTCGTTGCAGGCGTTGTCGCGGCGCGAGCGGTTGATCACGGCGTTGGGGATTGAGACGGGGTGATTCGGGCGTTTCTTGGGAGCCGGTCGAGGATTGATGGCGCGTGTTGCCAAAGAGCCATAACAACCGGCGTCCGGTCAGCAGTGCAACTTGGCCGCTACAACAGATGTCAAAGCTATTTTGAAATGTCCGCTGTCCAGCCAAGTTGAAATGTCCTCCGATGGTCCGAAAAGCGGACATTTCAACTTGGCTAAAAGCGGACATTACCATTTAGCCGCTACAACAGAAAAGTTGAATCTTGGTATGTATGGCTTGCTGTTGCGTCGGTTTTAGTTTTTCGGATTTTCTTTATATTTCAACGGGTAAGGCGGCCAAGTTATCCACAGGATGTCCAGTTTTTGGGGTGTGGCCTGTTGCGTGCAGGCGGCCTCGGTTTTTGTTGCGGTTTGACGCAACAGGATTTCACCTAAGATCGCTCTCTTGCCGCCCCGTTGTTGCGCCCCCGGCTGCCCACTAGCCGACTTGCGTCTTGGGGTTCACGCCGAGACGCCACAGCACGTCGATATTTTTGAGATAGACGGCGACGTCTGCGCGTGATGCGTGGATGATCGAATGATCCTGATCATCGGCGCTATCGACCTGCGCGTCCACGGGTCCTCAAGGCACTGGCAGATGTCGTTGATGTCGTCGCGATACTGTTCCAGCCTGTCCGCTTCCCAGTTCCTCACAACGTCGGGTGCGAGAAGCACAGTCAGTACACCTTTTCTTTCCCCGATATACCGTACCGGGGGAAGCAGGCCGCCAATGTAGGCGCACAGCAACATGCCTGCTTCATCCAATGCAGGAGGTAACGCTCCCGCTGCGCGTCCGGATTCCGTCGCAACCTGATCGGCAATGCCGTCCAGGTATCGAACAATGCTCGCTTCCTCGTCGACTGAGAGAAACGCGTCTCCAGATCGAACGCCCGCATAGGCGTCCCCTGCTGGCCAGGGGAGCGCACTCAGGAACTCCAGATACGATTCAGACCAGCCGTTCAACCGATGGCGACATAGCATACGGAGAACCGTCTTGACGCACGAGTAGGCCGTCGTCGGCATGTCCCGCGAGCGCAGGATTTTCCACAGCCGGAGAATTCCGGTCGGCGTTGCGCTCAGCACCGACGCCATATCGTCGCGGCTGATGTGCAGGCCACCGCCTACGGCATGGAGAACCGTAGACATGCTGAGGTCCTCGCCGAGCACAAATGCGAAGACGTGTTTCAGAAGTAACCCGTAGGCCCTCCCAAACCGGGCAAAGTCAAACACTCCTCTTGAGCCATCGTACATGTATTCGAACGAATCGGAACCTTCGGGATCGGGTATTGATCTCACACAGTCATCGAATTCATCGTAGTAGCGGATGACAGGAGGCAGAATGGGCAGGGCGGCCAGCACCTTCTCAATAGGGTCGTTCTGCGCCGCGTCCAGAGCGCGAAACAGTTCGCTCGGCATCTGCGACCCGCTCATGTCAACGTCCCTTTGGAAGGGCGCGCAGGAGGGCAACCCGATCATCAAAGGCATCGTTCCAGACATTCGCAAGTCGATCCTCGAATACGGCACGGGCGTAGCGCGATGGCATGACCGACTTACTTGACCAGCCGAAGAACGTCCGCATTTTCTGCAGTGCCTCGTCCATTGAATCGCCTTGCTCAAGCAACTGATGAAGTCGAACGACCGCGCACGTGTGGCGCAGATCATGAGGTGTTACGGATTCCTTACCAGTACGATCCTGCAGCTCATTCAATACGTCAGACGGCAGGCAGCGCGACACCTGGGCAAACGCCTTTGTCAGCGTTTCGGTGGCGAGCGGCATATTGGATTGCGCGTTCAACAGGAACGGGTGATCGGGCCGGCCACGATAGTTTTCTACGTAGGTCTCTACTATGGTGGCCGTTAGCTGACTGACGGGCACCTGACGGACGGAGTGCACGGTTTTGATCGAAGGTTTCGAATACCGTGGGTCGCCATCGTCATCTTCATACCCGTTTTCCTGAACATTGAGCCAGTACCGAGTCCTGTTCTGCTTCTGGTCATAGGCGCTTTTCACCGCATCTGCAGGAAGCAGCAGGATCTCGCCGCGCCGCAGCCCCTGATGCAACATCAGCACAAATGCGACGTAGACACGCCAGCGCGTTTTCATGCGTAGAAACGGATTTTGCGGGCCTTCCGGATCAAGCAGCGCGTACAGCGCTCCGACGGTACTCGCTGGAAGCGATCGGACCGCATCCACCGCTGCGCGCCTGCGAACGCGCAGCTGGCTGTAAAGCGAAGACAGCCGGTGCAATCGCTGCTCAATGTGCCGGAGCCGATCGTCGGCGCTCCGGGCGCTGGAAAGCCAGGTGATGACGTCGGTTACAAACCCGAGGCCAGTTTGCCAGCGATTTTCGTCGGCACTGGTCACCGCTGGCTGATTGCGGATCGAGATGAACCACGATTCGAGGATTGCCGCCAGTGCCTGGTCGTCAAATCCACTCAGGGCATCATCAAGCGCGTTGGCGCCAATCAGGTCGTCCGCATGCTGATACAGGTTTTCAACGTACCGAAGCTTCTGCGTGAGCGTTGAACTGGCGAGCTGTGCTATCGACGTCGCTGACCAGATCGCAGACCAATAGCGCGGTATGCCGGTTTTGTCGACCAACACCGGGCCACGAAGTGCTGCAGGAACAAGGCTGCTGTTGAGCTGACGAAACACGGGCCGCTCGCGACGAATACGCAACTGCCAAATTTACCATTCGCTGTGTGTCAGGTTGCTGACTCGGTGCGCCTTCACGCAACACTTTAAAACTGACCACATACGTTGATAATTTATGTTATGTCAAATAACCAGCCCGCAACAACCATCCAACCCACCAACCCGCATCCCCAAGACACAGCCATAACCAAAGATTCGCAACACGCATCGGACGCAACTCACGCAAACTTCCCCGCGCATCCGGGCGTCCCCTCAAGTCATACGAGCGACTCCTACGACACCATTCGAGCGCGATCCTTCCAGTACTGCTCCCGGACCTGTCGACGCAGCACCTTCCCGACCACGCTCACCGGAAGCGATTGAACGAAGTCGATCGATTTCGGTGCCTTGAACCGGCCAAGACGGCTCTTGACATGCTCGATCAGCTCGTCTGGACTCACCTGGGCGTCGGCCCGCAATACGACCTCGGCATGCACCGCTTCGCCCCATTCCTCGTGCGGCACGCCGACCACGGCGGACCTCTGCACGGCCGGATGAGAATTCAGCGCAGCCTCGACCTCGATCGCATACACGTTGAACCCGCCCGTGATGATCACGTCCTTCTTGCGATCGACGATATACAGGAAGCCCTGCTCGTCGATATAACCCATGTCGCCGGATTTCCAGTAACCGTCTTCGAACTCGGCCGCAGTGCCCTCCAGATTGGGCAGGTAGCCTGACACCGTGGCGCGCGAACGGAGCCAGAATTCGCCCCTCTGGCCCGGCGACACGTCCACGCCGTCATTGCCCACGACCCTGAGATCCACGCCCGGTGCGACACGCCCGGCCGAAGCGAGTTGCGCATCGCTTGCCACAAGATGATCGGCCTTGGTCAGGCACGTCACGGCCTGGAGACATTCCGTCGAGCCGTACTGCTGCACGAAAATATCGCCGAACCGCTGCTGTGCCTGCCTGAGCTTGGCGGGACTCATCGGCGCGCCGCCGTCGGTCAGCGTGCGTAGCGATGAGAGATCGTGCTGCGTGGCCTCCTGCAATTCCAGCAGCCGGTAGATCAGCGTCGGAAGCAACAGACTGGCATGCGGCCACGCGCACGTTCTATCGCGTTCGGCAGCCGTCGGCGCAACGACGTGCGCCGCGACCTTTCTTGCCGTTTCGCGAATCATCAGTTCCCGCTCGCTGAGAAATGCCGCTGAATTGTCTTTCATAGTCATTCCGCCAGTTGGTTTCGTTTCAATACGTGATTACGAATGCCGCCGCTTCCGGCCCGGCTTGCGCTGTCGCACCGCTGCCGCCCTTGCGCGTCCCGTCCGCCGACAAAAGAATGCAGATCGATTTATTGATTTGTATTCCTTACTAACATGGGGTGCATCGTCATGGTCGATCCGTCGCGAACGGCGCGCCACATCGATGTCGAAAACGAAGCGATCAAACCGACACCATCCGGTTCTGTATCTCCTCTGCTTCGTGGAGTGCTCGTTGAATGATCGCCGACGCGGACAGCACCTCGTCGATCAGTCCCTGAACCTGTCCGATCGGCAAAATACCGCGCTCCATGTCGCCCTTATGGATGGACAGCAGCGTGGATTTCGTCAATGCGCCGATCCTGACTTGCACCAGGTTTGCAGGCCGCACGCACGCCATTCTGAGAATCTGAGGCAAGGACATCCCGAGCTGGGCGGCGCTCGCCAACGCACCCGGCACGGCTTCGATGAAACTGATCGCGCGACGAGCACGCTTGCGCGCAGCTCGCGTGTCCATCACACGGCATGGAATCCCGTCGAAACTCGGGCTGTACAGCGTGTCGGTCACGCTCTTGCTGATCGCCGTATCCTTTGCGTGCAGCGGACTTTCGAGCGACAACGCGAAGCGCGTACCCATCGCGATGGCGTCGGCACCGAGCGCGAGCGCCGCGACCAGCCCTCGCCCGTCAGCGAACCCTCCCGCCGCGATGATGGGTAGCTCGACGGCATCGCGCACGGCGGGGACGAGCGTCAGCGACGTCGCTGCGCCGCCGTGTCCGGCCGCCTCGTGACCCATCACGATCAGCGCGTCGGCACCCGCCACTTGCGCGGCGCGCATGCTTTTCGGTCGTAACCGTGTTGACGATCATGCCGCCGTAGGCATGAACGGCATCGGCGATTTCCTTGCTTCGCCCGAGCGACAGATTCACGACGGGCACACGCTCTTCCAGCGCGACGCGCACGTTCCCCGACGCAAACGCCGTCAACATCGTGATGTTGATGCCGAATGGCCGCGAGGTGATCGCTCGCACGCGTCGAATGGACTCGCGCGTCGATTCGGGGGTCAACGGGGCCGTTGCAAGAATGCCCAGCCCTCCCGCTTCGGAGACCGCGGCGACGAGTTCCGGTACGGCAATGTGGCTCATGCCTGAACAAACGATCGGATGATCGATACCGAACAGTCGTGTAATGCGGGTTTCCAAAGTTGAGCTCCTTAGTCGTTTGCATCGGCGAGTGTTCATGTCCAAACGGCGCACCGTGCGCCGCGCTCGGGCTTGCAGTCCGCGTACGGCCCTACGCTGCCCGCGCGCGCGGCCACAGCCACAGCACGACGAAACGCAGCGCTTGCAGGTCCGCCGGCGTGTCGAGATCGACGGCAAGCCCCGGCCGTTGAACCTCGACAACCGGCAAGCCATTTCGCGCTGCCGCGCCGCAGTGTCGCGCTGCGCTGTCTTTCCCGAAGCCGAACGCGAACGGAACGTCGATGGGCAGGCATAGCGCGTTCGTGCCGCAACCCGTGTGGTCACGTGCAAGCGCGACGCCGGTTGCCACGGGAACGGCTGTCGCCAGCGCGATCAGATCGTCGGCGCACAGCAACGGCAGATCGCACGACACCGTCATCAGGCGTGATCCGCGATTCGTACCAAGATGGGCGCGTGCGTCGTCGAGGGCGCCGTTCATCCCTGTGTGATTGCGCTCGATGAGCCATTCGACGCCCGCCCTGTGCGCCACAGCCGCCACTTCGGCGCAACGCGTCACAACGAGCGTGCGTGCGCGCCCGGGAAACCGCGCGGCCTCGGCCAACACATGTTCGAGGAGCGCCGTGTTCAGACGAATGCGTTCGTGCTCGCTCAATAAGTCGGCGAGGCGTTGCTTGCCGCTGCGTATGGATCGAACGGGTACGACGAGCCAGGGTTTCATGCGTTCGCTCTCAGGCCGGACAGGTCGAGTGGATCGAGCACGGGTGCCGCGAGTTCGGCGCCTGCTGACACAGACGCGACGGCTGCCGTTGCCGTCGAGACGATCTGCACAGGTTGCCGCGGCTTCATTGCTCGCGCGCGTGAGGATCGGCTTCGAAACCCGTGATGCGAATGCCCGCACCCGGAATCTTGTAGCGCGAATTGATGGCGATGAGCACCGACGTCAATGCCTCGGCGGCCGCGGCGTTGCAGATGGGCCCTGCATGGCACGCACGCAGGCCGATCGCGCGGGAGAGACCGATCACGGTGTCACGCGCGTCGATGTCGTCGCCGCACACCAGCACGTCGCATTCGGCCTCATGCGCAAGATCGCGCAGATGATGCGCCGAGACGTTCTGGAATGCCGCGACGACGCGCACGTCTGCACCGAGGTGCGCCTGCATCTGCGCGACGGCCGAACCGCCCTCGGGAAGTTGCACGCGTGCGACTTTGGGCGGCACGAGCGGCACAGTCGCGTCGATCAGGATCTTGCCGCCGAGCCTGTAGCGCACTTCATCGACGATGGCGCGTGCAGCCGCGTACGGCACCGTCAGCACGACGATGTCGGCTGCCTGCGCGGCAGTCGGATTGTCTTGCCATGTCAACGCCGCGCGGCCGAGTACGTCGTTGAGTTCGGCACATACGCGCACAGCCTTCTCTGCGTTGCGCGAGCCGATGATGACCCTGTAGCCGGCCTGCGCCCAGCGCAATGCAAGCCCGCTGCCTTCATTGCCCGTTCCGCCAAGCACGGCGATCGTCGGTTTTTCCTGTCGCATCATGTTGTCCTTCGCGTGTCTTTTCGATTCCTGCGACCTGAGTGGCAGCGTCGTGTTGGCTGTGAGTACCTCGGCGCCGCGCGCATTTCGGCGTGCCGCGCGAGTCCGGACGCGTCACGGTCCCGACTTATGGCCAGTCCCGCCCGTGCCCGCGCAAGCGACGGTCAATCGAGGTTCAATGTCACGCAGCCGGAGCGCTTCGCGATATCGACGAACGCTCGCAGTTGCGACAGAGGGTGGCGATGTACCCCATGTTGATGCCGATATGCATGCGGCTTGTCTCCTGTTCGACTCGACCGGGTTCGAGGATTGCTGCCGTTATCTGGCAGTTCGTGGCGCGATGCTATGCCAACACGTCTCGTGCGCACCCTGTCCTTTGAGGGGGTGTAGAGGTGTAAGCAATCCAGCGCTCGTCGCCCGTTTCAGGGCGTAGTTGCACCGCTCGGCAGAGCGTCGAAAGACAGTGATGAGCGACTGATTCGGGGCCACAGAAGGCATGCGCGCAATTCAACCCGAAGTGGTCGGCGCGACAGCGCATGGCGTGTCGAAGCTACGCGTTCGCGATCGCGAACGGCGTTGCGTCATGTGTGGCGAATCACTGCATCAGCGGCACGCGACGGCAGGCGTCGATACAGCGCTGATCGAGGCGAAAGCGGGGAACATTTCGACGCGCACCGCGCGATGACGTCGACGTTGCGACGCACGATGCTCGAATTCGCGCCAAAACCCCCTCTGAATAGGCCACTTGAGGAGCGAAACGGATTCGCGGGTGCAAGCGATCGGTAAGATCATACTTTTAGTCCAACCGAGCGGTTCGATGGCGGCGGTCAATCGAGCGAGCCGGGATTATCGACATGCCCTTCAAAGAATGGCTGAAGCCAGAACAACCCGACCGCGCGTGCGCCCCACGGAGCACGGCAACGTTCGACCGCGCGAGGATCGCACGATGCGCGGCGATCAAGGCAGGACGATGAATCTACTGACGGCACTGAAACGACACATCTTTATTAGCATCGGCAACGTGATGCCGACGTACGGCCCGTTCAATCGCATGCGTGCTTCGATGTATCGCAAGGCGGGCATGACGATCGGCGAGGACGTGACGATCATCGGACCGTTGGATGTCGAGATGAGCCTCAACGAGGAAACGATCGGCGGCATTTCGATCGGAGACCGCGCGTATCTGAACGCAGACACGCGTCTCGCCTGTCGGAACAGCCGGATCTCGATCGGCGTCGACGTGCAGATCGGACCGCGCGTGTCGTTCGAGACGGCCACGCATGGTCTCGTGTTCGAACCCGAGTTCGGGCGCGGACTGGATCACCACGAGATCTGCATCGAAAACAAGGTGTGGATCGGTGCGGGCGCGACCATCCTGCCGGGCGTGACGATTCACGAGGCGGCGGTGGTTGCCGCAGGGGCCGTCGTGACGAAGGATGTGCCGGCTTATACGCTCGTCGGCGGCGTGCCGGCACGGAAAATCAAGGATATCGAGCACGCGTGAAGCGTGCGGCGCGCGCTGCATGACGGAGCAATGCGGGCGAGGGTGTGTCGCCGATTTCGCCCTTCTCCGCTGCCCCGTTGGTGAACCGGCAATCAACCGCGAGCCTGATCCGCCTCGGACGTCTTGCCTTCATCGGCGGCAGCGCCTTCTGGCTCCGGCTTGCCACTGTCCTCCGCAGCCTTCGCGACGGCATTCGCTTCGCCCTCCGGCCTGGCCGGCTTCGTCCGCCCACCGGAGCGACGACGCGCAAACGCCGAATCCGATGCCGTGACCTTGCCGGTTTCCGTCCCCGTCAGATCGACGCGCGGCGCGCCTTCCGTCAAGCTCGCCCAATAGCGGCTGCCGCGGCACCAGGTGCTCACCGCGTCGCGGATTTCCTGCTCGGTCAGCTTCAGTTCGCCCGCTTGTGCAAGCAGATCTTCGAGAATGCCGATCTTCAGGGCGACCTTCGGCGCCGGATTCTTCGGAAACGCCAGCGGAAAGCGCTTCTGCAATTTGCCGATGGTATGCACGACGGGATCGACGGGATTTTGCCGCGCTGCCGGCCGCGCCTGCGCCGGCTTGCCCGCCGGCTTCGCGGCAGGCTTTGCCGCCGGCCTGGCGTCCCGGGGTTTTGCGTCCTTCGCTTTGGCATCCTTGCCACCCGCCTGGGCAGCCTGCTCTTTCGCCGCCTGCTTTTGCTTGCGCTGCGCGTTTGCCTGTTTGGCGAGTTCGTCCCTCAGCTTCGCCAGTTGTTCAAAGCCCATGTGTTCACCTGTATTGCAATGACGCAGGATTGTAGCAGCCGACGGGCGTCTTCACCCCGGCCGACTACCCACTGCCGTGCGCTTATCATGCACTTTCTTGATGGCCCTTTCTTGATGCTCTTCGCGATATGCGAGCTTTCGCCTCGGCGTGCATGAGGCGTGGCAGTGGCCGACTCGTTTAGCAAATAACGATCCTGATACGCGTGAATCACAAAAAAAAGTTGTCACCGCATGCGATTCTGCGCGAGATTCACGCATAAAAAAACAAAGCGCCGCAAACGCGGCGCTTCGTGTGACTTCAAGGACAACAAGCGGCATCAGAACCGATGCACGATACCCACGCCCACGCCGACCATGCTGCGCGATGACGACGGCGTCGAGTTGAAGCCGTCGCCGAGCGTCGCCGTCGCGTTGATGATGTTGCCTGCACCGTTGTTGCCGAGCGTCTGGCCGTTCGCGCGCTGATACGCCTGCAATGCATACAGGCCCGTGCGCTTCGACAGCGAGTAGTACTCGGACAGGTTGAACTGCTGATACTGCGCGCTGCTCGTGATGCCGTTGGACTTCGTCGCACGCGTGTAGCTGTAGCCCGTCGCGAAGTCCCACGCGGCCGCCGGCTTCCAGTGCAGCACGATGCCACCCGTGTTCCAGATCGCCTCGCTGTGGAACGACGAGCCGGTGCCCGGAATGTACTGCACGTTCGTGTACGTCGCCGTGATATCGAACTGGCTGTTGAACGTATAACCCGCGCCGACTGCGAAGCGCTGCTGCGCCTGCGCCGTGCGATAGCCGTTGGTCACGGCCGAGACGCCCGTCTGCGCGCCCGCATTCGACGTCGTCGAGTCAGCGCCGAATGCGCCGCCGCCGACCGTCGAGTTGTTGATCCGCGAGAAGCCGACTGCGAGACCGATCGGCCCCTGTGCGTACTGGATCGCCGTGCTCCATGTCGAGCCCTGGTTCACGCTGCCCGGCACGCCCGCGAACGAATACGAGCCACTGAACTTGAAGCCATACAGTTGCGGCGACATGTACAGCAGTGTGTTGTTCGCGCGATAGATCGTGTCGAGGCCATCGACGTCGCCCGGGTGCGCGCCGTAGAAGCCCGTGAGCCAGGTCGTCGGGCTATACGGCGACAGCAGCTGGTAGTACGACGCGTACTGACGGCCCGCCGTGAGCGTGCCATACGTGCCGTTCGTCACGCCGACGAATGCCTGGCGGCTGAACATCAGGTTGGTCGTCGACATCGCGCCGCTGTTCGCGCTGAAGCCCTCTTCCAGCGTGAAGATCGCCTTCGTGCCGCCACCGAGATCTTCCGCGCCCTTCAGGCCGAAACGGCTGCCTGCCCATACGCCCGTGATCATCTTGAACGCCGAGTGGCCGCCCGATGTCGAACCGAGCGTCGTCGAGCTCGACTGATAACCGATGCCGTTATCGACGATGCCGTACAGCGTCACGCTGCTTTGCGCGAACGCGGGTATCGAGGCCAGCATCGCTGCGCCGGCCAATGCCGCTTTGACTTCGGGGTAACGTCTTTTCATCTCCAAGACCTCTTTATGTTTGACTGTTATGACGATGCTTTGCATTGCCTGTCGGTGGTGAACAAACGAGCGGACAAACGAAGACCGTCGCCGCCCGTGCTGCGTGGTATTGCAGGGAAAGCTGAACTAGTGCGGGAAAACAGGGGTATTGCGAGGACCGCTAAGGCTTACTGCCAATGCGCACCGCTTTCATGTCGTCGAGCCGTTCTTGCGTTGAGCTTGTGCAGCGAGCCGCACGGGTGCATTGACGGCGCCGTAGCCATCGTATCCGCCCGTGCGCTGGACGACTTCGAGAAAGAAGCGGCCGTCCATCTGCTCGGTGTAGACATGGAAGAACTCGCCGCCTTGCGCATCCCTGTCGTAGAGAACGTGGGCGTCACGCATCTTCGTCACCATGCCATCGGGGAAATCGTAACGTGCTTCAAGGTCGTCGTAATAGTTTGGCGGGATCTTCAATAGCCGAACGTCGCGTGCGCGCAACTGTTCGACGGCGGCGAAGATGTCGTCGGTGACGAAGGCCACGTGGCTCAGGCCCGATCCGCGATACGTGTTCAACGACTCCGCAACGGACGTATGCGCGTCTTGCGATGCGTTCAGCACGATGCGCACGGAACCGTCGGCGCTGCGCACGGCGCGGCTGCGCACGAGTCCATACGGATCGGGAAGCAGCCACGCGGGTTCCGCCTCGAAGCCGAATACGGCCTTGAAGTACAGGACCCAGGTGTCGAGCGCATCGGCGGGCAGGTTCAGGCAGACGTGGTCGATGCGTTCGAGTCTGCCCTGCTCTGCCTTCGAATGCGTAGCATCGGGCGCGGGCGGATTCAGAACGAAATCGGCTTCGTAGAGCGTCGGCTCGTCGGGCCGCGCATCGACGAAGTAATGCAGGCTGCCATCGGGCGCACGCACGCTGGGCACGACGCGCTCGTTTGGCCCGACGCGGCCCGAAAACGGTGCATAGCCGAACGACGTCGCGCGCTCGAACACACGCGCCGCATCGTCGACCTGAAACGCCGATGCGCACAGCGACAGTCCATGTGTATGAAAGAACCCGCTGGCGAACGAATCGGTTTCCGCGTTGAGCACGATCGACGCATCGCCTTGCTGATAGAGCGTCACGTCTTTCGATCGATGCCGGCCCGCCGCATGAAAGCCCGCTTCGGCAAAGCGTTGCGCAAGACGCGGCGCGCTTGTCGAATCGACAGCGAACTCGATGAACTGAAAGCCCGAATGCGACGGCGGCGCGGGCGGCGTGAACAAAGGCTGCTGTGCCGCCGGCGCGACGCGTCGCCGCGCGGCCTGCTCTTCGAGATACAGCAGCGAGCGATAACCGTCGGCGGCCGTCGCGGCTGTCGGTGCCGCACGAAAGCCGTCGTTGAAAATCTCGAGCGAAAACGGACCTCGATAACCCGTTGCGAGCACGCGATCCGCGAAGCCCGCCACGTCGAAGTCGCCCTGCCCTGGAAAGCATCGATAGTGGCGGCTCCATTCGAGCACGTCCATCTTCTGCAGCGGCGCGTCCGCGATCTGCACGAACGCGATGCGGTCGCCTGGAATGTCGGCGATGGGATCGATCGGGTCACCGACCGACAGCGTATGGAAGCTGTCGAGTATCACGCCGAGGCTCGGATGATCGACGGCATCGACGAGCCGCCATGCGTGGCGATACGAATTGACGTGCTTGCCCCACGCGAGCGCCTCGAAGCCGACGCGCACGCCTTCGCGTTCCGCGAGCAGTGCGAGCTGGCCGAGCTGATCGACGATCAGCGCATCGTCCGCGATCGCGTTTGCATTGACGTTGCTGCACACGAGCACGAGATCGGTGCCGAGCTCGTGCATCAGCTCGAACTTGCGCTGCGCGCGGTTCAGGTTCTGCGCGAGCCGTTCCTTCGATACGCCTTCGAAATCGCGAAACGGCTGGAACAGCATGATTTGCAGGCCGAGATCGGCGCAACGCTTGCGGATGTCGGCGGGCGAGCCGTCGAAATACAGCAGGTCGTTCTCGAAGATCTCGACGCCGTCGAAGCCCGCTGCGCGAATCGCGGCGAGCTTCTCGACGAGCGTGCCGCTGACCGACACGGTGGCAATGGAGCGAAGCATGGGTATGACGTGAGTGAAGATTCGTTTCTATGCAGCGGGCTTGAGCAACAGCATCTCGCGAGCCTGTTTCGCGGTCGCGACGGGACGGCCGAATTCGCCGCACAGCTTCGCGACGCGCTCGACCAGTTGCGCATTGCTCTTCGCAAGCGTGTCCTTGTCCCAGCGCACGTTGTCCTCGAGGCCCGTGCGGCAATGACCGCCCATTTCGAGCGTCCAGTAATTCACTTCGAGCTGGTGACGTCCGATGCCCGCTGCCGTCCACGTCGCCTCAGGCAGCAGCTTTTGCAGTTGCGCGACTTCGAATTCGAGAATCTCACGCCGTGCGGGCAACGCATTCTTCACGCCCATCACGAACTGCACATGCACGGGTTCTTTCAACAGCCCTTGCCGGACCAGATCGACGGTGCTGTACAGCATCGCCAGATCGAAGATTTCGATTTCGGGCTTCACGTCGTAGTCGAGCATCGTCTGCGCGAGCGCGCGAACGAAATCGGGCGGATTCTCATAGACGGTCGTCGGAAAGTTCACCGAGCCCGTCGCGAGCGAGGCCATGTCGGGGCGCAGGTCGAGCATCGCGCCGCGCTGCTCGAACGAACGGCCGCGGCCGCCCGTCGAGAACTGGATGATGATGTCCGGGCAATGCTTGCGGATGCCTTCCTGAAGCGCCGCGAAACGGTTGCGGTCGGAACTCGAGCGCTCGTCTTCGTCGCGTACGTGAAGATGCACGAGCGTCGCGCCCGCTTCATACGCCTCGTGCGTGCTTTCGATCTGCTCGGGCACCGAGATCGGCACGGCCGGGTTGTCCTTCTTGCGCGGCACGGAGCCCGTGATCGCGACGGAGATGATGCAAGGCTGATTCGGATCGTGATTCATGGCAAAACCTTCTTCGATGAAACGCGTGATGCTGCGCGCCGCGTTCGATGTATCGTTCGCAAGCCGCGGCGCCATGCCTGCGTGCGATATTTGCGTGTGCTACCTGCGTGTTCTACCTGCGTTCGATGCTCGCGTGCGTTGACAAGCGTGCGGCTTAGCGCGTCTTCATCTTCCACGCGACCAGCACCGACAGCAGACAGCCGATCGCGAGATACGCTGCAACGGGATGCCACGAGCCGCCTGCCATGCTGACCAGCGCGACCGCGATGAACGGCGTGAAGCCGCCGCCGACCACGCTCGCGACCTGATAGCCGACGCCCGCGCCGCTATAGCGGAACTCGGTGCCGAAGAGTTCGGTGAACATCGGTTGCTGGACACTCACCACCATGTCGTGCGCGACGTTCGCGAGCATCACGGCGAAGATCACGATCCACAGCGTCGAGCGCGCATCGAGCGCGAGAAAGAACGGCACGGCCGACAGCATGCCGATCACGGCCCCCGTGATATAGACGCGGCGGCGGCCGAAGCGGTCGGCGGCGAGCGCGAAGAGCGGGATCGTCACGATGCTGACGGCGCCGACCAGCAGGCCGATGTTCAGGAAGAACTGACGCGGCATGCCGAGGTTGCTCGTCGAATAGCTGAGCGCGAAGGCCGTCACGATGTACATCGTGAACAGCTCGGCGAGACGCAGCGCGATGATCAGCAGGAACGCCTTCGGGTTTTCGCGCAACGCGTCGAAGATCGGCAGGCGCGCGCGGTGATGCGTCTTCTCGACCTTCTCGACGAACTCCTTCGACTCCTCCATGCTCGAACGCACCCACAGGCCGATCAGCACGAGCACGACGCTGAACACGAACGGAATGCGCCAGCCCCACGCCTTGAAGGCATCGTTGTCGAGCGTCGACGTGAGGATCGACACGATGCCCGTCGCGAGAATCAGCCCGACGCCATAGCCGACCTGCACGCCGCTGCTATAGAACGCCTTCTTCTTTTCGGGCGCGCTTTCGACGGCCATCAGCGCCGCCCCGCCCCACTCTCCGCCGACCGCGAAGCCCTGGATCGCGCGCAGCAGGACGAGCAGCACGGGCGCCCACCAGCCGATCGAGGCGAAGGTCGGCAGCAGGCCGATCAATGCCGTCGAGAGGCCCATCATCATCACCGTCAGCACGAGCATGCGCTTGCGGCCCAAGCGGTCGCCATAGTGGCCGAACACGAAGCCGCCGAGCGGACGAAACAGGAAGCCGACGCCGAACGTGCCGAACGCCGCAAGCGTGCCCATCGCGGGACTGATGTTGGGGAAAAATTCGGTGTTGAAGATCAGCGCGGCGACGATGCCGTACAGCAGAAAGTCGTACCAGTCGACGACGGCGCCGACGAAGCTGCCGAGCGCTGCCTTGCGCGCGCGGCTCTTTTCGGGGCTCACGTACGTCGGGGATTCGGTGGAACGAAGGACGGAAGTCATGACGGATGTCTCGGGTATCGTGTTTGCAGCGCGGGTTTCGGAGCCGGCGCTGAAAGTGGCTCAAGAATAGGCAGGCGTGAGTGGGCGGGCAATGCTCCGAATGACGAAAGCGTTCGATAATCGCACGCTCCTGTGCGCTCAGCGCGCGCTTTTCGGGTTAGCACCAGGCGGGGCATCAGGGCGGTCATCGCGTGTCTCCAATACTTTGTCGGGTGTTCGAAGCGTTCGCCGTGTTTCGGAACGTGATTGGATGCTAGGAGGGAAACGCACGCCGACCCAAGAACCAAACGCACCGTTTGCGCGATAATCGCGCTTACAGACGCGCTAAACGCGCAGAACCAGGGTAATTGCTATGAACCGACCGCCACTGGACAAACGGGACTGGATCGCAGGGCTCGAAAAAGGGCTCGCCATTCTCGAGTCGTTCGACAGCGAGCACGCGCGCCTCACGCCGAGCCAGGCCGCGCAACTGACGGGCATGACGCGCACGGCCGCGCGCCGCTATTTGCTGACGCTCGAACATCTCGGCTACGTGCAGGGCGACGGCAAGCTGTACGGACTGACGCCGCGCGTGCTGCGCGTCGGCTGGTCGTATTTCGACTCGGCGCGTCTGCCGAAGACCGTGCAGCCCTATTTGCAGCAACTGAGCGCGACGATCAACGAGTCGGTCTATGTAAGCGTGCTCGACGGCTGGGAGCTGGTGTTCATCGCGCGCAACGGCACGTCGCGTGTGATGACGACGGGCTTCGTGCTCGGCGCGCGCGTGCCTGCCCCGCTCACGTCGCCGGGCGTCGTGCTGCTTGCGTATCACCGCGATCAGGAGGCGATGCAGACGTGGCTCAACGACACCGAGCTCGCGCCCTTCACGCCGCACACGGTGACGAACCGGACGGGGCTGCTCGAAAAGATTCGCCGCGCGCAGGCCGATGGTTTCGCCGTGATCGAGCAGCAACTGGATATCGGCGTGCGCGGCGTGGCCGTGCCGATGAAGAACCGCCACGGCGATGTGGTCGCGGCGCTCAGCACGAACATGCCGATGGGCAAGGAATCGACGGAAGCCGCGTTGAATCGCGTGTTGCGACCGTTGCAGGAGTCGGCACTCTCCATGCTCAACGTCCTATAGTGAATGAACGGATTTGTAGCGGACGTGGGAGCGAATCATGTTCTGTCGATTTGCCGATCGTGCCGACGCGGGCCGCGCGCTCGCCGATCAACTGAAGCATTACGCGCAGCGCGACGACGTGGTGGTGCTCGGTCTGCCGCGAGGCGGCGTGCCCGTCGCGTATGAAGTGGCGCGCGCGCTCGGCGCGCCGCTCGACGTGCTCGTCGTCAGAAAGCTGGGGATGCCGTGGCAACCGGAACTGGCAATGGGGGCGATCGCGTCGGGCGACGCGCTCTACCTCGATGAAGAATTGATGCGCGAGTCCGGCGTCTCGCAGGCGGAGTTCGACCGCGTGCTGGCGGACGAGAAGACGCAGCTCGCGAGGCGCGAGGCGCTCTTTCGTGATCCGCAGCGCGCGAGCGTCGATGTCGCGGGCCGCGTCGCCATCATCGTCGATGATGGACTCGCCACGGGCGCTTCAATGAAGGCTGCCGCGCGCGCAATGCGCGCGCGCGGCCCGGCAAAAATCGTCGCCGCGTTGCCCGTTGCGCCGTATGACGCGGCTGAACGCATCGTCAGCGATGTCGACGAATTCGTCTGCGTAGCGGCGCCCGAACTCTTCTTCAGCGTGAGCCAGTTCTATTCGGATTTCGACGAAACCACCGACGACGACGTGCGCGAAATACTCGCGCGCGCATCGTCGGCGAGTGGGCACGCGTGAACGGGATCACGCGTGCGCTCGCGCGCACCGATGCGCAAGGCAGCGGCTGGTAGAGACGATGCCGCTGCCATAAACGCTGCTTTCACGCGGCGGCGGCCGTCAGATGCATGGGCAGATAGCTTTGCAGATAGTCCTCGAACTCCGCGCGCACTTCCGGGTGGCGCAGCGCGAATTCGACGGTGGCCTTCAGATAGCCGAGCTTGCTGCCGCAATCGAAACGCGTGCCGAAGTAACGGTAGGCCAGCACCTGCTCTTCCGTCAGCAGCGATTCCAATGCGTCCGTCAGTTGCAGCTCGCCGCCTGCGCCCGGCTTCAGCGCGCGAATGTGGCGGAAGATAGTCGGCATCAGCACGTACCGACCGACCACGCCGAGGTTCGACGGCGCCTTCTCGGGCGCGGGCTTCTCGACGATGCCCGACAGCTTGATCACATCTTCTTCCCATTCCTTGCCATCGACGACGCCATACGAACGGCTCGCCTCGCGCGCAATGGTTTCGACGCCGACCACCGAGCTGTGATAGTGGTTGAACACGTCGACGAGCTGCTTCATCACAGGCTGTTCGCTGTGCAGCAGGTCGTCCGCGAGAATGACGGCGAACGGGCTTTCGCCGACCAGTTTTTCCGCGCACAGCACGGCATGACCCAGACCGAGCGCTTCCGCCTGACGCACGTAGAAGCAGTCGACGTTCGAAGGCTTGATGCTGCGCACGAGCTCGAGCAGTTGCTCCTTGCCGCGCGCTTCGAGTTCCGCTTCGATCTCATAGGACTTGTCGAAGTGGTCTTCGATTGCGCGCTTGCTGCGGCCCGTGACGAAGATCATCTCGGTGATGCCCGCGGCGATCGCTTCTTCGACCGCGTACTGGATCAGCGGCTTGTCGACGATGGGCAGCATCTCCTTCGGGCTCGCCTTCGTGGCGGGCAGAAAACGTGTTCCGAGGCCCGCAACAGGGAAGACGGCTTTGGTGACTTTCAGCATGGTGTGCATTTCCACTCGGTTGATTGAATGTATGCAATCGCCAGGACAGGCGGCGCGATATCGTGCCCAGAAAAGACTGGCGAGCCATAAACACGACTCAACAATTAGTTATTGATTCATCTCGCGGGTCAAACCATTATATGAAATACATTCGGAAATAATGACGCGATCAGCTTCAATCAATTCACATGTGACGTAAATCTTGCTTAAGGCGCAGGCGCGTCCAGGCGCGCGACGCTCACTCTTTGTCCTTGAATTGCGGCATGTTTTCCGGAGTTATCCGGATACGGCTGATCGGCTCGTTGCGCAGCGCTTCGCGCCAGGCAGAAACGGCTATTAGCAGCGACAGCACGCCAACGCCGGCGAGCAAATGCAGGTTCATGACCTATCCTGTCAAAGGTTTGCCGCATTAACCTAACACGAAAAGAGCGCCAAATAATCTCATCGACTAACCGAATTGCGCCATTCTCTCCACATTGAAAAACAATCGCTAAATTATTGAATCATTTCTTATCGATTTTTTACACGTCCGTTCCTCTACGGTAGGCAATCGGCGTGCTGTGTCGTGAATGGCCGCGCGTCATCTGTTCAACGAGCCAGGCATAAAACGCCATCGCGCAGACGGATTTTCCATTTGAGCCGCGACTTTTCCGCCGCGCGAGGCGCTCATAGCCGCTTCGAAGAGCCGTCGTTTTTCTACTCTGCGACGCACTCGAAGTGTGCAAGCGAAGGATGCGCGTTCAACGAACTGGCGTCGACGCGTGCTCGCCGACGACGGTCGTCCAGGGCCGCACGCGCCATTGCGTGACGAGCCCATTGAGCACATACGGGTCGGCTTTGGCGAACGCTTCAGGCACGTCGGGCGAATCGGCGTCGAACAGCAGCACGGCGGAATCGACGGGATCGGCCAGCGCGCCCGCCAGCAGCAGTTCGCCGCGCTCGGCGGCCGCCCACGCGAGCTTCAGATGCGCGCCACGAAATTCGGCACGGCGTTGGAGATAATCGGATGACACATCGTAGATCAACAGATAGTGCATAGTGAAAACTCCCGGATGGTTACGACTAAAGGATAGCGGTACCGACTGTTCGGACGAGCGATCCTGGGGAAACACCTGTGCATTCCGAACGACGTCCCGGTCAACCGATTGCCCTGTCCGTTCGTTCTGACAGGCACCATGCGAAGCAATGGTGACGGCCAATCACAGCGAAGGCGACCCGCCCGGCTCGAAGCCCGTCTCACGAGAATCAACAACATCCACAACCCGTGATGGAGTGTCCCATGAAGATGCAAGCCATTATCACCGCCCTCGCCCTGACGGGCTTGCTCGCGTCGCCCGCATTCGCCGCGAACAGCCAGCAAACGAAGATGGCCGATTGCAACAAGCAGGCCGCCGACAAGAAAGGCGATGAGCGCAAGGCGTTCATGAAGAGCTGCCTGGCGGCCACGCCGACGGCTGCCTCCACGCCGATGTCGCAACAGGACAGGATGAAGATGTGCAACACGCAAGCCGGCGACAAGAAAGGCGACGATCGCAAGGCGTTCATGAAGACCTGCCTGAGCAACAAGGGCTAACGAAGGTTCGGTTCGAACCGCTGTCTGGTGGCTGCTCGTCCTTTGTGCGGGGAAAGCGAAGTCGAACCGTAGAAGGCGAAAAACGGCGTCCGTTGTGCGGGCGCCGTTTTTTTGCGCTCGGGCCGTGCCCGTTGCCGGTGTGGCGTGTCACGTCGCGTCACGTCTCATCACGTGCTGGCGATCCCCTCGCCTTGCGCTGTCGAGCACCTATCAGCGCTGCCCGGTGCATCGCGCCCTGCACTTTGCGGGCCATTTTCTTCTATGATGGCTGCACAGACGGCCCACCCCCACCTAAAACAAGTCCCACGGGCCGCCAGCTTGTCGTTGATGCCCCTCGCGCATCCCACGGAGGCAAGGATGGTTGGGAGACACAAGAATCGCTGGCTGCGTCGCTGGCTGGTGGTGATCGTATTCTGGGCGGTGCCTGTGGCGATCGTCGCCGTGCGCGAGATTCAGGAGGAGATGGCCTATAACCGGGTCGACCTCAACAACGCGCTCACGACGTGGCAGCTCACCGACGCGCAACGCGCCGCCGGCGCCGCCGCGCGCTGTCGCGGCATGCCCGACGATGCGCGCGCGGCCGGCTGTCCCGCTGACGTGCTAGCGGCCAATGCGCCGCGTCAGCAGGACGCGCTCAACGAATACGAGGTCCGCAAGAGCACGCTCGCCAACTATCTGTGGCATGCGTTCGTCGGCTACTGGGTCGTGCCGGCCGCAACGATTTTCGCGATCGGCGTCGTCATCGGGATGGTGCGGCGCGCGCTGCGCAGGCCGCCCGTGAACAAGAGCACGGCGAATCATTAGCGTAGTGACTTTCGCGTGCTTCAGGCCCTCGCCCGCCATTGATGACAAAACCGGTGTTACGGCGATGCGGCGCGCATGTGGATCGCGTCGCGACAGAGGCGGATGCGGCATTCCCGCAACACTTTCCATTGCCTTTCGACTGATTTTTTCGCAGTGCAAAAACCGGTAAATGCGACCTGCTTTCCGTGTCATGCGATGACGCGGACTGCGCGGCAAAGCGAGCCAATCGTATGACATCGCGTGATCGTTCGACGCTGCCGGGACACGGGTGCGGCCCATGTCCACCGACCGGCCAGAATTACCCAACGATTCGCTGACGATCCCCGGAGCGCCCGTCGCACAAGGGTTTGCGCGGTGTTCGCAAGATCCTTTGCTTTCTTGTGCGTGTGATATAACTAAACAGGCAACCCGCGTGAACTGAGGCTGCATCCCCGGAACCACGATGGAGAAAAACGATGCAAAGACGAAACTTCATTCTGAAGAGTACCGCCGCGCTCGCTTTCGGAAGCCTTGCACTGGCCGGCTGCACCACCACCAAGAGCAGCGGGGAATCGGCCGCTACCGACATGTCCAAACGCCAGTCGATCGACGCCAGTGTCGACGGCACGATGTCGCGCCTGTACACCTCGGTCAGCGGGTCGCGCGAACTGGTCTCGAAGGCGCGTGGCGTCCTCGTGTTCCCGTCCGTGCTGCAGGTCGGCTTCGTGGTCGGCGGGCAGTACGGTGAAGGCGCGCTGCGGGTCGGCGGCCATTCCGTCGGGTACTACAGCACGATCTCCGGCTCGTTCGGCCTGACGGCGGGCGCGCAGTCGAAGGCGATCATCTTCCTCTTCATGACGCAGGACGCACTCGACAAATTCCGCAATTCCGACGGCTGGTCGGCGGGCGCGGATGCGTCGGTCGCGCTCGTCAAGGTCGGCGCGAACGGCGCGGTCGACACGACGACGGCCACCGCTCCCGTCCAGGCGTTCGTGCTCACGAATGCCGGCCTGATGGCCGACGTCTCGCTGAACGGCACGAAGGTATCGCGGCTGAAGATCTGACGACGTGACGCTGGCGCGGCCCGCTTTCCTCCGTGCATCGGGGCCGGGCCGCTCTCGCGCATGGCGACGGGACGCGGACGCAAGTCCGCCAGGCAGGCGGTGTTCCGGCAGGCTGTCGATCAACCGTGCGGTGTCGCCGACCGTCGACGGCGTATATGACAAAGGGCAATGCAGCTACGCACTGCATCGCCCTTTCTTTATGCGCGATTCCTATCCGCGCCCTTTGCGCCCTCTGACGCGGACTGTGCGGGGACGCGTCAGGTAGTGCTCGACGACGCGTCGATCACCTTGAAGCGCGAGCGCTTCTGCGCGCGGATCACGGATTGATACGCCTCGATGTACTGCCGCGCCATCCGGTGCGACGTGAAGCGTTCTTCGAAGTGCTTGCGCACCAGCGCGCGCGGCAGCTTGTGCAGACGATTGATCGCGGCCACCGCGCCGATTTCATCCTCGACGATGAAGCCCGATATGCCGTCGTCGACGACTTCGGGCACCGCGCCGCGATTGAACGCGATGACGGGCGTGCCGCACGCCATCGCCTCGATCATGACGAGCCCGAACGGCTCGGGCCAGTCGATCGGAAACAGCAGCGCATGCGCGCCCGACAGGAATTCGGCCTTCTGATCGTCGGCGATCTCGCCGATGTATTCGACATACGGCAGATCGAGCAGCGGCTTGATGTCGCGTTCGAAGTACTCGCGGTCGGCGGCATCCACCTTGGCGGCGATGCGGATCGGCAGCCCGCAGCGGCCCGCGATGCGGATGGCCGTATCGACGCGTTTTTCAGGCGAAATGCGCCCGAGAAACGCGAGATATTTCTGCTCGACGGGCTGCGGCACGTAGAGCTTTTCGGGCAGCCCGTGATAGACGGTGGAAAGCCATTTGGCCTGCGGCATCGGATGACGCTGCGCGTTCGAGATCGAGATGACGGGTGCCGTGTTGAACGTATCGAACACCGGCTGCTGCTCCGGCAGATCGAGACGTCCGTGCAACGTCGTGACGAACGGCGTGTCCTGGCGCTTGAACACCGAAAACGAGTAGTAGTCCATGTGGAAATGGAGCACGTCGAAATCTTCTGCCTGACGGCGCACGAGTTCCATCAGCAGCATGTGCGGCGCGATGCGGTCGCGAATGCCGGGATCGAGCCGCAGCGCGCGCGGCCACACCGCTTCGAGCTTCGCGCTCGTGACGGAGTCGCCGCTTGCAAAGAGCGTCACGTCGTGCCCGAGGTCGACGAGCGCCTCGGTGATGTACGACACGACCCGTTCGGTGCCACCGTAAAGTTTCGGCGGCACTGATTCGGTCAAAGGGGCGATCTGCGCAATTCTCATGTGTGTCTCCAGGCGGGCAACGATGCGGGCCCGACGCGGCGAGTCGGTGGCGAACGAGTATGCCAGCAGGCCGACGGCCGATCAAACGCGGCGCGACGGTTCGATGCACGCTCGCGCGTCGATGCGCCGCCCGGCTCGGGTCGAACCCGGGTCAACCCGGACAACCCCTAAGGAGCGCTATTGCTTCGGCAGCACAAGGCGCGCTTCGCCGCTTCACCTAGGCACCACTCGTTTCCATTTACGGATTATTGCCTACCCTTTCGCGAAAGACCCTGGGGTATTTCAATTGCATGTCGCTGTTACAGTCGGGAAACACTCGATTACGGTGCTCGATTTCGGCGCTCGATTTCGGCGCTCGATTACGGCGTTCGATTCTTTGCGTATCGGGCACGTTGTCTGGCCCTTCGCGGTGCATACCGTTATCGCGCAAGCCACTTCCACGCGGGCAGATCGCGCGAATCCGCATCGACGATGCGCGTCGCGCCCGACTGCTTGTCGAGCACGACCGACTCGCTGCCCTCCTCGCGCTCCAACGCCGAAATCAGCCGCGCGGCATGCGATACGACGATCACCTGCGAGCGCAGCGAAGCTCGCGCGATCAGACGCCCCAGTGCGGGCAGCAGATCGGGATGCAGGCTCGTCTCCGGTTCGTTGAGCACGAGCAGCGCGGGCGGACGCGGCGTCAGCAGCGCGGCGACCAGCAGCAGGTAGCGCAGCGTGCCGTCGGACAGTTCCGCGCCCTTCAACGCGCGCAGCAGGCCTTGCTGCTGCATCGTCACCTCGAAGCGCCCTTCGAAGTTCGTGATCTCCACGCGCGAGCCGGGAAACGCATCGTCGATCGCGGTGTCGAGTGCGTTCGCGTCGCCGATCTCGCGTATTGTTTGCAGCGCCGCGGCGAGGTCCGCGCCGTCGTCGCCGAGCACGGGCGTATGCGTGCCGATTTGCGGCAGGCGAACGGGCGACTCCGCATCCGTTCTGAAGTGATCGTAGAAGCGCCAGGAGCGGATTTGTTCACGTACGGCGATCATCTCCGGCGCGCTTCGCGGGTCGGAGAACTCCGTCATCATGCTGTCGAAACTCGCGACGGAATGCGGAATAGTCTGCCATTCGCCGTCGTCGCCGCGCGCGCGGATCGTTGCGCCGTGCCGGTCTACCAGCAGCGCCGACGGACGCAGCACAGTCCCGTTCCAGATGCACTCGCGCTTGATGACGGGATCGAGCCCGAACTGCGTCTCGCCGGGAACGGGCAGGCCGAGGTCGATCGCATAGCCGAATTCGTCGCCGGCAAAGCCCAGTCTGAGATTGACTGGCTCCGAGCGGCGCGAGCCCTGCACGGGCGTCTCGCCGGCGAGCATCGCACGCGAAAAGCGCTCGGGACCGGCCCAGAGCGTCGACTGCAAACCGCCTTCGCGCGCGAGCGACGGAATGACGCCGCCGCGTGCGGTCGCGGCCAGCAGGCGCAACGCGCGGTACACGCTCGACTTGCCGCTTCCATTGGGTCCCGTGACGATGTTCAGCCGCCCGAGCGGCACGATCAGATCGCGAAGCGACCGATAGTTGGCGATCGCAAGCGTGCTCAGCATCCGCGCTCCGAACAGCGGGCGTTTCGTTCAGAACAATCGAGATTGATCCGGATAGCGAATAAATGCCGGCGACGCATCACGTATCCTTCGCCTGCCGCGCCGACGACCAGCTCTCGGGAAACGCAGCGGGCGCCGGCACATTGCGCAGATCGCGCAGGAACGAGTCGCGCCACACGCCGAGATCGTTCTTGCGCAACGCTTCCATGTCCATTTCGTGGCGCTGCTGGCGCTCAGCGAGCGGCATCGCGAGCGCTTGCTGCAACGCTTCGCACATGCCGATCGAATCGTGTGGATTCACGATCAGCGCGCCCTTCAATTCCGCCGCCGCGCCCGCGAACATCGAGAGCACCAGCACGCCCGGATCGTCTGTGTTCTGCGCGGCCACGTACTCTTTTGCGACGAGATTCATCCCGTCATGCAGCGGCGTGACGAAGCCGACCTGCGATTCGCGGAACAGCGACATCAGTTTCCAGCGGTCGTATTGCTGGTTCAGATAACGGATGGGCGTGTAGTCGAGGCCTGAGTATTTTCCGTTGATACGCCCTGCTTCATATTCGAGTTGCTGACGAATGTCCTGGTATGTCGTCACGTCGGAGCGCGTCGGCGGCGCGATCTGGACGAGCGAGACATTGCCGCGCCACTCGGGCGAACGCTCCAGCAGCGCTTCGAACGCACGGAATCGCTCGACGAGCCCTTTCGAATAGTCGAGCCGGTCCACGCTCATGATCAGTTTGCGACCTTCGAGGCTCTGCTTCAGGTCGAGCACATGCTGACGGCTCTCGTACCGCTTTG
Source organism: Paraburkholderia phymatum (assembly GCF_040965635.1). GTDB lineage: Bacteria > Pseudomonadota > Gammaproteobacteria > Burkholderiales > Burkholderiaceae > Paraburkholderia > Paraburkholderia phymatum_B. The sequence goes on from NZ_JBFRCH010000014.1 coordinate 86,584, forward strand.
CCTGCTCGGCGATCTCATCGGGGAACACGCCGATCCGGTACACACCCGTGCGCAGCTTGCGGCCGAACGCTTCGACGTGCCCATCGTCCGATACGGCGCCGCGCGCGTGCCTGGACAGATAGTCGTGAAACGCAAGCTCGTCGTTTTGGGTCTGAAAGCCCAACAGGTCGTAGCAGCACAACGACTTGACCAGTTCTTCGTGCGGCGGGATGTTAAGCAGAATCTGCGGCGACGGAAACGGAATATGCAGGAAGAATCCGATGCGGTTCGACACGCCTTCGGATCGCAGCGCTTCGGCGAATGGAATCAGGTGATAGTCGTGGACCCAGATGATGTCGTCGGGCTGGAGCAGCTTGATCAGCTTGTGCGCGAGCCACGCGTTGACGCGCCGGTAGCCCGCGTACTCGTCGCGCTCGTAGCGCGCGAGGTCGTTGCGGTAGTGGAAGACGGGCCACAGCGTCGCGTTCGAAAAGCCGCGATAGTACTGGTCATAGTCCTTGCGCGTGAGCCCTGTGGTGGCGAACGTCACGCTGCCGTCCACTTCGAGTGTCGGGCCGGCTTCGGCGACCGTTTCGCTGACGACGTCGCCGCTCCATCCGAACCACACGCCGCCCGTGTCCTTGAGCGCGCCGAATACGCCCACGGCCAGCCCGCCCGCGGAGCCCTTGGTTTCCGTCGGCGTTGCCACGCGATTCGACACGACGATCAGTCGGCCCATGTCGTTGTCCCTCCACTTTCGTTGAGGCGGCCGGTCGTCGTGGCCGGCGCGCGCTGTTCAGTGTTGGTTCGACCGTGGTTGCCCTGGATCAGTTGCACATTTGTGAATGGCCGGAAGGCATAGGCAAAAAGCCCGCATCGGCGCGGTCCGCAGTTGCGCGAGAAACGACGCTGAAAGAAGCATGAGGCGCGCGCCAGCAACGAAAGCGCGGCGGCAAAGCACTCGCAAATGAAGCGCGGACGAAGAACGAAACGCGACGGAAGCACACGCTTCGCAGGCGCGAAAACGCGCGCCGTGCATGCAGCACGGCGCGCGTCGGAATGTGGCACGAACGGACGCAGCGGGCGCGCCGCCCGCCGTCCGTCAGCTACCCGACTTGCAGGGGAACGCCTTGCCGAGCCCTAGCGAGACGGCCGTGCTCGCGTTGTAGCCCGCGACGTTCGGATTGTCGGCGATGTACCTGCGCACGGCGTCCGTCAGTTGCTGCGAGCGCGCGTCCGGCGGCAGGCAGAAGTACTGGCCGACGCGCGGGCCCGTCGTTCCGCCGATGGCATCGATCGTGTTGAAGACGCCGTCCGCGGCCCCTTCGATGTACGCGGCGCACGCGCTACGGGACGCAACGTCCGTCTTCGTGCACAGCTTGTTGAGGTCGCCCCCCGTGAACGCGGCAGCCGTCAACGGCACGGCGAGCGCGCTGGCGCAAATCAAAACCCGCAGCATGTTTTTTCCTTCCTCGTATGAGCCCGGCAACGTCGACGCGTTACCCGGCTGTCTTTGCCGCCCAACAGACGTAGCTGCAACTCGGGCGCGTGGTGACGCGCGCCCGAAGTGGCTATTTTGCACTGTTTTGCGGCGTTGCAGGCGCGCCGGCGGGCACCTGCTTCTGCGTCTGCTGCATGCGCGCCGTCAGCCCCTCGACGACGTCCGGCTCCTTGTACTGCTTCGCGAAATCGAGCGCCGTCAGGCCGATCTGGTTCTTCACGTTCAGGTCCGCGCCACTGTCGAGCAGCAGCTTGACGGTCGACACGTGACCGCCGCGCGCGGCCATCATCAGCGGCGTCGTGCCGTTCGGCGAACCCGCGTCGATGTATGCGTCGTGATCGAGCAGCAGCTTGACGATGTCGTCGTGTCCGTTCGCGGACGCGTAATGCAGCGGCGCCCAGCCCTTCTTGTTGACCTCGGCGTCCTTCGCGATCAGCAGCTTCACGATATCGATGTCGCCGTTCAGGGCGGCCATCATCATCGCGTTTTCGCCAGCCTTGTCGAGAATCTCGACGTCCGTTTTCGGATTGTCGATCAGCGCGGCGACCACCTTGTCCGACTTCTCGCGCGCGGCGATCACCAGAAGCGGCATGCCCTGATTGTCGGCCATGTTCGGGTCCATGCCGTGCGCCAGCTGCTTCTTCACTTCCTTCACGTCGTCGAACTTGACGGCCTTGATCATCGTGTCGGTGGGCGCTGCGTGCGCCGGCAGCGCGCCGAACGTCGCGAACGCGACACCCGCCGCCAGCGACACTGCCGCGAAACGTCGGCGCAGGCCCACGGCGCGGGCGATGGTCGGGCGGAATGACGTGCCGTTATGGCCCTCAATCATGTATTTTTTCATGCTTTACTTTAGGAAAATTTCCTATCCCATTGATATTGCGGACTTCGCAACTCAAGCACCTGCCGGCGCCGGAATCTTGAACAGGCGGAAGAAGTTCTCGGTCGTCGCAGCGGCGAGCGCTTCGTCCGGCATCTCGCGTTGCTGCGCGATGAAGCGTCCGACATAGCTCACGTACGCAGGTTCATTCGGCTTGCCGCGATACGGCACGGGAGCGAGGTATGGCGAGTCGGTTTCGATCAGCAAACGATCGAGCGGCACGCGGCGCGCGACGTCCTGCACGTCGGTCGCATTCTTGAACGTGACGATGCCCGACAGCGAAATGTAGAAATTCTGCGCGAGCGCCTGCTCGGCGACGTCCCACGGTTCGGTGAAGCAGTGCATCACGCCGCCCGGCTCGCTCGCGCGCTCCTCGGCCATGATCCGCAGCGTGTCAGCCGACGATGCGCGCGTATGAATGATCAGCGGCTTGCCCGTCCGATGCGCGGCGCGGATATGCACGCGAAAGCGCTCGCGCTGCCACTCCATGTCATCGATCGAGCGGCCTTCGAGCCGGTAGTAGTCGAGCCCCGTCTCGCCGATCGCGACCACCTTCGGATGCTGCGCCAGCTCGACCAGCTCGGCGACGGTCGGCTCGCGCGCATCCTCGTGATCGGGGTGGACGCCGACCGACGCGTACACGTTGTCATACGCGCTCGCAATGTCCAGCACGGACGGCAGCGTTTCGAAATCGACGGATACGCACAGCGCATGCGTCACGGCATGCGAGCGCATGTTCTCCAGCACTTGCGGCAGGCGGTCGGCGAGTCCCTCGAAATTGATGTGGCAATGCGAATCGACAAACATGGTGAAGTCCTGCGAAAAATCCGATGGCGAGTCAGAAGGGTCCTTAATGTGAACCGTCCAGGCGCTTGCCGAGGATGACCAGATCGCGTTCGACGCCGTCCAGCACCGCAACGCGCGGCAGCGTGCCCCAGGCGGTAAAGCCGAACGATTGGAAAAGCCGCACGCTTGGCTCATTGTGGCCGAACACGAAACCGAGCACCGTATCGATGCCGAGTTTCGGGGCCGCCTCCAGCGAGGCCGCAAGCAGTTTCTTGCCCAAGCCCTTGCCGCGCGCCGCTTCGTGCAGATAGATGCTGACTTCGGACGTACGCTGGTAGGCGGGACGGCCGTAGAAATCAGAAAAGCTCAGCCATCCGATGATGCGCCCCTCGTCTTCAACCACCCACAGCGGACGCTTCTCAGGGCCATGCGCATCGAACCACGCGCGGCGGCTGTCGATGCTGACGGGCTCCAGATCGGCGGTGACCTGCCGCGACGGCACGGTCGAGTTGTAGATGGCGACGATTTCGGGCAGATCGTCGAGCGTGGCGTCGCGGTACTGAAAGGTCATGTCGATATCGTTCAATGAAATAGGACAGGAAGCGCGGCGAAACGGCAGGCGCGCGCCGCTCCGCGCGGGCCTACGCGAACAGGTCGCGATAGCCGAGAAACAGTTCCTCGAACACCAGCCTCGCGTTGAGCGGATGGTTTTCGACCGCGCGCTGCCTCGTGACCGTGCGCATGAAGCGCGCGAATGCGTGCGCATCGGCCAGCGACGCGCAGCGCGCGAGCGCCGACGCAGCCGCGGGGAAATAGCGCGGCGTGCCCGCTGTGGACTGCGCGAGCAGGTCGTACATCCAGCGTTGCAGCCAGCCGAGCACGAGCGGCACAGGCAGCTTCTGCAGCGTCTCGCCGCACGCGAAAGCATCGCAGTCCGGACCGGCCGCCAGTTGCTTCAGCGTCCAGTCGCGCAGCGGCCGGTTCTCGTCGCTTGCCAGCGCGAGCGCCGTGAGCGGCGCGCCGCCCACTTCTGCGAGCAGGCCCGGCGCATCGTCGACACCCTGCGTCGCGAGCCAGGCCGTGGCGGCCTCGGGGGAAGGCGTCGTCATCGGCCACTGGCGGCAGCGGCTGATGATGGTCGGCAGCAGACGATCGATGCGCGCTGACACCATCAGGAACACGACGCCCGCAGGCGGCTCTTCGAGCGTCTTGAGCAGCGCATTGGCAGCGGCGATATTCAGCGCCTCCGCGGGATACAGCACGACGACGCGCACGCCGCCGCGATGCGAGCCGACACCGCAAAAGTCCAGCAGCGCCCGCACCTGCTCGATCTTGATTTCCTTGCTGGGCGCGCGCGTTTTCTTGCCGCCGTCGTCGGCGTCGGCCTTGTCGGCCTTCTCCGCTTTTTCATCGCCCGCGGCGTTGACGAAGCCCGCTTCGGAGGCAAGGGCTTCGGGCAGCACGATCCGGTAGTCCGGATGATTGCCCTGGCTGAACCAGTTGCACGCCGCGCACTTGCCGCACGGCTCGCCGTCCGGCAACGCCGATTCGCACAACAGCCCCTGCGCAAGATGCTGGGCGAAGCGCAGCTTGCCGATCCCGGCCTGCCCATGGAGCAGCAATGCGTGCGGCCAGTGGGCGCGCAGCTGCTGCAGGCGGTTCCAGTCGTCGGTTTGCCACGGATAAATCATTGTTTGTCTTTTGATTCAATAGGTTGAAGATATTTTCTCATGTATCGGCCGAATAATTGGATCGACCATACGGATCTTATAATGCTTTAAAATCAAAGCGATATAATCAATTTCTCAAGCTGTTTCTGAATTTCGGCGATGCTACGCGTCGAGTCGATGATAGCGAATCGATAAGGCGCTTCCTCGGCGCGGCGCAGATATTCGGCGCGCGTGCGGGTAAAGAACGCGTCCGATTCGCTCTCGAAGCGATCCGGTGCGCGCGCCGCGCTGCGGCGTTCGCTGGCCGTATCGGGCGGCACGTCGAACAGCACCGTCAGGTCCGGCTGGAAACCGCCCTGCACCCAGCGTTCGAGCGTCTCCAGCTTGTCGCGCGGCAGGCCGCGTCCGCCGCCCTGATACGCGAAGGTCGCATCGGTGAAGCGGTCGGACAGCACCCAGTCGCCGCGCGCGAGCGCCGGCTCGATCACCTGGGCGAGATGCTCGCGGCGCGCCGCGAACATCAGCAGCGCCTCAGTTTCGAGATCCATCGGCTGATGCAGCAGGATGTCGCGCAGCGTTTCGCCGAGCTTCGTGCCGCCCGGCTCGCGTGTCATGACGACGGAACGGCCCGTCGCCGCCACCTTCTGCTCGAGCCGGTCGCGGAACCAGCCTAAATGTGTGGTCTTGCCTGCGCCGTCGATGCCCTCGAACGTGATGAATTTGCCCCGCGCCATCATTGCCCTCGAATGTATTTGTCGACGGCCTTGTTGTGATCGCCGAGCGTGTCAGAAAAAATGCTGCTGCCGTCGCCGCGCGAGACGAAATACAGCGCGCTGGTCGGCGCGGGATTGAGCGCGGCCTGCAGCGACGCGACGCCCGGCAGCGCGATCGGCGAAGGCGGCAGTCCCATCCGCGTGTAGGTATTGTATGGAGTGTCCGTCTGCAGGTCCTTTTTGCGCAGGTGGCCCGCGTAGCTGTCGCCCATTCCGTAAATGACGGTCGGGTCGGTCTGCAGCGGCATGCCCGCGCGCAGACGGTTCGCGAACACGCCCGCGACCATCGCCCGATCGGAGGCCTTGCCCGTTTCCTTTTCGACGATCGAGGCCATCGTCAGCGCCTCATACGGCGTCTTGTACGGCAGGCCCGGCGCGCGCCCGGCCCACGCTTCGTCGATGCGCAGCTTCATCAGCCGGTACGCGCGGCGATAGACGTCGAGATCGCTCGTGTCCTTGTCGAACAGGTAGGTATCGGGGAAGAACAGCCCTTCGCCCGTGCCCGTCGGCGTTTCCGGCGCGCCGATCGCTTTCAGGATGTCGGCGTCGGACATGGTCGCCGTGTCGTGCTTCAGCGCCGGATTCGAATCCAGTTCGCTGCGCATGTGCCTGAACGTCCATCCTTCGATGATCGTCGCGACATACTCGTTGACGTCGCCGCGCGCGATCTTTTGCAGCACGTCGTACGGCGTGATGCCCTGCTTGAATTCGTAGTTGCCCGATTTGAGCGCCGTCTGCAAGCCGAGCACGCGCGTCATGATGACGAAAAGCTCGGGCTCGACGGGCACGCCGCCCCGGTTGAGCTGCGCCGTGACGCTGCGCAAGCTGCTGTGCGGCTTGATCGTGACGTCGAGTTGCGGGGTGGCGAGTTGGACGGGTGTGGTGGCCCAGTGGTACGCGCCGAAGGCCGCGGCGACGGTCAGCATCGCGAGCACGACGCAGGCGATGAGACATTTCTTCAAAAAGGTCATGCGAAACATGGCTGGAGTGAAGCCAATATAATACTTGCTTGCCCTCGCCAAAGTCAGATTTGACTGTTCTCCGAATCCATGAACGCACCGCTCGCAGCCACCGGCACCTCTGTCCCCGCTTCAGTTTCGCTTCCCGCGTTCCCGCGACCCGCGCGCGACGAGTTCGACGCCGTGCTTTCGCGCGGCGCCTTCATGCCGCTGCCGCAGTTCGGCGTGATCGACACGAAGGGCGACGACGCGGCGTCATTCCTGCATTCGCAGCTCACCAACGACACACAGCATCTCGACGCGGCCACCGCGCGCCTTGCCGGCTATTGCTCGGCGAAAGGCCGCCTGCTGGCGTCGTTCCTGATGTGGTGCAGCGGCGAGACGATCCGGATGCTGGTGTCGAAAGACGTGCAGGCCGCCGTGCAAAAGCGTCTGTCGATGTTCGTGCTGCGCGCGAAAGCGAAGCTGTCCGACGCGACGGACGACACGCTCGCGATCGGCCTTGCCGGTGACGTGCGCGCCGCGCTCTCCGGTGTGTTCGACGCGATTCCCGATGGCGTGCACGTGAAGGTAGACGGCCCGTCGGGCTCGCTCGTGCGCGTGCCGGATGCGGCGGAACGCCTGCGCTACGTGTGGGTCGGCCCGATTGCCGAAGTCGAAGCGCGCCTGCCCGCGCTCGAAGCGAAACTCGCGCGCGTGTCGCCTGCCGTGTGGGACTGGCTCGACATCCGCGCGGGCGAGCCGCGCATCACGCAGCGCGTGACCGAGCAGTTCGTTCCGCAGATGGTCAACTTCGACGTGCTCGGCGGCGTCAATTTCCGCAAGGGCTGCTATCCGGGCCAGGAAGTGGTCGCGCGCAGCCAGTATCGCGGCACGATCAAGCGGCGCATGGCGCTCGCGAACGTCGCGGGCGAAACGGAAAGCGTCGTGCCGGGCGCCGAGCTGTTTCATTCGGACGATCCGGGCCAGCCGTGCGGCATGCTCGTCAATACGGCGGCGGCGCCCGGTGGCGGCGTCGATGCGCTCGTTGAGATCAAGCTCGCCGCGCTCGAAAACGGCACCGTGCATCTGGGCTCGGCGGACGGTCCGGCGCTTGCTTTCCTCCCGTTGCCTTACGCGCTGCCGGCGGAAATCTGAGCGACAACAACGCCTGCATGCCCGGCGCGCCGCGCCTCTTTGTTCGCGCGCGGCGTCTCCCCGCCGTATTCACGCACTCTCGTTACGTAGACCCTCTTCGATGTGTCTGATCGTGTTCGACTGGCGCCCCGATGCGTCCGACGGTCCACTGTTCACGCTCGCCGCGAATCGCGACGAATTCCTGAGGCGCACAGCCGAGCCAATGCACTGGTGGGACGATGCGCCCAACCTGCTGGCGGGTCGCGATCTCGTCGGCGGCGGCACGTGGCTCGGGATGACGCGCGACGGACGCTTCGCCGCGCTCACCAACTATCGCGCGCCGAGCGAGATGCGCGCCGACGCGCCGACGCGCGGCACGCTGGTCAGCAACTGGCTGTCGAACGGCCACGGCATCGAACGCGGCACGCCGCCGCTCGACTATCTGCTGCAAGTCGCGCAAGACGGCGACATGTATAACGGCTTCAATCTGCTGGTGGGCGACTGGAAGCGGCGCGAGCTCGCCTGGTACTGCAACCGCTCGCCTGCCGCGCCGACGCTGCTCGCGCCCGGCACGCACGGCATCTCGAACGCGGTGCTGGACACGCCGTGGCCGAAGCTCGTGCACAAGCGCGCCGAACTCGCGCAGGTTCTCGCCGGCGACGCACGCGCGCCGCTCGCGACGCTGGTCGGCCTGATGCGCGATCCGCGCGTCGCGCGCGACGACGAACTGCCGGCGACGGGCATTTCACTCGAGCGCGAACGCTCGCTGTCGGCGGCCTTCATCGATACGCCCGACTACGGCACGCGGGGCACGACGGCGTTGCGCGTGCTGGCTCAGGACGGGAGCCTCAGCGTATCGGCGCTCGAGCGCAGCGACGACAGCGGTTCGCACCGCGTCGTGCGCCCCGGCGATTACGAGCGCTGCTTCACGTTCGACATTTCGTAGCGCAAAGCCGCGCCACAGAGCACGCTCGCTATTCGACGCCGAACGCGGCGCGCAATGCCGCCGCGGCGTCCGCATGCGCGCGCGCGACGTCGGGCACGTAGCCGCCCATCTTGAAGAACTCGTGGATCATGCCGGCGTAGCACTTGAATGCAACGGCATTGCCTGCCTCGCGCAGCTTGTGCGCATACGCCTCGCCTTCGTCGCTCAACGGATCGTATTCGGCCGTCGCGATCCATGCGGGCGCCACGCGATGAAAATCCGGCGCGCCGCGCGTGCCATCGAGCGGCGCGAAACGCCAGTCGTGACGGTCGTCGTCGTTGCGCAGGTATTGCTCGAAGAACCATTGAATCGTGTCACCGGACAGCAGATAGCCGTCCGAGAGGCGTTCGTGCGACTCGGTCTGCTGATGGCCCGTCGTGCCCGGATAGATCAGCAGTTGCAGCGCGAGCTCGAAATCCGCGTCGCGCGCGAGCACGGCGCAGACGGTGGCGAGCGTGCCACCCGCGCTATCGCCGCCGACGGCGATGCGGCGCGCGTCGATGCCGTAGAGCGCCGCGTTCTGATGCAGCCACTTGAGCGCGTCGAACGCATCGTCGACGGCCGTCGGAAACTTGTGCTCGGGCGCGAGCCGGTAATCGACCGACATCACGACGCACTGCGCGTCGCGCGCGAACATCCGGCAGATCGCATCGTGCGTGTTCACGCTGCCGACCGTGAAGCCGCCGCCGTGATAGTAGACGAGCGCGGGCGCGGGGTTCGCCCACTGCGGCTCGGCGGGATGATACAGACGCACGCGGATCGGCACGCCGTCGCGCATGGGCACGTCGATGTCTTCGACGGAAAACATCGGCGCGGCGGGCACTTCGAGTATCGGCGCGCTCTTTTCATACGACACGCGCGCTTCCTGCGCGGTCAGATCGTGATACGCGGGGCGCTTCGCGCGCGCGATCATGTCGAGCACCTGCTCGATCTTTGGGTTCAACGGCATGGTTCGGTCGGCGGCGCATGAGCGCCCGTCGGTTGAGTGAGCGCCGTATGATGCCACGCGATGCCACGAAGCGCTCACGTCACGCGCGATGCTAACGGGCTTCCTTGACCTCGGGCTTCAGCGACAGCGGATCGGTCGGATTGCGCTGCTGCTCGATATCCTCGTGGCGCAGCCGCACGGTCGCGAGAATGGCGGGATGCGTGAGGATATAGAAGCGCCGCCCGGCGATCGCATCGAATGTCAGGCTCGCGACATCCGCCGCGCTCAGCTTGCCGGAACGCACGGCGCGTTGTAGCTGCTTGTCGGCGGCCTGTTGCGAGCGCGTCGGTTGCGCGCTGCTGCGCAACGATTCGGGACGCGTGCGCTCGGCGTCCGCGATGCCCGTCGGCACGAACGCGGGACACAGCAGCGAGCAACCGACTTCGCCGCCCGCGTTCAGCAGGTCGTGATACAGCGTCTCCGTCAGCGACACCACCGCGTGCTTCGACGCGTTGTAGATGCCCATCGACGGCGGCGACAGCAAGCCCGCCACCGACGCCGTATTGACGATATGCGCGGGCTCGTTCTGCGCGAGCATGATCGGCGTGAACACGCGCACGCCATGCGCGACGCCCATCACGTTGACGCCGAACACCCAGGCCCAGTCGTTCGCCGAGCTTTCCCACAAGAAGCCGCCCGCGCCGACGCCCGCGTTGTTGAAGAGCAGATGAACCTTGCCGAACGCCGCGAGCGCGGCATCCGCCAGCGCCTGTACCTGCGCGCCATCGGAGACGTCCGTGGGCACGCCGATGACTTCGGCACCCGACGCGCGCAGCGCGTCGACTGTTTGCGCGAGCGCGCCCGCATCGACGTCCGCGAGCACGAGCTTCATGCCGAGCGATGCGCCTTTTTCCGCGAACGCGCGGCCAAGGCCGCTCGCCGCGCCCGTGATCACGGCGACCTTGCCGTCGAACTGGAACATGCAGACTCCCTTGGTAGATGATTTTATTGGTGCGATTGCGCGTAGTACGTACCCGACGACGCCCGCGCGCTCAGATCAGCTTGACGAGCTGCTTGCCGAAGTTGCGCCCCTTCAGCATGCCGAGAAACGCTTCGGGCGCATTCTCCAGGCCGTGCGCAATCGACTCGCGATAGTGCAGCTTCTTTTGCGCGACGAGCGTGCCCAGCTCCTTCAGCGCAACAGGCCACACGTCCATGTGCTCGGTGATGATGAAACCCTGCACGAGCAGACGCTGCGTGAGGATCAACGACGGGTGCTTGAGCGGCACGGGCACGCCGTCATAACCGGCGATATAGCCACACACAGCGATGCGGCCGAACGCGTTCATCCGCGCGAGCGTCGCGTCGAGCCCGTCGCCGCCGACGTTCTCGAAGCAGCCATCCACGCCGTTTGGCGTCGCCGCCTTCAGGTCCTGGTAGAGGTCGCCCGCCTTGTAGTCGACGCACGCATCGAAGCCGAGCGTCTCGACCACGTAGCGGCATTTCTCCGCGCCGCCCGCAATGCCGACGGCGCGCGCGCCCGCGAGCTTCGCCAGTTGCCCGACCACGCTGCCGACGGCCCCGCTCGCCGCGCTGACGACGACCGTCTCGCCCACCTGCGGCGCGATGATCCTGTTGAGGCCGTACCAGCCCGTCGCGCCCGGCATGCCGACGGGCCCGAGATACGCCGAGAGCTGCACGTGCGTGTCATCGACTTTCTGCAAGCCTTTGCCGTCCGACGTGCCGAACTCCTGCCAGCCGAACATGCCGACCACCTTGTCGCCGGCTTTGAACGCCGCGTTCTTCGACTCGACCACTTCGCCCGCTGTGCCGCCGATCATCACTTCGTTCAACGGCTGCGGCGCCGCGTACGACTTCGCGTCGTTCATGCGGCCGCGCATGTACGGATCGAGCGACAGATAGTGATTGCGCACGCGCACCTCGCCGTCGACGAGCGACGCGAGCGGCGTTTCGACGAGCTTGAAATTGTCCGCGGATGCCGCGCCCTGCGGACGCGACACGAGGAGGATCTGACGATTGACTTCGGCCATGACGGTTGTCTCCGTGGATTGTTCGGTCATCGATGAAAGCGCTGGGCCACGCGTTCAGCCGTCGCTGGGCCCGGGTCTCGCGGACGGATCGCTGCGCAGCCGCTGCTGCCTGACCTCGCGGCCGATGGCGAGCCGCCGCATGTACTTGAACGTGCCGAGCGCCTTCGCGACGAAGTGGCCTTCACTGTCGCGAATCTCGCCTTCGCAATAGGCCATCGTGGTCGAGCGGTGCAGCACGCGGGCTGTCGCGCGCAACTCGCCGCTTCCGGGCTGCATGAAGTTAACTTTCATTTCGACGGTCACGACGCCGATGCCATCAGCGGCGAGACTGCGCGCAGCCATCGCCAGCGCGCAATCGGCGAGCGTCATCGTGATGCCGCCGTGCGCGACGGCCCATGTGTTCAGATGCTCGGGGCGCAACATCAGCAAGACTTCGCTCGCGCCGTCCGCGGCCGACACGAGCTGCGCGCCGAGATGATCGATGAACGGACTCTCGATCATCAGGTGATTGGGTTGATGGGTCATCGGTATTCAGATTTCGTAGTCGACGGCCTCGCGCGATTCGCGGATGGGCGCAAGAAAGGTCTTCACGAGCTGGTGCGCGGGATGGACCTGATACGCGTCGAGGGCCGCCTTGTCGGTGAAGTCGCAGACGAGCACGACGTCACAGGTCGAAGCGAGGCCAGGCGTCGCGATGCCCACTTCGAGACGCACCATGCCCGGCACGGCATCGCGGCACGCCTCGAGTTTTTGCTTCAGCTGCAGCGCGTTCTGTTCGCGCGTCGTGCCCTCTGCCGCCTTGAGCTTCCACATCACGATATGACGAATCAAAGGTTCACCTTTGGTGTTGACTGCGTTGCATGAAAATCGCGTCGTCAGATGATACCCGCGCTGTGCGCATGCATGGATCAGGTTGCACGGCATAGGACAAAAGCACATCGGCGCTTGTAATTGGCTCTTTCGGACGTGCCGCGTCACCTATACTTTTCAGGCAGTCAGCCCGGCCGTGCGCGGCATCCGCAAGGCAGTCACGACGCAGTCGCACAACAGTCGAAAACAGCGCGCAACGCGAAGCCGGGCATCAACGACCCGCGGCCTTCCCTCTCCTGAGCGCCCATCTTCTCGCGCTGCGGCCGCCTTGTATACCTTCCTCTTTGCGTCTTTATGCACGCATAGAAAACGGCCCGCGCGCCGTGCTGCGTTCGTCCATTCGTTTCGAACGCCATCGCGGCACGCGCGCGGCAGCTCCACTTTCCCGTCACGAGGACAACATGGCCACTTACATCATGCTCGCCAACTGGACCGATCAGGGCGTGCGCACCGCGAAAGACACGGTCAACCGGGCGCGCGCATTCCGCGAAACCAGCAAGGCGATGGGCGTAACGATCGGGACCGTGAACTGGACGCTGGGCGCGTACGACCTGGTGATCTCGTTCGATTCGCCCGACGACGAAACCACGACCCGCCTCGGCCTCGCGCTCGCTGCGCTGGGCAACGTCCGCACGGCGACGATGCGCGCGTTCGGCGAGGACGAGATGGAACGAATCGTCGGCGGATTGAAGTAGGCGCGTCGAGATAGCGCGAAGGCGCAGCGCGTGAGGGCATCGACCGATGCGCAGGCGCTGCGCCACTGATCACGCCGATGCCAGACCTCTACGATTGAAGACTGCGATTGTGGACTGCGATTGACGTCCACGATCGACGCCTGCGATTCGCGTCGGTCGGCAGACTGCGTTCATATCCTCGCGCGCGGCAGATGCCATCCATGTGTGGCCGCGACCACGCGCAGCACGAAGCACGCACCGCCGCCCATCACGCCCGCCATCGCGGGAGACAGCCCCAGGCGACGCCCGATCAGCACGACAACCGCGCCGAAGAACGCCGCCGTCGCGTAGATATCGGCGACCAGCACGGACGGGATGCGCGCGAGCAGCACATCCCGGATGACGCCGCCGCCGACGCCCGTCACCGCGCCCATCAGCGCCGCGATGAACGGCCGTATTCCGAACAGCATCGCCTTCTCGACGCCCGCGACCGCGAACAGCGCCAGCCCCGCCGCGTCGAGCACCATGAGCCAGAACGCGGGAAAGCCTTCGGCGTCGGAATGAAAGACGAACGTGAGCAGGCCGGCGACGAAGGTCAGCGCCGGATAGCGCCAGTCGCGAATCGCATTCGGCGGGCTCGCGCCGATCAGCAGATCGCGCGTCACGCCGCCGCCGAGCGACGCGACGAACGCGATCACCATCACGCCGAGCAGATCGAGGCCGCTGTGCATCGCCGCCACCGCGCCCTCGATCGCGAAGATGAACGTGCCGGCGAGATCGGCGGCGAGGACGATGGTTTCCATTCTTGGTTTCATGCGGATCGTTGCAATCGAGATGAGCCCGGCGTCAGGGCAAAACGCGCGGTCACGGCGTCGTTCATGTGCGCCGCCTTCGGTGCGAGACAGGTCGGCGCCGGATACGGCGCGCGACGGGCGGCGCGATTGTCTCATCGCAACGGCAATCGGAAAAGCGGGAGCGCCGCGGGCGTTGTGCCGCTCGCCGCTTCATTCGTCGTTACGCTCGCACGGGCGCGCCGTCCGCCGTGCGCCCCGCTAGAATTCATCAGATGCACGCCGTTTCGCGTGCTTCTTGATGAGGTGCATGACCATGGCCATTCAACGCGTCTGGCGCTCCTTTCGCGTGTTGTTCTTCGTCGTCGCGATGCTGTCGGTGGCCGGCTGCGCGGGCATGTTCGGCCACGATCCGTTGCGCGTGAACGTCGCCGGCATCGAGCCGCTCGCGGGCCAGGGCATGGAAATGCGCTTCAATCTGAAATTGCGCGTGCAGAACCCGAACGACACACCCATCGAATACGACGGCGTTTCCGTCGAACTCGATCTCAACGGCAAGCCCTTCGCGAGCGGCGTCAGCGATGAGGCGGGCACCGTGCCGCGTTTCGGCGAAGCAGTGATCAGCGTGCCGTTGACGGTGCCCGCGTTCGCAGCCGTGCGTCAGGCGTTCGCCTTCGCCGACAGCGCGCAGACAGGCAACCTGCCCTACGTTCTGCGTGGACGCCTCGCGGGCGGCATCACGGGCGGCACGCGCTTCATCGATCAGGGCACGCTGTCGCTGCCGATGGGCAACATGAGCGGCCTGTAGCGTTGACAGCGGGTTCGCCGTGGGTGACACGGCGTGAACGCGCTGCGACTTGCGGCCGATGAGTGCGCCTCGTCGCCGCGAGACACTCAGTGGTTCGTCGTGGACGGGGCTCCCGGTATTGCGCCTCTCGGCTGCGGCAGATTGTGTTCCCCTTGCCCCGGCGGCGGCCCGGTCGGGCGCGCCACCGCCTGGCCGGGCGGCGGGCCCGACGGATGCCCACCACCCTGAACGGGCGGTGGTGCCGCCGGACCTCCGCCCTGCATCGACGGCTGCTGCGGCCGAGGCCCACCGCCCTGCACCGGAGGCTGCCCCGGTTGCGGCCTACCGCCCTGCATCGGCGGCGGGGCGCCACCTTGCGGCGGCCCCGCCCGATGCCCATGTTCGGCACCAAGCGGTTGCGGACCTTGCTCGGGCGGTGGCGGCTGATTCGGTGGTGGCGGCCGGTTCGCGCCTTGTGGCGGGGGCGGCGGCCGGTGTGGAGGCGGCGGATGATGCTCCCAGCGCGAGCGATCCGGATACCATGGGCGCTCGCGATAGTAATGGCCCCAGTACGTCCCCAGCGAGAAGGTGATGAGGGGCAGACCGATGACTTCGCCGTAGTTCATGACGGGGACGCTGCTGCCCTGATATGGATACGTCAGATAACCGCCGTAGACCCAGCCGCGTGCGTCCGCGATCTCGACATCGCACCACGTATAGCCGCTGACGCAGCCGTAGACGGTCACAGGTTGCCCCGATGGCAACTGCGCGACGACGGGATAGTCCTGCGCCGGTCCCGCGTACAGATAGACGGCTTCGTTCGTGTAAGCCTGCGATTGCGCCGACGCGGCACCCGATGCGACCGACAGCGCCGCCGTCTCCACTACGGCGACGCAAGCAACACGCATTCGCATGATTCCCTCCTGTGTCGACCCGAGTTAGCGCTTTAGCGCTTACTCGGGTCCCATGCAACGCTGTCGACCCGGGTTAGCGCTTTAGCGCTTACTCGGGTCCCATGCAACGCTGTCGACCCGGGTTGGCGCTTTAGCGCTTACTCGGGTCCGATGCAAAGCTGTCGATCCGGGTTGGCGCTTTAGCGCCTGCTCGGGTCCCATGCAACGCAGTTGACCCGGGTTGGCGCTTTAGCGCCTGCTCGGGTCCCATGCAACGCAGTTGACCCGGGTTGGCGCTTTAGCGCCTGCTCGGGTCCCATGCAACGCTGTCGACCCGGGTTAGCGCTTTAGCGCTTACTCGGGTCCGATGCAAACCTGTACTCCCTAGTTGGAGCGTCAGCGCCTTACTCTGTTCCCATACCAGGTTGTTGCGGTGAACCTCGCTCCCGTCATCGACTACGGCCAAAGCCATCGGCGCCGCGTGCGCATCATGGATCACTTCAAGCCGCAAGCGGGTCGACGATGGCGAGCGAATCCTGTGCCTGCCCTGCTGCGTCGTCGTCGTGTTCATCGTCACTCACTGGACGAACGTTGGACGAATCGCGGCGCCATCGACAAGCAGAAACGCGCGCAACAAAAAAGCCCGCGTGCTTTCGCACGCAGGCTTTCCATCAGCCGATTCGAACGCGATCAGGCGATTTCGAACAATCCCGCCGCGCCCTGGCCGCCGCCGATGCACATCGTCACCACGACGAATTTCGCGCCGCGCCGCTTGCCTTCGATCAGCGCATGGCCCGTCAGGCGCGCGCCCGACACGCCGTACGGATGTCCGACGGCAATCGCGCCGCCGTTGACGTTCAGGCGTTCGTTCGGAATACCGAGCTTGTCGCGGCAATACAGCACCTGCACGGCGAACGCTTCGTTCAGCTCCCACAGGCCGATGTCGTCGACCTTGAGTCCCGCCTGCTTCAGCAGCTTCGGCACGGCGAATACAGGGCCGATGCCCATTTCGTCCGGCTCGCAGCCCGCGACGGCAAAGCCCCGGAAGATGCCCAGCGGCTGCAGGCCTTCGCGCTCCGCGACCTTCGCGTTCATCACCACGCACGCCGACGCGCCGTCCGAAAACTGGCTCGCGTTGCCCGCCGTGATCACGCCGCCCGGCACCGCCGTGCGGATCTTCGACACGCCTTCGAGCGTCGTATCCGCGCGGATGCCTTCGTCGGCAGCGATCGTCACTTCCTTCGTGAACATGCGCCCGCTCGCCTTGTCGGCGACGCCCGCGAGCACCGTCATCGGCACGATCTCGTCATTGAAGCGTCCTGCTTCCTGCGCCGCCGCCGCGCGCTGTTGCGACTGCACGCCGTATTCGTCCTGACGCTCCTTCGAAATCGAATAGCGTTTCGCGACGGTTTCGGCCGTCTGCAGCATCGGCCAGTAGATCTCCGGCTTGTGCTCCATCAGCCAGCCTTCACGCAGCATGTGCAGATTCATTTCGTTCTGCACGCACGAGATCGACTCGACGCCGCCCGCGACGAACACATCGCCCTCGCCGACCATCACGCGCTGCGCGGCCAATGCGATCGTCTGAAGCCCCGACGAGCAGAAGCGGTTCACCGTCATGCCGGCCACCGTCACGGGCAGGCCGGCGCGCAACGCGATCTGCCGCGCGATATTCGAGCCCGTCGCGCCCTCGGGGTTCGCGCAGCCCATGATCACGTCCTCGACGCGCGCCGGGTCGATCTTCGCGCGTTCGACGGCGACCTTCGTCACGTGTCCGCCGAGCGTCGCGCCATGCGTCATGTTGAACGCGCCGCGCCACGATTTGGCAAGACCCGTGCGGGCAGTCGATACGATTACGGCATCAGTCATCTACGTCTCCAACTTTCCAAAGAGTGTGTGAGGTTCGCTTTGCGCGCGGGACAACTCAGGCGAGCACGTCGGCCGATTGCAAGCGCTCGACACCCGCCGCGCGCATGTCGCGCCACGCGTTGTCCAGCGAACCGTTCAGATCGATCGCGCGGGTCGCGTCTTCGATGACGGCGGCCTCGAAGCCCGCCGCGCGCGCATCGAGCGCGGACCACGCGACGCAATAGTCGGTCGCTAGCCCGCAGCACCACACGCGCGTCACGCCCGTGTCGCGCAGATAGCCCGCAAGCCCCGTCGGCGTCTTGCCGTCCGCTTCGAGAAACGCCGAGTAGCTGTCGACGTCCGCGTGATGGCCCTTGCGGATCACCGCGCGCGCATGCGGAATGTCGAGGTCCGCGTGCAGCGCGGCGCCCGGTGTGCCCTGCACGCAATGCGTCGGCCACAGCACCTGCTCGCCGTACGGCAGCGTGATCGTCTCGAACGGCTGGCGTCCCGCCTGGTTTGCCGCGAACGAAACATGCGACGGCGGATGCCAGTCCTGCGTCAGCACGACGTGGCTGAAACGGCGCGCGAGCCGGTTCACGAGCGGCACGATTTCGTCGCCGCGCGCGACCGCGAGCGCGCCACCCGGCATGAAGTCGTTCTGCACGTCGACGACGAGCAGAACTTCGTTCGCACTTTTCATCACTGTTCCTTCCGCGCTGTTCCTTCTACGCAATCGCTTCGACAACGTTGCTTCGATGCTATCGCTTCGACAACGTTGCTTCGACCCAGTCAGCGGCCCGTTCGCGTTCAGCCGTTGAAGCCGCGCCCTTGCGCCGCGCGTTCGGCGATGCCCGAAGCAATCTGCCAGGCGTCGCCGTTCGCTTGCGCCGCATAACGGCGGATCGCGCGCTCGACGTTGTAGAGCCCGACGTTATCCGCGTAGAGCATCGGACCGCCGCGCCACAGCGGGAAGCCGTAGCCCGTCAGATAGACCATGTCGATGTCCGACGCCTTCGACGCGATGCCTTCCTCGAGAATCTTCGCGCCTTCGTTGACGAGCGCGAACACGAGACGCTCGACGATCTCGTCGTCGGAAATCTTGCGGCGCTCGACACCGAGCTCCTTCGAATACGCGACGATCATCTCGTCGATCTGCTTCGACGGATACGCGTTGCGGTCGCCCGCCTTGTAGTCGTACCAGCCGCCGCCCGTCTTCTGCCCGAAGCGGCCCGTCTCGCACAGACGGTCGGCGATCTTCGAATAGTGCATCTCCGGCTGTTCCTGATAACGCCGCTTGCGAATCGCCCAGCCGATATCGTTGCCCGCCAGATCGCTCATGCGGAACGGTCCCATCGCGAAGCCGAACTTCTCGATCGCCTTGTCGACCTGCGCGGGCAGCGCGCCTTCTTCGAGCACGAAGAGCGCCTGACGGATGTACTGCTCGATCATCCGGTTGCCGATGAAGCCATCGCACACGCCCGACACCACTGCCGTCTTTTTGATTTTCTTCGCGACCTTCATCACGGTGGCGAGCACGTCCTTCGCGGTCTGATTGCCGCGCACGACTTCGAGCAGCTTCATCACGTTCGCGGGGCTGAAGAAGTGCATGCCGACCACGTCCTGCGGACGCTTCGTGAACGCAGCGATCTTGTTCAGATCGAGCGTCGACGTATTCGACGCGAGGATCGCACCCGGCTTCGCAACTTCATCGAGGCGCCCGAACACCTGCTCTTTCACGCCGAGCTCTTCGAACACGGCTTCGATGATCAGATCGGCGTCCTTGAGATCGTCATACGAGAGCGTCGGCGTGATCCGCGCCATGCGCTCTTCGAGCGCCTCCGCCGTCAGCTTGCCCTTCTTGACGGTCGCCTCGTAGTTCTTGCGGATCGTCGCGACGCCGCGATCGAGCGCTTCCTGTTTCGTTTCGAGCATCATCACGGGCAGGCCCGCATTGACGAAGTTCATCGCGATGCCGCCGCCCATCGTGCCCGCGCCGATCACGGCCACTTTCCTGATGTCGCGCACGGGCGTATCGGACGGCACATCGGGAATCTTGCTCGCCGCGCGCTCGCCGAAGAACGCGTGACGCAGCGCCTTGCTCTCGGGCGTTTGCACGAGCGCGAGGAAGCATTCGCGCTCGACTTTCATGCCTTGCTCGAAGCCCTTCAGCACGCCCGCTTCGATCGCATCGATACACTTGTGCGGCGCCGGGAACTGCTTCGCGACGGCCGCGACGCTGTTGCGCGCGAACTGGATGAAGCCCGCCGCGTTCGGATGCTCGATCTCGCGCTCGCGGATCTTCGGATGCGGACCGCTTTGCGCGCCGACCTTGCGCGCAAACGCGAGCGCGTTTTCGAGCAGATCGCCTTCGACCAGTTCATCGAACAGGCCTGTGCCCGCGAGCTTCTCCGACATCACAGGCGTACCGGACACGATCATGTTGAGCGCCGCTTCCAGTCCCAATGCGCGCGGCAGACGCTGCGTGCCGCCCGCGCCCGGCAGAATGCCGAGCTTCACTTCGGGCAGTGCAATCTGCGCGCCGGGCGCCGCAACGCGATAGTGCGCGCCGAGCGCGAGTTCCAGCCCGCCGCCCATCGCAACGCTGTGGATCGCGGCGACAACCGGTTTTGCGCTGCCTTCGACGGCCTTGATGACCGTCATCAGCGTCGGCTCCTGCAGCGCTTTAGGCGTGTTGAATTCGGTGATGTCGGCGCCACCCGAGAACGCCTTGCCCGCGCCCGTCAGCACGATCGCCTTGATGGCGGGATCGTGCTGCGCGCGATCGATGCCCTCGATGATGCCCGTGCGTGTCGACAGGCCGAGGCCGTTGACGGGGGGATTGTTCAGTGTGATGACGGCGACGCCGTCGTGTGTCGTATAGTCCACTGCCATCTGCCTGCCTCCATGCCATGAGGCCGCGATTCGGGTACGCGGCCATGATCGGAACATGCGGACCATTGTCCGCCGTTTTAACGTTCCTTAACGATAGCAGGCAGAATACACAAAAAAGCACGCTCGTTCAATTAAAGCAATGCGCGCTTGCAGTAGGGTTAACCCGAGATCTACGACGGATCGCTTTTCGCGTGCGCTTCGTCGTCTAACGGGCAGTTTTCGATTGCGAGCGCGGACGGCAGCACATGATCGCGAAACCGTTCGCGCAACTTGAGCTTTTGCAGCTTGCCCGTCGCCGTGTGCGGCAGCTCGTCGACGAACACGACATCATCGGGAATCCACCACTTCGCGATCTTGCCTTCGTAGAACGCGAGCAGTTCGTCGCGCGTCACGTCGGTATCGGGGCGCTTCACGACGACGAGCAGCGGCCGCTCCGTCCACTTCGGATGCGCGCACGCGATACACGCCGCTTCCGCGACGGCGGGATGCGCGATCGCGATGTTCTCGACGTCGATCGAGCTGATCCACTCGCCGCCCGACTTGATCACGTCCTTGCTGCGGTCGGTGATGTTCAGGAAGCTGTCCTTGTCGATGGTCGCGACATCGCCCGTCGGGAACCAGCCGTCGACGAGCGGCGACGCGTCGCCGCGGAAATACCGGTCGATCACCCACGGCCCGCGCACGTGCAGATCGCCGAACGCAACGCCGTCCCACGGCAGTTCGCGCCCGTCGTCGCCGACGATCTTCATGTCGACGCCGTACATCGCGTGCCCCTGCTTCTCGCGCAGCTTGCGCTGCTCGTCCGGCGAGCGCTGCGACTGCTCCCACGTGAGCTTCGACAGCGTGCCGAGCGGCGACATCTCCGTCATGCCCCACGCGTGAATCACCTCGACGCCATACGTATCCTGGAACATCCTGATCATCGCGGGCGGGCACGCGGAACCGCCGATCACCGTGCGCTCCAGCGACGAAAACCGCACGCCCGCTTCGCGCACGTGATTCAGCAGCCCGAGCCAAACGGTTGGCACGCCTGCGGAGTACGTGACGCGCTCGGCTTCCATCAGCTCATACAGCGACTTGCCGTCGAGATCCTTGCCCGGAAACACGAGCTTTGCGCCTGTCAATGGCGCGGCGTGCGGAATGCCCCACGCGTTCACATGGAACATCGGCACGACGGGCAGCACGCAATCGCGCGCGGACAAGCCCATCGCATCCGGCAGCGACGCGCCGAACGCGTGCAGCACCGACGAGCGATGCGAGTACAGCGCGCCTTTCGGATTGCCCGTCGTGCCCGACGTATAGCAAAGGTTGGATGCGCAACGTTCGTCGATGAGCGGCCAGTCGAAGTCTCCGTCGTGCTGCGCGAGCAGCGCTTCGTAACTCGACGCGGCCGTCGACATGCGCGGCATGTGCGCCTCGTCCGTCATCGCGATCCAGCCGCGCACGTTCGGACATTGCGCCGCGAGCACATCGACGAGCGGCGCGAACGTGATGTCGAACAACACGTAGCGGTCGTCCGCATGATTGATGATCCACGCGATCTGATCGGGAAAGAGGCGCGGATTGATCGTGTGACACACGGCGCCGAAGCCCGTCGCGCCAAAGTACGTTTCCAGATGCCGGTAGCCGTTCCATGCGAGCGTGCCGATCCGGTCGCCCATTTCGACGCCCAGTGCAATCAGCGCCTGCGCAAGCTGCTTCGCGCGCTTCTCGCAGTCTCGGTACGTGTAGCGATGCACGTCGCCCTCGATGCGCTTCGACACGATCTCCGTCGTGCCGAAGTGGCGTGACGCATGCGCGAGCAACGAAGAGACCGTCAGCGGCACGTCCATCATCTGTCCATAGAGCGGCGTCGTCATACGCGGGTGTCTCCCAGTTTGTGTATTCGTTCGAATGCGCGACGGCTGCCGCGCCGTCGAATGACGAGGCATTCGAAATGCGCCGCAGACGTGCGCCCTGCAGCGCGGCAGGCGCGCAATTACAATATCGGTTAATAAAGAGGCGCTCAACATGTCGTTTTCCCCATGCAATGTAGGGCTATCGGCCGGCTTGTCCGGTCCCATGTCGACGGCGGCAGTCACCATCGACAACCAGCGCGAAGGCAGCTTCGCGGCACTCGGCACCGTCTTTCTGACGCGACTGCCCGCAGCGCCGTTGCCTGCGCCGTATGTCGTCGGCTTCGCGCCGGATGTCGCGGCCATGCTCGGCTTCGATCCCGGTCTCGCCGATACACCGGGCTTCGCGGAGTTCTTCTCGGGCAACACCACGCGTGACTGGCCGTCCGACTCGCTGCCGTATGCATCGGTGTATTCGGGGCATCAGTTCGGCGTATGGGCCGGTCAGCTCGGCGATGGCCGCGCGCTCACGCTCGGTGAAGTCGAGCACGCGGGCCAACGGTTCGAGCTTCAGCTGAAAGGCGGCGGACGTACGCCCTATTCGCGCATGGGCGACGGCCGCGCGGTGCTGCGCTCGTCGATTCGCGAATATCTGTGCTCGGAGGCGATGCATCACCTCGGCATTCCCACGACGCGCGCGCTCTGCGTAACCGGCTCCGATCAGCCCGTGCGCCGCGAAGAAATGGAAACGGCGGCCGTGGTCACGCGCGTGTCGCCGAGCTTCGTGCGCTTCGGGCATTTCGAGCACTTCTATGCGAACGATCGCGTCGATGCGTTGCGCTCGCTGGCCGATCACGTGATCGACCGCTTCTATCCGGCGTGCAGGCAAGCCGAAGACCCGTATCTCGCGCTGCTGAACGAAGCCGTGCTGTCGACGGCCGATCTGATTCCGCAATGGCAAGCCGTCGGTTTTTGCCATGGCGTGATGAACACGGACAACATGTCGATCCTCGGTCTCACGATCGACTATGGTCCATTCGGCTTCATGGATGGCTTCGACGCGAATCACATCTGCAATCACTCGGATTCGCAGGGGCGCTACGCGTACCGGATGCAGCCGCAGATCGCGTACTGGAACCTCTTCTGTCTCGCGCAAGGCCTGCTGCCGCTCTTCGGCGAGCGTTACGACGAGGCGCAGCGCGGCGAGCGCGCGGTGCAGGATGCGCAGCGCGTGCTCGAAGGCTTCAAGACGCGTTTCGCGCCCGCGCTCGAAGCGCGGATGCGCGCGAAGCTCGGACTCGAAACGGAACGCGATGGCGATGATGCCCTCGTCAACAAGCTGTTCGAGATCATGCACGCGAACCGCGCCGACTTCACGCTGACGTTCCGCAATCTGTCGAAGCTGTCGAAGCACGATGCAAGCGGCGATGCGCCCGTGCGCGACCTGTTTCTCGATCGCGCAGCTTTCGATGCGTGGGCGAACGACTATCGCGCGCGCCTGTCGCACGAAACGCGCGACGACGCCGCGCGCGCCGAGGCGATGAACCGCGTGAACCCGAAATACGTGCTGCGCAATCACCTGGCCGAAACGGCGATCCGGAAGGCGAAGGAAAAGGACTTCTCCGAAGTCGGGCGCCTTGCGAGCGTGCTGCGCCATCCGTTCGACGAGCAGCCCGAATATGAAGCGTATGCGGGGCTGCCGCCCGATTGGGCTTCGTCGCTGGAAGTCAGCTGCTCGTCGTGACGGCGCCACTGCATCAACCGGGCTGCGTTACAATTCGTGCCCAGATAGTGTCGCGCGCGCTCCGCTTTTTTCTGCGGCACGTGCGAGCGCGGACCAATGCGCGCGGTCGCATACAAGCTCGACGGCAAGCGTTCTTCGGACTGCCCGGGCTGGCCTTTGCAGCCATTCACGTCACCCAAATCGATCACAGACTGCGCGCAGGATGCGCCCAACTTCCAGGACTCCCGACCCCGATAATGAAATTCCTGTTCGATCTGTTCCCGATCATCCTGTTCTTCGTTGCATACAAGGTGTGGGGCATTTTCACGGCGACGGCCGTCGCGATCGCCGCCACGCTGGTGCAGATCGCGTGGGTCGCGTTCCGTCACCGCAAGGTCGACCCGATGCTGTGGGTGAGTCTCGGGGTCGTCACCGTTTTCGGCGGCGCGACGCTCGTGCTGCACAACGACACCTTCATCAAGTGGAAGCCGACCGTGCTCTACTGGGCGTTCTCGGTCGTGCTGGTCGTATCGGCGATCGCGTTCAACAAGAACCTGATCGAAGCGATGATGGGCAAGCAGATCCAGTTGCCGCATCGCGTGTGGGGTCAGTTGAATATCGTATGGGCCGTATTTTTCGTGCTGCTCGGCATCCTCAACCTGTTCGTCGCGTACAACTTTTCCACCGATGCGTGGGTCAACTTCAAGCTGTTCGGCGCTACCGGCTGCCTTGTCGTGTTCATTGTCGGGCAGAGTCTGTGGCTGTCGAAGTATATGAAGGAAGAGTGACATGAGCGACGACGTTTCCCCTGATGTTTTCCTTCGAGCAAGTCCCGCCGAGCGCATCGCGCTGATCGAGTCGCGCATCGCGGCCGCGCTCGCGCCCGTCGATTCGATCACCGTGCGCGACGACAGCGCGCAGCATGCGGGCCACGCCGGCGCGTCGGCGGGCGGCCATTATGCGGTGACTATCGTGGCGGCTGCGTTCGCCGGCAAGGCGCGCGTGGCGCGCCATCGCATGGTGTATGATGCGCTGGCCGATGCCATGCAACGCGGCATTCACGCTCTCGCCATCACGGCTTATACGCCAGAAGAATTCAATTTGCTGTCCCGTTAGGAAACTTCCGATGACCTTGAAAAAAACCCGCTATTGGGTCTTGCTGGCTGCTTGCGCGGCCGCGCCTGCATTCGCACAGAACATCGCCGTCGTGAACGGCACGCCGATTCCGAAGTCGCGTGCCGATGCGCTGATCCAGCAACTCGTGCAGCAGGGTCAACAGGATTCGCCGAAGCTGCAACAGGCCGTGCGCGAAGAACTGGTGAACCGCGAAATCCTGATGCAGGAAGCGGTCCGCGAAGGCATTCCGTCGAAGCCCGAAGTGAAGGCGCAGGTCGCCGTCGCGCAACAGACGGTCGTGCTGCGCGCGCTGATCGAAAACTACCTGAAGCAAAACCAGCCGTCCGACGCCGAAGTCAAGGCGAAATACGACGAACTGGTCAAGCAGATCGGCGGCAAGGAATATCACCTGCACCACATCCTTGTCGAGAGCGAGCAGCAGGCGAAGGATCTGATCGCGAAGATCAAGGGCGGCGCGAGCTTCGAAGACCTCGCGAAGCAGTACTCGAAGGACCCGGGCTCGGGCAAGAACGGCGGCGACCTCGACTGGTCGGACCCGAAGGCTTACGTGCCGGAGTTCGCCGACGCCGCGCAAAAGCTGCAAAAAGGCCAGATGACGGATACCCCCGTGCATACGCAGTTTGGCTGGCACATCATCCGCGTCGACGACGTGCGCGAGACGCCGCCGCCGCCGTTCGAGCAGGTGAAGAAGCAGATCATGCAGCAGATGCAGCAGGAAAAGCTGCAAGCGTTCGAAGAGGACCTGCGCTCGAAGGCGAAAATTCAGTAAGCGTCGCCGTCTGCTTGCTGGCAGTGTTTGCTGCCCACCAGATGTGGAAAAGCCGCCCTCGGGCGGCTTTTCTTTTTTCGTAGTCGACGCGTAGTCAACAGGTTTGCATCGTCGCGAACATCGCGGCAAAACAAGGGCACACGGTTCGACCGTTTCACCCGTCGAACCGCGCCCCGCTATATCAGCCCAGCCACTTGCGCGCGTTCTGGAACACACGCATCCACGGGCTGCCGTCCGTCGCGCTGTCCTTCCACGCCTGCGGATGCCAGCTCATCTGCACGTTGCGATGCACGCGCTCCGTGTGCGGCATCAGCACCGTGAAGCGGCCATCCGGCGTCGTGACCGACGTGATGCCGGCAGGCGAGCCATTCGGGTTGAACGGATACTGCTCGGTCGGCTGACCGCGATGATCGACATAGCGCATCGCGACGGCGACACGCGCCGCGTCACCCTGCTGTGAAAAGTCCGCGAAGCCTTCGCCGTGCGCGACGGCGACGGGAATGCGCGAGCCTTCCATGCCGGCGAAGAAGATCGACGGTGACGACTGCACTTCGACCAGCGAGAAGCGCGCCTCGAATTTCTCCGACTTGTTGCGCGTGAACTTCGGCCATGCGTCCGCGCCGGGGATCATCGACGCGAGGCTGCTCATCATCTGGCAGCCGTTGCAGATGCCGAGCGCGAACGTGTCGCGGCGGTCGAAGAACGCCGCGAACATATCGGCAAGCTGCGCATTGAAGCGGATCGTCTTCGCCCAGCCTTCGCCCGCGCCCAGCACGTCGCCATACGAGAAGCCGCCGCACGCGACGGTGCCCGCGAAGTCGGCGAGCGCCGCGCGGCCCGACAGCAGATCGCTCATGTGCACGTCGTGCGCATCGAAGCCCGCGCGATCGAACGCATACGCGGTTTCGAGGTGCGAATTCACGCCCTGCTCGCGCAGGATCGCGACGCGCGGACGCGCGCCCTTGCCGATGAACGGCGCGGCGACGTCCTCGACGGGATCGAACGACAGATGCGGCTGGATGCCGGGGTCCGAAGCATCGAGCAGCGCATCGAATTCGGCATCGGCGCACGCGGGGTTGTCGCGCAGACGCGCGATGCGCCAGCTCACTTCGCTCCACGTGCGATGCAGTTCGGTGCGCGGCGCTTCGTAGATCTTCTTCGCGTCGCGCCAGATTTCGATCGTATCGCGCTCGTTCGGCTTGCCGATCACATGCGAGCACGCCGACAAACCATGCTCGCGCAGCGCACCGAGCACGGCGTCGCGATCGGCGGCGCGAACCTGGACGACTGCGCCGAGTTCTTCGTTGAAGAGCGCGCGGATCGTGCGGTCTTCGCGACGGCCACTCGTCTGTTTCGCCCAATCCTTCGCGTCGCCGTAGTCGAATTCGTGATCGGGGTCGAGCGTCAGCATGTCGACGTTCACCGACACGCCCACATGGCCCGCGAACGCCATTTCGCAGACGGTCGCCCACAGGCCGCCGTCCGAACGGTCGTGGTACGCGAGCAGCTTGCCGTCCGCGTTGAGCGTCTGGATCGCCGCGAAGAAGCGCTTCAGGTCCTCGGGATCGTCGACGTCCGGCACCGTGTCGCCGACCTGCTGCGTGACCTGCGCGAGGATGCTGCCGCCCAGGCGCTGCTTGCCGCGGCCAAGGTCGATCGCGATCAGCACGGTGTCGCCTGCTTCCTTGTGGCTCAGCAGCTGCGGCGTCAGATGGCGGCGCACGTCTTCGACGGGCGCGAACGCCGAGACGATCAGCGACACAGGCGCGATCACTTCCTTCTCGACGCCGCCGTCGGCCCACTTCGTGCGCATCGACAGCGAATCCTTGCCGACGGGAATGCCAATGCCGAGCGCCGGGCACAGCTCCATGCCGATCGCCTTCACCGTGTCGTACAGCGCGGCGTCTTCGCCGGGGCTGCCGCACGCGGCCATCCAGTTCGCCGACAGCTTCAGCTTGTCCAGCGAAGCAATCGGCGCCGACGCGATGTTCGTCACCACCTCGCCGACGGCCATGCGGCCCGACGCGGGCGCGTCGATCACGGCGAGCGGCGTGCGCTCGGCCATCGTCATCGCCTCGCCACGGAAGCCCGCGTAATCGACCGTGGTGATCGCGCAATCGGCGACGGGCACCTGCCACGGGCCGACCATCTGGTCGCGCGCCGTCGTGCCGCCCACCGAGCGGTCGCCGATCGTGATCAGGAACGACTTGCTCGCCACCGTCGGATGACGCAGCACGTTGATGGCCGCCTCGTGCAGCGCGAGATGCGTGACGTCGACGGGCTGCAGCGGCGTCGACACGCGCGTCACGTCGCGGTGCATGCGCGGCGGCTTGCCGAGCAGCACTTCCATCGGCATGTCGACGGGCTGGTGCGCGTTGTCGTGGGCGTTATCGTGGGCGTTGTCCGTGTCGATCAGCTTCAGCTGACGCTCGGCCGTGGCCGTGCCGACCACCGCGAACGGGCAGCGCTCGCGATCGCAGAGCGCGGCGAATTCTTCGAGGCGCGAAGGCGGAATCGCCAGCACGTAGCGCTCTTGCGCTTCGTTAGACCAGATTTCGCGCGGCGACAGCCCGCTTTCTTCGAGCTGCACCTTGCGCAGTTCGAAAAGCGCGCCCTTATCCGCACCGTCGACCAGTTCTGGAAACGCATTCGACAGACCGCCCGCGCCGACGTCGTGGATGCTCAGGATCGGATTGCCCTCGCCCATCTGCCAGCACGCGTTGATCACTTCCTGCGCGCGCCGCTCGATTTCCGGGTTGCCGCGCTGGACCGAATCGAAGTCGAGCTCGGCCGTGTTGGTGCCCGTCGCCATCGAGCTGGCCGCGCCGCCGCCCATGCCGATGCGCATGCCGGGACCGCCGATCTGGATCAGCAGCGAGCCCGCGGGCAGATCGTGCTTGTGCGTGTGCTGGTCGGAGATGTTGCCGAGACCGCCCGCGATCATGATCGGCTTGTGATAGCCGCGCACGCGGCCCGCGACGTTCTGCTCGTAAGTGCGGAAATAGCCGCCGAGGTTCGGGCGGCCGAATTCGTTGTTGAACGCGGCGCCGCCGAGCGGCCCGTCGATCATGATCTGCAGCGGCGACGCGATGCGGTCCGGGCGGCCGTAAGTGTCGAACTGGTCGGCGCTGTTGCGATGGCCGACGGGCTGCGTGGCGTCGCGCGCGTTTTCCCACGGCTCGCGTGCATCGGGCAGATCGAGGTTCGACACCGTGAAGCCCGTCAGGCCCGCCTTCGGACGCGCGCCGCGGCCCGTCGCTCCTTCGTCGCGGATTTCGCCGCCCGCGCCCGTCGCGGCGCCCGGGAACGGCGAGATGGCCGTCGGGTGGTTGTGCGTCTCGACCTTCATCAGCGTGTGCATCAGCTCGACGTGACGGCCATAGCGCTCGCCCGGCTCGCCGTCGCTATTCGCCTTGCGCGGGAACCAGCGCTCGGCCATGCCGCCCTGCATGATCGACGAGTTGTCCGAGTACGCGACGATCGTGCCTTGCGGATTGAGCTTCTCGGTGTTGCGGATCATGTTGAACAGCGACACGTCCTGCGCTTCGCCGTCGATCGTCCAGCTCGCGTTGAAGATCTTGTGGCGGCAGTGCTCGCTGTTGGCCTGCGCGAACATCATCAGCTCGACGTCGGTCGGATTGCGGCCGAGCTTCGTGAACGCATCGACGAGATAGTCGATTTCGTCGTCGGCGAGCGCGAGGCCGAGTTCCATGTTCGCCTTTTCCAGCGCCTTTCGGCCATCCGTCAGCACGGCGACCGTCTGCAGCGGCTTGGCGGGCAACTCGTCGAACAGGTGCATCGCGTCATCCCGCGACGGCGCGACGCTTTCCGTCATCCGGTCATGCAGCGCGGCGGCGACAGCGGCGCGTGCCTCGCCCGACAACATCTTCTTGCCGCCGAGCAACCCGCTCTTCAGCACGACCGTGTATTCGATGCCGCGCTCGATGCGGCGCACGTGCGTGAGGCCGCAGTGATGAGCGATGTCGGTGGCCTTGCTCGCCCACGGCGACACCGTGCCGAAGCGCGGCACCACGAGAAAGGTTTCGACGGCACCTTTATCCTTGCCCGCGTCGAACGGGTCACCGTAGTGCATCAGCGCTTCGATCTTCGCGCTGTCTTCCGTGGAAAGCGGCGTCTGTGCGTTCACGAAGTGCAGGTACTGTCCGCGCACGCCGACGATGTTGGCGTCGATGCGCGACAACGTATCGAGCAGGCGGGTTTGACGGAAATCGGAAAGGGCCGAAGCGCCGGGGAAACACGAGAAGTGGGCCATGGACTTGACGTTGCGTCGATCGGTTGCGTCGCCGGATGCCGCGTGCGATTGCCTGGGCAATTGCTCGGACAGTCGCGCGTGGAGGCGACGTGAGGCGTAAGGAAGTCCGGGATTATAACCCGGGAAGGCCCGGCAGATCTGGCCTGGATGGCGTGCCCGACTCCGCTCCAGCGTTGTTTTTCGCTGCCTGCGCGCGACGTTCTTGCCACGCACGGTCAATTCGGGTTTCGTTCAAGCGACATCGGGGCAGGTTTGGCGCGGTTTCGCACGAAGCACTACCCCGGACGGCCGACGTTCTTCCCATCCTCAACGGCGCGATGCCGGGCGACTGGTTTGACTGCTATCATTCCGCCTTTCATCGGATCGGCGCAGCACGGGCAGCCATTCACGCTGCGCCGCATGTCACGCATACGGAATAAGCCTGGCCTCACGCGCGCCCCGGGCAACTCGAATTAACCATGGATGTCATTGTCATCGGCGGCGGGATCGTCGGCGTCGCCACCGCCTACCAGCTTCGCGCGGCGGGTCATCGGGTGTGCGTCGTCGAGCGGCACGCCACGGTCGCGCAAGGCGCCACGTATGGCCACGGCGGCACGCTGCTGCCCACGCCCCTCGATGTCTGGTTCGGCCCGACGTTCATGCAGCATCGCCAGGCGGCGAAGAGCGGCGTGATCAAGAAAACGGGTTTCAACGGCCCGGTGCGCGAATTCATCCGCAAGGTCTCCACGCTTGCCGAGCCCGACGCGTTCAAGAAGCAGTTTGCGCTGCTGCGTCCGCTGATCGAATCGGCGCGCGAATCGCTCGACGACATCGAACATCACTTCAACCTCGAATTCGAGCAATCGAAGGGTCAGCTGTACCTCGTGCGCGGCGCGCAGGACTGGGAGCTGACGGAGCCGGCGCTCGAACTGCTGCGGCAATTCGAAGTGCCGCATCACGTGCTGAGCCCGCAGGAATGCCAGGGCATCGAGCACTCGATTCCGCTCGAGCCGCACTTCGCCGGCGGCGTGCTGATCGAGGACGAAGGCACGGCGAATTGCCCGCTGTTCGCGAAGCTGATCAAGCAGACGCTCGACGCGCAAGGCGGCGTACAGTTCCAGTGCGGCCGCGAAGTGACGGGCATCCGGCTCGACAACCAGCGCGCAGCCGTCGAACTGGCGCCCGCGAGCGGCGAATCGGCGCGCTCGCGTGAAGTCGACGTGATCAGCGCGGATGCCGTCGTCGTGGCGGCGGGCGTCGGCAGCCTCGCGCTGCTGGAGAAGCTCAGGCTTGATCTGCCGCTGCATCCGCTGCGTCTGCACAACCTCGTCGCGCCGATCGCGCGCGAGGAATTTGCGCCGCACACGACGGTGATCGATGCCGTCAAGCGCATCACGATCACGCGCAGCAATCACCGGCTGCGCATCGCCGGCGGCGCGGTGCTGCAAAGCGCGAGCCAGACGAAGCAGCCGCTGCCCGAACCGCTGACGAAAGAAGCGCTCGCCCTGCTCGGCCAGGCGACGCACGACTGGGTGCCGGGCTCCGCGCGCATTTCGGCGGCGCTGCCTTGGGAAGGCGTGAAGCTGTTGTCGCCGGATGGCTTGCCGGTGACGGGCAACGCGCTGCATCCGCGCCTCTTCGTGAACGCCGGGCATGGGCCCGTCGGCTGGGGCCTCGCGTTCGGGACAGGCAAGCTGATCGCAAGCCTCGTGTCGGGCGCGCCGTCCGAACTGCCGCCCGATACGATCGCGGCACTCCGCCCGGAACGCTTCGGCGAATAATCGGGACAGTCACTCGTGCTACGCCATTGCGCGTGCTGGCATCGGCACGCGCAATGCCACTACCATGAACGTACTCCGTCGCTATCGACGCCCCCTACGTTCTCCGATAGGCTGCCATGACCGATGCCACGCTTCCCGCCCAGCACTCGATCCTCGTCAATCCCCATGACCGGCCGCTCGCGCTCCTGAGCGTGGCCGAGCTGCGCGCGCTCGAAAAGAGCGCCGAAGCCGCCTTGCCCGCCCATACGCTGATGGGCCGCGCGGGGCACGCGGGCGCCCGTTTCCTGCTCGAACAGTTTGCGCATGACGGTTCCGTCGATGCGCGCCATCCCGTGTGGCTCGTCGCGGGCCCCGGCAATAACGGCGGCGATGCGCTCATCGTCGCGGTTGAGTTGCAGCGGGCGGGCGTCGCGGTGGAAGTCTGCATGCCCGTCGACGTCAAGCCCGACGACGCCCGCTGGGCACTGGCCGAAGCGCGCGCGGCGGGCGTGCCGATCTCGGGCGCAGTGCCGGCCTCACTGGACGGCTACGGGTGGGTCGTCGACGGGATGTTCGGCATCGGGCTCGCGAGGCCGCTGGAGGGCGTTTACGCGTCGATCGCGCAACAGCTGTCGGCGCGCGCGACGACGCATGGCCGTGTCCTCGCACTCGACGTGCCGAGCGGGCTCGATAGCGACACGGGCAATGTCGTCGAAGGCGGCGTCGCTGTGCGCGCGACCCATACCGTCACGTTCATCGGCGCGAAGCCGGGTTTTTTCATGGCGTTGGGGCGCGATCTCGCAGGCGAGGTGACGGTCGCGCCCATCGGGGTCGAAGCGCCTCATGAGCCGGGGGCCCGGCTGAACGCGCCCGCCCTGTTCGTTCCGCACTTCCCGCCGCGCGATTACTCGACGCACAAAGGCACGTTCGGCAGCGTTGCCGTCGTGGGCGGCGACACGGGCATGTGCGGCGCGCCAATCCTCGCCGCGCGCGCGGCGCTGTACGCGGGCGCTGGCAAGGTGCATGTCGCGTTTCTAGGCTCCGGCAGTCCGCCTTACGATCCGCCCCATCCTGAGCTGATGCTGCATCGCCTCGACGATCTGCCGCTCGACCAGATGGACGCGTTGTCGATCGGCTGCGGGATGGGCAAGCGCGAGCGGGCTGTCGAGGTGCTGCGCAACGTACTGCCGCTCGACGCACCGAAGCTGTTCGACGCGGATGCGCTGAACCTCATCGCTGCACACGCCGATCTGGCGAATGCCGTGAAGCAGCGCGGCGCACCCAGGACTGGACCGACGAAGGGATCGGCCACCGATCCTTGCGTGCTGACGCCGCATCCGCTCGAAGCCGCGCGTCTGCTCGGCACGGACGCGAAAGCCGTGCAGAGCGACCGCCTCGGGGCCGCGCGCGCGCTCGCCGCGCGCTACTCGAGCGTCGTCGTGCTGAAAGGCACGGGTACGGTGATCGCCGCGCCCGATGGCCGCGTCGCCGTCAATCCGACGGGCAATGCAGCGCTGGCGACGGGCGGCACGGGCGACGTGCTCGGCGGACTGATCGGTGCGCTGCTCGCCCAGCGCCTGCCTCGCTATGAAGCGGCGCTCGCGGGCGTCTATCTGCACGGACTCGCCGCCGACGCGCTCACCGCCCGCGGCGAAGGCCCGGCAGGACTGACAGCCGGCGAACTCGCGCCGATGGTGCGCAAACTGCTGAACCGGCTCGTCTATCCGCGACGGGACTGACCGCTTACGGGCGTGCGCTCCGGCGTCCCGTGCATGCGTCCGGGAAACATCCTGCTCATGCTTCCCTTTATCTGGCGTACCGGCCCCATGGATGCCGGCTGTCATCCGGGACCGCTATACTGGTTGACTGCGTCGGTCGGCCAGGCTTCGGCCGCGACGCGAACTGCAGACGCCCGCTGACGGGGCACGAGGCGCGCCGCCGCGCATCCGGCGACCGTACCGCTCAGCCGACTGCGCGTCCGCAGATCCCTTCCGGCACGCACGATGCGCGGCCGGCCACTCGTTTTCCTTCGTTAGACGGACGGTTATGACTCTGAACTCGCTCCCCGCCTGGAACTCGCTGCAAACACACTACGGACAGATTCGCGATGCGCGCCTGCGCGACTGGTTTGCACCCGAGAACGATCCCGCGCCGACGCGCGCCGAACGATTCACGCTTGCCGGCGGCGGTCTTGCAGCCGACTTTTCGAAGAACCGCATCACCGACGAAACGTTGCAACTGCTCGTGCAACTCGCGCGCGAGGCGAACGTCGAAAAGCGCCGCGACGCGATGTTCGCGGGCGACATAGTCAATCCGACGGAAGGACGCGCGGTGCTGCATACGGCGCTGCGCGCGAGCAGCCCGACGGCGCCGTTCTACGGCAAGGTGCAGGCCGAGCGCGCGAAGATGGCCGCATTCGCCGACAAGGTCCGCAACGGCGACTGGAAGGGCTACACGGGCAAGCGCATTCGCCACGTCGTCAACATCGGCATCGGCGGCTCGGACCTCGGACCGAAGATGGTCGTGCACGCGCTGCATCGTCTCGCGACGCCGGACATCTCGACCCATTTTGTCTCGAACGTCGATGGCGCGGATCTGTATCGCGTGCTCACGCAGATCGATCCCGAGGAGACGCTCGCCATCATCGTCTCCAAGACCTTCACGACGCTCGAAACGATGACCAACGCGAACTCGCTGCGCGACTGGTTCATCGAGAAGGGCTGCCCGCAAAACGAACTGGCGAAGCACTTCGTCGGTGTGTCGGCGAATCCCGCCGAGGTCGTCAAGTTCGGCATCGCGCAGGACAACGTGTTCGAGATGTGGGACTGGGTGGGTGGGCGCTATTCGCTGTGGTCGGCTGTCGGTCTGTCGATCATGATCGCTATCGGCCCGAAGCAGTTCGACGAACTGCTCGCGGGTGCGAACGATATGGACGAGCATTTCCGCAGCGCGCCGCTCGAGCGCAATCTGCCCGTGCTGATGGGTATGATCGGCATCTGGTATCGCAACTTCTTCGGCTCGCAGAGCTATCTGGTCGCGCCGTATTCTGAAGCGCTGCACTATCTTCCGTCCTATCTGCAGCAGCTCGAAATGGAAAGCAACGGCAAGCAGGCGTGTCTGGACGGCTCGTTCGTCAGCTACGACACCTCGGCCGTCACGTGGGGCGAGCCCGGCACGAACGGCCAGCACGCGTTCTTCCAGATGCTGCACCAGGGGCCGACCATCGTCCCGATCGACTTCGTCGCCGTGCTGACGCCCGAGCACCCGCTCGCCTCGCATCATCCGAAGCTGCTCGCTAACTGTTTCGCGCAAAGCGAAGCGTTGATGCTCGGCCGCACGCGCGAAGAAGCCGAGAAGGTCGCAGGCCCGGACAAGCCCGAGCTCGCGCCGCACATCATGTTCCCCGGCAACCGCCCGACCACGACGCTGCTCGTCGACGCCCTCACCGCCCGCTCGCTCGGCGCGCTGATCGCGCTGTACGAACACAAGGTGCTGGTACAAGGCACGGTGTGGAACATCAACTCGTTCGACCAGTGGGGCGTCGAGCTGGGCAAGATTCTCGGCAAGGTCGTCGAGGCCGATCTCAATGCGGCGAGCGTCGATGAGAAGAAGCACGATTCGTCGACATCGGCGTTGATCGCGCGTGCGCGTTCGGCGTTGAAGCGCTGAGCGGGCATCGCCAGTCACACAAACGCGAACAGGCCTTTGATCTCAAAGGCCTATTTTGTTTTTGTGCCTTGGTTGAGGCGGGTTTCGATGCAGTTGCAGCTGCGCTCAGATCAGGCGCCCTGCTTCGATCGTTATCGTCGTATCGCAGCGGCGCGCCAGTTCGACATCGTGCGTGACCAGCACGAGCGTCGCGCCGTTTGCGCGGTTCATCTCGAACATCAAGTCGATGACGGCGTGCCCCGTCGCGGCATCGAGGCTGCCCGTCGGTTCGTCGGCGAAAAGAATGGCCGGATGGGTCGCGAATGCGCGCGCCAGCGCCACGCGTTGCTGTTCGCCGCCCGACAGCAGCTTCGGATAGTGACGCATCCGCTCGCCCAGCCCGACTTGCGTGAGCAGCGTCCGCGCGCGTGCATTGACGTCGCGCGGCGACAGATCGCCTTGCAGTTCGAGCGGAAGCGTGACGTTTTCGAGCGCCGTCAGATGTGGCATCAACTGGAACGACTGGAACACGAAGCCGACCGAACCGTTGCGCAACGCGGCGCGGCCGTCTTCGTCGAGTTCCGTCAGTTCGCGGCCGAGCAGACGAACCGACCCCGATGTCGCGCTGTCCAATCCGGCAAGCAGTCCAAGCAGCGTAGACTTGCCCGAGCCCGATGCGCCGACAATCGCCACGCGGCTGCTGGCTCGAATCGACAAATCGATGTTGTCGAGGATCGTCAACTCGCCTGTCGCGTCCTTAACCCTCTTGCACAAACCCCGCACTTCGATGACTGGATCGGTTTTCTTTGGCATGGTGAAGCGTAGGTTGAAAGTGCGCGCCGCTGCGTCGATTGCGGCACTGACCGGGGCAGGTGTTTGCCTCGCCTTCGCCGCGACTTTTTGCGCGTACGCCCAGGCCGCAAATAGCGCAAACGCCGGCGCCAACTCCGCCGCCACGGCCGCGACGGCAGGCACCAACACGCAGCAGTCGAAGCCGACGATCGTCGTGCTCGGCGACAGCATTTCCGCCGAATACGGGCTGCCTCGCGACACCGGCTGGGTTTCGCTGATGCGTCGGCGTCTGTCGAGTGAGCGGATCGATTATAACGTTGCGAATGCGAGCATCAGCGGCGACACCACGAGCGGCGGGCGCGCACGCCTGCCCGCGTTGATGCAGCGTCTCAAGCCCGCCATCGTGATCGTCGAGCTCGGCGCCAACGATGCGCTGCGCGGCGTCCCGCTCGGTACGACAGAGGACAATCTTCGCACGATCATCAAGGAAGCCCAGCAGGGTCACGCGAAAGTCCTGCTGATCGGCATGTACGTGCCGCCCAATTACGGCCTCGACTACACGCAAAAGTTCCACGGGCTGTACGGCGAGCTGTCGAAGCAGTTGCGCGTGCCCCTCGTCCCATTTCTTCTCGCCGGAATCGAAAACAAGCCGGACATGTTCCAGTCGGATCAGATCCATCCGACGCAACAGGCACAGCCCCTGCTCCTCGACAACGTGTGGCCGGCGCTGAAGCCGCTGCTCCACACCACGTCCCAATGAACGCGCGTCCGGCGCGCCGACAACTCGTTTCGAATTATGGGAAACGTGACCAGGCACGTCATCAGAGGGACTGGCCTGATTTCGACTACCGGCTCGACTCGAGCGATTTCTGGAAGGAGATAACGTGAAATACTTACCGCTTGTCGCTATGGCTGTCGCCATCTCCGCTTGCGCCGCGCAGCCCGCCGGCGTGCAGTCCGTCGGCACCAGCCAGCAGCCACCGAGGGCTGTCGGCCAATGCATCGCGAAGAAGTGGGCCGACAAGTCGCAGCAGCAAGTCGTGGCGCAAGACACATTGGCCAACGACCAGGCACTGGACGTCTACGTCCCCGGCCAGCAGCCTCCGAACGGCGCCGCCGCGATTGTGCGTCCGAACTATCGGGGCGCGGGCACGTGGGTCGGGTTCCGCGCCGCGGGCGGCGCAGGCAGCGACGCAACGGGCGACATCAGCGCCTGCCTGTAACGGCCTCGCTTGCGCTCGTCACGAAACGAAAAAAGCCCCGCGTGTGCGGCCGCGGGGCTTTTTGCTGTCTGCATGAAGCGGCCTGGAACGGCCTCATGCGTCGATCGAAGCGGGCTTACTCGCCCGACTGGTTGCTTTCGAGCGAGCCGTACATCTTCACCTTCGATCGCTCGCGCAGCGCGTCGAGATAGGCTTCCGCTTCGGCCTGCGCGTTCACCGATGCAATCTGCTGCTGCGCAGCCGCGAGACGCTTCGAATCGGTCGGAGCAGGCGGAACCACGGCATTCACGCGATAGATCACGTAACCGTCGGCACCGAGATCGACGCCTACGTAAGCCGGCAACTTTTGGGCATCGGCCTTGTAAATTGCACCCAGTGCAGCAGCCGGCACGCCCTGCGCGTCGTTGCGCGACACTTTCAGCGAAGACGAAAAGCCGTCCGTCGACTTCGATTTCTGAAGATCGGCCAGCTTCACTTCGCCTTCCTTGCGCGCCAGGTCGGCGGCCTGCTGTACCACGAGCTTCTGACGCACGGCATCCTTGATCGCGGCGAGCGCGGGCACGGCGGCCGCTTTGTAGTCGGTCACATGTGCGGCAACCAGCGTGTTGCTGCCGACGTCGATGGCCTGCGTATTGTTGCGGTCCTTCACCGAATCGTTCGCAAAGACGGCAGACAGGAACTTCGCGCTGTTCAGCGGGCTATCCGGCGGCAGCGCGGTGTTGGCCTTCGGCGTGACCGTCGCGGTCTGAATCTGTAGCTTGTACTTGTCCGCGGCCGGTTGCAGGCTCTTCGCCTGTTCGTAGACGGTCGACGTGAAACCTTCCGAATCGTCGCTGAATGCCTTGGCCGCCAGCTGCGTCTTCAGGTCCTTCGCAATCGAGTCCTTCACTTCGTCGAAGGGCTTCGTCACCGACGGCTTCACGTCCGTCACCTTGACGATGTGATAGCCGAAGTCCGACGGGATCAGGTCGCTGATCTCATCCTTCTTCATCTTGAAGACGGCGTCATCGAACGCCTTGCCGCCCGCGATCATGCCCGGGCCGAAATAGCCCAGATCGCCGCCCTTCGATGCCGAACCCGGGTCTTGCGAATCCTGCTGCGCGATCTGCGCGAACTGATCCGGATGCGCCTTCACCTGCGCGAGAATCTGCTGCGCTTTCTGCTTCGCCTTGTCCTTGTCAGCGGCGCTCGCGTCCTTCGGCGCCGCGATCAGGATATGGCTCGCGCGCACTTCGGCCGTCGTGCGGAAGTGCGCGATGTTGTCGTCGTAGTACTTCTTGAGATCGGCGTCGCTCGGGTTCGTCGACGCAGCGAGCGCGGCGGGCGACATCACGAGGTATTGGATCGTTGCCGTCGCGGGCGTCGCGAAGTCGTTGCTGTGCGCGTCGTAGTACGCCTGGATTTGCGCGTCGGTCGGCTTCACCTTCGACTCGTACTCCTTCGCGTGGAATGCGAGACCCTGCACTTCGCGCTGCTGCTCGGCGAGTTCGGTCAGATGCTGGGCGAGTGTCTTCGGCGTGAACGACGTCTGCGTGATCACAGCCGGCAACTGCTGCATCGCCATGCCGTAGCGGACCTGCTCCTGATATTGATCGGGCGTGATGCCCTGCATCGCGAGGAGTTCTTTGTATTTGTTCAGGTCGATCGACCCGTCGGGGTTCTTCAGCGAACCGATTATAGGGTCGGCCAGCAGTGCGCGGCGCAGCGCATCGTCGGAGACGGTCAGATGCAGGCGTTGCGTTTCGTCGGCGAGCACGCGCTGTTGAATCAGGCCATCGAGCATGTCCTTGCGACGCTCCGGCGTGTCGAACACCTTCGAGTCGAACTGGGCGCCGAGCATCTGACGCGCGCGGTCCATTTGCTGGCGCCACGCGTTGTCGAATTCGGCGCGCGTGATCTTGTGACCGTTAACGCTTGCGACGTTCGTGCTCTCGTCAAAGAAACCGCGAAAGCCTTGGATACCCACAAAGCCCAAGCCCGGCAGAATGACCAGGATGAGCATGAACATCATCAGACGTTGGTGATTGCGGAAGAAATCGAGCATGCTTGAGGAGGCAATAGTCAGGTGCCAAAAACGGAACGCCCGATAGTACAACAGCGGGCAATAAAAAAGGCGAACCGGGGTTCGCCTTTCTAGGATACTGGCGGAGTGGACGGGACTCGAACCCGCGACCCCCGGCGTGACAGGCCGGTATTCTAACCGACTGAACTACCACTCCTTTTGCTGCATATGCTGCAGCGTGTCACTTCAATCTGGAACTGGTGGGTGCTGAGAGGCTCGAACTCCCGACCTACGCCTTGTAAGGGCGCCGCTCTACCAACTGAGCTAAGCACCCGCTCCGAGATTGCCGCCGCCTGATTGCTCATGTCGATTTGCACCGACAAAGTCATCAAGCAGCGAGCCGATTAGTTTAACGCATCCTTGAGCGCTTTGCCAGGCCTAAATTTCGGGACCTTGGCCGCCTTGATCTTGATCGCCGCACCCGTGCGCGGATTGCGGCCCGTGCGAGCCGTGCGCTTGCCCACGGCGAACGTGCCGAAACCGACCAGCGTGACCGAACCACCCTTTTTCAACGTGCCTTTGACGCCACCGATCACGGCATCCAGCGCACGGCCCGCTGCCGCTTTCGAAATGTCGGCCTGCTGTGCGATGTGATCGATTAATTCCGTTTTATTCATTTAAAGCCCCCGAGTGTGTAGTTGGGCAATCATGAAAGCGCTAAGCGCCCGGTTAGCTGCGGCACGGCATAATTTGCCGGCCACTCATTAGAATGGGCCGAAACCCTTGTGTCAAGCGGGGTTGGGCCTGATTCGAAGGGTGCGTCGAAGGCTTGTCGATGACAAAATCTTGCAAAGGAACCGATGCAGATGCAACGAATCCGGCCGGTTAAAAACGGTATTCACGAGAGCGCATACGAAAAAACGTTTGCGCAGTTTCTTCGGGATATGCAAATAAAAAACCCGCGGACCAAGCCGCGGGTTTTCGCTTGCTGAGAAGGCCGGCTGCCGTCAGCCGACCAGATTGCCTAGTGCTTCACGACATCGCTGGCGCCGGCATCCTTCGATTCGCCGACGGGCGCGGCCGCCTTCGGCTCTTCTTCAAGCAACGGCGACGGCACACGTTCGAGCGCCAATTCGAGCACCTTGTCGATCCAGCGGACGGGAACGATCTCGATCGCGTTCTTCACGTTGTCCGGAATCTCCGTCAGATCCTTGACGTTTTCTTCCGGGATCAGCACGAGCTTGATGCCGCCGCGATGCGCTGCCAGCAGCTTTTCCTTCAGCCCGCCGATCGGCAGCACTTCGCCGCGCAACGTGATTTCGCCCGTCATCGCGACATCCGCGCGCACGGGGATACCCGTGAGCACCGACACCAGCGCGGTCGTCATCGCGATGCCGGCGGACGGGCCGTCCTTCGGCGTCGCGCCTTCCGGCACGTGGATGTGGATGTCCTGCTTTTCGAACGCTTCGTCCTTGATGCCCAGACGGCGCGAACGCGAACGCACCACCGAGCGCGCGGCTTCGACGGATTCCTTCATCACGTCGCCGAGCGAACCCGTGCGGATCACGTTGCCCTTGCCCGGCATCACGGCGGCTTCGATCGTCAGCAGATCGCCGCCGACTTCCGTCCACGCGAGGCCCGTGACCTGACCGATCTGGTTTTCCTTCGCCGCCAGACCGAAGTCGTACTTGCGCACGCCGAGGAACGTGTCGAGGTTGTTGCCGTCGACCGTGACGACGTTGTCCGCCTTCTTCAGCAGTAGCATCTTCACGACCTTGCGGCAGATCTTCGATATTTCACGCTCGAGCGAACGCACACCCGCTTCACGCGTGTAGTAGCGAATGATGTCGCGGATAGCGGCTTCCGTGACTTCGATCTCGCCAGCCTTGAGGCCGTTGTTCTTCTTCTGCTTCGGCAGCAGATAACGTTGCGCGATGCTGACCTTCTCGTCTTCCGTGTAGCCCGACAGGCGGATCACTTCCATCCGGTCGAGCAGCGGCGGCGGGATGTTCAGCGAGTTCGACGTCGCGACGAACATCACGTCGGACAGGTCGAAGTCGACTTCGACGTAGTGGTCGGCGAACGTGTGATTCTGTTCCGGATCGAGCACTTCGAGCAGCGCCGATGACGGATCGCCGCGGAAATCCATCCCCATCTTGTCGACTTCGTCGAGCAGGAAGAGCGGATTGCGCACGCCGACCTTGGTCAGGCTCTGCAGGATCTTGCCCGGCATCGAACCGATGTACGTACGACGGTGGCCGCGAATTTCGGCTTCGTCACGCACGCCGCCCAGCGCCATGCGCACGAACTTGCGGTTTGTTGCGCGCGCAATCGACTGCCCCAGCGACGTCTTGCCGACGCCGGGAGGCCCGACGAGGCAGAGGATCGGCGCCTTCACCTTGTCCACGCGCTGTTGGACAGCGAGGTACTCGAGAATGCGTTCCTTGACCTTTTCGAGTCCGAAGTGGTCTTCGTCCAGCACGCGCTCCGCATTCGTGAGGTCGTTGTTGACCTTGCTCTTCTTGCGCCACGGCAGGCCGATCAGCGTATCGATGTAGTTGCGCACGACCGTCGCTTCCGCCGACATCGGCGACATCAGCTTGAGCTTCTTCAGCTCGGCGTCGGCCTTCTTCTTGGCTTCCTTCGGCATGCGCGCGGCCGTGATGCGCTTCTCGAGCTCTTCGAGATCGGCACCCTCTTCGCCTTCGCCCAGTTCCTTCTGGATCGCCTTGACCTGTTCGTTCAGGTAGTACTCGCGCTGGCTCTTCTCCATCTGACGCTTGACGCGCCCACGGATGCGCTTTTCCACCTGCAGGATGTCGATTTCGGCTTCGAGTTGCGCGAGCAGATGCTCGAGCCGCTCGATGACCGGGAACATTTCGAGAATCTGCTGCTTCTGGTCGAGCTTGAGCGGCAGATGCGCGGCAATGGTATCGGCGAGACGCCCGGCTTCGTCGATGCCCGACAGCGACGTGAGAATTTCCGGCGGAATCTTCTTGTTCAGCTTTACGTACTGGTCGAACTGCGACACGATCGCGCGACGCAGCGCTTCCGTTTCGGCGCTGTCGGCGTGGTCGGGCTCGAGCGGCATGACTTCGCACGAGAATTGCGTTTCCTGCTCTTCGACCGTCAGCGTTTTCGCGCGCTGCAGGCCTTCGACCAGCACCTTCACGGTGCCGTCGGGCAGCTTGAGCATTTGCAGGATGTTCGCGACACACCCTACTTCATACATGTCCTTTTCGGTCGGCTCGTCTTTGGCCGCCGTTTTCTGAGCGACAAGCATGATGTGCTTGCCGCCTTCCATCGCGGCTTCCAACGCCTTGATCGACTTCGGGCGACCCACGAAGAGCGGAATCACCATGTGCGGGAAGACGACTACATCACGCAGCGGGAGCAGCGGAAGTGTGACGCGTTCCGGCGGGAGGAGTTGGGTTCCTGACATTTCATTTCCCCATGAGTGGAATCAGTTTGTTCGGTAGTTGAGGCCGCATAAAACGATTGCAAGCCTTCGCGTGTGGGAAAAGTTCAGTGACTCCAGAAAAACATTCCGTCCTGACGACACGATAAACGAAAAAAGCCGTTCACGCGCCATGAACGGCTTTTTTTCAACCATCGGGAAGCCGATCAATTCGAGCCCGCCACCTTCGGAGCGTCTTCGTAGATCAATAGTGGCTTTCCGTCACCATCAATAACATTGTCGTCAATAATGACTTTGCTGACGCCCTTCATTGCCGGCAGTTCGTACATGACGTCGAGCAACGCCTGTTCCAGAATCGAACGCAAGCCACGTGCCCCCGTTTTACGGCGGATCGCCTTGCGCGCAACGGCCTGCAACGCAGCCGGACGGATCTCCAGCTCGACACGCTCCATGTTGAACAGCTTGTGATACTGCTTCACGAGCGCATTCTTCGGTTCGACCAAAATCTTCATCAGCGCGGCTTCATCGAGCTTGCCAAGCGTCGCCACGACGGGCAGACGTCCGATCAGTTCTGGAATCAGGCCGAATTTGATGAGATCTTCCGGCTCGACTTCGCGCAGTACTTCGCCCGCGTCGCGATCCTGCTTGCTCTTGACGCTCGCGCCGAAACCGATTC
This sequence comes from Paraburkholderia phymatum, assembly GCF_040965635.1. Lineage (GTDB taxonomy): Bacteria > Pseudomonadota > Gammaproteobacteria > Burkholderiales > Burkholderiaceae > Paraburkholderia > Paraburkholderia phymatum_B. Next base: position 130,205 of record NZ_JBFRCH010000014.1, read on the forward strand.
CCGTTTTTTCCGTACGATCGACGATGACTTTTTCGAGGCCGTCGAACGCGCCGCCGCAGATAAACAGGATATTGGTCGTATCGACCTGAATGAAATCCTGATTCGGATGCTTACGGCCACCTTGCGGCGGCACCGACGCCATCGTGCCCTCCACCAGCTTCAGCAGCGCCTGCTGCACGCCTTCGCCCGACACGTCGCGAGTAATCGACGGGTTATCCGACTTGCGGCTGATCTTATCGATTTCGTCGATGTAGACGATGCCGCGCTGCGCCTTGTCGACTTCGTAATTGCAGTTTTGCAGCAGCTTCTGAATGATGTTTTCGACGTCTTCGCCGACGTAGCCGGCCTCCGTCAGCGTGGTCGCGTCGGCGATCACGAACGGCACATTCAGAAGGCGTGCGAGCGTCTGGGCGAGCAGGGTCTTGCCGGAGCCCGTCGGGCCGATCAGCAGAATGTTGCTCTTCGACAACTCGACCTCGTCCTTCTTGTCGAGATGCTTGAGACGCTTGTAGTGGTTGTACACCGCGACCGCGAGAATTTTCTTCGCGCGTTCCTGCCCGATCACGTATTGATCGAGGATTTCGCGGATTTCCTGGGGACTTGGCAGGTCGGACTTGGACAGACCTGTTTCCAGACCCGCGCCCGCTGCTTCGTCGCGAATGATCTCGTTGCAAAGGTCGATACATTCATCGCAAATGAATACCGACGGGCCAGCAATCAGCTTTTTGACTTCGTGCTGACTCTTACCGCAGAACGAGCAATACAACAGCTTTTCGCTGTTAGAACCTTTTTTGTCCGCCATAGATGTGTGAGCCTCCGGACACTCGAATGACATGATACGCCGTTTGCCCACCCCGTTCAGTCGGGGTAGGACGGATGCGCAAAAGCTGTGACGGCGTTTGCCGCAGGCGTTCAGACGTGTCTTATTATTTCACAAGGTTTTGCGCCGGCGCTCTTTCCCCAATTTGAAGGAAAAGCGCTCCGGATCAGTCATGTTTCAGCGAACTTTACGGACGCTTATGCAGAACCTGGTCGACGAGACCATACGCCTGCGCGTCGTCACCGGACATGAAGTTGTCGCGGTCCGTGTCGCGCTGAATCCGCTCGACAGGTTGACCGGTGTGATGCGACAGCAACTGGTTCAGACGCTCCTTCAGGTACAGGATTTCGCGTGCCTGAATTTCGATATCCGATGCCTGACCGCGTGCGCCACCGAGCGGCTGGTGGATCATCACGCGCGCGTTCGGCAGCGCGAAACGCTTGCCCTTTGCGCCCGCTGCGAGCAGGAACGCTCCCATGCTGGCCGCGAGACCCATGCACAGCGTCGAGACGTCCGGCTTGATGAACTGCATCGTGTCGTAGATCGCCATGCCGGCCGACACCGAGCCACCCGGGCTGTTGATGTAGAAGCTGATGTCCTTGTCCGGATTTTCGCTTTCGAGGAACAGCAACTGCGCGATCACGAGGTTCGCGGTCTGATCGTTCACTTCGCCGACCAGGAAAACCACGCGCTCCTTCAGCAGGCGCGAGTAGATGTCATAAGAACGTTCGCCGCGACCGCTCGTTTCGACGACGATCGGCACGAGGCCGAGCGCTTGCGCTTCGAGATCCCGATCCCGTGACGACTGGGAGGTCAACGTGTCCAGCATTTGAGCGCGAAAGGTCATGCAATGGATCCTTGTCAGGAAATGTTCTGATAGCCGATTCTGAACAATTGGGTATGGCCACGCACTTCTTCAAGTGCCAAAACCGCCGACAAGCATTTTTTTAGCATGAATCGGCCATCGGTTCGGTTTCTCAGCACGTAAAAACGGCGTGCGGGCCGTCGCTCGGACAGCCGGCACGCCGTTGCAGCGATGCTTAAGCTTGCGCGGTAGCGCTTGCCAGCTCTTCGAAGCTCACTTCCTTGTCCGTCACCTTCGCCTTGCTCAGCACGAAATCGACGACGTTGGACTCAACGACATACGCTTCCATTTCGGCAAGGCGTTGCTGGTTCGAATAATACCAGCGGACGACTTCCTTCGGGTCTTCATAGCTTTTCGCGAATTCGTCGACTTCCGCGCGGATCTGCTCGGGCTTCGCCTGCAGGTCGTTGGCCTTCACCAGTTCGGCCAGCACGAGGCCTAGCTTCACGCGGCGCTCGGCCTGCTCGGCGAACATTTCGGCGGGAATCGGTGCGTCCTTCGCGTTCGGCACGCCGCGCTGCGCCAGGTCCTGGCGCGCCATTTCGACGAGGCGCTGCTGGTCCTGCTCGATCAGCGCCTTCGGCACGTCGAGTTCGGAAATCTTCAGCAGTGCGTCCATCACCTGGTTCTTCACGACAGCCTGCGTGCGGCGCTTCGCTTCGCGCTCGAGGTTGTCCTTGATTTCGTTGCGCATCTTGGTCAAATCGCCGTCTTCGATACCGAGCGACCTGGCGAACTCGCCGTCGATTTCCGGCAGATGCGGCCACTCGATCTTCTTCATCGTGATCGTGAATTGCGCGGTCTTGCCGGCGACTTCCTTGCCGTGATAGTCCTCGGGGAAGTTCAGATCGAATTCTTTCGACTCGCCGACCTTCAGGCCGAGCGCGGCCTTTTCGAATTCCGGCAGCATGCGGCCTTCACCCAGGACAAACGCGAAGTCGTCCGCGCTGCCGCCCTGGAATGCTTCACCGTCGATTTTGCCGACGAAGTCGACCGTCACGCGATCGCCGTCCTTCGCCGCCGTGTCCGCGCCGCCGTCACCGTGCTCGCCGGCTTCGCCGCGAGCGTGGAAGTGCACGCGCTGCTTGCGCAGGATGTCCAGCGTGCGGTCGATTTCCGCATCGCTGATCGTGGTCTTCGTGCGCTCGATTTCAGCCGTCGCCACATCGCCCAGCTTCACTTCGGGGTAAACCTCGAACGTGGCGTCGAATGCGTAGGCGCCTTCGGCCGCATCCGTCTTCGGGCTGAAGCTCGGCTGGCCAGCGACGCGCAGGTTTTCCGCGCGGCTGATGTCGAAGAATTCCTTGCCAACCTTGTCGCTCAGCACTTCGGCTTCTACCTGACCCGCATACTGTTGCGTCACCATCTTGAGCGGCACCTTGCCCGGGCGGAAACCCGGCATGCGCACGTTCTTCGCGAGTTGACGGATACGCGCGTCCACTTCCTTCTGCACGGTGTCCTTCGGCAGGGAAATCGTCACGCGGCGTTCGAGCTTGCCGAGGTTTTCAACAACGTTAGCCATGGCTTCAATCGTCCTAAAATTATTCGAGCGAATCAGTTATCTTGTCTGCGCCGCCTGTCGATGTCCGCTTTGCGTCTTGCGCACGACACTGCGTTTTGCATTCGCTTTAGCGCAGGGTCGCCGCGTCGCTTCGCTCACTCACGTGTGACATCGATCGCGTGCCTCTCGCCGCGGGCTGCGAGGCCGCCGGCAGCACAGTTTGGGTCAGAGAGCCAAATATTCTAGCAAACTATTTGCACGCCTAGCCGCGATTCGCTGTTTCGCGGATTTCGAGCGGCTCCCGCACACCGACCCGACCCACCCGACGTGCTTTTGCCTCCTCCTGACGCACGCTGCATCTGTGAAGCAAAGTCAATTCTGCCTATACCTTCCGGTATATTCAGTCGCGAACCGCATGCTGATAAGCTTCTCCACAACCCGATACGCTGCTGCGCGCGCAGATGCGGTTCCGGCCGCTCCGCATCGCATCGCGTGATCGCGTCGATGGCTTCCATTCCAATTCAACAGAGACACCATGCCGAATACGCCACCCGCGCCCATCGTCGTCATTGCACCCGACTCATTCAAAGGCTCGTTGTCCGCCGAGCAGGTCGCGCAGTCCATTGCGACGGGCATCCTGCGCGCGCGAGCCGATGCAACCATCCGCGTCTGCGCGATGGCGGACGGCGGCGAAGGCACGCTCGACGCCATGCTCACGCGCGGCGGCGAACGTCGCATGCTTACGGTGCGCGGCGCGGCGGGACCGTCGCACGAAGCCGCAACGGGACTCCTCGCCGATGGCAGCGCGATCATCGAAACCGCGGAAATCGTCGGCATTACGGACCCTGTCGGCATGGGCGTCGCGGTCGAAAAGCGCGGTACGCGCGGCATGGGCGAAGCGATCCGCTCGCTGCTCGACGCGGGCGTGCGGCGCTTCTTCGTCGCGCTAGGTGGCAGCTGCACGAACGACGGCGGCGCAGGTCTGCTCGTCGGTCTCGGGCTCAAGCTGTTCGACGCGCAAGGACATGAAATCGACCCGACGCCCGAGCAGCTCGCGCAACTTGCGCGCGTCGATGCATCGGGACTCGATGCGCGTCTGCGCGAGACAACGTTCATCGGCATGTCGGACGTCGACAATCCGCTGACGGGCGACCATGGTGCTACGGCAATCTTTGGTCCGCAGAAAGGCGTGACGCCGGAGCAGGTTGCGATCATCGACGCAGCCCTCACCCGCTTCGCCGACCTCGTCGAACCGGCGATGAATCGTGTCGCGCGCAACGAGCCTGGCGCGGGCGCGGCGGGCGGCCTCGGCTTCGCGCTGCATCTGCTGGGCGCCGAATTCGAGCCGGGCGCGGAAGTGGTTGCGCGCGAGATCGGTCTCGATGCGGCGCTCGAAGGCGCCAACTGGCTCATCACGGGCGAAGGCCGCTCCGACGTGCAGACACTGCATGGCAAGGCGCCTTTCATCGCCTGCCGTCATGCGCGCGCGGCGGGCGTGCCGGCCACGCTCCTATCGGGTGCCGTCGACCCCGCCGCGTTGCCGAAACTTGCCGAGCACTTCAGTGGATGCTTCTCGCCGGCTCCGGGTCCCATCACGCTCGAAGTGGCGATCCGCGACGCGGCCACCCTTCTTGCGAACGAAGCCGAGCAGATGACGCGACTAAGGTATGGCCCGCGTTGACCGCGCGAGCGGATGCAGCAACAATCACATCGCGGGACTGCATCCACTCACAACAGGAAGACCATGAAGGCCTCCGATAAAGCCGGACTCGAACAGTTTCTGACGTATCGTCTGCACGTGCTGAATAAACTTTCCGAGCGGGGCATCAGCGAACGGTATATGGCCAAGCTGGACGTGACGTTGCCAGAAGCGCGCGTGATAGCCTCGGTCGGATCGTTCGGGCCGTTCTCGATCATGGACCTCGCGCGCCACGCGAACCTCGACAAAAGTCAGGCGAGCCGCGCAGCCGAAGCGTTGATCAGACAAGGACTCGTTCAACGCGAAGCGAGCGCGCAGGATGGCCGAGTCGTGCTCGTCTCCCTGACGACGGAAGGCCGCGCCCTGTATCGCAAGATCATGCCCATCGCACGCAAATGGAACACCGATCTGTTCGACTGCCTCGACGATCGCGAAAAGGTCGCGCTTAGCGAGGCGCTCGACAAGGTGATCGAAAGCGCGATCGCGCGAAACGCCGAATAGCACTCTGACAAAGCACTCAGGTCAGGCTGCGAGTTCCAGCCTGTCGATCGACGGCGCATTGGTCGCGCCGCTGACTCCGCCGCTGCGTAATTCCTTAAACACTCATTCACAAGCCGTCGGACCAGCATAGGTGTCCGATGGCGTTGCCTTCGTGCGCCGGTGAAGCATGCTTCAGTTCCGCGACACCCGGACAGATCCACCTTGTCGGTCCAGCGGGGCCGAGGTTCGCAACGAGGCGCAGCGCTTCGGCGCGTAACGTAGTGCCGCTGTCCAAGTCGTGATACGCGACTCTCGTGCAGTCGCGCCCGAATGGAAGTCGTTGTTTTCGAGACTCGCTTGCAAACAGGCAACGGCGAGGCCCGCAGCCGTATGCGTGTGCATCAACGCAATGTGTATCGGGCGGCGCGGGATGGATGATGGATTGCGAAGTGCATGACGAAGCCGCCCTGATTCACAGGATGCGCAGTGTGCTATCCGACATTGCCATCTACGCCTATCGCCTTTTCCCGTGCGCCAGTCATATCACGGACCATGCGCATCGCGTCCGAGCAGCCTGGAAGATATCTCGTTGCGCCCGCAACTGGATGATAAGACCTGCGACGAATCGCCCTGTAAATGAAGCGCGAAACGCGTTGCATAGCACCGAGGTTGAGGGAAATCGTAATGCTGGCTTGCTACGATGACGGCTCGTTTTTTCTCTGACTTCGAGGATCGAAAAATGAAGAAGGTTTTTCTGGCGCTGATCGCCGCAGCCGCTGGTTTCGCCGGCACGTCGTCGGCATTCGCGTATGACCATCATCCCGTGTGTCACAAGGTACACGTGCATCACCACTGGGAGAAGCGCTGCCACTAAGGAGCGGCGAACCGTCAGTATGATGGCCGATGCCCCGCCCTCGTGCGGGGTTTTTTGTGCCCGTCGTTTTCCGGTTTGAGGCGTCGTCGCGCCCGATGTTCGTCGCGTGCAGTCTCGCGGCGAAATGCCCACGGCAGACAGCGCGGTGCAAAAACAAAAAACCCCACAGGTCAGCGACGAGCGGGGTTTTCTACATGATGCTGCGTAAAAACAAGTGGTGCGAGGAAGGGGACTCGAACCCCTACACCCTTGCGGGCGTCAGGACCTAAACCTGGTGCGTCTACCAATTTCGCCATCCTCGCAGCCGGGCGTCGCCGCAAACCTGCGGCGCCCGATGTTTCGCCAGCGGCCGGACGCTGCGTTTTTTCACTGCGATGTCATTCGCGCGGAGGACTCTGAACGTGTCGTAAAAGACCCGCCAGAGCCGCGAACGTCTGCATTGAAAAGCGCGTCCGAAAGCGTAAGCGCGAGATTCTAACCGATTGGCCTGCGCTTGTCTGCATCTGTCAGATACCGTCGATGCTACAATTTTCGGTCTTTTACGCACAACCGTGCGCGCCCGCATTCCCCAAGCGAATCCAGTGAATTTCGACGAATATTGCCTGCAAAAAGCAGCGCCTCCCGGTTCGAGCACTTACTACGCGCTGCGCCAGGCGCCCATCGCGCGGCAACCGCTGCTCACGGCGCTGTTTGCGCTGCGCCGCGAGTTCGAAGAAACCGTGAAGGAAACAACCGACCCCACCGTGGGCCGCACGAAACTCGCCTGGTGGCAGAAGGAGGCGGCCGCGCTCGTGGCCGGCGAGCCGACGCATCCCGTATCGCAAGCGCTCGCCGCGCATTTGCCCGACGTGCAAGCCGAGTACCCGGCGCTGCAAGCGATCATCGCGGGCTTCGAGATGGATCTCGACCAGGCCCGCTACCTCGATTACCCGAATCTGCGCCGCTATATGGCTGGCGTCGGCGGCACGTTCGCGTCGGTGGTTGCGCGCGCGACGGCGCGCGATCCGTCGCAAGCATCATCGTGGGCCGCGCCGCTCGGCGAGGCGCTGATGCTCGCGCAGATCGTCGTGGAACTCGGCAACGACGCGCGCCACGGACGCATCTACATCCCCATCGACGAAATGCAGCGCTACAACGTGACGGCCGCCGACCTGATCAACCGCAAATACTCGGATGCGTTCACGGAACTGATGCGCTTTCAGACGACGCGCGCCCGCGACGCGATTCGCAGGGCGCTCGATGGTTTGCCCGCGGGCGAGCGTCATTCGCAGAGCACGCTGCGCGCGTTGGCGGCGCTGGCGCTGGCGCTGCTCGACGAAATCGAGCGAGACGGCTATCACGTCCTGCATCAACGCATTGCGCTGACGCCGATCCGCAAGCTGTGGGTTGCGTGGCGAGCGGCACGCAAGCATTGACGTCGGCGCGCGTCAGACACGCAGCAACGGCAACGGCTTCACGTCGTCGCGCAAGATGCCTCTTGCGTCCAGCCCCCAGAACGGGCCGAGCACCGTCGCGTACAGCCGTCTGAAGTCGATCTCGACAGGCAGTTGGGCTGTGGCGTCGAGTCGCGCGAAGTCGGGAGGGTGTCCGTACAGGCCTCCCCTCACCCGCCCGCCCATCACGAAGTGCGCGGCAGCGCCGCCATGCTCGGTGCCGCGCGCCAAATTCTCGCGCGCGGACCGGCCGAACTCCGAGTACGTGACGATCAGCGTATCGTTCCAACGGCCGCGCCGCGCGAGTTCCGCGTGAAGCGTCGCGCAACCCTGTGCCAGTTGTTTGAGCAGCGCCGCATGGCGCTCGGGCTGATTGGCGTGCGTATCGAAACCATCGAGCGTCACGCGGATCGCGCCGTATGAAACCGGCTGCGTGCTGACGAGCGCAGTGCGCAACGCGGCCTCGATCGAATCGGGAAACGTCGCCGGGCGTGATGGCGGTACGATCGAGACATCGAAGGCGTCGCCCGTCACACGATCATCTTCGGTCAGGTTCACGTTGGTTCGATCGAACGAAGACGAGTCGTCCGGGTTAAGGACATGCGCCCATGCGTCGCGTGATGCGTGAGCAAACGATAAACCCGCAAACGGCCCTGCCTCGACGCTGCCGAATATGGCGGCCGCCGCGCGGACCTGCGGCACCCGCCATTGCGCGAATGCGCGAGCCAGCCAGCCGTCGCGCCGATACACATCGGCGCACGAGCCCGTGTCCCAGATTTCCATCGACCGGAAATGCGACGGGTTCGCTTGCGCACAGCCGACGCCTTGCACGACGGCAAGCTGCCCGCTGCGCCACAAAGGCAACAAAAGACGCAACGAAGGATGCAGCGCGATACGCTCGTCGAGCGCGATCGCCTGATCGCGTGCAATGGCGATGCGCCTGCGCAGCGCGTAGTAAGCGGGATCGGCAAACGGCACGACGGTATTCAATCCGTCGTTTCCGCCCTTCAGTTCGATCAGGATGAGCAGCTTGCCGCGACGGCCCGCGGCCGTTGCACATGCATCCGGTTGCGGCACTACACGGCTCGTCGGGACAGACGCACTGAACGCGCGGGGCATCGACAACGCAGCGCCCGTTGCAGCCGCCATCGAAAGAAACTCGCGTCGTTTCATCCACGCCTCACGAGAGGTATCGCGTGTATTTCGCCAAGGACGCAGCGGCCGCGCAAGAATGCGCACGGACGCGCACAGCACGTGCAAGGCAAAAACCTGTCAGCGCTTGTACAGTTCGCGTACGGCGTCTTCGATGTGCTGCCGCAGCAGACGCCTTTCTTCCGGCGTCATATGCCCGTCGCGCCGGCGTTGATCGAGATCGGGCGGCACGGCGGTGGCACGGACGATGGCGTCGGATGCAGGATGGTCGGCGTTGGGATTGCGCGGTTGACGCACGGTGCGCATGTGCGGACGCTGGATTGGGCGCGACTCCGCGATACGTTCCGTCGAAGATTGGGCATGCGCGGAGATGGGACCCGCAGCGCTCACGAACACGATCGCAACTGCCACTGCGATCACGCTCAGGCGCACGTTCGGCCAGACCCCTCCCTTCATCTTGTTCCCTTCGTGGCGCGGCAACCGGCAACCTCAGATACGTGTAATGACTCCGGCTTGAAACCGGGCGCAAGAGCCTTATTCGAGTGAAGTATCTACCGAACTGGCGCGAACAGTAAAGGAGTGTAAGCGCCAAGCCTTTACGCCGTGCCACAGGCCCGGTAAATTTTGTAACTGACTGTTACGCGATAATTGGTACAAACTCGCTCCTTATTCTAATCGCGCTAAGATGCCGACCATGGAAACCAAAAACCCTTCGAAAATCCTCGTCGTCGACGACGACCCGCGTCTGCGCGATCTGCTGCGCCGTTATCTCGGCGAGCAGGGCTTTAACGTTTATGTGGCTGAGAACGCCCCCTCGATGAACAAGCTGTGGGTGCGCGAACGTTTCGATCTGCTGGTGCTCGACCTGATGCTGCCGGGCGAAGACGGTCTCTCGATCTGCCGCCGCCTGCGCGGCAGCAACGATCGCACGCCGATCATCATGCTCACCGCGAAGGGTGAAGATGTCGATCGCATCGTTGGCCTCGAAATGGGCGCCGACGATTATCTGCCGAAGCCATTCAATCCGCGCGAACTCGTCGCGCGCATTCATGCGGTGTTGCGCCGCCAGTCGCCGTCCGAGTTGCCGGGCGCGCCGTCCGAGACGTCGGAAGTGTTCGAGTTCGGCGAGTTCGCTCTGAACCTCGCCACGCGTACGCTCACCAAGGCCGGCCAGGAAATTCCGCTGACCACGGGTGAATTCTCCGTGCTCAAGGTGTTCGCGCGCCATCCGCGTCAGCCGCTGTCGCGCGAAAAGCTGATGGAGCTTGCGCGCGGCCGCGAGTACGAAGTATTTGACCGCAGCCTCGACGTGCAGATCTCGCGTCTGCGCAAGCTGATCGAGCCCGATCCGGGCAGCCCGCGTTTCATCCAGACAGTCTGGGGTCTGGGCTATGTCTTCATCCCCGACGGCGCAGCCTAAGCCTGCCGTTGCAGTTCCTCCTTCTCGTCGACAAGAAGGTCGCATGCGGATCGACCGGCGCCTCCTGACGCTCGCGTTCGGCGGCCTTTTCTGGCGCACGTTCCTGCTGATCGCGCTGCTGATCGCGGTGAGTCTCGCCGCATGGTTCCAGAGCTTCCGCGTGATCGAGCGCGAGCCGCGCGCACAGCGCGTGGCGCTGCAGCTCGTCGCGATCGTGAAGCTCACGCGCACCGCGCTCCTCTATTCCGATCCCGATCTGCGGCGCGCATTGCTGCAAGACCTGGAAAGCAACGAGGGCGTGCGCGTGTATCCGCGCGAAACCACGGACAAGTACAAGCTCCAGCCCGACGAGTCGCTCAACCGGCTGATCGAACATGACATACGCGGGCGGCTCGGCGACGACACGATCATCGCGCAGTCGGTCAACGACATTCCCGGCGTATGGATCAGCTTCAAGATCGACGACGACGATTACTGGGTCGCGCTCGATCGCGATCAACTGGATAACGTGACGGGCCTGCAATGGGCCGGCTGGGGTGTCTTTGCGCTCGCGCTATCGCTTTTCGGCGCGGCGTTCATCACGAGTCTGGTGAACAGGCCGTTCGCACGGCTGGCGCTGGCTGCGCGCAAGGTCGGCTCGGGGCAGGCGCCCGAAAAGCTGCCTGAGCGCGGCATGGGCGTCGCCGCGGAAACGAATCGAAGCTTCAACCAGATGGTGCAGGACCTGGAGCAGCTCGAAGCCGACCGCGCGCTGATGCTCGCCGGCATTTCGCACGACCTGCGCACGCCACTTGCTCGTCTGCGTCTGGAAACCGAAATGAGTCCTTCGGACCAGACGACCAAGGACGCGATGATCGACGACATCGAGCAGATGGACATGATCATCGGACGCTTCCTCGATTACGCGCGCCCTGTTCAGCGAAATCCGGAGCCTGTCGATCTTTCCGTGATCGCGGGAGAACTGGCCGCCCGCATGTCGAGCGAAGACGGTATGCGGCTGGTCACGCGGCTTGCTCCTTCTGCTGTGATCGAGGCGGACGAGACGGACATCCGGCGAGTCGTCGGCAATCTGATCGAGAACGCCCGCAAGTACGGCCTTTCCGAGGACGATGGCATTCCGCGCGTGATTCTCGAGACACGGGTCTCGCATTCGCGGGTCGAACTGTCGGTCGTCGACGAAGGTCCGGGCATTCCCGAGGACCAGCTCGCGCTCGTCACGCGGCCCTTCTACCGCGTCAATTCGGCGCGGACGCAGGCCAACGGCACGGGACTCGGCATGGCGATCGTGCAGCGTCTCGTGGGCCGGTATCGCGGCGCATTACGGCTGCGCAACCGCACGCCGCTGCCTGGCCTCGAAGTGACGATCGAATTTCCGCTCGCCAAGAGCGCCTGACGCGCTTCGGGCACGTCACTGCCGGAACGCGGCAGTCGGACGACGCACCAGCGCAGTTTTCCGCTGCCGCTTTTTCGGGCAAAACCTGCTCCCGAAACCTGTGCGAAACGCGCGTTCCAATATGGGCTATCGGCGTCTTCGAGAAAATCTATTCAAATCATTAGATAAAAACTATTGATTCGATCACTCAATAGAGTTATAGTTTAAGTTGTGTAACGCGTTCGTTACAGCCAGCAGGTAGTTTAAGCAGGTTGTCTTCGAATCTCATTTGCCAATTCACTAGGAGCAAGCGCATGAAAACTGTCGGCGATAAACTCGAAGCTTTCACCGTCACCGCTGCAAAGCCGGGTTTCAATAACCACGAAGAAAACGGCGTGTCGGCGTTCGAAGAAATCACCGAATCGTCGTTCCCGGGCAAGTGGAAGATCATCTATTTCTACCCGAAGGACTTCACGTTCGTTTGCCCGACGGAAATCGTCGAGTTCGGCAAGCTGCAGAAGGACTTCGCAGAGCGCGACGCCGTTCTGCTGGGCGGCAGTGTCGACAACGAATTCGTCAAGCTCGCATGGCGCCGTGAGCACAAGGACCTGAACAAGCTGAACCACTACGCGTTCGGCGACGTGAAGGGCGAGCTGATCGACCAGCTTGGCGTGCGCGACAAGGAAGCAGGCGTTGCACTGCGTGCGACGTTCATCGTCGATCCGGACAACACGATTCAGCACGTTTCGGTGAACAATCTGAACGTCGGCCGTAATCCGGAAGAAGTCCTGCGTATTCTGGACGGTCTGCAGACGGACGAACTGTGCCCGTGCAACCGGGTAGTCGGCGGCGCAACGCTGTAAGTACGTGCAGTCGAAAGCCCGCTAAGCTTGAAAAGGCCAGCGGGCTTTTTTATCGGCAAAATGATAGGAGATATCAATGGAATTCATCGCAGCGATTAAGGAATGTATTCCCGACTACGCTAAAGACATTCGCCTGAATCTCGATGGCACGATTGCGCGCTCGTCGCTGGAAGGCAACGATGCCATCGGCGTCGCGCTGGCGGCCGCGTTCGCTGCGAAGAGCCCGAAGATCATCGCCGCGATCCGCGAAGCGGGCGTGCTGTCGCCGGAAGAAGTCAACGGCGCGCTGACGGCTGCCGCGCTGATGGGCATGAACAACGTCTGGTATCCGTACGTCGAGATGACGGGCAACGCCGATCTGAAATCGCAGCCGGCCGGCTTGCGGATGAACGCTTACGCGTCGCATGGCGGCGTCGACAAGCGCCGCTTCGAGATGTACGCGCTCGCCGCGTCGATTATCGGCAAGTGCCATTTCTGCGTGAAGTCGCACTTCGATACGCTGATCAACGAAGGCATGAGCTCGACGCAACTGCGCGACGTCGGCCGTATCGCGGCGGTAATCAACGCGACTGCGCAAGTGATCGTCGCTGAAGGCAAGTAAGGGCACGCGAGCCGTAAGAGCTTGCCCAAGAAAAAACGCCACGCGATGCGTGGCGTTTTGCGTTTCTACGTACGCTTCGACGCACGGCCGTTCGACGTACGAGTGATGATCCCAGGGTCAGCCGCGCAGCAGCAGCACAGCGGCTTGCGCTTCGATCCCCTCGCCTCGTCCGAGATAGCCGAGCTTCTCATTGGTCTTCGCCTTCACGTTGACGCGCTCGATGGGCAGGTTCAGGTCTTCCGCGATATTCGCGCGCATCCCGTCGATATGCGGCGCGAGCTTGGGCGCCTGTGCGATCACCGTGCTGTCGACGTTCTGGATCGCGAAGCCCGCCTTTGCAATGCGCGCCGCGCACTCGCGCAGCAGCACACGGCTGTTCGCGCCTTTGAACTCGGTCGCGGTATCGGGAAAGTGGCGGCCGATATCGCCGAGCGCGGCGGCACCGAAGAGCGCATCGGTGATCGCGTGCAGCAGCACGTCCGCGTCCGAGTGGCCGAGCAGCCCGCGCTCGTACGGAATCGTCACGCCGCCGATGATGAGCGGCCGTCCCGGCACCAGTGCGTGAACGTCGTAGCCTTGTCCGATTCTCAAATCCATATGCGTGAGGTTCCGTGATGTCGTGAAAGCGTTCCTGCGATGAAGCTCCGATCGGGCGATGGCACGCGCCGCTCAGCCCGCGGTGCCGCGGCCGAGAATCGCCTCGGCCAGATCGAAGTCTTCGGGATAGGTGACCTTGAAATTGCGCAAGCTGCCCTGCACCAGCTTCGGCGCATGGCCGGACCATTCGATCGCGCTCGCTTCGTCGGTGAGATCGTGGCCGTCGCTTTGCGCGCGCAGGATCGCCTCGCGCAACACGCCGACGCGGAACATCTGCGGCGTCTGCGCCTGCCACAGGCCGTCGCGCGGCTCGGTGTGATCGATGCGATTGTCGGTGCCGCGCGCGACGCGCTTGAGCGTATCCGCGACGGGCAGCGCCATGATGCCGCCCACGGCGTCGTCCTTCAGCGCGCTTACGAGCGCACGGATCAGCGCGGGCGTGATGCCGGGGCGCGCGGCGTCGTGCACGAGCACCCAGTCGTCGTCGTGCGCGCCGAATTGCGCGAGCGCATGCAGCCCATTGAGCACGGACGCCTGCCTCGATGCTCCGCCGCAGCGCTGCACGGCAAAGCGCAGCCCGCCGAAGCGGCGCGCATCGAAATGCTGGTCGTCGGGCGCGAGGACGATGAGCGTCTGCGCGAACTCGCTGCACGCGTCGAACGCGGCCAGCGAGTAATACAGCATGTCGCGGCCCGCGACGGTTCGATATTGCTTGGGCATCGGCGCGCCGGAGCGGCTGCCGGTGCCGGCGCACGGAATCAGGGCAAACAGGCGGGAAGTCACGGAAAGGACGCGGCGCGGTTCAAAGTGAAGGACGGATTTTATAATAGGTCCTCGGCACGCATGCCCCGACACGCGTAAACTTGCCGCTCATGTTCCGCCAGCGACACGCCTTCGAAGCGTCCGCTGGCGCAGTCCATTGGCCGGGCGCGTCGCGAGCCGATGGTCTCACGCTGGTAATCGACAGGTTGCTCATTCGCGTCACCCTTCGCGTCACCCCAAAGGCCGTTTCACTTTTATGCCCGACATCGCCGCATCCACGCAGTCCTCCACTGAACCGCCCGTCGCGCTGGTCAAGACCGGCCAGCGTTTCGTTTTCGACGGCACGCACGGCTCGTCCGATGCGCTGCTGATCGCCCGCTATCACCTCGCCTACGGGCAGCAGATGCCGCTGCTTGCCGTCGTCTGCGCGAGCGCCGTCGATGCGCAGCGGCTGTCGCAGGAACTTGCGTTCTTCGCGCCGAATGCGCGCGTCCGTCTGCTGCCCGACTGGGAAACGCTGCCTTACGACTCGTTCTCGCCGCACCAGGATCTGGTGTCCGAGCGCCTCGCGACGCTGCACGATCTCGGCGAAGGCCGTTGCGACATCCTGCTCGTCCCCGCGACGACCGCGCTCTACCGGATGCCGCCCGCGTCGTTCATGGCTGCGTACACGTTTTCGTTCTCACAAGGCGAGCGGCTCGACGAGGCGAAGCTCAAGGCGCAACTGACGCTCGCCGGCTACGAGCACGTGAGCCAGGTCGTGCGGCCGGGCGAATACTGCGTGCGCGGCTCGCTGATCGACCTGTTCCCGATGGGCTCGCCTCTGCCGTACCGGATCGATCTGTTCGACGATCAGGTCGACTCGATCCGCGCGTTCGATCCCGACTCGCAGCGCAGCCTCTATCCCGTGAAGGACGTGCGCCTGTTGCCCGGCCGCGAGTTTCCGTTCGACGAAGCCGCGCGCACCGCATTTCGCAGCCGCTGGCGCGAAGTATTCGAAGGCGATCCGAGCCGCGCGTCGATCTACAAGGACATCGGCAACGGCGTGCCGTCGGCGGGCATCGAATACTATCTGCCGCTCTTCTTCGAAGAGACGGCGACGCTCTTTCACTACTTGCCCGAAGGCGCGCAGCTCGCGTTCGTCGGCGACCTCGACGCTTCGATACGGCGCTTCACAGCCGATACGAAGCAGCGCTACAGCTTCCTGTCGCATGACCGCGACCGGCCGATTCTCGAACCGCAGAGACTCTTTCTGTCGGACGAAGATTTCTTTGCGTTCGCGAAGCCTTTCGCGCGCCTCGCGCTGCCCGGCAACGCGGGCGGCGGCTGGGCCGTGCCGCTGCCCAATCTGGCCATCGACCGTCACGCCGAGGACCCCGTGTCGGCGCTGCGCGCATATCTCGACACGACGCCGAACCGCGTGCTGTTCGCGGCCGAATCGGCGGGCCGCCGCGAGACGATCGCGCAACTGCTCGCGGAAAACGAACTGCGCCCTGCTTCCGTCGACAGCTACGAAGACTGGCTGACGGCCGACGCGCGCTTCACGCTCGGCGTCGCGCCGCTCGCGAACGGTTTCGCGATTCCCGGCGAAGGCGCGGCGATCATCACCGAAACCGAACTCTACGGGCCGCTCGCGCGCCGCGCGGGCCGCCGCCGCCAGGAACAGGCGAGCAACGTCGATTCGATGGTGCGCGACCTGTCGGAGCTGAAGGTCGGCGACCCGGTCGTGCACTCGCAGCACGGTATCGGCCGCTACATGGGCCTCGTGACGATGGACCTCGGCGAAGGCGAGACCGAGTTCCTGCACCTCGAATACCAGGGCGACAGCAAGCTCTACGTGCCCGTCGCGCAGTTGCACGTGATCTCGCGCTATAGCGGCGCCGATCCCGAAAGCGCGCCGCTGCACGCGCTCGGCTCCGGTCAGTGGGAAAAGGCGAAGCGCAAGGCCGCGCAGCAGATCCGCGACACGGCCGCCGAGCTGCTGAACCTGTACGCGCGCCGCGCCGCGCGTGAAGGCCATGCGTTCAAGCTCGATCCGCGCGACTATGTGAAATTCGCGGAGAGCTTCGGCTTCGAGGAAACGCCCGATCAGGCGGCCGCGATCGCCGCCGTCATCGGCGATATGACGAGCGGCAAGCCGATGGACCGCCTCGTGTGCGGCGACGTCGGCTTCGGCAAGACGGAAGTCGCGTTGCGCGCGGCCTTCATCGCGGTGATGGGCGGCAAGCAGGTCGCGCTGCTCTCGCCGACCACGCTGCTCGCCGAGCAGCACACGCAGACCTTCACGGACCGCTTCTCCGACTGGCCCGTGCGCATCGCCGAACTGTCGCGCTTCAAGACGGGCAAGGAAGTCAACACCGCCATCCAGCAGATCAACGAGGGCAGCGTCGACATCGTGATCGGCACGCACAAGCTGTTGTCGTCCGATGTGCAGTTCAAGCGGCTCGGGCTCGTGATCATCGACGAAGAGCACCGCTTCGGCGTGCGCCAGAAGGAAGCGCTGAAGGCGCTGCGCGCCGAAGTCGACGTGCTCACACTGACCGCGACGCCGATTCCACGCACGCTCGGCATGGCGCTCGAAGGACTGCGCGACTTCTCGGTGATCGCGACGGCGCCGCAAAAACGGCTCGCGATCAAGACCTTCGTGCGCCGCGAAGAAGACGGCGTGATCCGCGAAGCGATGCTGCGTGAACTGAAGCGCGGCGGCCAGGTTTACTTCCTGCACAACGAAGTCGAAACGATCGAGAACCGCCGGCAGATGCTCGAAGCGCTCGTGCCCGAAGCGCGCATTGCCGTCGCGCACGGCCAGATGCACGAGCGCGAGCTCGAACGCGTGATGCGCGACTTCGTTGCGCAGCGCGCGAACGTGCTGCTCTGCACGACGATCATCGAAACAGGCATCGACGTGCCGACCGCGAACACGATCCTGATCCATCGCTCGGACAAGTTCGGGCTCGCGCAGCTGCACCAGTTGCGCGGACGCGTCGGCCGTTCGCATCACCAGGCGTATTCGTATCTGCTCGTGCACGATCCGCAGGGCTTGACCAAGCAGGCGCAACGGCGGCTCGAGGCGATCCAGCAGATGGAAGAACTGGGCGCGGGCTTCTACCTCGCGATGCACGACCTCGAGATTCGCGGCACGGGCGAAGTGCTCGGCGACAAGCAGTCGGGCGAGATTCACGAGATCGGCTTCCAGCTCTACACCGACATGCTGAACGACGCCGTGAAGGCGCTGAAGAACGGCAAGGAGCCGGACCTCACCTCGCCTTTGGCGGCCACGACGGAAATCAATCTGCACACGCCCGCCATCCTGCCCGCCGACTATTGCGGCGACGTGCAGGAGCGTCTGTCGCTGTACAAGCGCCTCGCGAACTGCGAGCACAGCGATTCGATCGACGGCATTCAGGAAGAGCTGATCGACCGCTTCGGCAAGATGCCGCCGCAAGCGCATGCGCTCGTCGAAACGCACCGTCTGCGACTCGCCGCGAAGCCGCTCGGCATCTCGAAGATCGATGCGGGCGAAGCCGTCATTGGTTTGCAGTTCGTTCCGAATCCGCCCATCGACGCGATGCGGATCATCGAGATGGTCCAGAAGCACAAGCACATCAAGCTCGCGGGCCAGGACAAGCTGCGCATCGAGACGCGCAGCCCCGACTTCCCGGTGCGCGTCGCGACGGTCAAGGAAACGCTGCGCGCGCTCGGCGCGCCGGCGAAGGGCGCGACGGATCAGCGCGTCGCGTCCTGAGCGCACGCAGCACATGACGGGCATGAGCGACACGGCATCGATCGCCGATCTGCTGACCGCGCTCGTGCGCATCCCGAGCCGCGGCGGAATCGATGCGTGCGCGCCCGTGCTCGGCTGTATCGAAGCGTGGTGCAGCACGCATCAGGTTGCCACGCAGCGGCTTTCTTGCGACGACGGCGAACCGCTCGGTCTTTACGCGGAGATTCGTGGCACGGCGGCCGCGCCGCGGCGTCCGTACTATCTGCTCAACGCGACGCTCGACACCGCGAGCTTCGGCGACGAATCCGCGTGGACGTACCCGCCCCTCAGCGCGCGGATCGTGGACGGCTGGCTGCATGGCCGTGGCAGCGCGGACAGCAAGGCGGCCGTCGCGATCTTCGCGCATCTGGCCTCCGCGCTCGCACGGCGCACCGACGAGTTCGCCGGCACGCTCGGCGTGCTGTTCGATCTCGACGAGCACACGGGCCGTTTCGGAGGCGCGCGCGCCTTCTTCGATGCCGCCGACGCGCCCCGGCCCGACGGCGTGTTCATCGGCTATCCGGGCATCGATCGCATCGTCGTGGGCGCGCGCGGCTTCATCCGGGCACGGCTCGTCGTGCGCGGCATCGCTGCGCATTCGGGCGGCAGCAGCGCGTGCGGCCTCAATGCGGCGATACGCGGCGCCCATCTCGCAGGCGCGCTGAACGACGCGAAACTGCCCATCGACCACGCGTTCGAACGCCCCGCGCAACTCACGGTAACAGGCATCCGCGCGGGCGACGGCATGTTCACGAGCGTGCCTGACCGTTGCGAGCTGAGCGTCGATTGCCGGCTCACGCCGCGCTTCGATCAACGCGCAGCGCAGCGCTGTATTGCTGAGATCGTCGGCGCTCACGATGCGTGCTGCGACGCATCGCTCGCGACGACGATCGAGTGGATCGCGGGCTGGCCCGCGTATCGCGTGGACGCATCGCATCCGATCGTCATGGCGCTATATCGTGCGGCACGAGACGAACTCGGTGTGGAACTGCCGTGCGCCGTCGCGGGTCCGTCGAACATCGGCAACTATCTCGCGTCGCTGGGCGTGCCCGCGCTGTGCGGGTTCGGCGCGCGCTGCGAGGGCATTCACGCAGCGAACGAACGCATCGAACTTTCGAGCATCGCGCCCGTCTATCGCGTCTACGAACGCGCGTTGCTCGCGCTGCTGGGCTGACGCTCGACGCATCAAACAAGGTCAAGGCAGATCGAAGCCGGTCGAGGTCCAAAGCGCTGACGGAAGCGTTTCCATCGCCCGCCAAACGATTGCTGCGTCGCGCAAAGCCACGCCCCGCAAGCACCTGGCGCATCGAGCTTTGGATTATTAAGTGCTTTTTGGGTATCATCGAATGACACACAAGCTGGAGCCAAGGTCATGTCACAGGTCGCTGATAAAGCGCTGTCCGCACAAACGTCTTCCTCTTCCGCTGTTGCCTCCAACGCTTCGTCTCCTGCTTCGCTTCCCTGGGTTGAACGCCTCGTGTCGATGGACACGGTCAGCCGTAATCCGAATCTCGGGCTGATCGAAACCGTGCGCGACGCGTTGCGCGAGCGCGGCATCGAAGCGACGCTCACGCACGACGACAGCGGCAAATGGGCGAACCTGTTCGCGACGATTCCGGCGCACGACGGCGAGACGAATGGCGGAATCGTGCTGTCGGGGCACACGGACGTGGTGCCTGTCGACGGCCAGCAATGGGACAGCGATCCGTTCCGGCCCGAAGTGCGCGGCGACAAGCTCTACGGGCGCGGCACGTGCGATATGAAGGGCTTCATCGGCGCGGCGCTGACGCTCGTTCCGCAGATGCAGCAGACGAAGCTCGCGAAGCCGATCCATCTCGCGTTCTCTTTCGACGAAGAAGTGGGCTGCGTGGGCGCGCCGCTGATGATCGCGGACCTGATGAAGCGCGGCGTCAAGCCGGACGGCTGCATCGTCGGCGAGCCGACCAGCATGCGGCCCATCATCGCGCACAAGGGCATCAACGCGTACCAGTGCTGCGTGCGCGGCCAGGCGGCGCACTCGTCGCTCACGCCGAAGGGCTTGAACGCGATCGAGTACGCGGCGCGGCTCATCTGCTTCATCCGCGACATGGCCGACCAGTTCCGTCAGCAAGGCCCGTTCGACGAACTCTACGACGTTCCGTTCACGACGGCGCAGACCAGCACGATCAAGGGCGGCAATGCGATCAACACGGTGCCCGCCGAATGCAGCTTCGAATTCGAGTTCCGTAATCTGCCGACGCTCGATCCCGAGCCGATCTTCGCGCGCATCGACCAGTACGCGCGCGAGACGCTGCTGCCGAAAATGAAGCGCGAGCACGAAGCGGCCGCAATCGAGATCACGAAGATCGCTGCGGCGCCCGGTCTCGACGCATCGGAACAGGCGGCCATCACGCAACTCGTGCGCGCGCTCACGGCCGACCAGGACAAGCGCAAGGTCGCCTACGGTACGGAAGCAGGCCTGTTTTCGCGGGCGGGCATTCCGAGCATCGTGTGCGGGCCGGGCGATATCCAGCAGGCGCACAAGGCCAACGAGTTCGTCACGCTCGAGCAGCTCGCGCAGTGCGAACGCTTTCTGAGCAAGTTCATCCATAGCATGTCGGTCGACGCGCACGCGCATTGACGCAAGCAACGTATAACAACAAGCGACGACAACCGACGACAAGACATCGAACGCGGACCTCCCCCACAACGAGTACGCATGCCATGTCCACTGCCACGCAGCACTCCGACCGCACGATCGACGGTGAGCCGATACCGACGCTCGACGACATCGCCTCGCAGCATTTCGCGTTGACGCCGTGGGTCGTGCGAACGCCCGTGTTCGACCGAATGGATTTCCCGACGCTCGAAGGCACGCTCGTGAACTTCAAGTTCGAGCTGCTGCAGGCGGGCGGCAGCTTCAAGGCACGCGGCGCGTTCACGAATCTGCTCGCGCTCGACCCGGCGCAGCGCAGCGCGGGCGTCACCTGCGTGTCGGGCGGCAATCATGCCGTGGCCGTCGCGTACGCGGCGATGCGCATGGGCATCAGCGCGAAGGTCGTCGTGATGCATGCGGCGAATCCCGCGCGCATCGCGTTGTGCCGCAAATATCGCGCGGAAGTCGTCATCGCCGAGAACGTGACGGAAGCGTTCGAAATCGTGCGGCGCATCGAAGCCGAGGAAGGCCGCTACTTCGTGCATCCGTTCAACGGCTATCGCACGGTGCTCGGCACCGCGACGCTCGGCTACGAATGGGCGACGCAAACGCCGGACCTCGACGCGGTGATCGTGCCCATCGGCGGCGGCGGGCTCGCGGCGGGCATCTCGACGGCGCTGCGGCTCGCCAATCCGCGCGTGCACGTGTACGGCGTCGAACCGGAAGGCGCGGACGTGATGAACCGCAGCTTCGCGGCGAATCACACGGTGCGCATGAGCCACATGCATTCGATCGCCGATTCGCTGATGGCGCCGCATACCGAGCAATACAGCTACGAGTTGTGCCGCCGTCATATCGACCGGCTCGTCACCGTCACCGACGACGCGCTGCGTGCAGCGATGCTCACGCTGTTCACGCAACTGAAGCTCGCTGTCGAACCTGCGTGCGCAGCAGCGACGGCCGCCCTGCTCGGCCCGTTGCGCGAGCAACTGCAAGGCAAGCGCGTCGGCGTGCTGCTATGTGGGACGAATACCGATCCCGTGACGTTCGCCGCGCATATCGAACAGGCGCGAGCCGCTGAAGTTTGATGGGCTTTCCTTGGTATAGCCGTATCGATGAGCGCGCTGTCATCGCGCGTTCTTGCTGCGCGCTTTCGATCGCTAGCGCTTCAATGCGCATTCCTTGCGCCTGATTCTTGCGTCCAGTTGCCGGAGCGCTTTTCGATTCGACATGTCGCGCCGCATGCCACCCGCCGTGGCATGCGCAGGCTTCGGCGATCAGCGTCATTCGCGCTTCACGGGCACGACAATCGCTTCCTGCGTTCTGCCGCGGCGCATTGCGATTAATCCCCAAATGATTTCCCGCTGCGCCGAACGTTGGCTATCATGTCGCCATCGACTTCAAGGAGAACCGCCCGATGAGCCTAGTCACGGAATTCAAGGAATTTGCCCTCAAGGGCAACGTAATGGACCTCGCTGTTGGCGTGATCATCGGCGGAGCGTTCTCGACGATCGTCAATTCCGTCGTGAAAGACCTGATCATGCCCGTCGTCGGCGTTGCGACGGGCGGCCTCGACTTCTCGAACAAGTTCGTCCTGCTCGGCCACATACCGCCCAACTTCAAGGGCAACCCCGATTCGTACAAGGATCTGCAAACGGCGGGCGTCGCCGCATTCGGCTATGGCTCATTCATCACGGTCGCGATCAATTTCGTGATTCTCGCCTTCATCATCTTCATGATGGTCAAGTTCATCAACAAGCTGCGCGCCCCGGCGCCCGCCGCGCCCGAAGCGCCGCCGCCCACGCCTGAAGACGTGCTGCTGCTGCGCGAGATCCGCGACTCGCTGAAGAATTCGCCGCGTAGCTGACCGCGTGCGAGCAAGGCGGCACCGCTTCGGCGCCGCGTGCAAACGGCCATTGACGCGAAGGGCCTGTTGCGTACGTCGATGCGCAACAGGCCCTTCCCTTTTCATCGAATGCCTTCTATCGAATGCGTGTTCGATGCACGCGCCTAGCCCGTTCTGGTCTCGCCTGCATTCTTCTGCGCTTTCGCCGCCGCCGCACCCTCGATCACCTGTTCGAGCTGCGAGAAGTTGACGGGCTTCGTCAGATGCGACGTGAAGCCCGCTTCGAGGCATCGGCGAATATCCTCGTCGCTGCCGAAGCCCGTCAGCGCGACGGCGGGCGCATCGTCGCGCTCGCGGAACGCCTTGATGAAATCGAGGCCCGTGCCGTCCGGCAAGCCCACGTCGCTGACGATCAGATCGAACGGCGCGCTCTGCGTCGCGGCGAGCGCATCGGCGACGCGCCCGACGACGGTCACTTCATGTCCGAGCGTACGCATCAGTTGCGCCATCACTTCGGCGGTATCCGCGTGATCTTCGATCAGCAGAATCGTGAGGCCGCCTGCCGGCTGCACGCTCGCGGCGACGGGCGCAGCGGGCTGGGCGAGCCGCTCTTCGGCCGTCGGCAGCGTGATCGTGAACGTCGCGCCGCAATGCGCGCCCGGACTGTGCGCGGAGACGGTGCCGCCATGCGCATCGGTGAGCGCCTTCGTGATCGCGAGCCCGAGTCCCAGCCCGCCGAACTGACGCGACATGTTCTGGCTGCTGCCCTGCTCGAACGCGTTGAAGAGCTTGCCGATCTGCTCGGGCTCGATGCCGACGCCCGTATCCTCGACCGATATCTGCACATGCATTCTTTCGTCGCGCGTACGCACGAAAATATGCCCGCCGTCCGGCGTGAACTTCGCTGCGTTGCGGATCAGGTTCCACAGCATCTGCTGCAAGCGCGCGCGATCGGCCAGCACGTAGTGATTTTGCGCCGTCTTGCTGACATGCACGTCCTGCTGGTTGGCCTGGATCTCGCTGCGAAACAGATCGAGCACGCTGTCGATCACTTCGTGCACATCGACCGTTTCCAGCGACAGCCGCAGCTTGCCGTTCGCCACGCGCGTGAGATCGAGCAGATCGTCGATCAGGCGCGCTTCCAGCTCGACGTTGCGGCGAATCATCACGACGCCCGAGCGCACCGCTTCGGGCAGGTCCGGCATCATTTCGAGCATGCGCGCGCCCGCGAGCACGGGCGTCAACGGCGTGCGCAATTCATGCGACAGCATCGCAAGAAAACGGTCCTTCGAACGGTTCGCTTCTTCCGCCGCCTGGCGCGCGGCCTGCTCGGACGCGAGAAGACGTTCGTGATCCTCGATGGCTTCGCGCTGCGAATGGATGTCCGTGCAACTGCCGAACCACTTGCTGACCGTGCCGCTCGCGTCGCGCACAGCGGCAATGCGCGCGTCGAACCACCGATACGCGCCGTCGTGGCGGCGAATGCGCAATTCGTGGCGGTAAAAGGTGGCTTCGCTGCGCACCGTCTTGAGCCATGTACGGCGCACGTCTTCGCGGTCGTCGGGATGCACGGCGTCGAGCCACGCCAGGCCGAGCGCATTCGCACCGTCGAGGCCCGTGTACTCGACCCACTGCTTCGACAGAAAATCGCAATCGCCATTCGCGTTGCAGGTGAGCACGAGATGCGGCAGCGCTTCTGACAACGTGCGGTAATGCGCCTCGCGCTCGCGCAGCAAGAGCGCTTCCGCGGACGCCCGTTGCAGCCGCACTTGCGACAACACGCGTTCGACGGCTTCGGGCAGATAGTCGAGGTAATCGCCCGCTTTGGGTACGACATCGGACACGCCGGAACGCAACGCTTCGATCACGCGGGATTCATCGGTGAAACCTGTGACGAGTATCGCGGGAATGCGCACGCCCTCGTGGCGCAGACGCCTGAAAAAGTCGAGCCCCGTCTCGGCGCCATCGAGCTGATAGTCGAGCACGATCAGGTCGGGCGCATTCGCGTGGATCGCGCGACGCGCACTTTCGACGCTATTGCAGAGCTCGACGCGGCAGCCGGCGCGCTCCAGCGATTTGCGCGCGAGCCGCAAGATGCCCTCGTCGTCGTCGACGACGAGCACATGCGCGGCGAGCGGCGTGGTTCCGTCTTCAGTCATGCCAGATGGTCAATCGTCAATTGGACTGCTTGCGGCACGGACTCCCCATGATGAGCGAGCACTGCGTGCCCCTTCGTGCATTCATGCAGACGCGTAGCGTTGCCCCGACGGCAGCTTCACGACCTGCAGGAAGAAGCCGAGCCGCCGCACGGCTTCGATGAACGCATCGTATTCGACCGGCTTCGTGATGTAGACATTGCAACCCAATTCATAGCAACGTTCGATTTCGCGCGGATCGTCGGTGGTCGTGAGCACGATGACGGGCATCGACGCCGTCGACGGCGTTTCCTTCAGACGGCGCAGCACTTCAAAGCCATCCACGCGAGGCATCTTAAGGTCCAGCAGCACGACGTAATTCGCGAGATCGTCGCGCGATGGACGGCCGCTCGCATGATCGCCAGGCGTTGTTGGCTCGCCGAGGAAATAGTCGAGCGCCTCCTGACCGTCCGCCAGGCGTATGAATCCGTTTGATATGCCGGCACGCCGCAGATTGCGCTCGACGAGCGTCGCGTGTCCGTCATCATCTTCGATCAGCACGATGCCAACCGACTTACCGACCGCTTCCCCGTGTGACATTGTTCCCTCCGGCGCGCTTGCATTGCGCAGTGCGCGTTTGTCACGACCTTCTCCGATTCCGCGTCAACCAGTACGACCCACTGCACGCATTATGCGTTGCTCAGCTTACGACTTCTTGCACCGCGCTTCTTGCACTGCGCCATGCAGCGATGCCGCATCGCGCGCATTCGCGTATCCGTTAGACCCGCAACGGCTGATCGGGCAGCGTGACGTAGAACGTCGAGCCCGCGCCCTCCGCCGATTCGACCCATACGCGTCCGCCGTGCCGTTCGACCATGCAGCGCACCAACGCGAGTCCGACGCCCTCACCCTGCGCGACATCGCCGTGCAGCCGCTGGAACGCGCGAAACACTTTCGACATATACGCGGCGGGAATGCCCATGCCATTGTCGCGCACAAAGTAAGTGCGCGTTCTTTGCGCCGGCGCCATCGCGCTGTTTTCATGGGTGGCATCGGCTGCATCGAGTGCGCCCACTTCGATATGTCCGGGCCGCGCCGGATCGAGAAAATTGATCGCATTGGCGATCAACTGGCTGAACACCTGCTCGATCGCGGCAGGGTCGCCCCATGCCGGCGGCAATTCGCGCACGACGACCACGGCTTCGCGCTCGTCGATTCTCTTTTGCAGTGCATCGACGGCCCGCGCGACGGCACGTCCGACATTCACGCGCTGCCAGTGATATTCGAGCCGCCCGGCGCGCGAGATGCGCAGCAGCGCATCGATGATAGCGGCCGCGCGCGTCACCGACGAGCGCACGAAGCGCAGCGATTCCTGCACGTCGCCGTCGAGCACATCGGCAAGCCGCTTGTGTTCGTCGGCGGGCAGGCGCGCGTCGACTATCGTCGCGCGCAGTTCATCGCACGAAACCTGCAGTTCCTTCGAGAAACCCTGCATGTTCACGAGCGGCGAACGCAGATCGTGCGACACGCTGTAGATGAACAGCTCGTTGTCCTGCGTCTCCTTGTGCAATGTTTCGTTGACGCTCGCCAGTTCCGCCGCGCGCGTCTGCAGCGACGCCTGGAGCGCCGCCTGATTCAGATCGGCGGCACGCAGCAGCGCGCTCGTGCGGTGCAGCGCGGCATCGAGCGCGGCGATTTCGTCGTTGCCCGCGAGCGGCGCCGGCAGCGGCTTGCCGCTGCCCAGGCGTTGCGCGTTCGACGCGAGCACATCCAGCCGCCTGCCAATGCCGCGCGCGAACGCGAATGCCGTCGCGGCCCAGATCAGCATCGAGCCGAGCACGGCGCCCACCAGCGCGATTTGCTGACGCGTGCGCGTTTGCGCGAGCGTCGCATTGCGTTCCGCTTCGAGCCGCGTCGCTTCGTCGATGAATGCGTGCAGCGCGTCGCGAAAGCGCACGGCTCGCGCAGGCAATGCACCGCCCTCGAGCGTGGCGAAGGGATTCATCGTTGCGCCCGTGCGCAGCGATTGCGCAACCGACATCGCCTGCTGCCGATAGCTGTCGACGGCTTCGCGCATCTGCCGCACACGCACGGCCTGCTCGGGTGTGTCCGCAACGGCCTCTTCGAGCCGCGTCAGCCGCTCGGAGAGATCGACCCACGCAGCATGACGATCCATGAAGGACGGATCAGCCGCGACGATGCCCGCGCGCACGCGAGCCACTTGCCGCAACATCGGGTTTTCGAGGGACGCGGCCTGATACAGGATCTGCCTGCTGTTCGACGAACGTTCGACGGCCTGCGCGGTTTGTTCCTGCATGTCGAACACGACGCCTAGCAGCGCCAGCTCGACGGCACTCGGTAACGCGATCAGCAACAGGCCCTTTGTGAACAGTTTCATCTACGCATCGAGCGACGGCGGCGGAAAAGGCGGAAAGCAGCGAGAACGGCGGAAAGCAGCGAGCGTGGCGCACGAGGAGTGGCAACAGATTTCGCGCATCGAACTGTCAGCACCGCTCTTGCGTCACGGGCGACCTGCATGCTGGCACGCACGCTGACGGAGTTCCCGACATGCAGAACCGGCACGAATCATGAAACGCGCGCATGCATCATCGCAGCGTGTGAAGCATGGAACGTCGACACGCAGCGTGCGCCATTGATGATTTCACTCATGCGCGCCGCTCATCGATGTGACACAGCGTCGTGCGCCGCGTCCGAAGCCGCGCCGCGACTGGGACCGGGCCATTATCGACGGGCACAAAAGATATTTCAACGTGCGCACAGAAAGGGCTGGCGCACATAAAAATGTCTTTTTTTACGGTGCCGGAAACACGCCGCGCGTGGGTGAGTCTATTATTGAGACCAGATGCACAGGGGATGCGAAAGCGCACGGCGACGCGATTCGGCCTGGTTCGCACGGGACGATGGAGTGAGACAGACGAATCACCGTGTATCCGGCATTTTCGTATGCTATAAAAGATCGACGTGCGGCGCGCGAAGCCGGGAGTGGTCGCATGAGGACGCTGCGTTTCTTGCAATTCTTTTTCAGGCGAGTTTTTATGTCCTTCCCGAAAAAGCGCAGGCGCGCGAAGGTGGACGGCGACGAGTCGTTCCTCGCTGTGCTGCGGCACTTCAAGCCCTTCGGTCAACTCGATACCAAGATTGCGCGCGCTCGCGCGCAAGACGAGCCGGTGCTCTACGCACACGTGCTGCCAGGGCTCGACGTCCTGCTGTGCAGCGTGCGCGGCGCGCAGCCGCCGTATCCCGCTGTCGCCGAGTTGCGCCGCCGCTGCATCGAATCCATTGCGAACGCGCTCGAACAGCCGCTAGACGGACTGGAGAACGGCGGCTACTGGTACGAAGCCGACGGTTTCGGTTTTCTCGTGTTCGCGAGCCGCGCGCGAGCGCGCATCCTGCCGGAATTCGGCGCGACACGCGTCACGGCGGCGGGCACGCGACGAGGCGTGCGGCGTCAGGATGCCGCCGGCGACGCGACGCCTCGCTCGCTGCGCTAGATCAGTAAAACCCATGAACCACGGCCGCGAAATTCGCGGCCGTGGTGTTTTCGCGTGCTGCTGCTCTTTCTGCTCTGCACAGCGCTCGATGGCACTCGCCGCATCGAATATGCGAGTCGTTTTTCACCGCGACGTCACGCACTGAATCGGGCGCGCAACTTCGTTCAACTGCCCTTGTAGTCGGCCGCATGCGAAGGCTCCGGCAGCGCCGCGCCGCTAGCGGGTGCAGCGGGCTTCTTCGACGGCGTGGACGACTTCTTCGATCCCGATGTCGCAGGCGCGGATGGCTCGACGGCCGATGCACCCGGCGTGCCCGGCGGCAATACGGGGCCCTTCGCCTTTTCGCGCTGTCCCGGCGGCGGCGCGGTCGGAGGCTGTGCCTGCATCGCCGTCAGCAGTTGCTGACACGGCAGCGGCTTGTTGTTGCTCGGCGCGATCAGCGGAATCAGCGCGGCAAACGGATTGATCAGGCCGAGGCCGACCATTGCGCCGCCGCGCAATGCGAGCGCCGCCGCGTTCACGCCCACGCTCGGGCTCTTGAACGACCCCTTCACGTACAACGGCGAGCGCAACGTGAATACGCGAAAGCCCTTCGTGTGCGGATGCACGCCGAGGTCCATCGACTCGTCCTTCATGTCCACCGTGCCGTCGATGTTGATCACGGCGTCTTGCGTATCGAGCGCGAACACGCGCGAATCGAGCACGCCGTTCGTCACGACGAAATCGCCGGCTGCGCAATTGATCTTCACGTCGCGGTTGCCAAAGAGCTTTTCGTAGACCACGTTCGCGACGTTAAGCCCCGCTGCTTCCATCAGCAGGCGGCTGATCGTGCCGTCGGTGACGAGCAGTTTCACTTCGCCGTTCGACGTGCCCGCGAGCGCCGCCGGAGAATTGCCCGTCGCCGACAGTGCCGCGTCGCCGTTGATTTCGCCGAGCGCGCTCTGCATCGTCTTCACGGTCGGCAGCAGTTGCTTGAGCTTCAGGTGGCGTGCTTCCGTCGAGAAGCGGCCCTTGAGCGGCGTCGCGCTGCCGTCGAGATGAATGTTCGAAGCAAGCGAGCCGCCCGCCACGCCGAACTTCAGCGGCTCGAGCGACAGCACGCCGTTCGTCAGCACGACGTGCGTGTCGAGATCGGTGATGGGCAGCGCCGGGTCCTTGACGATGCGGCGGCCCGTGAACCTGACGTCGGCGTCGATGGCCTTCCAGCGGTCGGTCTTGAACTCCTCGGTCGGCAGCGCCTTGTTCGACGGCTGGCGTGCCGTCTCGCCGCGCTTCTTCTTGCTCGCGTTGGTGTCCGCGCCGATGACGGGCGCGAGGTCCTTGAACTGCAGCAGGTTCGACACGAGCCTGCCCTGGACCAGCGGGCGCGTTTCGCGCTGCGTATAGACGACCGTGCCGTTCACATCGCTGCCGCCGACGCGGCCTGTAAAATTTTCATATCTAAACACGCTGCCGCCCTGCTTGAAGTTACCGATCAGATGCCCTTCCGTCGCATATGGCGGCGTCTGGGGCAGCGTGATGCCCGTCAGGTCATACAGATGGTCGAGGCTCGTGCCTTGCAGCCACAGACGCAGATCGACAGCGGCGAGATGGGCGGGATCGGTGACGGTGCCGACCATCGCGATGCGCAAATCGCCGGCCTTCACATCGGCCTGCACCGGGAACGGGCGCGACGCGTCCTGCAACGCGAGCACGCCGCCGAACTTGCCGCTGCCCGATACGGGCGAGCGGTTATACGTGCCCTTCACGGTCCAGCCGATCCCATATTGCGGCGCACTCGGGTGTTGCGCGACGGCCGTCCCCGTTGCGCTGGCGGGCGCGCTGCCCGATGCGGCGACGGCCGTCGAGCCACCCGCGCTGGCGCCCGCGCTCGCGAGACTCGATGCGCCCACGCCTGCCGGCGCAGCAGGCGCCGAAGCGCCCGGTGCAGCCGATGCGCCCGATGCCCCCGGCAGAGCAGGCGCGCGAGGTGCGGCCGATGCAGCGGACGCAGCAGCCGCCTCGGATGCGGCCTCATGCTGCGCCTGCGTATTCAGCCGTTTTGCACCTTGCTTGCCGACCACGTCGGCGGAAGCGTTGCGCGACGTCTGTTCCTGCTGCTTCAGCGCTTCGCCGATCGGAATGGGCTGGCCGAGCGTATCGACGACGGCCTGCATGTCGATCTTCTTCTGCTGGTCGCTGAACGCGATATTGCCTTTGTTCAACTGGATGTCGTGCAGATCGAGCTTCCACTCCGACGGCCCCGCCGACGACTTCAGCTTGAACGTCCAGTTGTTGCGTCCATCGAGAAGCCGTTCGAGATCGACGGATGGATTCACGAGATTGATCGCCGGGATCACGATGTCGTGCGTGAGCAGCGGCAGCACCTTCACCTGGAAGTCGATTTCGTCGAGTGTCGCGAAGTGCTGTTGCTTCGTCCAGTCGGGATTGGCAACCGTGATGTTCCGCGCGGAAAAGCGCGGCCACGGGACCCACGCGCGCCAGCCGGTTTCGCCGACGGGATGCCGCCACCCGACCTTCAGATCGCCCTCGATCGCAAACGGCCGGCCGATGGCTTCGCTCACCTTGTCGTTGACGTACGGACGCGCGCGATTCCAGTCGAATGTGAGGACGAACACCGCGAGTGCGGCGATCAGAACGATCAGCACGGCGATGAGCCACGCGAGGATCTTGCCGGTCGTTTTGCCGATGGATAATCCAGTCGGATGCAGCACAGCCATGAGGGCTCCGTAGGGAATACGACCATCGATAGTCAGCGCAGCATGAGGTGTGCCCACCCCGCGGCCGCTATGATGATGCGCTGCGACAGATTTCATTTGACCATGCCTCACGACACGCACCCCACGGACACACCGCTCGTCCACGCGAAAGACATCGTGCGGCGCGATGCGGCGCGCGGCGAGACGCTGCTGCATGCGACGAGCGTCGCCATCGATGCCGGCGAGCGCATCTCGATCACGGGCCCATCGGGCTCGGGCAAGAGCGTGTTCATGCGCGCGCTCGCGCTGCTCGATCCGCTCGACGGCGGCGAGGTGCGGTGGCAGGGCAAGCGCATCGCGCGCGCGGCGATTCCGCGCTACCGGCGGCACGTCGCGTATATGCGTCAGCGGCCAGCGCTGCTCGACGGCAGTGTCGAAGACAATCTGCGGTACCCGTACACGCTGCACGCGTATCGCGACGTGCGCTTCGATCGCGAGCGGGCCGCGAAGCTCGCGTCGCAGGCCGGGCGCGCGAACGATTTTCTCGACCGTCGCGCAAGCGAGCTGTCGGGCGGCGAAGCGCAGATTGCCGCGCTGATCCGCGTGCTGCAACTCACACCCGATGTGCTGCTGCTCGACGAGCCGACGGCATCGCTCGATCCCGAATCGGCACGCGCGATCGAAGCGCTGCTGCGCGCATGGTTCGATGCCGCGCCGGATGCGCGCGCGTGGCTGTGGGTATCGCACGATCTCGCGCAGGCCGCGCGCGTGAGCACCCGCCATCTGACGATGCGCGAAGGCGTGCTCGGCGAAACTCAATCGGGCACTCAGCCGGCCACTCACTCGAACGCGTCCGCCGACACGACAACCGGGATCAAGCGATGACCTTGCAAAACCTCAGTCTGTGGGATGTGGGCCTCGCGGCGCTGCTGATCGTCGTGAACGGGGCGGTGTCGGTGGCGCTGAAACTCGATCTCGAGCGCAAGCTCGCGTGGGCCGCAGTGCGCACCGTCGTCCAGCTGCTCGCGATCGGCTATGTGCTCGCATGGGTGTTCGCATACGGCCGCTGGTACGTCGTGCTGCCGCTGATGATCGTGATGACGCTGATCGCGGGCTTCGCGGGCGCGGGACGCGGCTCGCGCACCTACGCCGGACAGCGCGCCGACAGCATCATGTCGATCTGGGCAAGCGCATGGCTCGTCGCGGCAATCGGCCTTTTCGCGGTGATCCGCATTCGTCCGTGGTACGAGCCGCAATACGCGATACCGATTCTCGGGATGATTCTTGGCAACACGCTGACGGGCGTGTCGCTCGGCATCGAACGGATGACGGAGGAACTGACGGCGCGCAGAGACCGCGTCGACATGGCGCTCGCGCTCGGCGCGACTCGCTGGGAAGCGGCGCAAGGACCGGCGCGCCAGGCCGTGCGCGCGGGCATGATCCCGACGCTCAACGCGATGGCCGTGGTCGGCGTCGTGAGCCTGCCGGGGATGATGACGGGTCAGGTGCTCGCCGGACAATCGCCGTTGCAGGCCGTGCGCTATCAGATCGTGATCATGTTCCTGATCGCCGCATCGTCGGCGCTCGGCACGGTGGGCGCCGTGCTGCTCACTTACCGGCGGCTCTTTTCGCCCGAGCACCGCTTTCTCGCATCGCGGCTCATCGAACGCGCTTCGGGGCGAAGCTAGACGCCAGCCGGCCACGCGCGATCGCGCGCGAGGTCCGTCACAAAAGCGATGAAAGTCGATACATGCACGCCGCATGCAATCATTCAACGCATGCGATTCATACGGCCTGCGACGCGAACGGCCGCCCCGCTGGCCCCACTGGTACGTTAGCGCTTCGCCGTGACCGACACCTGCGAGCCGTCGCTCAGCGTCAGCGTCTTCGTGCTGCCGTTGGTCGGCATCGTGAAGCGCAGCACCTGGCTCACGCTCGTGTAGTTCGGACACTTGAGCGACTTGCCATTGTTCGTCACCGTCTTCGTGCCCTTCGGCGTTTGTGCCTGGAAGTTCATCTGCACGGTCGCGGTGCCGTCCTTCGCGACCACCGGCGCGAAGCGGATCTGCGTCTGGCGGATCATCGCGCCGTTCGTATCGACGGGCAGCGACGACATGTTGGGGCAATCGCCATCGGCCGCGACGGGGCCGCCGGGCGGCACCGTTTTCCACGTGAAGTCGTCGGATTCCCCGGAGCGGATCGTGCGTGTTTCCTGCGAGTTGCCAAACTGCTTCGACGTCACCTTGACGGTGTAGCGGATGGGACCGTCCGTGGGCGCCTGCGACGTCACGGTGATCGGCGTCGCCGCGCGCGCGGGCGCCGGCGTCGCGGCGAGCACGAAAGCGGCGCATGCGAGAGAAGTCACAACAGAAACGGCGGGAAGTTTGACGCTGATGCCCATACTGTCACCTCGTTGTTGTGCTGCCGCGCGGCCATGCGTTGCGGACGCGCCGAAGGCCGCAGCAGGTTTGCATGATGCACAAGCAGTCTAACGCCAAGCGGACGGGCGCGGGCTTCGCGGGAATCGGGTATTTACCCCGCTTGCGCAAGCGCGCGTTTGTGCGTGCGCGATCTGTCCTCGATCTGTCTATTTGACCGTCGCGGGGTGCACGAATTCGACGCGGCATCGGGATGACGGATGAATGGCGCGACGTGTCCAGCGCATGTCCAGCGCATGAAGGGCGCATGACGGTTCATGCGCCCTTCACGTGCAGCCGTGATGTGAGAAAAGCAAAGCGTCAAGCGCGCGGCATCAGAAGCCGCTCAGCACCAGCTTGCCGATCGCGCGCCCTTCCTCGAGCAGCTTGTGTGCGCGGCGCAGATTCTCCGCATCGATCTTGCCGAGGTTTTCGCCGACCGTCGTACGCAGCGTGCCCGCGTCTAACAGGCGCGCGACTTCCGTCAGCAGCTTGTGCTGCTCGATCATGTCGGGCGTACCGAACATCGAGCGCGTGAACATGAACTCCCAGTGAAACGCCGCGCTCTTCGACTTCAGCAGTTCGACGGGAACGGGCTTCGCATTCTCGACGATCGTCGCAATGCCGCCCTGCGGCTTGATGACGGCGGCGGCGGCCGGGAAGTGGCGGTCGGTGTCATTGAACATCAGCACGTAATCGACCTGTTCGAAGCCGAGCTGCTTCAGCTGCGCGGGTATGTCGCCGAAGTGGTCGACGATGTGATCCGCGCCGAGCCCCCTTGCCCATTTCGCCGACTCGGGGCGCGACGCCGTCGCGATCACCGTGAGCTTCGCCAGTTGCTTCGCGAGCTGAATGCCGATCGAGCCGACGCCGCCCGCGCCGCCGATGATCAGCACCGACTTGCCCGCGTCCGCGCCCTGGGGCGATACGCCAAGGCGATCGAACAGCGCCTCCCACGCGGTGATCGCCGTGAGCGGCAGCGCGGCCGCCTGCGTGAAATCGAGCGACGCGGGCTTGCGGCCGACGATGCGCTCGTCGACGAGATGGAACTCGCTGTTCGCGCCCGGCCGCGTGATGCTGCCCGCGTAGAACACGGGGTCGCCCGCCTTGAACAGCGTCACGTCCGGGCCGACGGCCTCGACGATGCCCGCCGCGTCCCAGCCGAGCACGCGCGGCGTCTTCTCGACGGTGTCCTTCGGCGCGCGGACCTTGTAGTCGACCGGGTTCACGGAAATCGCTTCGACCTTCACGAGGATGTCGTGCCCCGTCGGCTGCGGCTTGCCGATTTCGATATCGACGAGCGACTCGGGATTGTCGATGGGCAAGTAACGGGTAAGGCCTACGGCTTTCATGACGGCTCCTTGATTCGTGTGAAGTCTTCGACGGGATTGAGCTTCGGCGGCAGGCGCGGCCGCCGCTCGCATTGACTGGATCGTAGAAAATTCTTTACCCTCTGAAAACCAGCGTAATGACAGAAACATTTTCTGGATTTCCCGAAAAATCGATGAAGCCTGATGCCGCCGCGTTTCCAGTTGCATCTTCCGCCGGCGAGCGCGACCGGCTCGATCTGCTCGACGTCGCGCTCTTCGTGCGCGCCGCGCTGCTCGCGAACGTGTCGGCGGCGGGACGCGAGTTCGGGCTGTCGCCCGCCGTCGCGAGCGCGCGCATCGCCAGTCTCGAGCGGCTGCTGGGCGCCCGCCTGCTGCATCGGACCACGCGCCGCGTCAGCCTCGCGCAGGACGGCGAAGTCTTCATGGCGCGCGCCGAGGCGCTGCTCGACGCGGCGTCGGCCGCGCGCGCGTCGGTGGGCCGTGGGCAGGCGGAGCCGCAGGGACGGTTGCGCGTGTCGATGCCATCGTCGTTCGGGCGGCAGCACGTGTCGCCCGTCATCGCGCAGTTCTTGCGCCGCTATCCGGGCGTGAGCGTCGATCTGCGGCTCACGGACACAATCGTCGATCTCGTCGATGCCGGCGTCGACGTCGGCATCCGGCCGGGTGCGCTGAGGGATTCGTCGCTGGTCGCGCGGCGCCTCGCGGTGAACGGGCGCGTGATCTGCTGCGCGCCGTCGTATCTCGCCGAACGCGGCACGCCGCGCCATCCGTCCGATCTCGCGCAGCACGAATGCGCGATCCTCTCCGATCAGCGCGACTGGTCGTTCGTCACGCCGACGGGCCCGCTGACGGTGCGCGTCGGCGGCCGGCTCGCGACGGACAACGGCGAAGTGATCCGCGACGCGCTGCTGGCGGGCTTCGGCATCGCGCTGAAGTCGACGTGGGACGTCGCGCCGTATCTGCGCAGCGGAGAGCTGGTGACGGTGCTCGACACGTATCCGCTTGCCGAGACGGTCGCGATATGGGCGGTGTATCCGTCGCGTGCGTTCGTGCCGCCCAAGACAGTCGCGTTCATCGATTTTCTCGCCGCGCATTTCGGCGATCCGCCGTATTGGGACGCCGATCCTCCGTAAAGCGATGCGGCACGCGCGCTTTCAGGTGACGGCATGGCGAGCGCATCGCATGCCGCTCGATCAACGGCGCTTGCCTTGCGTCGCGGACTTGTCCTGCTTGCCTCGCGTCGCGGAATTCCTGTTCACGTTTGCATCGTTCTGCGTGCGCGCCTGATAGTCGCTGCCGCCGCGCAGGTCCGTGTCTTCGAGCCCGTGTTCGAGATCGCTATGCGCCTGCTTGCCGACCCCGCGCGGCTCGTGCTCTTCCTGCGATCCGGCGCTCTGGTCGCTCTCGTGCGGCAATGGCGCGGCCTCCTCGGACGGGCGGTCCGGCACGCTCGAATTGTCGTTGCCTTCCGGGCGTGGTATCTGCCCTTGATGATCGTCGCCTGTCGCGTGTTGCTGCGATGTCTTCATGATCCTCTCCCTCGTTCAGGTGCGGTGTCTCGTTCATGCACGAGCACATTGCGCGCCGCGCTGTCGCTGTCGCCTGGCCTCCTCTGAAATCGTTGGAAAACGCAGCGCTCATTCATGCTCCGCCGTATCGAGCCGGCCCCGCATCTGCGCGGTGATGCGCTGCTTCGTCTTTGCGTAGGCGGCCCACGGTTCGCTCTTCAACGCGTCGAGCCGTTCGTGCAGGTTCGCGATGTTCCACTGATCGCCTGCCGTCGTACCGGGCACTTCGTCCCATGCGAGCGGCACCGATACACCCAGTCCCGGACGCGCGCGCAGCGAATAGGCGCACACGGTGCTCGACCCGCGGTTGTTGCGCAGATAGTCGACGAAGATCTTGCCCTTGCGGTTCTGCGCGCCCATCTTCGCGGCGAAGTGCTTCGGCAGCGCGTTCGCCATGTGCTGCGCGACGGCTTGCGAGAACGCCTTCACATCGTCCCAGCCGAGCTGCTTCGCGATCGGCACGACGACATGCAGCCCCTTGCCGCCGCTCGTCTTGCAGAACGACGCGAGGCCGAGTTCTTCGAGCAACTCGCGCGTGAGCTGCGCCGCCTCGATCATCCGCTTCCAGCCGAGCGCCGGGTCCGGGTCGAGATCGAACACCATGCGGTCGGGCTTTTCGATGTTCGCGGCGACGGCATTCCACGTATGCAGCTCGATCGTGCCCATCTGCGCCGCGCCGACGAGCGCTGCCTCGCTCTCGACCGTCAGCAGCGGCGGATGATCCGGGTCCAGCCCCGGATGCTGCGTGATGTTCGGAATCGACAGCTTCTGGCTGTGCTTCTGAAAGAACAGCTCGCCGCCGATATCCTCGGGCGCGCGCACGAGCGCGACGGGCCGGTCCTTCAGATGCGGCAGCATCCACGACGCAACCGACTCGTAGTATTCGACGAGCTCGATCTTGCGCACGCCGGTGCTCTTGTCGATCACGCGGTCGGGGTGCGAGATGCGTACACCCGCTACCGTCGTCGTTGCGCCCGAACGCTTCGTAGTCGTTGCGCTTGCGGCCTGCGCGTCCGGCTTCTTCGCCGTCGATTTCCTTGCCGTCGACGTCTTCGCCGTCGACGTCTTCGCGTTGTCCGCGCCCGGCCCTTCGTTCATCTGCTCCACGTCGGCTCCCTTGTGCGGCGTTTCGTGAACGATCTGCTTTGCAGGCTTGTCGCTGCGCAAGCTGACGAACGACGCCTGCCGCACGACACCGTCGCTCGTCCATTCCGCGAAATTGCATTCGGCGACAAGCTCCGGCTTCACCCAATGCACAGGCGTACGGCTGCGTTCGCGCGGCTCGCTCGCGAACGGCATCTTTGCGGTTTCGCGCGCATCGAGCTGATGCTTCACCGAGCGCAGCAAGGCCGCATTGAAGCCCGTGCCGACACGTCCCGCGTATTGCAGTTTGCCCTTCGTGTCGTACACGCCGAGCAGCAGCGCGCCGAACGCTTCGCGGCTGCCCGCCGGCTCCGTATAGCCGCCGATCACGAACTCCTGGCGCCGCCGGCACTTGAGCTTGATCCACGATGGCGCGCGGCCCGACACGTAGTGACTGTCGCGCCGCTTCCCGATGATCCCTTCGAGGTTCATCGCGCATGCGCTCTTCAGCAGTTCGCCTGCGTCGCGGCCAAAGTCGTCGGAGAAACGCAGCGTGTCGTCGTCGACGGTTTCCATCAGCGCGTGCAGAATCGCGCGCCGCTGCACGAGCGGCACGCCGCGCAGATCGTAGCCGTTCAGATAGGGCAGATCGAACAGATAGAGCGTGATGTCCTGCGGCCGGTTCGCGTCGAATGCGTTTTGCAGCAGCTGGAAACTCGGCACGCCGTTGCTGTCGAGCACCACGGCTTCCCCATCGAGCCACGCGCAGTCGAGCCCGATGCGCGCGAATGCCTGCGCCTGCTTGCGAAACTTCGTGGTCCAGTCGTTGCCCGCACGCGTGAAGACTTTGACGGGCTCTTTCGCGTGATGATCGATACGGGCGAGCACACGATAGCCGTCGAACTTGATTTCGTAGAACCAGTCGTCGCCGGCGGGCGCGCTATCGACGAGCGTCGCGAGTTGCGGCTTGAGCGTCGCGGGCATCTTCGTCTCGACGGCGCCTTTGATCGACGGATGACCGGCCAGCTCGCGCAACGACTCGGCACTGCGCGTCGCGACGATGTCGGGATGCCCGTCAGGCGAACCTTTGGCTCCGCGCGTTGTGGTTGACTTCGCTGACCTCGTCGATACGCTTGCGCGTTGTGCTTTGGTTTTCCGCGTGCCGGCAGCCGACTTCCCCGCGCCGTCCACACCGCCGCGCGCGCCCGGCGCGTCGGATATCACGCTGCCCTGCATCGCCTCGAGCACGTCGAATTCGGCTTCGCTGCGCGCCTCGTCGTCGCGTTCCTTGATGAGCAGCCACTGCTCCTTGTCGCCGCTGCCTTGCATGTGGCTGCGCACGAGCGTCCAGCCGCCGTGCAGCTTCTCGCCGTCCAGATGGAACTTGAGCTTGCCGGCCGCATACGCTTCGCGCGCGCCTGCTTCGCCGCCGACGGGCTCCCATGTGCCGCGGTCCCAGACGATCACCGAACCCGCGCCGTAGTTGCCCTCGGGAATGTCGCCTTCGAACGATCCGTACTCCAACGGATGATCCTCGACGTGCACGGCGAGCCGCTTCACCGACGGATCGAGACTCGGTCCTTTCGGCACGGCCCACGACTTCAGCGTACCGTCGAGTTCAAGACGGAAGTCGTAGTGCAGACGACGCGCGTCATGCTCCTGGATCACGAACGTCAGCGCGTGCTTTGAAGCCGTTGTCGCTTGAGTCTTCGCGGCGCGCGTCGATTTCGGCGTGGCTTTCGCACTCTTCGCGCGCGAGGCGATCCCCGACGGTTCAGGTGTCCTGTCGAAACGGCGCTTGCGATGATAGGTCTCGAGCTTGTCCGTCATGGTGACTGTTTGCGCTTAACGTTGCTTGCGTTGCGTTCGCCCCGCGCTGACGAATTACGCCGCGCGACGCTTGCGCGCCGAGGATGAAGTGCTCTTGCGCGCGGCCGTGCCCGTCGCGCGGCGCGCGGATTTCTTCGCGGGCGCGCGCGATTTCGTCGACGCCTGTTCGGCTTCTTCCGTCCCTTCGTCCTGGTCCGCTGCTTCCGCCTGTTCGGCATCCTCCGTATTGCGCGCGGCGCGTGCCGCCGGTTTGCCCTTGCCGCGTCCAAGGCTGCGCTTCAACAGATCTGAAAAGTCGAGGATATCCGCCGACGGGCGCGATTCGCGCGGCGTCTCGATGTCCATGACTTCTTCGATCTTGCCCGCGCGTACCTTCTTGTCGACGAGCGCGAGGATGTCGTCGCGAAACGTGTCCTTGTACTCGGAGGGGTCCCACGTATCGCTCATATCGTCGATCAGCTTTTTCGCCATGTCGAGTTCGCGCGCCGTGACGCCCGACTTCTTCGCGCTTTCGTCGGGCAATTTGAATTCGTCGAGGGAACGCACTTCTTCGGCCCAGCGCAGCGTATTGAGCGCGAGCACGGGCCCTGCGGGAATGAGCGCGGCGAGATGCTGCCTGTTGTGCAGCACGACACTCGCCACGCCGACCTTGCCCGACTCCTTCATCGCGTCGCGCAGCAGCGCGTAGACCTTTTCGCCCTTGCGGTCGGGCGCAAGGTAATACGGCGTGTCGAGATACAGGAACGAGATGTCGGGCGCCTCGACGAACGCGAGGATGTCGACCGTCTGCGTCGATTCGGGGTTCGCCGCGCGAATCTCCTCGTCGGTCAGCACGACGTATCGATCCTTCTCGTACTCGTAGCCGCGCACGATGTTGTCGCGCGTCACTTCCTTCCCCGTGCGCTTGTTGATCTGCCGATAGCCGATGGGATCGATCGTGCGCTTGTCGAGCAGATTGAAGCCGACCTTCTCGGACCTCGTAGCGGGATAAAGTTGCACGGGCACATGCACGAGGCCGAAGCTGATCGCGCCTTTCCAGATCATATGAGGCATAGCGCGCTCCCCGAAGTTGAACTCCTTGCGAAGCAGCAAGCGTGCCCAGACATTCAGGGCCCCGGCTTGCGCCTGCTTCCACGCATCGCCGCGACGGCGGCCTGCGGCGCTGTAAGTCTTGCGCGCGCGCGGAAAAAGCTACGGGCGCGTGGCTGAAGCTGGCTTGCCGGCTTCCCGGCCTTTCGATTTTCAGCCACGTCTGCTTCAAGCGACGGTGCACGGCACGGCTGCATAGCCGCGAAAGCGCACGCGTCCGCCGCGCGTCGGCTCGCCGCCGATTCTGTATGACGGAAAGCGCCGCACGAACCGTCCGATCGCGATGCGTGCTTCGAGGCGCGCAAGCGACAGTCCCGCGCACTGATGAATGCCGAAGCCGAACGCGAGATGGCGGTTCGGCATGCGTCGGATGTCGAAGCGGTCGGGCTCGGCAAACTGCTCGGGATCGCGATTCGCCGCGCCGATGCACAACGTGACGGGCGTGCCCGCCGTCACGGGCACGCCGCCGATCTCCGTGTCGAGCATCGTCATCCGGTTGCCGAGCTGATTCGAACTCTCGAAGCGCAGGCATTCCTCGACGGCGCTTTCGATCAGATCCGGCTCGCGCAGCAACGCCTCGCGCTCGCCCGTCGACACGCTCAACGTAACGA
This sequence comes from Paraburkholderia phymatum, assembly GCF_040965635.1. GTDB lineage: Bacteria > Pseudomonadota > Gammaproteobacteria > Burkholderiales > Burkholderiaceae > Paraburkholderia > Paraburkholderia phymatum_B. The sequence continues at coordinate 171,163 of NZ_JBFRCH010000014.1, forward strand.
GACCGTTGCCGATCAGGTTCGTCGTCGTTTCGTGGCCGGCGTTGAGAATGAAGATGCAGTTCTGCAGCAGTTCGACTTCGGACAGTTGCTCGCCACCCTCCTCGCCCTGGATCAGGCGCGTGAGCACGTCGTGCTGCGGATCGCCGGGCTTCGCGCGACGTCGCGCGACAAGGTCCTTCAGATACGCGACGAACTCCGTCACCGCGCAGTTGCCGCGTTTGTGCTGCGCCGGCGTGAGCGTCGGCTCGAGCGCGCCGAGAATCGCCAGCGACCAGTCGCGCAACGGCGCGCGCTCGTCGTGCGGCACGTCGAGCAGATTGCCGATCACTTCGACGGGAATCGCGGCCGCGAAGTCACTGATCAGATCGATCTCGCCGCGCGCGGCTGCGCGATCGAGCAGGCCATCGACGAGACGGATCAGACCGTCTTCCATCGCCGCGATCGCGCGCGCCGTCAACGCGCCTGCGATCAGCTTGCGCACGCGCGTATGCAGCGGCGGATCATTGAACACGAGGCTCGTCGTGTGATGCTCGAAAAGCGGCGTCGCGCCGTACTTCGGCGCGAACTCGACTTTCTTGTCGGAGCTGAAGGTCTTCGGATCGCGATACACGGCCTGCACGTCGCGATAGCGCGTGAGAAATAGAGAGCCATCGGGCATGCGCTTGACGGGCTCGTGTGTGCGCAGCGCGTGATAGACGGGATACGGGTCGGCGTGAAACGACGCATCGAGATGCCGCAAGTCGAAATCGCGGGCGATGTCGGCATCGGTTGCCGTTCCGTGAGACGGATTCATTTATGTCCCCTGTCGACCAGAGTTAGTGCTTCAGCACTTACTCTGGTCCCATGCAACGCGGTCGACCAGAGTTAGTGCTTCAGCACCTACTCTGGTCCCATGCAACGCGGTCGACCAGAGTTAGTGCTTCAGCACCTACTCTGGTCCCATGCAACGCGGTCGACCAGAGTTAGGGCAATGCTGATCAAGTCCACCGTTCATGGCTGTCATGCGTTATTGCGTAGACATGCAACGGTAAAAAAAATGAAGAACCAACTGACACTGGCGATGGCGGTCGATCAATGCGGAGGATTCGG